>NZ_KB907867.1:74624-185501 GCF_000382245.1 Kushneria aurantia DSM 21353
TCAGGCTTTCCCATGTGGCAGGCGGCCAGCCAGACCGGCGCCGATCTGCTGTGGCGAATACCGCACAACCGCAAGTTGCGTCAGTCCGCGCGGTCAAACCCATCCACGACGAATCAAAAGACGAATGAAAGACTATCCATCCCGAAAAGGCGACGAGCGGCTCAACAGACAGCCTGATTACACGGTTCAGGTCGTTAAGTGAACAGCATTGGGGACGTCCCCTATTATTCCGTCCTCTCAATCGTCGGCAATCATGCTCGCCACGATCTCCCGCATCTTTCCGTCGCGTTCGGCGAAACGGAACGGTTCGACCTCCTCCACGATAATTTCGTCGGCTTCCGGTTGCCCGGTCAACTGCGCCATCACATCATCCGCGAACTTGTCGAGCGGCACACTGAGGGGGGACGCGGTCAGGCCGTCCAGCAGATCGGTCGCCACCATCGGCGGGATGATTTCGATGACCTGCGTGGCACCCTTCAGCAGCGCTCGCAGCGATAACGTATAGGAGTGGATCGCGGCCTTGCTCGCCGAGTAGGTCGCCGCGCCCGGATAGGGTACAAAACCGGTGCCCGAGGAAACGACGAGGATGGCCGCATCGGGCTGCCCTTTCAGATGATCCACCAGCGCGTCGGTCATGCGGATGGGGCCAAGCAGATTGGTTTCGACAATGTCCGACGTGCGCGATAGATCGCGAGTCGTCGTCGGATCTTCCAACCCGGAAATTCCGGCGCAATTGACGAGAACGTTGAGGCCGGGGTGATCGGTCGTCAGCCGTCCGGCCACGCTCCTGATCGCATCGGGATCGCTAACGTCCAGTTCGTAGTATGCCATCCCCGATCGGCCTGCGACCGTCTCTTCCAGGGCTTCGCGCCGGCGCCCTGCAACGATCACCCTGTTGCCCTCGTCATGCCAGCGATGGGCCAGCGCGCGCCCGATGCCGGAACCGCCGCCGGTGATGAAGATCGTGTTTCCGGTACGTTTCATATCCTCTCTTCCTCTCCCTGAGTTGAATGATCAGGATAGGCCTGGCGTGCTCGATCGTCGTGTTCAATACGCCCCCATGATTGCCTATTTCTGCTCAATCAGTGATTCTCCGCCACGAATAGAGTGCGCACGGCAAAGAGGAACAGGCCGATGGACGACAAGATGGCAGAGCTGGCGTCGAACGTGGCTTGTCTTGGCCAAGAAGGCCTTACTTCCACATCGATCGCCAATATCGGGCTGCTCAAGGTCAGCCGGTGCAGCGACCTTCCGCCGCAAGTCCATCGTCCAGTGGTGAGCCTGATCGTGCAGGGAGAAAAGCAATTGACGATCGGCCCGCACGTGCTGACTTATCGCGCCGGGCATACGTTCACCGCATCGCTCGATCTGCCGATGTTGGCGAAGATCACGGAGGCCGATAGCGAAAGACCTTATCTCGCGATCAGCCTCGCCATCGATACGAGCATCGTCGTCGAGCTGACATCACGCATGCCCGGTTCTGCCAATGCGCTGCCCGAGCGCGGCTTCAGCGTCGATCTCGCTGGACAGGACCTGCTCGACACCTATCGCCGTGTGCTGAACCTGGTCGGCCGGCCGGAAGAAGTGCCGGTCATGGCGCCACTTCTGGAACGAGAGCTTGTGTATCGTCTTCTCAAGGGGCCTCAGGGCGCGGCACTGAAACGCCTTGCGACGCGCCATCGTCGCATCGCACGGATTCATGATGCGCTGGACCTGATCAGACAGAATTATACTGAGCCGTTCAGCGTCGAAGCGGTCGCCAACGCCGTTGGCATGAGTGCGTCCGCCTTTCACCGTCGGTTCAAGGGCGCGACCGGCATGACGCCGCTCCAATACCACAAGACCCTGCGCCTCTACGAAGCGCGACGATTACTCCTGACCGGCACGATCACAGCAAGCGCGGCGGCTTTCGCGGTCGGGTATCAGAGCGTCTCGCAATTCATGCGCGAATATCGTCGGCTGTTCGATACGTCGCCTATGCGAGATGCCAAGGCTCAAGAGTAACATTAGGGGACAGACCCGATGCTGTTCACTTAGCGATAGAATGATCTGAAGATCGATCACTTCGGGTGGGCGTGAACATGGCAGGCAAGGCATCGACACGGGGCGGGCCGGTTCGAATCGCGGACTATCTCAGCATGGGGTTGCTGGCTCGGGTCGTATCGCCCGATCTGGTCGACGAGTCGCTGCGATAGTCCTGATTCCACATCCCGCGGGTTCGTTCTTCGGGGACTTTCGTACGCCTCGCGGCGCCCGAAACTCTTCAAGACATCGGACGGTCCGGTCCAAGAAATCATTCAGCGACAAGCGGACACCCCCGTGACGCCTACTAACAGTCAGTCATGATTGACGGTCGCTTTGACGAAATCGATGAAGGCGCGGAGCGGCGCCGGGACGTGGCGGCGACCCGGGAAGTAGAGCAAGTAGCGCTCGTCGGCGGGGCACCAGTCGCTGAGAAGTGGAACGAGACGACCGTCGAGGATCTGTCGTTTTGCGGCGTTCTCCATGACGTAGGCAATGCCCATACCGTCCACGGCGGCGTCGATCATCAATGCCATTCGGTCGAGCGTCAGGAAGCCGGGGACGTCGATTTCCAATTGCTCATCGTTTTTCGCGAACTGCCACGAATAACGCTCGCCACGCGGCATCCGCGTCCGGATGCAGCGATGGTCCAGCAGGTCGCGAGGATGCTCCGGTGTTCCGCGGTCAGCAAGATAGGCAGGCGACGCAACAGGCAAAAACCGGAGCGATGTGCCGAACGGAACGCCGACCATGTCCGGCGGTACCGTCCGGCCGAGCCGAATGCCTGCGTCGCAACCCGCCGCGACGATGTCTACCATCCGCTCCTCGTGACGTAGGTCGATCTCGATTTGCGGATGTTGCGCGTGGAAGGCCGGCAGAATGTCCGACAGGAGGAACGAGGCCGCCGACAGCGGCGCGTTTATCCTCAGATTTCCCGCGACACTTCCCTCCGCCTGGCCGCCCGCGGCAAGCGCCGCGTCGAACTCAGCGATCAAGGGGGCGATCCGGGCAAGGATCGCCGCTCCCTCTGGGGTGACCGCAATGCTGCGGGTCGAGCGGTTGAAGAGTCGCCGACCGAGCTTTTCCTCCAGCCCCGCAACTGCGTGACTGAGGGTGGAGGGAGCTGCATCGAGCCGATGTGCGGCCGCTCGGAAGCTTCCGGCATCGGCGACAGCAAGAGCGGTGCGGAATTCCTTGAGGGTCGGTTCATTCATTGATGCACAATATCGAACAGGTTGATGGCCATCCACCTCCTTCATTCGAGTAATTCGAACAGCTAAATTCGGATCGAACGACAATTGAAGGAAAACGACGATGACCATGACATATCTCGTGACCGGGGCCAATTCGGGCTTCGGCAGGCTTGTAACGCAGAAGCTGATTGCCCGTGGAGATAGGGTCGCGGCGCTTGCGCGACGCCCAGAGGCACTGGACGACCTCGCGAACAGCGCCGGCGACCGCATGATTCGGCTTCACATGGATCTGACCGACAAGGCGTCGATCGATGCCGCGATCAAGAAGGCTTTCGATCGATTCGGCCGGATCGATGTCGTCCTCAGCAATGCCGGCTACGGCACATTCGGTGCGATCGAGGAACTCACGCCGGATCAGATCAGACGGCAGATCGAGACGAACCTGACGGGTACGGTTCTGTTCACCCGCTCGCTCCTGCCGCACCTCCGCAGCCAGGGCGGTGGTCGCATTCTGCAGGTGTCCTCGGAGGGCGGCCGAATCTCATATCCGGGCTTCTCCACCTACCATGCTTCGAAATGGGGCCAGGAAGGCTTCGTGGAAGCCGTCGCGCAGGAAGTCGCTTCGTTCGGCATCGACTTCTGCCTCATTGAGCCGGGCCCGACGGAAACCAACTTCCTCACAGGGATCGATATGGGAGAACGCATTGAGGATTATGACGGGACGCCGACCGCGCAACTGCGTGACGCACTCCAGTCCGGCGGCTTCGATGTCCCGATGGGCGACGCGGCAAAGATGGCGGCCGAGATGCTCGCGCTCGCCGACGCCGAGACGATCCCCCTTCGTGTGGCGATGGGCAGCGTCGCCTTCGACAATATCGAGCGCGAATTGAAGTCACGGCTGGCCCTCATCCAGACGCAGAAAGACCTTGCGTACCGATGCGATCAGACCAGCAACGGACACCGTTCCTGATGCCTTCGCAAAGGAAAATGTCATGAGCGATTTTGAGACGAGGCCGACACGTCGGCACTTTCTACTCGGCGGTTGCGCAGTCGTCTTCGGCGCTTTCAGCCCGCTTGCCCTGAAGTGGCGACAGACCGCCTTCGCAGCGACGACACGGACATCGAACACCATCCCGAACAAGACATCCGAGAGTGAAATGATGACCGAAGCCAATCTGAACGCAAGCGATCCGACACTTTCCGAGAGGGCGCGACAGCTCATTCGCATTGGCGAGGACGGTATCGCAAAAGAGAACCGTCCCGCTTTGGAAGCCTTCTTCCATCCCGATTTCCGGTTTCACGGTCCCGATGGATCGACGCTGACCCGCGAAGAGCTCTGGGACTACTTCGCAGCATGCCGAGCGGCGTTCGACGACTTCTCTGTGACGCGTCAGCAAATCTTCTCGGACGGTGGAGCGAACGTCGCGGCCCGGACGACCTTCTACGGCATCTTCGCTCGACCGTTCACAGCCTCGCCCATCGGGACGATCCAGCCGACGGAAGAGCCGGCCTTCTACACGATCAATAATGTCTTCCGTTATGCGGAAAACGGTCAGTTGATCGAGGAGTGGGCGCAATACGACAGCCGGCTCCTCCTGGAACGGATGGGCGTCGAACTCGTCCTCCGAGGTTGAGTTCGCTCATGGCTCACGAAGAAACCTCTCTGCCCGAGAAGCGCGTAATACTGATAACCGGCGCGGCGCGTGGCCTCGGTCGTGCGATCGCCGAAGCGGCCGGTCGCACCGGCTTCAGCGTCGCGGTCAATTACCGGACGCAGCGGGCGGAAGCCGAAGAGATCGTATCCCGCATTCATGCGCAATCCGGCCGTGCCATTGCCATCGGTGCCGACGTCTCCGATGTCGAACAGGCCGGAAACCTCGTCGGAGCAACGCTCGAGGCATTCGGGCGGCTGGACTGCGTCGTGAACAACGCAGGTATCGGCGAGGTCATCACGTTGGAAGACCTCGATCAGGATCGATTCATGCGAACAGTGTCGGTCAATCTGGGCGGTGCCTTCGCTGTATCGCAGGCCGCATGGCCGCATATGACGACCGATGGCGGGCGTATCGTGTTCGTGTCGTCGGGCGCCGCCCGATCCGGCGGAAAGCTTTCCGCTGCCTACGCGGCGTCGAAGGCTGGCATGGAAGGACTGATGCACTATTATGCCTCGGAGCTCCTTCGCTATCGCATCACGGCCAACGCGATCGCGCCGACCCTCTTTCAAACGGCCATGCTGTCAACGATGGATTTGCCCCCTGCGGACAGTCTTCCGCTCGAACGGCGCGGACATCCCGAGGAAGTTTGGCCGGCTTTGCGCATGATCCTCGACACCGAATATCTGAATGGCCAAACCATCCATCTCGACGCAGGACGATATCCAACCTGATACGGGAGTGGCTTGGCTGTCCGGCACCGGTGGGCCGGTCGACTACGCCTCGAGGCTTCCGCCGAATGCTTTAGGAACGAGATCGTCCTGCCGTTCACCGGATCGGATCAAACCGAGGATCTTCTCGGCGACGCGTTCGGGATGCCGTATAGACAGAATGGCGACCAGATCCTGTCCCGGCAAGAAGCGGTACAGCGCGACATAGCCGGTGCGCCCTCGTGAGATAAACAGTTCGCGAACCTCGGGCGAATACGTGCGCCCAATGAGCGGATGGTCTTCGAGCGTTTCGATTGCCGTAGTGATAAGACCTACGGTTTGCGAAGCCGCGACCGAGTCGGTCTCGAGAAGAAATTCTGTCACGCGTTCAAGATCGGCCAAAGCCCGCGCTGCATAGATTATTCGCGCCACGGTTTCGGCTGCGGCCGCTCTACCGAAAACGTTTGCCGGTTCGCTATTCCCTTCGGCCATCAAAGCTTCCAGTTCACGCGACCGGTCGACCGGAAGGCGGCGGTCACCCAGGCCTGTAATGACAGGGAGCAGGTCGAGCCGATGCTCGAGCCACTGACGGCCCTGCCGGACTCGCTGGACAGCGTCGACAGGCTGCTGGCCGACACCGGGTATTTCAGTGCCCTGCGAACAGGCCGGCATGGATCCGCACATCGCGGTGAAGCGGGAAGTCCACCACACGCCGCCGCTGGAGCGGTTTACCGAACCGACGCCGCTGGGCACCATGCTGGTGCAAAAATCTGCCGGGGCGGGTTGTACGCCTCATCTGCCGACGGCAAGCCCGACAGACTGCTAGACTTTCGAAACTGTCAGATTGACCGCTTTCGGCCAGGAGCGGACGTTAAGCCAGAGCAGATATAACGCCTAAGCTCAGTTGCCGGCCGAAGCGCGCCAGCGCTTTCGGCGGTCGGCTGCAGCGTTTCGTTAGGCAGACTGAATTTCACTTTACCCTTTCAACAATAACGATTTTTTCTTCGCGCCTCGACTCGCGGACTATTTCAACGCGGTAGTGGCTCGGTCTACTGGATGATGATCGTCTTGGTAGACGGTCCCCGTCGAGCGGTTTCAATGTTTTTTCTTCGAGGAAATCAGGCCACGTTTCGTCTTCAAACGTTAACTGCTCAGGAAAATGGGGCACCGTTCTAAGACTTGTTTCTAGGTCTTCGATAAACCCAAGAACTTCCGCCGCCTCGTCGCCGAAGTGCTTTTTAACCTCCTGAACGGCTTGCTCTGGAGTCATTCTTCCGGCCTGTACCTGATTAAAGAGCTTCTTAAGATAGACGACGGCACCATCTTTCCGTCGGGTGTTTCCTGGATTGTCTCCGAGATTGAATGTGTCTTTTGCGTCGCCGAAGACCGCCGCCGTCACGTACTCAGATTGCTCATAAATCGCGTTGACCCCGGACACGAAACTTCCGTATTGGCCTATGGCGAGATAAAGCAGATAAAACGGGGCCACTACGGTGGCAAGACCTTTTATTGACCCTTCTTCAACAACGAGTGTTAACGAATAATCTTCTAGCTGGAGCGTTTGAGCGACTCTTTTATCCCAGCGATCAAAAAGTAGCGATGACCTGTTTTCTAAAAAGTCCTAGTCGAACTCGCGAGACTGAACGTAAAACCAGCTTTCCACTACATCGACCATTTCGCCCCCTACGAAAACGATCTAGGCCTAACGCCTGAGTTGAGGGGCTTTGCGGAGCAGGCGCAGCCTGCGTAGCAAAAGTCCCTCTCCAGCGATTTGTTGGGCGGCACCGGCACGGGCTTAACCCAGCTTTTAGTAGATGCGAACATCAAACCCCAACGCCCGTAATCCCTTACTTGTTCGCCCGTTACGTGGTGGAGAAATTTCGGGCCGGGCCCAGCCGGCAATCTCTGCCACTTGGTTTATACCGAAATGAGAAAATCTACGCTCCTCGGAACGGGTAGCCTCGAAAATTCGACGAGGTAAGTCCGATGAACCACCGCCATCTAAAACGAACTGAAGCAGATCGACGACCGACTCGCCCTGTTGATTCCTTTTGCCCCAAAGCCATCTGGCGAAGGCTGCTCCTCTAGCCAACTCGTCTACTTCCTCTGTTACCCCCAATGTATCAAGCCGCATCCTTCTCACATGATCCATAGTCGAGTGGTTGGCCTGACAGACGCGAACGAAATCCTCCAACGCAGTTTTCTCGATCCTGCCTTTCGCCAGAACTTCTCGAATGATCGGTGCTCGTATATGACAATTTTCGTCTTCGTGGGATGGTGGTTCTCGTAGGCCTGACCACCAGCGCAATGCGCGATCGGCAGCGCCCGCAGGATCGGAGCGATTTCTCAGATAGAACTCTTCAAACGGATGGCGCACGCCTTCTACGACCTGGTTGTAGTAGTAGGCGTGCAAGAACTGATCGGCCTGCCAAGCTGCAGGGACATCTTCGCTCATCCATCTTGGGCGAAAAGCAGGGGCTTTCTCGGCTAGTGCTCGGAGGAAAGTCAGGCCCTCGGCCCATTCCTTGATGAATTTATCGCGACTAGCGTCAACTGCTTTTTTACGGGTCGCGACCTCAGCGGGGCCAGCCCAAGTTTCAATCCTGCGACGCCGTTCAGCCTCCGCATCAATTGCGTGAAGCTTGTCCTGTCTCAGCTTTTGAAGCTGCTCTTGCTCCTCGACAATTTCTTGAGTCAGTGGCAATACAGCATCACAATTTTCGAGCTGTTCGAAAAACAACTCGATTTCCTTGAGCCCTCCTGATTCATCAAGTTCGGGCTCCGAGAGAAATACACCGAACTCTATATTTGTTGCCCAAGCCCGGTCAGTTAAGTTCGCCGAACCAATATATGCGCCGTATCCCTTCCACCAAATAACCTTGGAATGGAGCACATCGGGAACTAACGAGCAGAAGATGTTTGACGATGCTCCGGCGAGCAATTTCCTCAGTAAATGAGGTGCAACGGGTACGGTGTGGTCGTATCGCATCCAGATATCGAGCCTGCGCCGGTTGTTGAGGCAGTTCTCAACCAAAGTCGACGCGTCGCTACCGTATGCGATTGCAGCGCGCACGAAATCCACATCTACAGCTTCGCCAGGCAACACGTTGCGTAGAAAGTTGCCATTGAACTTATTTGCGAAAAATTCCACTCCGCCTCCTCATGACGCAACGTTCAAGTGCCGCCCAACGCCGAAGCTCAGTTGCCGCCGGAGCAGGCGAAGCCTGCGGAGGGAACCCAAAGCGCGGCAGCGCTTTGCGGTCAGCTGCAGCGATTCGTTAGGCACCAATGTTAAATTGAATCTATGTTGAAATCCGAATTCCTTGCGCATTCTTCGAGCTTATTTAGGTAGAGCTCAATATTCCCCGATTTTTCGTGAATAATCCGCGCATAGTCTTTTCTTGGAATATGATCGGTCGCACCGCGGCTTACGTCGAGATCACTTCGAATTTTGGTATGATCAAAGTGATATCGGCCTAAGTAAATAGCCGCAATCACCTTATCCTGAGTCTCTTCGTCCAGAGAATCGAGGAACCTCTGCGCTTCCGCTTCCGAAGTAGACTGATTATCTTGCAGCCGATTATATGCTTGAAGAAAGTCCATAATAGTTTTCCTTAATCGTGAGTCCGTTGTGCCTAACGCCTAAGCTCAGTTGCCGTCCGAAGCGCGCCAGCGCTTTGGACGGTCAACTGCAGCGACTAGTTATACCCTTCCCAAGGCGGATTTAATTCGACGAACTCTTCCCACGACAGACCTAGTGCGCTTGCACGTCTCTTAGCCCGGTCAAGCCGGATTTGATTCGCTTCTTCCTCGGTATCCGTTCCAAGCTCAATCATAAATTCGCCTAAATCTTGCCCACGTCTCTCGGCCGCTTTTTCCATTGCACGCATAAGATCGAGATCTTGCAGCTCACGTTTGGAAACTCCCAGAGCGTCTGCGCGAGCTTCCGGGATATCATCAATTCGCTTCCTTACTTCTTCATTCGAAGCAAGAAACCGCGATTTAGCTTCTTCCGAATAGCCCATAATCTTGTCCGACTCGTATAACAGGTATTAGATAGCGAGACCGTTTATTGACTTGAACGCGCACGCGCGTTCAACAATGTTATCTAGCACACCACCCGCACCCCAACCTATTGAAATTTCTAAGAATTAATTATAGTTCGGCAACATAACACCAATTGTAGTTCAGGCTGCATAACTCGGCTGAACCAACATGCCGCTTTCGCCGAGATGTCCGCTTTGGGTCGATTGCGGACTTCACCACAGCCCCCAGGGCCAGGATCGACCACCCGCAATCTGTTGCAAACTACACTACGGGTTCAGATCAATACATCAAAAACACATTGCCACCAATGGCCACACTACTTCTTGTTGCCCCGCTTAAGAGAGTAGAGATAATATCGCCAAAAGTATTAATACAAAGGTATCAAGTGCGGCGAGACGAAACCCTGGAATGACCCCGTGCCCATCAAACGTTGCGAATCTTTCATGCGCTAATATTCGCGGGATTACATAGGGTTACCCAGCATTTCGACCCATACTGCGCCACCGCTCACCGATGCCACTATTATTTCTATCGGCAACCGGTAATGCTTCTTGATAGCGTCGTCGCGGACATACCGGCAAGACTATGGCGCTCACTGCCAATCTTCTACCGTGATGGCGTAACGATGGTGGTCTCTCCACTGCCCGGCGATGTTGAGATAGCGCGGGGAGTAGCCCTCGAGCCTGAAGCCGAGTGATTCGACCAGAGCTATCGAGGCGAGATTGCCGGGCAGGATGTTGGCCTCCAGCCGGTGGAGTTGGTGTCGCTCGAAGGCTTCCGAGATGACCAGCGTCATCGCACGCTTCATCAGCCCCTTGCCGCTGTGCGGCGAAAACGCGTAGTAGCCGAGAAATGCCGACTGGAAGGCCCCGCGCACGATCTCGTTGGTGTTGATACAACCGATAAGCTCGCCCTGGTCATTGCGGGCCAGATAGCTGAAGCGATTATCGGATGCATACTTCGTCAGGTGCTCGGCGAAACGCTTTGAATCGGATGGCGGGTCGACCCAATCGCCGAACAGCTCGCGGCTGCGCGCCACGGCGTCGAGAAAGGCCGTTTCGTCGTCCGGCTGAATGCGGGATACGGAAAGGGTCATTGTCCGACTTGTTCTCGGGGTGCTCAAAAGATCGAGGATATCCTCGATGTCGGATCGACGAGCGTCAAATCGAAGCCGAGCCTCGCCTGCACGATTACCGCCGCCTGAAACGCCGGCGAATCGGCTCCAGCTGCTCGTTGATCAATTCGATATCCAGCGCCTGCGGGTCAAATTCGCCGCCGAGGCCCTCCAGTATCATCTGCCCGTGCTCATCCTCTTCACCGCGAAGCGCCGCCTTGAGCGCTTCGTAACCCATGATGCCGCCGATATCTTCCGGCGGGCAGGCCATCTCGCCGGCCAGTAGCCATGGCGTATGCATGGCGGCTAACGAGGATGTCTCGAGGAGCGCCAGCCGGTGCTCCCAGCCATCACCGAAATCATACGTATAGCGTAGTTCGTGGCTTTTGATTTTCGGCAATAGCGTCGATAGTTTGGCGTTGCTCGCCATGGCAACGGATTGATTACCGATGACGTCGGGATCGGGTTCGCCATAATAGCGCCCGGCGCACTCGAATTCGTAAAGATGTTCCTCCTCCCAGCCCATCACATCCTGAATCACACTGTGCAGCGTTCTCAGGTTGATCTGTTGCGGAACCACGAACTCCCGCCATACCAGCGGATCGGTGTTTTCGAGTTCGATGCGAAGCTTTACGTTAGGCATAAGCAGGCACTCACCGGATAGGTTGGACGTAACACGGGCATGAATACCACACCTTACCGAAACGATCAGGTGTTGCCTCCGGAATGGGCGGCCAGGCTATATCTCCCGAAATGCGCGCGGGTTGTAAAGCGCCTTTCGGGTGGCTTCTATCAGTCCTGCTTCGTTCATCCGGGGATGCAGCGGATTGATGACGGCGATCTCTTCAAGGCCGCCGGGTACGGCGCAGCTGGGCACCAGCAGCACCAGGTTGTGGTGGGCACGGAGCCATTCACTGCCCATGGCACGAGTAGCGGCAGGGGGGGGGGAAATATTCCAGTCATCCGGCAGATCAGCCAGTGACCAGCGGTCGATGGCGTCATCCGGCACTTCGAAGATGCCGATACGGTAGCTGGCCGGCACCAGTCGCGGCGAAGGCAGGTAGTGGCTCATTTCCAGCATCGCCAAGCTGACCGAGGTGCCGAGATAAAGCACCGGGTCGCCGGGCTCGTTCCAGCGGCCGCCGCTCTCGAAACTGGCGCCTCGCCCACTGAGTACCGGCAGCCAGCGAGCGGGGCCGATACGGTAGAGCCGCATCAGCTGAACTCGCCGTACTCGATGGCGCGCAGCGCCGTACGCACCAGTTGCCGTCCATGAAAGGTATCACAGAGCGCAATCGGTAGCTCACCGGAGAGCGCCACGAGCGGCGTTTGCAGCCACTCCAGCGCCATTTCTCTGTCGCCGAAAACGCGGTGGACATGATTCAGCAGGCCCAGCAGATCGAGCACCTCTTCGGATTGGGTGCGGGGCAGCGCCGCGCGCTGGTAAGTACGATGCAGATTGCCCGAGGTCGTTTCGAGCAGCCTGATGAACAGCTCGCGAAACGGCGGATGATCGCTCAGCTCACCAAGCGCCCGGCGCACCAGGCTACCCGGCACGCCCTGCCGGGCGGTGCGGATCACCGCTGCCGGCTCTTCCGCGATGCCTTCAAAAAGCGGACGAGCTATCGTCGAGGGGGCCTCCTGCAGCTCCATGGCACGCTCCTGTCATCAAGACGAGCATAAACGCGTAAACTTCATTTTGATGCATTATCAACTTCAAAATGAAGTGCGTCAATGCGCCGCTCAACCGAACGGCCAGCATGGCCGCGCCGACTTTCTCGCCTACCTTCCCTGCGGCACCCACCCCTGCATGTCGCTCATCAGCGCTTCCAGCAGTGGCCGCACCCGGGCCGCGCGCTCCTCGCGCCAGGGGAAGATGGCATCGCCGGGATAGTCGACGCCGGCTTCGGGCTCTGCCATGTAGGTATGCTGCGAGAGTTCCAGCTGCACGGCGTGGACGTTGTCGGCGGGGTTGCCGTAGTGGCGGGTCATGTAGCCGCCCTTGAAGCGGCCGTTGAGCACCCAGCTGTAGGTGGATTGGGCGGCGCACAGCGCCTGCAGCCGTTCGCTCAGCGCCGGGGCGCAGCTGGCGCCCTCGAAGGTGCCAAGGTTGATGTCCGGCAGTGGCCCCTCGAACAGGCGCGGCACCTGCGAGCGGATCGAGTGGGCGTCGAACAGCAGGGCGTAGCCGAAGCGCGCTTTCAGGCGCTGAAGCTCCGCCGCCAGGGCCTGGTGATAGGGCTGCCAGATCTCCGCCAGCGCCTGCGTTCGTGCCTGCGGGGCGGGTTCAAGGCCCGGCCGGAAAAGCGGCCGGCCGTCGAAGTCGATCTCGGGAAAGAGCCCGGTGGTGGCGCCGGCATAGAGCGGGGTGTCATCCGCCGGACGGTTGAGATCGATCACGTAGCGCGAGTAGAGCCCGCGCAGCCGGCTACAGCCCAGCCGCTCGGTGAAGTCGTAGAGTTCGGGCATGTACCAGTCGGTGTCGGTCAGGGCGTGCGCCTGATCGGTCAGGCCGGCCTCCACTTCCGGCGTCAGCCGCACGCCGGCATGGGGAATGGAGATCAGCAGCGGCGTGTCGCCGCGGGTCAGTTCAAAACTCGTCACAGGGTGATCTCCTTGCCGGCGATAAAGGGGATGGCCGGCAGTTCGCCGCCCAGCCAGTAGGCAAGTTCCGCCGGGCCGCTGATCGACCAGGCCACCGCGTCGGCGGCCTTGCCCACTTCCAGCGAGCCGTGTGTCTCGTCGATACCCAGCGCACAGGCGGCGTTGAGGGTAACGCCGGCCAGCGCCTCCTCGGGGGTCAACCGAAACAGCGTACAGGCCAGGTTCATCATAAGACGTAGTGACAGCACCGGCGAGGTGCCGGGGTTGAGGTCACTGGCCAGCGCCATCGTCACGCCGTGTTGGCGAAAGGCGTCGATGGGGGGAAGCTGCGTCTCGCGCAGGGTCAAAAAGGCGCCGGGCAGCAGCACCGCCGCGGTGCCGGCCGCCGCCATGGCGCGGGCGTCGTCGTCGCCGGCATATTCAACGTGGTCGGCGGAGAGCGCGCCGAATTCGGCCGCCAGCCGGCAGCCGCCGAGGTGCGAAAGCTGCTCGGCGTGCAGCTTGAGCGGCAGGCCGAGACGGCGGGCGATCTCGAACACCCGACGCATCTGATCGGGGCTGAAGGCAATGCCTTCGCAGAAGCCGTCGACCGCATCGACCAGCCCCTCGGCGGCCAGTGCCGGCAGGAGGGTGTCGCAGACATGAGTAATGTAGTCGTCGCTGCGCTCGGCGTACTCCGGCGGCAGCGCATGGGCCGCCAGGCAGGTGGTATGCACGCTCACCGGCAGGCGTCGGCCCAGCTCGCGGGCCACCTGCAGCATGCGCCGTTCGCTGTCCAGCTCGAGGCCGTAGCCGGATTTGATCTCCAGCGTGGTGATGCCCTCGCGCAGCAGCACTCGGGCGCGCGCCTCGGCGCTGGCGTAGAGGCTGTCGAAGTCGGCCTCGCGGGTGGCGCGCACGGTGCCGAGAATACCGCCACCCTGGCGGGCGATGGTCTGATAGTCGACGCCGCCGAGGCGCTGCTCGAACTCGCCGCTGCGCTCGCCGCCGAAGACCAGGTGGGTATGGCAGTCGATCAGCCCGGGGGTCAGCCAGCGGCCGCCGAGGTCGCGGCGCTCATCAATGGTGCCGGTGTCATCCTCGCCGGGAAGATCGGCCTCGGCGCCGATCCAGGCGATACGGCCGTCGCGCACGATCAGCGCTGCGTTGTCGATGATGGCGTAGCGGCCACCGGCCATGGTGACGGCGTGGCAGTGGTGCCAAAGCGTTGTCATGGGTCGTAATTCTCCCCTGAATAAGGTGCTTGCAAGGGCCTTTTCAGCAGCGGACCACTCAACTCGATAGTTACCGCTTCAGGCATTGGAGAACTGCGGAGACGGCGGTAAATAGCTTCGATGTCACCGGACAGCGGACGTTCTTCATCATAGGCTGCCACGATATCGCGTAGCCAGCGCCATGCCGCTGAGGTCGCTACAGCAAAAGAGGTGTGGGTCAGCAGATCAAAGGCCTGGGCAGCGCAAAGCCATTCGATGGCAACGATCCGAAAGGCGTTTTCAAGCGCGGTATCCAACTTCAAAGCGGCACTTTCGCCAAGACTGACATGATCCTCCTGCAGGGCCGAGGTCAGAAAGTTATCCGTGACCACGGGCTGCGAGAGCCGTTTGTTATCCGCAGCCAGAGAAGCGGCCGTATATTGCGCGATCATCATGCCGGATTTCATACCGCTGTTAGTGGAAAGAAAGGGCGGCAGACTGCTGCCCGGCCGACGTGCTTCAGGCGTCACCAACCTGTAAATACGCCTCTCCGAAAGCGCCCCCCATTCGGCTACCGCCATGGCAAGCTGATCACAGGCAAGCGCTACCGAGGCACCATGGGGGTTGGCCTGGGAAATCACCTGATACCCATCAGCGCTTTCGATTACAAGCGGGTTGTCGGTCGCGCTTGCCAGTTCAATGTCGATTCGACGACAGGCATCGGAGAGTTGATCACGACAAGCGCCATGAACCTGGGGGATAGAACGCAAGCTCAAGGCATCCTGCAGATGGGTACCCTGGCGCTCGGCCAGCCAGGCACTGCCATGCAATAGTTCGCGCAGGGTGCGGCCGCAAACCTGTACCCCCGGGTGCGGCTTGAGTGCCAGCACCTCGGCGCCAAAGGCCGCCAGCTGCCCTCCCAACGCCTCGAAACTCATTGCAGCGGCAATATCGGCCCATGCACTCAATCGATTTGCATCGTCCAGGGCGAGACAGGCCAGCCCGGTCATGGCCGGTGTACCATTTACCAGACTCAGGCCATCCTTGGCGCCCAGCTCAACTGCCGATTTGTTCAACCGAGTCAGCGCATCTCCGGCAGGCATTGTTTCGCCCTGGTAACGAACGTCACCATGCCCCACCAGCGTCAAACCGATATGGGCCATATGGGCCAGATAGCCCACCGAGCCCTGACGGGGCACCACCGGCGTAATACCTGCATTGAGGAAGTCCACCAGACGCTCGACTATTTCAACACTGATCCCCGAATAGCCGTGGCTGTAGTTGACTACCGCAGCCACCATAATGGCGCGCACCTGTTCATCACGAAGCTGTTGCCCAACGCAGCAGGCGTGACTCATCAGAGTGTGCCAGGAAAGCCGGCGAAGCTGGTGAAACTCAAGGCGCACATTGTAAAGCGCGCCCAGCCCGGTATTGATGCCATAGTAAGGTGTATTGCCGTGCGCGAAGGCGTCCACGGCCGCTCTCGATCGCGTGATACGCTCCCAGCGCTCTTGTGAAATCGCGATTGGCGCCCCTTCACGGGCAATGCGGACTACCTCGCGCCAACCGATGACATTTTCACCCAGCTCGACCGCAGCAATAGCAGTACTCATTATCAGAGATACTCCTCTTTCCTGCGCTCGATCAGACCGGAATCAGGCGCTTTACGGCGCGCCTGAATCATCGCTCTGGCACCACCCAAAACGATCAGTGCGAAAAGAAATATCACCAGAAAACCACCAGCGGCAGCGAGAAACTTGATCCCATCAATCCCTTGGGCGCCACCACCGAAGGCCACCATGACCCAAGCGATCACACTGATCGAAAGCCCCCACAGCAACTTCTGCCAAGCGGGCGGCTCATCTTCTGCCTTGATACCGAGAGTGCAGATCTGGGCAATGGTGGCAGACATCGAATCAGCAGCAGTCGCAAACGATACGATCAGTGCCAGAATGGTAAGAGGCGTCAGCAGCCAGGCCATGGGTAGATGCTGCAAAAAGGCCCACAAGCCGGCGACAGCACCCTGGTCGGATATGGTGGAGGCAAGATCAAGCGTGCCATCGATCTGCCACTTGATAGCGCTGCCGCCCCAGACAGCAAACCAGACAAGACCAAAAATGGCCGGCAGAATCCAGTTGATGAGCAGGAACTGCCGCAGTGTACGCCCATAGGAAATCCGCGCCAGAAAGAGCCCCATCAGCGGCGCGTAGGCGATCCATATCGACCAGTCGTACATGGTCCACCAGGTCACCAGCGCTTCGCCACCAAGCAGATTGGTATCCAGTGACCAGCTGAAAAAATCATTCAGCCAGTAACCGAGGCTGCTCGTAGACAGATTCAGAATATATACCACCGGCCCGATGATCAGCAGCAAAACCAAAAGACCGTAATAAATATAGATATTGACGGAGGAGAGATAGCGAATGCCGCGCTTCAATCCCGAGATCGAAGAGATAATAAAGATGGCGGCGATAATCCCGACCAGTATCAGCCAGAGCAAAGGCCCCTGAGCCAGACCGTATTCGGTCTCGATACCCGAGCCAATCAGTGCGACGCCGGCACCGAGCGATGAGGCCAGCCCTAACGCAATGGCCAGAACCGATATGATATCAACCAGAGTGCCAACCAGAGGATGGCGATGATAATCGCCAATAACCGGTGACAGCGCCGAGGCGATGGAAAAGCGGCTACCTTTATTATAGTGAGTGTAAGCGATCATCATGCCGACAATCGAATACATGGCATAGGGAATGAAGGTCCAATTGTGAAAAGAGCGCGCCAGCGAAAAAACCGCTGATTCAACGCTGCCGGGCTCGAAAGACTGATTGGCGATCTCACCGTAGACATTGCCGACATAAATGATCGGCTCATTAACCGAATAGGTCACCACACCGGTAGCAATCCCGCCTGTCAGCGCCATGGCAAAGGTCGTGCCGAGTGAAAAACGCGGTCTGGCTTCCGGTCCCCCAAGGCGTATATCACCTACGCGCGAGAAAAATACAAAGCCGACTACCAGCAGCGCTGCCACCGAAAGAAGTTGATAGAGCCATGCAAAATCTGTTAGTACAAAAGAGAACAGGCTTCTGGCGAAACCGACCAGCCCTTCATTATTGACAAGGCCAACAATGGCAGCGAGGGCAATAACGCCGTAAGCCGGGAAAAATACGCTCGATCCAAGACGAATATTAGAGTTTCTTGACATTTTTATACTCCTTGCTTTTGTTATCAGTTTGGATAGGCCTACCGCATGCAGTGGCAGTGGTACTAACGCACCATCGGCAGATCCAGCCCGTACGCTCTGGCGCAGTCGATGGCGATGTCGTAGCCGGCGTCGGCGTGACGCATGACGCCGGAAGCCGGGTCGTTGTGCAGCACCCGGGCGATACGGCGGTCGGCCGCCTCGCTGCCGTCGCACACGATCACCAGCCCGGCGTGCTGCGAAAAGCCCATGCCGACGCCGCCGCCGTGGTGCAGCGAGACCCAGCTGGCGCCGCTGGCGGTGCTCAGCAGGGCGTTGAGCAGCGGCCAGTCGGAGACCGCATCGGAGCCATCCTGCATGCCCTCGGTCTCGCGGTTGGGACTGGCCACCGAGCCGGCGTCGAGGTGGTCGCGGCCGATCACCACCGGCGCCGTGAGTTCGCCGCTGCGCACCATGGCGTTGAACGCCAGCCCCAGCTTCTCGCGCTGCCCCAGGCCCACCCAGCAGATACGCGCCGGCAGGCCCTGGAAGCTGATGCGCTCGCGCGCCATATCGAGCCAGCGGTGCAGGTGCTCGTCGTCGGCGATCAGCTCCTTCACTTTGGCGTCGGTTTTATAGATATCCTCCGGGTCGCCGGAGAGCGCCACCCAGCGGAAGGGGCCGATGCCGCGACAGAACAGCGGGCGGATATAGGCGGGCACGAAACCGGGAAAGTCGAAGGCGTTGTCGACCCCTGTCTCCTGCGCCATCTGGCGAATGTTGTTGCCGTAGTCGAAGGTGGGAATGCCCTGCTCGGCGAAGGCCAGCATGGCGCGCACGTGCTCGGCCATCGAGGCTTTGGCGGCGGCGATCACCGCCTGCGGCTCGCGCTTGCCGCGTTCGCGGTAGTCGTCCCACTGCCAGCCGGCGGGCAGGTAGCCGTTGAGCGGGTCGTGGGCGCTGGTCTGGTCGGTAACCATGTCCGGGCGCACGCCGCGCCGCACCAGTTCGGGCAATATCTCGGCGGCGTTGCCGTGCAGCGCGATGGAGACCGCCCGGCCCTCGCCGGTATAGCGCTCGAGGCGCGCCAGGGCGTCGTCGAGGTCATCGGCCTGCTCGTCGACGTAGCGGGTGCGCAGGCGAAAATCGATGCGCGACTGCTGACACTCGATATTGAGCGAGCAGGCGCCGGCCAGCGTCGCCGCCAGCGGCTGGGCGCCGCCCATGCCACCCAGCCCGGCGGTCAGGATCCAGCGCCCGGCGAGGTTGCCGTCGTAGTGCTGGCGTCCGGCCTCGACGAAGGTCTCGAAGGTGCCCTGCACGATGCCCTGCGAGCCGATGTAGATCCACGAGCCGGCAGTCATCTGGCCGTACATCATCAGGCCTTTGGCATCCAGCTCGTTGAAGTGCGCCCAGTCGGCCCAGTGCGGCACCAGGTTGGAATTGGCAATGAGAACGCGCGGCGCGTCGGCGTGGGTCTTGAACACCCCCACCGGCTTGCCCGACTGCACCAGCAGGGTTTCGTCGTCGCCGAGACGCTTCAGGGTCTCGACGATGCGATCGAAGCACGCCCAGTCACGCGCTGCACGGCCGATACCGCCATAGACCACCAGCTCCTGCGGGTTCTCGGCCACGTCCGGGTCGAGGTTGTTCATCAGCATGCGCAGCGGCGCTTCGGTCAGCCAGCTGCGCGCAGAGAGCTGCGTGCCGCGCGGGGCGCGGATTTCGGTGTCGCGAAAACGAGGGTCGGACATGATCGCTCCTTGAGGGGTTAGGCGTCGATATACTTTGTATATACATTACGTCGATCCCGCCGCGCAGGCAATCGCCCCCCGGGAACTCATGTCGCCACGGGGTTAAGGAAACGCTGCATAAATGCCTGCGCTAGCGAATCGCTGCGTTGCGTGGTACTGGCGCGCCAGCCCGGTCGAACACTCGCCTAACCCCATGTTATGTCTCGTGTTCTGTGTTCCATGCGCCTTGCGCTTCATCTCGCTCGTCGATTTATTCAGCATTTCCCTAATGGCGCAGCGCATAGCGGCGCTCGACGACGTCCAGCAGCAGCGTCACCAGGCCTACCAGCACCACATAGATCACCGCCGCGACGAGAAAGATCTCGAAATAGCGGAAAGTATCCGCGCCGATCATCTGGGCCTGCCCCATCAGTTCGGGCACGCTGATGGCGAAGGCCACCGAGGTGTACTTGAGCTCGATGACCACCTCATTGGCCCACTGCGGCAGGGCGATACGCCAGGCCTGAGGCAGCACCACATGGCGGATCGCCCGGCGCCGCGACAGTCCGATCGCGCGGGCGGCCTGCATCTGCCCGGGGCGTACGGCGCGTATACCGGCGCGGAAATACTCCGCCTGATAGGCCGCCGTGTTGAGGCCGATGGCGGTGATGGCAGCGGTCAGCGGCGACAGCACGATGCCCACCTGAGGCAGCCCCTGGTAGACGATGAACATCTGCACCAGCAGCGGTGTGCCGCGGATCAGCTCGATATAGCCGGTCGCCAGCCGGCGCCACGGGGTGGCGCCGTAGACGCGGGTAACCGCCAGCCCGGTGCCGGCCAGGGAGCCAAACAGCATGGCGACAACCCAGATGATCAGCGTATAGCCGGTCCCCTTCAAAAGCGCCGGCAGATGGGGCCAGGCAAACGCCAGCCAGTCATTCATGCGCCACCGCCCTCCTCGCTCGCTTCACCGATCAGCGCCGCGGCAATGCCGTCGATAAACTGCCGGGTGCGCCGCTGCTGCGGGTGTTGAAAGATCTGCTCGGCGCTGCCCTCCTCGACCACGCGCCCCTCGGCCATGAACAGCACATCGTTGGCCACGGCCTCGATAAAGGCCATTTCATGCGACACGATAATCATCGTCATGCCCTCGGCGACCAGCGAGCGCATGACCCGCAGCACGCCGCCCACCGACTCGGGGTCGAGCGCCGAGGTGGGCTCGTCGAACAGCATCAGTTCGGGCTCCATCGCCAGCGCGCGGGCGATCGATACGCGCTGCTGCTGACCGCCGGAGAGCTCGGCCGGATACTGCTGCCACTTGCTCTCCAGCCCCACCCGGGCCAGCTCGCGATGCACGATATGGTCGGCCTCGTCGCGGCCCAGCCGGCGCACCCGGCGCAGCCCGAGGCGAATGTTGTCGGCCACGCTGAGGTGAGTGAACAGATTGAAATCCTGAAAGACGAAACCGATGCGCGAACGCAGTCGGTCCAGGTTGGCCCTGGCGGCGGTCAGCTCGGTGTCTTCCAGCCAGATCCGGCCGCTGTCGATCGGCTCCAGGCCGTTGAGGCATCGAATCAGCGTCGACTTGCCGGCCCCGGAAGGACCGATAATGCCCTTCACCTCGCCGGCGGCCACCTCGAGCGACACATCGTTGAGCACCGGCGTGTCGCCGAAGTATTTGGTCAGGTGCGATACGCGCATCAGATTGCGAGAACTCATGGACAGGACTCAGTGAACAAGGCCGGGAACACGCAGGCGGTGGTCGAGGCGCGCCAGCGCCCGGGTCGCCGCCAGCGAAAGAAGCAGATAGACCAGCGCCGCGGCGGAGTAGACCGCCAGCGTATGGCCGTAGCTGGCCGAGACGATGTAGTTGGCCTGGCGCATCAGTTCGACGACGCCGATGGTGTAGGCCAGCGAGGTGTCCTTGAGTTCGGACAGCGCTTCGTTGGTCCAGGGGCCGATCGCCTGACGCAGCGCCTGCGGCAGCACCACATGGCGGATCGCGGCGAGGCGCGTCAGCCCGATGGCGCGCGCGGCCGCCATCTGCCCCGAGGGCACCGAAGCGAGCGCGCCGCGCACGATCTGCGACTGATAGGCCGCCGAGCGCAGGCCGAGCGCCAGTGACGCCGCCGCGAAGGAGGAGATGTCGTAGAACGTCGAAATGCCGTAATAGAACAGAAACAGCAGCACCACGGCGGGAATGGCGCGCAGCAGCCGCTCGATCAGAGTCGCCAGCAGGCGCACGGCCATGCCGCCGTAACGCTGCATCAGCCCCAGCGTCACACCCACCAGCAGCCCTATCGCCAGCAGCGCCAGGGCCAGCGCCAGGGTGATCGCCGCACCCTCGGCCAGATAGGGAATATTTTCCCGGATGGTTTGATAGATCATCGCCGACACAGGAGAGACTTATCGCCCCGGCACGAGGTTAGCGCCGGGGCAAAGGATGGAGATCGGGCCGGTATCGAAGCACTCATTCGCCCGGCAGCGGCGAATTACTGCGCTATACCGGGAATCGGCGAGGCGTAGGTATCGATGCCTTCGGGCAGGCTGACCGGCACCGACATGACCTTCGCATCCGGCATGTACTTGTGGACGATATCGGCCCACTCGCCGGACTTGTAGATGGCCACCTCACCGGCGTTGAGCTTTTCCAGCAGCGCCGTATTGCCCTTCTTGACCGCCAGCGCGTAGACCTCCGGCGGCTGGGGCGTGATCTGCCCGGCAATCTTCACGCTGTCCGGGTTGTCGGCGACGAACTGCTGCGCCGTATCGTCGTCCAGGAAGTAGGCATCGAGGCGTCCGAGCGTCAGATCCTGTAGCGCCGTGGTGCCCTGTTCATAAGTCCTGATATCGATATCACGGCCTTCATCGTTGACCAGCTTCTGCAGGTATTCATAGTTGGTGGTACCGGTCTGCACCCCGACCGTGTGGCCGTCGCCGAGCGCCGTGGTGCCGTCGAGATTCGAGTCGGCGGGCACCAGCACATCGAGATTGATCTGCCACCAGGGCACGGTGAAATCGATCTGCTCGGCCCGTTTCGGCGTTACTGTCAGTCCGGTCACCAGAATATCGATCTTGTCGGCCTTGAGTGCCGGAATCAGCGACGAAAACGCCATCGAGCGAAATTCGACGTCAAAGCCCTGCTGCCTGGCGATGGCACGCACCGCGTCGGGGGCGATGCCCACATACTGGCCGTGATCGACCGACGCCCAGGGCGGGAATGACGGCTCGATACCCGCCACATAGGTTTCGGCCATACTGGCAGAAGAGAACGACAGCATGGCGGCGGCAATAACAGCGGCATGTCCGAAACGCATGGCTAACCTCACTTTTTTATGGATTGTTACAGTCAGTTCCGGGCTGCGGGGCTCGGGCGAGTTCTCGCAGCCGATCAGGCAACGGTATAGACATTAAGATAATCTACAGTTTCAGGCAATGCCCTTTTGGGCTCGCCGCTGCCGGCCGTGACTCGGCGTCGACCGTAACGGGCATGGCAGAGCTCAGTCAGTGGTGCCAAAGGGCGTCTTGTCGCGCGGGGAGTTGAACCTGGCGTATCATCGCGGTAATTGTATAGACATAGTCGAGGCGGCGCCGATTCGCTCCGCCCGCCTTTCATCACAGCGGAGCCGAACATGACCCCCATTGTACTGGTGCCGGGCGCTACCCGCCTGGCGCAGCTGGCCGATATTTACTGGCACGAAACGCCGGCAAGACTCGACGACGGCTGCCTGCCGGCGATCGATGACGCCGCCGCCCGCGTGGCCGAGGCCGCCCGTGGCAGCGCGGCGGTGTACGGCGTCAATACCGGTTTCGGCAAGCTGGCCAGCGTCACGATTGCCGCAGCCGACACCGCTACCCTGCAGCGCAACCTGATTCTCAGCCACTGCTGTGGCGTGGGCGAGACGATCTCGCCGCGCATGACGCGGCTGATCATGACCCTCAAGCTGCTCTCCTTCGGCCGCGGCGCCTCCGGCGTGCGCCGCGAGCTGGTAGCGCTGCTGGAGGCCATGCTGGCGCACGGCGTCATGCCGGAGATTCCCGCCCGGGGCTCAGTGGGTGCCTCCGGCGACCTGGCGCCGCTGGCGCACATGACAGCAGTGATGATCGGCGAGGGGATGGCGCGCTACGCCGGCGAGACGCTTCCCGGCAGCGAGGCGCTGGCACGCGCCGGTCTCGAGCCGGTCACGCTGGGCGCCAAGGAGGGGCTGGCCTGTATCAACGGCACCCAGTTCAGCACCGCCTTCGCCCTCGCCGGCCTGTTCGAGGGCTGGCGCGCGGCGCATAACGCGCTGATCATCTCGGCACTCTCCACCGATGCCATCATGGGCTCCACCGCGCCGCTGCAGGCGGAGATTCACAGCCTGCGCGGCCACCGCGGCCAGTGCGAGGCGGCGGCGGTGATGCGCGAGGCGCTGGCCGGCTCGGTCATTCGCGATAGCCATATCGAGGGCGATCAGCGCGTGCAGGACCCCTACTGCATCCGCTGCCAGCCGCAGGTCACCGGCGCGGCAATGGATATCCTGCGCCAGGCGGCCACCACCCTGGAGGTCGAGGCCAACGCCGCCACCGACAACCCGCTGGTGCTGAGCGAGACCGGGCGGATCGTCTCCGGCGGCAATTTTCACGCCGAACCGGTCGGTTTCGCCGCCGATACCATCGCGCTGGCGCTGGCTGAAATCGGCGCCATCGCCCAGCGCCGCGTGGCGCTGATGGTCGACCCCAACCTCAACTGCGATCTGCCGCCCTTTCTGACCCCCAACCCGGGGCTCAACTCGGGGCTGATGATCGCCGAGGTCACTACCGCCGCGCTGATGAGCGAGAACAAACAGCTCGCCAATCCCTGCGTCACCGACAGCACGCCGACCTCCGCCAACCAGGAGGATCACGTCTCGATGGCCGCCCACGGCGCGCGGCGGCTGCTCACCATGGCCGACAATCTACAGCATATTCTCGGCATCGAGCTGCTGTGCGCCGCCCAGGGGGTCGAGTTCCGCGCCCCGCTGACCACCAGCACACCGCTTCAGCGGGTCATCACGCGGCTGCGCGAGGAGATCGCGCCGCTCAGGGAAGACCGCTACCTGGCCCCCGAACTGGAACGCGCCGCCCTGCTGGTGGCCAGCGGCGCGGTGATCGACGCCGCCGCGCTCGATCTGCCCACGCTCGAGCGTCACCCCACGCCATGATCGCGAAACGAGGAGAGCGTCCATGAGCCAGGATTTTTTCGCCTCGCGCGCCCTGCTGCCCGAGGGGTGGCGCCGCGACGTGCGTCTGAGCGTCGATGATGCCGGCATGATCGCAGGCGTTACCCCCGACGCCCACGCCGCTGGCGCCGAGCGGCTGCACGGCCCGCTGCTGCCGGGCATGCCCAACCTGCACTCCCATGCGTTTCAGCGCGCCATGGCGGGGCTGGCCGAGATCGGCTCAGGCGGTACGGACAGTTTCTGGAGCTGGCGCGAGCAGATGTATGCGCTGGTCGACCGGCTGACGCCGGAGCAGGTCGCGGTGATCGCCCGGGTGCTGCAGGTCGAGCTGCTCAAGGGCGGCTATACCCAGCTGAGCGAGTTCCACTACCTGCATCACGACCCGCAGGGGCAGCCCTACGCCGACCCGGCGGCGATGTCGCAGGCGGTGCTGGCAGCAGCAGACGCCAGCGGAATCGCCCTGACGCTGCTGCCGGTACTCTACGCCCACAGCGATTTCGGCGGCCGGCCGCCCGGTCACGGCCAGCGCCGCTTCATACATGAGCCGGAGGCGTACCTGCGCCTGCTGGCGCAGCTGGCGCCACACTGCGCCGCTCACCCCACCCGGGCGCTGGGCATGGCGTTTCATTCACTGCGCGCGGTCACTCCGGCGGAGATGGCGGCGGTGCTCGCCGCCGACCCCGTCGGCCCGCGCCATATCCATGTCGCCGAGCAGCAGCGCGAGGTCGAGGCGTGCCTCGCCTGGAGCGGCAAGCGCCCAGTGCAGTGGTTGCTGGATAACGTCGAGGTGGACGAGCGCTGGTGCCTGATTCACGCCACCCATCTGGATAACGACGAAGTGCGGCGGCTGGCGGCCAGCGGCGCGGTGGTCGGCCTCTGCCCCGTCACCGAAGCCAACCTGGGCGACGGCCTGTTCGCCGCCGAGGCCTATGCCGCCGCCGGTGGCCGCTGGGGGATCGGCTCCGACAGCCAGGTGGCGGTATCGGCCGCCGAGGAGCTGCGCCTGCTGGAGTACGGCCAGCGCCTCACCACCCAGCGTCGCACTGTGCTGCAGGATGGCGCGAGACGCGGCGTTGGCGACTGGCTCTACCAGAGCGCGCTGGCCGGCGGTGCTCAGGCCTCGGGCCAGCCGATCGGCGCGCTGGCAGTGGGTCGGCGAGCGGACTGGGTGGTACTGGACGGCAACAACCCCTGGCTGGCCGGCAGCGACGACGCACACCTGCTGGGCCGCTGGCTGTTCGGCGCCAGCGGCGCGCAGGTGCGCGATGTGATGGTGGCCGGCCGCTGGCAGGTCGAGAACGGCCACCACCGCCTCGATGAACAAAACCACCGGGAGTTGGGCCAGCTGCTCAAGGCGCTTTCAAGCAAGGCCTGAGGGCGGCCTCGGGCCGTGCTCTCCTCCGACGACAATCACAACGACGCAGGAGCCCCCATGTCAAACCCCCACCACGAGGCCTCTACCACCGCGATCACGCCGCGAGTGTGCTGATCAATCTGCGCGAGGGGATGCTGATGACCATGAGCATCCTGCCCTCGATTCTGTCGGTGGGGCTTCTGGGGCTCCTGCTGGCCCGGTACACGCCGGTGTTCGACTGGCTGGGGCTGCTGTTCTATCCGCTGATTGCGCTGCTGGGCATCGACGAGGCGCGCCAGCTGTCGCAGGGGGTCGCCTCGGGGCTGGCCGAGATGTTCCTGCCGGCGCTTTTGATGGCTGACGCCTCACTGCCGGCACGCTTTACCGCCGGCGTGGTGTCGGTCTCGTCGATCCTGTTCTTTTCGGCGTCGATCCCCTGCATTCTGTCGACACGTATCCCGCTGTCGGTGGGGCGGATCGTGGTGGTCTGGTTCCTGCGTACGCTGCTGAGCCTGGTATTTGCCATTCCGGCAGCGCACCTGGTGGCGGCCATCACGACGTAATGTCGTTCGAAAGTATGCACTCGGCCAGACGGGCGCGATGTGCGTATCGAGACGTTCCTTATGCTTCAGGCGACAGCGGGCGGGTCAGCGTGGCCGGCTGGGCCAGATACAGCGAGAGCATCCGGCCCAGCTCGGCCTCGAGCCGGTCGCGTTCGTCGGGGTAACGTTGCATATGCACGCCGGTCGCCTTGAGAACGACCAGCACGGCCAGCGTCCGGGTTTCCACCATGTCTGTCGGCAGATCGGGGTCGATGGCGTGCAGCACGCGCCGAATGCCGCCGCGCATGCTCGCCCGAATCCGCTCGATCGCTTTCGTTGCCGGCTCGTCGGCCCGGTCGAGCGCATCGGCCAGCGCCGAGCCGGCGGTCCGGTAGGGGCCGAGGGCGGCGATCCGGGCCACGAGTTCGCTCGCGGTCTGCTCGACCGGCTGCGCAGGGGCATTGGCCGCGCAGATATCGAAGGCCTCGTCGATGGCATCGCCGAAGCGCTCGAGGATGGTATCGGCCACATGTTCCTTGGTGGGGAAGAACCGGTACAGCGAGCCGATCGCGGTGCCCGATCGGTCCGCGATCTCGGTCATGGTCACGGCGCTGTATTCGCGCTCGGCGAACAGTTCCACGGCTGCGGCCACGATCGCGGCCACGCGCTCGCGCCCGCGTCTGCGCTGCGGCCGAACGGGTTCACGTTGTGCGTCTTGTGCGTTCATTGACTTTTGCGAGGACATCCTCTAATAATATTTTTGCGAGTCAATCCTATCATATCTATTGGATTGGCGTCTTTCCCTCTTTTCGAGGTTTTGTCATGCAACTGGATCCTGCACGTACGGCACTCATTTCGATCGATCTGCAACAAGGCATCGTTGGCCGTGAGCTGGCGCCGCGCAGCGGCGAACAAATCGTCGCCGCCACCCGGGCGCTGGCCGAGCGCTTCCGCCGGGCCGGGGCGCTGGTCGTCAACGTGCGCGTGCTCTGGCACGACGATCTCGGCGATACGCCGCCAGCCAATGTGGACAAACCGCCGCAACGGCCCGAGGGCGGCATGCCGGCAGACGCCATGCGTTTCGTCGATGGCGTGATGCAGCCGGGCGATCTGGAGATCGTCAAACGTCAATGGGGCGCATTCCACGGCACCGAGCTCGATCTGCAGCTGCGCCGCCGCGGCATCTCCACACTCGTGATCGGCGGCATCGCCACCAATTTCGGGGTGGAATCGACGGTTCGCGATGCCTGGGAGTACGGTTATGACGTGGTGGTGCCGGAGGATTTGTGCGCAACGATGTCGAAACCGCTGCACGACATGGCGATCGAGAGCATCTTTCCGCGGCTCGCCCGGGTGACGAACGCCGACGCTCTCGAACTGGTGGCCTGAGATGCGCGCCGCCCGCAAGGCCATGGCGATGCGACAGAGCCTGTTGCGGTGGACGTTGCTGGTGATTCTGTCGGCGGTGCTGGCCGTCGGGCTGGATTGGCTGCATCTGCCGGCTGCTTTTCTGCTCGGGCCGATGATCGCGGCAATCATGGTCGCGGTCAGCTTCGGACCGGTGCATCTGCCGGGGCTGGCGTTCAACTGGGCGCAGGGCGTGGTTGGCTGCCTGATCGCGCGGGCGATAACGCCGTCACTGCTG
Source organism: Kushneria aurantia DSM 21353 (assembly GCF_000382245.1). Classification (GTDB taxonomy): domain Bacteria; phylum Pseudomonadota; class Gammaproteobacteria; order Pseudomonadales; family Halomonadaceae; genus Kushneria; species Kushneria aurantia. The sequence goes on from NZ_KB907867.1 coordinate 102,813, forward strand.
GCCGAGATCGGGCGGGACTGGCCGATCTTCGCCAGCGGCGTGCTGGCCGTGGTGCTGCTCAGCATGGTGATCGGCTGGCTGCTGACCCGCTGGCAGGTACTGCCGGGTTCGACCGCAATCTGGGGTACGCTGCCAGGGGCCGCGGCTGCGATGGTGATCATGGCCGGCGACTTCGGCTGCGATGTCGGCCTGGTGGCGTTCGTCCAGTACGTTCGAGTGATCATCGTGTCGGTGCTTTCGGCAGTCGTCGCCGCCGTTTTCGTACCGGCCGCCCCGGCCGGCGGGCTTTCGGCGCACATCGCCTTCCTGCCGAGCGACTGGCTCGGTTTCGGCGAGACCGTAGGCTTTATCGTGGTCGCCAGCTTTCTGGCCGTGCGACTGCGCATTCCGGCCGGCCCGCTCATGTTCGTGATGGTGATCGGCGCACTGCTGCAGAATCTGCACGTGCTGCGCATCGCCCTGCCGCAGATACTGCTGATACCGGGCTATTGCGTGCTCGGCTGGGGCATCGGCATGCGCTTCCGGCGCGAAACGCTGCGCCAGGCCATGCACGCGCTGCCGTCGATTCTGGTGTCCACGTTGTTTTTGCTGCTGGCTTGTGGCGGGCTCGCGGTGGTGCTGGTCGAGCTGACCGGCATGGATCCGCTGACCGCCTATCTGGCGACCAGCCCGGGTGGGGCGAGCACCGTGGCGATCATCGCCAGCGCCAGTCATCTGAACGTGGCCTATGTCATGGCGATGCAGGTCGCGCGGGCCTGGTTTCTGATGCTCACCGGGCCGTTGATCGCGCGCACGCTATCGCGCTGGGCGGGTTATCCGCTTGGCCATGGTCGTAGCGGCTCCGGATAGCGCCATGGCCAGGGAATCTGCTGGCCATGGTAGAACCAGCAGCAGTTCTGTCGCACGCCTGCCCTCAGGCGTCGCCGAGATAGTCCGACTCGACGGCGTTGAGTTCATCGTCGAGCCGGTAGCGCAGCGGCACCCCGGTAGGAATGTTGAGGCCGGTAATCTCGTCGTCGGCGATGCCGTCGAGATATTTCACCAGCGCCCGCAGGCTGTTGCCATGTGCCGCGATCAGCACGTTATCGCCGGCCTTGAGGCGCGGGGCGATGGCGTCGTGCCAGTAGGGCAGCACCCGCTGTAGCGTCAATTGCAGCGACTCGGTGGCCGGCAGGGTGCGCGCATCGAGGCGCGCGTAACGCGGGTCGTGACGCGGATGGCCAGGGTCCTCGGGGTCCATCGCCGGGGGCGGCGTGGCGTAGCTGCGACGCCAGATATGCACCTGCTCCTCACCGTGCTTCTCCGCCATCTCGGCCTTGTTGAGCCCCTGCAGCGCCCCGTAGTGACGCTCGTTGAGCCGCCAGTGGCGGTGCACATCGACCCACGACTGCTCCATCTCTTCCATCGCCAGCCACAGCGTGCCGATCGCGCGCCGCAGTACCGAGGTAAAGGCGACATCGAAGCGGATGCCCTCCGCCGCCAGCAGGGTGCCGGCGCGGCGCGCTTCATCGCGGCCGGTGTCGGTCAGATCGACATCTACCCAGCCGGTGAAACGATTCTCCAGATTCCACTGACTCTGACCGTGGCGTAGTAAAACGAGTTGGCCTGCCATGCTTGCCTCCCTGATAAAGGTGACCGTCTCTCTCAGCGTAGCGCAGATCAGCCGACGCCATCAGGCCTGTTGCCGTCAGGGGTGATGTGCCGTCGAGCGCAGCCGGTAGCGGTCGCCGGGGTGCAGCAGATGGGCATAGCTGATCAGGTGCTCCCCCGACCAGGTGCGCCGGCGCACGCCGAGGCAGGGCGCGGCGGGGTCGATGCCGAGATGCCGCGCGGTCTCCGGGTCGGCCAGCAGCGCCTCGACGACATGCTCCATGGCACTGATCGGGCAGGCCGCGACCAGAATCTCGTTGGGGGTATGCCGCTCAAAATCGGCCTTCAGATAGTCGGGCACCCACTGCGGATTGACGTAGCGGTTCTCCAACTGAATCGGCACCTCGTCTTCCAGGTGGATCAGCCGGGTGTGGAACAGCCGATTGCCGATGCGCACTCCCATGCGCATGGCGATCTCGTCGTCAGCGATAATCGTCTCCAGCGTCAGCACCCGGCTGCGATAGGCATTGCCGCGCGCGCGCACCTCATCGGCAATGTTGTTGATCTCGACCAGCGGCGACTCCGAGCGGCGATCGGCCACGAAGGTGCCGATGCCGGGATGGCGCCACAGATAGCCCTCCTGTACCAGATCCCGTATCGCCTTGTGGGCCGTCATGCGGCTGACGGCAAAGGTTTCCGCCAGCGTCTTTTCCGGGGGAATCTGGTGGTCGACGGGAAACTCGCCGCTTTCGATGCGATCCAGCAGGTACTGCCGGATGACGCGATAGCGAGGCTGTGGACGGCTCAAGATATCTCCTTGTCGATGGCGTGCAAGCGGCTACTTTGGAGGTTAGTGTTTGGGTCGTTATTCTGACAGGTTGCGCGCCGGCCGCCACTCGGCAAACCTGTTCGTCCAACGCTCCTGCTTGATTGCTCTGCAGGCTCGACCTTGCCCTTTCCCGGCCGCGGTGCCATCGTCGCCGGGACGATTTTCCTCGACAAGGAGCACAGGATGTTCATCGCCATGAATCGCTTTCGGGTCAACCCGCAGAGAGTTGATGAATTCGAAAAGCTCTGGCTGGAGCGCGAGACCCATCTGCAGGGGCTGCCGGGCTTCGTCGAATTTCACATGCTGCGCGGCCCTGAAGAGGAGGATCACGTCCTCTACGCCTCCCATACCATTTGGCAAACACGCGCGGATTTCGAGGCCTGGACCCACTCGGAAGCGTTTCGCGCCGCCCACGCCAACGCCGGCCAGAGCCGCCGCGAGGGACTCTATCTCGGCCCACCGAAGTTCGAGGGCTTCGAGGTGATCCAGACCATCGGCGGCGACTGAAGCATCGCCCTCACTCCTCGGTATATTGCGCCAGCGCCCCGGCAACCGTCTCGATCGCCTCGACCACTCGTAGCGACGGGTTGAGTGTCTGGGCGGGAACCACAATGATGCGCTCGTTTTGCACCGCGTCGAGCTGGCGTGTCAGCGGATCACTGCGCAGGAAGTCGCGCTTTGCCTGCACATCGTCGGCGGGGTAGAGACGCCGCGCCATCTCGGTGATGACCAGCACGTCAGGGTTGGCCGCGGCGATCCGCTCCCAGCTGACGGCGGGCCACTCCTGATCGCTGTCGATCACGTTGTCGAGCCCCAGCGCTTTCGAGACCACCGCCGGCGCGCCGACGTTGCCCGCCACCCAGGGGTCGCCGTCGAGGGTGGCGCTGGAGAACCAGTAGACCACCGTCAGCGGTTCATCACCATCGCGCACGCTATCGGCCAGCGTGCGAGCCTTTGCGATACGTTCCTCCAGCGAGGCCATCAGCGCCTCGCCGCGCACCTGAACATCGAAGATGCGTGCCATCTGCCGAATTTCCCGCTCGATCAGCGCCATGCTGAAGGGCTCGCTGCGCGCGCCGTCGCTGTTGGAGCTGGCGGTGACCGACTTGCCCACGCAGTCGCTCGGCGACACCCAGGTATTGATGCCCAGCGCCTCGAACTGGTCGCGCCCCGCCACTTCGCCGTTGGGGCCCAGGTGATAGCTGTACTGCGCCGCGACGAAATCGGGGCGGGTGGCCAGCACCGCCTCGAAGCTCGGCGCGTTGTCGTTGAGCCGCGGCACGCGGGCATTGTCCTGACGCAGCTGTGGGGCCACCGGCCCGAACCAGATGGCGCTGCCCACCATGCGCTCGGCCAGCCCCAGCGACAGCAGCAGCTCGGTTTCATGCTGGCCCAGCGTCACCACCCGCTGCGGGGCCTGCTCGAAGGTCTGCGGATCGCCGCAGTTATCGAGCGTGACGGGATAGCCGGTATGTGGCGCTTCGGCGCCGGCTGTCCCGCTGCCAGCGATCAGCAGGCAGCACAGAACGGCGTTGGCCGCTTTTTTCAACATGGGATATGCCCTGAGTCTCGGAGTCCGCCAGCCTGACGATTGTGACCGCATCACGCTACTGAAAACGGCTCAGCATCAGCATTAACGGCGCGCAGGATCCTGTCCCGGTGCGCCGTTAATGCTAAGGTGCGGCTTTCCGTCATATAGCGAGCAGGCTGGGTATGCCACACAGCGAGCGTCCGTCGAAACGTCTGGCCGTGGTCACCGGCGCCAATGCCGGCCTCGGCTTTGAAACCGCCCGCGGCCTGGTCTATCAGAACTATCGGGTAGTGATCGCCGCCCGCAGCGAGCACAAGGGCCGGGCCGCCGTCGAGGCGCTGTTGAAGGACTGCCCCGAAGCGGACGTGCGCTTTGAAGCCCTCGACCTGAGCCGGCTCGCCTCGGTGCGCGACTTCGCCGCCGCCCTGCGCGAGCGGGAAACGGCGCTCGATGTACTGGTCAACAACGCCGGCATCATGGCATTGCCGCAGCGGGAGCTGACCGAGGAGGGCTTCGAGCGTCAGCTGGGCGTCAACTACCTGGGCCACTTTCTGCTCACCAGCGAGCTACTGCCGCTTTTGACCGCCGCCGGGGCACCGCGTGTGGTACAGCTTTCGAGCCTCGCCCATCGCGGCGGCCGGATCGACTTCGACGACCTTCAGGGCGAAAAAGGCTACGACCCCTGGCGCGCCTATCGCCAGTCCAAGCTCGCCATGCTGCTCTTCAGCCAGGCGCTACAGCAGCACAGCGACGCCGAAAGCTGGGGCCTCGACAGCCTTGCCGCCCACCCTGGTCTTGCGCGCACGGCGCTGTTTGAACACGGCGTCAGAAGCCGGGCACTGGTCGGCGCGCTGTTCCGGCTGACGCTGCCGATTATGACCCAGTCCGCCGCCGAGGGCGCCCGCCCCATCCTGCACGCCGCCACCGCCAGCGACTTCCGACCCGGCGACTACTTCGGTCCCGGCGGCTTCGCCGAGACCCGCGGTGCCCCCGAGCGCGCCCGGATGTCCGCTACCGCCTGCGACGCCGCCCTGGCCGAACGGCTGTGGCAGGTCTCCTGCGAGCTGACAGGGGCGATGTGGCGGGAAGAGACGACGACCTGACACCGGCACCTGGCCACTACAGATTATCCGTCGCCCTGACGACCGCGGCGACGTCGTCAAAGAGCGCCCTGACCCGGGCCGTCCAGCGCAAATCGGCATGGGTCAGCAGCCACAGATTGGTATCCAGTGATGCCACCGTTTCGCCGACTCTCACCAGCAGCGGCTCGGCATCGGCCAGATAGCAGGGCAGCACGCCGCAGCCCATACCGACCCGAATGGCACTCATCATGCCGAACATGCTGTCGGCGCGATAACCGACCGCCTCTTCTACGCCCTGCTCGCGCATCCAGCGCTCCAGCGCCGGATAGCCCATGGCCGCGTCCGGGCCGACCCACACCGCTTGCGTTACCTGGTTATCGCGGCGGGTATAGACCGCCTGACGCACGCTGCCGATACATCGGCCGATCAGGCTTTCCGGCGGATGGTTGGTCGGGCGAATGGCGATATCCGCCTCGCGTCGGGTGATATCCAGAGTGCGGTTGGAGATCGCGACTTCCAGCAGGATATCCGGGTAACGCTGGCGAAAACGATGAAAGATCGGCGTCAGCAGCCCATGCAGCAGCGTATCGGTCGTGGTGATGCGTAACGTACCGGCGAGCGCCGGGTTGTGGCCCTGCAAGCGACGCTCGGCATCGTGAACCTCCTTTGCCATGCGCGCCGCGCTGTCGGCCAGCTCCCAACCGGCCTGCGTGGGACGATAGCCGCCGCTGTGGCGCTCGAAGAGTCGCACCGCCAGTTGGCGCTCGAGAGCGTTCAGGCGCCGGAAGACAGTGGCATGATTGACCGCCAGCCGCCGTGCCGCACCGGCGAGCGAGCCGGTTTCGGCTATCGCCAGCACTAATGGCAGGTCATTCCAGCGCAGTCCCTCAGCCGGCATATTGATTGGCCCTTGCATTCTTGCAAACAGAAATTGTGAATATCATGGATCGCATTGTAGCGCTGCAGATCACAACATGACTCGCTCACGTCACGGCGAGGAAATCTTTATGCAGGTCCTGATCGTTCACTGCCATCCCGAACCCGGCTCCTTCAATGCGGCGCTGACCGGCGACGCCCGGGAAACCCTCGAGAGGGCCGGACATAGCGTCGACGTCGCCGATCTTTATGCAGAAGGCTTCGATCCGGTCGAACGTCGCGAACATTTCGATGATCGCCTTGACCCGTCGCGCTTCAAGCCACTGGACGAACAGCGTCATGCTGTCAATCACGACCGCCTGGCACCACAGGTGGTACAAGACATCGAACGCCTCAAGCGCGCCGATCTGGTCATTCTACAATTTCCGCTCTGGTGGCATGGCCCACCGGCGATGCTCAAGGGCTGGTTCGATCGAGTATTTGTCTATGGCGGCCTCTATAGCGGGCAGCGCCGCTTCGATCGTGGGCCGCTGAGCAGCCGGCGGGCGCTGTGTTCCGTAACCACCGGCGGCCCACGCGAGACCTTCTCGACCTACGGGCGCAGCGGCGACATCACGACCTTCATGTGGTCGCTGCACTGTTCGCTCTACTATGTGGGATTTGACGTTTTGGCGCCGCAGATCGTCTACGGCGTACAGGGCGGAGGATTGAGCTATGAAGCAGAAGACGACTTTCAGCGTCGGCTCGAAATCGCTCGAAAAGAGTGGAGAGCGCGACTGCCGGCGCTGGATGACGAGGCCGCCATACCGTTCAGCGGCTGGCAGGACTGGGACGACCGGGGCGTTTTAAAAGAGCGGCATCCACTGCGCTGGCGAGTATAAGAGCACGCGGCAAGGAGACGACCAGACTTCGTTCAACGCCCAACAGGATGCGGCGTTCAAGCCCCCGGTTCGTCTTCCCAATAATCGGGGCTCTCCTCCGAACGACGAATGAGCCTCGTGAACCCACCCTCGGGCTGTTCGCTTTTGATCATCAACTTGCCGGAGTCCGGATATTCAATCACCTCCGCCGCCGCACGTGTCGATATCGCCAGATATTTCAACGCCAGAGTCCCGTTGTTGATCAACTGATGAGCGGTATCGACGCCACCCGCCGGTGCGGCCAGCACATCACCGGCGCGAACTGCATGGCGCCGCTCACCGTAACGATATTCTCCCTTACCCGAGAGGATCACAAAAAGCTCCTCCTCGACATGATGGTTGTGAAACGGGCAACCGGATTTGCCGGGCGGCACCTCGCTGTAGCTCACACCCAACCCTTTCATGCCAGTCAGCGCGTTCAAGGAGGCATCCGCGGATTCGAAATCCTGCCCTTGTTGCCAGGCATCGAGTCTCAGCTCGGCAAGCCGGATAACCGGGTTCATGCTACACCTCACTCATTGATTATTTCTGACGTGTCAGCAGGGGGCTGACACGCCTGTGCTGACTGCTCTCTGCTCGGCTTCCACACTGACACAGCGCTCGCTGAAGGCGCCATACTCCACATCAGCCAGGTAATTACGTAGGATGAACGATCCATCGCGACCAGGAACCGCCATGCCGACACCGCTGCCCCGCCTTTTACTCCCATCGTTTGCGGGCCTCATTGCGCTGGCGCTCTCCCTGCCATCGGCACTGGCCGATAACACATCGCCTGGCGCTGCCGTGGCAATGCAGAAAGCCGAGATACTGGAGAGCCGCGCCTCTGATGCCGGCGGCGTGCAGCCACTGCCCTCCGGCGTTCGCCTGAGCCGTGATGGCGTTCGTGCGGTCGACCCGCGCGGCCAGGCGCCGCTCAACGACGCCGTCAGCTGCCTGGCCCGCTCGATCTACTGGGAAGCCAAGGGCACACCGCGGGGCGAGATGGAAGCGGTCGCCAACGTGGTCATGAATCGACTCGGCAGCAGTCGGTTTCCATCCACCCTGTGCGGTGTCGTGCAGGAAGGCTCGGAGACGGGACGCTGTCAGTTCTCCTGGTGGTGCGACGGGCGCCCCGACGAGGCGCACGAAATGGCCGAGTACGCCACCGCCCGCGAAATCGCCCGCCTCGCCCTCAACGGCCAGCTGGCCGACCGCACCCACGGCGCGCTCTTTTTCCATCACAAGGGCATTACCCCGAGCTGGGCGTCGAGCTTTATCCGTACCATGCAGTCGCGTGAGTTCGATTTCTACCGGCCGCCGAGCTGAGCGGCGCGGGGCTCATTCGCTCACGCCCGCCCTCTCCTGCCTGCCGAGACCGCGTCCCGGCGCGGTGATTGCCATGAAGCGCTCGAGCGTCCGACGCGAGGCCGGCGCCGTTTTCAGTGACACCATCACGAACAGCGGCAGGTTGATCACCAGCCCCCAGAAGCCGGCATGAATGCCCAGCGGGTTGCGCCACGCGAGGGTGAACAGCGCCGTCACCGTGAAGCCCGCAGCCAGCCCACACAGCACCCCCGCCCGGCTGGCCCGCGGCCACAGGAAAATGCCGATGAAGGCCGGCAGCATCTGCGCGGCGAAGCCCAATCCTACCAGCAGAATCATGATCAGGTTGCCGGGCTCGAGCATCGCCACCGGCCCCACGATCAGCACCATGATGGGAAAGAGCATCCAGCGCGCCAGGCCGGCGCTGCGCTCGTCCGACAGGCGCAGCGCCGGTTTCAGCACATCGCGCGTCCAGGTCAGCGCCGTGCCGTGAATGAAGGGCTCGGCGGAGGACATCGCCGCCGCCAGGGTGCCCGCCCCCAGCAGGCCGACCAGCAGCGCGGGCATCTGCGCGAGCGCCAGCTGCAGCGCCACGGTATCCGGCCGCGCCAGCTCCGGCAGGGTGAAAATACCGATGAAACCCACCACCACCATGGGCAGAATCACCAGATAGTAGGTAGGCAGCCAGGTGGCGCCGCGGCGGATGTTGTGTGCCGAGCTGGCGCTCATCCACTGCAGCCACACCGGCTGCTGAAAGGAGAACATCGAGACGATCACCGAGGAGGTCCAGAAAGCGAAGCTCATATCACCCATGCTACCGGGCAGGGTGAGAAATTCGGGACGCGCCTGCTGCAGGCGCTCGAAGACGCCGCCGAACCACCAACTGCCGGTGAACTGATGCGTCGCCCATAGCCCGATCACCCAGGCCACGACCATCATCAGCGCGCCCTGAAAGGCGTTGGTGACGCCGATGGCGCGCTGACCGCTGACGAACAGATAGCTGGCAATACAGCCCAGTACCAGCCAGACACCTACCGCGGTGGGCAGCGCGCCGCCGGTCATCACGTTGAGAATATAAGCGGCGCCGATGGTCTGCAGCACCGCATAAGCCAGCGCGCCGATCGACATCACCAGCGCGGTTAGCGCCCCCAGTAGCGGACTCTCGAAGCGCTCCGCCACCGCCTGGGCCTGGGTCACATGCCCCAGCTGCGCGCCGAAGGCCCACACCCGCGGGCCGCAGTACCAGGCCACCAGCGCCAGGTAGCTCAGATAGACCATCACGTAGAACACCGGCACCCCCTTGCTCCACGCCCAGCCGGGCGCGCCCATGAAGGTGTAGGCGCTGACGCTGCCGGCGCCCATCAGCAGATAGAGCATCAGCGGCCCCATGCTGCGCCCGGCGATGCCCCACTGCTCGAAGCTGTTCATTTTCCTGCCGGCGCCGGCCCTGAGGCCGAGGGCGATCGCGACCAGCAGATAACCCAGCGTCAGTACCATAGGCAGCCAGCTCATGGGCGCGGCTCCCCGGCACGCTCAGCGCGCTCTGTCATACGTTCAGACAGCGGATTGAGCCGATTGGCCAGCAGCATCAGCGCGGTACAAGCCAGCGGTATCAGGCACGACCAGGCGGCCAACAGCGGCACTCCCAGCACCAGCGCGGCGCTATTGACCAGCCCGATGGCGGGCCAGATGCCGGCGAGGATCACGACGACAAAAAGCGCCAGCAGCACCCGATTGCGGACGCTCAAGGGCAGCAGGAAAGAGGTTTTCATGGTCCAACACTCCCTGAATTATTGTTCATGTGAAGGCTCGCGATCAGGCCGGTGGCTGCGGCCAACGGGTCACCGGCCCGAGCTCGCTTTCGAGCCTGTAGGCCAGCTGCAGCGCCAAACGATCCGCGAAGCGCGGTGCAATGATCTGCACGCCCAGCGGCAACCCGTCGCGACTGAAACCGCCGTTGAGCGAAATCGCCGGTTGTTCGCCCATGTTCCAGGGCAGGGTAAAACCGAGATGCTCGAAGGGATGCTCCGGGTCGTTGGAGGGATGGCCATAGTCCGCCGGGAAGGCGATATTGGGCGTGGTGGGCGAGATAATCGCATCAACGCCGTCGAAAGCGGTAGCGGTGGCGCGCTGCATCGCCAGACTCTGCTCGAAGCCGGCCACCGCGTCGACGGCCGAGAGTTCGGCCCCGCGCGCCGCCCACTGCGTGATCAGCGGAAAAACGCGCTCACGCTGTGCGGCTTGCAGTCCGGACAGTGCCTTCCACTGACGCGCGCGCCAGAAATTGTCCAGCCCGTCGAGCATCTGCCGCGTCATGACGGGCACCATCGGCACCAGCTCGGCACCGGCGCGCTCAAACAGCGCCGCCGCCGACTCGACCGCTTCCAGAATGGGCGATTCGACCGCCATACCGCAGCCGGCATCCAGCATCACGCCGAGACGCAGCCCCCTGACGTCGACATCCAGCGCCTGCCAGTCGATGTCGCTGGGCGGCAGGCGGGTCGCATCGCGCCGGTCGGTGCGCGCCAGGCTCGCCATCAGCAGCGCCGCGTCCTCGACGCAGCCTGTCATAGGCCCGGCACAGCGGCCCGGGTACCAGGGGTCGATGGGAATACGACCCAGCGTCGGCTTGAAGCCGACCAGGCCGCACCAGGCCGCCGGCAGCCGCACCGAGCCACCGATATCGGTGCCCACGTGTAGCGGGCCCAGCCGCGCCGCGCCGGCAGCACCCGCCCCCGAACTGGAACCGCCGGGATTGTTGATCAGCCGCCACGGATTGCGCGTCGTACCGTGAAAGGAGGAGACCCCGGAGGAGAGCATGCCGAAATCGGGACAGGTGGTACGTGCCATGATCATGGCGCTATCTTCACGCAGCCGCGCGGTGGGCGGCGCATCCTCGGCGGCCGGCACCAGGTCGGTAACCACGGTACCCTGCGGAATGACACGCCCCTTGATGGCGATCAGCTCCTTGAGCGTGACCGGCACCCCCTCCAGCGGGCCCGCCGGCTCGCCGCGCTGCCAGCGCCGTGTGGCAGCCTCGGCATCGCGCCGCAGCGTTTTGTCATCGAACTCATAGAGCGCGTTGATGTGCGGCTCCCAGCGCTCGATATGGGGAATCAGGGTGTCTACGTACTCCGTCGGCGACAGCCTGCCCTGGCGATAGCCGGCCAGCAGCCTGGTCGCGGACCAGTCCATGAGCGACATTCCGGTCTCCTTTTGATTATGGAATGTCTACATACTGCAACCCTGGAACCTCTCGGGCTACTGCAAGATGCCGGACAGAGTGATGCGGAATCCAGCAGGGCGCTTGCGGCAAACCCCAACGGCCGGTTTTGCGCATAGCAGAGATCCAGTCGTGCGCTATTGAGCTCAGCACTTTGCAACGCCACTGTTGTTACCAGCTTCGTATGACGCGCATTGCGCACCGCGAGTTCGGGCAGCAGCGCCACCGGTAGCGCCCTCCACATCAGCCAGGTAATTACGTAGGATGAACGATCCATCGCGACCAGGAACCACCATGCCGACACCGCTGCCCCGCCTTTTACCCGCATCGCTTGCGGGCCTCATTGCGCTGGCGCTCTCCCTGTCACCGGCACTGGCCGATAACACATCGCCTGGCGCTGCCGTGGCAATGCAGAAAGCCGAGATACTGGAGAGCCGCGCCTCTGATGCCGGCGGCGTGCAGCCACTGCCCTCCGGCGTTCGCCTGAGCCGTGATGGCGTTCGTGCGGTCGACCCGCGCGGCCAGGCGCCGCTCAACGACGCCGTCAGCTGCCTGGCCCGCTCGATCTACTGGGAAGCCAAGGGCACACCGCGGGGCGAGATGGAAGCGGTCGCCAACGTGGTCATGAATCGACTCGGCAGCAGTCGGTTTCCATCCACCCTGTGCGGTGTCGTGCAGGAGGGCTCGGAGACGGGGCGCTGTCAGTTCTCCTGGTGGTGCGACGGGCGCCCCGACGAAGCGCACGAAATGGCCGAGTACGCCACCGCCCGCGAAATCGCCCGCCTCGCCCTCAACGGCCAGCTGGCCGACCGCACCCGCGGTGCGCTCTTTTTTCACCACAAGAGCATTACCCCGAGCTGGGCGTCGAGCTTTATTCACACCATGCAGTCGCGTGAATTCGACTTCTACCGGCCGCCGGGTTGAGTTCCCGCCAGTTCCACGCTCGGCCCTGACAAGCCGCCATCGTCACTATCCGTTCTCACGCCCCAATAGCGGCAATAACCGCCTGGAGGTTGCGTTATCGCGCTCGCACCGCGGCGATCCGACTATCGCTATGAGGCGGGTTTTCGGGCGCGACATGCGCGAATGGTCGTACTCCTTATGTATGGGTTGCACGGCGAAAGATCATCACAGACGATCCGAATTCGTTCGCAATCCATCGCCGCTATCGATGGCAAGTGCGACCCCGCATGGAAAATGCGCTTTTAAAACAGAGAAGAAAAAATGAAATCACGACAGTATGGTGGCACAGGCCATCGCGGCAAGCGTGGTTATCCATGCCGGCCAACACCGCGCTATCCGATGCCCATCATGCGAAAGGCGCTGCTGATCACCCTGATGGCTGTCAGCGCGCCAGCGGTTGCCGGCGCCGATAGCGAGACCGTCACTATCGATTTCAGCAGCCCCAACGGCGATTTTCACGGTGGTGCGACGGGTACGCTATATGGCCTGGCCGACCCCGGCGTACCCTCGCGGGCGGTACTCGCCGGGGCACGGGTAACGAACAGCTCGCAGAAGCCCCCCGAGGGGCGTCAGCACCCGAACGGCGATGTCCTGCAGATCGAAAAACCTTTCTTCAATACCGCCGGTCGGGAGCTGTACGTCTATATCCAGGACGACTACCCCGACTGGCCGTACAACGGCGGTCATCGTCCCGGTGATGCGAACGGCGACGGGCGCTGGGACTATCTGGATGTCGTGCATCGCGTGGTCGAACGCATCGCAACCGACTCCGAATATCCCCGCCAGTATGTTTTCATCCCCTTTAACGAGCCCGACGGCGACAACTGGTATCCGGACTGGTCGAATCAGAAAGCGCAGTTCCTTGCGGACTGGTCGGCCGCCTATCAAGAGATCCGGTCGGTATATGCCGAACACGATCTGGGTCACGCCCGCATCGGCGGGCCGGGCGATACCACATGGCGCCCGCAGCGAAGCGAGGCGCTGCTGCGCTATGCCCGGCAACGCAATGAACTGCCGGACATCTTCATCTGGCATGAACTCGGCAAGGCCAGCCTTGGCACGTTTCGAACGCACTTCGAAAATTATCAAACGCTGCTGCCGTCTCTCGATCTGCCGGACATACCGGTCAACATCACCGAATACGGCAATCTCCGCGACATGGGCGTGCCCGGTCAGCTCGTACAGTGGCTATCGCTGTTCGAATCGGAAAAAGTCGACGCCCAGACCGCCTACTGGAATTACGCCGGCAACCTTTCAGACAACTCGGCGCGCACCAACGGCGCCAACGGCGGCTGGTGGATCTTCAAATGGTATGGCGATCTCGCCGGCAGCAAAACGGTCGCCCTGACGCCGCCGCAGGTCGATACGCCGGACACGCTGCAGGGACTCGCCACTCTCGACGAGCAAAACGCCAGCGCCAGGATACTGCTGGGCGGCGGCAGTCAGGCTATCGAGGTGCAAATGCACGGCCTGCCGTCGGCGCTTTTCGGCAACACCATCGATGTCGTCGTGCGCGCTGACCGGCTGAACGGCGCAGAAGGGCTCTCCGAGTTGCCACCGGTGGTGGTATCCAAGCGCCTGTCGGTGCGCGACGGCAACGCCGCGGTCACGATTCCGAACGATGATCGCTACAGCGCCTATCGGGTTCTCGTCACACCGCCGCAGGCGAATCGCCCCGCAGTCAGCGATCGACTGGTCGATTCGACGGAAGCCGAAAACGCCAGCCTCACCGGCACGGACACCCGCTACCACGACCCGGACAACCCCTGGGATTTCATGGCCTCGAACAGTCATGACATCGGTCCGCTTGAAACGCCCGATGCCAGCGCCAGCTGGACGGTCACGGCACCGGCCGATGGGCGTTATCGGCTGTCCGTCCTTGCCGCAGCCCACAAGGCACCCGGACAACACGCCCTGTTCGTCGATGGGCAATTTCGCCAGCTCGTGAAGTATCCGGCCGACCTGAGTGCGACGTATCGCGGCACCACCGATGTCGCCATCGATTTGTCCGCAGGCCAGCACGCGCTGTCGTTACGCGCCAGCCGCGATGGCAGCGTGCTGCTTCCCGGGGCCGGGATTACGCTCGACCGATTTGATCTGACCGACATCACTCACGGCGTCGTACGGCGTTATCCCGCCACGAGCGCTCGGCTCGACGGGTCCGCGCGACTTGATTGGCGTCACCATGGCGATATTGCGCTCGGCCCCGATGGCGAGGCGACTTTTTATGTCGCGGCGACTGAAAGCGGCTATCACGATATCTCGCTGGACGAGGCGTCCTTTCGAGGCGAGGCGACAATCATCGTCAACGGCCAGCCGATCGGACTGGAAACCAACAGTGATTCAAAGCGCACCGACCACCCCGGTATGCGCCTATGGCTTCCCGTCGGTATCAGTCAGATCAGCGTTCGCGGTGATGGCGGCCTGGCCGGCATCACCACAACGCGGGGCGAAACCGAACGTGCTGCCGACGCCGATCCGGCCAACGTCATCACACTTGAAGCCGAGACGCTCGCACTCTCCGGTAAAACCCGGGCAACCACGATTGCACCGAGTGTCGGCTCCAACGGCTCCGCGGACGACAGCGGGGCCGTGACGAAACTGGTCCATCTCGGCAACGGCAGCTCGAATACCGCGACCATGATGCGGCCGGAAGGCTTCGGGGCGGGGCACTATGTGTTCACGATATCGGCGGCCAACGCCGCGCTCAGCAATGCCATCAATTACAACCCGCAGGTGGTTACGCGCTTTCTGGATATCTCGGAAAACGGTGGCCAAACGAGCCGTCTGGCGTTCCGGCACAACTACTCCTGGAACAGCTTCTGGCAGCGGAGTATGGCGCTCGATCTGCAGACCGACGACGGGGCGATCGTGTTGGGCAATGCCGAGAGCTACGGCCCCGATATCGACACCGTCACCCTGTCGCGACGTGTCGCTGTGCCCGACGCCCAGGAGCCCCACGAGGCGCCCGGGTTTTGATCACAAGCCTCCGTACCCGAAAACGAGCGAAGGTCCAGCCTGCGACCAGGGTCGACGCCAGGGGCACATCGAAGCCCTGACCTGCCACGGTACTCCTTTGTAAACCGCAACGCTTTCAATCGTATAACGCCAGGCATCGAACCATGCCTGCGGAGCGCTGCGTCACCTGAAACCAAAGTCTATGTTGAATAGATGACGAGCTTGTCTGAAATTTATCTTAATATAAATTGCCTGAGCGATAACGATACAGGACATCTGGATCACACATCGCGAAAGGAGATCATGAATAGATATCAGGAGGCCATCATGACCAGCAATCCCGGAAACCGTTACTCGCTGCTCGGACTCGGCGCAGCCGCCACACTGGCCGCTACACTGATGGTCGGGCCGGCAATGGCGGCGGCCAAAGAGCAGTCGACCGATAGCGGTATGGGCGACAACGCAGCGCACCTGGCGGTCACCGAAAGTGATTTCGACAAGACCCCTCAGGGCGAACAGATCGAGCGTTATCATCTGACCAACCGCAACGGCATGGCAGTCGATGTCATCACCTTCGGCGCCCGTGTGCAGTCGATCGTACTGCCCGACAAGAATGGCAAGAAGGCGGATATCGCGCTCGGCTTCGACAACGTCAAGGACTACATCGACCACCAGAGCACCTACTTCGGCGCCATTATCGGCCGCTACGGCAACCGCATCGCCAACGGCACCTTCAAGCTCGACGGCAAGACTTACAACCTGCCGAAGAACGACGGCCCGAACACCCTCCACGGCGGCACCGAAGGCTTCGACCAGAAAATCTGGGCGGCCGCGCCGATCCGCAGCAACGACGCAGTCGGCGTGGAGCTGACGCATTTCTCGCCGGACGGCACGATGGGCTTCCCCGGCGATCTCGCCGTGACAGTCCGCTACACGCTGGATAACGACAACGATCTTCGCATTCATTATTCGGCGGTCTCGGATAAAGACACCGTGATCAACCTGACGAACCACACCTACTTCAATCTGGCGGGGGCCGGCAGCGGCACGGTGCTGGATCAGGTGGCGATGATCAATGCCAACCAATACACGCCGATCAACAAGACGTTGATTCCGACCGGCAAGCTGGCGCCCGTCAAGGACACGCCGATGGACTTCACCACGCCGACGCCGATCGGTAGAAACATTCATGCCGATAGCCCGCAGCTGAAATACGCCGAGCCGAAACAGGGCGGCTACGACTTCAACTGGGTACTCAATACCGACGGCGATCTCGACAAGCTCGCCGCGCGCGTCAGCGATCCGCAATCCGGCCGCATGGTGGAGATGTATACCTCCGAACCGGGCGTGCAGTTCTATACATCGAACTTCCTCGACGGCTCGTTCAAGGGCGCACACGGCAACACGCTGGGCCACTGGGGCGGCTTCACGCTGGAGGCACAGCACTATCCGAATTCGCCGAACCAGCCCGATTTCCCGACGACGACACTCAAGGCCGGCCAGAAATACACCCAGACTACTGTGTACAGGTTCCTGCCCGAATAAGAAGCACTTCAGCAAGAGCGCTATCGGAAGATGCCGGGCGCGAAGTAGACGTCAGCGCGGCGCCCTCTCTGAGTGTGGCCTGAGAGGTATTCAGAAGCAGCTCAGTACCGAGCTCGTGGGGATGCATCTTTACTTTCATACCGCAGATTCCAATGCTCAAAACGGGGCCGGCATCGCATTGCCACAACAGAGACGGCCCCACCATCGCGATCCAGCGAAGGATTATTTCACCGCACCGCCGGCGAGTCTTTCATCCACGGCGCGTGCCAGCCCGTGGCTGGCAAGGTAATAGACCAGCGCCCCCAGCGCCGAACCGGTGAACCAGCCGTAGTCGTAAAACCAGTTCAGATAGCCGCTCATCAGCGAGAACAGGGTCAGCGCCACCGGTACCAGAAAGGCGATGAAACCGGCCGGGTTCCACGCCGGATAGGCCGCGCCATCCTTGTAAAGACTGGTCACATCGAGCTGCTGACGGCGTATCAGGAAGTAGTCCACCGCCATGATACCTGCAATCGGCCCCAGCAGGCTCGAGTAGCCCAGCAGCCAGTTGGAGTAGAGGCTTTCAAGCGTCACGTCGGCGTTGATGGCCCCGGCCTTCTGCAGCAGGTCATAGCCCATCAGCAGCACCCCCACCAGCCCGGTCAACAGGGTACCGCGGGTCTGATTGATCAGCTTCGGCGCGATATTCTGAAAGTCGTTGGTAGGCGACACGATATTGGCCGCGGTGTTGGTCGACAGAGTGGCCACAATGATCAGCACCATGGCGATCACCACCCAGAAGGGGCTGTCGATATGCCCGATCAGGTTGACCGGGTCGGCGACCGTCTCGCCCACCAGCGAGGCCGAGGCGGCGGTCATCACAACCCCCAGCGACGCGAAGAAGAACATCGTCAGCGGCAGACCGATAATCTGGCCGACAATCTGATCCTTCTGACTTTTGGCAAAACGGCTGAAGTCGGGAATATTGAGCGACAGGGTGGCCCAGAACCCGACCATCGCGGTGAGACCGGCGAAGAAGTAGCCATACACCGACGCCCCTTCAGGCCGCGAGGGCGGCTGCGCCAGCAGTTCGGCCACCGATACGTGCGGCATCGCCCACACCATCAGCCCCACGCCGACCGCCAGCAACAGCGGTGCCGCCAGCGTCTCCAGCCATTTGATCGACTCCGCGCCACGAATCACCACATAGAGATTGAGCGCACCAAACAGAAAGAAGCCGATCACCTCACCCAGCCCGCCCAGGGCGCGCCAGGGCGGAAAAATGGCCGCCAGCAGCAGATGAATGGCCAGGCCACCGAACATGGTCTGAATACCGAACCAGCCACACCCCACCAGCGCCCGAATCAGGCAGGGTACATTGGAGCCGCGAATGCCAAAGGAAGAGCGCAGCACCACCGGAAAGGGAATACCAAATTTGGTACCGGGAAAGGCGTTCAGCGTCAACGGCACCAGCACCACGATATTGGCCAGCAAAATGGTCAGTAGCGCCTCGCCGACCGATAGACCGAAATAGGCCGTCAGCACACCACCCAGCGTATAGGTCGGCACGCAGATCGCCATGCCGACCCATAGCGCGGCGACATTCCAGCGCGACCAGCTGCGCTCCTGCAGGCGCGTCGGCGCGATATCCTCGTTGAAGCGCGAGCTCTGCTGCACGTCCCTGCCGATTTCCAGTTCGACGAGCTCGCCACGCTGTACGGCCATGGATGTCTCTTTCGTCATTGTTATCGACTCCTCATCAGACTGTTGCGCCCCGGCCCGGTTGCATCAACGGGGCGGCATGACATTCACAACAGCGCTCGCAAGAAGTGTGCCTGAATGCAGGAAAGCACCATTTTTCAATTCACAAAAGACACTTCATATTGCCTGAAGGAGAGTGCAAGTTCTTTTCCTTGCCGACCAAAACTGATCCTTGCCGACCAAAACTGACCAATCGGTCAGTTTCATGAAATATTTTCAGCTCAACGGCAATTAGATTCGAAACGCTTTAATTTCTCATACCAAAGCCGCTCCAAAAGAGTGCAAACAAAAGGCCAACCGCGCTCCAAACCCGGCCAAATATCACAACAATATTTATATATAACAATTGATAAAGACGCTGCACCAAAAAAGAAAGGCGCTTTCGCCAGAATGAACAGGCGTATCTGTATACGCTTATTTATCGCCCTGAAGAGGCGCCAGCATCTTCTCGATGAGACTTGTCATGACCATTTATTTTCGATTACTTTCCACAAAAGCTGTCTTCACAGTCAGGTTTTGTTTTTCCCACTAAAACGTCGCCATAGATGTCGCCCAGGGTGGCAGATCAACGATGTTTACCGGGTTCAAAACGCACAACGTCAGGGGGAGTAGTGGCATGTCGACAATAAAAATCGGCCTGATTCAGATGGGCCTGAAAGCCGATACCGACCAGCAGCCGGCAGCGATTCGCGATGCGATGAATGAGGCGCACCTGCCGTGGATCGAAAAGGCCGCTCAAGCCGGCGTGCAGGTGCTCTGCTTTCAGGAGGTGTTCAATCAGCCCTATTTCTGTCCCAGCCAGGACAGCAAATGGTACGCCGCCGCCGAAAGAGTACCCGAAGGACCCACCTGTAAAATGATGCAGGCGCTGGCCGCCCGGCACCGCATGGTGATCATCGTGCCGGTGTTCGAGGAGGAGGCGCCCGGTATCTACTACAACACCGCGGCGGTTTTCGATGCCGACGGCAGTTATCTGGGCAAGTACCACAAGACCCATATCCCCCAGGTCGCCGGCTTCTGGGAGAAATACTTCTTCAAACCGGGGCAGTCGAACTGGCCGGTGTTCGACACCGCCTACGGCAAAATCGGTGTCTATATCTGCTACGACCGTCACTTTCCGGAAGGATGGCGGGCGCTGGCGCTCAACGGCGCCGAAATCGTCTTTAACCCTTCAGCGACGGTAGCCGGCCTGTCGCAGTATCTGTGGGAGCTGGAGCAGCCCGCCTCGGCCGCTGCCAACGGCTACTTCGTGGCGGCCATCAATCGCGTCGGCAATGAGGCCCCCTGGCATATCGGCGAATTCTACGGCAGTTCCTATATCGCCAACCCGTGCGGTCAGATCGAGGCCCGCGCCAGCCGCGACGAGGATGAGCTGCTGATTCACGACGTCGATCTGAACATGGTGCGCGAGGTACGCAACACCTGGCAGTTTTTCCGCGACCGCCGTCCGGAAACCTATCGACGTCTGACCGACGGCGAATAGTCATCATCGGGCGCGCGCTGCGGCCCCGCGACCCTCGTCACGCGGGCGGTCGACCACAACGATAATCGGGAGAGAGACCATGACACTACTGATACGTGGCGGCACCGTGGTCAACCACGACGACAGCTTCCGCGCCGACGTGCTGTGCGATAACGGCGTGATTACCGCCGTCGGCAGTGACCTGGAGGTGCCCACCGGCGCCGAGGTCATCGACGCCGGCGGCCAGTACGTGATACCCGGCGGCATTGACCCGCATACCCATATGCAGCTGCCCTTCATGGGCACGGTGGCCAGCGAGGATTTCTATACCGGCACCGCCGCCGGGCTGGCCGGCGGCACCACCTCGATCATCGACTTCGTCATCCCTCAGCCCGGCCAGTCGCTGCTGGAAGCCTTCCAAACCTGGCGCGGCTGGGCGGAGAAGGCCGCCAGCGACTACGCCTTTCATGTCGCCATCACCTGGTGGGACGACAGCGTGCATGACGAGATGAGCACCCTGGTGCGTGAGCATGGCGTCAACAGCTTCAAGCACTTCATGGCCTACAAGAACGCCATCATGGCCACCGACGATATTCTGGTCGCCAGCTTCACTCGCTGCCTGGAACTCGGCGCGGTGCCCACAGTGCACGCCGAGAACGGCGAGCTGGTCTACCACATGCAACAGAAGCTGCTCGCCGAGGGCATGACGGGCCCCGAGGCGCACCCGCTGTCACGTCCGCCGCAGGTCGAGGGCGAAGCCGCCAGCCGCGCCATCCGTATCGCCGGCACCCTGGGCGCGCCGGTCTACGTCGTCCATGTCTCTACCCGCGACGCCCTCGACGAGATCACCTATGCGCGCCGCCAGGGACAGCCGGTCTACGGCGAGTGCCTCGCCGGTCATCTGCTGATCGACGACAGCGTTTACCGCCACAAGGAGTGGCTGCAGGCCGCCGCCCACGTCATGAGCCCGCCCTTTCGCAGCCCCGAACATCAGGCCGCGCTGTGGACCGGACTGCAGTCCGGCAACCTGCAGACCACCGCCACCGACCACTGCTGCTTCTGCGCCGAGCAGAAGATGATGGGCAGCGAGGATTTCACCAAAATCCCCAACGGCACGGCCGGTATCGAAGACCGCATGGCGCTGCTGTGGGACGCCGGGGTGGGCGGCGGACGCCTGTCGATGCAGGATTTCGTCGCCATCACCTCCACCAACACCGCGCGAATTTTCAACCTCTACCCGCGCAAGGGAGTGATCCGGGTGGGCGCGGACGCCGACCTGGTGGTATGGGATCCCAACGGCACGCGCACCATCTCGGCGTCGACCCACCACATGAATGTCGACTTCAATATCTTCGAGGGGCGCACCGTCACCGGTATTGCGCGCCATACCATAAGCCAGGGCCGATGGGTGTGGTGCGACGGCGACCTGCGTGCCGAACGCGGTGCCGGCCGCTATCTACAGCGTCCCGCCTGGCCGGGCATCTTCGATGTGCTCAAAAAGCGTGCCGAACGCACGGCCCCCACCCCGGTGGCACGCTGACCCACCGCGATCATCCGACAGACCACAATAATTACACCGGTCCGCGGGCGCTGAGGCGCCCGACGCCACCGGAGGAGAACGACCGTGAACGATTCACTCAAGCATCTGCCGCAGGTCGGTGATGTCATCGCCGAGCGCGAGAAGGTTGAGGCCGGCTTTCGCGACCTGCATCCGCCCCTGACCCAGCGCCAGGCGATCATCGAGAGCCAGCGCTGCCTCTACTGCCATGATGCGCCCTGCATCGAAGCCTGCCCCTCGGACATCGACATCCCGCGCTTCATCCGTGAGATCAGCGAGGACAACATCAACGGCGCCGCCCAGACCATTCTTGAAGAGAACATCCTCGGCGGCAGCTGCGCGCGCGTCTGCCCCACCGAGATTCTCTGCGAGCAGCACTGCGTGCGTAACCACCATGCCGAGTGTCAGCCGGTGCTGATCGGCCGACTGCAGCGCTACGCCATCGACCACATGCATTTTGCCCAACACCCCTTCGTGCGGAGCGCCGATAGCGGGCGCCATGTCGCCGTGGTCGGCGCCGGCCCGGCGGGGCTCTCCTGCGCCCATCGCCTCGCCACCCACGGCCACCGCGTGACCCTCTACGAGGCCCGGCACAAGCCCGGTGGACTCAACGAGTACGGTATCGCCCGCTACAAGCTGGTCGACGACTACGCGCAAAAGGAGATCGATTTCCTGCTCGCCATCGGCGGTATCGAGATCCGCTATGGCCAGCGCCTCGGCGACAACCTTGATCTCGACACCCTGGAGCGCCACCACGATGCGGTCTTTCTGGGCCTCGGGCTGGGCGACAATCGCCGCCTGGGGCTTGACGACGAGAATGCGCCGGGCGTCGCCACGCCGGGGCTGCTGCCGGCGACCGACTACATTCGCGAACTGCGCCAGAGCGACGATCTTCTCCAGTTGCCACTGGCGCGACGCTGCGTGGTGATCGGCGCCGGCAATACCGCTGTCGATATGGCCGTACAGATGGCGCGTCTTGGCGCCGAGGCGGTCACGCTGGTCTATCGTCGCGGTGTGGAAGCGATGGCCGCCACCGCTCATGAGCAGGAAATCGCCCGCGCCAACGGCGTGCGCATCCTCACCTGGGCGCGTCCCGAGCAGGTGCTGCTCGATCATACCGGGCGCCTTGCCGGGATGCGTTTTGAGCGTACCGAACTGCGTGATGGCAACCTGGCAGGCACCGGCGAGACCTTCGAGATCGGCGCCGATGCCGTCTTCAGCGCCATCGGCCAGTGTTTCGACGACCACAGCCTGGCCGAAGCCGGGGAGTTGGCCCGCGAACTCGGCCGCATCCGCGTCGACGGCCATTTTCGTACCACCAGACAAGGGGTCTACGCCGGCGGTGACTGCATCGCCCCGGGCGAGGATCTGACCGTTCAGGCGGTGCAGCACGGCAAGCTGGCCGCCGAGGCCATTCACCAGGACCTCATGGCCCAACAGGAGGTCGCGTGATGAAAGCCCCCACTCGTCAACTGGATGTCGATCTCGCCATCGAGTTCGCCGGCATCCGCTCACCCAACCCTTTCTGGCTCGCCTCGGCCCCGCCTACCGACAAGGCGTATAACGTCGAACGCGCCTTCGCGGCCGGCTGGGGCGGCGTGGTATGGAAAACGCTGGGCGAGGATCCGCCGGCGGTCAACGTCTCGTCGCGCTATTCAGCGCACTTCGGCCATAATCGTGATGTGCTCGGTTTTAACAACATCGAACTGATCACCGACCGACCGCTGGAGACCAACCTGCGCGAGATCAGCGAGGTCAAGCAGCGCTGGCCCGACCGCGCGCTGATCGTCTCGCTGATGGTGCCCTGCGTGGAGGAGAGCTGGCGCGCCATCCTGCCCCGCGTCGAGGCCACCGGCGCCGACGGTATCGAGCTCAACCTGGGCTGTCCGCACGGCATGCCGGAGCGCGGCATGGGGGCCGCGGTAGGCCAGAACCCGGATCTGATCGAGCAGGTCACGCGCTGGTGCAAGACACACTCGCGGCTGCCGGTGATCGTCAAGCTGACCCCCAACATCACCGACATTCGCGCGGCCTCGCGGGCGGCGAAACTTGGCGGTGCCGATGCGGTATCGCTGATCAACACCGTCAACTCGATCACCTCGGTCGATCTGGACCGCATGATTGCCCGACCCATCGTCGGCCATCAGAGCACCCACGGCGGCTATTGCGGCGCGGCGGTCAAGCCGATCGCCCTCAACATGGTCGCCGAGATCGCCCGCGACCCGCAGAGCGCCGGCCTGCCGATCTGCGGTATCGGCGGCATCTCCAGCTGGCAGGATGCCGCCGAGTTCGTCGCCCTGGGTGCCGGCGCGGTCCAGGTTTGCACCGCCGCCATGCTGCATGGCTTTCGCATCGTCGAGGAATTGCAGGACGGCCTGGCCCGCTGGATGGTCTCAAAGGGCTATCGCCGGCTGGCCGATGTCACCGGCCGGGCCGTGGACAACACCACTGACTGGAAGCATCTCGACATGAACTTCCAGACCATCGCCCACATCGATCAGCAGCAGTGCATCCAGTGCGGGCGCTGCTACATCGCCTGCGAGGACACCTCCCACCAGTCGATTGCCAAACTTGCCGAAGAGGACGGTACGCGACGCTACGAAATCATCGAGGCGGCGTGCGTGGGCTGCAATCTGTGTCAGATCACCTGCCCGGTGGAGGGGTGTATCAGCATGGTGCCGCAATCAACCGGCAAGCCCTTCATGAGCTGGGATGAGGACCCGCGCAATCCGTTTCGGGAGCTGGCATAACACTCACTGTCTCAAAGGGCGACTGTCTTCAAAGGACGGATGGTTGATGCCGCAGGCAGGCCGACAGGGTACCCGCCAGCGATGGCGGGTACCCGGAACCGCCAAAGCCTCTGCAGTTCACATCTGAAAATGTGTCAGCCACGGTTCACGGTGGTCTTCTAACGCCATTGTTTAGCGGCGGTCATGAGTCAATGCCAATCAAAGAATCAATGCTCTCATCCCGGATCGTTGCTTTCACCTCATCCAGAGCTGCCGCGTCACTATCAAATTCATCATCCCACACCGTGGAATTGTTGAACTCATCTACCACCTCGAGAATCCAGCCGCCAGTGTCGCCACGGTAGATCTCTACTTTGACGGTTTTTCCATCAGCCGTTAGTTCCTGACACAAAGGGCTCATCTCGATTTCAAAATCATCTTCCATTTACGATCTCCAGGGTCGAACCTTTGTACACATAACGCCCGGCTCTGCGGCAGGCAAAAGTGCAGGCCGCTTTCCGGCCGAAATTTTTTCCTGTCCGACAGAAGCCGTTTGTTAACAGTTCACTGCCACTCAATTTTTAGATCCTTGTGTGACTGAGCGCAATCCCGTAGATAGAGATTGATAAGGCTCTGGTACGGAAGGTCCTTTTCCTCGGCAAGATTCTTAAAGTACGCAACGGTATCTTCATCCAGCCGGATCGTAACCTGCTTCTTGAGTTTCTTGGCGTATGGATTCTTGACGGAATCGGAAAAGTCATAGTTATCGCGCATGTCTGTACCCTTCATATGTTTTTCGTTCTCGCCTATTTGCCTTACGGGCAGAGATAATTCGGATCACCTCACCATCTCTAACGCAGTGACATACAACCAACAAGCGAGAATGGATGCTCGTGCCGAGGAGAATGAACCGGTCCTCCTCTTCAGAATGGTCTGGGTCAGCTATAAGACGTGCAAACTCATCCGTAAAGGCAGTTTTAGCCTCCTGGAACGAGACGTCATGCTTCGTGCGATTAGCGGCATCCTTACGAGGATCCCAGTCAAAGGAATAGTGACTCATAACTACATTGTAGTTACTTTATAATTATTGTCAAGCCGCCGGGCTAGATACTGTTAACCGCCCACCATCACCGGTGGCAAAACCGGAGCGGAGCGAAGATTTTGACATCCGGTGCATGACCTGGTTATGTGTTGCTTCAAGCGGCGACAAGCTTCTTGACCTTGAGCTCTTTACGATGCTGCTCAGCATGCCAGAGCTCATACTGAGACTGCTGATTCAGCCAACTCTCTGCCGAAGTATCAAACGCAATAGAAAGCCGAATAGCCATCTCTGGACTAATACCAGCTTTGCCGTTCAACACAGCACTCAGGGTTTTTCGACTGACTCCCAATGCTTCTGCAGCGGCCGTTACAGAGAGGCCCATAGGCTCCAGACAAAGCTCACGCAACACTTCACCAGGGTGGGAGGGGTTGTGCATCAACATCGGCGATACCTCAGTGGTAATCTTCGTAGTTCACTATCTCGGCGTCTCCGTCCTCGAACCGGAAGGTCACGCGCCATTTACCACTGACCGTTGCTGACCAAATTCCAGCGCGATTCCCCGAGAGTTCGTGCAGCCGAAGGCCTGGCAAGTCCATATCTTTGACGTCAGATGCTGCATTTAGCCTACCAGGAAGTCAGTCGAAGCCTCTTCGCATGAGCGGCCTGGATCCCTGCGGTGCTGCCGGACTTGAAAAATTTGGCCAAGCCCTTGTGATTGAAGCTTCTAATCATGCTGTGAGCGTGACCTGCAACGTATCGGGTGTCAATCGCACATAACGCCCACGCTCAGGTGCGTTTGAGGCGATGCGAGCCTTTGCGGCAGCAAAAGTGCGCAGCGGGTCAAACGTCACCTGCAACGTGTTGTTAGGTGTTCCTACTACCAACATGAGTGCTCCGACGTTATCTCGTGATTTTGAGAGTAATCGCATTCACAGGTTTGATAGTTGAAGCTGCCGCCTGAATCAAGACAGCTGTCCGAGACAGTTTCTGCAGAAAAGTACGCCAAGCCAACCCCCACAGGAAGAAGAACCAAGGGAACAACGCTCGACGCGAAAAAGGTGGATTTGATTCCAAGACGGAGCCCCTTGAAGCCCTCTCGGATAGCTACTAACACAACTATAAGCAGACCGCCGCCAATTGAGATGTGTGTGAATGAATCACCATGTAAGCCCACTACCAGAAACATTGGACCAAACACGGCCCCGAGCCAGGCGACTGCAACGCCAAGAGCGTTGACGTACGTTACGTAAGGATCTTTTGCCACGTTATAAGAACACCTAACGTTCAAGGATCAGGCGCGAATCCGCCGCGCCACAACCCGCAGAGTGCCGAAAATATGGACGCGGGTTCGTCGACTGCATCCGCTTGTTCGGCTGCGGAAATTTCACTTGTCGTCGAGGAACAACGTGTACGCGCACTGCCAGATCACTGAGCCGGGAGACGTGGGAGGCGATATTCTATGGCTAAGCTCGCGCCGTTGCCTTTCGGTGGCTGCTGAATGAACCGGTCACCGGGTATCATAACGGACCGCATAGCGGAGCAGCAAACCGGCATCCGATGATGCGCTCCTGGGTAACCGCCAACGAGCCGGTGCCATTGGCCTGCTTGAACTTGAACGGAGGGCGCACCACTCCTTTTCGCCTTCTGCGTTCCGTGCGCCTTGCCCTTCATCTCGTTCGGCGATTTATTCAGCGTTTTCCTAACGCGCGCCATAAGCGGCCGAGTGAAACGAGGGCCGACGCACGGAGTGCGCGAACTTAATGGTCTGGTTAAGCCTCGTCACGGCAAAACCTTACGCATGAGTGCGTTAGGAACGACTACTCCCCGTAACTCGGGCGCCCGTCGCTCACTTATATAAAACCCGAATTTTTCAAAGAAAGGCTGTGCCGTCCGACTAACGTCGGACGTCAGTTCTGTCAAACCAAGCGAGACTGCCTCACTGTGAAGAGTTGACATCAATAACCTTCCGACTCCCTGACCTGGATGATATCCTGAGACGAAAAAGTGATCGATATAGCCGGAAGGCTGCACGTCAGCATAACCAACAATCTTTCCGCCAATCTCTGCGACAAATGGCTTGATATCACGAATCTTCCGTACCCAAAGCTCCTGATCCAGGCTTACCGGTGCCCAGGCATTAATCTGCTCCGGTGTGTAGTCGCGGCTTGCAACAAGATGAATCGCCGAGTGAAAGACCTCGAAAAGCTCACGCTCTTCACCAATACGAAAGCGACGGATATGCATTATTGCTCCTGTGAGGCTAACGCCAAAGCTCAGTTACCGGCCGAAGCAGCTAGGCGGCTGCGTAGGCAACCCAAAGCGCGGCACCGTTTTGGGCGGCCAACTGCAGCGATTCGTTATGTTCTCTTAGTCGAAAACGGGCCTCATAAACGACCGTTCATAGCTGAAATAGCACTGGGTCTTTTCGTAATGCTCCATAGCTGCTTGGCACTCTGGATCGGTTGAAGCCTTCGCCCTATAGGCTTCGTATTCCGCGAGGCTCGGGAACGAAAACATTGCAACAGCAATGTTGTTCGCGCCCTCATGCGGCAGGAAATAACCATGGTGTTGACCGCCAAATTTCTCTACAAGAGGTATCCAAAGCTTTGCGTAGTGTTCGAAATCCGCCACTTTCAGCGGGTCGATCACATACCGCAGACAGCAAGTAACCATCATGTCTCCTTCAATACATAACGCTTGGTTAACCTGCAAATTATGGAGTGCGCAGCACGGAATGATTTGTCGGGTTGAACCACTGGTTAGTGATTAATCTGATCATCGCCATGATCTATCGACAACACTATGTCCGTAATAGCCCTACGCTCAACTTCCGTGGCTTCAGTTAGAAGCTTTACCAAGTCTACAGTCATAGTAATTCTAGACTCTCGACCATCTGCCATGTGTTGGTGCTTAACAGCTTTAGGCTTAAAGCATTTTACAAGTTCGCTTAACCCTTTATCATCCGTGAGAAATTCCACTCTCGGATAGCCAAATCCATTGCGGCCATGATGCTCTGCCTGCTGGATACGCTACTTCATTCGCTTTCATGGCATGCGTCACCCCGTCAGCATGGATGCCCCTGAAGTGAAGGCTTTCCCGGAACACCTCGCACTATGTGGTGGCGGCTACACAGCACCAGGCGCTGAAAGCCATCGTGTTCCTCTATCGCCATGTCCTTGAGCAGAGGCTTCCATCTTAATGGCGGGTGTCAGCAAAAGACAGTATGACCTCCTGTTTCACGTCGCGCTTCAATCACGCCGTCTCCCTGCCCATGCGCCAAACCGGTCGACAATGGCGCATGGGCGCCACTCACGGCGACAGCCCGATACCGCGCAGAATCGTGCTGGTCACCGTCTGCACGGCGTGCTCGAACTGCAGGTCATCGAGCGGGGCATCGTCATTGAGCAGGGAGATCTGATAGTCGAAGTCAGCGTAATGCTGGGTGGACGCCCAGATCATATAAAGCAGATAGGCGGGGGCGACGGGTAGAATCAGTTGCGCGTCGATCCAGCGCTGAATCCGCGCCTCGATCTGTCTGGCCCACCCGTAGAGGTTGTCGCGCAGGTAGTCGCCCAGCACCGCCCCGCCCTGCATGACCTCGGTGGCCCATACCTTCGAGCCGGCGGCGCGGGTGCGCGAATGGGTCATCTTGGCGCGAATATAGGTCGACAGCACGATGCGCGGGTCGTCATACATCTCGAAGCAGAGGGCATCCTGCTTCCAGATTTCGAGCAGCCCCAGCAGCACTTCGCGGTAGAGCTCCTGCTTGGTCGAGAAGTAGTAGTGCACATTGGATTTGGGAATGCCGGCCAATCGCGCGATCTCGGCCATCGAGGCGCCGGCGTAGCCCCTTTCGGCAAACACCTGCTCGGCCGCCAGCAGGATATTGTCGATATTGCGCTGACGAATCTCGCTCTTGCGCTTTGCCATGCAGTGCCCCGACTCTGGTTGTGCCCGCCTGGCAGCCGAGTCTAACACCGATCCTTCCGGCGAAGCCTGACACTTGCGCCATTACTCAGGCGTCCAGCACCGTCGGTCGGGGCTGACGTGGGTTACCCCAGGGTAGCGGGTGGCGTTCACGTCTGGCCAGGTTTTTTACGACCATCATCTGCACTCGGCGAAAGAGAGACACCTTGATTGTGTTGTCATCGCTATCCGCAGCCGGCAACATTGTCGGTTTACGGGTGTCGCCGCTCTCGCTGAGCATTTATGGACTACGACTTTCTCACTACCCTGCGCCGTCAGCACCCGGGCTGGCGGCTGCTGGCCGCCGACCACGGGCCGCTGGTGGCCGCGTTCCTGCACCGTTATTTCATTGCGCCGAACCAGCGCACTTTCGCCGAGGCCGAACTGGCGTCGCGGCTGGAGGATTTTCTGTTCCACCTGCGCGAGCGGTTGGGCGAGGAGGCCTTTCCGAAAGCGGCGGGACAGTATCTGAACGACTGGGCAGCCGATCAACGCGGCTGGTTGCGCAAGTATTATCCCCACGACAGCGACGAGCCCCATTACGATCTGGCCCCCGCCACGGAAAAGGCGGTGCAGTGGCTGATGTCGTTGCAGGGACAACGCTTTATCGGCGCGGAATCGCGGCTGCTGACGGTGTTCGAGCTGCTGCGCGAAATCAACGAGGGCAGCGAGACCGATCCACGAGCGCGCATCGCGGAACTGAATCGGCGCAAACAGGCCATCGAGCAGGAGATCGAGGAGATCAACCAGGGCCGCTTGCGGATGATGGACGACACCCGGCTGCGCGAGCGTTTTTTGCAGATGTCGGATACCGCCCGCGCCCTGCTGGCGGATTTTCGCCAGGTGGAGCAGAACTTCCGCGATCTGGATCGCCAGGTCCGCGAAAAGGTCGCCGCCTGGGACGGCGGCAAGGGCTCGATGCTGGAAGAAGTATTCGGCGAGCACGACGCCATCACCGACACCGACCAGGGTCGCACCTTTCGCGCGTTCTGGGATTTTTTGATGTCACCGAGTCGGCAGGAGGAGCTCTCCGCGCTGCTGGAGAAGGTGATGGCGCTGAACCCGGTACGCGAATTGGCACCCGACCCGCGCTTGCACAGAGTGCACTACGACTGGCTGGAGGCCGGTGAGGCCACGCTGCGCACGGTGGCTCGGCTCTCCGAGCAGTTGCGCCGCTACCTGGACGACCAGGCGTGGCTGGAGAATCGGCGTATCATGCAGCTACTGCACGGGGTAGAACAGCACGCCCTGGCGCTGCGCGAGGCGCCGGCCCGGGCGCCGGGAATGCCTCTGGACGCCCCGGCACCGGCAGTAACGCTACCCCTGGAGCGGCCCCTGTATCGGCCGCCGCTGAAGCCGCGCATCGAACAGCGCTGCCTGGCCACCGGCGATGCCGACCTGGAGGCCGACGCGCTGTTCGATCAGTTCTACGTCGACCGGGCAGCACTGCGCTCGCGGCTGCAGCGCTTTTTACAGACCCGCGATCAGATCAGTCTGGCGGCGCTGCTGGAACACAGCCCCCTGGAGCACGGCCTGGCGGAATTGGTGGCCTGGCTGGCGCTGGCCGCCGACGACCCCGGAGCGATGATCGATGACACCAACGCGTGCGAAGTGAGCTGGTACGACGGCCATGGCAGACTGCGCCGCGCCACCGTTCCCGATGTAATTTTCAGCCGGTGATGATATGAGCGACAGTCAAACCGATACCCCCTCCGACCTCTCACCGCTCTTGATCCACCTGCTCAAGGGCGTGCTCTATCGCGACCAGCAGGAGACGCTGTGGCAGGCGCTGATGACCCTGCAGGGTCGGGTGCGCGATTACGTAGCGGTACTGGGCCTGGAGCTGGCCCTCGACGAAACGGAAGGCTACGCCTATCTGCGCCAGGTGACAGGTGGCGAGGAGGACTCCGGAGTGCCGCGTTTGGTGCCGCGCCGCCAGCTCTCCTACCCGGTCAGCCTGTTGCTGGCGCTGCTGCGCAAGAAACTCGCCGAGCACGATGCCAGCGGCGAGCATCCGCGGCTGATCCTCACCCAGCAGCAGATCGTGGAACTGGTGCGCCTGTTTCTGCCCGATACCGCCAACGAAGCGAAACTGGTGGACCGCGTGCAGGGCGACATCAACAAGGTGATCGAGCTGGGCTTTCTGCGCCGGCTGCGCGGTCAGCACGACCGCTACGAAGTGCGCCGCATCCTGCAGTCGTTCGTCGACGCCCAGTGGCTGGGGGAGTTCGAACAGCGCCTTCAGGAGTACCGGGAGCACGCCGATGCAAAATGAGACGCTGGGACTGGATTTCGCGGATTCCAACAAACAGGCCGGCTTTCGCCTGCAGCGGCTGGAGGTGCTCAACTGGGGCACCTTCGACCATCAGGTATGGGCGCTGAACCCGCAGGGGGACAACAGCCTGCTCACCGGCGACATCGGTTCGGGCAAGTCCACCCTGGTGGACGCGGTCACCACCCTGCTGGTGCCGTCGCAGCGCATTACCTACAACAAGGCCGCCGGTGCCGAGAGCAGGGAGCGTTCGCTGCGTTCCTATGTGCTGGGCTACTACAAGGCCGAACGCAGTGAGACCGGGCTATCCGCCAGGGCCGTGGCACTGCGTGATCACAACAGCTACTCGGTGATTCTCGGCCACTTCCATAACGCCGGTTACGACCAGCACGTGACGCTCGCCCAGGTGTTCTGGATCAAGGACAGCGCCGGCCAGCCGGAGCGCTTCCATGTGGTGGCCGACCGCGCGCTGACCCTGGCCGGCGACTTCGCCGATTTCGGCAGCGATATCGCCGACCTGAAAAAGCGGCTGAAAAAGCAAAACGGCGTCGAGGTGTTCGATGCCTTTCCCGCCTACGGCGCCGCCTTTCGTCGCCGCTTCGGCATCGACAACGACCAGGCGATGGAGCTGTTCAATCAAACCGTCTCCATGAAGTCGGTGGACAACATCACCCACTTCGTGCGCGATCACATGCTCGAGCCCTTCCCGGTGGGCGAACGCATCGAGGCGCTGATCCGCCACTTCGACGATCTCAATCGCGCCCACGAGGCAGTCCTCAAGGCGCGCCGGCGCATCGAGCTGCTCGAACCGCTGGTGGCCGACCTGGACCGCCATGACGAACGCGAGCGCCAGGTGGCCGAGCTGCGCCAGAGCCGCGATGCCCTACGCCCCTGGTTCGCCGGTCTGAAGCGAGACCTGCTCGACAAGCGCCTGGATAATCTGGCCACCGAGGCGGAGCGCCTGGCCCACCGGCGCACCGCCCTGGAGGGCCAGCGCCGCGATCAACAGGCGCGCCGCGACGAGCTACGCCAGTCCATCGCCGACAACGGCGGCGACCGCCTTCAGCGGCTGAAAACGGAGATACAGGCCTGCCAGCGGCAGAAACAGCAGCGCCAGCACAAGGCGCAGCAGTATCGCGAGCTGGCGCAGGCCCTGTCGCTGCCCGATGCCGACACGCTGGATATTTTCGTCGACAACCGCCGCCAGCGCGAGCAGCGCCAGCAAGCGTTGCAGGAACAGCGCGCCCAGCTGCAGAACCACATCAACGAAGCCGGCGCCAACCTGCATACCCTGAATGACCAGCACGGCGAACTGGAAACGGAACTCGCGTCGCTGCGCCAGCGGCGCTCCAACATCCCCGGCCGAGTACTGGCGATTCGTGACGCGCTGTGCGAAGCGCTGCAACTCGACGCGGACGACATCCCCTTCGTCGGCGAGCTGCTGCAGGTACCCGCCGAGGAACGCGATTGGCAAGGCGCCATCGAGCGCCTGCTGCACAACTTCGGGCTGTCACTGCTGGTGCCGGACACCCTCTACGAGCGGGTCAGCGACTGGGTCGAGCGCACCCACCTGCGAGGTCGACTGGTGTACTTCCGGGTGCGCGAGCCGCAGGGCGAGGCACCGACGGTGGTGCCGGACTCGCTGGTGAACAAGCTGCGCATCCAGCCGGAGAGTGCCTTCTACCCCTGGCTGGAACACGAATTGGCGCGGCGTTTCGATTACGTCTGCTGCACGGACCTGACCCGCTTCCGCCGCGAGCAGCGCGCCATCACCCGCGCCGGGCAGACCAAGGCGCCGGGTGGGCGCCATGAAAAGGACGATCGTCATCGTATCGACGACGCCAGCCGCTACATACTGGGCTGGGACAATCAGGCCAAGATCCGCGCCCTGGCGGCAGAGGCGGACTCCCTGGCGCGGCGCGGCCGGGAACTGACCGAGCGCATGCAACACCGGGAAAACGAGCGCCAGACCCTGGAAGACGCCCAGGGCAAGCTGAGCCAACTGGCCATGTTCAGCGACTTCGAGGAGCTGGACTGGACACCCATGGCACGCCAACTGGAGCAATTGGAAAACGAGCGCCAGACCCTGGAGGCCGCCAACGATCTACTGCGGGAACTGGAACAGCAGCTCGCAGCACTGGAAAACAGTCTTCAGGAGACCGAAGCGGCGCTTTCGGCCCTGGGCCGAGACGAAGGCGCCAACCGCAACAAGCGCGACACCGCCACCGCCCAGCGCGAAGAGAGCGCCGCCCTGCTCGCCGAAGCCGACGAGGTTCAGCGCGCCTGCTTCGAGACTCTCGCGGGCTACCGCGACGAGGCACTGGCCGGGCGCTCCCTGACGGTGGAAGCCTGCGACAACCAGCAAAGCGAACTGCGCGACTGGCTGCAAAGGCAGATCGACCAGCATGACAAACAGCTCAAGGCATTGAGCGAGCGGATCGTTAGCGCCATGCAGCGCCACCATCACCAATGGCCGCTGGAAAGCCGCGAGGTGGACGCCACCCTGGCCGCCGGCGGCGATTACCGCGCCATGCTGGAAGAGCTGCAGCGCGACGACCTGCCGCGCTTCGAGCGCCGTTTCAAGGCCCTGCTCAATGAGAACACCATCCGCGAGGTGGCGGCGTTTCAGGGCCAGCTGCACAAGGAGCGCCAGGCGATCCGCGAGCGCATCGGCATCATCAACCGTTCGCTGAAGGGCATCGACTACAATCCGGGCCGCTACATCACCCTGCTGGCGGAATCCACCACCGACAGCGAGGTGCGCGACTTTCAGCAGGAACTGCGCGCCTGCACCGAGGATGCGCTCAGCGGCAACGAGGAAGCGCAGTACACCGAGCAGAAGTTCCTGCAGGTGAAACGCATCATCGAACGCTTCCGGGGGCGCGAGGGCACCGGCGAGCTGGACAAGCGCTGGACCCGGAAAGTTACCGACGTGCGCAACTGGTTCGTGTTCTCCGCCTCGGAACGCTGGCGCGAGGACGACCGCGAATACGAGCACTATTCCGATTCCGGCGGCAAATCCGGCGGCCAGAAGGAGAAGCTGGCCTACACCGTGCTCGCCGCCAGTCTCGCCTACCAATTCGGCCTCGAGTGGGGTGAGCAACGTTCGCGTTCGTTCCGCTTCGTGGTCATCGACGAGGCCTTCGGACGCG
Organism: Kushneria aurantia DSM 21353; assembly: GCF_000382245.1. Taxonomy (GTDB): domain Bacteria; phylum Pseudomonadota; class Gammaproteobacteria; order Pseudomonadales; family Halomonadaceae; genus Kushneria; species Kushneria aurantia. The sequence continues at coordinate 137,553 of NZ_KB907867.1, forward strand.
GCTCCGACGAGTCCGCCCGCTACGGGCTGGAGCTGTTCAAGCGGTTGAATCTGCAACTGCTGATCGTCACACCGCTGCAGAAGATTCACATCATCGAGCCCTATGTGCACAGCGTGGGCTTCGTGCACAACCGCGAGGGCCGCGAATCCCTGGTGCGCAACCTCAGCATCGAGGAGTACCAGGCAGAAAAAACCGCCCGTGAACAGATTCGCCTGCAGCCATGAACTGGACGTCACCGGCCGACCTGAAACAGCAGATGGACAAGTACTGGCAGCGCGGCGACATACTTCGCGCGCGGCTGGACAGCGAACCGCTGTTTCCGCTGACCCTGCGACTACGCAAGCCCGGCGCCCGGGATCTCACCGAACGCTTCGCGGATGTCGCCGACTGGGTGCGCGCCCTGCGCCAGGGGTCCGTGGAGCACAAGGGATTCGGCTACAGGGTGCACTGGCGACGGCATCGCCACCGGGTACAGGGCGCCAACGACCTGCCCGACGCCATCAGCGTGGACAGCGAAGAGGACGCCCTGCGCTGGCTCGGCCGACGTAGCGACGCAGCACGTTTTACCCGCCTCGCCGAGCACACCCTGACGACCTTCCCCGCCCTGCGCGACTGGCTGCGACAACGCCCGCTGCGCGCGCTCGAGCACGAACCGCACTGGGACGACCTGCTCGCCGTGCTGGCCTGGTTCCAGGCCCATCCGAGACCCGGCGTCTATCTGCGCGAACTGGACATTCCGGGCATCCACACCAAATTCATCGAGACCCACCGCGGCCTGCTTGCCGAACTGCTCGACGCCGTGCTGCCGGCGGCGGCGATCGATCCGCGAGCGACCGGGGTGCGCGGTTTCAACCGCCGCTATGGACTACTCGACAAGCCACCGCTGGTGCGTTTGCGGGTGCTGGACGAGCGGCTGGCGATTCAGGGGCTCACCGATCTGACACTGCCGGTGGAGCAACTCGCCCGCCTGGACCCGGGCGCCGATACTGTCTTCATCACCGAAAACGAGATCAACGGCCTGGCCTTCCCGCCATTCTCCAACGCCCTGGTGATCTTCGGTCTGGGCTATCGGGTCGAGTCGCTGTGCCGCCTCCCCTGGCTGACCGACAAAAGGCTCTATTACTGGGGCGACATCGACACCCACGGTTTCGCGATTCTCGACCGCTTCCGCCGCGCCTTTCCGCACGCACACTCCCTGCTGATGGACCAGGCCACGCTCGAGGCGCACCGGCCGGTCTGGGGGCGAGAGGCCGCGGACAAGCGCTTCACCGGAACACTCGATCATCTGAGCGACACCGAAAACGCGCTGTTCGCAACACTTCGCGACGACCGGCTGGCAGCGGCGCTACGCCTGGAGCAGGAGCATATCGCCCAGCGCTGGTTGCGGCAGGCGCTGGGCACGCTCCCATAGTCGTCAATCACTGCATCTCACCACTCCCCCTCACCTTCTCCGCCACTGCATTGGCACGCAGCGCGAGCATTCCCGCCACGGCGATCAATGTCATCCCGAGCAGAGTCCAGCCATCGGGAACTTCCCCGAAGAAGACGAAACCCCACAACGCCGCGAAAATCAGGAAGGCATAATCGAAGGCGGCAATCACATGCGGTCGCGGCGATTGATAGGCTTTGGCCAGGCCGATGCTGATGCCGACCATCAGGGTGGCCAGGGTGGCGATCACCATCCAGTTGCGAGCGCTCATCCGGCTCCAGTTGCCGAGCAGGAAAGGATAGACATTATCCGCGCCCTGCGTGGAAACGATGGCACAGCTGATAGTCGTCCCCATCGCCAGCAGCGTCACGTTCAACCAGAATCCCAGCACAGGTGCCGGTGTCAGTTGGCATTTGGCACGGGTTAATACGGCGGCAATCGCATACAGCAGCGCCGCGCTAACGGGGAGGAGCGCAAAGGGCGTGAAACCGATGCCGCCGGGTTTCACGATCAGCACGACGCCCAGAAACCCCATGAACATCGCGACCCAATGACCCGGGTTGATTGGATCGCGCAGAAAGATGGCCGCCAGCAACGTGATGAACAGCGGCGCAGTGTACAGCGAGGCCGCGACGACGGACAGATCCAGCAGTGGCAACGCCGCGTAGATGCCCAGATACATCAATGACAGCGCCAGGCTGCGCAGCAGAATCCAGCCCAGCCCGGGCACCCGCACACGACCGCAAGCCAGTAACGCCAAAACCGGCACGACCGCCAGCGAGCGCAGCACATAGATCTGCCATAGCGTCATGTCGGTACTGGCATATTTGACGATCGCATCGGCAAGCGCCATGGCAAACACCGTGGCGAGGATGGTCAAGACGCCGCCGGTGACTGCAGATGAAAAATGTTTCTGTTGGAACATGGCAAGGCTCCCGGCAAGTGAGAGCCCAGTGTTTCAAGGGGACATAATATCGTATAGTCGCCTTTATCCACCCACAAAATTTCATAAAATCGAACAATGGAACGTAACGACCTCCACGCCCTGCAGACCTTCATGACCATCGCCGATCAGGGCTCGCTGCGGGCTGCGGCACGCGCGCTCGGCGTCAATCCGCCGGCGGTATCGCAGCAGTTGAAGGCCTTCGAGGAACGTCTCGGCGTACCGCTTTTCACACGCAGTACCCGCTCGGTAGCACTGACCCAGGCGGGGCAGGCACTCTATGCGGGCAGCAGCCACTTGCTGGGCGCCCTCGAGGAAACACTGGAAAACACCCGAAATGCAGCAAGGGCACGTGCCGGACGCTTGCGCATCAGCCTGCCCTTCCGGGCCTGGCAGACGATCGTGGCACCAGGGATTGCCGAGTTTCAGGCCGCCAACCCCGGCATCGAACTCGATCTGACGATCGACGAGGCGCTGACCGATATCATCGCCGACGGCTTTCACGCCGGCATACGCCTGGGCGACCACCTTCAGGACAACATGGTCGCCATTCGCCTGTCGGCGTCCGAGGCAGCGGCTTACGTGGCGGCCCCTACCTATCTTCGTCGCCACGGCATGCCCGCCACCCCGCAAGCGCTGCTCGAACACACCTGCATCCGCTATCGGCAGCCCAGCGCCGGCCGGATCGCCGACTGGCGCTTCGTGACAGCGCAAGAAGCACTCACTATCGAACCCCGCGGCACACTGATTTTCGACGACCTGCGCAGCATCGTCGACGCTGCGACGCGAGGGCTGGGCATCGGCTGGTCGCTGAAAAGCGGGGTTCAGGAGGAGCTGGCAAGCGGGGCACTCATTCAGGTGCTGGCAGAGTTCACGCCACCCCGGCCAGGCTTCTTCCTCTACTTCCCCAGGGCATTGCAGGAACTCGGTCTGCTAAGGGCCTTTATCGACCATTTTCGCGCAAGTCGAACGTCCGAGCGTGGCTAGTATGGTGTCCCACAAATACCATCCAATCATATCGCCCCCCTGGCGCCGCTCGCCGCTCAAGCATGCGCCATCGGCGGCAGGCATCGCGGCAGGCGGGCCTCCAGCAGCCGCGCCACCGCCATCACCCGGTCATCGCGGTAGCGCGGGCCGACAATGTGCAGCCCTACCGGCAGCCCGCGATCATCGAGGCCGCAGGGCATGGACGCTGCCGGCTGCTGGGTGAGGTTGAAGGGATAGCTGAACGGCGTCCAGTCGACCCAGTCGTCATAATCGCTACCCGGCGGCACCTCATGGCCGGCCGCGAAGGGCGCCAGCGGCAGCGTGGGCGTCACCAGCAGGTCGAAGCGGCGATGAAAGTCGGCCATATGGGCGACCAGCGCCGCACGCGCTTCGCGGGCGGCAAGATAGTCCGTCAGTGTGAGGCGCTTGCCGCGCTCGGCGATCGCCCGCAGGCCGGGGTCGAGGGCGTCGCGCTGCGCCTCGCTCAGACCATCGAGCAGCCGCGAGGCGCCTGCATGCCAGAGGGTATCGAAGCTCGCCTTCGGCGACGCGAAACCCGGGTCGACCTCCTCCACATGCGCCCCCAGCGCACGCAGCTCGGCGACGCCCGCCTCCACCGCGCGCAGGATATCCGGGGCGACCTCGGCGTAACCGAGATCGCGGCTATAGGCCACACGCAGGCCGTCGAGATCGTCCGGCGGAGCGGCCAGCCAGTCGACGGGACAGGCAGGGCCGGCGTAACCGTCGCGGGCATCGGGGCGGGCGACCACCGACAGCAGCAGCGCGCTGTCGACGGCGCTGCGGGTTATCGGCCCCAGGTGCGACAGCGTGGTCATGGCGCTGGCCGGCCACTGCGGCACCCAGCCAAAGGTGGGCTTGAGACCGAAGATGCCGGTAAAGCTGCAGGGAATGCGGATCGAGCCGCCGGCGTCGCTGCCCTGATGCAGCATGCCCAGATTGAGCGCCGCCGCGGCGGCGGCACCGCCGGAGGAGCCGCCGGCGGTCAGTTCGGGGTGCCAGGGGTTGCGCGTAATGCCGTAGAGCGGATTGTCGGTGACCCCCTTCCAGCCGAACTCCGGCGTGGTGGTCTTGCCCAGCAGCACCGCCCCGGCAGCGCGCATATGGGCGGTAAAGGGAGCGTCCACTTGCCAGGGGCCGGCGGCGGAAGTCGTCGTCGAGCCCTTGCGGGTAGGCATGCCGACGGTCAGGGTCAGGTCCTTGAGGGTGCTCGGCACGCCATCCAGCGGCCCCAGCGGCTCACCCCGCTGCCAGCGCGACTCGGCGGCGCGGGCGGCGACCAGTGCCCCCTCCGCGTCAACGTGACAGAAGGCATTGACCACAGGATTGAAGCGCTCGATACGCGCGAGACAGTCGCGGGTCAGCTCGAGCGGCGAGAGCTCACCACGGGCAAACAGTGCCAGAGCCTCACAGGCGGTCAGCTCGGCCAGCGCAGTGGGAAGACGATCGCTCACGACGGCTCGCCACGACCGGCCACGCCGGCCAGTGTCAGGGTGGCGTGCAGCAGGACGTTGGCACCGGCGGTCACGTCCTCGGGGCTGGCATATTCGGCCTCGTTATGGCTGATGCCCTTCTCGCAGGGAATGAAGATCATCGCCGCCGGCGCGATATCACTGATGAATACCGCGTCGTGGCCGGCGCCGCTGACGATGTCACGATGGGCATAGCCACCCGCCTGCGCCGCTTCGCGAACGGCCGCGATGCAGTCGGTATCAAAATACTGCGGCGGATAGTCGGCGGTGGGCGTCACCTCGACGGTCAGTTCGCTGTCGGCTTCGACCTCCTCGAGCAGATGCTGAAACGCCTCGGCCATCGTCTTCAACGCCGCCTCGTCGCTGTGGCGCAGATCGATGCTCAGCGTGACCCGCTCGGGAATCACGTTGCGCGAATTGGGCGCCACCTGCACCGCGCCCACCGTGCCGCGACCATCGGGCTGCTGCGCCAGCGCGATCCGGTCGACCCCCTCGATCACCCGAGTGGCCCCCAGCAGGGCGTTATGGCGCAGATCCATCGGCGTCGAGCCGGAGTGCGCGGCCATGCCGGTCAGGGTGACATCGAACCACTTGAGCCCCAGTGCGCCGGTCACCACGCCGATACGGTCACCCGCCTCCTCGAGAATCGGCCCCTGTTCGATATGCGCTTCGAGATAGGCCGCGAAACGACCCGGCCGGTTGGCGTCATCGCCGGCGTAACCGATCGCCTCCAGCGCCTCGCCGGCGGTAATGCCCTCGGCGTCGCGACGCGCCAGCGCATCCTCCAGCGTCAACTGACCGGCGAACACCCCGGACCCCATCATGCAGGGCGCGAAACGACACCCCTCCTCATTGGTCCAGGAGACCAGCTCGATCGGCCGCTGGGTGGCAATATCATGGGCATTGAGGGTGCGGATCACCTCCAGTGCCGAAAGCACGCCAAAACAGCCATCGTATTTGCCGCCGGTGGGTTGGGTATCGATATGGCTGCCGATCACCACCGGCTCGGCGGTGTCATCACGGCCGGCGCGGCGGGCGAACAGGTTGCCGATGGCATCAAAACGCACCGCCAGCCCTTCCGCCTCGCACCAGCGGGTCAGCAATTCGCGCCCCTGGCGATCGAGCTCGGTGAGCGCCTGGCGATTGTTGCCGCCCTTCGCCGTGGCGCCAATGGTGGCCAACGCCATCAGCGCCTGCCAGAGCCGGTCGCCGTCGATGGCGGGAAGATTCGAGAAAGGCTGTGATGTCGTCATGATGGGTCCTTTTGTTGTTGGAAATGGGTCGCGTGAAGCGTAGAGAGCCGGCTCGGTTCTATACGACTCTAACGCTTCAATCTCAAGTGTCCCATTGAGATGATGAGCGAATTGGTGGCGCAGTACCATGATGCTTCGTCATCAACGCATTGACGGTGTTGAGCTCAGAAGCTGCATCCGCCCTGCATTCGCCCATTATTGCCTTTAAAAAACGCATGAACTGCCAGGCTACGATTTAACCTGGATAGAAAACAGGTGACGTTGCACACAGAAGCCACGATTTCTTGTCATTACAAGGGTTCCTGAAGCGATGAGGCTTAGCATGAGGTATGCAAATGGTATCACCCTCATCCAACAAATAAATGGCTTCACCCATTATCACCTCAAGCCAGCCAGCCAGCACAACTATTACTTCGGTACCGGAGAACTGATAATCATCATCACCCGAAACCCCACCGGGTTCCAATACGGTCTCAATAATTTGCAAATCATGGCAGAAGGCAGGTGTCATGATTTCCTTATGCATACCTCTACCCGGAAATTCCAGCCTGCCTCGCTTGCTTTTCTTGATAATGGTCGCATCGCCATTGGCCTCTGTATCGGTATCGTCCAGCATAAGTAACATAGGCTGCTCAAGACATTGACATATCGACCGCATCACCTTGATCGAAGGCGAAGATATGTCGCGCTCAATCTGACTTAGCTGCCCTACAGAAACATCGACAATTTTCGAAAGCTCCGACAGGGACATTTTTTTTAATTTTCTTGCTTTTCGGATACGAGAGCCTAACGATTTTTCTTCGACTACATTCACAAAAACTATCCTTCCCGTTACCAAGCCCAAAATCTTCGATCACGCTGTGACAGATAAAGCTAGCCTGTCAAACAACGCCCTGGTCCAAAAATACTAATTTTTGAGACTCAAAGCCTATACCACTCCACAAATTTACCCCGCCTTATTAGTTACAAAGGGAGCATCATCCAGGCGCATAATCATGATTTCACGGTGATTTTTGGTTTTTCAGGACCGACTACATAGCCGCCCAAGATGTCGCCTTGAGAAAGGCTCTCAGCACCGATAGAAGAAATATTACCAGCATAGTTTATAATCATGAAAAGAGAGATTGACGCTCCGGCCAACATCATAAATAGCGACGTAAAAAGAGTTAACCTGCTCTCCCTCGCCGGCAGATTTTCATCTCCCTTTTCGGTTAGTTTTTCAAGGTACTGCAAGGCCTTTTCAGTAGGAGTAGAGCGCTTGGATATTAAATATATAGCAGCCACCGAAAACAAGGCGCCGAAGATAACGGGATCCAAAAATGCAGGCAAGGATATCATTCCAATCTTGTTCATTATCGCAGGTATAAGATTACCCAAAAAACCCAGCACCATACCCCACACAGCACCTTCTTTAGTGATCCAGCGACACCATATACTCATAAAACCGACCGGCCCCCATGAAGATGCAAAAAGCGTCGCTGAAAACCAAACTATTGCCATTATCGCAGGCGGCTGTATCAGCGCAAGCACTAGTGCAACAATACTGGAAAAAAGAATCGACAGCCGACTATAGAGCAATGTTCTCTCCTGCAGGTTTGTATTGACAAAAATATCGTTAACGAGACTGAACCCTACCAAAGACAGAAAAGTTGAGCAGGATGAAAGACCAGCTGCAAAAATTCCTGAGAGAGTCAGCACACCCAGCAAAAATGGGAATACGTTTAATGCCGCCCAAACCATAGCTCTTTCAGATTGCACAATATCAGCATCAAAAAGATTAAGCGAGGCCGCTGCAGGCATCAGCAGCAGATAAATCACTGCAAGAGAAAGTGTCGTTATCATTCCAGAGCGGATAACAACCTGTTCATTCTTTGCCATTAAGTGACGCCCACTCTGCCAAGGACTGACAGCCAATACACTAGCCCAGACCAGGCCAAGCGTTATTAGCCAGAGTAGAGACTGCCATGCCTTCGGCAAGAACGATTCCTCACCAGTATGACCATGCCAAGCAACAATACCCGACTTTTCAGTCATCCGGTATAAACCATCGATAATGCCCTGCCAGCCGCCTACAGAGTGGATAATAAAAACAGATCCCGCAATAGCGGCAAACCCAAAAACGAGAAACATAATTGTGTCAGTCAACAAAACACCTTTTGAGCCTGAATAAAAGGTGAAACTGGTAAACACACACCAGACGATTATCAGTGATAATTCGTAGGAAATGTGTGTCAGCTCGGAAAGCATAACACTTATCCCTTGCATAACGCCCAGAAGGTATAGAATCACTCCAAAAATAGTCGTCAATCCTGCAATTTGTCTCAGCCCTGGGGAATCGAAACGTTTGCCAAAAAACTCTGGTATTGTAAGAGCCTCGCTCCTTCTCAGGTATCGACCAAAAAAAACTGCTCCTAGATAGCTGCCGTTAACACTAATTGTCGAGAGCGCCAACATAAGAAAAGGAAAGCCATCGTAGGCAAACCCCGTCTCTCCCAGAAAAAGACCTGTACTGAGATAGCTGGCCACTAACGTACCCACGATCAGAAGTGTCGGCGCATTACGGCCAGCAACAAAATAATCATCAACATTTCTGACAGCTTTACCCGCCCACCCACCAACCACTAAGTAGACGATAAGACTTACCACGACAGACCATACATAAGCACTCATAACCACCTCTCGATTGCATTTTTCTATAGCAAAATGGAATTAGCTATTTAACTTCATAAGTTTGTGTATCTTTTTGTCTCAGGCAAAACGTTCCTCTACCCTGTCTTTCAGTCTGTATAGAAGAAGAAGTGCCTCTGCTACAGGCCTATGTAAAGCATGGCCAGTATAGGGACGCGGTAGGGTCAATGGCAGAGAAAGCTCACTCTCTTCTGCCCCCATAACTAGTCGCGCCAGTTGATCCCCCATGAGAGTGGACAGCGCCATGCCTCTGCCATTGAAGCCATATCCTGTATACAAACCACGCCTGACACGATGAAGCATGGGTAAATGCTGCCGCGTGACCGCAACTCTACCATTCCATAGATAATCGAAATTATATTGCCCAAGATTCGGAAAAATCCGAACCATTTCTTTTTTTAAACGTATTCTATCGCGTCGATTCGGACGATCTCTGAAAGATGAAGCTGAGCCAAAAAGTAATCGATTTTCAGCATCAACATGATAATAGTTGAGCAGACGCCTGGTTTCCGATACTGAACGCCTGTTTGGTATAATTTCTGACCTATCTTCAATACTCAACGGTGCGGTTGCACCTTGTAACGACACCATCGGAATTATCGATCTTCTTAAGTCGTCAAGGGAATCATCACTATAACCATTGGTTGCTAATACGATATTCTTGCAAACAATATGCTGATTATTGCATGCAACTTGCCAAATACCGCCGCTACGTTTTATTTCCACAGCACGCGAGTTAATGTGAATCTGCACCCCTGCTCTCAAGCAAGCTGATGCCAGCCCCAACGTATAAAGATAAGGTTGAACATTACCGCCCCGATGATCGATCCAGCCCCCGGTATAGTTGCCACCGCCAAGCTCTTTTCGTATTCCTTCGGCATCAAGCAAGGTGACATCCGCTCCCCTCTCCCTCCATTGTTCAGCACGACTATAAGCTTGTTTAAGACTGTTCCTGCAGTGCGCCCCCTGTATCCAGCCTGCCTGACGAGCCTGGCACTTAATATCCAAACTTTTTATCAGAGAAAACGTGTAATCGGCTGCCTGCCCGGTCAGTTGGTTCATCCTTTCTGCCAGCGCTGTGGGTAAAAGCGCTTCAATTTCACGCGGACAAGCTTTCAAGCCAGGAATGATCTGTCCACCGCTACGTCCCGATGCCCCCCAACCAATATCACCAGCATCAATGACTACAGGTATGTGCCGTTCAAGTGCGAGATGATAAGCACATGAGAGCCCTGTCAGCCCTGCACCAATGATGAGAGTGTCAGTTTTTATATTCTCCTGAAGCGGCGTGAGCTCACTACACGTCTGCTGATCAGCACGCCACCAATTGCATGAGGTTTGCATATGCCTCCTTTTTCATTTTATTGGAATTTTATTTCATATTTTCACTATTTTGAAAATTGAGCGACATGTCAAGCATTCCGCCAAATTTTTTGGTGCAGGGCTCCGAGATCAATTAGTTAGCTACGAAAAAGCGAAGACGCCCAACCTCACTCCCGCAGCGCCGCCAGCTCCGCCAGGTAGCGCTTCAGCACCAGATTGGGCGTGGCGCCGGAGCCCACCACCGAGTAGTAGTGGGTATCGAAGCCGAAATGTTGCGGTGCCAGCACGCGCATGCGGCCCTGTTCGACCCAGCGCTCGGCATAATGGGTGGGCAGAAAACCGATCCAGCCGCCGGCCAGGATCAGAAAGGCGACACCCTCCCGGTCGCTGGCCGAGGCCATCGGCCACAGGTCATCGTAGTGGCGGCGAATCTCGGCGGTCTGGGCATAGGCGGGGGCCACGGCGTCGCAGGCGACAATCTCCTCGAGCTCGATCGCGGCGCGATCGAACAGCGGATGGTCGCCACCGCAGTAGAGCGCCGAGCGCTCGCTGTAGAGGAAGGTGTAGTCGAGCCCGGCCAGCCGCCGCGGGCCGGGCACCACGCCGGCATGCAGGCTGCCGGCCAGAATGGCCATCTCGATCTCTTCGGGCGGTTTCATGTGAATGTTGATGTAGACCTGGTCGCCCTGCGCCTTGAGCCGTCTGAGGGCGTTGCTGACCTGCATCTGCGGCATGCTCACCAGGTTGTCGGCGATACCGATATTGAGCTCGCCGGTCAGGCTCTCGTGAACCCCGTTGACCCGGGTGCGAAACTCCTCCACCGCCGCCAGTAGCCGCAGGCTGTAGTCATAGACCTGCTGCCCCTCGCGGGTCAGGGCGAAGCCGCTGCGACCGCGCTGGCACAGCCGCATCGACAGCCGCGTCTCCAGATCGTTGATCGCCACGCTGATCGCCGGTCGGCTGATGTCCAGATCGACCTGCGCCGAGGAGAAACCGCCGCACTCCACCACCTTGCGAAAGATGCGCAAAAGGCGCAGATCGACGTCACCGAGCTGGCCGATCAGTGGTATGCGACGGCTCTCCGTGCCCTTGCTCATGGCGACTCCCGTTTGTCGAGGGTGGCGCTCGCCTCACCGGAAGGCGCGCGAAAGTTAACCAGATACTTTCCTGACATTAATCACTATCGGATTTATTGACGCAAATCCTCGGTGCACTCTGAAGTGATTCGTCGCGGGGTAGCCCCCGCTCTCCCTGATGAAACAACGCCGAGGTATCGCCATGTCACAGCGTCTTGCCCACTTTATCGACGGCCGGCGCACCGCGCTGGACGCCCATCGCAGCGGTGCGGTGTTCAACCCCTCGACCGGCGCGCAGTCGGCCGAGGTAGCGCTGGCCTCGAAGGCCGATACCGAACACGCCATCGCCAGCAGTCAGGCGGCGTTCGAAAGCTGGTCGCAGGTCACCCCGCTCAAGCGCTCGCGGGTGCTGTTTCGCTTCAAGGCGCTGCTGGAGGCGCACAGCGACGAGATCGCGCGGCTGATTGCCAATGAGCACGGCAAGGTGCTCTCCGATGCCAAAGGCGAGCTGACCCGCGGCATCGAAGTGGTCGAGTTCGCCTGCGGCATGCCTCACCTGCAAAAGGGCGAACACTCACTCAACGTCGGCAGCGGCGTCGACTGCTGGACGCTGATGCAGCCACTCGGCGTGTGCGCCGGCATCACGCCGTTCAACTTCCCCGCCATGGTGCCGCTGTGGATGTTCCCGATCGCCATCGCGGCGGGCAACAGCTTCGTTCTCAAGCCCTCGGAGAAGGACCCTTCGTCCACCCTGCGCATCGCCGAGCTGTTCAGCGAGGCGGGCCTGCCGGACGGCGTGCTCAACGTGGTCAACGGCGATCGCGAAGCGGTCGATACCCTGCTCACCGACCCGCGCGTGCAGGCCGTCAGCTTTGTCGGTTCGACGCCGGTCGCCGAGTACATCTACGCCACCGCCTCGCAGCACGGCAAGCGCGTGCAGGCCCTCGGCGGCGCCAAGAACCATATGGTGATCATGCCCGATGCCGATCTCGATCAGGCCGTCGAGGCGCTGATGGGCGCCGCCTACGGCAGTGCCGGCGAGCGCTGCATGGCGATCTCGGTGGCGGTACCGGTGGGCGAGGAGACCGCTACCCGGCTGCGCGACAGGCTGCTGGCGAAGCTCGATACGCTACGCGTCGGCGAGAGCATCACCGATGGTAGCGATCACGACATGGGGCCGCTGGTCACCCGCGAGCATCTGGAGAAGGTCAGCGGCTATATCGCCCAGGGCGAGCAGGAGGGTGCGGAACTGGTGCGCGACGGCCGCGCCTTCGACAACGGCAGCGACGGCTACTTCATCGGCGGCACCCTGTTCGACCATGTTCACCCCGGCATGCGCATCCACCGCGAAGAGATCTTCGGCCCGGTGCTGTCGATCGTGCGCGCCGCAAGCTTCGACGCGGCCGTCGGTCTCATCAACGATCACGAGTTCGGCAACGGCACGGCGATCTTCACCCGCGACGGCGACTGCGCGCGCCAGTTCTGCGAACGGATTCAGGTCGGTATGGTGGGCGTCAACGTGCCGATCCCGGTGCCCATGGCGTTTCACAGCTTCGGCGGCTGGAAACGCTCGCTGTTCGGCGCCCTGCACGTCCACGGCCAGGACGGCGTACGCTTTTACACGCGGATGAAAACCGTCACCGCGCGCTGGCCCTCCGGCCTGCGCGAAAGCACCAATCAGTTCAGCATGCCGACCCACTGAGCGGAGACCCGACCCATGAATCACAACAACGATCGCCCCACCAATCAGAGCGTCAAGGCGCTGGATCGCGCTCATGTCTTCCACTCCTGGTCAGCGCAGGGCGCCCTCGACCCGCTGGCGTTCAAAAGCGGCAAGGGCTGCCGGCTGTGGGACTACGACGGCCGCGAGTACCTCGACTTCTCCAGTCAGCTGGTCAATACCAACATCGGCCATCAGCACCCGAAGGTGGTCGCGGCGATCAAGGCCCAGGCCGAGGAGCTGACCACCATCGCCCCGGCCCACGCCAACCTCGCCCGCGGCCGCGCGGCGGAGAAGATTCTGGCCCGCGCGCCGGCCGGCTTCGACAAGGTGTTTTTCACCAACGCCGGCGCCGATGCGATCGAGCACGCCATCCGTATGGCGCGCGCCGTCACCGGTCGCGACAAGGTGCTCTCCGCCTACCGCTCCTACCACGGCGGCACCGGCGCAGCGGTCGTCGCCACCGGCGATTTCCGACGCATTCCCAACGAGTTCGCCCGCGGCCATGTGCACTTTTTCAATCCATGGCGGTATCGCAGCGAGTTCCACGCCACAAGCGATGAGGAGGAGTGCCAGCGCGCCCTGCACCATCTGCGCCGGGTGATCGAGAGCGAGGGGCCGGGCAACATCGCCGCCCTGCTGCTGGAGAGCATTCCCGGCACCGCCGGCGTGCTGGTGCCACCGCGCGGCTACCTGAAAGGCGTGCGGGCGCTGGCCGACGAGTTCGGTATCGTGCTGATTCTCGATGAAGTGATGTCCGGCTTCGGTCGCAGCGGCGCCTGGCTGGCGCTGGAGCACTTCGACGTGACCCCGGACCTGATCACCTTCGCCAAGGGGGTCAACTCGGGCTACGTGCCGGCCGGCGGGGTGATCATCAGCGAGCGTATCGCCCACCATTTCGACGACGAGATGTTCTACGGCGGCCTGACCTACTCCGGCCATCCGCTGGCGATGGCGGCGATCTGCGCCACCCTCGATACGATGGCCGAGGAGAACATCGTCGACAACGCCGCCCATATCGGCGATACCGTGCTCACTCCCGGCCTCGCCCGCCTGCAGGCGCGCCATGAAGTGATTGGCGAAGTGCGCGGACTGGGGGTATTCCACGCCATCGAACTGGTCGCCGACCGTCAGAGCCGCGCGCCGCTGGACGCCGCCGCCATGGGCCGGATCAAGGCTGCCCTGCTCGAACGGGGTCTACTGCCCTTCGTGGTCGCCAACCGCATCCACGTGGTGCCGCCCTGCGTGGTGACAGCGGAAGAAGCCGAGCGCGGGCTTGCGATCATCGACGAGGTGCTGGGCGCATTCGCGGGCTGAGGCGCCCTTTCTGCAGTGGCGTTTACCCGCATACCAATAGCGTTCGATTTCCGACCCCGAACGACAGGTGGGCGTGCGCTTTTGTCGCTGCCTCGAGCAGGGTTTGCGGCGCATCCGGGCGATATTTTTCGTTATCCTGGGGCTCCACCCAGGTTCAGGAACATCAGGATGACAACATCCATTCCCATCACACAGGTCGATGTCGCCATCGTCGGTGCCGGGCCGAGTGGCCTCTGCCTTGCAGGGGCGCTTTCCGGCCATGGCGTCAGCACCATGCTGATCGACCGTCAGTCCCGCGCGGCCATGGCCGAACCGCGCAGCGATGGTCGAGAGATTGCACTGACGCGGGCGTCGCAGGAGATTCTCGAGGCACTCGGCATCTGGTCGCGGATAGCCGCCAGCGAGCGAGCACCAATGCGTGCGGCCAGGGTGTTCGATGGTCAGTCGCTGTTCGCCATGCGGCTCGGCCCCGACGCCTCGCGCACCGAGCCGCTCGGCTGTCTGGTCCCCAACCAGGCGATCCGTCAGGCGGCCTATGCCGCGCTCGAGGCGGTACGTCCCGCCGCACACGCCGAGGTGCTGTGGCGCGACGAAAGCGAAGTGAAAGCTTTTCACCCGGACGATCGGCAGACCGGCGTCGAGATCCGTCTCGTCAGCGGCGAGACGGTCAGGGCCAAACTGCTGGTGGCGGCGGACAGCCGTTTCTCGCAGACGCGGCAGGCGATGGGCATTGCAGCGCACAGCTATCAGCACGGCCAGCAGATGCTGGTGTGTCGTATGCATCACCGCAAGGCGCACGATTTCACCGCCTGGGAGTGGTTCGGCCATGGCCAGACGCTGGCGCTGTTGCCGGTAAGCGAGCACTGCTCATCGGTGGTGCTGACACTCAAGCCCAGCGAAATGGACGCGCTGCTGTCACAGCCGCAGGAGAACTTCGATGCCGAGATCACCCGTCGTCTCGGCCGCCGGCTGGGCGCCATGACGCGAGTGGCCGAGCCGCACTGCTATCCGCTGACGAGCGTGTATGCCGAGCACTTCGTGGCACCGAGACAGGCCCTGATCGGCGATGCGGCGGTCGGTATGCATCCGGTCACCGCGCATGGCTTCAACCTCGGCCTGCAGGGAGTGTGGCGGCTGGCCACGCTGATCGGCGAGGCGCGCCGCGCCGATCAGGATATCGCCGCCGCGCCGCTGCTGCACCGCTACCAGCACGATCATCGCCTGGCAACGGCCCCGCTGTTCGCCGCGACGCTGGCCATCACCGGTCTTTATACCAATGACCGCCCTGCCGCCAGACTGCTGCGCAAGGCGCTACTGCACGCCGGCGATGTCGCCTGGCCGGTACGGCGTCTAATCGCCGCCCACCTGATGCGCCCGGCCCGGTGACGCGCCGCACGCATGCCGGGAGCCTGTCGTCGGGCAGGTTATGGGGGCGAGCGTAGCGCACAGCTGAAGACGAGGCGGCACCGGCGGGTTATCGACGCTATGCTGGTCGGGATTCAACCGCCAATATCGAGTCCCGCAACATGAACAAGCTCGACAGCGACCTGCTCAAGCTGCTGATCCGTGATGGCCGCATGTCCTACGCCGACATGGCGCGTCAGCTCGACATCTCCCGTGCCCATGCGCGGGACCGGGTTCAACAGCTGGTCGAAAGCGGCGTGGTCGAGCAGTTCACGGCAGTGATCAACCCTGCCAGCCTCGGCAAGGTGATCTCCACCTTCGTCGACCTGAAAGTCGCGCCATACGCGCTGGAGCGAATGGCACAGGAGCTGGCCGCCTGCCCGGAGGTGATCAACCTCTACATCATGAGCGACCTGCGCAGCCTGCATATCCACACCCTGACCGACAGTCAGGAGGCTTTCGACGGTTTCGCCCGCCAGTACCTGCTCGGCCGCGAGGAGATCATTGCGGTCAACTGCACCAACCTGCTCTCGCGGGTCAAGCATGGCGAAGGTGGCGCCAAACTCTGAGCCTCTGGAGCCGGGCGGCCTACAGCGCAGCCGCTTCGCCGTCGCTGCGCGGATCGGCCGCTCCCTCCAGTACGCCATCGGGATGGCGCGCCACCGCACCGGCGTGCCCCATGAGGTCGCTGAAGGCCTCGACCTTTTCGATCTCGTGTCCCATCGCCGCAAGCGTTTCGAGCCATTCAGGGTCGAAACGTGACTCCAGCTTGAGGGTGACGCTCTGCTCCCCCCAGGTACGGCCCAGCAGCCAGCGCGGCGCGCTCACGGCCTGCGCCAGCGGCTGACCGAGAAGCGCGTGACGGCTGAAGATGGCCGCCTGGGTCTGCGGCTGCCCCTCGCCGCCCATGGTGCCGTAGACCAGGGTTTCGCCACTGTTGAGTCGCGCCAGCGCCGGATTGAGCGTGTGAAAGGGAAGCCGGCCCGGCCTCAGCGCCTGGCGCGCCTGCGGATCGAGAGAGAAGCCGATGCCACGGTTCTGCCACAGCACGCCGCTCGAGGGCAGCACGATACCGGCACCGAACTCCCAGTAGGTGCTCTGGATAAAACTCACCGCCCGCCCCTCGCCGTCGATGCAGCCGAGCCAGACGGTATCCCCGGCGTCCGTCGGCTGCGGCCACGCCAGTGGCTGGCGTGAATCGATCGCCGCCGCCATGCGATCGAGATGCCCTGCGCTCAGGAGTGTCTCGGCGTCGATGGCCATGAACGCCGGGTCGATCACATGACGGTCACGCGCCATGAAGGCCTGCTTGGTCGCCTCGACCACAGCGTGCAGATACGCCGGGCCCTCCGCCTCGGCGGGTGGCAGACGGTCCAGAATGCCCAGAATCATCAGTGACGCGACCCCCTGGGTGGGAGGCGGCAGATTCCAGACACGCCCCGCCTTGAGGGAAACGCTCAGCGGCGACACTTTGCGCGCACGATAGTCGGCCAGGTCGGCGCCACGCAGCGGACTGCCCAGCCGGGCGAGGTCTTCTCCCATGGCGGCACCCAGCTCACCGCGATAAAAGTCGCCCAGCCCGCGCCGCGCCAGCTGGCGTAGCGTCTCGGCCAGCCGCGTCTGGCGCAGCAGCGCACCCTCCGATGGCGGCGCGCCGTCGATCAGCAGGTGATCGGCAAAACCGGGCTGCTCGCGCAGCTCATCGAACTTCGCTGCCGTCAGTGCTGCCTGGCTGCGACTGACCGCCACGCCGCGCTCGGCCCATTCAATCGCCGGTGCCAGCAGCCGCGAAAGCGGCAGCCGGCCGCCCCACTGCGCCGCGATTGCCAGCGCGCGCTGCCAGCCGTCGACCGTACCCCCTACGGTCAGCGCCGCCAACGGACCGCGAGCCGGGATGCTGTCCAGCCCGGCATAGAAGTGGCGATCCGCCCGCCGCGCGGCGCGACCGCAGGCCTCGATAGCGCGCGGTGGCCGCCCCGGCTCGGCCAGTAACCAGAAGCCATCACCCCCCAGCGCATTCATGTGCGGGTAGGCCACGGCAACGGCGGCGGCAGCGGCCACCATCGCCTCGATGGCGTTGCCGCCCTCTCTGAGCACATCGCGGCCGGCGCGCGATGCCAGATAGTGCGGCGTTACCATCATGCCGCCGCGCGGTGCTTGCATGGACTGCATTGTCGACTGCCCCCCGGGAATGAATGGACGCCCTGTCACCAGCCGATCAGTGCCGGCAACCAGGTCACCAGCGCCGGAAACAGGCACAGCAGCAGCAGCGCCACGAACTGAATGCCGATATAGGGCAACACCCCCTGATAGATATGGCGTGTCCTGATCTCCGGCGGCGAGACCCCCTTGAGATAGAACAGCGCCCAGCCGAAAGGTGGTGTCAGAAAGGAGGTCTGCAGGTTCATCGCCACCAGAATGCACAGCCAGGCGAGATCGACCCCCTGGGCCTGGAACCAGGGCAACATCAGCGGCAGCACGATGTAGGAGATCTCGATCCAGTCGAGGAAAAAACCCAGCACAAAGACCAGCAGCATCATGAAGGCGATACCGCCCCACACACCGCCGGGCAGGAAGCCGAACAGGGTATCGATCAGGCGATCGCCGCCCAGGCCGCGGAAGGCGAGGCCAAAAACCTGCGCGGCGATCAGCACGAAGAGCGTCATGCCGGTAATCTTGAAGGTGGTGATCACCGTTTCATTGATGACCGCGACATTCAGCCGACCGGTCACCGCCACCAGTACGATGGCACCCAGCGCACCGACCGCGGCAGCCTCCGTGGGTGCGGCAATACCGCCAATGATCGAGCCCAGCACCAGCACGATCAACAGCAGCGGCGGCACCACTACGCGCAGCAGATCGACCAGCATGCGTCCGGCGCTGATGCCCTGACGCTCCGCCAGCGGAATGGGCGGCATGCTGTCGGGCCGACGCCACGCCATAACCACCAGATAGAGCAGATACAGCCCGGACAGCATCAGCCCCGGAATCAGTGCCCCGGCAAAAAGCGTGCCCACCGACTCACCGGAGATATCGGAGAGAATAATCAGCACCAGACTGGGCGGTATGATCTGCCCCAGCGTGCCGGCAGCACATATCGTGCCGCACGCCAGCGGCTTGCTGTAACCGCGCGCCAATAGCGTGGGCAGACTGATCAGCCCCACGGTCACTACGGTGGCGGCGACGATGCCGGTCGAGGCGCCCATCAGCACCCCGACGATCACGATCGCGAATGCCATGCCCCCGGCGCGATGGCCGGCAGCCCGACCAATCACCTCCAGCATGCGCTCGGCGAGCCTGGATTTCTCCAGCATCACGCCCATAAAGACGAAAAGCGGAATCGCCAGCAGGGTATAGTTGGTGACCACTCCGAACACGCGCAGCGGCAGTAGCCCGAAAAGCTCCGGGCCGAAGCCGAGAATGCCGAAAATCAATCCACTGCTGGCCAGCGCGAAGGGCACCGGTACGCCTGCCAGCAAAAGTACGAAGAGTGCGACCACCATCCATACCGACATCAGATCAATGCCCATGCGGTGTCTCCTCGTTAGCGGTGAGACATCCCGACAGGTCGATCAAACCACGCGCCAGCGCCTGCACCGCCACCAGCGCAAAGCCCAACGGCACGAAAGCCTTGATCACATAGCGCGCCGGTAGACCGCTGGGGTCGGGTGACCCCTCTCCGAGCATCCATGACTGCTCGACAAAACCGAGGCTGATCCAGGCCAGAAACAGCATGCCGGGTACCACCAGCAGCAGATTGACCAGGATATCGAAAATCACCTTCAGCCGGGGGCTGTAGTACTGATAGAGAATATCGACACGAACGTGGTCACCCTGTTGAAAGGTATAGGAGGCGCTGATCATGGCGATCACCGCCAGCAGATGCCACTGCAGCTCCTGCTGTGCCACCGAGCCGGTGCGCAGCAGATAACGCATGGCCACATCGAGGCAGACCAGCAGCACAAGCGCCAGCGTCAGCCAGGCCGTGGCGCGGCCGAGATAGCCAATACCACGCTCCACGCCGGTCAGGGCACGAAGCAGCGGTCCAGCGGGGGCGCGTCGCGCCGCGCTATCGGAAGAAGTCGTCATGCAGGCACTCCGGGAGTGAAAAAGCGGCTACCGGCAAAGCGGCAGCCATGGCCCTCGAGACTCAGAGCACCCGGTTGTAGAGCATTTTCTGGCTCAGATTGAGCCAGTTCATGGCCTGGTCCTTGAAGCCGAAATAGGACTCGTGAACCTTTGCCACCATCGGGTCCTCGCTGGCATAGGTGTTGAGCGTGTCCATGGCGATCTCGCGCAATCGCTGCAGGACCTCCTCGGAGAGCTCATGCAGCTCCACCCCTTCGTTGTTGACCAGATCCTGCAGCGCACTGGCGTTGTTGGCATTGCACCAGGCCAGGCTGACCTCGTTGCAGGCGGCGGCACAGTTCTCGACGATAGCGCGCAGGTCGGCGGGCAGCTCCTGCCAGGCGGCGCGATTGATCAGCAGCTCGGTGACGTTGCAGGGTTCATGCCAGCCCGGAGAGTAATAGTGGGAGGCGGCGTTCTGCAGCCCCAGTTGACGATCCAGGTAGGGGCCGACAAATTCAGCGGCATCGATCACGCCGCGCTCCAGGGCGGGGAATATCTCGCCACCGGGCAGCACCTGGACGTTAACGCCGAGCTGCTGATAGACCCGCCCCGTCAGTCCCGGTGCGCGCATACGAAGCCCCTGAAAGCTCTCGAGCCCCTGCAGCGGCTGCTTGAACCAGCCGGTCATCTGCATACCGGTATTGCCTGCCGGCAGCGCCTTGAGGCCGAAGTCGGCATAGACCTCATCCCACAGCGCCTGGCCGCCACCGTGATACAGCCAGGCGTTGGTACCCATCGCATCCATACCGAAGGGCACGGCAGTGAAATATTGCGCCGCGAAGGAGCGGCCCGACCAGAAAAAGGCGTTGCCCCAATTCATCTGTACCATGCCACCACGCACGGCATCGAAGCCTTCCAGGGCAGGAATCAACTCGCCGGCGGGGTAGAAATCGATGTTCAGACGGCCATCGGTGGCCTCCCTGACCCGGCGCACGAAGTCGCTGGCCGAGCCGGGGCCGGTGGTATAGAAGGGCGTGCCGGCACCGTAGGCGCTTGTCATCCGCCAACGAAAGGTCTGACGGTCGCTGGCCCGTGCCACCATCGGTGCGGCAGCGGCGCCCACCAGCATACCGGCGCCGTTTTTCAGAATGTCGCGTCTTTTCATGCTTTCCCCTTTTTGTTGCACTGAATGTGAACAGCGAACGATACCCTGCAACCTATTCGCAAAAGGCATGCCATTAGCTTTATTTATAAATTCAACTATTTGATTTTAAAAAAATTAAACGGGAAAAAGAAAAATATTGTCCAGAGCCTTTTAAACCGATCGCCGCACCTCGCTGGTGCTCGACTCTGTAGGGGGAAAGGAAACAATAGGCAACGATATCGACGCCCCGAATAGCAAATGTCGTAGCGATATCTCGCTAGCGAATACGTTTGAAAACCGCGGCACCGCTACCAGTGACAATTGTCATCTCGCTTCACCGTGATACGCGATGAGCCATAACGGCGCACTTCCCGACCCGCCGCCGGCCAGGGCAGGATAGAGGCAGCGACTGTCGCCCCTGCCCGGAGCCTTCATGACCCTTTCGCAATACAACACCGAAGATGACACCCTGCTGCGCGAGTGGCGCCATGACTTTCACCGCCACCCCGAAATCGCCTTCGAGGAGCATCGCACCAGCACGCTTGTCGCCGAGCGCCTGCGCGAGATGGGGCTCGACGTGCATACCGGCCTGGCCGGTACCGGCGTGGTGGCCACCCTGCACGGTAACCGCGGCCACGGCCGCAGCATCGGCCTGCGCGCCGATATCGACGCCCTGCCGATCGACGAGGTCAACAGCTTCGCGCACGCCTCGCAGACCCCGGGGCGTATGCACGCCTGCGGCCACGACGGCCACACCACCATGCTGCTGGGCGCCGCCCGGGCGCTGGCGCACGACCCGGACTTCGCCGGCAGCGTGCACTTTATTTTTCAGCCCGCCGAGGAGAACGAGGGCGGTGCGCGGGTCATGGTCGAGGAGGGCCTGTTCGAACGCTTTCCGATGGATGCCGTCTACGGCCTGCACAACTGGCCGGGCATGCCGGTGGGCGAGGCGGGCGTGCATGACGGCGCGGCGATGGCCGCCTTCGATGTGTTCAGCCTGACGCTTTCCGGGCGCGGCTGTCACGCCGCCATGCCGCACATGGGCAGCGACGTGATTCTCGCCGCCTGCGAGCTGGTCACACAGCTGCAGGGCATTGTCAGCCGCGAGCGCCCGGCCCACCAGCCGGCGGTGCTGAGCGTCACCCAGTTTCACGGCGGCGACGCCTACAACGTCATGCCCGAACGGGTGACACTGCGCGGTACCCTGCGCTGCTTCGACGCCGAGCTGCGCGGCTACCTGGAGCGCCGCCTGCGCGAGGCCGTCGACGCCCTGGCTGCCTTTCACGGTCTCGGCGTCGAGCTCGACTATCAGTCGCGTTATCCCGCCACCATCAACGACGCCGAGCAGGCCGGGCGCTGCGCCGAGGTGCTGGCCGCGATGGACGAGATCGGCCATGTGCACCGCGACCTGCCGCCCTGCATGGCCTCCGAGGACTTCGCCTTCATGCTTGAGAAGTGCCCCGGCGCCTATATCTGGCTGGGCAACGGTGACAGCGCGGCACTACACAACCCGGCCTACGACTTCAACGACCGCCTTACGCCGATTGGCGTGGCATACTGGCAGCAGCTGACGCGGCAGTTGCTGAGTGCCTGAAAATCGATATAAGAAAATCTTATGGCGCCTTCACTCAATTTAGCGTTTCGACTGTCGATAAAAACTGACTGCTGTAACATCTCTATGCCCTGAGGCATAAGTCCTTCATGGCCTCGCCGACGCAGGGCGCCTGCGCAGGAATCAGGACATACCGCGAACCGCTATCCACATGACAGATACCAACAGACTGTATCGACGGGCGATTGACAGGATCACCGGCTATGCCATCTACATGTTGAGCGTGGATGGCACGGTACAGAGCTGTAATGCCGGCGCCATCGACGACATGGGCTACAGTGCCGAGGAGCTCATCGGGCGCTATTTCGGGCTGTTCTACACCCCCGGCGAACAGCGCCGCGGCGAGCCACAGCGTAACCTGCAGATCGCACGCGAACAGGGTCGCTTCGAGTGCGAAAGCTGGCGCCTGTGTCGCGATGGCAGCCTCTTTCGCGCCAGCGTGGTCATCGATGCCCTGCATGAAGAGGGCAAACTGATCGGCTTCGCCCAGATCATCCGCGATATCACCCACCACTACCGACGCCAGCAGCGCATCGTCGAGGATCGCGACCTGGCGCGCCAGCAACTGGTGGAGAGCACTGCCCTGCTGGACTTCATGCAGGTGGTGGTCGACAACATTCCCACTCGAGTGATCGTCGAGGATCGCCAGAGCGGCGAGATCGTGCTCAACAACTACCACCAGGACAGCGCTGCGGCCGGCTCGGATCGCCCACGACTGGCCTGCCGATCGGCTCGCGAACTGCTCGAACCGATTCGCCGCGAGCATCTCGATATCGACCGAACCGATACCGCCGCCTCGCGGGATATGCGCCTGGCGATCAAGTGCGATAGCCGATACATGCATCTGCGCTACCGCACCCTGACCATGATGGCAGGGCGCAGCACCACTGGTTATCGCCTCTACCTGATCGACGACATCACCGAGGAGCACGAGGCTCAGCAAACCATCAGCCACATGGCTCAACACGATGCCATGACCGGGCTGCCCAACCGCAAGTTCTTCAGCGAGCGCACCGCCAGTGCGCTGGCGCTCACCGACAGCCGGCAGCAATGCGTTGGCATGCTGCTGCTGGATCTCGATGGCTTCAAGAGCGTCAATGACGTGTTCGGGCATCAGACGGGAGATGAGTTGCTGCGCCAGATGGCGACGCGGCTCAGCGGCGAACTGCGCAGCAGCGAAATGCTGGCCCGTATCGGTGGCGACGAGTTTGCCCTGCTGATCCCCTCGATGGAAACCGAGGAGACGCTCCATCCGCTGGCAGAGCGCCTGATTCGTACGGCCGCCGCCCCCTTTCATATCGGCGAGCATCACATCCAGAGCGGCATCAGCCTGGGCGGAGCGCTCTCCAGCACCGACACCAACAGCTTCGAGCAGCTGCTGCGCCGCGCCGATCTGGCGCTCTACGAGGCCAAGCGGCACGGCAAGGGGCGCTTTCAGCCCTTCCATGCGGAGCTGGAACATGTCGCCCGCGATCGTCTGCAGATGGAGATGGAGCTGCGCCATGCGCTTGCCAACGACGAACTGGCGCTGCTCTATCAGCCCCTCTTCGATATCTCCGGCGAGCGTATGACCGGCTACGAGGCACTGATGCGCTGGCATCATCCGACGCGCGGCACCGTGGCACCCGGTGAGTTCATTCCCGCCGCCGAGAGCGCCGGGCTGGCCCGCGATATCGGCGCCTGGGCGATCACGCAGGCCTGCCATCAGGCCAGCCACTGGCCCGCCTGGCTGAGCGTTGCGGTCAATCTCTCACCGCTGCAGTTCGGCCACCACGAGCTGATCGAGGATGTACGTCATGCCCTCGAGACCACCGGGCTGGCGCCGCAGCGCCTCGAGCTGGAGGTGACCGAAAGGATTCTGCTCGAGGGCGGCCGGCACAATATCGAACTGCTGCAACAACTCAGAGCGCTGGGGGTGCGTCTGGTACTCGATGATTTCGGCACCGGCACCTCCTCGCTGCACTATCTGCGCACCTTTGCCTTCGACCGCCTCAAGATCGACCACAGCTTTATCAACGAGGTGAGCGAAAGCCGCGAAACCCTCGCAATCGTGCGCGCCATCGCGGCCATGGGCCATAGCCTGGGGATGGATATCATTGCCGAGGGGGTAGAGCGTGCCGACCAGTTGCCGCTGCTGCAGAAGGCGGGCTGCTCTCATCTGCAGGGCTATCTGTTCGGTCGCCCTCGTCCACCGCAGGCTGCGCTGTCGCTGGCTGACGCTCAGGACGATCCTCGTCACGCGGCTCATGGCCCAGAAGGCGCGTCGCCGCCTCATTCAACGCCCTGATACGCCGACACAGCAGCGCCAGCTGCGTATGCACCAGACGGCGGGCGTCGTCGGCATCCTCCGGCAGCCGCTCGAGCGCCTCGGCCAGCGGCTCCGGCGGCGGTGACAGCACCGGCGGCATACGCCGCTCGGCCAACGCCCCGGCGATCCCGTCGAGGTAACCGCTCAGGGTGTCGAACGCTTCCTCCAGCTCGTCGCTGTCGAACACCTCGCTGCCGCTGCGGCGGTGGGCGCCCAGCGTCGACAGATGCCCCAGCAGCGCATGGGTGACCACCAGCAGGCGAAAGCCCTCGTCGGCATCGTGGCGATACTGGGCCGGCTCCTGCATCACACTGGTCAGCCGGTTGGAGAGCGCCGCATCGGCGTTGTGCGCGTTGCGCCGCGCCAGCCGATAGGCGAGATCGTCGCGCTTGCCGCTGCGGTACTGATCGCGAATCTCGCCCAGATAGTCGCGCGCCGCCGCCACCACGGCCCCGGCCTCGCGATTGAGCCGCCGCCCGCGCCAGTCGGGCAGAATCACGAACACCGCCAGTGCCGCCAGCACGGCGCCCATCAAAGTGTCGAAAAGGCGCGGCCAGATCAGGCCGAAACCGTCGCCCACCTGGTTGAAGCAGGCCAGCACCATCAGCGTGATGGCAGCGGTCGCGACCACATAGCGGCTGGCCCGGTTGATGAAAAAAATCACGCCGGCCAGCACCGCGATGGCGGCCTGCAGCGGCGGCCAGGGAAACAGCGTAATCAGCGCCCAGCCGGCCACCAGCCCCACCACCGTGCCGATGATGCGCTGGCGAAAATAGCGGTGAGTGGCGCCAAAGCTGGGGCGGCAGACGAACAGCGTGGTGAGCAGTATCCAGTAGCCCTGGGTGGGGTGAATCAGCAGCAGCAGGCCGTACCCCGCCACCAGCGCCATCGACATGCGCAGGGCGTGGCGCAGAATCGGTGAGGAGCGCCGTAGATGGCCGCGCACCCGCTGCCACCCCTCGCGCCAGCCGTGCGGTGAGCGATCGAACAGTTTGCGATCGGCTTCATCGAGCCGCGGGTCGGGGTTGTCGGCGCTGGCCAGCTGCCGCTCCAGCTCGGCCAGGTTGATGGCCAGCGCCGTCAACGAGCGCAGCAGGCGGTGATTGAGCCCTTCATCCACCTGCGGCGGCTGCGCCTTGAGGTGTTCGATAGAGGCGCGCAGATCGCTCAATGCCTGCTCGCTTTCACTGTGGTCGAACGCCTGGCGCAGCAGCAGCGCCCGGCCCAGCGCCCGGCAGGAGCGCCCCTGCTGCTTGAGCACCCGCTGACAGCGAAACAGCACATCGCTGTGAAAGAAGTGCTCGGCCAGCGCATCGTAGTCGTAGTGGGTCGAGCTGGCGCGCTCATGGATATCCTGGGCGATAAAGTAGAGCCGCAGATAGCGCTCGGCGCGCCGCCCGGCGCTCTGATTGCCCTCCAGGCGGGCAAAGATCATCTCCTTGGTGCGGTTGAGCGCCTCCACCACCCGGCCATTCTGGCGCGCCAGCTCGATGCGCCGCCGTTCACGATCGTAGCCGCGCAGCGGCTCGAACAGTGACGCCTTGATGGCGAGATAGGCCCCCAGCTCGTCGAACAGCGCCGACAGGCTCTGGCGCACCGGTTGGTGAGTAAAAACCGCACACCACAGCACCGACAGCGTCCCGTACCAGCCGGCACCGGCCAGCAGCAGCAGCGGCCCCTGCCACAGGTTCTGGGCACCGCCGTCGCGATGCTCGATGTTGATCATGGTGTAGACGGACAGGATCAGCGTCGCGGTGGTAATGGTGGCGTAACGCTGGCCCAGCGCGCCCAGCATGATCATGGTGAAGGTCGACAGCGCCAGACCGGTGGCGAAAAGTAACGGGTGACCGAAGGTCAGCTCCACCGACAGCGACGCTACCGCGAAGCAGCCCAGCGTGACGATCAGCGCCCGTAGTCGCCCCTGCCAGCTGTCGTCGGTCTCCGCCAGGGCGCTGGCGATCACGCCCAGAAAGAGCGGAATCATGCTGTCGATTTCGCCGGCCTGCCAGCTCCACAGCATGACGCCGGCCAGCGCGATGAAAACGCGCAGACCGGGCGCGAAGCGCTCCAGTGACCAGAGGCGACGCAGGGAGTAGACAAGTCGGGAAGCGATCATGACGGGCAGCCGGTAGCAAAAGGCGTGGCCCGCTCAAACGAGCCTGTGCAGGCAACATAGCAAAAACCCGGCAGTGGCGATATTGCCGCCCGCAGCGGGCGGCAAGGATGGGGCTACCAGCGATATTTCAGACTGCCGGTCAGGCTGCGCGACGCGCCGTAGTAGCAGTAGAAATCGCAGCCGCTGACGTAATCCTCATCGGTCAGATTGCGGGCATTGAGCTGCACGCGCCAGTTGTCGGCGAAATCGTAACGGGCCATGGCATCGACCAGTGTGGTCGGCGAGATGCGATAGCGCGTCGAGGCGTTGGCACTGTTGACGGTTTCTCCCATATAGCGCAGGCCGCCGCCCAGCGACAGACCGTCCAGCGCGCCTGTGAAGGCGTAGTCGAGCCGCGTCGAGGCCATATGGTAGGGCACGAAGGGCACGCGCTCGTCCTGCAGGCCATCGCTGATATCGGCACGCGCATCGGTGTAGGTATAGGCGGCGGTCAGCTGCAGGCTGTCGGTCAGATAGCCCACCGCCTCGACCTCGACACCACGGGAGTGGCGCTCGCCGGCCTGCTCCTGCACCGGCGCCCCGGTCGAAATCAGGGTGTTGTCCTCGGTGATATCGAACGCCGCCAGGGTCACATAGCCGTCGAAGTTCATCGGCGTGTACTTGACGCCGACCTCCCACTGCTGCCCGCTAAGCGGCCGGTAGCTGTCGCCGTCCGGGCCGGTGCCGGATACCGGCGTGAACGACTCGCTATAGCTCAGATAGGGCGACAGGCCATTGTCAGCGAGATACATCACCCCGCCGGTGATGGACATCTGGCTGTCGTCATAGCCCTGGCTGGCGCTGCCGGTGGCGTCGCTGAAATCGTCGCTGCTGTCGACGGTGTCGTAGCGCCAGCCGGCGAGAAATATCCAGCGGTCATCGAGGCGCAGCTGGTTCTGGGCGTAGAAACCGGCCTGGTCGCGGTCGACATCATGGCGCGTCGGATCGCCGGTATCGGGCGGTGTGAAGTTATCGTGGTCGGGAGCGAAGATATCGACGTTGTCGATGCTGGTGAAGTAGCTCGACCCGTCGCCCAGGGTACGAAAGCTGTCGGCATTGGCGTACTCGAGATCGAGATGCTGATAGCCCACGCCGAGCAGCAGGGTATTCTCGATGCGGTCGGTAAAGGTACGCGCGATCAGTCGGTTATCGAGGGTAAAGGCGTTGTAGTCGCCGTCGCGGTCGACCACCCCGCGGGAAATGCTGCGCGGCGGGGTCACAAAGGCGTTGGGGTAGACCTGGCGCAGATCGAGTTCCAGCCGACTGTAGCGAAAGTTCTGCTCGAACGACCAGGCCTCATCGAGCTGGTGCTCAAGCTCATAGCCCAGAGTGTACTGGCGCTGATCGAGATGATCGTAGTCGGGCTGGCCGAGGTTGGTATCGCGGTCGATGGTGCCGAAAGGGGTATCCTCGACGGTGCCAAAGGCGGGGAAGAAACCGATGGTGGGCACGCCCTCATCCTTCATGGCACTGGCCAGGAAGGTCACGCGGGTCTCTTCGCTGAAGTCCACCGAGAGGCTGGGGGCGAAGTAGTAGCGCTCGGTCTCGGTGCCGTTGAGTTCGCCGTCCCCCTCACGGTAGAGCCCCACCATGCGGTAGCGCATATCATCGCGCCCCTCGACCGGGCCCGAGGTGTCGATACTCAGCTGGCGATGGTCCTTGTTGCCCACCTCGATGCCGACCTCGCCCTGCGTCTCGTCGCCGGGGCGCTTGCTGACGGCGTTGATGATACCGCCGGGGGGCGCCTCACCGTAGAGAATCGACGCCGGCCCCTTCAGCACCTCGACGCGCTCGAGGCCGAACGGCTCGGTCAGCCACCAGAAATAACCGCCGGTACGAAACAGCCGCAGGCCGTCAAGATAGAGCGAATCCTCGGCGCTGAAGCCGCGAATGAAAAACCAGTCAGTGTTGTTGTCCGCGCCGTAGGGCTGCGACACCACGCCGGCACGGTACTGCAGCGCCTCATCGAACTTGTTGACGGCGCGCGTTTCGAGCGCCTGCTGTTCGACGAGCGACGTCGCTCGCGGCGTTTCGATCACCGGCGCGGCCACCTTCAGCGCGGTATCGGTAACCACAACGGTATCGGCCTGCTCGACCGCCGGTTCGCTTTGCGACGCCCAGCCGGGCACGGGGGAGAGCAAAAAAAGAGAACCCAGCGCAAGCGCGCAGCGGCGGTATGGCGCGCGCGGAGCGCCGGGCGGGGTGATAGCAGCCTTGCAGGACATGAACGCCTCGAATGATTATCGGGTTTTTCTGATATTGAATTCAGAATGATAATCATTTTTATTAAAAGGCTCAATGCACATGTCCGACACCGCGCAATCTCGACACGAGGCCGTGCGGATACGGGGCATGGCGTCGGTGTTGACGCCAAACAGGAGATCCCCGGCGCCATCAACGAATGCTACGTCCGTAAGGAGGTCTATCACCGCCTGCTGAAGGCGGCAAACTCGCTGCCGGAGGGTCTGGCGGCGGGCGCCCCTGGCGGGTTCAACAGTATCTCTACGACACGCTGCAGGAGGCCTGGTTCGAAACCCTTGCAACACTATATGGCCCCATCGAGCCCGATAGCGTCGAAAACCGCTGGCGGCAGCAGCTTTTCGAGTAAACAAAAGAGCTTGAGCAGGCACTCACGGTCACACGACGCGCTACGGCCACACTACGCGCTATTGTAAGTATCAGCCCCGGCTAGTAAATTCACGCGACCGATTCACAGGAAAAGTCGGCCCCGTACCCTCGCCCGGAAAACCTGAATAACTCGATGATGTCTCGCCCCCGTGCCGCAGGCTATTTCTCGCGTGGATTAATGCGCTGGCGTGCTGTCAGGACGCTCCTGCCGGAATTTCAGCGCATCGTGGCTCTGGGCCACGGTCGCTCTCGGCGCGTCGATGCCGTGCTGGGATGGGGCGCCAAACCCGGCAGCGAGCGCGCACGCGCCTACGCCAAACGCCACGGCCTGCCCTACGTGGCGCTTGAAGATGGCTTTCTTCGCTCGCTCGGGCTGGGCTGCGAACACGAGCAGCCGCATAGCCTGGCGGTGGACTACAGCGGTATTTATTACGACGCCACGCGCCCTTCGGATCTGGAACGTCTGATTAGCGAAAGCGCCTTCGATGAAGCCGACATGGCACGCGCCCGGCAGGGCATGGCGCTCATTCGCCAGCACCGCTTGAGCAAGTACAACCACGCCCCCGACCGTTTGCCGTTCACCCCGCGCGATGATCGTCCCGCGGTACTGCTTGTCGACCAGACCCGCGATGACGTTTCGATAACCCTGGGCATGGCGGACGCCGACAGCTTTCGGTCAATGCTCGAAACTGCCCTGGCGCAGCATCCTGAAGCCGAGATGCTGATCAAGGTGCACCCGGATGTAACCGCCGGCCACAAGCGGGGCTATCTCAGCGAAATGACGCTGCCGGCGCGCTGTCGCCTGATCGGCGAGGCGGTCAACCCCTGGGCGCTGCTGGATCGCGTCGAAACCGTGCATGTGGTCACCAGCCAGCTCGGTTTCGAGGCGCTGATGGCCGGGCGCCAGGTATACTGTCACGGCATGCCGTTCTATGCCGGCTGGGGCCTGACGCACGACAGCCAGACCCAGCCGCGTCGGCGTGTCGCACGCTCGCTGACGCAGCTCTTTGCCGCCGCCTACCTGCACTATTGCCGCTACTTCAACCCCTTCACCGGGCAGGCCACCACCTTCGAAGAGACCCTTCACCTGCTGGCTGACCAGAAGCGCCAGAGCGAACGGCTTGCCGGACGCTGGGCGGTCTATGGCCTGTCGGGCTGGAAGCGCCGTTTTGCGCACCGCTTCCTGGGCCCCGGCGCCAGCGTGCGCTACCTGCCCGACGGCACCCACCTGAAAACGCCCGCCGAGGATGAGCGGGTGCTGGTGTGGGGTTATCGCGAGAGCGCCGAACTCTCCGCCTGGTGTCGCGACCATGGCAGAACATTATGGCGTATGGAGGACGGTTTCATTCGCTCCGCCGGGCTGGGGGCCGACCTGGTGCGGCCACTTTCGCTGGTCATCGACAGCCGTGGGCTCTACTACGACCCCAACACCACCAGCGACCTCGAACATCTACTCAATCAGGCCGATTTCAGCGCTGACCTGCTGGCGCGCGCCGCGCGACTGCGCCAGAGCCTGGTGCAGTTGAAGATGTCCAAGTACAACCTGGCGGAATCATCACTGCCCGCTCTGCCGCAGGATCGCACCATCGTGCTGGTGCCGGGCCAGGTCGAGAGCGACGCCTCGATTACCCGCAGCGCTCGCGGTATTCGCACCAACCGTGAGCTTTTGCAGGCGGCACGACACCAGCATCCCGACGCTTTCCTGCTCTACAAGCCCCATCCCGACGTGGTCAGCGGTGCCCGCCACGGCGGTATCAGCGCCGCAGAGCGCTCCCTTTTCGATCTCGATGTTACCGGCGTCAGCATTACCGAGCTGCTGGAACACGTCCATACCGTCCACACCATCAGCTCGCTGACCGGTTTCGAGGCGCTGCTGCGCGGCCTTGACGTCTATACTCTGGGAGGACCTTTTTATGCCGGCTGGGGGCTGACGCAGGACGCCCGTGAATTCCCTCAGCGTCAACGTCGATTGACGCTCAACGAACTGATCGCTGCCGTATTGATGCTTTATCCGCACTATGTCGACCCGAAAAGCGGCGCGCTGTGTAACGCCGAGACCACGATCACCCTGATTCATCAGCAAGCACGAGTCTGCGATCTCTCGCTGCGGGTCAGACTGTGGCGCCGCTGGCGACAGCTCACCGAAGGAAAGCGCTAATGACCCCAAAACGTGCCTTCCTGTTTCTGCAAGGGGTCTGTACGCCCTTTTTCAATGAACTGGCCCGAGCGCTTAAAGCGCGCGGTCACCGGGTTGTCAAGATCAATTTTACCGCCGGTGACCGGCTCTACTGGCGAGAGGGCAATGCGCACGCCTGGCGCGGTGGCACTGACGGCCTGGTGGCTTTTGCCCTCGACCTCTATCGGCGCTACGAGATTACCGACCAGGTGCTGTTCGGCGACTGTCGGCCAATGCATGCCCCGCTTGTGGAACAGGCGCGCCGGCATGGCATCCACAACCATGTGTTCGAAGAGGGCTATCTACGCCCCTACTGGGTGACGCTGGAACGCGAAGGGGTCAACGCCCACTCAATGCTGCCCGCCGACCCGGCCTGGTACCGCGAGGCCGTGAAGCTGCTGCCGGAAACGCCCAAACCGCAGCGCTTCAAGAACCCGTTCCGCGACCGCGTTTTCCACGATGTCGCCTATCATCTCGCCGGCGCGGCCAATCCACTGCTGCACCCGGGCTATCACAACCATGCGCCCTTCGCGGCACCTCGTGAGTACTATGGCTATCTGTCGCGTTTTGCGCGCCTGCGTGGCTACAAGCGCCGCGACCAGCAGCGCATCGAAAAGCTGCTGACCAACCGCGCGCCCTTTTTTATCATGCCGCTGCAGCTCAACGGCGACGCCCAGGTACGCCACCACTCAGGCTTTGATCACATGTACGCCTTCATGGATCACGTCGCCGCGACCATGGCCCAGCACGCCACGTCACAAACGCGGCTGGTGATCAAGAATCATCCACTGGACATGGGGCTGACGCCGCATGCCAGCGACGTGGAAAGAATTGCCCACCATTACGGGCTGGATGACCGGCTGATCTATCTTGAAACCGGCAACCTTGAGAAACTGGTCAGGCACGCGCGTGGCATGATCACCCTCAACAGCACTGCCGGCCATGTGGCGCTGGAACGGGGCTGTCCGGTAGTGGCACTGGCGCAAGCGCTTTATGCCATGCCCGGCCTGACCCATCAGGGCGATCTCGCCTCTTTCTGGCGAGACCCGGTACCGCCCGACAGGGATCTGCTGGACGCCTTTCGTCGTACCGTCATCCATGGCGTTCAGCTCAACGGCGGCTTTTACTCGCGCCAGGGCATCGAGCTCGCGGTGCACAATGCAGTGCCATCGCTGGAAGCCGAGCGCTCCAACCTGGAACAGCTTTTATGTCTGACTCACGACAACCTACACGCTGTCTGCTGATTACCGGCGCCACCGGCGCCATTGGCGGCGCCCTGGCCCGCGAGTGGGCAGCGGCGGGCATCAGGCTACATCTTCACGGCCGCCAGCAGGCTCCGCTGCAGGCGCTGGCGGAAGAGTGTCGCGCCAAAGGCGCCGAGGTCATGACCCACAGCGACAAGCTGACCGATGAAGCCTCTCTTTTCGCCTGGCTGGACCGGCTCTGCGAGGAAGACCTGCCGGATATCGTGATCGCCGCCGCCGGCGTCAATATTCACCCCGACCCCGAAAAAGGTATGGAGCACTGGGAGGCGGCCAGCGGGCTTATAGATCTCAATATCCGCGCCCCCATGGCGATGCTCAATCGTATGGCGGCGGCAATGATCGAGCGCGGTAGTGGTCAGTTCGTACTGCTGAGCTCGCTGGCCGGCTGGTTCGGCCTGCCGCTTACGCCGTCCTATAGTGCCAGCAAGGCCGCCATCAAGACCTACGGCGAGGCCATGCGCGGCCTGCTGGCCGCTCGCGGCGTGGGGGTCAGCGTGGTCATGCCGGGCTATGTCAGCTCGCGCATGTGCGATGCCATGCCCGGCCATAAACCCTTTCTGTGGACGCCGCAGCGCGCCGCCCGGCGGATACGCCGCGGCATCGAGGGCAACCGAGCCAGAATCAGCTTTCCCTTTCCGCTCGACTTCGGCTGCTGGTGGCTGGCAGTGCTGCCGGCAGCGGTCTCTCAGCGGCTCGTCCAAATGCTGGGCTTTGGTGCGCCCGAGCAATGATCATTGCGCTCTGGCTGCCTGCGCTGGTGAGTCTGGCGACCACGCTTGCCCTGTCGTGGCTTTTGAGGCCGCGCCCCCAACCCCTGTGGCAGCGGGCGCGCAGCATACGAGTGGCCGAAATTGCCAGCTGGGGCCTGCAGTTCTCCTTCTGGGCGGTGCTGCTGCAGCGCCCCTGGTTCGCAGCCGTGGTGCTCGCCTCGCTGCAGCTTTTGATCATTCAGATCAGTAATACCAAATCACGCACCCTGGGCGAGCCCTTTCTGTTTCAGGACTTCGAATACTTCCTCGATGCCATTCGTCACCCGCGGCTCTATCTGCCCTTTTTCGGGATCGGTCTGACGATCGCTGCCAGCCTGGCCGGCCTGGCAGCGATCACCGCCGGCTTTATCCTCGAACCCTCGCTGCTGGCGCATGGCCCCGGCGCGCTGGCAACCGCCCTGTTACCCGGAGCGCTTGCGCTTGTGGCCCTTCCCTTCGCTCTGAAGCGCCTGCCCGCCTGCACCCTCGACCCGGTGCATGACCTGCACGAGCTTGGCCTGAGCGTCAGCCTCTGGCACCAGGCGCGTCTTTTACGCCAGCCACTGGCAGACGATATCGGCCATCCGCTTTTCAGCCGGGCGCCGCCCGATGTCGATGCCGCGGCGCTGCCTCATGTCGTGATCGTGCAGAGCGAATCCTTTTTCGACCCGCGCGACTGGTATCACAATATCCGCCCCGAGGTGTTGAGCCACTTCGACGAGCTGTGTCGCAACGCCGTCGCCCACGGCCCGCTGACGGTGCCCGCCCGCGGAGCCAACACGGTGCGCAGCGAGTGCGGTTTTCTCACCGCCCTGCCGCCGGAACAGCTCGGCGGCCACCGCTTCAACCCCTATTACCAGCTGGCAGGACGCTCGGTACCCAACCTGGTGGGGCAGCTGCGCGCACTCGGCTACCGCACCGTGGCGATACATCCCTGGCACGCCAGTTTCTATCTGCGTGACCGGGTTTTTCCGCGTATGGGCTTCGATGAGTTCATCGCTATCGAGGCGTTCGAGCCGCATCTGCGCGACGGTCAGTACATCGGCGACAGCGCCCTGGCAGCAAGAGCGCGGGAACTGCTGAATGAGCAACGAAACGGCGACGATGATCGCCCGCTGCTGGTGATGATCATCACCATGGAGAACCATGGCCCGCTGCACCTGGAGAAAACCCCGGAGGACGCCGGAGTCTGGTACCATGAGCCGGCTCCGGCCGGGTGCCGCGAGCTGGATGTTTATCTGCGTCACCTACACAATGCCGACCGCATGTTGATGCAGCTTGCCAGGACACTTGGCACACAGGCTGCACAGGGTCGGCCGTGCGCTCGTGACGGCATACTCTGTTTTTACGGCGACCATATCCCCATCATGGACCACGTTTACAGCGCCCTTGATGAGCCATCCGGTACCACCCGCTATCTGCTATGGAGCACTGCTGCAACGCCGCTGGACGACAGCACGGCACGCGCCCTCGACATTACCCGGCTTGGCCCCAGGCTGTTCGAGCTGGTGCAACATCTCGGCGCCGGCAACGCAACGCCCGCTCGTGGCTGCAAAACAATGACTTCTGCAGGTGAGGCCCCCTAAATGACAAGACGTATCGCCATTATCGGTGCCTCCTATCGTTTTCCCGGTGCCGCCGGCGCGGCTGACTTCGACGCGGCCCTGCAGGCCGAGCGCGACCTCGTCACGCAGGTCGCCGAAGACCGCTGGGACCCCGAAGTCTTTCAGCACCCGGACCGCCAGCATCCGGGTACCAGCGTCACCTTTGCCGCCGGCAGCCTGGGCGATATAAGCGGCTTCGATGCCCCCTTTTTCGGCATCTCTCCGCGTGAAGCCGCGCAGATGGACCCGCAGCAGCGCCTGCTGCTGGAACTCAGCTGGGAGGCCATGGAAGACGCCGGTATTGCGCCGGAAACGCTCAGGGGCAGCCAGTGCGGTGTCTACCTCGGCGTCGCCAGCCTCGACTACGCCTACCGGCTTTCAGAGGATCTTTCCGCGCTGGATACCTCCAGCGCGACCGGCAACACTTCCAGTATCGCCTCCAACCGCATCTCCTATCTGTTCGACCTGCGCGGCCCCAGCCTGTCGCTGGATACCGCCTGCTCGTCAGCCATGGTGGCCTTTCACCAGGCCTGCCAGGCGATACGCAGCGGGGAAACTGATATGGCGCTGACGGGGGGCGTCAGCCTTCACCTGCACCCCTTCGGCTTCATCATCTTTTCCCGCGCCGGCATGCTGTCGGCCAACGGCCGCTGTCGCGCCTTCGATGCCGATGGCGATGGCTACGTACGTTCCGAGGGCGCCGGCATTTTCATGCTCAAGGAGTATGAACAGGCACGTGCCGACGGTGACCATATTCTGGCGGTGGTTGCCGCCAGCGGGTCCAATACCGATGGCCACAAGCAGGGCCTGACCGTGCCCAACCACGAGGCGCAGCGCCAGTTGATGAGCGACACGCTGGCCCGTGCCGGGCTGAGCGCCGACGACATCGACTACCTGGAAGCGCACGGCACCGGCACATCGGTGGGTGACCCCATCGAGGTGCGCGCCATCGGTGAAGCGCTGGGCCGGCAACGCAAGGCGCCACTGCCGATCGGCTCGGTCAAGAGCAACCTGGGGCATCTGGAAACCGCCTCCGGCGTCGCCGGCATTGCCAAGGCGCTGCATGTCATTGCCCAACGCACTATCCCTGCCACTATCGGCATCAAAACGCTCAATCCGCGTCTTGAAAGCGAGCTGAACGGCATTCGGGTGGTAACCGCGCCACAACCGCTGCGCCAACAGGGCCGGCTGGTGGTTGGCGTCAACTCCTTCGGCTTCGGCGGCGCCAACGCCCACGTCATTCTGGAAAGCCCGCCCGCCGCACCCGAACAGGAGGCGCCGGCGCATCCGCAGGAATCTGCCGATGCCGCCGTGCCTCTGCGCCTTACAGCCCGCGACCCGCAGGCGCTACGCGCGCTGGCCGGCCGGCTTGCCGACTATCTCGAGCGCCGCGACACGCCACTGCCCGAACTGGCCTCGAGCCTCTGGTACCGGCGCGAACACATGCGCTACGGCGCGCTGTTGTGGGCCGATGACCGCCAGCAGGCACGCCAGCAGCTTACGGCGCTCGCCGCCGATAGCGAACAAGGCCTGCCGGTGTACGGCGAACGGCTGGCAGCAAAACCGCCCGGAGCGGTCTTCGTCTATTCCGGCAACGGCTGCCAGTGGCACTGCATGGGGCGGGCACTGCTGGAAAGCTCGACGCTGTTCGCCGAGGCGATCGATGACGTCGACAGGCTTTTCGCGCGCCATGGCGATTTCTCACTACGTGAAGAGCTGGAAGGCAGCAACGGCGACCGTCTGGCGCAAACCGAGATCGCTCAGCCCACGCTGTTTGCCGTTCAGGTCGGCCTGACCCGCCTGCTCGAGGCGCGGGGCATTATGCCGGCGGCAGTTGCCGGCCACAGCGTCGGCGAGGTCGCCGCTGCCTGGGCAAGCGGCGCACTGACCCTCGAACAGGCCGTGCGCGTCATTTATTTTCGCAGCCATCATCAGGGGCTGACGCGCGGCCAGGGCGGCATGATGGCCGCTGCACTCGGCGAGCAAG
Organism: Kushneria aurantia DSM 21353; assembly: GCF_000382245.1. Taxonomy (GTDB): domain Bacteria; phylum Pseudomonadota; class Gammaproteobacteria; order Pseudomonadales; family Halomonadaceae; genus Kushneria; species Kushneria aurantia. The sequence continues at coordinate 174,882 of NZ_KB907867.1, forward strand.
AAGCGCGTCAGCGGCTGGCCGATACACGCCTTGACCGCGTGGTACTGGCCGGCGTCAACAGCGCCGCTGGCGTCACCCTTGCCGGCTGTACCGAACAGCTGCGTCTTCTCGAGGCAGAACTGAGCGAGGCGCGCGTTTTCGCCCGCCTGCTGCCGCTCGACTACGCCTTCCACAGCCCCATGATGGACCCCATCCGCGAAGGGCTGCTGCGCGACCTGGCCGAACTTGAACCGACAGCGACCGCCACCTGCGCGATGATCTCGACCGTGAGCGGGGAGCCGATTGCCGGCGAAAAGCTGGATGCCGGCTACTGGTGGGACAACATCCGGCAGCCGGTACGCTTTCATGGCGCCACCGAACACCTGCTGGAAGCGGGCCATCGCCTTTTCATCGAGATCGGCGCGCACCCTATCCTGCGGCGCTACCTCACCGACACCCTGAGCGAAAAGCAGCGCAGCGGGCTGGTCGTTGAAACACTCAAGCGCCCCGGCGACAGCGAACCCGCCGACGCCCAGCAGCGCAGCGCTGTCGAAAAGACCATTGCCGAATGCTGGCTCAGCGGTCTTGAGCTGCCGGCCGAGCGCTGGCTTGCCGCCCCCGCTCGCCATCTCGATCTGCCGCACTACCCCTGGCAGCGTGAACACTACTGGTACCGCGCTACCGGCAACGCCATGGGGCGGATCGATCGCCATGTCGAACATCCGCTGCTGGGGTATCGCCTCTCCGGCCACGAGCGCTGCTGGGAGAGCCAGCTGGATACGCAGCGCCTGCCCTGGCTTGCCGATCATAACGTCGGCGATAGCGTCATCTTCCCGGGCGCCGGCTTTGCCGAACTGACGCTGGCGGCGGCGCTGTCATGGCGCGAGCAGACCCTGATCGATATCGAAGCGCTGGAGATACGCTCACCGCTGCTGCTCGACGCGCCCCACGGCAAGCAGGTGCGTCTGAACATCCGCACTGCGGACGGCGCCGTCGATATACACAGCCGCGACAGCGCCAGCACCGATGACTGGCACCTCAATGCGCGCGCGCGCATCCTGCAGCAGAGCCTGGGCCTGTCACTTGAGCGTCAGGCTCCCGCCATCCCGCCGCGACCCGCCGACTTCGACCATGACAGCCATCTCGCCCGGGCCGCGGCTATCGGGCTGCACTACGGCCCCGCCTTCGCCGCCGTAACGCGAGGCTGGGTCGAAGCCGACGACACCGTGATCGCCGAACTCGATGGCGACGCCACCGTGCGCAACGGGCAGACGCACTGCCTGCTGGCCCCCGGCCTGCTCGACAGCGCCTTCCAGCTCTTCATTCCCCTGCTTGCCGGCGACTCGTCACAGCACGGCGAGCCCTCCGGCAGCGCCAGCCCGCTGGCCTTCGTACCGGTGCGCCTGGAGCGGCTTCAGCTGCGTCTTCAGGACGCGCCGCCCGTACTGGCGCGGATCAAACTGACAAGCCGCGCCCCTCATTCACTGTGCGCCGATATCGAACTCTTCGACGCCGAGGGCCGAGCCGTTGCCGTGGTGCAGGCCGCCAGGTTTCGCGCGGTGCGACTGCGCCACCAGGCACAGCAGCCGCTCGACTACCTGGCCCACCGGCTGGTGGCGTCACCACGCCATGCGCCGGGCCGCATGCTCGATAGCACCACGCTGAGCGATACCCTGGGCAACGCCTTCCGGCAGGCGACCGGAAGCCGCTATGCAGGAGAGATCGCGCCGCTGCTGGATGCCATGACAGAAGCCTTTACCCTCGAGGCGGTCAACAGCCAATCGACGGATGCCGCCCGGGCCGGTGAAGAGAGCCGCGCCACCGGCCTGGCCAGGCAGCTGGGCCTGCTCGACGAGCACCAGCTCGAAGCCCGGGCCAGCCTGCAGCCAGCGGAAGCCGGTGGTGCGGAAATCTGGCGCCTGCTGCTCAACGACTACCCGGACGCCGCCGAACTGATTCTGCCGCTGGGGCGTGCGGGCTACCGCCTGGGGCGGCCGCACAATGAAGAGGCACAGCCTGTCGGCGCCACGGACGCCGCCCTGCTGCAGGCCGCCCCCGGTGACAGCGGCTGGCAGGCGCTGGCCGACGCCCTGGTGCAACAGCTCGACGCGTTGCTGAACGAACTCCCCGCCGGCGCGCGCCTCCGCGTGCTGGAGGTCAGTCGCCTGCGGCCGCAGTGGCTGCCGCGCCTGAATATCGGCGGCCACGCCGAGCGGCTCGAGTACCACCTGGCCGCCATGGGCGACGAGGCACGCACCAGCGGCGAGGCGATGGTCGAAAGCGGGCAGCGGCTGACCCTGCATGACGCCGACAGCCTGCCACCTGCCGGCCTTGACGTCTCGCTGGTGCTGCTGTCGTCCGACCTGCCGATAGAACGCCTGCAAACCCTGCTGGCCAGCCTGGCTGACCAACTGGCACCGAATGCTCTGATACTGCGCGTCGGCCCCGGCGAGGCGGACTGGCAGCAGTTGGCCCTGCAACACTGCGCCCCCGGCGAGCGCCCCGCTACCCGGCCCCAGCTGTCGCGCGTTTTGAGCGACCTTCACTACCGTGACGTGTCGTCTCATGGCCTGGAAGACGCCGCCAGCGGTATCGAACTGCTGACCGCCCGCGCGCCGCAGCGTCCTTCTCACGCCGCGCCCGGAAAAGCGGATGCCGTGGCGTCGAGCTGGCTGCTGGTCAGCGATGCGCTGCGCAACCCGCTGGCCGATGCTATCGCCACGCGCCTTGAAGCCCATGGCGAGCGCGCTGTCGTCTGCATGGACGACGCTATCGGCACCCTGCTGGCCCATGCCCCGCACGCCAACCGCATCATTGACCTGCGCGGCATGGGCGAACGGCCTACCCTTCGCTGCCAGCTGGCGGCGCACTGGCTGAACGCCCTCGACGGCGACGCCCGCGAAGGCGAACTCTGGCTGCTGACCCGCGGCGTGGCGGCCACGCTGGACAGCCCCCCTTCAGGCTTCAGCGCTCCGGCAGGCGAAGTCGCCGAGGATGCCGCGCTCTGGGGCTTTGGTCGCACACTGCAAAACGAAGCCGGGCAGCGCCCGGTGCGCCTGCTGGACCTGCCGCTGCAGCAGCGCGACGACGACAGCCTGCTCGACGCCCTGGTGCAGGAGCTGACAGCCCCCGACAGCGAAACCGAGATCGTGCTGGACAGCGCCGGGCAGCGCTTCGTACCGCGTATTGCCGCGCACCTCGCGCCGCAGCCGCCGAACCCCAGGGTTAGCGCCCGTCAGGCGCTAACCCTGGGGTTCGAGCTACCGGGCCAGTTGCGCCACCTGCAATGGCAACCCCACGAGCTGGCCGAACCCGCTGCCGGCGAGCTGGCGATAGACGTCGAGGCCACCGGCCTCAACTTCCGCGATGTCATGTACGCCCTCGGCATGCTCTCCGACGAGGCCGTCGAGGAGGGCTTTGCCGGGCCCAGCCTGGGGCTCGAATTTGCCGGCCGCGTGGCGGCCGTCGGCCCCGGGGTCACCGCCTACAACCCGGGCGACGCCGTGGTCGGCTTTGGCCCCGCCAGCTTCAGCACAAGGCTGATCGCCAGCGAGCACAGCCTGGCGCCGGTGCCCGGCGGCATCAGCGCCGCCGCTGCCGCCACCCTGCCGACCACCTTCTTTACGGTGTACTACGCACTCAAACACCTGGCGCGCCTGCAGCCCGGTGAGCGGCTGCTGATTCACGGCGCTGCCGGTGGCGTCGGCCTGGCCGCCATCCAGATCGGTCGCTGGCTGGGCGCCGAAATCTACGCCACCGCCGGCAGCGACGAAAAGCGCGACACCCTGCGCCTGCTGGGTATCGAGCGCATCTACAACTCCCGGGCGCTCACCTTCGCCGAAGAGATTCTGGCCGAAACCCCGGATGGCCGCGGTGTGGATGTGGTGCTCAACTCGCTGGCCGGCGAGGCGATCAACCAGAACCTGCGCGTGCTCGAGCCCTTCGGGCGTTTTCTCGAGCTGGGCAAGCGCGACTTCTACGACAACACCCACATCGGCCTGCGCCCTTTCCGCAACAACCTGAGCTACTTCGGCATCGACTCCGACCAGCTGATGAAGCTCAACCCGGCGCTGACGCAGACCCTGTTCACCGACATGATGGCGCTTTTCGAACAGGGCGAACTGACACCGCTGCCGTGGACCGCCTTCCCCGCCGAACGGGTCGTGGACGCCTTCCGCTACATGCAGCAGGCACGCCAGATCGGCAAGATCGTGGTGACCTATCCGCGCCCGCCCCAACCCGCGACGCCGCCCGCTCGGCAGCTAGCACCGCTGCAGCTGGACAGCCGCGCTGCCTGGCTGGTGACCGGCGGCCTGAGCGGACTGGGGCTGGCCACCGCCCGCTGGCTCGCCTCGCGCGGTGCCCGGCGGCTTGTGCTTGTCGGCCGCAGCGGTGCCAGCCGTGACGAAGCTCGCGAAGGCGTGGCCGCGCTGGTCGAAGCCGGCGTGGATGTCCGGGTCGAGGCCTGCGATATCAGCGACCGCGACGCACTCGGCAAGGTGCTCGCGCGCCAGCGCGCCAGCGGCTTCCCGCTGCGCGGCGTGTTTCATGCCGCCGCCGTGATCGACGACGGCCTGATTCGCTCACTGGACGATCAGCGCATCGAGCAGGGCATGACCGCCAAGCTGGAGGGCGCGCGCCATCTCGATGCCCTCACCGCCGAGGACCCGCTCGACTACTTCGTGCTGTTCTCCTCCGCCACCACGCTGTTCGGCAACCCCGGCCAGGCCAGCTACGTGGCCGCCAACCACTGGCTCGAGGGGCTGGCCACGGCACGTCGCCAGCGCGGCCAGCCGGCGACCTGTATCGGCTGGGGACCCATCGAGGACGTCGGTTTTCTGGCGCGCCATACCCAGACCCGCGACAGCCTGACCCAGCGCCTGGGCGGGCGAACGCTGACCGCCGCCGAAGTGATGGGCGTACTGGAGCGCCTGTTGATATGCAACGCCGGACAGTACGGCGTCATGGCGCTCGACTGGCCGGCCATTGCCCGCTTTCTGCCCGGTGCCGGCGCACCGCGCTACCTTGACCTGGCGCGTACGGCCGACGATGCCGCCGCGGAAGGCGACGATGACGACCTGCGCCAGCGTCTGATTACTCTGCCCGAAGCGGAACAGCGCGAGCTGTTGCTGGAAGTACTGCGCCATGAACTGGCCGGTATACTGATGCTGGAAGCCGGCAGCGTGGATATCGAACGCCCGGTCAGCGACATGGGCTTCGACTCGCTGATGGGCGTTGAACTGGTGACCGCGCTGGAGAGCCGGCTCGGCATTCAGGTACCGGTAATGGTGCTCAACGATACCGCCACCCTGACCGGGCTGGCCGACTATCTGCTGGCGCGGCTGGGCGAAGAGGACGATATAAGCGAAGCCGATCAGCAGGCGCAGGCACTGGCGACGCTGGCCTCGCGACACGGCGTGGATGAAGAGATCAACGCCACCGACGCCGACACCACCGAACAGACGCCTGCAAACGCTCGACACGGCGAGGAGGGCACGCCTTGAGCAACAGCCTCAAACAGCGACTACTCGATCGGGCGCGCAACCGCCGCGACAGTGAAACACCCGCTGCCGGCGCCGAGGCAGCGCCGCGCGTCAGCGAACGCTTCACGCGCTTCGACCTGCAGCCCGGCTACCAGCAGCTGCAGATGATGCGCAGCAGCGGCGAACGGCTGGGGATCGACGACCCCTTCTTCAGGGTGCATGAAAGCAGCGGTGGCGCCACCACGGTGATCGATGGCCGTGAATGCATCAACTTTGCCAGCTACAACTATCTGGGGCTGGTACACCACCCGCAGGTGATCCGTGCCGGTATCGAGGCCCTTGAACGCTACGGCAGCTCGGTATCCGCCAGCCGCCCGGTTTCCGGTGAGCGCCCGATACATCAGGCGCTGGAGAGCGCCATCGCCGAGTGTTACGCCAGCGAAGCGGCGCTCGTTTTTGTCAGCGGCCACGCCACCAACGTCTCCACCATCGGCTACCTGCTCGGCCCGCGAGACCTGATTCTTCACGACGAGTACATCCACAACAGCACCCTGGTGGGCGCGCAGCTCTCCGGCGCCCGGCGCATGAGCTTCACCCACAACGACCCGCAGGCGCTCGAAGCGCTGCTCGAACGCCATCGCGGCCAGTTCGAGCGCGTCCTGATCGTTATCGAGGGGCTCTACAGCATGGATGGCGATGCACCGGCACTGGAACGCTTCGTCGCCCTCAAACAGCGCTACAGCAGCTGGCTGATGGTCGATGAAGCCCACTCCTTCGGCGTGCTGGGCGAAAGCGGGCGGGGTATCGGCGAAATGAGCGGGGTGGCCACGCAGGACGTGGATATCTGGATGGGCACCCTCAGCAAATCCCTGGCCGGCTGTGGTGGCTACATCACCGGCTGCCGGGCGCTGGTGGACACGCTGCGCTACTTCGCGCCGGGCTTTCTGTACAGCGTGGGCATGCCGGCGCAGGTGGCCGCGCCCTCGCTGGCGGCGCTACAGATCATGCGGGCGGAGCCGGAGCGCGTCACGCGGCTGCATCATATCTCGCGCTACTTCGCCGAGCGCGCCCGTGCCAAGGGGTGGAATACCGGCGACAGCATCGGTGCCGCCATCGTGCCGGTCATTGTGGGCAGCTCGGCCAAGGCGGCGCGCGCCTCTGCACGGCTGCTGGAGGCGGGCATCAACGTACAGCCGATTCTGCACCCCGCTGTGCCGGAGAAAAGTGCGCGGCTGCGGTTTTTCTTCTCCTGCGAGCACACCGAAGCGCAGATCGATACAACCCTGGAGGCGTTGGACAGAGTGCTGTGACCGCACGCCGGCAACTTCACGAAAAAAGCGCTTTTGCTCAGCCGTTTCGTTGACGGCGCAACGCGCCGATTGCCGACACCGCTATTGCCACCACCAGGCATCCCGTCAGTGGCACCAGCACATCCAGCACGGAATCCACCGACCAGTGGTACACCACCCCGTAGTACCAGGCAACGGCGTTGCCGCCACCGCCCCGGTACTCGTGCTGGGCAATCTCGCGGCCCAGAAAAAGCGCCACAACAATGGCGCCCCCGGCCCAGCGGCCGAAGAAGGGCCACATTACAAGCTGAATACCGATACCGATAATCAGGTGCTCCAGATGGGAGCCGTTGAACATCTGAAGCAACGCCGCTTTCCTCGTTGAAGGCACCTCAGGAAGCGATCGAGCGCAGACACTGGCGCAGCGCATCGCGCCAGTGCGGCATGCGAAGTTCGAAACGCTGCTCCAGCGGCGCGATATCCAGCCGCGAATTGGCCGGACGCGGCGCCGGCTGCGGGTATTCGCTGGAAGGAATCGCGACCACCTGCGGCACCTCGTCGGCGCCCATGATCCCGAGCGCCACCGCTTCCTCGAAAATCGCTACCGCAAAGCCGTGCCAGCTTACCGCGCCGGCGGCAGTCAGGTGCCAGCTACCGGCGCGGTCGTCGGCCCAGCCGCTGCGGCGCCAGTCGTGCAGTGCCAGCGCCGTGGTGTCGGCGATGGTGGCCGCCCAGGTAGGCGCACCGATCTGGTCATCGATCACCTTCAGCTGATCGCGCTCGCGCCCGACCCGCAGCATGGTGCGCACGAAGTTGTGGCCATGGGCGGCGTATACCCAGCTGGTGCGCAGCACCATCGCTTTGGCAGCGGCGGCGGCGATCGCCCGCTCACCCTCCAGCTTGGTACGGCCATACACCGAGCGCGGCGCCAGCGGCGCGTCGATGCCGTGCGGCGTCTCGCCGCTGCCCTCGAACACGTAATCGGTCGAGTAGTGCACCAGTGCGGCGCCGCTTTCGGCACAGGCGCCGGCCAGCTCCGCCACCGCGCCGGCGTTGAGGCGGTGCGCCCGGTCGGGCTCCTCTTCGGCGCGGTCCACCGCCGTCCAGGCGGCGGCATTGACCACCACCTTCGGCTTCAGCCGGTGCACCGTCTCGGCCACTGCCCCGGGGTGTGCCAGGTCGCACTCGGCGCGGCCCAGCGCGCGGCCGTGGCCGAAGGGCTGCAGTGCCCGGCTCAGCTCGCGCCCCACCTGGCCGTTGGCGCCCAGAATCAGATAGTCGAGAGGTTCACCGGTTTCCATGCCATTGCTCATTCGAATACCTCGGCATCGGCCAGCAGCGGTGCGGCGCGATCCTTGTCGGAAAGGGCCATCTCAGCGGCCTGCGCCTCGGGCCATACAATGCCGATCTGCGGGTCGTCAAAGCGAATCGAGCGCTCCGAGGCGGGATGATAGAAATCGGTCGCCTTGTAGAGAAAATCGGCCTGCTCGGAGAGCACCAGAAAGGCGTGGCCGAAGCCTTCCGGTACCCACAGCTGGCGGTGGTTGTCGCCGCTAAGCTCGACTCCGGTCCACTGCCCGAAACGGGGCGAGGCGCGGCGCAGATCGACCGCCACGTCGAACACCCGGCCGTGGGTCACCCGCACCAGCTTGCCCTGGGTCTGTTCCAGCTGGTAGTGAATGCCGCGCAGCACGCCACCGCGCGAGCGCGAGTGGTTGTCCTGCACGAACTCGCGCCGACAGCCGGTGGCCGCCTCGAAGGCGCGGCGGTTGAAGCTCTCCATGAAAAAGCCGCGCTCGTCGCCGAACACCTTCGGCGCCAGAATCACGACTTCCGGCAGTTCGGTCTCGATAGCCTGCATATCAGCGTCGCTCCGCCTTGACGGTTTGTTGCAGATACCGGCCGTAGCCGCTCTTGGCCAGCGGCGCGGCGAGCGCCAGCAGCGCCTCGGTATCGATCCAGCCCCGGCGCCAGGCGATCTCTTCCGGGCAGCAGAGCTTGAGCCCCTGGCGATGTTCGAGGGTGGCGACGAAGTGCGAGGCCTCCAGCAGCGAATCGTGGGTGCCGGTATCCAGCCAGGCAAAGCCGCGCCCCATCATCTCGACCTGCAGATCGCCGCGCGCCATATAGAGCCGGTTGATGTCGGTGATCTCCAGCTCGCCGCGGTCGGAGGGTTCGAGATTTTTCGCCATCTCGACCACGTCGCTGTCGTAGAAGTAGAGCCCGGTGACCGCATAGGACGATTTCGGCACCGCCGGTTTCTCTTCCAGCGACGTAGCGCGGCCGTTCTCATCGAAATCGACCACGCCGTAGCGCTCCGGATCGTTAACATGATAGGCGAACACGCTGGCACCGCTTTCCTGCGCCATGGCGCGCTCCAGCAGCGGCTGGAAGTCGTGGCCGTAAAAAACGTTGTCGCCCAGCACCAGGCAGCTCGGCGCGCCGGCGAGGAAATCCTCGGCAATAATGAACGCCTGCGCCAGACCATCAGGCGAGGGCTGCACGGCGTACTCGATGCGAATGCCCCACTGGCGGCCGTCGCCCAGCAGCTCCTCGAAGCGCGGCGTGTCGCGGGGGGTGGAGATAATCAGAATCTCGTCAATGCCCGCCAGCATCAGGGTGGAGAGCGGATAGTAGATCATCGGCTTGTCATACACCGGCAGCAGCTGCTTGGAGGTTGCCAGGGTTACCGGATGCAGCCGGGTGCCGGAGCCGCCGGCCAGAATAATGCCTTTTCGTTTCATATCGGAAGATCCGTCCTTTTGGATGCCTGCTGCCCTTATGGTGTACCGCTGCCCGGCGGCGCCCCATATTGGCGCTCGGTCCATTCGCGGTAGGCGCCGCTGGTCACACCGGCAATCCAGTCGTCGTTGTTTAGATACCAGGCAACCGTTTTGCGCAGGCCGGAGTCGAAGGACTCCTGCGGGCGCCAGCCCAGCTCACGCTCGATCTTTTCCGCGTCGATGGCGTAGCGTCTGTCATGGCCGGGCCGGTCGGTGACGTAGGTGATCAGGTCAGCGTAGCGCGCCACGCCCTCGGGGTGAGTGGGCGCCAACTCCTCCAGCAGCGCGCAGATGCGCTCGACCACCTCGAGATTACGGTGCTCGTTGTGGCCGCCGATGTTATAGGTCTCCCCCACCTCGCCGGCTTCCAGCACGCGCACCAGCGCCCGGGCATGGTCCTCCACATAGAGCCAGTCGCGCACCTGGCCACCGTCGCCATATACCGGCAATGGCCGGCCGGCGCGGGCGTTGAGGATGATCAGCGGGATCAGCTTTTCGGGGAAATGGAAGGGGCCGTAATTATTGGAGCAGTTGGTGACCAGCACCGGCAGCCCATAGGTGCGGTGCCAGGCGCGCACCAGGTGGTCGGAGCCCGCCTTGCTGGCCGAATAGGGCGAGCTGGGCGCATAGGGGGTCTCTTCGGTGAAAAGCCCCTCGGGGCCGTCGAGATCGCCGTAGACCTCATCGGTGGACACATGATGGAAGCGAAACGCCGCGCGGCGCGCGGCGGGCAGCGCCTCGAAGTAGCGCCGCGCCGCCTCCAGCAGCACGCCGGTGCCGACCAGGTTGGTATGAATGAAATCGGCGGGGCCGTGAATCGAGCGGTCCACGTGGCTCTCCGCGGCCAGATGCATGACCGCATCGGGCCGATGGCGCTCGAAAGTCGCATTGAGGCCATCGGCATCGGCGATATCGAGCCGCTCGAAGGCGTAGCGCGGGCTCTCGGCCGACTGACCCAATGAGGCCAGGTTGCCGGCGTAGGTCAGCTTGTCGACGTTGACCACGCTGTGTTCGGTCTCATTGATCAGATAGCGAATGACCGCCGAACCGATAAAGCCGGCACCGCCGGTTACAAGAATTTTCATC
>NZ_KB907868.1 GCF_000382245.1 Kushneria aurantia DSM 21353
CACCACCTGGGGTGAGACGCCGGGCAGTACACTGTCAACCCAACGGCGAAAGGCGGCTTCGAACTCTCCGGGGTTCATCAGTCCAAAGAGGCGCGCGAAGGTATCGTGCGAGGGAATTCCGTTGGGCAGGGTAAGGTACTGGCGCAACCATGGCAGCTTCTCTTTGGCCCAGAACTCGATCTCCTCGAACGTGTCAGTGCCGACCAGAATGCCGCAGGCCGCCACGGTCAGCACCTCCGGCAAGGAGTGCTGAACCTTGCTGGACTGGCGAGGATCGGTGACGGCGACGAAAACATCCATGATGGGCTTCGGGGACTGGGTCATGAGGGAACTCCGACCAAATGCCTCAGCTATACCGATTCACACGCGATTCTTCAAATGCGATCGATTATCGACGTGCGATCGCCCTGGACGGCGGCGCCGCCCTTGCGTATCATGGAGTTTTCGCTTACGCCGTTTCGCTGGAGCTTCCATGGCCACTGCCCCGATCGTCCTGGTGGACGGTTCCGCCTATCTCTATCGCGCCTTTCACGCCCTGCCGCCGCTCTCTACCTCTACCGGTGAGCCCACCGGTGCGGTACGCGGCGTCATGTCGATGCTCAAGAGCCTGATCCGCCAGTATCCCGCAAGCCCCATGGCGGTGGTGTTCGACGCCAGCGGCAAGACCTTCCGCGACGCGCTCTATAGCGACTATAAGGCCAACCGCCCGCCGATGCCGGAAGAGCTGCGTGCCCAGGTCGAGCCGCTGCACGACTGCGTGAGAGCGTTGGGACTACCGCTTTTGTGCGTCGAGGGCGTGGAGGCCGACGACGTCATCGGCACGCTGGCGCGGATGGCCACCGAGGCCGGCCGCGATGCGATCATCTCCACCGGCGACAAGGACATGGCGCAGCTGGTCAACGAGCACATCACGCTGGTCAACACCATGAAGGACGAAACCCTGGATGTCGCCGGGGTGGAGGAGAAGTTCGGCATTCCGCCGCACCTGATCATCGACTATCTCGCCCTGATGGGCGACAGCGTCGATAACATTCCCGGCGTGCCGGGGGTCGGGCAGAAGACCGCGCTGGCACTGCTGACCGGCATGAATGGCGGCCTGGACACCCTCTACGCCGATCTCGACAGGGTCACCACGCTCTCCTTTCGCGGCGCCAAATCAATGCCCAAAAAGCTTGAAGAGCACCGCGAGCAGGCCTTTCTCTCCTATAAGCTGGCGACCATTCGCACCGACTGCGAACTGCCGGTGGGGCTCGACGACCTTGAGATTGCCCACCCCGACCAGGAGGCGCTGCTGGCGCTCTATCAGCGTCTCGAATTCAAAAGCTGGCTCGATGAGCTGCTGGCCGGTGGCCGCGACGGTGCGGCGGCGGCCGATGTGCCTGCCGGTAAGACGGATATCGGCGGCGATGGTGAAGAGGGTTCGGCGCTGGCGGGCGAGCGCCGCTACAGCGGTGTTTTCGACCGGAAGACGCTGGATGGCTGGCTCGAGCGCCTTGGCGCGGCCGAGGCCTTCTGCTTCGATCTGGAGACCACCAGCCTCGACTATATGAGCGCTGCCATTGTCGGTGTGGGGCTGGGCCTCGAGCCCGGCGAGGCGGTCTATGTGCCGCTGGCGCATGACTATCTCGACGCTCCCGAGCAGCTCGACCGCGACACCGTGCTGGCGGCGCTCAAGCCGCTGCTGGAGAAGCCGTCGATCGCCAAGATCGGTCAGAACCTCAAGTACGACATCGAGGTGCTGGCGCGCTACGACATCCACGTCGCGGGGGCGCTGACCGACACCATGCTGGAGTCCTACGTGCTCAACTCCACCGCCACCCGCCACGACATGGACTCGCTGGCGCAGCAGTATCTGGGGCATAACACCATCAGCTTCGAGGAGATCGCCGGCAAGGGGGCGAAGCAGCTCACCTTCAACCAGGTAGGCGTCGAGGAGGCGATCGAGTACGCCTGTGAAGATATCGACGTCACCCTGCGCCTGCACGCCCACCTGCGCCCGCGGCTGGAGGCCGAGGGGCGTCTGGCCGAGGTGCTCGACGCCCTGGAGCGGCCGCTGATCCCGGTGCTCTCGCGCATGGAGCGTTGCGGCGTGGCGATCGACAGCGCTTGCCTCGGCGAGCAGAGCCGCGAACTGGCGCAGCGTATCGAGGCGCTGGAGCGCGACGCCTTCGAACTCGCCGGGCGCGAATTCAATCTCGGCTCGCCCAAACAGCTCGGCGAGATTCTGTTCGAGGAGCAGAAGATCCCGGTGCTGAAGAAAACGCCCAAGGGCGCGCCCAGCACCGCCGAAGCGGTGCTCGAGGAGCTGGCGCTGGACTACCCGCTGCCGAAGGTGATCATGGAGCACCGCGGCCTGACCAAGCTCAAGTCGACCTACACCGACAAGCTGCCGCAGCTGGTCAACGCCGAGACCGGGCGCATTCACACCAGCTATCACCAGGCGGTGACCGCCACCGGGCGGCTGTCGTCAAGCGATCCCAACTTGCAGAACATCCCCATCCGCAGCGAAATCGGCCGGCGTATTCGCACTGCCTTCGTGGCCACGCCCGGCTACCGGCTGGTAGCGGCGGACTACTCGCAGATCGAGCTGCGCATCATGGCGCATCTCTCCGGCGACAAGGGCCTGCTGCAGGCCTTTGCCGACAACCGCGACATTCACACCGCCACCGCCGCCGAGGTATTCGGCACCTCGCCCGAGCGTATCAGCAGTGATCAGCGGCGCAGCGCCAAGGCGATCAACTTCGGCCTGATCTACGGCATGAGCGCCTGGGGGCTGGCGCGCCAGCTGCACGTCGAGCAGCGCCAGGCGAAGACCTGGATCGAGCGTTACTTCGAGCGCTACCAGGGGGTGGCGCGCTATATGGAGCGCATCCGCGCCGAGGCCGCCGAGCAGGGCTTCGTCGAGACGGTATTCGGTCGGCGCCTCTACGTGCCGGAGATCGCCTCGCGCAACCACGCCCGCCGTCAGGCGGCCGAGCGCACCGCCATCAACGCCCCCATGCAGGGCACCGCCGCCGACATCATCAAGCGCGCCATGATCGACGTCGACGGCTGGCTCGGTGAGGGCGATTTCGATGCGGTGATGGTGATGCAGGTGCACGACGAACTGATCTTCGAGGTTAAAAGCGACCAGGTTGAAGCCTTTCGTACCGAAGTGGTCGAGCGCATGCAGCGCGCCGGCCGGCTCGACGTGCCGCTGATCGTCGAGGCGGGGGCCGGTGACAGCTGGGAGGAGGCGCATTGAGGCATTCGATGTCTGACACCACATGCGGAGTGGAACGAGGTTAGGCGCCCATGAAGGTGATGGCGGCATGCGCTGTCATGCCCGCCCCCATTGTGGCAATGATGTTACGGGTTTTCCAGGCGGTCAGTAGTGCGATGCCGCCTGCAATCCAGTAGATGCCGGGTTCTGTCGCCATGGAAGCTGCGACCAGCGCGACGATAATCAGACCGGGCAGCTCATCCAGTAAAAATGCAAGACGAGACTCGCCGATGGCTCTACCTGCAAACAGGCCGGCCAATCGCACACTGAAAGCGAGTAAAGAGAGAAGAGCGATCAGCCCAAAGTGAGAGGCACTCATGATATTTTATCCTTGGTATAGCGCTCGAACAGCAACATTGTGATGCCACAAAGCGTGCCGCCCACAATGGCATAAGCGGCCGCCATACCCTGACAGGACAGCAATAACGTAGCAGCAAAGGATATTGTCCATGAGGGCAATCTATCCATGCCAGGCCACATGCTTCGTGCCATTGCGATAAAGGCGGCCGTAAAGGCAAAACCGAGCCCATATTCGTCAAGATCAGGCAAGGCGTTGCCGGCTAATGCCCCAAGCGTGGTGGAGCAGACCCAGACCAGGAACATGGTCAGACCCGAGCCAATCAGGAAATCGGCGCCAATGTCCGGTGACTCTTTTTTGCTGGACATGGTAAGTGCCCAGTTCTCGTCGGAAGTGATATGAATGGCCAATAGTCGCTGCCAAAAAGGTTTCTCTCCAAGCACTTCATGCAGCGACGCGATCATACCGATATAACGCAGATTGAGGGCCGCGCCGGCCAGGGCGGCAGCCAGCATTGCGCTTCCCCCGGAAAACTGGTCGACCGCCACAATCTGGGAGGAGCCGGCATGGACCGTAGCGCCCATTAGACCCACCCCCCACCACATAAAGCCCGCCTGATAGGCCAGTATCCCGAAGGCAAATCCATAAAGGGAAGCTCCGAAAGCCAGCGGTAATATAGCAATAGCACCATGTCTCATGCTGTATAGTTTACAGCTTGTGTTGTGATGCGCTAAAGTAATTAAAATGCGATTTTTTGATGTAAAAAAATCAAAAATATAAATTTTGTGATGTCGTGATATGAGTAACCTGGAAAAAAGTGATCGCAAGCTGCTCGGGCTGCTGCAGAAAAATGTAAAAACCACCATCCCGGAAATGTCCGAGAAGACCGGCATGTCAACGGCGACGGTGCAGCGTAGATTGAAAAACTTTCGTGAAGCGGGCGTTGTGCAGAGTGAAGTGGCCGTCCTTGATCCACTGAAAGTGGGCCTTGGAGTGAAAGCTATTGTATCAGTCGAGCTTGAACGCGACAGGTCGGACCAAATCGATATCTTCAAGCGCAAGGCAAGAGAGGATGCTCAGGTGCAGCACTGCTACTGCATTGCCGGTGATGCCGACTTTTTAATGATCGTGGTCGCCAGGGATATGGCTGATTATGAAAGGTTTACTCACCGCTTCTTTTTTTCCGACAGCAATGTACGCAAGTTCAGAACCTCCATCGTGGTTTCTACCGAAAAGGCCACGTTGGAGCTTCCTTTATAGCGTTGCTATATCGGGGTGGCGCACTCGCGACAAGAGAGTCAAAGAAAACTCGTGGATCAGATCATTCTGGTGGCCGGCGCCCCTGATGTCGTATTCCCGGGCCGCCCGCTACGAGGGAGCCTGCGCGGCGTCGTGGCCCTCGAACAGGTGCCTCAGGTCGAACTGGATATAGGTCTCGTCGAACTGCGCTTCTTCATAGAGGGCTTCGTAGTCGAGAATCTCCAATACCCGGCGCTGCTTGCGCACCAGCCCGTCGCGGGCCATCTTGCTCATCATGTGGCTGACGTGCCGCTGATCGTCGGACAGCCGGGAGGAGGCACATTGAGGCATAATCAGACGCTAGCGTCGTATGGAGGCAAACATGTTCGACTACTCGCTGGTGCATTGGATGGGCTTCTTTACGGCCGCCTTGCTGCTCAATTTATCGCCGGGTCCCGATATGGCCTTCATCCTGTCGCAGGCGGCCAAAGGCGGCCGCCGCAGAGGACTGGCTGCGATGTCGGGCATCTGGAGTGGGGCCATGTGTCACGTATTGCTGGCGGCGCTGGGACTGTCTGCCGTGTTGGCGACTTCCGCGACGGCATTCAGCGTGGTGAAGTGGCTGGGTGCGGCTTATCTGATCTGGCTGGGTCTCCAGGCTCTAAGCTCCAGGAGCAGCGGCTTGAATACCGCAGAGGCGCGCCAGGCTTCTGGGGCGCAGGTGTGGCGAAAGGGTGTGCTGGTCTCCCTCATGAACCCCAAGGTAGCCGTTTTCTTTCTCGCTTTTCTGCCCCAGTTCGTGGTGCCAGGCTCGGGACCCGTTGCCGCCCAGCTGTTTCTCCATGGCACGTTGATCATTCTGGTCGCGGGCTTTGTCGAGCTGCCGTTGGTCTATCTCGGAGCGCGTCTCGCGAGCCTGTTGCGCACTCGTCCGGCGATTGGTCAGTGGCTCGATCGGGCGATGGGAGGCGTACTGATAGGGTTGGGCATCCGGCTGGCAGTGTCCGAACGCTGACACCCGCTTTGCCTTCGATTCGGCCGAGCGCACCGCCATCAATGCCCCCATGCAGGGCACCGCCGCCGACATCATCAAGCGTGCCATGATCGACGTCGACGGCTGGCTCGGCGAGGGCGATTTCGATGCGGTAATGGTGATGCAGGTGCACGACGAACTGATCTTCGAGGTCAAAAGCGACCAGGTTGAAGCCTTTCGTACCGAAGTGGTCGAGCGCATGCAGCGCGCCGGCCGGCTCGACGTACCGTTGAAAGTCGAGGCGGGGGCCGGCGACAGCCGGGAGGAGGCACATTGAGGGGGCATGACGGTTGAAAGTCAGCTCTTGAGTTGTTCACGAAGCTCGGCGACCTGAGCGATATCCAGGCCGGTAGCGCCGGCGATCATCTCATTGGAAAGTGTGGTGTCCCGGATCAGGTTGCGGGCCGTTTCAAGCCGGCCTTCCTGGCGGCCTTTCCGGATGCCGCGCTCCTCGAGCTGTTCCGCGATGGTCATGAGCGTTTCCCCCTGTTTCGGGTACCCTTGATGCCAGTGCCGTTACCAGCGCAGCCGGATCCCGGGTTTCGCCAGCCTGCAGCATATAGTGCATCACTAGTACGGCCTTGAAGGCAGCATCGTGTGGTGTGGCTGATGAGCCGTTCATGCTGCCTTTCCGGATGCCGGAGTTCGGTTGCCGCCCATGTCCCACCTCTGTCTTCGTCCAAAAACGCGCTATGTCGGCACGATACGCTCGTTTTGCCCCTCGAACAGATGCCCCAGATCGAACTGGATATAGGTCTCGTCGAACTGCGCTTCTTCGTAAAGCGCGTCGTAGTCGAGAATTTCCAGTACCCGACGCTGCTTGCGCACCAGCCCGTCGCGAGCCATCTCGCTCATCATGCGGCTGACGTGCACGCTGGTCAGACCCAGTAGACTGGCCATCAGCTTCTGGTTCATGGGGAAGTCGAAGCGCCAGCCCAGCTGCGGGTTGGTGTGGCGCAGACGCAGATACATCTCGACGATAAAATGGGCGATCTTCATCCGCGCGCTGCAGTGCATCAGGGTGGTCACGCGCGCCGTCATCAGTGCCTGGTCACGCGAGGCGGTGGCGAAAAAGGCCGCTGTCAGGGCGCGCGAGCGGTGGCAGGCGTCCAGAATGTGGGCGTAGGGGAAGGGACACACCCTGGCGTCGGTCATCATGCGCACGTCGGTCAGATGGTGGCCGAAGGTAAAGTCGCGCAGGCCGATGATATCGCCGGGGGTGAACACCTCGACCACCTTCGTTTCGCCGGTCAGGGTAATACGATAGGCGTAGGCCCAGCCGCTCTGCAGGGTATAGAGCATCCGGGCACTGTCGCGAAAGCGCCACAGATACTGGTGGCGTCGCATGATCTGCGGCTCGCGCTCGCAGTCGTCGAGCAGCGCTCTCTCGCTGTCATCGAGCGCGACCATATTGACGAAGTTGTCGACGATGCCACCCTGGTGCATATGCACTTCATCTCCCATGCGCCATAGGCAGTCGGGGCAAGAGCGGCATGGCGGCTGCGGTGGTGTACAAGAGGTTCGGTGATTGACCCTGTCAGCCTGGCCTGGATATCCGAGTGACACAAAAATTTTACAGCCGGCGTATCGAACCTGCCGGGCGCTCGGCTGACGACAGCAACACCCTGCTCTGACAAACTGATAGTCCCTGCAGCGGCCAAAAGCCTGCAGACCGTTCGCAAAATGAGCGCGGGCGCGCTACAACAGTGCGATAGATCAACGACCGATGGAGTGGTAACAGGCAATGTCCAGACAACAGATTGGCGTCATGGGAATGGCGGTGATGGGGCGCAATCTGGCGCTCAATATCGAAAGCCGTGGCTACACGGTATCGATCTACAACCGCTCCAGCGAGAAGACCGACGAGGTCATGGCAGAGCATCCCGGCAGCAAGCTGGTGCCCTGCTACGACATCGAGAGCTTCGTCGATTCGCTGGAGAAGCCGCGCCGCATCCTGCTGATGGTGGCCTCCGGCGAGGCGACCGACAAAACCATCGAATCGCTGCGCCCCCACCTCGACGACGGCGATATCCTGATCGACGGTGGCAATACCCATTACCCGGATACCATTCGCCGCAACCGCGAGCTTTCCGAGGCGGGGCTGAACTTCATCGGTACCGGCGTCTCCGGCGGCGAGGAGGGCGCCCTCAAGGGGCCTTCGATCATGCCCGGTGGGCAGAAGGAAGCCTACGACATGGTGGCGCCGATTCTCGAGAAAATCGCCGCCAGGGCCGAAGATGGCGAACCCTGCGTCAGCTATGTGGGCCCCGACGGCGCAGGCCACTACGTCAAGATGGTGCACAACGGCATCGAATACGGCGACATGCAGCTGATCAGCGAGGCCTACTCGCTGCTCAAGGGCGGCCTTGGGCTCTCCAACGACGAGCTGGCCGAGGTGTTCGCTGAGTGGAACGAGGGTGAACTCGACAGCTACCTGATCGACATTACCCAGCGCATCTTCAAAAAGCGCGACGACAACGGCGACTACGTGCTGGATACCATCCTCGACTCTGCCGGCCAGAAGGGCACCGGCAAGTGGACCAGCATCAATGCGCTGGAGCTGGGCGTGCCGCTGCCGCTGATTACCGAGTCGGTGTTCGCGCGTTTCATCTCCTCGCTGAAGGATGAGCGCACCGCCGCGGCGAAAGTGCTCAAGGGGCCGGGCGACAAGCCGTTCGAAGGCGACCGTGCCGAGTTCATCGAGAAAGTGCGCCAGGCGCTCTATCTCTCCAAGATCGTCTCCTACGCCCAGGGCTTTGCGCAGATGCGCGCCGCTTCAGAGGAGAACGACTGGAACCTTGATTACGGCGCCATTGCCGGACTGTTCCGCGCTGGTTGCATTATCCGCGCGCGCTTTCTGCAGAAGATCACTGACGCCTATCGCGAAAAGCCGGAGCTGGACAACCTGCTGCTGGCGCCGCACTTCGCCGACATCGCCGAGCGCTACCAGCAGGCGCTGCGCGACGTGGTCAGCCATGCGGTGCAGCACGGCATTGCGGTGCCCACCTTCGCCTCGGCGATCGCCTACTACGACAGCTACCGCACCGAGATGCTGCCGGCCAACCTGATCCAGGCGCAGCGCGACTTCTTCGGCGCCCACACCTACCGTCGTCTGGATGACCGCGACACGGTCTACCACACCGAGTGGCTGGAGAAGTAAGGGCCAAACCTTGCTCGTCTGTTAAAACCCCGCTGCGGCGGGGTTTAGCCCAAAGGACCGGCAATCGGCGTGGACGCCTGGCGTGCGTGAACTCGCCAATCTCACCCAGAGGTTGCTCCAGCACATGGCGATAAAGAAACGAATCCAATAGCAGTAGGTCTTCTCGGTGCGGTGGCTATAGCGTTTCACCCGCATGGTCGCCTTGACCCTATCCATCAGCTTGGGTGGCTTGCTGCGCATATCCATGCCCATATTGCTATTATATATGTATGTCCATGCAGTATTATTGGTATCAGCAAAATGTGCAAGCACGCGAACCCTGGATGGGTTGCATGGAGGCTTATGTTGTCCCTCAAATCAATAGTTTAATGGTGTCTCATAAGAATATTGAACGCGCGTGATCGTTCAAGCGAATAAACGAGCGCGCTATCTAATACCTGTTGGGTCGTAATGAACATTATTCAGACATCGCGCCTCACACTCGAACCTTTGATGGAGTCGCACGCGACGGCGATGTTTGAGGTTCTTAATGATCCTGCTATCTATGAATTCGAGAATAAGCCGCCGAGTTCCCTCGAATCTCTAGCGCAGCGTTATCGTCGGCTTGAGAGCCGCTCGTCGCCGGATCGATCCCAGCAATGGCTTAACTGGGTTATTCGGCTGGATGAAGTTGGCCCGTGCGGTTATGTGCAAGCCTCTGTCTTGCAGTCAGATACCGCTTGTATTGCATACGTGTTGAATAGCAAGTATTGGAGGCGGGGAATCGGCAGAGAAGCAGTCGAGGCAATGCTGCGAGAGCTACGTACCACATATTCGGTAACTCGTTTCGCTGCGGTTTTGAAATCGGCCAACTTCCGGTCAATGGCCTTATTAGGTCGATTAAGATTCCGTAGAGCGACAACGAAACAAACGATCGTATTTGATCCACAACCTGATGAATTGGTTATGGTCAGAGCCGCGCATGAGTAAATCGATCCAACCTAACGTATCGCTGCAGTTGACCGCCCAAAGCGCTGTCGCGCTTCGGTCGGCAACTGAGCTTAGGCGTTATATGTTTATTGAGGATGCCAAATGTTCCAAGAATTAGTTTCATTGGCACAGTCAAAATTAAGAACACAAGAGTTCAGTGGCAGGATTAGCTGTGGTCAAGTATCAGCAGCTATTGAAACATCCTCTGGAAAATTCTTCAGCGGTGTTTGTATTGATGCGCCATGCGCATTAGGCACTTGCGCTGAAAGAAATGCTATTGGTTCAATGGTAACTGAAGGTGAGTTTCAAATCATCAAATTAGTTTGCATTAAAGGGCATGATGTAATACTTCCTTGTGGGGCGTGCCAAGAGCTATTGTTGCAATTGCATCCAAAAAACTTTAAAATTGAGGTTCTGACAAATCTTGAGGGTGCAACTATCAAGTTAAAAGATCTAATGCCCTATTGGTGGGGAAACACATAACAAATTACTCAAGTCGACAGCTAACAGTCGGCGCTTTTGGTTTGGTTGAGTTTAGTGATTAAGTGGCTTTGCTTGAGTGTCGTGGCTGTTGGCTGCAACTTAGTAAGGCGTTGGGCGAATCATATTATGAATATGGGAACTTCGATGTCGAAAAAAGGTGAGCACAATTATTCCGCTACCGTCGTCTGGACCGGGAATTCAGGCGACGGCACTAAGAACTACCGTGCCTTCTCTCGCAATCACGAAATAACCTGCGGTAACAAACCAATAATAAATGGGTCGGCAGATCCAGCTTTCCTAGGCGACTCGTCCCGCTATAACCCGGAAGAGCTTTTGCTGAGCTCGCTCTCAGCATGTCATATGCTTTGGTATCTACATCTTTGCGCTGACGCCGGGATCACGGTGTCGAATTACACGGACAACGCTGAAGGTCGAATGATTGAGACCAATAATGGCAGTGGTCATTTTGACAAAGTCATGCTAAAGCCAATCGTCAATATCGGTGCAGATGACGACAGCGAGTTAGCAAGGTCTCTCCACGATAAAGCACATTCGTTTTGCTTTATTGCGAATTCAGTAAATTTCGCGGTTGAGTGTGAAGCCGAAATTCGCTGTGGCTGAAAGGTCACCCAACAGATCGCTGCAGTTGACCGCCCAAAGCGCTGGCGCGCTTTGGGTTCCCTCCGCCGGTTGCTGACCCGCACCGACGCCTGAGCGAAGCGCGCCGGGCCATGCCATAATCGCCCTCCTGCCGGTCGTTACGGGGCCCGTCATGTCACGCCTTGCCCGCTCATTGTGGCTGCCACTGCTCATTGCATTGCTCGCCGCCGCCGCGATCACCGCGGCGGCTTCTGCCACCCCCTATGAGCCGCGCCTTCTGCGCGTTGCTGCCGCTGATGCGCTGCCGGCCTCGGTGGCGCAGCAGCTCGAAGACGAGCCCGAATCAATCAGTGCGCTGTTTCTGAGCTGGGCGGACGACCCGGCGCTGGTGTTCAACGGCGCGCTGGCGCTGCAGCGCCACGGCGATCTCGCCCGCCGGGTGCTCGGCGATTACGGCTTCGACCCGGCCTTCACCGCCGTGCTGGCGCGCTACGGCCCGGATGCGGTGCTGCCGGTGGGGTACTTCCATGACAACGCCATGCCGAGCCTGAGTGCACGTCACTGGGCGGCGCAGCGCTATCAGGGTGCCCGCGATAGCCTCACCGGCTGGTGGCGTCCTGAGCCAGCGCCGGACAGCGCCACGGCCGAGGCGCCACTTTCCAACGACGCGCCATCGGCGGCGTCCGATACGCTGACGCCGCAGCAGCGTGGCCGCTACGCTATCGCCTTTCTGCAGCAGGGCGGCTACGGCTTTCTCGATCAGTTCGTGGTCGATGAGCGCGGCGCGGCGCACTGGCTGCAGGGCGAGCGGCTGGTGACGGCGCTGGGCGACTTCTTCACCGGCGGGCTGCGCGATCTGGAGCGCATCGTGCAGAGCGACGCCGGGGTGAGGCCCGCCGATATCGCCTGGGCCGGCGTCGATGTGCTGATGGTGGCCGGTGCGGTCAGGCTGCTGCGTGCCGGCCGGGCGGTACGCCTGGGCGCGGTGGAGGGCCGCGCAGTGGCGGGCGCCGGTAGTGAGCTGCGCGCCTCGCGGGCGGCGCTGCTGCCGGTCGGGCTTCGTTTTGCGCAGCTCTCGCGCATGGCAAAGGTTGCCGCCGTGGGCACTACCGCCTGGCTGGTGGTGCGCCATCCGGCACTGATCAGCGGTCTGGGGGCCAACCTGGCGCAGTGGCTGGGGTGGCCGGCCAGGCTGGGGCAGTTCCTGCTCTGGAGCCTCGTGCTGCTGCCTTTGCTGTGGCTGGCCGGGCTGCTCTACCGCTGGTTTTTGAGGCCAATGATATGGCTTTTGATGTTCGCCGGGCGTCGGTCTTGTGGCCTGCGGCTCGTCGCCGATGCGTCCCGAGCGTATGATGGCGGCCGTATTCGTCGTCCATCCCGATCGACTGAAAGCGGGCCGAGACCCGCCAGCGAAGAAGAGTTGCCATGACCGTGATTCGCCAGCAGGACCTGATCGACAGCGTCACCGATGCGCTGCAGTACATCTCCTACTACCACCCAAAGGATTTCATCGACGCCATGCACCAGGCGTACCAGCGCGAGGAAAATCCCGCCGCGCGTGACGCCATCGCCCAGATTCTGATCAATTCGCGCATGTGTGCCACCGGTCACCGGCCGATCTGTCAGGACACCGGCATCGTCACCGTGTTCGTCGACGTCGGCATGCAGGTGCAGTGGCAGGCCGACATGAGCCTCGATGGCATGATCAACGAGGGCGTGCGGCGCGCCTACAACCACCCGGACAACGTCCTGCGCGCCTCGATTCTGGAAGACCCGGACGGCGCCCGGCGCAACACCAAAGACAACACCCCTGCGGTCATTCACCATCGGCTGGTGCCGGGCGAGCGAGTCGACATCCATGTGGCCGCCAAGGGCGGCGGCAGCGAGGCGAAAGCGAAATTCGCCATGCTCAACCCCTCCGACAGCGTGGTCGACTGGGTGCTGGAGCAGGTGCCGAAGATGGGCGCCGGCTGGTGCCCGCCGGGCATGCTGGGCATCGGTATCGGCGGCACCGCCGAACAGGCGATGAAGATGGCCAAGGCGTCGCTACTCGAGCCCATCGATATTCAAAAGCTCGCCGAGCGCGGCGCTTCCAGCCGCGCCGAGGCGTTGCGCCTCGAACTGTTCGACAAAATCAACCGCCTTGGCATCGGCGCTCAGGGGCTGGGCGGGCTGACCACGGTGCTCGATATCAAGGTGATGGACTGCCCCACCCATGCCGCCAACAAGCCGGTGGCGATCATTCCCAACTGCGCCGCTACCCGTCATGTGCACTTTCAACTCGACGGCGGCGGGCCCGCCGAGCTGCCGGTGCCGAGCATCGATGACTGGCCGGAGATCGCCTGGGAGGCGGGCGAGGGGGTGCGGCGCGTCAACCTCGACGACATCAGCCGCGATGAGGTTGCGCAGTGGCAGCCGGGTGACACCATTTTGCTGTCGGGCAGGCTGCTGACCGGTCGCGATGCCGCCCACAAGCGCATGGTCGACATGCTGGCGCAGGGCGAGGCGCTGCCGGTGGACCTGCAGGGGCGCTTTATCTACTACGTTGGCCCGGTCGACCCGGTGGGAGATGAAGTGGTCGGCCCCGCCGGACCCACCACCGCGACTCGCATGGACAAGTTCACGCGTACCATTCTGGAGCAGACCGGGCTGCTGGGCATGGTGGGCAAGGCCGAGCGCGGCGCCGCGGCGATCGAGGCGATCCGCGATCACGGCGCTGCCTATCTGATGGCGGTGGGCGGTTCCGCCTACCTGGTCGCCCAGGCGATCAAGGGCGCGAAAGTGGTCGCCTTCGAGGACCTGGGCATGGAGGCGATCTACGAGTTCGAGGTGCGCGATATGCCGGTTACCGTGGCGGTCGACGCCCGCGGCGAGAGCGTGCATACCACGGGGCCGGCGAAATGGCGCGAGATTATCGCCCGGCGTTGATGCCGCCCCGGCTCTGCCATCGCGCCGGGCAATGCCGTCCGGCGCGCGCAAGATAACCCCACTGACAGTAGCGAGAACGTTATGGCCGGCGGTCACGGCAACGGCAACAACGACCCGGCAACGGCGCTGGGCTTTATGGGACGCCTGAGCGCGGCGGTGATCGCCCCGGTGGCGGTCTATCTACTGCTGTGGCAGATCGGCCTGGGGCTTGCGCAGCCGCGTTTCGAAGGCGCGGCGCTGGGCATGGTGGTCAATCTGCTGTCGGTGGTCATCCCCGCCCTGGGCGTGCTGGCCGCCGTGGCGGTTGCCGGGCGTCGCTCGGGCAGCCTGATCGGTGCGCCGGTGATGGTGCTCTTTTTTCTCTACCTCTATATCTCCTCGGCGGTAACGCTTGAGTGGCTGCCGCCGCTGCTGACGCTTGTGGGAGCGGGGCTTGGGGTGGCTCTGGCGCGCTGGTGTCCGGTAATGGGCGAGGAAGTTTTTGCCCGTTTTCGTCGCTGAGCTACCCTGTCCGGCGCATTGATTAGACTTTGTTGAATTTGTTCGACTTTGGTCTAATGCCGGCGCTCCCGTGCTGCTGTAGCATGGCTTAAGCTGCGTACTGGCGGCTGCCGACAATTCCTACAGGGACAGGCGGGGAGCAACGGGATGAATGAATGGACGCAAACGATGTCGGCCGGGCCGCTATTGGGAATCGCAGCGGCAGCGATCATCGTACTTCTGGTACTGGTCATCCGCTTTCGGGTGCACGCCTTTCTGGCGCTGATTCTGGTCAGCCTGCTGACCGCGTTTGCCACCGGCCTGCCGGCCGCTCAGGTCGTGCCCACCATGGTGTCGAGCTTCGGCGGCACGCTGGGCTCGGTGGCATTGCTGGTCGGGCTGGGCGCGATGCTGGGCCGGCTGGTGGAGAACTCCGGCGGGGCGAAGGTGCTGGCCGATCGCATGATCGAGCTGTTCGGTGAACAGCGCGCGCCCTTCGCGCTGGGTGTCGCCTCGCTGTTCATGGGCTTTCCGATCTTCTTTGACGCCGGCCTGATCGTCATGCTGCCGGTGGTGTTCGCCGTCGCCCGGCGTCTGGGGGGCCCGATTCTGCTCTACGCCCTGCCCACCGCGGCGGCCTTTTCGGTCATGCATGTTTTTGTACCGCCGCATCCCGGCCCGGTCACCGCTGCCGAACTCTACGGCACCAACCTGGGTGTGCTGATGCTCTTCGGTATCGTTATTGCCTTCCCGATGTGGTACCTGTCGGGCTATCTGTGGGGCAAGTTCAGCGCTCGCCACTACAGCTTCCAACTGGCCGAGAACTTCTTCGGCGGCAAGGACGACGACGAGGTCAAAAATCCCCCCACGGTCGGCACCGTCATCGGTATGCTGCTGCTGCCGCTGGTGCTGATCTTCATGAACACCGGCCTCGATTTCCTGCGCGCCGCCGGCGTGGTGGACGCCGATCAGGGCTGGTTTCAGCTGCTCAAGACACTCGGCAGCACGCCGATCGCGCTGCTCATCTCGGTGCTGGTGGCCTGCTGGGTGCTGGGCACGCGCCGGGGTGAAAACGGCAGCGCCATCGAGAAGGTGCTCGACAGCTCGCTGGGGCCGATCTGCTCGGTGGTGCTGATCACCGGTGCCGGCGGCATGTTCGGCGGCGTGCTGCGCGCCTCCGGGATCGGCGACGCCCTGGCCGATTCGCTGGGTAACATCGGCCTGCCGATTATCGTCGCCGCCTGGCTGGTGGCCGTGATTCTGCGCCTGGCGCAGGGCTCGGCGACGGTGGCACTGGTCACCGCCGCGGGGCTGATGGCACCGGCGGTGTCGGCGGGCAACTTCTCCAGCGTCGATGTGGTCGCCATTACCCTGGCCACCGCCGCCGGCTCGGTATTCGCCGGCCACGTCAACGACTCCGGTTTCTGGCTGGTGGGCCGGCTGCTGGGCATGGACGTCAAGACCACGCTCAAGACCTGGACGGTGCAGCAGGCGCTCGAATCGGTAGTGGGCTTCATTCTGGCCTGCCTGATCTTTGTCATTTTCTGAGCCGGTTTTCTCGATCACGACAGGGAGAACATCATGAATCCTTTCGATATCAGTGGCCGGCTGGCGCTGGTGACCGGCTCCTCGCGGGGGCTGGGTCACGCCCTGGCGCGCGGGCTGGCCGAGCAGGGGGCCAGAGTGATTCTGCACGGGCGCAGCCCGCAGACGGTCGAGCAGGCGGCCCGTGCGCTGCGCGACGAGAGCGGCGCCGAGGTGAGCGCGGTGACCTTCGATGTCACCGATGCCCCGGCGGTCAAGGAGGCGCTGGCGGCGCTGATCGAGACGCACGGCGTACCGGATATTCTGGTCAACAACGCCGGTCTGCAGCGCCGCGCGCCCTTCACCGAGTTCGACCCGGCGGACTGGGACGCGGTGCTGGCGACCAACCTCTCCAGCGCGTTCTATGTGTCGCGGGCGATCTCGCCGGCAATGTCCGAGCGCGGGGCCGGCAAGATCGTCAATATCGGCTCGGTGCAGTCGATGCTGGCGCGTCAGACCATTGCTCCCTACAGCGCCTCCAAGGGCGGCGTGGCGATGCTGACCAAAGGCATGGCGGCGGATCTGGCGCGCTTCAACGTTCAGGTCAACTGCATCTCGCCCGGTTACTTCCGTACCGACATGAACACTGCCCTGTGGCAGGACGATGACTTCAATGCCTGGGTCGAGAACCGCACACCGGCGCAGCGCTGGGGCGAGGTCGAGGAGTTGATCGGCACGCTGCTCTATCTCTGTTCCGGCGCCTCGGACTTCGTCTCGGGGCAGAACATCTTCGTTGACGGCGGCATGACCTCGGTGGTGTAAGCCGCCAGCGGTCGTCTGGCGCACTCGGGAGAGCCCCCATGAAAGCACTGGTGATACACGGCAGGCAGGACCTGCGAGCGCAGGAGTGGCCGACCCCCGAGCCCGGCGAGGGCGAGGTACGGGTACGTATCGCCTGGGGCGGTATCTGCGGTTCCGACCTGCACTACTACCATGACGGTGCCAACGGCGCCTTCGTGGTGCGCGAGCCGCTGATTCCCGGCCATGAACTCTCCGGCACGGTCGAATTCGACCCGGCAGGCGGTTTCGCGCCGGGCACGCCCGTCACCTTTCATCCGGCGACCTTCGGTGAATGCCGGCCGGGGCTGGAAGGATTACCGCATCTGTGGCCGCAGGGCGCCTATCTGGGCTCCGCCTCCACCACCCCTCATACCCAGGGCGGCATGAGCGAATACCTGGTGGTGCGTCGCGACATGCTGCGGCGCCTGCCGGAGGGCCTGCCGCTCAGGCGCGCGGCACTCGCCGAGCCGCTGGCGGTGGCGCTGCACGGCATCAATGTCGCCGGCGGCGTCGAGGGCAAGCGCGTGCTGGTGTGCGGCGCGGGGCCGATCGGCCTTTTGAGCGCCGCCGCCGCGCTGGTGCGTGGCGCGAAGGAGGTGAGCGTTACCGATGTAGTCGAAGGTCCGCTGGCGCGCGCTCGCGAGCTGGGCGTGCAGCACACCATCCGCATTGGCGAGCAGACGCCTGAAGCGGAAGCCTTCGATGTGGCGCTGGAGTGCTCCGGGGTGCCGGCCTCGATCGATACCGCCATCCGCGCGGTACGCCGCGCCGGGGTGATTGCCCAGATCGGCATGATGGGGGCCGGGCCGCAGCCGCTGGAACTGGCGACGCTGATCTCGAAGGAGATCCAGCTGCGTGGCTGCTTCCGCTTCAATCAGGAGGTCGACGAGGCGATCGAGCTGCTGGCCCGCGATGAGCGCTTCGATCGGGTGATCACCCACGCCATGGCAGCCGATGAGGCGGTCGAGGCGTTCGCCGTGGCGAAGGATGCCCAGGCCTCCGGCAAGGTGCTGATCGAACTCTGGCCGCAGTCATAAGCCTGCGAGCGCTGTGATGACGGTTCCCGGCTTGCGGTTTGGCGCCATACTTTGCCACTCTTGTTAGCATGTTAAAAGAGTGTGCTTTAAGCAGTATCTCGCAGGAAGCGCCTTATGTGCCGCATGAGGTGGTGGGCTTCGTATAGTGTCGGTCCGGCCTGTGCGGTTACCGGACCGGCTATGTCGGCAGCGAAAGGCCGTCGTGACACAGCATGCCGGCAAACAGGGTGTCGACGAGCAGTTCACTGTCGGCGGCGATGTCGAAAGTGACGCAGCCATTGAGCCAGCCGTTAACCATGCCGATCACGCTCGAAAGCAGCAGCGAGGCGGCAATGGTCGGCGTCAGCCCGGGATGCAGACGTGCCTCACCGCAGCGCAGGCCGCGTTCGAAAACCTCGGCCAGCATGCTCTGGCACTCGCGATTGTGTTGATCGAGCTGATCTCTGACCCAGGCGAAGTCGCCGATAAACTCGTTGCGCGAGTTGATCACGCACAGGATGCGCTGTAGCTGGACGTCCCTGGCGAGCGACTGTATATCGCGCACCAGGACGTCGCGCATGCCGGCGATGGGCCGGCTGCTGCTCTTTTCGCTGTCGACCAGATGCTGCGCCAGGCGCTCGGTCATCTGCCGTTTACGGTCCAGCAGTGCGGCCAGGATACCGTTCTTGCCATCCGGGAAGTGCCAGTTGAGCGCGCCGCGCGTAACGCCGGCGCGTGCGGCAATGTCATTGTGAGTGGTACGGCTCAGCCCTTTTTCGATGAACAGATGCTCGGCGGCGTTCATCAGCGTCTGGCGCGTGAGCTCGGCCTCTTCCTTGGTCTTTCGCATAAACGCCTTCCCGACGTGGAGGTGCCTTCAATGGTAGCGGCCAATAAAGGGTGCAAGAATCAGCAAGCATACATACGGGATTGTATATTTTTATTGAAGCGATTGATATTCCTCCTGGCCTAAAGCAGCACGCGATTTTCGGCCTGGCGGAGCGGCCAGGCGCATGGCGCTGCCTGAATACAGCTTGAAGCTCCCGCGCCGCTTGCCTACCTTGAAAAGGCCTGTATAACGCTCGATTCGCGCTGCCCTGCACACCTGACACCTGCCTTGCAGCGACACTCAGAAAAGACATCACAGAAAAGTACACAGGACCCAACCTGACGCCGGGCGGCTTGCAACGGTGATAAACACCTGTCCGCCCGGTTCACCGATGAGGACCCGAAACATGGCACCGACTCCTTATTCCCGTCCGGGCGTGGGCTACTGCACGCCCGCTGCCCAGGCCGAGATCGCCGAGCGGCCCAGCGCTGCCGGCGGCGCTTCGGCCGGCAATACCCGTAATGTCACCCTCAGCGTCAACGGTGAGCAGCACCGCCTGGCACTTGAGCCCAACGCCATCCTGCTCGACGTGTTGCGTGAAGAGCTGGGTCTGTTCGGCACCAAAAAGGGCTGCGATCACGGCCAGTGCGGCGCCTGCACCGTTCACGTCAATGGCCGCAGCGTCAACGCCTGCCTGATGCTCGCCTGCATGCAGGAGGGCGCCGAGATCACCACCATCGAAGGGCTGGCCCGCAGCGCCGGTTATGAGCAGGGGCAGCATCCGATACAGGAAGCCTTTCTCGAGCACGATGCCTACCAGTGCGGCTACTGCACTGCCGGGCAGATGATGACCGCCGCCGCCGTGCTCAACGACAGGGCTGTCGCCGCCGACGCGGCCAGCGTCAACGACGCCATGAGCGGCAATATCTGCCGCTGTGGCGCCTACAAGAACATTCGCGAGGCGATCGAAACCGCCCGCCAGCGCATGCAAGGGGAGAGCTGAGATGCGACAGTTCGAACTGGAAAGCGTCGAAAAGGTGGACCAGGCGGTCGCCAGCCAGCGCGATCAGCGGCGTGACGCCTTCGTCGCCGGTGGCACCACGCTGCTCGATCTGGTCAAGCTGGATGTCATGACCCCCGAGCGGATGGTCGATGTGACCCATCTGCCGCTGAAGCGCATTGAAAAGCTCGATGACGGCCGCTTGAAGGTCGGCGCGCTGGTCACCAACAATGAACTGGCTCACCACGAGCTGGTCAAGCGCGACTATGCGGTGCTCAGCGAAGCGCTGCTGGCGGGGGCTTCCACCGGCCTGCGCAATCTGGCGACCACTGCCGGCAACGTCATGCAGCGTACTCGCTGCCCCTACTACCGTGACCCGGCGATGCCCTGCAATCGGCGCGAGCCGGGCAGCGGCTGCGCCGCCCTCGACGGCATCAACCGTAACCACGCGGTGCTGGGTACCAGCAACCGGTGCATTGCCACCCACCCCTCCGATATGTGCGTGGGCATGGTGGCAGTGGGCGCCACGATCGTCGTCGAGGGGCCGCAGGGCAGCCGTGAGATCCCCTTCGAGGATTACCACCTGCTGCCGGGCGACACTCCCGAGAAAGAGCACGATCTGAAGGACGGCGAACTGATCACCCACGTGATTCTCGATGCGCCGCGCGCCGGCGGCCAGCACTACCTCAAGCTGCGCGACCGCGCCTCCTACGAGTTCGCGCTGGCCTCCTGCGCCGCCATCGTTGAGCTCGACGGCGACAGCGTCGCCTCGGCACGGCTGGCGCTGGGCGGCGTGGCGACCAAACCCTGGCGCGCCGAGGCGGCCGAAAAGGCGCTGATCGGCCAGCCGGCTACGCGCGAGAACTTCGAACGTGCCGCCGAGGTCGCGCTCGCCGACGCCGTGGCCTACAGCCACAACGGCTACAAGATTACCCTGGGCAAGCAGGCGATCGTGCGTGCCCTGCGCGACGCCACCGCCCGCACCACGGCGACCGCGGCCTGAACGATACAGGGAGAGTGACATGACCACTGAAAGCGGCAAGATCCGCGAACAGGACGTTCGCGGCCAGCACACCGGCATGCAGAAGCCGCGTATCGACGGCACGCTGAAGCTGACCGGCGGCGCCGACTACGCCGTCGACCGCAACCTGCCCAACCAGACCTACGGCTATCCGGTCACCAGCACCATCGCCAGGGGGCGGCTCAAGTCGCTCGAACTCGACGAGGCGCTGGCGATGCCGGGCGTGCTGGATATCTTCCATCACGACAACTTCGACAGCCTGAGCCGCTCGCCCAACAGCTTCGCCGAGCAGAATCTGACCAGCGAACCGCGGCTACCGTTCGAAGACAACGAGATCGCCTACCACGGCCAGTACATCGCCTTCGTGGTTGCCGATACCTTCAATCACGCCCGCGCGGCGGCAATGAAGGTGACAGCGAACTATGAGCGCGACGACGGCGCCATTACCGATATCAAGGCGCTCGACAGCGGTGAAGGGGAGCTGCCCGGCGAGGTTCAGGAGGGCGACGCCAGCAGTCGCGGCGACCCGGACAGCACCCTCGAGGCGGCGTCGGTGAAGCTCGATCAGCGCTATTCGATCGCCCAGGAGTGCCACGCGGTGATGGAGATGCACGCCTCGCTGGCCAACTGGGAGGGCGACGCCCTGACCATCTACGAGTCGAGCCAGGGCGTGGTGTTCCAGCGCAACGCGCTGTCGAAGATCTTCGCCATGCCGCCGGAGAAGGTGACGGTGATTTCGCACTTCATCGGCTCCGGTTTCGGCAGCAAGCTGTTCATGTGGCCCCACGCCATCATGACCGCGGTCGCGTCGCGGCGCCTGGGCCGGCCGGTGAAGACCATGCTGCCGCGCAGCCAGGAGTTCACCGCCACCGGCTATCGGCCCACCTCGCTGCAGCGGGTGCGGCTGGGCGCCGACGACAGCGGCAAGCTGCTGTCGATCCACCACGACGGCTGCAACGAAAGCTCGCCCACCGGCAAGCATGACGACACCGTCAGCGGCTCCACGCCGAAAATGTACGCTTGCGACCACGTGGCGGTGACCAATCGCCTGGTAACGGTCAACAAGTGTCCGCCGTGCCCGATGCGCGCGCCCGGCGAGGCCTCCGGCAGCTTCGCGCTGGAGACGGCGCTGGACGAGCTGGCGGTGCAGCTCGACATGGACCCGCTGGAACTGCGTAAAAAGAACTTCGCCGAGACCGACCCGGCCGACGGCCTGCCCTGGTCGAGCAATCATCTGATCGAGTGCTGGGACAGCGCCGCGAAGCGGTTCGGTTGGGACAAGCGCCAATCGACACCGGGGGCCATGCGCGACGGTGACGAGCTGATCGGCTACGGCATGGCCACCCAGAGCTGGGAGGCGATGCGCCTGAGCAGCAGCGCCCGCGTCGGCTTCCGCGCCGACGGCTCGCTGCTGGTCGCCTGCGGCACCCAGGATATCGGTACCGGCACCTATACCATCGTGGCGCAGACCGCCAGCGAGCTGACCGGCATTCCCATCGAGATGATCGACGTGCAGCTGGGCGACTCTTCGCTGCCCACCGGCCCGCTCTCCGGTGGCTCCTTCGCCACCGCAACGGTGCTGCCGGCGGTTGCCGCGGCGGTCAAGGAGGCGCTGGGCCAGCTCACCGAACTGGCGACCGCCGAGGGCGCCCCCTTTGCGGGCGTCGAGACTGACACCATCGGGCTGGAAAACGGCGAGCTGGTCAGCGGCCACCGCCGCCTGGCCGTCACCGAGCTGCTCGCGCACAACCGCCTCGGCCTGGTCGATGCCGAAGCTTCGGCCGGTCCCGGCGACGAGCAGGGGCAGTACAGCTTCCGCTCCTTCGGTGCGGTGTTCGTCGAGGTGCGCTGGGACCCGGAAATCTCTCGGCTGCGGCTGGCGCGGGTGGTGTCGACCATCGACATCGGTCGGGCGATCAACCCGCTTACCGCGCGCAACCAGGTCGAAGGTGGCATCGTCATGGGTCTCGGTATGGGGTTGTTCGAACAGGCCGAGTTCGACCACAGCGGCTACCCCTACAACGCCAACCTGGCGGACTACATCCTGCCGGTGAACGCCGACATCCCCGAGATCGACGTCGAACTGCTCGACTATCCGGACTACAGGCTCAACGAGTTCGGGGCTCGCGGTGTGGGTGAGATCGGCCTGACCGGGGTGGCGGCGGCGATCTCCAACGCCGTCTACAACGCCACCGGCAAGCGCATCCGCGATATGCCGATCAGCATCGAGAAGATGCTGACGGCCTAGCAGCCTGTCGGGCTTGACCGATCGTCGCGAAAACGACGGATCTTGAGCCGGTTTCATCGCTTGGATGAGGCGAATAGCCCCGCTATTTAACGATTCCGAGCGATGAAACCGGCCAAAAGCCCGGGGTTTGCAGCCGATCAGCGTTAAGTCCGACAGGCTGCTAGAGCAGGCAGTTGCCATGCCACAAGCCGGCGCTTTCGAGCGCCGGCTTTTATATTTCGGACCCTGATGGGCGGCCCGGCCTTTTGCGTGACTTAAAGGCCGGCGGCCCGCCGCCGCAGCGGCCATGAAGCATTAGTAATTCATGTTTGATTGGTCCATCCTGAAAATCGTTTGCCGGCGAATGATGTAGTCGGCATGCCCCGAGCGCTTCGCGATCATCACATAACCATCACCCGCGACAGGGTGGGCGCGAAGATGCCGGCGAATACTGCGCGGCCCGACCTGTCGCGCGTCTCAAAGGATGAGGAGAGCACCATGGATCACCAGGACGAGCCGACCGGGCGCGGCGGCGTCGAGACCTTCGACGCCCGCTCGCCGTCACGGCGGCGTTTTCTCAAGTCGATGGGCGTCTCGGGGCTGGCGGCGGCCACCGCGCCCGCCTGGACGCAGATCGCCCAGGCCAGCCAGGCCTCACCGGAACCTGTCGAGCCGCAGCAGGATGGCGCCCCCGCCGAGGGTGAACAGCAGATCACTCTGACGGTCAACGGTCAGCAGCACGTGCTCAACGTGGTGCCCAATGCGGTACTGCTCGATGTGCTGCGCCTGCGACTGGGCCTGACCGGCACCAAAAAGGGCTGCGACCACGGCCAGTGCGGCGCCTGCACGCTTCACGTCAACGGCGTGGCGGTCAACGCCTGCCTGTCGCTGGCGGTCAGCCACGACGGCGACGAGATTACCACCGTCGAAGGTCTGGCCAGCGGCGACGCGCTGCATCCGCTGCAGCAGGCGTTCTGGGAGCACGACGCCTACCAGTGCGGCTACTGCACCTCGGGGCAGCTGATGAGCGCCGCGGCGGTGCTCAATAACCCCGATATCGACAGCAGCGACGCGGCGCTGCGGGAAGCGCTGAGCGGCAACATCTGCCGCTGCGGCGCCTACAAAAACATTCTGGCGGCCGTACAGGATGCCCGCGGCCGCATGGAGGGCAGCAGCTGATGCGTGCATTCGACTACTCCCGTGCCGACAGCGCCGAGCGGGCGATCGCCAGCCATCGCGACGGCGCACAGGCGTCCTATCTGGCCGGTGGTACGACGCTGCTGGATCTGGTCAAGCTGGACGTCATGCAGCCAAGCCGGGTGGTGGATATCAACCGCCTCGGTCTCGATCGCATCGAGACGCTCGATGACGGCCGCGTGCGTATCGGCGCGCTGGTGACCAACACGGCGCTGGCCAGCGACGAGCGTATCAAGCGCGACTATGCGGTGCTCAGCGAAGCGCTGATGTCCGGCGCGACCACGCAGTTGCGCAACAAGGCGACCACTGCCGGCAACGTCATGCAGCGGGTGCGCTGCCCCTATTTCCGCGACGGCGTATCGGCCTGCAACAAGCGCGAGCCGGGCTCCGGCTGCGCCGCCATTGGCGGTTTCAACCGCAGCGTGCATGCGGTGCTGGGCACCAGCGAGCACTGCATTGCCATGCACCCCTCCGACATGTGCGTGGCGATGGCGGCGATCGGCGCCACCGTCAACGTCGAGGGCCCCAACGGCAGCCGTGACATCGACTTCCTCGATTTTCACCTGCTGCCGGGCGATGACCCCGCGCGCGAGCACGCGCTGGAGGCCGATGAGCTGATCACTCACGTGACGCTGGATGCTCCCATTGGCGGCAGCCGCTCGGGCTATCTCAAGCTGCGCGATCGGGCCTCGTATCAGTTCGCGCTCGCCTCCAGCGCGGTCATCGTGGCGGTCGAGGGCGGCACCATTCGCGATGCGCGCATCGCGCTCGGCGGCGTGGGCACCAAACCCTGGCGCGCCCGCGAGGCCGAGCAGTCGCTGATCGGTCAGCCGGCCGGCGAGCGGAGCTTCCAGCGCGCCGCCGAACTGGCGCTGCAGGGGGCCGTGCCCTATCGACAGAACGCCTACAAGATTCCTCTCGGCAAGCAGGCGGTGGTGCGCAATCTCACCACCCTGACGGCCTGAACGACACAGGGAGAGTGCCATGAGTGACAACATTATCGGCGCGGCGCCGAAGCGCATCGACGGGCGTCTCAAGGTCAGCGGGGCGGCGCCCTACGCCGCCGACCATCTGCCCGAGGGCACGGCTTTCGGCTACGGCGTGTTCAGTACCATTGCCAGCGGCGAGATCACCAGGCTGTCGCTGGACGAAGCGCGCCGTTCCCCCGGCGTGATCGACATTTTTCACCACGACAACTTCCCCGACCTGCACCGCTCGCCCGCTTCGTTTGCCGAGGGCAATATGGTCGAGGAGACCCGGCTGCCGTTCGAGGACAACCGTATCTACTACGCCGGGCAGTTCGTCGCCCTGGTGGTGGCGGATACCTTCGAAAACGCCCGCGCCGCGGCCTACAAGGTGAAGGTCGAATACAGCGAGAGCGAGGCGATCGCCAATCTCGATCAGGGTGTGGCCGCCCACGGCACCGAAGCCGGCAGCAGCGAGCACTCTCGCGGTGACCCCGCCAGCGCTTTCGACGGCGCGGCGCAGCGCATCGATGTGACCTACACCACGCCGGTGGAGACCCACAACCCGATGGAGATGCACGCCTCGGTGGCGCAGTGGCACGACGGCCAGCTGATCATCTATGAGTCCTCCCAGGGTGTGGTGATGCAAAAGGGCGCGCTGTCGAAGATCTTCGGTCTGACGCCGGATCGCATCCGGGTCGAGTCGCCCTTTATCGGCTCCGGTTTCGGCAGCAAGCTGTGGATGTGGCCGCATGCGGTAGCCGCTTCCGCGGCCTCGCGCGAGATCGCTCGCCCGGTGCAGCTGGTGGTACCGCGGGCGCAGATGTTTACCACCACAGGCCACCGCCCGGAAACCCGCCAGCGGTTACGGCTGGCGACCGATGGCAACGGCCGGCTGGTGTCGCTGCGTCACGACTCGATCAACACCACCTCCTTTACCGACCGCTACGTCGAGACCTGCGGCAGCGTGACCAAAAGCCTCTACCACTGCGACAACCTGAGCATCAGCCACGCCACCACTCGGGTCAATCGCGGCACGCCCACCTCGATGCGCGCGCCGGGTGCCGCGCCGGGGCTGTTCGCGCTGGAGTCGGCGATCGACGAAATGGCGCTCAAGGCGGGTGTCGATCCGCTGGCGTTCCGCCTCAACAACTACGCCGAGCGCGACGAGAGTCTGGACCTTGATTTCTCCAGCAATCATATCGTCGAGGCTACCCGGCGCGCCGCCGAACGCTTTGGCTGGCAGGATCGCAACCCCGAGCCGGGCTCGATGCGCGACGGCAACGAGATCGTCGGCTACGGCATGGCGGCCTGTAACTGGGAGGCGCTCAAGTTCGGCTGCGAGGCGCGGGTGTCGCTGCGCGCTGACGGCAGCGCCTACGTGACCTGTGCCACTCAGGATATCGGCACCGGCACCTACACCATCGTGGCCCAGGCGGTCAGCGACGTCACCGGCCTGCCGCTGGAGCGCATCACGGTACGACTGGGAGATACCAGCTATCCGGAAGGCCCGCTCTCCGGCGGCTCCTGGGCGACCGCGACCACCCTGCCGGCGGTAGCCGAGGCGACCCGCAACGCCATCGATCAGCTCAAGTCCTATGCGGTCAGCTCGCGGGGGCGTTTCTCCGGCGTCGATGCCGGTGAACTGGGTTTCGAGAACGCTCAGCTGGTGCACAACGGCGAGCGCATCGACTATGTCGATATTCTCTCCGCGCAGCGGCTGGCCAGTGCCGACGGCCGTGCGAAGACCAGCGGCGCCGACAACGAGTACTCCTATCGCTCTTTCGGTGCTCACTTCGTTGAAGTGCGCTGGGACCCGGGCATCTCCAGGCTGCGCGTCTCGCGCGTGGTCAGCGCCATCGACGTGGGGCAGGTGATCAACGAGATGACCGCCCGCAACCAGGTGGAGGGCGCCATCGTCATGGGGCTGGGCATGGCGCACTTCGAGGCGACCGAGTACGACCACCGCGACGGCCGGCCGGTCAACAACGACTACGCCGAGTACGTGGTGCCGGTGCACGCCGACCAGCCGGAGCTGGACGTGATCCTGCTCGACTATCCGGACTATCAATTCAACGAGTTCGGGGCTCGCGGCATTGGTGAGATCGGCACCACCGGCCTGGCGGCGGCAGTGGCCAACGCGGTTTATCACGCCACCGGCAAGCGGGTGCGCGACCTGCCTATCCACAAGGAGAAGCTGATGGATGACATTCCCGAGGCGCGCAGCGCCTGAACCGGCAGAAAGGTGTCCTGACAGGGCGGCCCGCGTGGCCGCCTTTTTATGCTGTCGGCAGTCTCGGGTGTTGCAGTGCTTTCGACACTGCCCACTATCTTCACGAGTGCCACATCACCGGGGGTGGGTGTGCCAGTGTAGAGAGTGCCGAGGGCAACTGGGTCAACACCCTGCCGGGTACGTCAGGAACGCGATCACGGGCACTTGCCATGCCATCCGAGGGCAGCATGTCCCACGTTACCTGGCGGCGGCCCTCGCCGTGCTTCATGTGCCTCCCTTCAAGCCATGAAAGCGGCCGAAGGCCGCACTCACCGCCTGCATGCTTGCGTCATCGAGGCGGCCGATCCGCTGGCCGATTTTCGTTTTCGGCACGGTGGCCGGCTTGTCGATCATCACTTGCGATGTTTTTTGCAGACCGTTGGAAGCATTGGGTTCGACCATGATCCGAAACAGCGGCCAATCACGTAGCTCGCTGGTCAACCGCAGTACGGATACCGATGCCAAAGCGGCGAAGGCGTCATCTTGCATGATCAACGCCGGCCGGGGCTTGCCGTAGTCTCCCTGCAAGGCGATGGTGATAAGGTCGCCGCGCTTCACTTCCATTCGTCGCCAAACTCTTCAAGGTCGGATTCCAGATCGCGCATAACCGCGTGCTCGTCGCTTTGCGGATCACGGGCGGCTGCCGCTGCTTCCAGCGACTGCCGGCGGGCTTCCGCCTCGAAAGCACGTCGATGTTCCTCCGCTATACGGTCGCGGGCAAGGTTGCGCAGCAATTCGCCCAACGACTGGTGATGCCGGTCGGCAATGTCGGCCAATTCGGCCTTGAGGCCAGGGTCAATGCGGAATGTCACTGTATCGCCCTTGGGTGTGGTCACGCTGGGCATGGCGTTCTCCACGTAAGACAATGATGTAATACATAGTGTAATTAGATATGTCTTGCTCTTCAAGACAGGTCCGCCGATTGCCCTATCGTTTCCTGAAAATGGCCGAGCCTTATGCGTAATCAGGATTTTTTATAGCCTTTTGCAATGCAGCCGGTTGGGCCATACTGGAATTACAGCGCCCTGAAAGCGCCTTTCTGTTCAGACAGGGAGCGATTATGAGCAGTGACGCACAGGATTCACGAATCGCGATGATCTCCGGTGCCAATCGTGGTATCGGTGCGGCGATCGCCATGCATCTGAAGGAGAAGGGCTGGCGTTTGAGTCTGGGGGTACGCCGTCCCGACGAGATCGACCCGGCGCTGACCGGCGACAACGTCATGGTGCACGCCTACGAAGCCGCCAGCGGTGAGCACGATAGCGCCTGGGTGGCGGCGACGGTCGAGCGTTTCGGCGGTGTCGATGCGCTGGTCAACAATGCCGGCATCATGATTCCCAAAACGGTGATCGAGGCCGAGGAATCCGACCTCGATGAGCTCTACGCGATCAACGTCAAGGCGCCGCTGCGGCTGGCGCAGGCGGTGTGGCCGCACCTCAAGGCGACCGGGCGCGGGCGTATCGTCTCGGTGGTGTCGCTCTCCGGTCACCGGGTCAAGAGCCCGCGTTCGGGCATCTACTCGATGAGCAAATTCGCGGCGCTGGCGCTGACGCACGCGCTGCGACAGGAGGGGTGGGACGACGGCATTCGCGCCACCGCGCTCTGTCCGGGAATGGTCGCCACCGACATGGGCAAGCGGGCTGGTGGTGGTGATACGGCGCCGGAGCAGATGACCCAGCCCGAGGACCTCGCGCGGCTGGTGGCGATGGCGCTGGAGTTGCCCAACACTGCAAGCCTTGCCGAGCTCAATGTGAACGCCTCGCTGGACGTTTACTACTGAGAGGCAGGACTGGTTCGCTGCCGCCCGGCCAGCTCAGAAAAAACAGCTCGCCAAACAGGGTTGGGGCACTGACCGCAAAAGCACAGCGCCCGCCGGCCGAGCCGACGGGCGCTGTGTCTGCATGACCCGCACGCCATGGTGGACCCCTTAGCTCGGGTCGTTGGCCATCGACAGGTCCTGTGTTTCCACTTCGACCAGCCAGGCGGCGGCGCTACCCAGCAGCTCATGGCCGTCGCGCCCCGGCAGGCTGGAGATCAGTCGGCGGTCGGTGGGCAGCTTGAACGGCTCGTCGCCGAAGTTGATGACCGCCGTGACGCTGCCATTGCGCAGCATCAGCACGTCGTCGCGGCCGCTGTCGAGCCATTCAACCCTGCCGCTGCCCAGACCGTGGGCGCGGCGCAGTTCGAGCAGGCGGCGGTAGAGCCACAGGGTCGATTCCGGGTCGCGCTCCTGCACGTCGGCGGCATAGTGAACGTAAACCTCCGGCTGCGGCAGCCAGCTGGCGCCGGTCGGGCTGAAACCGTAGCCGCGCGATTCGGCTTCCCAGGGTAGCGGCACGCGGCAGCCGTCACGGCCGCGCTCACTGCCGCCCGAGCGGAAAAAGGCCGGGTCCTGGCGATACTGATCCGGCATATCGAGATACTCCGGCAGCCCCAGCTCCTCGCCCTGATAGACATACACCGAACCGGGCAGGGCGAGCGTCAGCATGATCGCCGCTCGCGCCCGGCGCAGGCCCAGCTCCTCGTCCGGCGGATCCTGGCCCTCGAGCTGCCCGAGCCTGGTGGCGTGACGTACGATGTCGTGGTTGGACATCACCCAGGTGGGGGTGGAGTCGACCGCCGCGAGGTTGGCCAGTGACAGATCGATCACGTCACGCAGTGCGCCGGCACGCCAGGGGGTGAGCAGGTAGTCGAAGTTGAAGGCCTGATGCATCTCGTCCGGGCGGGTATAGCGCGCCAGCCGCGACTGCGGGCTGATCCACGCCTCGGCGACCATGATGCGTCGCCCTTCGTAGTCGTCGAGAATGCGCCGCCAGCGGCGGTAGATGTCGTGCACCTCCTCCTGGTCCCACATCGGCCCCTTGTGGCTGCCCTCGCCGAGGCCCACGTGGTGGTCGGTATCCGGCAGCCCCTCCTGCTTGATCATGCCGTGGGCGATGTCGACGCGGAAACCGTCGACGCCGCGGTCGAGCCAGAAACGCAGAATGTCGTCGAACTCGGCGCGCACCTCTTCGTTGCGCCAGTTGAGGTCGGGTTGGGAGGTGTCGAACATGTGCAGATACCACTGGCCGTCCTCGACCCGGGTCCAGGCGCCGCCGCCGAACACGCTGTGCCAGTTGTTGGGCGGCTCTTCACCGTTGTCGCCGCGGCCGTCGCGGAAGATATAGCGTGCCCGCTCGGGGCTTCCCCGGGGGGCGTACAGGGCGGCCTGAAACCAGACGTGCTCGGCGGAGGTGTGGTTGGGCACCAGGTCGATGATGACCTTGAGGCCGGTGGCGTGGGCACGTTCGAGCATGGCGTCGAAGTCGTCCAGGGTGCCGAAAAGCTGATCGACGGCGCGATAGTCGGCGACATCGTAGCCGGCATCGTTCTGCGGCGAGCGGTAGAAGGGCGACAGCCAGATGGCGTCGATACCCAGTCGGGCCAGCCACGGCAGGCGGTCGTAAACGCCGCGCAGGTCGCCGATGCCGTCGCCGCGGGCGTCGGCAAAGGAGCGCGGGTAGATCTGATAGATGACGGCGTGGCGCCACCAGTTGTCGTCGTGGCCGGTGAACATGGGATTGGATTCGGCGGACATACGGCTCTCTCCGTCTGTGGTCGAATCCCTTCAGTGTGCCCGGCAATGCCACGGCTCGCCAGTCGGGACGCTCGGCAGTCAGCCGAAAAGCCCTTTTTCGAGGCTGTCGGCGAGCTGTTGGCGCTCGATTTTGCGGGTGATAAAGACCAGCCGCGAGCCGCGTGTCTGGCCCGGCCAGCGCGCCAGTTCGACGGGCGGATAGAGCAGCCGCTGGACGCCGTGGACGGCGACCGGTCGCTGGCGACCGGCAATATCGACAATGCCCTTGAAGCGCAGCATGTCCTCGCCCATCAGCATGTCGAGCAGCGATAGCCAATGCTCGAAACGCCCGGCATCGATCGGCGTTTCGAAGGTAAAACTGTGAGCCCGGATACCTTCGTCGTGGCGGCCCTGTTGAGCGTCGCGGGATAACAGCAGCGCTGGCGCCGCGGATGACGGCCCGAAGCGTTCGACGCCGCGCAGTGTGGGCGGCTGTGCTGCTTCGTCGAGCCAGGTGTCGATCTCGCTGCCGCTGCCCAGCGCCTGTGGCACCAGCCCGGTAAGCCTGGCCGCATCGAGCGCGCCGTGGCTCACGACTTCCCGCCGGGCGCCGGGATTGAGCGTCGCCAGTCGCTGTTCAAGGTCGGCGAGCGCGCTGTCGTTGGCCTGGTCGCTTTTGGTCAACAGCAGCAGGTCGGCCATCGCCGCCTGGCGGCGCGCCTCCTCGAAGCGCGCCAGGGTGTCACCGGCGTTGGTGACGTCCAGGGTGGTGACGATGCCGTCGAGACGGTAGTGGCGCGCTACCTTCGGTTCGCTCAGCAGGGTCTGCACGATGGGGGCGGGGTCGGCCAGACCGGTGGTTTCGATCACCAGCCGATCAAAGCGGCGCTGACCGTCGCGGGAGAAGCGCCACACCGCTTCGCGCAGGGTGCGGGCAAGGTCGGTGCGAATGGTGCAGCAGATGCAGCCGCTGGCCAGCTCGATCTGTTCGCCGTCACTGCTGGCGGCGAATAGATCGTGATCGAGGCCGATATCGCCGAACTCGTTGATCAGCACCAGCGTTTGCGACATCGCCGGCTGCTGCACCAGCGCGTTG
The DNA here is from genome assembly GCF_000382245.1 of Kushneria aurantia DSM 21353. GTDB lineage: Bacteria > Pseudomonadota > Gammaproteobacteria > Pseudomonadales > Halomonadaceae > Kushneria > Kushneria aurantia. The sequence continues at coordinate 31,996 of NZ_KB907868.1, forward strand.
AGCAGGGTGGTCTTGCCGCTGCCCAGAAAGCCGGTCAGCAGGGTAACCGGAATGCGTTTGAGGTCGGCGTCGTGGGCCAGGGGAGTGGTGTGCGCCATGAAGAGTCGATCATTAGGGAAACGCTGCATAAATGCCTGCGCTAGCGAATCGCTGCGTTGCGTGGTACTGGTGCGCCAGCCCGGTCGAACACTCGCCTAACCCCATGTTATGTCTCGTGTTCTGCGTTCCATGCGCCTTGCGCTTCATCTCGCTCGTCGATTTATTCAGCGTTTCCTTAGGGGATGGCGTTTATTGCAACATCATAACATTTTTGAGCCCCGCCTGCTGTGTTCGTGTCACCAATGGCCCGACAGGGGCACCTCAAAGGTCGTACTGTGACGGCGATACGGCGCCGAGCAGCTCCCCCAGCTGGCAGAAATCGCTGCGACCCAGTTCGTCGTTGAAGTTGATGTCGCGGCGGTGCACATTTTTGACCACCCGGACGCGGCTGGGCTGGCCGCGTTCGTCCAGCGCCATCACCCAGGCGAGATAGCCGTTGGCGAATTTCACCAGGCTGGCGACAGGATAGAAGCCCTGGCGCTGTATGTAGCGGGTCAGCCAGTGACGATCAAAGCGCTGCGGCAGGTTGTAGAGATGGCGATAGGCCTCGACTGCGGTGAAGGTATCGCGATCGCTGCGGCGGCGGGTCATGGCGTCGATGGTATCGATCACGGCCGCCATGCGTGCCATCGGCGAGAGCGCCTCGGCGCGCAGGCCGGCGGGATAGCCGGAGCCGTCGAGGCGCTCGTTGATGGTGGTAATGATCTCGCGCTGCAGTTCGCAGAGCGGATAGCCGCTGCGCTCCAGTGCGCTGATCAACACCCCGACGTGACCGTGGATGCGCTGGCGCTGTGCGCTGCTCATTGCGCCATGCAGCGAGGGCAGCGTGTCATCGATCAGCAGCACCTTGCCCATGTCATGAATCAGCGCTGCCGTGATGGCTTTCAGCACGGTCTTTGCATCATATCCTTCGGCCAGCATCAGGTCCGCCAGCCGCAGTGCCACGCCGAGGCAGTGGCGCAGCCAGTCGGGCTCGCCGCGCAGGCAGGAGAGGGCAAACAGGCAGCGCTGCCGATCCTGCTGCAAAAGCGCCAGAAGCTGTTCGGCGATAGTGTGGAGGCGGCTGGTCGGTAGCGGCCGGCCATTTTGCAGTGCCAGCAGGAAAAGGTGCTGTTTGCGCGCCACCTGCTGCAGTTTGTCGAGCATCGGTGGGCGCTGACGATAGCGGTGGCGCTCCACGCGGGCGCGTTGCGCACTACCCGGTAGCGTGTAGAGCGTCGAGGGGGCGGTCAGTCGCACTCCCTCGCCGCGGCGCCATGCGATTTCGCGCTCGGTCTGGGAGACGATAGCCAAAAGCTGCTGCTCGAAAGCGCGGCTGGCGCCGGTAAACTGAACGCCCATCGCGGCCTGAAGACTCCGCCCGACGGGATTGATGTGGCAGATGCGGGCGGGCGTGGTCAGACGCGTGCCATTGGGAAAGGTGAGGGTCAACTCGGAAAGAGTAGCGTTTTCGCGCAGCTCGTCGCAGGTCGCGAGGGGCAGCTTGAGCAGGCAGCCGCCCAGCGAGATATTGTGCAGTCGCGCCTTGAGCGTTGACTGCGCTGCAAAGCGGGTCAGGGCGGCTTCGACCGGCATATCGTCGCGCAGCACGATACGCACGCTTTGCCGTCGCGCCATGGCGTGTAGCCGCTGCGGCAGGTTGCAGCGCAGTTGCAGACTCTCCTGCTGGCGATTGGCCTCGAGGACGGTAAAGGTATCGAATGAAAGATTGCGCTCGCTTTCGGCGTGCAGCACCAGCGCGGTGCCGACCAACTGTTCGGCGTCGAGGCTGCCGGCATCGGTGACATTCAGCGTCAGTGTACTTTCCCGGCGGTCGATGGCGACCAGTACGGCCGGATAGTCGAGTTCTGCGTCGTCAAGTGTGATCGACAGGGCGTGCAGGCGGCTGTCGAGATTTTCAACGACTTCGGCGATATGGACGGTGTCGTCGATCTCGACGACCGGGCCATGAGGCTGTGCCAACGTGTTCATGAAGGTAATTTTGTCCCGGCGTCACGGGTTAGCGCTCGCGACTGCGGTCTCCTCTACCGCTGGCAGCGCAATGTCCTCGAACGGCGTCCTTTTCGAGGCGTGCAGACAGCCATTAGGTTACCTTATGCAACATGACTTTGTATCGGCAATGACGCTACATCATGGCTCAGTCTCACCATGATGGCGCCATCAGTTGCGCGCAAAAGACTGCCTTTAACATCAATTGGTGCACTATCTTATCCATGCTCGAGCAAAAATTAATAATACTTTAGTATTATTAATTTTTAGTAAAAAAGTATGAATTTTCTCTCCAGTGACAGTAAGCGTGATGCGACCGCGGCATGCAAAAAGGAGAGGGCATCGAAGGTCGGCAGAGTGTGGGGCAAATAGGGCGCGGAGCCCTTTGCAGAGGCGATAACCATGGCGATGGTCGATCGGATTCGAGTGACGCATCCGGGGGATGCGCGGGCCGGCGGGCCAGCGGCCGTATGCGATGAGCGCTGCAATAAGATTCGAGGGTAGACGCGTCTTTTCACTACACTGTTACTCGAGTGCGCAAAACACAACAGAACGCATCACCGGAGGTAGCATCATGGAGAAGGATCCCAACAAGGGCTATATCGCACTGCTGGGCTGGAGCCTTGGCGCCGTCGAGGCGGCCGCCAAATTCGACCGCCGCTATGTGGTCGTGGCCCCCGACTGGGCCGAAGAGTACTGCCAGCAGCACGATATTCCCTATGTCCCCTGGAACTTCGAACGCCTCAACGATCGCTCGATGGAGATCGCCGGGACGCTGCAGGAAATGGGTGTCGACGCCGCAGTGCCGCTTTTCGAGGAGACCGTCGAGTGGGCCGGTGCGATCAACGCGGTACTGATGAAAAATCCGCGTCTGCACGGTCAGGCGGTACTCTTCCGCGACAAGGCGCTGATGAAGCGTCGCGCCCAGCTGGGCGGCATTCGCGTGGGTATCTTCGAGGAGGCCCACGAGCAGAGCGACATCATCCGCTTCTTTCGCCGGGTCAATCAGACCCTGCTCAAGCTCGACGGCGACCCGGACGACCCCATCCACCTCAAGGCGTTCGACAAGGCCGGCTGCCTCGGCCACCGGGTGATTCGCTCCCCGGACGAGATCGAGACCATTCCCGAAAGCGAATATCCGCTGCTGATGGAGAGCCATCTGGACGGCTGGGAGTTCGCCGTCGAAGCCTGGGTATGGAACGGCAAAATCTGCTTTCTCAATATCTCCGAGTACGTCACCCTGGGCTACTCGGTGTTCGTGCCCGCCACGCCGGAGCTGGAGCGCTACCGCGAGCAGATCACCCGTCAGATCGAGCTTCTGATCGAAGCCTTCGACATTCAGTTCGGCCAGATTCATCCCGAGTACTTCGTGACCAGCGATGGCACTATGTACTTCGGCGAAGTCGCCTATCGTCCGCCGGGCTTCAAGGCCTTCGAGCTGATCGAGCGCGCCTACGGCTTCAACGCCTACCAGGCCTCGATGCTGGTGTTCGATCCGCATGCCACCGAGGAGGAGATCAAGGCCTTTTTCCCGAAGGAAGTGGAGGGTGCCAAAGGGCACGCCGGCTGTTTCGGCGTTTATCCCCGCCGCCGTGTGGTCAGCCGGCTGGAAATTCCCGAAGAGACCGAGCAGCACCCCTATTTCGACTTCCACGAGCTGACGCCGCCGATGGAGGAGACCGTCACCAAACGCACCGCCTTTGGCACCCACTGGGGGCTGATTTTCTTCTTCGGCGACGATCCGCACCAGATGCGCGATCTGCTCAAGCATCAGGAAGAACTTGATTTCTACGTCTGATAGGAGAGAGTAGGCGAGCAGCCGCCAATGCCGGCCTCTGCTCAAGGAGCCAAGTGATTTCTGTCGATACCCCCGATACGGATAGCGCGGCGCGCCTGGCGCCGCTGCTGGACAAACTGGATGACGCCCTGCAGGCCATGGCGCAGGCGCCCCCTTTCGCCCGCGCCGGCCGGGTCGGGCGCGTTTTCGATATCGCCCGCCGCGCCATGCGTGAAAGCGGCGGTTGCGCGGCACTCGAGGCGCGCACGCCACAGCTCGAGGCGTGCGGCGTCTTCGACGGCTCCGACTGGGCCAGCCCGCAGACCCTGCAGCCGACGCTGACCCGCCAGTCGCTGCGCAGCCCCAACCCCGATACGCTGATCATCGAGGCGTTGAGCGAGCTGCGGCTGCTGGCCGTGGCGCTGGGCGACTACCACCACCCGCTGATCTCCGCCGAGCAGGCACATCACTACCTCAAGCAGGTGCTGGCGCTCAATCTGACGCTGTTGTTCAACCCGCCCGATGAAGCCGAGCGTGAAACCCAGGGCAAGCTGGCGCAGCTGCCGCGCCTGCTGTGTCGCTATCTGGTCGAGCGTATCGGCTTCACCTATATCCTCGATGCCATGGTCGATGAGGTCTGGCGACTGTTGCGTCAGCGGCCGCTGCAGGTCGAACCGATTCGCCAGATGATCGGCCAGATGGCGCTCTGTCAGGCCGACCCCGACATCGACCCGCGGGCCAGCGGGCAGGGCGCGTCGCGGCTGATCAGCAGCCTTTTCGGCCCCACCCAGGCGTGTCGCGAGGATCCGGGCGTGGCCGTTTACGCCGAGCGGCTGGCGGCCATGGACAGTGCCACTTTGCAGCAGGAGGCGACCGGCATGGCGCGCGCCATGCACGACACCGGGCTGGTATCGCCCTATCACGCGGTGCTGATGCGCCATCTGCTGGCCGAGGGCGACTACCTGCTCGGCGAGGCGCTGGGGCTCTCGTCCACCGGGCGTGACTGCATGCTCTGCTTTCACCAACTGATTCGGGCGCTGATCGACGGTGTCGCCAGCCCGACGACCGCTCAGGGGCTCTACGGTCTGGCGATGATGCTCGAGCGTGGCATTCTCTATCAGCCCTCGCTGGCGCCGGCGCTGTGGCGTCAGCTGGCGCTGACACCCGGCGAGAACGGCTGCGAGCGGCTGCGTCTCGCCTTCGGCGACGCCGCCGCGCCCGAGGCGCACCTGTTGGCCGGCGTGCTCTGCATGATGGGGCTGCCGCTGGGCGTGGGGCAGGGCAACAACCCCACCTGCCAGTCCGCGCGGGCGCTCTCCATGTGGGCCTGGAACGACCCGGATTATATGCTGCAGATGGTCGCCCGGGCGGCGCGCGACGACGAGATCGTCATGCATTTCGAGGGCCGCCCCATCTCCTCGAAGACCGCCAGACCGGGGCTGGCGACCACGCTGCCGCTCGATCTCGATGCCGTGTCGCTGCTGGTGGTGCCGCATCTTGACCGCATCTACGCCGAGATGGGGCGGTTGTGCAGCTACCGTGACGGTGACCCTCATCGCTGGATCAACCCCGAGTTCCACGGCTGGTGGGTCGGGCGCGGCTTTCGCATCAACGTGGACGTGGGCAGCGGGCGTCTCGACAGGCCCGAACTCTTTCTGCGCCACTTCTACGCCACCTATCATCCCTTCTACAACGGCAATCAGCCGCTGATTCACCCTCAGCCGGCGGGCATTGCCGTGACCGACAGCGCCGGCCGCTTCATCGGCTGGCACGCCATTACCATTCAGCGCGCCGCTCTGGGGCCGGACGAGCAGATGCGCGTCTACTTCTTCAACCCCAACAACGACAGCGGCCAGGACTGGGGCGACGGCGTGCAGGTCAGCACCGACGGCAACGGCGAGCGCTTCGGCGAAGCCTCGCTGCCCTACGCGCAGTTCGCCTCGCGGCTCTACATCTTCCACCACGACCCGCACGAAAAGGGCCAGCCGGCGAGCGTCCCGGAGGAGGAGATTGCCGAGGCGATGGGCTACCTGCAGCGTAGCTGGGGCAGTGAGCGAATGGCGTAAGCCGCGACACGCGCCGTGGTGAGCGTTGAAAACGGCGAACGGGTGGTCATCAGACGGCACCGTTCGCTTTTTTTGTGCCACCTGATGAAAAGCCGTTGCCATAAAAAGCGGCCGCCTGCCTGTTCAAATTACCCGTTATGTGCGCTTCATGGCGGTCGATACTCTGTGATAAAGCCAGCGAAGCGGTGGGCATGCCATGGAAGATCTCTCCCCCGGTGATCTGAAGACCATCCTTCACTCCAAAAGGGCCAACCTTTACTACCTGCAGCACTGCCGCGTGCTGGTCAACGGCGGCCGCGTCGAGTACGTCACCGACGAAGGCAAGCGCTCGAAGTACTGGAACATTCCCATCGCCAACACCACCTCGCTGCTGCTGGGTACCGGCACCTCGGTGACCCAGGCGGCGATGCGCGAGCTGGCCAAAGCGGGCGTGCTGGTCGGCTTCTGCGGTGGCGGCGGTACGCCGCTGTTCTCCGCCAACGAGGTCGATGTCGAAGTGGCCTGGTTCAGCCCGCAGAGCGAATACCGGCCCACCGAATACCTGCAGTACTGGGTGCGCTTCTGGTTCGATGACGCCCTGCGGCTGGAAGCGGCACGCGAATTTCAGCGCGAGCGGCTGCAGCAGGTCGAAACGCACTGGCTGGCGCCGCGCTTTCAGCGTGACAGCGGCTTTGAACCCTCCGGCACCGAACTGAAGACGCTGCTGGCGCGCAGCCGTGACGCGATCAGCGCAGCGCCCGACACCAATGCGCTGCTCACCGAAGAGGCGCGGCTGACCAAGCAGCTGTTCCGGCTCGCCAGCCAGGCGGTCGGCTACGGCGACTTCAGCCGCGCCAAAGGCGGCAGCGGTGTCGACCCCGCCAACCGTTTCCTCGACCACGGCAACTACCTTGCCTACGGGCTGGGCGCCACCGCCAGCTGGGTACTGGGGCTGCCTCACGGCCTGGCCGTGCTGCATGGCAAGACCCGGCGCGGTGGACTGGTATTCGACATCGCCGATTTGATCAAGGACGCCATCATCCTGCCGCAGGCGTTCATCTCCGCCGGCCGTGGCGACGAGGAGCAGGAGTTTCGCCAGGCCTGCATCGAGCGTCTGACGCAGGTTGAAGCCCTGGACACCATGATCGACACATTGAAAGGTGTCGCCGAACGGCTCGGACATGAGGCCGTGCGATGAATGTCCTGATCGTCTCCCAGTGCCATAAGAATGCGCTCAAGGAGACGCGGCGCATTCTCGATCAGTTTGCCGAGCGTCGCGGCGAACGCAGCTGGCAGACCGCCATCACCAAAGCCGGGCTCGACACACTGCGCAAGCTGCTGCGCCAGAAGGCGCGCAAAAATACCGCTGTCGCCTGCCACTGGATTCGTGGCCACGACCACAGCGAGCTTTTGTGGATCGTCGGCGACGCTTCGCAGTTCAACGCGCGCGGCGCCACGCCGACCAACACCACGCGACGCAATATCCTGCGCGCGGAGGACGAGAATGACTGGCACTCGCTGCGCCTGATTCACCTGCTCGCCTCGATGGCGGCGCTGTTTCACGATCTCGGCAAGGCAACCGACGCTTTCCAGCGGCGTCTTGCCGGCAAGCTGGAGGGACGCAACCTTTATCGTCACGAATGGGGGTCACTGCGGCTGCTGGAGGCCTTTGTTGGCGATGACGACGACGCGGGCTGGCTGGCCCGTCTGCAGCGTCCGAGCGTTGACGACGACGCCTGCTGGCTGGCCCGTCTCGGGCGCGACGGACTGGATACGTTGGCTGGAAACGGCGCGCCGCTTTCACGACTGCCGCCGCTGGCGACAGCGATCGGCTGGCTGATCGTCAGCCACCACCGTTTACCGGCACTGCCTGCGCATCATGAAGACGGCGCGCAGAAGTGGGTCGGGGCGCGAGCAATGCTCAACGCCGACGGTCTTCCGGACCTGCCCGCCGCCATTACCGCGGCCTGGAATGAACGGGTCGACGCGAGCGCTGGCTCTGATGACATCGCCGCGTACTGGTGCTTCCCTCACGGCCTGCCGGTTACCGATGAGGCCTGGCGCGCCCGCGCCAGCCGCCTCGCCCGCCAGCTGAGGGAAGCGCGTCTCGAGACCGCGCCTCTCGGCTCGCCCTACATCATGCATCTGGCGCGTCTGGCGCTGATGCTGGCCGATCACCACTACTCGAGCCTGGTCGATACCGGGCGGCTCCAGGGGCCATGGCCGGGATCACTCTACGCCAATACCACCACATGGAACGGCAGGCGCGTGCCCTGTCAGCCCCTGACCGAGCATCTGCTCGGCGTGGTGCGTGCGACCGGCGAGATCGTGCACTTCCTGCCGGATATGACGGCAGCGCTGCCACGCATTGCGCGCCACAAGGGCTTCAGGGCGCGCAGCCGCCACGCCCGCTTTCGCTGGCAGGACAGGGCCTTCGATCTCGCCGTCGGATTACGCCAGCCGAGCCGCGAACAGGGTTTTTTCGGCGTCAATATGGCCTCGACCGGCTGCGGCAAGACCATCGCCAACGGGCGAATCCTCTATGCACTGGCCGACCCGGAGAGCGGCGCACGCTTCACGATCGCGCTGGGCCTTCGCACCCTGACACTACAGACCGGTCAGGTCTATCGTGAACGTCTGGGGCTGGGGGCCGATGAACTGGCCATTCGCGTCGGTGGTAGCGCCAGCCGGGCGCTGTTCGAACATCAAGGGTCCGGCGGCTCCGACTCCCGCGCCGAACTGCTCGACGATCAGCACCACGTGTTTTATGAAGGAGACCTCGACGCTCATCCGGTGCTGCGCAGGGCCGTGGCAGACCCCCATGCCCGGGCATTGATCGAGGCGCCGGTGCTGGCCTACACGCTTGACCATCTGGTGCCTGCCACCGAAAGCCTGCGCGGCGGTGGGCAGATTGCGCCGATGCTGCGGCTGATGAGCAGCGATCTGGTGCTGGACGAGCCCGACGACTTCGATATCGATGACCTGCCGGCGCTGACGCGGCTGGTCTACTGGACCGGCCTGCTGGGCGCGCGCGTGCTGCTCTCTTCCGCCACGCTGCCGCCGGCGCTGGTACGCGGGTTGTTCGACGCCTACCGCGAAGGGCGCGCCGAGTATCAGCGCCACCGTGGCGCGCCCGGCGCCCTGGTCGCCCCCGTCTGCGCCTGGTTCGACGAGCACGGCTGTACGCACCAACAATGCGCCGAGGGCGACGCGTTCGATACTGCCCACGACGCCTTTGCGCGCCAGCGCGCGGCCCGGCTCGCCGCGCTCGAGCCACGACGGCGCGGCTACCCTGTGCCCGTGTCGGCACCCTCAAGACATCCGGATGCGATTCACGAGGCGGTGGCGCAGACCGTTCTGAAAGAAGCCTTTACGCTGCACGCGCAGCACCACACCCTCGACCCCTACAGCAGCAAGCGGGTCAGTTTCGGGCTGGTGCGCATGGCCAACATCGAGCCACTGGTGGCCGTGGCCCAGGCCATTTACCGTGCCGGGATTGCCGAAGGCATGCAGATTCACCTCTGCGTCTACCATTCGCAGTTTCCGCTTTTATTGCGCTCCCGGCTGGAAAATCGGCTGGATCAGGCACTCGATCGCCGCGAGCCGAACGCGGTATTCGAGCTGACCGATATCCGCCACCGGCTTATCGGTGAGGCCGAGAATCATCTGTTTATCGTACTGGGGTCGCCGGTCACCGAAGTGGGGCGCGATCACGACTACGACTGGGCGGTGGTCGAACCCTCGTCGATGCGTTCCATCATCCAGCTCGCCGGGCGCGTGCGGCGCCACCGCCATGATCCCGTCACTGCGCCCAATATCGCCCTGCTGGACACCAACCTGCGCCATCTTGCCGGCAAGCATCCTGCCTTTTGCCGTCCGGGGTTCGAGACCGAACAGCACTGGCCGCTGGCGAAACATCGATTGAACAGCCTGCTGCGCGATGAAGAGATCACCGCCATCGACTCGCGCCCGCGCCTGCTGCCGGCCGACAGCCTCGAGCCCGCCAGCAGGCTGGTCGATCTCGAACACGCGCGGCTCAGGATGCTGATGGTGGAAGGTGCCGAACCGCCCGGCCAGCGACGTTCTCGCCGGCGCAAAGCGCTCCACCTGGGCGCCTGTCTGTTCTATCGCCCGCCGGCGATATCGCTGAGCGCCGTGGCGATCCAGCAGCAGCCCTTTCGCGAGGATAACGAGCCGGACGCCGAATTCGTGCTCTACCCGGACGAGACTGATGAGGATTACGGCTTTTGGCGCGTCGATGGCAGGGGGCGGGATCAGACGCTGACGCCGGTTGAATCCGAGCTGGATCGGCTGGCCGATGAGGCGGTGGAGAATCCGGGCGTCACGCCCTGGAACGAGCCGGACTACATGGCCGCCCTGAGCGAGCAGGCCGAGGCGATGGAGATGTCACTGGAGCGCTGCGCCGAGCGCTTCGGGCGCATCCGCCTCAAGCCCGATCGCGCTCCGCAGGGGTGGCACTTTCATCCCGCGCTTGGGTTTGTGCGGAAAAAATGACCACCAATCTCTACAAACGAGGTGGAGCATGTCAGAACCAGGCGATAGCCCGCCGCCAACGCTTGCGGCGTTGATCCGCGGCTTTATCCACGATCGCTTCCAGACCAAAACGGAAAAGCTCGCACCAGACGATCCCGCTTATCTCAAGCTGCAGCAGCAGTTCGAGCCGCAGACCTGGCTTGCCGACGCGGCAAAACGCGTCAGCCAGCTTCAGGTCGTCACCCACTCGCTCAAGGCGATTCACCCCGACGCCAAGGGCACCAACCTCTACGTAGAGCCCGGTCAGCTCGAACGTGATGCGCTGGTCGGCAGTCACTGCCTGCCTGCCGATTTCGAAGGCGACGTGGTCGGTAATGCGGCCGCGCTGGACGTCTACAAGTTCTTGAAATTGCAGTGGCAAGGGCGCTCCCTGCTGGAGCGGGCGCTGGAAGGCGATAAGGCCCTGGTCGAGGCGCTGAGTGACGACCGCGCCATGGCGCAGTCCTGGGTTCAGGCCTTCGCCAATATCGTCGAACCCAAGGGCGCGCCAAGCTCCCACGCTCGCGGCAAGCAGCTCTACTGGCTGGTCGGTGACGAACCTGGCGATGACACGAACTATCGCCTGCTGGCACCGCTTTATGCCACGGCTTTGGCACACCCCTTTCACGCTCGGCTAAGCGAGGCGCGCTTTGGCGAACACGCCAAAGCCGGCCGCAAGGCACGTCGAGACGATGTGGGATTTGAGGACGGTTATGCCGACTACCCCAATCTCGCCATTCAGAAATTCGGTGGCACCAAGCCCCAGAACATCTCTCAACTTAACAGCGAGCGTGGCGGGCAGAACTACCTCCTCCCGTCACTGCCACCCCACTGGGCATCGCGAGAGATTACAGCGCCTCTGCGCACCGAGTCTGTTTTCCCGCGTTTTGGCAGACGCACGCCGGTACGGCATCTGGTCAATGATCTGGTGAGCTGGATGAGGCAAAACCTCAGGGAGGACGAAAAGCGCCAGCGACAGGGGAAGGCGCCGCGAAAAACAGTACAGGATCGCAATCTTCACAATGATCTTGTCGCATCGCTGGCTGATGAGCTGTTGCTGTTTACCTTCGAGCTACACCGCCTGCCAGCCGGCTGGTCAGCGGACGCTGACTGTCGTCTGGTTCCGGCAGAGCAATACTGGCTCGACCCGGGGCGGGCTGAACTGGACACCGAATTCGACAGCGCCCGCCGGCAGTCGCAATGGCATGAAGAGATCGCTGAGCGCGTAGCGCGGTGGCTACGTCATGCTATTGATCGTCGGGTAAAGGCAGGTCTGGGTGATCCGGAGCATGACTTCTGGACAGGTAAAATCGAGACGGTGATGGAAAGCTTCCGCCGCCAGCTCGACGACCTGCAGGACGTGCTGCGCAATGACGACGAAGATCAGGATGAAGGAGAAGCGGCATGATCGACGCCATTCCCCATCTTCTCGTGCTGCCGCGGCTGCGCCTTCAGAACGCCAATGCCATCTCCAGTTCCATGACCTGGGGCTTTCCCGCCATGAGCGCCTTCATGGGCGCTATTCAGGCACTGGAGCGCAATCTGCCCGACGATATTCGGATCGTCTTCGACGGTATCGGCGTGGTGTGTCACCACATCGAACCGCAGGTCACCGCAGGCGGCTTTACCCGAGCCTTTCATCTCACCCGCAATCCGGTGGATAAATCCGGCAATACGGCCGCCATCGTCGAAGAAGGTCGCGCGCATCTGGAAATCACCCTGCTGATCGGCGTCGAGTCCGACGGTGATGATCTCGGCAACCCCGAGCGCCGCCATGACATCGCGCGTCGGCTGTTCGAGCAGGTACAGAGCATGCGCATCGCCGGCGGCAGCGTGATGCCACCGCTGAGTGACGCGACGCGACAGCGCCCCGAGCTGATCACTTTCGATGCCAATGAAGAGGAGCGCAGCAAATAGTGGCGTCGCCTCAAACGCCGGCTGCTGCCGGGCTTTGCCCTGGTGCTGCGCGATGATTACCTGAACGAGCATACCGAAACGCTTCAGGCCGAGGACGACAGTGCCACAGCGCTGGATGCCTGGCTTGATCTCTGCCGGCTCAACCACGAGTGCCGGATCGAGACGCAGCAGGACAAGGAAGGCCAGACGAAGGAGGTGGCGAAGTGGGAAATTCGTCGCCCCTATCCCGGCTGGCTGGTGCCCATCCCGGTCGGCTACGGCGCCATCTCCGATTTGTTCGCGCCCGGCGAGGTCGCCAATGCACGCGATCCGGGGGTGTCGTTTCAATTCGTCGAAAGCCTCTATTCCATCGGCGAATGGGTCAGCCCGCATCGCCTGCGCAGCCCGGATGCGCTGCTGTGGTTTGTCAGCAACGACCTCGAACGCGGCGTTTATCGCCTCACCAATGACTACGCCCTCACACACGCTCACAACGACTGATCATCAAGGAGACACCGCATGGCTAAAAACGACGCACTCAAAACCGCTTCCGTCCTCGCCTTCGAGCGCAAGCTGGATCCCTCCGATGCGATGTTCAGCGCTGGCCGCTGGGAGGAGCTGAGTACCTACAAGGCGTGGCCCGGCATCCCGGTTCGTGAGAAATCGGTGCGTGGCACCATCTCCAACCGCCTGAAAGCAAAGGACCAGGACCCGGCCAAACTCGACGCCGCGATTGAAAACCCCAACCTGCAGACCGTCGATGTCGCGGCATTGCCCCACGACGCCGACACCCTGGCGGTAAGTTTCACTCTGCGCGTGCTGGCCGGTGCCGGCACGCCTTCCGCCTGTAACAACGCCGAATACCAGAAAAAGCTTGCGCAGACCGTCAGCGGCTATGTCAGCGAACAGGGCTTTAACGAGCTGGCGCATCGCTACGCCTGCAACCTCGCCAACGGCCGCTTTCTGTGGCGCAACCGCATGGGCGCCGAGCAGGTTGAGGTTCGGGTCAGTCAGATGAAAGCGGGGCAGGCGGAGAAGACATGGACCTTCGATGCGCTTGATCACTCGACGCGAGATTTTACTGGCACCGATCAGACACGCGAGCTGGGCGAAACGATCGCCAAAGCGCTGGCCGGCGAGCAGTATTTGCTGCTCGACGTGGTCGCCTTCGCGCGTGAGGGCGCCGGCCAGGAGGTCTTTCCCTCTCAGGAACTGATTCTGGAACGCTCACGTGGTGACAAGAGCAAGACGCTTTACAGCATCGGTGACGACAAGAACGCGGCGATTCACTCCCAGAAGCTGGGTAACGCCCTGCGCACGATCGATACCTGGTACCCGGCGCCGGAAGATGGCAGCAACCTCGGCCCGATCGCCGTCGAGCCCTACGGCTCGGTGACCACCCAGGGGACCGCCTACCGCCAGCCGAAACAGAAGGTGGATTTCTACAATCTGCTGGATAACTGGCTTTTGAAGGACCAGGTGCCCTCTGTTGAGAACCAGCACTTCGTGATGGCGACTCTGGTACGCGGCGGTGTCTTCGGCGATGCGGGGTAAGTCATGGACCACTATATCGATATTCGACTGCGGCCCGACCCGGACTTCCCGGCAGCGATGCTGATGGGCGCGCTCTACGGCAAGCTGCATCGCGCGCTGTATGACCTTGGCGCTGACGATATTGGCATCAGTCTGCCCGACCACAAAACCGGTGTGCGCGCCCGGACGCCGGGCGACAGGCTGCGGCTGCACGGTGGCCGTGAACGGCTCGAACAGCTGATGGCGACGAATTGGCTGAACGGCATGCGCGACCACGTCACGATCGAGGCCATTAGCGCCGTGCCGGCCAGTGCTCGCCACTGCACCGTCTGCCGACGCCAGTTCAATACTGGTGGCCCCAGCCGTGCGCGACGCTATGCGCGTCGTCATGGCGTGAGCGAAAGCGAAGCGCAGCAACTGCTGGCCGGCGCCGCCGAGCGGCGGCTGTCGCTGCCTTTTGTGCAGATCGCCAGCCGCTCCACGGGAGAACGCTTCGCGCTCTTTGTCGAACACGGCAAACCGCAACCGCAGCCCACAGGGGGTAAGTTCAACCACTATGGCCTGAGCCGGGAGGCTACTGTTCCCTGGTTTTGACCCTTTTTTGCGAGCGCTTTTTAAGTGCTCGCAAAATCAGTGACTTATAAACCGCCTGAAAAAAAGGGTTTATAACGTATAACGGTCAAAAGCTCTTTAAAAACGGAAGGTTGAGCGTTAAATTCTCTTGTTCGCTGCCGCCCAGGCAGCTCAGAAAGGCGCGACGCTGGTACACACCGGCCGCTCTTTGTTCGCTGCCGCCCAGGCAGCTCAGAAATGCGCCCACGCCAGCAGGCCGCCGACAGCACAGTTCGCTGCCGCCCAGGCAGCTCAGAAATCTTCCGTCACGCACCAGATGCCGCCGGACCAGTTCGCTGCCGCCCAGGCAGCTCAGAAATGTGCCGGTAAAGTCGTTCGCATCGGCGGACGGTTCGCTGCCGCCCAGGCAGCTCAGAAAGGATGGCGCTATCGTCGTTGTCATGCCATACGGTTCGCTGCCGCCCAGGCAGCTCAGAAATTCAGGATCGACGGCTGGGCGACCATCACCGAGTTCGCTGCCGCCCAGGCAGCTCAGAAAATAGTTTCGGCAGGGCGCCTTTGGGATTCTCCGTTCGCTGCCGCCCAGGCAGCTCAGAAAGCTGGAGCAACTGCCGACATGCAACAACGGCGGTTCGCTGCCGCCCAGGCAGCTCAGAAAGATGAAAAAAGAATCCGCTCGATCAAAGGTCTGTTCGCTGCCGCCCAGGCAGCTCAGAAAAACGCCGTCGAAGACGATTCGAATATCGTCGGGTTCGCTGCCGCCCAGGCAGCTCAGAAATGTGACTTTTCATGACTTTTTACCTCCATCTTGTTCGCTGCCGCCCAGGCAGCTCAGAAAATTACAGACCAGTGAAACGGGGGTTGTTGCGGCCTGGTTATCGGCTTTCTTTGAACGTCTACATGGCTGCTTTGAATGGGATCGTGACAGCCACAGGCTGACAGGACCTAACAGTTATCGCGATAAGGCACGGCATCGCTGCCCACTGACAGCCGCTCGAAAGCGCTGTCGTAATAGAAGTGCCCGGACTCGGCACCTTCAAGTGCATAGTCGCCGCACACCCCATAGCCTTTGTTGACTTGCCTCAAGTGAGAAATCTCGGCCGGTTCCGGGCTATCGAGACGCTCAGCGATCATCGCAGCGATGTGGGCATCGCGCTGGGCCTCTGAGTAGACCTGGTTGCCGACTATGACGCCCGCCAGGACGACAATGAAGGCAACGGGAATCCATAGATTATGCATAGCGTGTCCAGTGAGAGAAGGCGGATACAATGTCTGAGTGCAACACACTCATTGGAGGGTTGATGGGGTTTCATGATACCTGGCGATCAGCCCGCTCGTCACTTGGCGGTCTCAATGACTCGGTGCAACACCTGATCCATCCGCCACAGCAGCTCAGAAATTGCGATGGGCGACGTAGTAGCCACGGACATTGTTCACTGCCGCCCAGGCAGCTCGGAAATACCGCGATAACACTCGCCGCGCCTACAGTCAGTTCGCTTCCACTCATCCCCTCTGCATACGCCACTAAAGTCTATGTTGAACATTATTGTCTTAAGTTCAACATAAGCATGAGGTGTTGAGACCTCCATACGGGAGATGACCATGGAAGATGTGACTGCATCCTCACCGGCAAAGCGTCAGAACAGGCCGATGATCTACGTGATTGGCGCTATTGCCGCGCTGGCAGGTCTGCTGTTCGGCATGGATATCGGGGTTATTTCGGGGGCACTGCCCTTTATCGAGAAAGAGTTCAGCGTCAGCGATCAAACCCAGGAGATTATCGTCAGTGCGATGATGTTCGGTGCGGCATTCGGTGCCGCCAGCGGTGGCTATCTGTCGCGCAGGTTCGGCCGCAAGATCACCCTGGCGGTCAGTGGCGTGGTGTTCATCGGCGGCGCGCTGCTGTCGGCGCTGTCATGGTCGCCGCAGGCGCTTATCGGGGCGCGCGTGCTGCTTGGCCTGGCGGTGGGTATCTCGTCGTATATCGCGCCGATGTATCTGTCGGAAATTGCGCCGGAGCGCATCCGGGGTACGCTGATTTCGTTTTATCAGTTGATGATCATGGGCGGCATTCTGCTGGCCTACCTTACCAATGCGGCATTCAGCTACTTCGGCGGCTGGCGCTGGATGCTGGGCGTGATCGCCATTCCGGCGGTCATTCTGGTGGTCGGTATGATCCTGCTGCCCAGAAGCCCGCGCTGGCTGGCCAGCGCCGGCCGTAACGAGGAGACGCGTGAGGTATTGATGCAGCTGCGCGGCGGCAACGAGCGCGAAGTCGATGCCGAAATGACGCGTATCGAGGAGAGCCTCGAGGTGGAGCATGCCGGCTGGAGCCTGTTTCGCCGCAGTCCCGACTTCCGCCGCTCGGTCGGTCTGGGCATGCTGCTGCAGTTCATGCAGCAGTTCACCGGGGCCAATGTCATTCTCTATTACGCCCCGCGCATTCTGGAGCTGGCCGGCTATGGCAGTGAAACCGAGCAGCTCTGGGGGACGGTGGTGATCGGCCTGGTGATGACGCTGGCGACCCTGATCGCCATTAAATTTGTCGACCGGGCGGGACGCAAGCCGCTGCTCTATATCGGCTTTACGGTAATGGGCCTGTGCATGATTCTGCTCGGCGTGCTCTATCAGTACGGCCTGGAGGGCGCCTTTACCAAATACTTCGCCCTCGGCCTGCTGGGTACCTTCGTGGTCAGCTACGCCATGTCGGCCGCGCCCATGGTGTGGATTCTGTGCTCGGAAATCCAGCCACTCAAGGGCCGCGACTTCGGCGTCTCCTGTTCGACGGTGACCAATTGGGTCGCCAACATGATCATCGGCGCCACCTTCCTGACCCTGCTCAATACCCTGGGGAATGCCTACACCTTCTGGCTCTACGCCGCGCTGAACCTCTCTTTCATTGCGATCACGCTACTGCTGGTGCCGGAAACCAAAGGCATCTCGCTGGAAAAGATCGAACAGCGCTTGATGAGCGGCGAAAGGCTCAGAAATATCGGCACCTGACGGATCAGCGTGCGTTGCCGACCGACCAGCTACGCCCGCCTTCGGGCGTACTTTGCCCGTTCGGGCAGTCGACGCCGCTGGTCGAGATGCTGACGCTGCCGTCGCCATGGCGACACACGTTGGCGTTGCCGTCGCTGACGCCGTCATAGCCCGAGATGCGGTAGTCGTCGGGCACATAGTTGGAGCGCCAGTGTTCGAGCTGCTCGGGTGGCAGTACTACGCCGACATCGACGTCGCGGCGCGGGTCGAAGCGGTGGCGTTGGCGGTCATAATCGGGATCAGCGCGTATATCGCCCCGTGGCTCGAAACGTTCGGCGGCTGCGGCATGCAGGGTGACGGGCAAAAGCGGCGCCAGCATGAAAGCAGCGACGGCCAGTCGTATGGCAGGGTGAAGGAACGGCATGGGATACCTCCGAATGATGATCCGGTGATGGCGTGCGCCCGGTCGGTTGGCTGCTCTATCGGCCGTGCCCCGGCCTTCTGAAGCACTCGCGTCTTCGCCACGCTCACGGCACACTATAGCCCTGATTTGCTCTGCCGGAGGATGCCGCCAGTGTCGGACAACCTCGCCGCCTTCCGTCTTGCCCTCTCCTGTGCCCGCCATCGCCGGCTGATTCGCATCAGTGGCGCGCGCGATGACGTGCGCGAGCGCGCCAGCGCGCTGCTGGCGGGGCTCGAATACGATGACGTGCTGTGGGTGGGCGGCCCGCAGCAGATAACGCTTGAGCAGCGCGTCGAGCGGCTGGCGATGAAGAAGGCGCGCAACCGGCTGGGCGGTGAGCAGGGTGCGGTGGTGTTCGACGCCTTCGAGGGGTTCGACCCGGACGCTTTCGGCGCCCTGAGCGGCACGGTGCGTGCCGGCGGCGTGCTGCTGCTGCTGGTGCCCGACGACTGGGGCGATGCCGCGGATGGCGACTACGCTCGACTGGCCGACCACCCCTGGCACTGGGCGCAGCTGGCGTCGCGCTATCTGGCGCGGCTGGCGCGCCGGCTGGACACCCCTGGCGTGACCCACTGGCGGCAAGGCGAGGCGCTGCCGTCGCTGCCGGTGTCATCTCCTGCCGAGAGCGTTCGCCCGCAGAGCGGCGATGACGGCTGCCTGAGCGTCGATCAGGCGCGGGCGGTACGCGAGATCGCCGGGCTCAAGCGTCGCCGGCCGCTGGTACTGACCGCCGACCGCGGCCGCGGCAAGAGTGCGGCGCTGGGCATCGGCGCGGCGCAGCGGCTGATCGCCGGTGACGATGAGATAATGCTCACCGCCCCTTCAATGCAGAGCGTGGCGCCCCTGTTCGAGCGGCTGGCAGCGCTGCTGCCGGAAGGGGAGCGGCAGGGCGGTCAATTTGTGTGGCGCGGCCGCGCGGTGCGCTTTATTGCCCCCGACCGGCTCGATGCTGACGCCGAGCGCCCGGGTGGCGCCGGTCGCGTGTTGCTGGTCGATGAGGCGGCGGCGCTGCCGGCTGCCCTGCTGGAACGGGCGCTGCGGCACTTCCCGCGAGTGGCGTTCGCGACCACCGTACACGGCTACGAGGGCAGCGGGCGCGGCTTCGCGCTGCGTTTTCGTGAGCGCCTGGCGCGTATCACGCCGCAGTGGCGCGCGCTCGAGCTGCACACCCCGGTGCGCTGGGCGCCCCACGATCCGTTGGAGCAGGCCACCGACGACCTGCTGATGCTCTCCGCCGAGCCGCCGCCGCTGAGTGAACCCCCGGAGAGGGTTTATCAGCATTGTCTCGACCGCAGCGCCCTCGCGGTCGACGAGTCACGCCTTGCCGCCCTGTTCGGTCTGCTGGTGCAGGCCCACTACCGTACCGCGCCGGCTGATCTGCGCGCTCTGCTCGATGGCCCCGGAATCACCCTCGAAACCCTGGAGAGCGCCCCGCGGCCCGGTGCGGGCGCACTGCTGGCCGTGGCGCTGACGGTCGAGGAGGGTGGTTTCGATGCCGAACTGGCCGAGCGCGTTGCCGCCGGCGAGCGCCGCCCGCGCGGCCACCTGGTGGCGCAGTCGCTGGCGCTGCACGCCGGCGTGGCGGCTGCCGCCACCCACCGCCAGCGCCGCATCATGCGTCTCGCCGTGCATCCGCAGGCGCGTCGCCAGGGGCTGGGCAGCCGGCTGGTGGCGCAGCTGGCAGAAACTACCGCCGCCGAAGGATACGATCTGCTGACCGCCAGCTTCGGTGCCGAAGCGGGGCTGATCGCCTTCTGGCGCCGCTGTGGGCTGGTGTCGCTGCGCCCCGGTGTCCGCCACGAGACCTCGACCGGCGAGTATCCGCTGATGATGGGCAGGGCGCTTTCCCCGGCCGGCGACGTGCTGCTGGCGGAGTTGCGGGCACACCATGCCGAGTCGCTGCCCCAGCTGCTGGCGTTCGAGCTGCACGCCATGACGTCCGAAGTGGCCACCATGCTGCTCGCTGAACTGCCGGTGGCACCGCTCGATGCCGACAGGCGCCTTCGGCTGACACGTTTTGCCCACGCCAGCGCCCCGCTGGTGGCCTGTCGTGCCGCGCTGCGGCGGCTTGTGTGTCTCGAACTGGCACGGCGTGGTACGACGGCGGAGACGCTCGAAGCGCTTGCCCCCTGGGTGGCGCTGCTGTGGCAGGGGCGCGACGAGGCGTGGCTGGTACGTCGGCTGGCGGTAGCCGGACGCGCGCCGCTCTACCTTCGCTTTCGCCGTGAAGTAGCCGAATGGCTGGCGCACGCCGGCCGAGAGGAGATGGGCTGAAGGGCCCGAGCGAATGGCGTATTCTGTGGGCCAGCGTCATCCTGCAATGTCATGTTTCTTCGTTTCCGGGAGCCAATGTGAACGAGCATCTCGATAGTCTCGCGCCGGCGCCGCTGTGGCGCCATTTTCGTACCTTCTGCGACGTGCCGCGCCCCTCCGGCCATGAACAGGCGCTGGCCGAACGACTGGCGCAGTGGGCCGATCAACACGGCTTCGAACACGAGCGCGACGAGGCGGGCAACCTGCTGATACGCAAGGCCGCCACGCCCGGCCATGAAAAAGCGCCGGGGGTGGTGCTGCAGGGCCATCTGGATATGGTGTCGCAGACCGCGCCGGGGGTGGATCACGATTTTCGTCGTGACCCTATCGAGACCTTCATCGACGATGGCTGGCTCTATGCCCGCGGCACTACCCTGGGCGCCGACAACGGCGTGGGCGCCTGCGCGGCGCTGGCCATTCTGGAAGAGCCCGGATTGACCCACGGCCCGCTGGAAGTGCTGCTCACCGTCGAGGAGGAGGCCTCGCTGGTAGGGGCGCTGAAGCTGCGTGACAACTGGCTGGCAGGGCGCTATCTGCTCAACCTCGACTCGGAGGAGGAGGGCGACGTCTATATCGGCTGTGCCGGCGGCGCCTCGGTGCGCTTTGAGACGAGCCTGATCGACGCCCCTTTCGATGGCCCCATGGAGACGCTGGAGATCAGCGTTCACGGCCTGCAGGGCGGTCACTCCGGGCTCGATATTCACAGGGGGCTGGGCAATGCCAACCGGCTGCTGTCGCGGCTTTTGCACCGGCTTTGCGACCACGGCCTGCGGCTGTGCGAATACGAAGGCGGCACCATGGGCAACGCCATTACCCGCGAGGCGCGTGCGGTGGCGGCGGTACCGAAGCAGCGCCACGAAGAGATCATGGCGCTGATCGAACAGTACCAGGCGATCTACCGCGACGAGCTGGCCGCTATCGATGATGGCGTCACCCTGAGCGTTGCGCCGGGCCGTGCCGAACGGGCGCTCTCCAACGAGGACAGCTTCCGCCTGATGGGGCTGATGCACGGCCTGCCCTATGGCGTGGCGGGCATGAGCCACTCCGCCCCCGGTGTGGTGGAGACCTCCAACAACCAGGGCATCGTGTCGCTGAAGGCGGGCAAATTCTCCATTCAGCTGATGGTGCGCTCACTGCGCGACAGCACCCGTGACGAACTGGTGGCGCGCATCGCCGCCCTGATCCGGCTGACCGGTTTCGAGCCGCAGATCAACCAGGGTTATCCCGGCTGGACGCCGCAGCCGGCATCCGAGCTGCTGGGGCGTTTTCAAAAGGTGCACGAGCGCGTTACCGGCGAGGCGCCGGCGGTCAAGGTCATTCACGCCGGCCTTGAGTGTGGCCTGATCGGCGCCAAACACCCGGAGATGCAGATGATCTCCTTCGGCCCCGACATTCGCGGCGCCCATACGCCTGACGAACGCGTCGATATTCAGTCCGTGGAGAACTTCTACGGCGTGCTCAGGGCGGCGGTCGAGGAGCTGGCGCGGGGGTAATCCGAGCGCCGCTTCAATCGCTCGCCTGCGGCGCCTGTGATGGCTGGCGCAGCAGGCTGACGGGGACGGAAAGCGACAGCAGCATGACCACGGCGGCGTAGCCCCAGACGGTATTCTCCAGCCCGAACTGGCGCGTCGCCATGCCCGCCGCCAGCGCCGGCAGGCTGGCCGAGAGGTAACTGACCACGTAGAAAGCGGCCATCAGCGATGAGCGCTCATGGGGTGATGCCAGCGGCATGATGGCGCGCATAGCGCCCATGAAGCCGGCGCCGAAGCCAGGTCCTGCCACGGCATAGCCCAGCAACAGCAGAGCGGTGCTGTGGGTGTAAACGCCGGCCAGAATCACCACCACGCCGGTCGGCAGCAGCGTGCCGGAGAACAGCAGGATGGTGCGTGTCGCCATCAACCGCAGTCGCCACACCCCCAGGCTGCCCATCACCGCCAGCAGCGTGGCGGGCAGGGCGCCCAGCAGCACATCGCCGGAGCCGGTAATGCGCTCGGTGAGCGCCGGCCCCAGCGACAGGGTAAAACCGCCCAGCCCCCAGGCGGCGACGCTGGCCGGCATGGTGCGCATGAAGGTAGGCAGTATCCCGGCCGGTACCCGCACCCTCGGCCGCATCGAGGCGAGGGCCCCCGGGCGGCGGGAGACGCTTTCGCGGGCGCGGCGCAGCCCCACGATCTGCACAATGAAGATCAGCCCCATCACCACGTAGGCCAGCCGCATCGGCCAGGGGGCCAATTCGACCAGCACCCCGGCGCCCAGCACGCCCAGCCCCATCCCCAGCATCGGTCCCACGCTCGCCAGCAAGGGCCCGCGATGGCGGTCGCAGTCCAGCAGGGCGGCGCCCAGCGCGCTGGTGACAATGCCGGTCGCCACCCCCTGCAGCCCCCGCGCGGCGAGCAGCCAGCCGAGGCTGCTGGCGAGCATAAAGCAGAGCATGGCGGCCAGCTGCAACAGCAGCCCGGCCAGAATCACCGGCCGGCGGCCGAGATGATCCGACAGTGCGCCGCTGAACAGCAGGGTAATCAATAGCGTGAAGAGGTAGGTCGCGAATACCAGCGTCAGCATCGGCGTCGAGAAGTGCCAGCTCTCCTGATAGAGCTGGTAGAGCGGCGTCGGCACGCCGGAGGCGGCCAGAAAGGCCATCAGCATCAGGGTATAAAAGATGAGCTGACGCAGATCGGGGCTGGTCCGTTCGGCGGCGTGGGCGGTCATGGCGTGCAGGTTTCCTTGCGGGTGCTGGTGCGCGGCGCTCGATGGAGGCCCAGTGCGCATTAATGAGACAGAAGTTTAGCAGGCCAACGATTACCTGCCTTGGCTGATGTCCGCTGTGGAGCCGCGTGGCACTGGCAGCTGCCCTCGGCAGCGCCGTGCAAAATTTGAGAGCGAGAGCGGAATAGGCCGTAAAATTCATGTCATTGCGCTTCACGGTGCGGGCAGGATTCATGGCAGGCTGTGCACCATGGGTTAAAAGCGATCGCCATCGGCTGTCACCAGGGCGGCCTGCACGAGAACGGAGAACGATATGGGGGTAGAGCGTTTCATCGGCGCCGATGGGCGGGAGGCCATGCGCAAGGTGCGCGAGCGGCTCGGCGATGATGCCCTGATTCTCTCCAACCGCCCGGTGGAGGGTGGTATCGAGATCGTCGCCATGGCGGAAGAGGCGCATCAGGGAATGACCGCCGAGGAGCCGGCGGCGCCTGCCGAGCGCGACCGGCAGACGCCGCCGCAGCCGCCGTCCGCCGAGGCCTCGGCAGCACAGATGCAGGCTTTCAACGCCCGCCTGATGGACGAGCTGGCGTCGATGCGCGAGCTGATCCACAGCCGCATCGCCGAGCCGGCCCCCGCGCCGGTGGCGGCTGACGCGACGCCCGAGCCGGCGACCCGGCTGCGCCAGCGGCTGGTGGCGGCCGGGTTCAGTCAGCTACTGGTGCGCGAACTGATCGAGCTGCTGCCGCCGGAGCTGGCCGAGGGCGACGAGCAGGCGCGCGAAGCGGCACTGGAAGGCTGGATCGAGCGCCAGCTGACGGCGCGGTTGACAACCCTCGAGGATGAAGCGGCCTTTCTCGCCGGCGGTGGCGTGTTTGCCCTGATCGGCCCTACCGGAGTGGGCAAGACCACCTCGACCGCCAAGCTCGCCGCCCGCTATGTGATGGCCCACGGCAATCGCGACGCGGCGCTGATCGCCAGCGACAGCTACCGTATTGCTGCCCGCGAGCAATTGCGTGTCTATGCCGGGCTGCTGGGCGTCGAGGTGCACGCCCCGGAGGAGGGCGAGCTGGGCGCGCTGCTGACGCGTCTGATCAACCCCAGAAAGGCGCTGCTGTCGATGCAGCGGGCCACGCCCAAGCGCACCATTCTGATCGATACCCTCGGCATGAGCCAGCGCGACAGTCGGCTCGCCTCCGAGGTGGCGCGGCTGGCCGAAACCGACATCGCCATCCGGCCGATTCTGGTCCTCAATGCCGCCAGTCATGGCGATACCCTCGAGCAGGTGGTGGCGGTGTACTGCCACGCGGTGGCCGAGGCCGGCCTCGAACTGGCCGGCTGTATCGTCACCAAGCTCGATGAGTCGGCGCGGCCGGCCGCCGTACTGGATATTCTGGCCCGTCATCGGCTGCCGCTGATCTACACCGCCAGCGGCCAGCGGGTGCCGGAGGATCTTGATGCCGCGGATGTCGAGGCGCTGGTGCGCGAGGCGCTGGCGACGCCGGCGAGTTCGCCCTTCGGCTACGACGAAGCGAGCCTGGCGGAGATGGCCGGGCGCACCGGCGAGTCGAAATCGCGCGCCCTGTCGCGGGATGTGATGCACCAGGGGCGGGCGCTGGCCGCCATGTTCGATACCCTGCAAAAACGCGCCACCGGCACCGACCTGCTCGAGCAGCAGTGGCAGCGCGGCCGGCGTGGTGAGGGCGAGGCGAGTTTCGCCGCCCGGCTCGGCGAACGGGCGCAGCAGGCCGCGCTGGCCGAACGCCGCGACGAAGCGGCGCTGTGGTGGCCGCGTGACAAGTGTCTCAGCGGGAGCGACAGGGCGATGCCGCTGATCAGCCTTGACGATCAGGGCCTGCCGCTGCCGCTCGCCTGGTTGCGCCATCGCCTGCCCGCCTCGCCGCAGGCGCGGCTCGACTGGGCACAGGAGCAGCACGGCGCTGCCTGGCATCTGATGGCCACGCCCCCCGAGGGCGAGGCGCAGCAGCGCCTCGCCGACCGGCGCTGTCTGTGGATCGCCGCCGCCAACGCCTCGCGGCGGCTGCGCTACGGCGGTGAGCGGCAGCGGATGATCGAGCTGGCGGCGCTGGCCACGCCACTGGAGCCGCGCCAGTGCCGCTGGCGTGGCCGCCCGGTGACGCTGCGGCTGAGTGCACTGCCGGCCCTGTATGAAGAGCGCCGTGGCCGCGCTGAGCCGACCGAGGTGATGGCCTGGTTCGCTACCCTGCACGATGTCGATGACAACCGCGAGCTGGCGCGTCGCTACTGGCTCTGCAACGTGCTGACCGGCCGTGACGTCGCCTCACGGCTGGCCGCGGCGCTGGCGCTGGAGGGGCTGGAGACCACCACCCGGCGCGCCCTTGAGCGCCTTGGCGAGCGCGGCGTAGCGCATCACGATCGCGAACTGCAGCTCGCCACGGCCGCCGCCCTGGCGGCGCTGGCGACCCGCCTTGAGCTGTGCGCCGAGCCCTGGGCGATGGACGTGCGCGCCCAGCTTTTCAATCTTGCCGGCGGCAGTCGCAAGCGCAGCGCCGCCAACCTGCTCGATGCGCTGATCGGCGCGCTGGAAGCGCGCGATGCGCTGATCGATGCCGCCCACTGATGCCGAAGAGCGCCGCTCATGAATGATCAGGCCAGCGGCCTGCGCCAGTGGTCGCAGCGTTTGCAGGGCGGCCAGCGGGAAACCGCGCCGGCCGCGCAGCCCGAGGCCACCCTGATCGTGGCGGGGCTGTCGCTGCCCGAGCGGCCGCCGGCGAGGCTTGCCGAGCTGCCGCTGCCGGCCGGCCACGGCGGCTGGCGCCCCCTGCCGCTGCGGCTGGCGGCATCGCCGTCGGTGGCTCCCGAGACGCCGTTCTGGGCCCTGTGGCTGAGCGCCGCCGATACCCGCCGCGCCGCCGCGCTGGGGCGTGCTTTGCGCGCCCTGCGACAGGACCGTATGCCCGGCTGTGTGCTGCTGCTGGCCGAGGAGCGCGTGCCGGCGGGGCTGGCCGGCGCCGCCGAGCGCCAGTTGGGCGTGGCGCTGATCGCCGAGCCGCAGCGCTGGCTGGCGGCGCTGCGGTCGGGGTAAAACGCGGTCGGCTACCGACCGCGCTTTTGCGCCGGCGCCACCCGCAGCCGCCAGGGGGCGTCGCGATGCTCGGGGCGGGCGTAGTCGATACCGATACGCGGCCCCATGATGACGTCCTCGTCCGCCACCGGCTCCCCTCGCTCGAGCCATATTGCCTCGCCGCGACATAGATCGTGGCGATTGAAGGTCGCCTTGCTGATGCCCAGTGCGCGGGTCAGTTTGCCGGGGCCGTTGAACGTGTCGCGCCCTCGTCTGCCGCCCCGGCGGGCAATCATGGTCGCCTCGCCGACGACCGGCTCGATGGCGCGCACCAGTACCGCGCAGGGCTCGTCGACCGCCTCGGTGACCAGGTTGAGCATGTCGTACATGCCGTAGATCAGATAGACATAGGCGTGGCCCGGCGGACCGAACATCACCTCGGTGCGCGGCGTGCGGCCGTGAGAGGAGTGACAGGCGCTGTCGAGAAAGCCCAGGTAGCCTTCGGTTTCGGTGATGCGCGCGATCAGTCGCTCGCCTTCGGACTCTACCACCAGCTGGCAGCCCAGCAACTCGCGGGCGACCTCGAGGGTAGGGCGGTGGTAGAAATCGCGCGGCAGCGGTGCGGGCGTATCCGCCATAACGTCTCCCTTGTCAAGGCACGGGCGCGCCCGGTCGATTGTCTCCCGGGGCGTCGAATGCGATAGCATGGTGCCTCGATGAACGATTTGCACGTCGACGGTGCGCCGCCGATGTCCATACCGAGGTGCCATGCTGCCGCATCCCCACGACTTCAGCCAGATCACGCCACCTGAGCGCATTCGCGCCCGGGGTGCCTGCCCGTCGCTGAGTGCGCCGATGGAGACCGGCGACGGCTGGCTGGCGCGCCTGCCGCCGCTGGCGGCGCCGCTCGAGGGCGATGAGGTGATCGCCCTGTGCGAGGCCGCCGAGCGCTTCGGCAACGGTCTGATCGAAGTGACCCGGCGTGGCAACCTGCAGCTGCGCGGCCTGGCCGAACAGGGCCATCGCGGGCTGGCCGACTACCTCGACGCGCGGCTGGTGCGTCACCGGTTGACCACGGCGGTGGCGCCGGCGGTGAGCCTCGACCCGCTGATGGAGAGCGACGAGGCGATCGACGATGCCACCCGCGCGCTGGCGCGCCAGCTGCGTGAGCGAATCATGACCGGCGCGCCGGCGGGGCTGGCGGCCAAGAGCGCGGTGGTGATCGACAGCGGTGGCTGGGGCGGGCTGGCGACGTTGAGTGGCGACATTCACCTGCGTCTCGATGGCGGCCGCGGCGGCTGGATCGGCATCGCCGGCGACCACCAGAGCGCCAGCTGGCTGGGCTGGGTGGTCGCCTCGCGACTCGCCAGCGCCGTCAACGCTCTGCTGTTCGAGCAGCAGCAGCTGGGCGGCCGCGCTCGCGGCGGCGATCTGCTGCGTCATCACGGTCGTTTCGGACTGTGCGATATGCTCGGCTGCCGGCTCGGCGATCCGCCGCCGCGCAGCGGAGTGACGGCGGGCCCGGACGGCCACGCCCGGCACCAGCGCAACCTGCTGGACGTGGTGTGGCCCTTCGGTCAACTGGAGGCGCTGGCGCTGCTGCGCTTTACCCGCCGCGCGCGTGAGCTGGGGGCGCTCGCCTTCGCCGCCGCGCCGCATCGCCACTGGCGCATTCTGTGCCACGAGCACGCCGACCTCGGCGCCATTGCGGCGGTGGCGGCCGAAGCCGGGCTGATTGTCGCCGCCGACGACCCGCGGTTGGCGATTGTCGCCTGTAGCGGGGCGCCCGCCTGCGCCAGTGCGCGCTTCTCGACCCGTGACGGAGGCAGGGCACTGGTGCCGGTCTGGTCGCGGCTGTTCGATAAAAGCGTCGGCGTTCACCTCTCCGGTTGCCACAAGGGCTGCGCCAGTCTCGACCCCTGCAGCTTTACCCTGGTTGGCCGCGATGACGGCATCGGTCTGGTGTTCGACGGTAACCCGCGCGGCGTGTCGCGCCCCGTGGCCGCCTCCATCGAGGCACTGCGCCCGGCCTTCGAACATCTCGCCCGGCGGCTGGCCGCTCAGGGGCTGGTGTTGCCGCTGTCGGCGGCGGTGCTGTCCGAGGTCGGCGAGGAGCGCGTGGTAACCCTGCTGCGCGAGGGCAGCGGCTGGCACGCGGCGGCGGACGGCGAGGGCTCGACAGGTTAGAATGTGGCGCCGCTGCCGGGCCCCAGGGAGAACGACATGACAAGCGATACGCGCGACCCCGCTTACCGGCCGTCGCGCTACGACTACGAGCACGACGGTCAGGCGATCTATCGCCAGTCTTTCGCCATCATCCGCGACGAGGCGGCGCTGGCGCGCTTTACGCCGCTGGAGGCGGAGGTCGCGGTGCGCATGATCCACGCCTGTGGTGTGGTGGCGCTTGCCGAGCAGATCGTTTTCGGTGGCGATCTCACCAGGGCGCGCAAGGCGCTTCTGGCGGGGGCGCCGATCCTGTGCGACGCCGGCATGGTCGAGCGCGGCGTGACCCGGGCGCGCCTGCCGGCCCATAATGAAGTGCTCTGCACCCTGCACGATGCACGCACCCCGGCACTCGCCGAGCGCATCGGCAACACCCGCACGGCGGCCGCGGTCGAACTCTGGGGCGAGCGGCTCGAGGGCGCGCTGGTGGTGATCGGTAACGCCCCCACCGCGCTTTTTCACCTGCTCGATCTGCTCCATGAAGGCGCCCCGCGCCCGGCGGCGATCGTCGGCGTACCGGTGGGTTTCGTGGGGGCGGTGGAGTCCAAGCAGGCGCTGATCGACGCCGGCCTCGATATCCCCTTCATTACCGTGCGTGGACGCATGGGCGGCAGTGCCATTGCTTCCGCCACCGTCAATGCGCTGGCCAGCGACCGGCTGTGATGCGCATGGCCTCTGATCTTTCCTCGAACGCGCCCGGCGAGCGTCGACCGGGTCGACTGTTCGGCGTGGGCGTCGGCCCCGGCGATCCCGAACTTCTGACCCTCAAGGCGGCGCGGGCGATCGAGCGCGCCGATGTCGTGGTGTGGTTCGCCAAGGCCGGTCGCCACAGCAACGCGCGCCGGGTGGTGGCCGACTATCTGCACGACGGTCGGCGTGAACTGGCGCTCTACTACCCTGTGACCACCGAGCTGCACCGCCACTCCGACGCCTATCGCGCGATGATTGCCGACTTCTACGCCGACTGCGCCGAACGGCTGGCCGCCGAACTGGACGCCGGGCATGAGGTGGCGGTGCTGGCCGAGGGCGATCCGCTCTTTTTCGGTTCCTGGATGCATCTGCATGTGCGTCTGCGCGAGCGTTTCACGGTCGAGGTGATTCCGGGTATTTCCGGCATGGCGGGTAGCTGGTCGCGGGCCGGGGTGCCGATCTGCCAGGGCGACGATGTCATGACCATTCTGCCCGGCACGCTCGATGAAGCGCAGCTGGTGGATCGTCTGTCGCGCTGCGAGGCGGCGGTGATCATGAAAGTGGGGCGCAATCTGCCGCGCATCCGTGCGGCGCTGGCGCGCACCGGTCAGCTGGCGCGAGCGCTCTACGTCGAGCGCGCCACCATGGCCGGCGAACATATCCTGGCGCTGGGCGAGCGTGACGACGCCCCTGCGCCCTATTTTTCCATCGTGCTGGTGCCGGGCTGGGCCGGCGCTGTCCGGCCCGCGGGCGCCATGGCAAAAGCGAGCGCGACATGAGCGGCAGACTGATGGTTATCGGCCTGGGCCCCGGCGAAGTGCCCGGCATGACGGTCCAGGCGGTGGAGGCGCTGGAGCGCGCCGACTGTTTCTACGGCTATGGTCCCTATCTCGACCGTGTGCTGGGGGCCGACGACCCGCGCCGGGTGGCGTCCGACAACCGCGAGGAGGGCGAGCGTGCCCGCGAGGCGCTGGAGCGCGCCGCCGGTGGCGAATGCGTGGCGGTGCTCTCCGGTGGTGATCCCGGCGTATTCGCCATGGCCGCCGCGGTATGCGAGCAGATCGAGCGCGGGCCGAAATCGTTTCGCCAGCTGGCAGTGGAGATCATCCCCGGCGTCAGCGCCATGCTGGCCGCCGCCGCCGCCTGCGGCGCGCCGCTGGGCCATGATTTCTGCGCCATTTCACTTTCTGACAACCTCAAGCCCTGGTCGACCATCGAGCGTCGCCTGACCCTGGCCGCCGAGGCGGGACTGGTGATGGCGCTCTACAACCCCATCTCGAAGGCGCGCCCCTGGCAGCTGGGCGAGGCGCTGGAGCGGCTGCGCGACTATCTGCCCGGCGGCACCGTGGTAGTGTTTGCCCACGCCGCCGGGCGGCGCAATCAGAGCGTCGTCAACACCACGCTGGCGCGCGCCAGCGCCGATCAGGCCAATATGGCCACGCTGGTGATCATCGGCAGCGAGCAGACCCGCGTCATCAAGCGCACGAAGCAGCCGCCGCTGATCTATACGCCACGCTATGCGCCGGGGTTCGAGCCGGGGGAGTTGCACTGATGTATCGCATCAGCTTTTTCTTTATGCTGGTTTGCAGACGACATGGAGCGCAATATGAGTAGCGGGTTTCCGGAAGTTACAGGTGCTCGGTTCTTCGAATTCCTTCAGGCAAAAGGCATTGCAGCGGAGTGTCCGGCCTGCCATCAGCGTCGTATGAGCCACGCAGTCCATGACCCGGACGGCACTCTGGGTGAGAACGCGCCGGCGGTGAGGGTGCAGCAGGTGCTGGCAGGTAACACCTCTCTCGGATATGGTCAGTTCCCGCAGGTCTGTCTGAATTGCGGATATATCCGCTATTTTCGCGATTTCGAAGTATTCGATTTTTTTGCCAACAAGAGCGATGATGATGGCGAAGGATAATGTACGCAGCCTCAGGCCGCTCGACTCTGGCGGGGAGCCACCCGATATGGATCAGCGCATACGCCATCTTGAGCAGGAAGTCAGCATCATTCGTGAAACGATGGCGACACGAGAGGATCTGGCAAAATCGGAAGCCAGTATTATCAAATGGAACGTCGGCACCATCATCGCTGTGGCAGCTTTGGTATTTGCCATCATTCGCCTGACTGGCGGCGCCTGAACCGCCGCCTGTATATCCTGAGGATGTTTCCGGATACGCCCATGACCACCGTGGGCCGAGAGCCGGTTGAAGCAGAGGGCTATCACCGCCAGAAAGGATTCACGGCGCCTTTGTGACAACCTGCTCTCGGGGGCAAAACCCGGTTTTGAAACGCACTTCTGGCCCCTGCTGTTTCGCTATTCCACTTTCCCTTCACAACGACTCGCTTCGACGCAGCCAGGCCAGCACTTTGTAATGGCAATTCTCCCTCGAGCTGTCTATCGCCGGCAGGGCAGGCAGCGGCGGGCGGCGAATCATGATCACTGCCACGCCCAGTTCCCGCGCCGCCTGCAGCTTGGGGGCGGTGGCCGCGCCGCCACTGTGTTTGGTCACCAGCATCTCGATGCGCCGCTCGCGCAGCAGTCGACGCTCGTTTTCAAGGGAGAAAGGGCCACGGGCGATCAGATTGTCCACATGGGGCAGGTCGAGCGGCGGGGCGATGGGGTCGATGCTGCGGATCAGATAGTGATGCCATGGCGCAGTCTCGAACAGCGCCGCCTGCTCGCGTCCGAAGCTGAGCAGCACCCGGCGCGGGGCTTCGCCCAGCAGCGGCGGTGCCTGCTCGGGGCGGTCGCACTCGATCCAGCGATCCCGCGGATGACGCGGCCATTCGGGGCGGAGCAGCTGCATAATCGCCACGCCGGCCTGTGCGGCGGCGGCGGCGGCATTGTGGGCGATGCGCGCCGCGAACGGATGGGTGGCGACGATCAGGGCACCGATGCGCTGGCTGACGAGGTAGTCGGCAAGCCCCGTAGCGCCGCCGAAGCCGCCGCGGCGGGTCGGCACGCCGGCGTCGAGCGGTGACCGGGTGCGTCCGGCCAGCGACAGAATGACGGCGATATCGGGCTGCCGCTGAAGGGCGGTGGCCAGCCGCCGCGCTTCCAGCGTGCCGCCCAGCAGCAGGACGTTGATCGCGGACATGACAGGCTCCGGCGGTGTGGGCCATTACTATAACAGGGCCGCCGGCGGCGGCTGGTATCATGGCGGTAAATATCGGATCGGGAAGCGGGTAATGGAGAGCGAGGAGCGAAGCACAGCGGCCTGGCTGACGCTGGTCGGCATCGGAGAAGATGGCGTGGCCGGATTGGGCGAGGCGGCGCGCGCGGCGGTCGCCGACGCCGAGTTCGTGTTCGGCGGTACGCGCCATCTGGCGTTGGCGACAGCGCTGATCCGTGGCGAGGCGATGGCCTGGCCGTCACCCCTGCATGAGGGCATCGAGCGGCTGCTCACGCTGCGCGGGCGGCGAGTCTGCGTGCTGGCCTCCGGCGACCCCTTTCACTACGGCGTGGGCACGACCCTGGCGGCGCGGATCGACGCCGGCGAGATGCGGGTGCTGCCGGCCTGTTCGAGCTTTGCGCTGGCCTGCGCGCGGCTGGGCTGGGCGCAGCAGACGACCCGGCTGGTGTCGCTGCACGGCCGGGCGTTCTCCGCGCTCAATGCCTCGCTGCACAACGGTGTGCGGCTGCTGGCGCTGACCGACGGCGCCGAATCGCCGCCGCAGATCGCTCGCCTGCTGGCCGCGCGCGGCATGGGCGCCAGCCGGGTAACGGTACTGGAGGCGCTGGGTGGCGACAGTGAACGTCTGAGCCACTTCACTGCCGATGAGCTGAGCGCCACCGAGATGGCCTTTCACGCTCTGAACACGGTGGCGATCGAGGTGGTACAGGGCGGCGGTGATGCGGTCGGTAGCCTCTGCCCCGGCCGGGCCGAGACGCTGTTCGAACACGACGGCCAGATCACCCGTCGCGACGTGCGGGCGATGACGCTGGGGCGACTGTCGCCGCGCCCCGGCGAGCGCCTGTGGGATGTGGGCGCCGGCGCCGGCTCGATAGCCATCGAGTGGTTGCTGAGCGACGAACGCCTGGCGGCGGTGGCGATCGAGCGCGACGCCGAGCGCTGTGCCCGTATCCAACGCAACGCCGAGCGCTTTGGCGTGCCGCGGCTGACGGTGGTCGAGGGCGAAGCGCCGCAGGCGCTGGCGGGGCTCGAGGCGCCGCACGCCATCTTTATCGGCGGCGGGGTGAGCGACATGACGCTGATGGCGCGCTGCTTCGACGCGCTCGCTCCCGGCGGCCGGCTGGTGGCCAATGCGGTGACGCTGGAGAGCGAGCTGGCGCTGGGTGAGTGCCAGCGCCTGCTGGGCGGCGAACTGACCCGCCTGAGTCTCGAACATACGGCACCGCTGGGCGGCATGACCGGCTGGACGCCTTCCCGCACTCTGACCCAGTGGTGCTGGCACAAGCCTCATGATTTCCGGGGTGAGGCATGACGGTGCACTTCATTGGCGCCGGCCCCGGCGCGCCGGATCTGATCACCCTGCGCGGCCAGCGGCTGCTGGCGCGCTGCCCGGTCTGTCTCTACGCCGGTTCGACGGTGCACGCGGCGCTGCTGGAGCACTGTCCGCGCGATGCGCAATGCATCGATACCGCGCCGCTCGATCTCGACGCCATCGAAGCGGCGTATGTCCGCGCTTTCGAGGCGGGGCAGGAGGTGGCGCGGCTGCACTCCGGCGATCTGTCGGTCTACAGCGCGCTGGCCGAGCAGCTGCGCCGACTGCGCGCGCGCGGTATTCCCTTCACCCTGACCCCTGGCGTGCCGGCCTTCTCCGCCGCGGCGGCGGCGCTGGAGCAGGAACTGACGCTGCCGGAAGTCGCCCAAAGCCTGGTGCTGACCCGGCTTTCCGGGCGTGCCTCGAAAATGCCCGACGCCGAGCGGCTGGAGACCTTCGCCACCAGCGGCGCGACGCTGGCGATCCACCTTGCCATTCACCGCCTCGAGGAGATCGTCGCGCGGCTGACGCCCTTTTACGGCGCCGACTGCCCGGTCGCGGTGGTGTGGCGCGCCAGCTGGCCGGAGGAGCGCCTGCTGCGCGGCCGGCTGGGCGATATCGTCGCCCGGCTGGCGGCCGATCCAATCGAACGCAGTGCGCTGGTGCTGGTCGGCCCGGCGCTGGGCGAGGGCGATTTTCGCGACAGCGCCCTCTACGAGCCGGGCTATCAGCGGCGCTTTCGCCACCGGAGTTGAGTGCGGCAGAGCGGCTTGAGCGTTGGCGTCACTGGCCGGATCTCGAGGGCGCCATCGACAAGGGATGCTCCGGCTCGATGCTGCCGATTTTCAATACGGCCTCGCCAACAGGTTATGGCACAGCAGAACTTTCCAGACCGAGCGTTAAAAAAAGCTGAGCCCCAGACTGATGATGACACCGGTCACCACCAGCTGAATCAGACAGAAGCCCATGATATCCCGGGCGTTGAGACCGGCAATGGCAAGCACCGGCAGCGCCCAGAACGGCTGTAGCAGATTGGTCCAGGCGTCTCCCCAGGCAACGCCCATCGCCACTTTCGCAACGTCGGCACCCAACGCCTCGGCTGCCGGCAGCATTACCGGCGCCTGTACGGCCCACTGACCACCGCCGGAGGGCACAAACAGGTTGACAATGCCCGCACTGATGAAGGACCAGAACGGCAGCGTATCGGCATTGGCGATGGAGGCGAATAATTCGGAGAGCGATTCTGCAAGCCCGGAGTGCATCATGATGCCCATAATGCCGGCATAGAAGGGAAACTGGATGATGATGCCGGCGCCGCCCTTGACCGCCTCGTTCAAACTCACTAACAAACTACGTGGGGTGCGATGAAACACGATTGCCAGCGATAAAAACAGGAAGTTGACACTATTAAGATTGAGTCCACCGCCAGCGACAAAAAAATAGTGGGCCAGGTAAAGAAGTCCTGGAATCCCCACCAGCCAGGATAATAGAGTACTGTTTTCGAGCCGCTCAGCAGGGCGCTTTACGTCATTGGAATGGGTGCTGTCTGGTTCGGAAATTTGCGCCGGATCGACATACACACTCGCTTTCTCATCAGGTAGCATCCAGCGATTAACAAGTGGCATGATCACGAAAAGAGACGCTACGATCAGTAGATTATAAACCGAGAAAATCGTTTGAGAGGTCGGGATAATACCAATTTGATTCTCGGTGAAGTGGCCCGGAGTCGCGATGGTAAGGGGGATGGAACCGGACAGGCCACCATGCCATACCACAAAGCCTGAATAGGCACTGGCGATCAAAAGGCGGTAATCAACCCGCACGCGGCGCGCCAATGCCTTGGCAAACAGAGCGCCGATGACCAGACCGAAGCCCCAGTTGATCCAGCTGGCAGTGAGCGACACCAGTGTCACCAGTATAATCGCGCCAGCAGGCGAGCGTGCCAATCCGGCAAGTTGATCGAGCAGGCGCTTGACCGGTGGCGAACTGGCCAGCATGAAACCGGTAATCAGAACCAGTAACATCTGCATGGAAAACGACAGTAATCCCCAGAAGCCATCACCCCAGTAGCGTATGACTGCCAGAGGAGATTGCTGCTCAAACAACATGGCCGCCAGAGCAGCAATGATTGTCAGCAAAAGCACGAAAATATAAGGATCCGGCAAATAACGCTCAACCAGTTTTACTGCGGGGCGCGAGATTTTTTGCAGCATTTTGTCGGTGCTCCTCGAGTTTCTACAAGACGAAGATTAATGAATTTTCCGTGCGGTGATGAGTCCACCATTGTCGAATCTGAATGCTTTGATCCGTAGACCTTTCAGAAGGTCAGCCGTCTCGGGAAACTCCTTTTCCGGCCCACTCTTTATTCCGCCCGGGTCGATCATCCGGGCGGCACCGCTGACCGCTGCAGCGGTTTCCGCGTCAGGCCGAACGCACCACCTGTGCTGCCGGCCAGGTTTTTTCAGGCGCGCTCGACGGCCATGGCGACGCCCTGACCACCGCCGATGCAGAGTGTCGCCAGGCCACGCTGGACCTCGCGGCGCTGCATCTCGTGCAGCAGGGTGACCAGAATCCTCGCACCCGAGGCGCCGATCGGATGGCCCAGTGCGATGGCACCGCCGTTGACGTTGACCCTGTCGGCACGCCAGCCGAGATCGCTGGCCACAGCCAGTGTCTGCGCCGCGAAGGCTTCATTGGCCTCGATCAGATCGAGCTGATCCAGCGACCAGCCGGCGCGCTCCAGACAGCGTCTGGTCGCCGGTACCGGACCCAGCCCCATGACGGCGGGGTCGATGCCTGCGTTCGCGCAGGCGCGGATCGTCGCCAACACCGGCAGGCCGAGTTGGCCTGCGCGTGCGGAACTCATGACCAGCAGCGCGCTGGCGCCGTCGTTGACCGAGGAGGCGTTGCCCGCAGTCACGGTGCCGCTGCTGTCAAAGGCGGGCCGGAGTTGGGCCAGTGATTCGGCGGTCACGCCGTCACGAGGCTGCTCATCGCGGTGCACAATGACATCGTCGCCGCGCCGCCGAGGAACACTGATCGCCGTGATCTCGGCATCGAAGCGCCCTGTGTCGCGAGCCTCGACGGCACGGCGCTGGGATTCGACAGCGTAGGCGTCCTGGGCCTCGCGGCTGATACCGTATTGTCTGGCCAGATTTTCGGCGGTAATGCCCATGTGGTAGTCGTTGAAGGCGTCCCACAGTCCATCAACAATCATGCTGTCGAGCAGTTCGGCGTGACCCATGCGCAGCCCGGTGCGCACTCCGGGTAGCACATGGGGTGCCCTGCTCATGCTCTCCATGCCGCCGGCGACGATGACATCGGCGTCGCCGCAGCGAATCGCCTGAACCGCCAGCTGTACCGCCCTGAGCCCCGAGCCGCACACCTTGTCGACGGTCATGGCCGGTACGCCGTGGGGCAGCCCTGCCTCGATCGATGCCTGACGCGCGGTGTTCTGGCCGAGTCCGGCGCGCAGTACGTGACCCATGATCACTTCGTCGACGCTTGCCGGGTCGATGTTCTCGATCACACGGCGAATCACGGCGGCGCCAAGGCCGGTCGCGGGTATCCCGGCCAGGCTGCCCTGAAAGGTGCCGATGGGTGTGCGCGTGGCGGCAACGATGACCACATCGCGATCAGACATGTGCGCTCTCCCGTTGATCCAGCAGGGCACAACCGGTGGCCTCGCGGATCTCCTGTAGTGTGACTTCAGGCGCCAGTTCGACCAGCGCAAGGCCCGCCTCGGTGACGTCCATTACGCCGAGATCGGTGATGATGCGATCGACCACCCCGACACCGGTCAGTGGCAGGCTGCACGCATCGAGAATCTTGTGCTCGCCCCTGGCGGTATGGCTCATCAGCACCACCACGCGCTGAACCCCGGCGACCAGATCCATGGCGCCGCCCATGCCCTTGACCATCTTGCCGGGAATCATCCAGTTGGCCAGATCGCCGCGTGCGGAGACCTGCATCGCGCCGAGAATGGCCAGATTGATCTTGCCGCCGCGGATCATGGCGAAGGATTCGGCGTTGTCGAAGTAACTCGAGCCGGGCAGGGCGGTGACCGTCTGCTTGCCGGCGTTGATCAGGTCGGGGTCGACAGTCTCCTCGGTGGGAAAGGGACCGATACCGAGCAGGCCGTTTTCCGACTGCAGCCAGACCTCCATGCCCTCGGGAATATAGTTCGCCACCAGGGTGGGCTGGCCGATACCGAGGTTGACGTAGAAACCGTCGCGTAGCTCGCCTGCGGCGCGCTCGGCCATCTGTTCCTTGCTCCAGGCCATGTCAGTTGCCCTCCCGAAGAGTGCGCTTCTCGATGCGTTTTTGCGGATGCGGATTGTGGACGATGCGGTGCACGAAAATACCGGGGAGATGGATGTCGTCGGGATCGAGGGCGCCGGTCTCGACGATCTCCTCGACTTCAGCGACGCAGACCCTGCCTGCCATGGCGGCAAGCGGGTTGAAGTTACGGGCGGTCTTGTTGAAGCGGATGTTACCCGCGCCGTCGGCGACGTGGCCCTTGATCAGGGCGATGTCGACCGGCAGGCCATGCTCCATCACGTAATGTTCGCCATTGAAGGCGCGGATTTCCTTGCCTTCGGCGATCCTGGTGCCGTAACCGGTTCTGGTATAGAAGGCAGCGATGCCGGCCCCGCCGGCGCGCAGGCGTTCGGCCAGCGTGCCCTGGGGGCAGAATTCGAGTTCGAGTTCGCCGGAGAGATACTGACGCTCGAACTCCTTGTTCTCGCCCACGTAGGAGGAGATCATCTTTCTGATCTGACGTGATTCGAGCAGCAGGCCGAGGCCGAAACCGTCGATGCCGGCGTTGTTGCTCGCCACGCTCAGGTTGCGCTTTCCGGTGTCGCGCAGGGCGCTGATCAGCGCCTCGGGAATGCCGCAAAGACCGAAGCCGCCGACGGCGAGTGTCATACCGTCTTCGACCAGGCCGTCAAGTGCAGCCTGTGCGCTTGCGAAATGTTTTCCTCTGCCTGCCATGACGCATCTCCATTGGACCTTGCCTGGACTATGACGCACTGCAGACGATTTATTAAATTTATTTTATCGTTATATTGTTGAGTTTATTTTATCAATAGGGGTGTCAATGACGGTCAAGCAACTGCGCGCTTTCCTCGCCGTGGCGGAGACGCTGGGTTTCGCCCAGGCCTGTGAACGGCTGCATGTTACCCAGTCGGCGCTGAGTCTGGCAGTAAAATCGCTGGAGTCGCAGCTCGGCGGTGCGCTCTTTCTGCGTACCACGCGCCAGGTACGCCTGACGCCGGAAGGGGAGTTGTTGTTGCCGCTGGCGCGTCGGTTGCTGGCCGAATGGGACGATACCGAGGATGCCATGCGTCGGCGTTTTCACCTGCAGCAGGGCCATCTGGCGATCGCCGCCATGCCATCCTTCGCCTCCAACTGCCTACCACCGTTGATCGCTGCCTTTCGCCAGCGTTATCCACACATCAGCGTCACCGTTCACGATGTGATCAACGAGGTGGTGATGGAAATGGTGCTGTCACAGCGAGTCGAGTTCGGTATCGCTTTCGAACCGCTGGCAAGTGAGACCCTGACATTCGAACCGATCTACCGCGATCGCTTCGTCGCGGCGGTACCCGCCGACTCGCCGCTCGCCGGCCAGGCGTCGACGTGCTGGGAGGTGCTGCTCGAATATCCCTTCATCACCCTGCAGCGGCCCTCTCAGGTCCGAGGGATGCTGGAGCGGCACCTGGCACAGCGGGGATTGACCCTGCCGGTCGAATTCGAGAGCCATCAATTGACCACGGTGGGTCAACTGGTCGGCCAGGGGCTGGGTGTGAGCGCCGTACCCGCACTCTGCCGTGGTCAGATGGAGGCGCTGGGAGTGCGCTGCCTGCCGCTCTCGGAACCCGTGATCGAACGTGCGGTG
Source organism: Kushneria aurantia DSM 21353 (assembly GCF_000382245.1). Lineage (GTDB taxonomy): Bacteria > Pseudomonadota > Gammaproteobacteria > Pseudomonadales > Halomonadaceae > Kushneria > Kushneria aurantia. The sequence goes on from NZ_KB907868.1 coordinate 71,203, forward strand.
GGAACCCTGAGGCGGGCGGATCAGGGCCTCTCATCGACCGCGAGTGCCTTCCACGCGCTGGTGGCAACTTCAGGCAGAGAGCTTGTATGTGGCTGACGGGCACGAGGAGAGCGCACACTGAATATGCACCTGAAATGCCATCGGCGCGGGCTCTCTATCCATGCCACCGAGCGACCTATGGCATTGACCGACGCCTGTCCTCGATCACCTGGCGGTCGCGAATACAGTCGCGCTCGTGGGGGTCATCGACCCACGGCTCGGCGATACCCGCGGCGATCCACTGCGCCACGGCCGGATGTGCCAGCAGCCGCTCGGCGTAGGCCATCGCCGCGTCGCCGAGCGCCAGACCATAGCCGTGCAGGCGAACGGCCACCGGGGCGTAGAAGGCATCCACGGCGCTGAAGCGCTCACCGGCCAGCCAGGGGCCGCCAAAGCGCGTCAGCCCCTCCTGCCACAGGGCGTCGAGCCGCTGCAGGTCGCGCTCGAGCGCCGTGCTCGGTGTACCGAGGTCGATGCGCAGAGCGCAGTTCATCGAACACTCATCGCGCAGGGCGGCGAAGCCGGCGTGCATTTCGGCGCAGGCCGAGCGCGCCCAGCTGCGCGCGGCCGGATCGGCGGGCCAGATGGCAGGCGCCGATTCGGCGAGGTACTCGACGATGGCCAGCGACTCCCATATCACCTGGTCGCCGTCATGCAGGCAGGGCACCTTCGCGGTGGGTGAAAAGCCGGCAAAGGCGGGCTGAGCGCCACCGCCCTCGAAGGGTACCAGCGTCTCTTCGAAGTCGATCTGCAGGGCCCGCATCAGCACCCAGGGGCGCATCGACCAGGAGGAGTAATTCCTGTTGGCGATAAATAGACGCAATGGCATGGCAAGGCTCCGAGCGGATAAGCAGGGGTCAATAGTGTAACGGCGACAGCCCGGGGCGCTACCCATCAGACAGTCGTCGCGATGCTATTTCGTCTTCATCACGACCGCCCGCCGCGACAGTTTCAGCAGCAGCGCATAGCCCAGCGCGGCGGCCAGCACGCCGGCGACCGGCGGCAGCAGTGGCGATCCCCAGGCCACGGCGGAGCCAAAGGCGTAGGCGGCCAGCCCGTGCCAGTTCCAGGCCGGCAGCTGGCTGTCGGCCAGTGCCGGGTAGCGGCCGCGATGCTTTATCCAGAAGTCGGCCATGATGACGCCGCCAATGGGAGGAATAAAGGTGCCCAGCAGCACCAGAAAGGGGATCAGCAGCTCATACATGCCCGCCACCGCCAGTAGCGTGCCGATCGCCGCGCCGCCCAGCGTCACCGCTCGGCGCCGGTCAGTGCGCAGCAGGTTACAGCCGGCAACGGCGAAGTTGTAGATGGTGTTGTCCTGGGTGGTCCAGATATTGAAAAACAGCATCAGTAGCGCCAGTGCCAGAAAGCCCTGGGCGAGCATCACATCCACGATATCCGCCTGCTGGTAGATCAACGCCCCCATTGCGCCGGTCAGCACCATCAGGCCATTGCCGACGAAGAAGGCCGCCAGGGTGGCGATGACGGCGGCGCGCGGCGAGCGGGCGAAGCGGCTCCAGTTGGTGGCCTGGGTGCCACCGCTGATAAAGGTGCCGATCACCAGCGTTATGGCGGCGGTGACACTCATGTGCTGTTCGGGCGTGCGCGCCAGCAGGCCGTCGATGCCGCCCACTTCGGCCATGCCGGTGGCGAGACTCACCGCGATAAACACCAGCATCAGCGGCACGGCGAAGCGCGACAGCAGCTCGAGGCCGCGATAGCCCACCATGGCGGTCAGTGAGAAGGCGAAACCGAACAGGATCATCAGCGGCATCTGCAGCCACTCGGGCAGGCCGATGATACGCGTCAGCGCAATGGCGATGGTGGCGGTGCCCCAGGCGTACCAGCCGATCTGGGTAAAGCCGAGTATCACGTCGGCGAGGTGGCTGCCTCGTTCGCCAAAGCAGAAGCGCCCCATCAGCACCGTGTTGAGACCGCTTTGACAGGCGATCCAGCCGAGCGCGGCGGCGTAGCTGCCCAGCAGCAGGTTGCCGATCAGTATCACCCCTAACAGCTCGCCGAAGGGAAAGGCGGTACCCAGGCTGCCGCCGGCCCACATGGTGGCGGTGAAAAGGGTAAAACCCAGCAGCACCAGCGAGCTGGAGAGCAGGCCGCGGCGCTGGCTGGCGGGCACTTCGGCCAATGGATAGTCGCCCTGTTGCATTTTTGGTTCTCCGGCGAAGGCGGGAATGAAGGTTCGGTGATTTGATGAGCAAGCCTTGTGCCACTTCGAGCGGCAGGTAACGGCGGTTGCGGTGCCTTCCCGCAGCACTGGTTAGGGTCGAAATGGGTGCATCGCCAGCCGGGAGGGCTCTAAAAGGGTGCGCCGAGAGCAGGTTCGTTGTTACCGAGCGGTGGTTGAATGCAAAAGTTGAATGCAAAAAAGCCCCGCCTGAGAGGATGCGAGGTTTTAAAAACGCCTCCTGCCACCGGGCACGATCAGGCGAGATCGAAATGCGCGATCAGCAGGTCGGCGAGGAAGTCGGCCTGCCAGTCGCTGTCGTTGCGCTCGGGATTCGACATGCCCTGCTCTCCGTGGCTGAAGGGTGGCTACTTTACAAACCACATGATTGCGCGAAACTTTTACTCTCAGCAGCACACTTTGGTCTTGTTTCGACCAAAGAGGGGTAGAGCCTGAATGCGGTCACGCAGGACTGGTCAGCGGGCGCTGTAATGCGCATCATGACGGCGAATGGAACGACAGCAGGGACGGTAGTCGATGGACATCGAGCAGCTGGAGATTCGCCAGCATATGGGGCATTTCGCCCCCTTTGAATACCTCGGCGATGAGCAGCTGGATCGCGTTGCCGGCGCGGTCGAGGTCGGCTATTACCGCGCCGGCAGCGATATCCTGGCGCTCGATCAGGAGATCAACGAGCTGTGCTATATCCGCAGCGGCGCCGTCGAGGTGTCGCGCCGCGGGGGGCAGCTGTTCGACCGGCTGGTGGAGGGGGATGTCTTCGGCGCCTCGGATCTGATGCGCAACCGCCGGGTGCGCTTTCCGGTGCGGGCGCTGGAGGACAGCCTGATCTACTTCGTGCCCGCCGAGCTGTTCGAGGCGCTGCGCGGCGAAAACGACGACTTCGCTGATTTCGTCGAGACCGGTGGGGTACGTCTCAAGGCCACCGTCGATCAGCACCAGCACGACAACCGCACCGGCACCACCCGCGTGCGGCGGCTGATTCGCCGCCGCCCGGTAATGGTCGATGCCGACACGCCGATGCGCGAAGTGGCACGACGCATGCGCGATGAAAACGTGACCTGCGTTTTGGTGATCGACAACGGCGGTGACCACGACACCGACAACAGTCCGTGCCACTTCGCGACCGATGATGGCGTGGTGCACCGGCTGGATGGCATCGTCACCGACCGTGATTGCTGTACCCGGGTGCTGGCGGACGATCTCGACGGCACAGTGCCGGTTGCCAAGGTGATGACCACGCAACTGGTCACGGCCCGCTCCGAGGAGTCGGTGCACGAGGCGATGCTGGCCATGCTCAACCACAACATCAAGCACCTGCCGATTCTGCACAAGCGTCGTCCCATCGGGGTGCTGCATCTGGGTGATATCATGCGCCATGAAACCCGCAGCAGCCTCTATCTGGTCAATACCATCTTCAATCAGCCGGGCCTGGCCGGGCTGATACGCTTGAGCGGTGATGTCACGGCGGCGTTCACGCGGCTGGTGGACGAAGGCGCCGACGCCACCATGGTCGGCTGCACCATGGCGGCGATCTGCAAAAGTTTCGCCCGTCGGCTGCTGGAGCTGGGCGAGGCCGAGCTGGGGCCGCCGCCGGTGCCCTACAGTTTCATGGTGCTGGGTTCCACCGCGCGCGACGAGCAGACCGTGTTCGCCGACCAGGACCACGCCATGGTGCTCGATGACAGCTTCGATCCCGAGCAGCACGACGCGTACTTCCTGGCGCTGGCGCGATTTGTCAGCGACGGCCTGGCGGCCTGCGGCTATCCGCTGTGCAAGGGCGATGTGATGGCCACCAACCGGCGCTGGCGTCAGCCGCTGTCGGTGTGGCAGCGCTATTTTCGTGACTGGATCGAGGATCCCGATCCGGAGTCGCTGCTCAACAGCGCCATCTTTTTCGATCTCGGCCACGTCCACGGCGAGGCGCACAGAATCGAGGCACTGCAGGCGCTGATCGTCGAGCTGGCGCCGCGCAATCCGCGCTTTCTGGCCGCCATGGCGCGCAATGCGCTCAATCGTACGCCACCGATCGGGCTGTTTCGCACCTTCATTCTGGAAAAGGATGGCCAGCAGAACGATGCCATCAATCTCAAGCGCCGGGGGACCGCGCCGCTGGTCGATCTGGTGCGCGTCCACGCCCTGGCCTGCGGCTCCTCCTCCTCCAGCACGCTGCGGCGGCTGGAGGACATTGCCCGCACTCAGCTGCTGCCCGAAGGGGTCAATGACCGCCTGCGTTACGCCTTCGAGTACATCTCCATGGTGCGCATCCGCCACCAGGCGCTGGCCATCGAGCAGGGCGAGGAGGCGGATAACCGACTGCGTCCCGCCAACGTCTCCAGCCGCGAGCGCCATCATCTCAAGGACGCTTTCGAGGTGCTCAGCCACGCCCAGAAGTTCCTCAAGTTCCGCTATCCGATGCCGAGCAGTTCGGGGCGGCGACGTTGATGCGCGACTGGCCGCAGCGATTGCAGAAGCATTACCGGCGCTGGCAGTGGTACCGGCGGGGTCGACTGGTCTCCGAGTGGCCGGACTATCTCGCCGCGCGCCACAATAATTGCGGCGATGAGCGCCTGTCGCGCTACTTTGGCGCCGGGACGTTCGACCCGCGTACGCCAATGGAAGAGGTGCCGCTGGTGGCGCTGGATTTCGAAACCACCGGGCTCGATCCGGGTCGCCACAGCATCGTCAGCGTGGGGATTCAACCCTTCAGCATGCGCCGTATTCCCGTTGCCCAGGGTTACTACCGGGTGGTCAGGCCGCGTCGCGCGCTGAGCAGCAGCTCGGTGGTGCACCATCGCCTGACACACAGTGCGCTGGCCGAGGCGCCGCGCTTTGACGAAGTGATCGGCGAGGTGCTCGAACGGCTCGCCGGCCGGCTGGTGGTGGTGCACTACACCCGCATTGAGCGCGAATTTCTCGATGCCGCGGCGCGCCACTACCTGGGCGAGCCGCTGCTGTTTCCATTGATCGATACCATGGCGATCGAGGCTTACCTGCACCGCCGGCCGGCCTGGTATCAGCGCCTGCGCGGTCGCCGTCCGGCGTCGCTGCGACTGCATCCAAGCCGCGAACGCTATGGCCTGCCGGCCTACCAGGCCCACCACGCGCTCACCGACGCGCTGGCCACCGCCGAACTGCTGCAGGCGCAGATGGCCTGGCACTATGACCCGGATACGCCGGTCGGTGCGCTCTGGGAGTAGCCGGCCACCCGACGCCACTTTGAGACCCCAACGAATTTGAGACCCCAACGAAAGGAGGCGGCCCGCGGGCCGCCTCCGGTCTTTCATGGATTGACGCGGCAACGTCAGGCGCGTGGCTCCGAGCGCAGCCCCTGGATGATGGCGTAGCAGGCCGCCAGCAGCACAATGGTGAAGGGCAGCCCGGTAGTGATGACCGCCGCCTGCAGCGCGGTCAGACCGCCGCCCAGCAGCAGGGCGATGGCGATGGCACCCTCGATCAGCGCCCAGAACACACGCTGTGGCTTGGGTGCATCGACCTTGCCGCCGGCGGTAATGGAGTCGATCACCAGCGAGCCGGAGTCCGACGAGGTGATGAAGAACACCATCACCAGCACGATACCCACGAAGGAGGTGATCGCGGTCAGCGGCAACTGGCCCAGCATGGTGAAGAGCTGCAGATCGAGATTGGCATCGCGCACTCCCTGGAAGCCTTCGACCAGCTGATTGATGGCGGTATCGCCAAACGCCGTCATCCAGATCACCGATACCGCGGTCGGCACGATCAGTACGGCGATCAGGAATTCACGCACGCTGCGGCCACGGCTGACGCGGGCGATGAACATACCCACGAACGGCGACCAGGAGATCCACCAGGCCCAGTAGAAGGCGGTCCAGCCGTGCACGAAGCTGGTATCCTCGCGACCGAAGGGGTTGGACAGTGCCGGCAGGTAGCGCAGATAGGAGCCCAGGTTTTCGACGAAGCCGGTAGCGAGCAGCAGCGTCGGGCCGACGAAGATGACGAACAGCAGCAGTATAAAGGCCAGTGCCATGTTGACCTGTGACAGCCGCTGCACGCCTTTATCGACACCCAGCATCACTGAGGTCAGCGCGACCAGGGTGATGCCGATGATCAACAGCACCATGGTGACGTTGTTGTTGGGTATACCGAACAGGAAGTTCAGGCCGGCGGAGGCCTGGGAGGCGCCCAGCCCCAGCGAGGTTGCCAGACCGAACAGGGTGGCGAATACCGCCAGAATATCGATCACATGGCCCGGCCAGCCCCAGATGCGCTCACCCAGAATCGGGTAGAAGATCGAACGCATGGTCAGCGGCAGGCCCTTGTTGAACGAAAAGAGCGCCAGCGATAGCGCCACCACCGCGTAGATGCCCCAGGGGTGCAGGCCCCAGTGGAAGATGGTGGCGGCCATGGCCAGCGACTGCGAGGCGGCCTGGTTGCCGTCGGCGCCGCCCAGCGGTGCCCAGGCGTCACCGCTGATGGATGTGCCGTAGTGGGTGATCGGTTCCGACACGCCGTAGAACATCAGGCCGATACCCATGCCGGCGGCAAACAGCATGGCGAACCAGCCGGCATAGCTGAAGTCCGGCGTGGCGTTCATGCCGCCGATGCGTACCCTGCCCAGCGGCGTAAAGATCAGCACCACCGAAAGCAGCACGAAGATATTGGCGGCCAGCAGGAATAGCCAGCTCAGGTTGTCGGTCAGAAAGGTTCTTGCGCCGTTGAAAATCGGCGCCATCTGCTCCGGCAGGGCGAGCGTGATGATCACGAAAAGCAGAATCACCAGCGATGAGATCGTGAATACCTTGCCGTGCAGGTCGACGTTGAAGCCGAATTTACTGGTTTGAATGTTGTCCTGACCGATGACGTAATCGGTATCGATCAGGTTCGATTTACCTGTCGGTGGCGGAATGCCCTCGGATGACGGGGTGTTGTCGCTGTTGTCGGGCGTTTGACTCAAGGCCGTTCTCCATTTGTTGTCATGAGGATATTCGTTGTCATGAGGATATTGTCGGGCCGCGTGGCAGCCACTTGTTGGTACGGCAACCAGCATAGTCAAACGACGCCACGAGCTGGTCAATTGCCCTGTCGGCCAGAGACAAATGGGCGTCGAAGCCGATAGCCGCACGCAATATGCGCCACATGGTCACTGATAAGGACAGAAACGGCAACCCCGTTACGCGGTGTAATCGGCCCGTCCGATCAGACGTCCCGAACGATCGAATACCAGCACGTCGACGGCGATACCGCTGCGCTTGACAACGCGCGAAGCGACGTCGCGCGCTTCGCCGGCAATGAGATCGCCCAGCGCGATATCCGCCGCTGCGGCCAGTTCAAAGGCTTCCAGCGCTGAATTGGCCGCCAGCATGCGATGTTGCAAAACGCTGTCGCCTCCGGCGCCGGCGGCCAGCCCGGCCAGCCGCTCGAGATCGACCGCACCGCGTCGCGAGTGCAGATCAAGCATTCCCTGGCCGAGCTTGCTCATCTTGGCGATACCGCCGGCCACCGTGACCCTGGGCACCGGATGGGCGCGCAGATACTTGAGCATGCCGCCGACAAAATCGCCCATCTCGATCAGGGCGCTGTCGTCGAGGCCGTAGTGGGCCTGGACGGCGGCTTCCGAGGTTGCGCCGGTGGCACCGGCGATATGGTCGAAGCCGCGGGCGCGGGCGACATCGATGCCGCGATGGATGGAGTGAATCCAGGCCGAGCAGGAGAAGGGGATCACCACCCCGGTGGTGCCCAGTACCGACAGCCCGCCGACGATGCCCAGCCGGCCGTTGAGGGTGTCGCGGGCGATGCGTTCGCCGTCGTCGATGGCGATGGTGACTTCGAAATCGAGCTGGGCGTAGCCGCCGGCCTCGTGCACCGCCTCGCCCAGCGCCTCGACGATCATACGGCGCGGTACCGGATTGATCGCCGGCTCGCCGGGCGGGATCGGCAGCCCCGGGCGGGTGACCGTGCCCACGCCGGGGCCGGCGCGAAACACCACGCCCGAGCCGCCTTTCAGCGCTCTGACGGTGGCGCGTACCAGCACGCCGTGAGTGGCGTCCGGGTCGTCGCCGGCGTCCTTGATCACCCCGGCCATCGCCCAGCCTTCGCCCGTTTCGTGCACCGCCAGCGCGAAGGCCGGTGTCTGGCCGCGCGGCAGGCGGATCGTGACCGGGTCGGGAAAGGTGCCGCTGAGCAGCGCGCTGCAGGCTGCCCGCGCCGCTGCCGTGGCGCAGGCGCCCGTGGTCCAGCCGCGTCGTAGAGGGGAGCGATGATCCTGCATGGCGTGTTCGATACCGCCGCTTCAACGTTCGTTTTCGGGGTGGCCGCCTGACGTCGCGGCGCGCTTTATAGCCCTGGTCAATGGAGCGCCTGGAAAGAAATGATACCTGTGTTCACACAGCATCATTGTCTTTCATTTATGCTTGATCGGTCGATCGGTTCGGGCTCATCCGCATCCTTTGGGGGTGCCCATCAGAAGCCTGAGCCCGGAGCAAGACCGTAGCTTGTCGGCACCGCCTGACGATAACCCATCGGTGCTCGATTCAATAGAGGAAGGACAGACACATGAGCGAAGAAGTGAAGATTGGCGGCAAGTGTCCGTTCGCGGGCGACACGGTCGGGGGAGCTGCGGGCTCCGAGCCGACGTTGCAGCACTGGTGGCCGAATCGTCTCAAGGTCGAACTGCTGCATCAAAATCCCCGTGAAGCGAACCCTCAGGATCCCGATTTCGACTACGCCGAAGCGTTCTCCCGGCTCGATCTGGCCGAGGTCAAAAAGGACATCAAGGCGCTGCTGACCTCCTCGGTCGACTGGTGGCCCTCCGACTACGGCAACTACGGCCCGCAGATGATTCGCATGGCGTGGCACTCCGCCGGCACCTACCGCATTGCGGACGGCCGCGGCGGCGCCGGTGAAGCGATGCAGCGCTTCGCCCCGATCAACTCCTGGTGGGACAACGGCAACATCGACAAGTCGCGGCGTTTGCTGTGGCCGATCAAGCAGAAATACGGCGATGCCCTCTCCTGGGGCGATCTCATCGTGCTGACCGGTAACTGCTCGCTGGAAGTCATGGGCTTTCCCACCTTCGGCTTTGCCGGCGGCCGTATCGACGCCTGGGAGCCGGACAACCTGACCTACTGGGGGCCGGAGGGCTGGAACGGCGAGAAGGCAACCGAAGTCGCGCCGGGTCCGATGGAGGGTCACCCCAACGAGATGGTCACGCGCACCCTGCGCTGGACAGGCGAGCCCGGTGACGACAACTACGACCTGGAAGCGCCGCTGGCGGCCTCCAACATGGCGCTGATCTACGTCGACCCGGAAGGTTCGGCGAAAAAGGGGATTCCCGAGGATTCGGCCGCCGATATCCGCATCACCTTCGGTCGCATGGCGATGAACGATGAAGAGACCGTGGCGCTGATCGCCGGCGGTCACGCCTTCGGCAAGTCTCACGGCATGGTCAACCCGGAAAAGATCGGCCCGGCTCCCGAGGGCGCGCCGATCGAGGCCATGGGGCTGGGCTGGCAGAACCCGGATGGCAAGGGGTTTGCCGAATACACCATGACCAACGGCATCGAAGGCTCCTGGACGTCGAATCCCATCAGCTGGGACAACGAGTATCTTGAGAACCTCTTCAAGTACGAGTGGGAGCAGACCCGCAGCCCGGCCGGCGCGCTGCAGTGGACGCCGGTCGACAAGGATGCGAAACGCACGCCGGACGCTCATATCGAGGGCAAGGATCATCCGCTGATGATGATGACCTCCGATATTGCGCTGAAGGTCGACCCCTCCTATCGCAAGATCTGCGAGAAGTTCCTCGACGATTTCGACGACTTCACCGATGCCTTCGCCCGCGCCTGGTACAAGCTGACTCACCGCGACATGGGTCCGAAAGCGCGCTATCTGGGCGCTGAAGTGCCAAAAGAGGCGCTGATCTGGCAGGACCCGGTACCGGCAGTCGACTTCGAGCTGGTCAATGCAAGCGATATCGCCGATCTCAAGGCGAAGATCCTCGCCTCCGAGCTATCGACCGCCGAGCTGATCGGTGTGGCCTGGGGCGCGGCGTCCACCTATCGCGACTCCGACAAGCGCGGTGGCGCCGATGGCGGTCGTATCCGCCTGGCGCCGCAGAAGGACTGGGCGGTCAACAACCCCGCCGAGGTCGAGAAGGTCGTCAGGGTCATGGCAGGCATCAAGAGCGACTTCGACGGCGCTCAATCGGGCAGGAAGGTGTCGCTGGCCGATCTGATCGTACTGGGCGGGGCTGCGGCGGTCGAGAAGGCGGCGAAGGCAGCCGGTGTCGAGATCGAAGTGCCGTTCACGCCGGGCCGTAACGACGCCACCGACGAGCAGACCGACGTGCAGAGCTTCAACTGGCTGCAGCCGGTCTCCGATGGTTTTCGCAACTATCACCGCAGCGACGTGACGTACAACGTCTCGCCTGAGCAGATCTTTCTGGATCGCGCCGCGCTCTTGAAGCTCAGCGCTCCGGAGTGGACGGCGCTGACCGGCGGCCTGCGCGTGCTGGACGTCAACTCCGACGGCGAGTACAAGCAGCACGGCGTGTTCACCGACCGCCCGGGCGTACTGACCAATGACTTCTTCCTCAATCTGACGTCGCCGGCGTTCGAGTGGCAGAAGGTCGACGAGGCGGGCATGACGTTCACGCTCAACGATCGTGACAGCGGCGAGGTCAAATTCAGGGCGACCCGCTGCGACCTGATCTTCGGTTCCAACTCGCAGCTGCGTCAGCTGGCCGAGTTCTATGCTCAGAAAGGCGGACAGGAGAAGCTGGTACGCGACTTCGTGGCCGCCTGGAACAAGGTCATGATGCACGACCGCTTCGACGTCTGATTCCTCTCGCCAGCCGTGATGACACGGCCCCACGCCACCCGGCGTCGGGCCGTTTTTACTATCTCTCCCGACTATCTCTCCCGACTATCTCTCCCGCTGTCGTCTGCGACAGGCAGACGCACTGCTTTCGTGTTTTACACATGCTATACGCGTGATCGGCAGCATCACCCGTTTCTTTATACCGCGGCAACGGAGAAGAAACGGTAATCTTCATTCCCTTTTCCTTGGCTGAATGCGACCTGACTTGCTTTAGCGTGTCATATGCGAGAGCAATGTTGGGTCAACCACCGACGATTCCCTGCGGGACCATCCCGTGTCACCCGCCCGGTGCGCCAGGCCCCCTGTAATTCTCCGGACTTCATTGGGTCTGTTTGCAGGTTGCAAGCGCATGCGGACAGTTCCCGGCCTGAAAATCCGGCTCCAAACAGTGGACATGTCAGATGGCTTTGAAAAAAAGCGCGATTCAGTCAGACGACCAGCAGAGCGGGCAGGCGCGCGGCGCGTCGGCGACGGCGCAGCAGAGCGCCGAGCAGCAGCGCCGCCGGGCCCGCACGCTGGCCAAACAGCAGCAGTCCTCCGAGCGGGTCGCCAGCGCCGCCCAGCAGGTGGCGAGCAGTATTACCGAATCCGGCCAGGCGCGAGAGCAGCTCAACCAGAATCTGCAGGAGATCGCCTCGGCGGCGGAGGAGTCCGCCTCTGCCAGCCAGGAGAGTCTCGCCAGCGTGCGTTCGATCAACGAGCGCATCAAAACGCTCAATCAGCAGATCAAGAGTTCGCGCACTGAAGCGGATGATGCCAATCAGCGCTCGCGCCAGGCCGCGCAGCGCATCCGCAGCCTGTTCGAGAGTCTGAAGAGTACCGCCGAGCGCCAGCAGCGCTCGCAGTCGCTGATGCAGCAGCTCGAAGAGCAGGCCGGCTCGATCAACGAGGCCGCCGGTCACGTCATGCGCATCGCTGACCAGACCAACCTGCTGGCGCTCAACGCCGCTATCGAGGCGGGACGCGCCGGTCATCACGGTCGTGGTTTCGCGGTGGTGGCGGATACCGTGCGCGGGCTGGCCGAAGCCGCCGGGCGCAGCGCCACCGAAATTACCCAGCTGGCGGATCAGATTCAGGAGCGCACCGGCAGCGCCGGCGAACTGGTCAAGCAGTCGGCGGAGGCGGCCGGCAAGCAGGTCACTTCCAGCGAGGATGTCAACAATCAGTTTACCGCCATCGTCGAGGAGATGCGCGAGATCGCTGCCCTCACGGAGGCGATCGATGGTGCGGTGGACGAAGTCGAGGCGGCGATGTCCGACCTGCAGCAGGGCTCGGAAAATGTCGCCTCCGCTGCCGAGCAGCAGGCCTCCGCCTCGGAGGAGGTGGTCAACTCGCTGAGCGAGCAGAACACCGCGCTGAAGGAGGCCGAGACGCGCGCTCGCGAGTTGGAGGAGACCTCCGATGCCCTGCGTCAGAGCACCGAGGCGAGCCGCGATGCCGAGAGGGTGGCGGCGATCGCCGAGGACCTGGCCTCCTCGGTGGAGGAGTTGCAGCGTGGCTCGACCGAGGTCAGGACCGCACTGAGCGAGATTCTCGGCGGTGCCGAACAGAACGCCTCGGCTGCCGAGGAGTCGCTGACCGCGGTGCGTCAGGTCGAGGAGAACGTCAACAGCGCCGGCAGCCAGGCCGAAGACAGCCTGTCGCGTACCCAGCGCGTGTCGGAGTTGCTGTCGCACAACCGCAAAGCCATCGATGAGCTGATCAGCGGCGTCGAAACCGGCTTCGAGCAGGCTCAGCAGAATCTGAGCGAAATCCAGTCGATCCAGCAGTTCAATCGCCAGACCGACCGGATCGCCAACAACATCTCCAATATCGCCATCAAGACCAGCATGCTGGCGGTCAACGGCGCCGTCGAGGCCGCCCGTGCCGGCGAACACGGCAGCGGCTTTGCCGTCGTCTCCGGCGATATCCAGACGCTGGCCGACGACTCCAGCAAGAACGTCGAGGAGATTCAGGATCTGGTGCGCCGCATTCAGAACCATGCCGACAATCTCGAGCGCGATCTCGAAGAGCTTTTGAAGTGGTCCGAGCGCGACGTCGAACGTGCCCGCGACACCCTGGCCGATGTGGCCAGCCTGGAGGGCATGCGGGATTCATTGCTGACCGGCAGCCAGGGCGTGCAGGGAGGCCTCAACGAGGTCACCAATGCAATCGGCGAAGCGCGCACCGGCATGCAGCAGGTGGCGGAGTCGGCGGAAGAGTCGACCACCAACGTGCGTTACGCCTCGACCTCGGCCGACGAGCAGGCGCAGGGCGCCGAAGAGCTGGCGGCCGCGGTCGAGGAGATCTCCTCTATCGCCGACGAGATGCAGTACAGCCAGTAACCGCCCCTTTGGCGCTGCGCGTCCGGGAGCTGCGGCGAAAGCCGCTGTATGGAGAGACAGCATGAGTTCATCGCAAGCGCAAACAAGCGACGACAGCGGCGTCGTCATCTGCCGGCTGGGCGGCGAGCGTTTTGCCCTGCCGATGCGTCAGGTCAGCGGCGTGCTGCGTCGTCCCGCCATACGTCGTCTGCCGATGTCGCAGCAGGCGCTGCTGGGGCTGGCCAGTCTGCGCGGCAGCGTGGTGCCGATCATCGCTCTGCATCACCTGCTGGGGCTGGCCTGTGATCGCGATGGCGAAAGCGACAGCCGCATCGTGATGATGGAGCTGGAGCAGACGCTGGGCATCTGCGTCGATGATGTCGAGAACGTGGTGTCGCTGCCGGCCGAAAGTGCTATCGGTGCGGCAGAAGAGACGACGCGCAGCGGCGTGCGCGGTCACCATCTCGACAGTGAAGGGCGCGTGATTCAATGGCTCGATGTCGCCCGGCTGGTGCAGGAGCAGCTGGTACCCGTCGAACGCAAGGCGGTGCCGACGCCCTCGGGGGCCGCTCAGACGGCGTCACCGGACCCCGGCACGCCGCAATATGACAGCCGTGAGCAGAACATCTCGCTGGTCAGTTTTACGCTGGCCGAACAGCATTTTGCGCTACACCTCGAACATGTTCGCCAGATCCTGCGCCTGCCCGAGGAGGTCAGCGCGGTGCCCAACGCTCCGGACTACCTGCTGGGGCTGATGACGCTGCGCGACGAGACCCTGCCGCTGCTGGCGCTCGGCCCCTGGTTCGGGCTGGCCGGGCTCCCCGAAGCGGGGGCGCCGGTGGTGGTGCTGGGGCTCGGGGAGTACCGCATTGGCGTGGTGGTGGATGGCGTCAACCAGGTGGTCCGGCTGGCGCCGGCCGCGCTGCGCGGCTTTCCGGCGCTGTCCACCGGTGGTCCGGATGCCGGCATCGAGGCGATCTGCCGGCCGGCGGCCGATCAGCCGCTGATGACGCTTCTGAGCGAGCAGCCCTTTCGCAAGCTGGCCGAGCAGTATGGCGTTCCGATGGCGGCCTCGCGGGACGTCCGGGACGGCAGTGAAGCGGTCGATGAGGGCGAGGATGACGATGAATCGCTGCGGCTGTTGGAGTTCAGCCTTGCCGGCCAGCAGTACAGTCTGCCGCTGGAAGCGGTGACCGAGATCGCCAGTCGACCCGAGGCGCCCACTCAGGTGCCGGCAACCCCTGAATTTCTCGACGGCATGATCAACCTGCGCGGTGATGCCCTGCCCATTGTCGACATGGCAAAGCGGCTGGGCGTGGCGCCTGAAGTGTCCGGCGACGACAGGAGCGGCAGCGAGCGACGCATCGTGGTGGTCAGTCACCGTGGCATGAAAACCGGGCTGCTGGTCGATGTGGTCAACAACGTCATGCATGTTCGCCGCTCGTGGCTCGAAGCGTCACCGGTCGTCATGCTGGGGCGCGAAGTGCTGGTGGATCGCCTGGTGAGACTGCCCGACAGTCGCGATGTCATTCAACTGCTGACGCTGGAGGCGCTGTTCTCCGCCGACGAACGAGCGCAGCTCGATGAAATGAGCGGTGACGTCGCCGACGCGCCATTAACGGAATGATGCCATGACGACCAGGGTGCTGGTGGTGGATGACTCGGCGCTGATGCGCCGCCAACTGCGAACCCTTTTGGAAGAGGCGGGGGAGTTCGAGGTGACCACGGCGCGTAACGGCGAGGACGCGCTGACGCAGTGTCGCGAGCGACGCCCCGATGTGGTGACGCTGGATATCAACATGCCGGTCATGGACGGTCTGACCTGTCTGTCGCACCTGATGATCGAGACGCCCTGCCCGGTGATCATGGTCTCGTCGCTGACCGAAAAGGGCGCGCTGTCGACCTTCGAGGCCCTTGAACTGGGAGCCTTCGACTACGTCACCAAGCCCGATGGCACGGTATCGAGCAACATGCGGACAGTAGCCGATGCGCTGATCGACCGGGTGCGCGCTGCGGCCGGTAATCGCCGTGGCACGCCCGAGCGCACCTCGGCAGCGGTCGCCGACGAGCCGCCGGTCACGGCGCCGGCAAGACGCAACACGGCGGCGGTCACCTTTGCCCGACCGCCGCAGCGGGAACTGGTGGTCATCGGCGTTTCCACCGGTGGTCCGGGCACCCTGGAGACCATTCTGGGCGAGCTGCCGGCCGACTTCCCGATCCCCATCGTTATCGCCCAGCATATGCCGGCGCGCTTTACCGAAGTGTTCGCCGCACGGCTGAACGACAAGTGCGCCGTCGAGGTACAGGAGGTGCGCGGCCCGGTCAGGCTGCAGCCCGGCAACGTTTATATGGCGCGTGGCGAGGCCGACATGCGCATCGTGCGGCGCGGCACGACGCTGGTAGCGAAGAGCCTGCCGAGCAGCGATCGCTACCTCTGGCACCCCAGCGTCTCGCGGCTGGTGGCCTCCGTGCTGGAGGTGGTTACCCCGTCTCGGCTGATTGCCGTGCAGCTGACCGGCATGGGCTACGACGGCGCCGAGGAGATGGCCGACGCCCATCGCCGGGGCGCGCTGACGCTGGCCGAGAGCGAGCGCAGCGCGGTGGTCTACGGCATGCCGCGGGTGCTGATCGAAAGCGGTGGCGCCGAGGTGGTGTGCGACAGCCGCGACATGGCCGCGCAACTGATGCAGTGGCTGGCCGCAACCTGATGATGAGTGCAGGAGAGCTTCGATGGCCCCTCTGAGGCGCAGCGCAATTTGCTCCGGGACGCCTGACAGCCGTGGTGGTGATAACGACATCGCGGCAGGCGATCTGTACGATCCGACGCCTGCCGTGCGACGGGCGGCCGCAAGGGGGCTGGCCGACTCCCCCGAGGCGGCATCGTCGCTACTGCGGTGTCTGCGCCTTGAACCCGAACACAGCGTGCGTGCGACCCTCTTTACGGCGCTCGAATATCAGCACAACGAGACGGCTACCGAAGGTCTGATCGAACTGCTGCGCAGCGACAGCGCCGAACTGCGAAGCGGTGCGGTAGCCGTGCTGCAGACCCGACCCGCCGAGATGGCGCCGCATATGGAAGAGCTGCTGCGCGACCCGGACGCGGACGTGCGCATCATGGCACTGGACGTGCTGGGGGGCATGCCCCACCAGCAGTGTCCTGTCTGGCTGATGTGGCTTCTGGAGCATGAAAGCCACCCCAACGTGCTGGGCGCGGCGCTCGACCGTCTGATGGAGATCGGCGACGGTCGCGCACTGCCGCTGCTCGCCCGACTGCGTGAGCGGGTGGGTGATGACCCCTGTCTGGGGTTTGTCATCGACGCCGTTTATCGGCGTATCGAGGACTCGTCCGATGGCTGAGACCATGCACAGCCTGCGCAAAACCGCGGTGACCCTGAGTGACGCCGATTTTGGCCGCTTTCGTGACTATTTCTATCGCCGCACCGGTATCTATTTCGAGGACTCCAAGCGCTACTTCGTCGACAAACGCCTGCTGGAGCGCATGCGGCTCACCGGTCACGAGGAGTTTCGCGGCTACTTCGCTGCCCTGCGCTTCAGGGCGGTCGGCGATGAGTTTCAGAACCTCGTCAACGCCATGACGGTCAACGAGACCTATTTCATGCGTGAGCGTTACCAGTTCGACTGTCTGGTCGAAGAGGTGCTGGAGGAGGTCATGCGGCGTCGCGAGGGCAGCCGACCGATCCGTATCTGGGTGATCCCTTCCAGCACCGGCGAGGAGCCCTATTCGCTGGCGCTGACGCTGCTGTCGCGCTGGCCGCTGATCGACAGCGTCGACGTCGAGATCGTTGCCTCCGATATCGACACCAGCGTGCTGGAGCGTGCCCGGCTGGGCGTCTACACCGGTCGTTCGCTGCAGCATGTGGACAGCGAACTGCGCCGGCGCTACTTCAACGAGCTGGGCGGCGGCCGCTGGCAGATCGCCGACTTCATTCGCGATGCGGTCAGTTTTTCGCGGGTCAATCTGCTGGAGCCCGAGCATCTGCGGGGCTATCGCGATTTCGACATCATTTTGTGTCGCAATCTGCTGATCTATTTCGATGATGCGTCGCGCCGCCGGGCGGCCAGCATTCTCTACGACGCCCTGGATGAAGGCGGCTTCATTTTCCTCGGTCACTCCGAATCGATGAGCCGTATCTCCTCGTCGTATCAGGTACGCAGGTTCAAACATGCACTGGTTTACCAGAAGCCGTGGAAACGACCCCGGAGCGAGCCATGAAACAGATTCTGATCGTTGACGACGCCCTGACGGTGCGCATGTTTCACCGTCAACTGGTGACCGCTATCGGCCATGGCGTGGTCGAAGCGGAAAACGGTGTCGAAGCGCTCGAAAAGCTGGCGCAGGCGCCCTGCGATCTGATGCTGGTAGACGTCAACATGCCCTTTATGGACGGCTATCGCTTTATTCGCAGCGTGCGCGAGAGCGCCGAATGGTGTGACATACCGGCGATCATGATCAGCACCGAAGCGAAGCCCGACGACCGCCGTCAGGCCTACGCCGCCGGCGCCAATTTCTATCTGGTGAAACCGACCGATCCACAGCATCTTGAAAAACTGATCGTTACTCTTCTCGGCCACCCCGAGCCCGAGGCCAGGGCTGCCGTCAACCGCGAGACAGGAGCCTGCTCATGAACTCACTGCTTGAGTCCTATATCGTCGAAGCGCGCGATATGCTGGAGTCCGCCAGCGAAACCATTCTGGCGCTGGAAAAAACGCCCGATGCCAGCGACCGGCTGGATGAGCTGTTTCGCAGCATCCATACCCTCAAGGGCACCTCGGGCATGTTTGATAACCTGAACGCCCTCTACCGGCTGGTGCACGTTGCCGAGGACGGTCTCGACCGCCTGCGCGGGCGCGAATTCGATCTGACCGGCGACTATATCGACCTGCTGTTCGACGTGCTCGACCAGCTCAACGGCTGGCTCGATCATCTCGACCAGCACGGCGAGCTGCCCGACGATGCCGAAGCGGCGGCTACGGCGCTGATCGCGCGGCTGGGTAGCGAGGTGCCGCAGAGCGGTGCGACCATCGCGCCGCCGGAAAGTCCCGCCGAGCCGCCTGCCGAGGCCCCCGAATGGGTCGCCGCGCTGCCGCCGGCGTGGCTGCATGAAGCGCGCGAGGAGGCGCGCCGAGTGCCGCAGGCGAGCGTGCTGGCGCTGACCTGGCGCCCCGAAGAGAGTGCCATCTACGACGGCGGCGATCCTCTCGCCGATATCGCTGCACTGCCCGGGCTGATCGGCTTTCGCGCCGCGCCGCGCGAGCCCTGGCCCGATATGGAGCTATTCGATCCCTACCACTGCACACTGGCGTTCATGGCGCTGACCGTCACCACCCATGATGCCATGACGCAACACCTGGGCGCGGCACAGGCGCAGTGCCAGTGGCAGGAGGTGAGCGCCGCACTGCAGGCAGACGATAGCGAGGACGCCATACCACAGGCCGCTGACGGAGAGGCGGAGGCCGACACGCCGGCGGGCGACTCGCCGGAACTGGAGGCGCTGTTCGAAGCGCAGTCCGCCGAGCATGACAAGGCTCAGGAGCCGGCTGCCGCCCCCGAGGGTTCGGCTACGGCGGCGCCGGGCGGCGACTCGCCGGAGCTGGAAGCGCTCTTCGCAGCGCACGCGGATGATGCCGCTGCCAGTGACGATGAGGCGGACACAGACGATGAGGCGGACACAGACGATGAGGTGGCGCGTGAAATGCTGGCTGAACAGCGGCGCGTGCTACTTACCCCCGTCGAGGAAGCGCAGCGTTCCGGGCGACTGGACGCAGTAGTCCGGGTGATCGGCGAGATACTGGCGCAACAGCGCCGCGAGCACTCGCTGGAAACGCTGCAGGCCGCCGGAGAGCAGGCGCGCAGCGAAAACAGTGAAGCGCCGCTCTTGAGCTGGCTGGACAGCGAGCTGCCCGCCGAGTCGCAGAGTGAGGACGTCGCAACGCCCGCCAATAGCGAGCCGACGGCGAGCGAAGCGGATCAGCAGGGTAGAGCAGAGCACAAGAGTGAAGCGAATCAAAAGCGTGGGGCGGATCAGGAGCGCGCCACGGCATCCGCTGGTGGCGCTGCAGCAGCGCCGGCCGAGCGTGAAACCTCGGGCGCTTCGGCGCCGGCGAGCCGGCGTCAGTCGAGCGACCGCGGCGGCGAGTCCTCCGGCGGCCATGCCGACAGCCGCCCGCTGCGCGTGGAGCAGCACCGCATCGATGAGTTGATGAATCTGGCCGGCGAGCTGATCGTGGCCAAGAACGCGCTGCCCTTTCTGGCCCGGCGGATCGAAAACGGCGACGACCGTGACGAGCTGGTGCGCGAACTCAAGGTCAGCCAGGCCAACATCGACCGTATCTCCAATCGCATCCAGGACGCCGTCATGTCGGCGCGCATGGTGCCCATGTCGACGGTGTTCCAGCGCTTTCCACGGCTGGTGCGCGATATCGCCCGCAAGCTCGACAAAAAAGTGGAGCTGGTCACCGAAGGAGAGGAGACCGAGGCCGACAAGAACATTATCGGCGGTCTCGGCGACCCGCTCACCCACCTGATCCGCAACAGCCTCGATCACGGCATGGAGCTTCCCGCCGAGCGCACGGCAGCCGGCAAGCCCGCCACCGGCCGCGTGACGCTGCGCGCCGCGACCATGGAAGACCACGTCATGATTGAGCTGAGCGACGACGGTCGCGGCATCGACGCCCAGGCGATCATGCAGCGCGCCTATCAGAAGGGGCTGGTGGATGAGCACGAACTCGACGGCATGAGCGAGGAGGAAGCGCTCAACCTGATTCTGCTGCCCGGTTTCTCCACCGCCGATCAGGTCTCCGACCTGTCCGGCCGCGGCGTGGGCATGGACGCGGTCAAGAGTGCCATTCAGGAGGTCGGTGGCCGGCTGGTGATCCAGAGCGAGAAGGGCGCGGGTTCCACCATGCGCATCATGCTGCCGATGTCGATGGCCGTCACCCGGGTACTGGTGGTGGATATCGACAACCAGTACTACGGCGTGCCGATGCCGATTATCCGCGAAACCGTGCGGCTGCCGCGCAGCGCCTTCAATCGCGTCAAGCAGACCGAGGTGATGGCGCTGCGCGATGAGTTGATTCCGGTTCACCGCAGTCGTCAGCTGCTGGGGCTGGAGGGGCCGCAGGAGCCGCCCGAGGAGCAGGCGGTGCTGATTCTGGAGGTGGACAACCACAAGGTGGGGCTGGTAGTCGACGAGTTCCGCCAGAGCATGGATATCGTGCAAAAGCCCATGGAGGGCATCATGGCGCAGTTCGATATCTTTGCCGGCAGCGCGCTGACCGGCGACGGTCGGGTGCTGCTGGTACTCAATGCCCCGGCGCTGCTGAAACGGGCGACCGCTGCCGGTGCGGCATCGTCCGGGGATATCAAACGTGCGCGACACGAGGAGAGCGTCTGATGCCGATCGAATACCGCAAGCGCAGCGCCGTCATGCAGGGGGTCTGCCAGCTGGAGGAAGTCGAGGAGCTGCAGGGCTGGATGCTGGAGAACCCGCGCGCCTCGCTCAACCTGGGACAGTGCGAGCATCTGCATACCGCCATCGTGCAGCTGATTCTGGCGAGTGAGTTTCGCATCTCGACACCGCCCGAG
The DNA here is from genome assembly GCF_000382245.1 of Kushneria aurantia DSM 21353. GTDB lineage: Bacteria > Pseudomonadota > Gammaproteobacteria > Pseudomonadales > Halomonadaceae > Kushneria > Kushneria aurantia. Next base: position 92,210 of record NZ_KB907868.1, read on the forward strand.
CGGCCGCTGCTCAAAATGGCGCTGGGACTACCAACGCCCTGATGTCATGGACAGAGTCGGGAGTCAGCGGTTGGCCTCGTCGACCTTTACCGGCACCCGGTAGAGACTCGCGCTGGCGGTGATATAGACCGCCCGGTCGTCGCCACGGCCGAACGCCAGGTTGGCGGTGCGCTCGGGCAGTTCGATGCGGCCCAGTCGCTTCCCCGCGGGGCTGAAAACCTGAATGCCGCTGTCGCTGCTCGACCAGACATTGCCCTGTTCGTCGACCTTGATGCCGTCCGGCACGCCGGGGGATACCTCGGCGAATACGCGAGCGCCGCTCAGTGCGCCGTTCTCGTCGACGTCGTAGGCGACAATGTGGTGGTTGAGGCTGTCATCGTCGCGGTCGTGGGCCTGCTGGGAGTCGGCAATATAAAGGATATGTTCGCCGGGGGCGAAAGCCAGCCCGTTGGGTGTTTTCACCATCGACGTCTCGAGCCGGGTCAGTTCGTGGCGCTGTGGGTCGAAGCGATAGACGAACTCGCCGCCGGTCACTGCGCGGCCGCCATATCCCTCCTCGGGAACGTCGATGCCGAAGGTGGGGTCGGTAAACCAGATATCGCCATTGGTGTCGACCACCAGGTCGTTGGGGCTGTTGAGCTTGTTCATGCCGTCGATATCCACCAGCAGGCGCCACTCGCCGTTCTCTTCGCGTCGCTCGACGCCGCGTCGCCCGTGGGAGGCGGCGACCACCCGGCCCTGCTGATCGAGCGCATGGCCGTTGTGAAACTGCGCCGGCTTCAGCCACTCACTGACGCCCTCTCCCTCGCGCCAGATCAGCACCCGGTTGCTCTTGATATCGCTCCAGATCACCCCGCCCTGCGGCAGCGCCAGCGGTCCTTCGCTCCACAGCGCCTCGCCGTAGAGTCTTTCGGGTATGGCATCGCTGTCGATCAGTGCATGGAAGGCCGGGTCGTCGGCGACCACCCGGGCCGCGCCATCGTCGGCATGGGTGCTACCGCCGAGGCTGATGCCGGCCATCAGCAGACCGCCGTAGAGTGGGCGAGACAGTAGTCTGAGTGTCGAGGGCATAACGATCTCCTTGTCGGCTGGCAGAGAAGGGCGCTTTCCATTATTGGCCCGAAGCCTTCTTTCTTGCCATATCGTGGCCAACGTTTCATTGAGGCGAAGTGCGCATTGCCGTGGCCGCCTCGAAGCGCTACCCTCCGAGGCGATTCGCCATGCGAATCGGATCCTCAGGGCGGGGTGCAAGTCCCCACCGGCGGTGATGTTGCGGCCTCCAGGCGGCCGCGAACGAGCCCGCGAGCGTACCAGGGTATGCAGGAACCGGTGAGATTCCGGTGCCGACGGTGATAGTCCGGATGGGAGAGGATCGACAGCCCGCGTCGTCCCGCGACCGCGCCGGGCGTCCTGCCATTGCTCCTGTCGTGCCCTGTTCCCTGTCATCGCTCTGGAGGGCGTTTACAAAAGGGCTGCGCTCGACAATACGGCGTTAAAATTGACCTCAAATGCTCATTTACCCCATGTAAACTCCGCGTTTTCGGTCAATTTTGCCTTGTCTTGCCTTCGCTCGCCTGATTTGTCAACACCCTCCTGTGGGCGAACCTGGAGCAGACACCTTATGTCACAGCATCAGAACTTCTCTTTTGAAAGCGCCGAGCAGCGCGTGCGCGCTGCCCTCGACAGCCTGGCGCGCGGCGAAGGCGTGGTGGTCACCGACGACCCCGAGCGTGAAAACGAAGGCGACCTGATCTTCGCCGCCGCGACGCTCACCGAGCGCCAGATGGCGCAGATGATTCGCCATGGCAGCGGTATCGTCTGCCTCTGCCTGACCGGCGAACAGGCCGACCGGCTCGAACTGCCGCCCATGGTACGCCGCAACGAAAGCCGCTACTCAACCGGCTTTACCGTCTCCATCGAGGCGCGCGAGGGAGTCACCACCGGCGTCAGCGCTCATGACCGCACCGTGACCGTGCGCACTGCCGTGGCTGACGGCGCGCAACCGCAGGACCTTGCCCGCCCCGGGCATATCTTCCCGCTGCGCGCCCGCGCCGGCGGCGTGCTGGCGCGGCGCGGCCACACCGAGGCGACCATCGACCTGGTGCGCCTCTCCGGCCACGGCCGCGCCGGCGTGCTGTGCGAGCTGATGAACGACGACGGCACCATGATGGGCGGCGAGGCACTGGCCGACTACGCCGAGGACCACGGCTATCCGCTGGTATCGATCGCCGAGCTGGCCGCCTGGCGTGAAGCCCACGACAGCCCCGGCGATTTCAATGCGGCGTCGATGGTGATGCCGTGACCATGGCGAATGACGCGTGCTCAGAAATCTTCTCTACACGAACCGATTTCATGAGTAGAGCGTTATCGCTATCCCGCCGGGCGCTCCCCGACTGCCTTCCCAATCCGCCCGTTGGCTGCGTGCTGGTTTCGCAGGGCGAGATACTTGCTGAAGGCTATACCCGGTTTCCAGGCCATCATCATGCAGAGGTGGAAGCTCTATCGAAGCTGCCGGATGGCGCAGGCAGCGTGGAGGCCTACGTCACTCTGGAGCCCTGCTCGTTCAGAGGGCGAACGCCTTCCTGCGCGCAGGCGCTGATCGATCGCGGGGTCCAGCGTGTGTACGTCGCTCTGATTGATCCGCATCCCCTGAATCAGGGCCGTGGTATCGAAATGATGCGTTCAGCCGGCCTTGAGGTATTCACCGGTATCGAAAAAGAAGCCGTAGCCGGTTTTATCGGAAGCTATCTGAATATCGATCCGCTTTATCAGCAATATCGCTTATAGAGCCGACACGCGAAATGCGAGGAAATGCGTCATGAGCGAGCTGTTGCTGCATCACTTCGAAGCTTCCCCCTATGCTGAAAAGGTGCGCTTGCTGCTGGGCTATTGCAGTCTCGAGTGGGCTTCGGTGCGCATTCCGCGCATTCTGCCCAAGCCGTACTACTTGGCGTTGACCGGCGGCTATCGTAAAACGCCGACGCTGCAAATCGGTCGCGATCTGTACTGCGATACGGCGCTGATCACCCGCGTAATCGCGGCGCGCGCTGGTTATACCGAAACATTGCTGCCTGCTGATCGCGCTGTCGAGATCGTGGCGCTGGAGGCACTGGGTGACCGACTTTTTCTTGCCGCTATTCCGGTGCTGTTTCGCCCCGAGGGGCGTGCGGCACTGGTGGAAAAGCTTGGCGAGGAGGGCCTGGCGAAATTTCAGGCCGACCGTGCTGAACTATTCAGTGGCGGCAGCGTATCGCTCCCCGACGAGCAGCTCTCGCGGGCGCTCTGGGCGCCCGGTCTGGCCAGGCTGGAGGCGCAGCTGACGCCGCGTCCCTTCCTGCTTGGTGAAATGCCGACGCTTGCGGATTTCGCGCTCTATCATCCGATCTGGTATGTACGCAGCAATCCGGGTGTGGCGGCGAGCATTGACGGCCATCCACGGCTGCTCGAATGGTTCGCCCAAATGAGCGCCTTCGGCCGGGTTGAGCGCCATGAGCTGAGCGAGGCACATGCCCATGACGTAGCCGCCGCCTGTACACAGTGGCAGCCGCTGGCCGGCGAGCACGATCCCTCGCTCGGCTTTGATCCTGGTTCCACGGTCAACGTCCATGCGCGTGACTACGGCGTGGAATGCACCTCTGGCAGGCTGGTTCAACTGAGTCGCGACACTATCAGTCTCGAGCGTCACGCAGAGTTCGAGGGGAGTACCATCGGCCCGGTCAGGGTGCACTTCCCGCGCGATGGTTTCGTGATCGAGCCGGCGTGACAAAGCCTTCACGGTTGGTAGAGTTGGTGGTCGTACCTGCGATGTTCCCACTGCCCAAAGGACGCTCCGGCCATGACCGATGCCTACTGCAAGCTCGAAGCGCGCTTCGCGCGACTCTCCCGCTATGCCCACCTGGGCGCCATGGCCGGCTGGGATCAGCTCACTCTGATGCCTTCCGGTGGCAGCGAGGCGCGCGCTGCGGCTATTGCCGAGCTGCAGGTACTGATGCACGAAAGTCTGACCGACGACGCCACCCGCGGGCTGCTCGACGACGTCGACCCCTCGACTCTTGACGACACCCAGCGTGCCAATCTGCGCGAAATGAAGCGCGAGGTCGACGATGCTCGGGTGTTGCCACCGTCGCTGGTCGAGGCGCAGTCGCTGGCCGGCGCACGCGGCGAGCGAGCCTGGCGCCGCTGCCGGGCAGACAACGACTGGCAGGGGTTTCTCGAGCCCTTTCGCGAGGTGGTTCGCCTCGCCCGCGAGGAGGCGACAATCCGCGCCGAAGCGGCGGGCTGCTCGCGCTACGAGGCGCTGCTGCAGAAGTTCGAGCCCGGTATGAGCGTTGCCGAGCTGGACCGCCTGTTCGCCGATATGCGCCAGTGGCTGCCGGGACTGCTGCAGGAAGTGGTCGAACACCAGCGCGCCACGGTTGACTACACCACGCCGCGCGGCCCCTTCCCGCAGCAGGATCAGCAGCGGTTGGGGCAGCGCATGATGGACTGGTTGGGATTCGACTTCGAGCACGGCCGGCTGGATGTCAGCCTGCACCCTTTCTGCGGCGGCGTGCCGGAGGATGTGCGCCTGACCACGCGATATCGTGAGGATGAGTGCTTCTCGTCGCTGATGGGCATCATCCACGAGACCGGCCACGCCCGCTACGAGCAGAACCTGCCCGCGGCGCTGCGCGGCCAGCCGGCGGGAAAGGCGCGCTCGATGGCGGTACACGAATCCCAGAGCCTGAGCTTCGAGATGCAGCTGGGACGCAGCGCCGCCTTTCTGCGCTGCCTGCGCCCCTGGCTGGTCGAGCAGTTCGGCGACCAGCCGGCGTTCGAGGCCGACAATCTGGTGCGGCTGGCGCAGCGCGTCGAGCCGGGGCTGATCCGCGTCGACGCCGACGAAGTCAGCTATCCGGCGCACATTCTGCTGCGCTACGACATCGAGCGCGCCCTGATCGAGGGCGACATCGAAGTGGAGGAGATTCCCGGGCTGTGGGACGAGGGTATGCAGCGCCTGCTGGGACTCGACACCCGCGGCAACTACCGCGACGGCTGCCTGCAGGATATCCACTGGACCGACGGCGCCTTCGGCTACTTCCCCACCTACAGTCTCGGCGCCATGCTGGCTGCCCAGCTGATGGCCGCCGCCCGCCGCGAACGGCCCGACCTCGACGAGCGCATCGCCGCCGGCGACCTGAAGCCGCTTTTTTACTGGCTGAAGACCAACGTCTGGCAGCAGGGCAGCCTGTATGACACCGACGAGTTGATCCGCCGCGCCAGCGGTGAATCGCTCAACCCGGCGCACTATCGGCGCCACCTGCGTACGCGCTATCTGGGGGAGTGAGCCCCCCTGATTTTAATTTAACTTATGATACTGGAGGTCGATAGGTACAATAATCCCCTTCTGCGGTGGATTGACGTCCCGGGTGGCATGCTGCGCCTTGCGCGCCTGAACCCGTAACGCCAGGGCTGCCCCTTATCGGTTCGGGGTTGCCGGCACTCGGTTAGCGGGGGAAGGATGGGGAACAAAACGCAGTGGCTATGGCGGGTGCTGGGGGGCAGCTCGAACTCGCCGGCACAGCGTATGCACTGTCTGTTTATATTCGCCGGCGCCTGCGGGCTGTTGCTGAGTGTGATGGTCAGTTGCGCGCTGCAGATCATTCCCATCTTTCATGCGATATTTTTGGGCGCGGTGGCCGTGCTGGGGTTTGCGGCCTGGTGGCGTGCCCGCCGGGGGCAAAACGCCCAGCGTCTGGCCTGGTTGATGTCCGCTCTGGTGGTGGGCGTGGTACTGCCGGTGCACTGGTTTTTCAATTACGGCATTGAAGGCCCGGGGCTGCTGCTTTATCTACTTCTGGCCGCCTATCTGCTGAGCACCATGCGCTTTACGGTGACAAGACGCTGGCTGATGGCCGGGGGCTTCGTGCTGATACCCGCGTTGCTGGTGGCGGCCGAAGGGGCCGGCTTGGTTGAAATCGCCGACTACCGAGCGCCTCAGCAGAAAATGGCGGATCTCTTTATCACCTACTGCATCTGCCTGGTGCTGCTTTATGTTCTGATGACCGGCCATCGGCAGCGTCTTTTGCGGGAAAAGCGACGCTTGCGCCGGTTCGCGGCCCGCATGCGCGAACAGGCGCGCCGCGACAGCCTGACCGGGCTGCTGAACCATGCTGCTTTCCACGACCATCTTGACCGCTGTCTCGAACGCTATCGCAGCGGTGGCAAGCCGGTGACGCTGCTGCTCTATGACCTCGATCATTTCAAGAGCATCAACGATACCCATGGGCATCCCTACGGCGATGAAGTGCTGCGTCACTTCGTCGCGCTGCTTCAGGCGGTCGCGCACGATCAGGAGATTGCCCTGGGCCGCTACGGCGGCGAGGAGTTCTGCGTGCTGCTTTGCGGTGAGGACATGGGCGCCGACAGCTTTGACAGGGCGCTGCGCCAGCGTGCCGAGAGGCTCCCTGCGAGGCATGGGGTGATCGCCTTCAGCGGCGGTAGCGTGAAGGTCGAGATCAGCGACCACACTGCTGCACTTTTCGAGCGCGCCGACAGGGCGCTCTATCGTGCCAAGCGAGAGGGCCGTAATCGGCTCGAAAAGGAGAGACGATCCGCGACGCTTTGTCAGCCGGCCAACGATGCCGCCAGCAGTGCCTGAACCGCCAACACGCGCCACGGTCAGCGTGCGTCGACAATGCGAAAGCGGGCGTTGACCAGACAGTAACCGCCATAGGCGATCAGACCCAGCGCTACCGCCATCAGCAGCCAGCGGCCGAAGGGCTGCTCGGCGAGTATTCGTAGCGCACCGCCGAGTCCGCGGGCCTCGTCAGGATCGGTCTGTAGTGCGGCAAGACACAGAAATCCCGCAATAATAATGAAGACAAGGCCACGGGCGGTAAGGCCGATGCGTGAGACGGCGTCGGCGACCAGTCGCTGGCGATGACTCATCTCGTTCAGGTGCCAGTTCTTCCGATAGCTGCGCTGCCAGCCGCGCCATATCTGGCGCAGTCCAACGCCAAAAAAGCCGACGCCTATCACAATCAATAGCAAGACCCCGCCGGGCTGTTGCATCAGCGTGCGTACCTGGCTGCTGGTAGAGCTGGAAATACTGTCGACATCAAGAAGCAGCTGGGCGCAGTTGATCGCGATACCGGCGTAAACGGCGCCACTGAGCACATAACCCAGACGCACGGCGATGCCGCGTGCGCTGCGTCCCTTGTGTTCGGCGTCGAAAAGTGCCTGTACCAGTCGCCAACTGGTGTAGCCACAAAGGCCTGCAGCCAATAAAGCCAGCAGCACACCGCCGAAGGGCTGGCTGGCCACCTCACGGATTGCCTGAGTGGTGCCACCGCGACGTCCGCCCATGTCGAGGGTGGCCAGGATGGCGAGCCAGCCGATCAGGATATAGACCGCGCCCTTGGCGGCGTAGCCGCAGCGTGCTGCCAAAGTGATCAGGGGTTGGGTCGAACGGTGGGGATGTTGCAGCTTTGGCTCCTTGATGCAAAGAGGTTCAGGCATCCAAGTCTGGCTCAAAAAATCGCCGGGAGCGATTTTTGACGCCACGCAGTGGCGGCCCATAGGGCGCCCGCCAGGGATGGCAGGGCATAGCAGTCCGTTAAAGCAACGCCGCAGGTCCGGTGCAAAGTGTGTTAGGTTGTATCTTCGATGTCGCGGGGACAGCGCGGTTTTGTAACATGATTTGACAGAAACCGGTCGCTGATCTTTTCTGAAAACGGTAAATAATGACTAAAGGTATCCGTATGCAGATGCGCAAAATCGCAACTGGTGTAATCGCTTTCAGCATGATGGGCGCTGCTCAATCGGTGCTCGCCGACACTTGGCGCTTCGGCCTCGAGGAGACCGAGGGCAGCGTGCAGTACGAATACGCTCAGGCCTTCAAGCAGCTCATCGAAGAGAAAAGCGGTGGCGACGTAACGGTCGAAATCCTGCCCTACGGTGTCTGGGGCTCCAGTTATTCGGCGCTCTACGATGCTATTCAGGGGGGCTCCATTCCGCTTTCATTCGGCTCCGGTTTCCTCGGCGGAACCGTACCCGAGAGTCAGCTGATGAACCTCAACTACGTCATGCCGAACGACCAGCTGGAAACGACGGAGATTCTCAACTCCGATGCCTTCATGAAAAGCGATGCCTGGCAGCAGTCGTTCCGCGACCGCGATCTGGTGCCGCTGGCCGCGCTGCCCGAGGGCTATCAGGTATGGACCGCCAACAAGGCGATTCATACCCCGGCCGATATGCAGGGGCTGCAGATTCGCGTCATGGACAACAGTCTGCTGCGCGCCACTTATGAAGCCTACGGCGCCTCGCCGATCACCATCGCTTACGGCGAGCTCTACAGCGCGCTGCAGCAGGGTCAGGCCGAGGGCAACATTCAGCCGGTGTGGGCCCACGAAAACATGGGCTTCTACGAAGTTCAGGACTACATGATCTTCGCCGAGCAGTCGCAGTTCATCGCCAACCTGATCGCCAATCAGGAGTGGTACGAAGGGCTCTCCGACGAGCAGCAGCAGATGCTCGAGTCGACTATCGACGAGATGGTGCAGAAGGGGCACGACATTCAGACCAACCTCAACGAGGAGCGTCTCAACACCATCGAGCAGAACAGCGACATTCAGATCATCCGACTCGATGAGGAGGAGCGTAACCAGTTCCGTGAGCTGGCGCGTCCGATCCGCGATACCTTTGTCGAGATGGTCGGTGAGCGCGGCGGTGAAGCGCTCAATATCGTCCTCGACCAGTCGAGCTCCAGCGACAGCAGTTCGCAGTAATCGACGCTATCGGCAGTCGGCGTCGCCGAACGCTGCTGTAATGCAAAACCCGGAAGCTTTCTGCTTCCGGGTTTTTTGTTTGCCTGACAGTTTTATGCGGCTGTGACCGCCACTTATTCACCGCCCAGCGACGGCAGCAGCAACGAGATCTGCGGGAACAGGATCAGGATCAGGGTCGCCAGCAGCAGAATGAAGATGAAGGGCGGTGTGCCGCGAATCACCTCCAGGTAGGGGCGACGAAAGACCGCGATGGCGGTAAAGATATCGCAGCCGAAGGGCGGCGTGGCCGAACCAATGGCCGCCTGCAGGGTGACGATCACGCCGACATGGATGGGATCGAGCCCGGTGGACTGCACCAGTGGCTTGAAGATCGGCACCAGAATCAGGATGACCACGATGGGGTCGACGAACATGCAGCCGATGAAAAAGGCCGCCGCGATCAGCAGCAGGGCGAGAAACTGATTGTCGCCGATCGAGTCGATCAGCGGGCCGAGAATCTGATTGGGGACGCCGGCGGTGCCCATCGCCTGCGAGAAGGCGGCACCGATCGCCACCAGAATAAACACCACGGCAGTGATCAGGCCGGTGGAGAGCGCAAGGATGCCCAGGTCGCGAATCGACACCTGACGATAGATCACCACCTCCAGCAGCAGGGCGTAGGCGACGGCCACCGCCGAGGCCTCGACGGCGCTGAAGAAACCGCCGTAAATGCCGCCCACCACCAGAATCGGAAAGCCCATCGGCAGGATCACCCGCTTGAGCGCCTGGGCGCGTTCACGCCATGTGGCTTTCGGCTCCGGATCGATGCCCTTGAGGCGTGAGTCGATCCAGCAGTAGAGGGCGAACATCCCCAGAATCAGCACGCCGGGCAGGATACCGGCGAGGAACAGATCGCCGATCGAGGTCTGCATCGCCACGCCGTAGATGATGAAGCCGATGCTGGGCGGAATCAGCAGCGCCACGTCGCTGGCATTGATAATCAGCGCCAGCGAAAAGGCGTCTGAGTAGCCTTTCTTCAGAAGACGCGGGCGCATCGGTCCGCCCATTGCCACCACGGTGGCCTGGGTCGAGCCGGAAACGGCGCCGAACAGCGCACAGGAAGCGGCGGTGGTAATCGGCAGGCCGCCGCGCAGATGGCGGGTAAAGGCGTCCACCACGTCCAGCAGGCGGTTGGCGGTGTGGCCCTTGGTAAGGATGTCGGCGGCGAAGATGAACATCGGCACCGCTGCCAGCACCCAACTGCCAACGCCATTGATCATCCAGCTGACCGCCTGGTCGGGGCCAAAAAAGGTCATGCCGGTGAACATCATGTAGAGCGTGCCGGCCGCCAGCGGCACCATCATGGGAAAACCCAGCAGCAAAAGCACCAGCATGAGCACGCCAAGACCAATCAGCATGGGGGTCGTCCTTGTATTGTGTTGTCGTTATTGCGGTTCAAAACGCCGTCTCAGCCCTGGCGGGCGCTGTCGGACGCGCCATCATCATCCAGTGGCACCTCACTGTGCTCTTCGCGCTCGGTGAGCGAGCGCCATACACCGGGACTGAGCAGGTTACGCAGCGCCGTCAGTACGTACTGGATACCGGCCAGCGTGAATCCGACCGGCAGTGCGGTATACACCATCCATAAGTGAATCTGCAGCGATGCACTGGTACGACCGCGACGGTGAAGCGCCATGACGTATTCGATCGACTTGTAGCAGAAATAGAACATCAACAGTGCGGTACCCAGGCAGATCACGATTAAAAGCGTCTTGCGGGCGCGGCCGCGCAGCTGTTCGTAGAAGGCGGACATGCTGATATGACGTGCGTGGCGCGCACCGTAGCCAACGCCGATGAAGGTGATCACCACGATCAGCATTTCGGTGATTTCGTAGGTGCCGGCGATGCCCTGACCGAAGAAGATATTGCCCACCACATGAGCGCTCATCAAAAACGCCATGAAGAGGATGGCGCCGCCGATCAGGGTACGTTCGACCACGCCCAGCAGCCGGTCAAGCGCCAGCAGTGACTTCAACAGACCCCCCGTGCGTCGCTTGTCCTCCGGTGTTGAATCGGTCTGGTTCATGGGATTTTATCCTTGTGGTTGTTTGGGCATTTCAGAAGAGGATGTCACCCGGGCCCTTTATCTCTTCTTTTATAGCAAGTGGGATGCGGCGATTACCAGCGATGCGTCACTGTGTTCTCGAAGTCAGCGCCATTTCTACAAGGTCCAGTTCGTGGACCAGCCGGCGCAGGGTGTCGTCGTCAATACGATGTGCGGCACGCAGGCGGTAGTACTCATGGCGCTCGGCGCGCAGCGCCTCCAGCCGCGCCTGACGTGAAAAGCGCTGATCGAGTTCGTGGCGTTCGGAGCGGGCGCGCTGATCGTCGATGGTCATCAGGTTGCGGTAGTAGCCGATCATACGTGTGCTGGTGTCGGTTAGTACGCTGCGCTCGAGTTCGCCGGTGTGACGCTCGGCGGCCTCCTCATGCCACCTCTCGATCGCTCTGATGGCGGTCTGGAAAGCGCGCTGGCGCGCCTCGCTGATCTCCTCCTGGCGCCAGTTCTCGCCGGAATAGTCGAGGCCGCGTAGCAACAGCGGCAGCCCCAGGCTCCCCAGCAGCAGGGTCAGGAGAATGACGCCGGTGGCCAGAAAGACCACCAGTTCTCTCCCGGGCAGGGCACTGCCGTCGGGCAGTGCCAGCGGCAGCGACAGGGCGGCGGCCAGAGTAATGGTGCCGCGAATGCCGGCCAGTGTGCCGATGCTGGTGACGCGCGTTGAAAAGGGCACTTGAACGGCGCGCCGTCGTCGCCGCGAAAGTCGCGACAGCCAGATAGCGCCACCGATCCAGAAAAAGCGCAGTACCAGCAGCACCGCGGTGATAGCGCCGACATACAGCAGCAGCTCGCCGAGGGTGAAGCCCTGGCTATCGCGCAGCGATACAGAGATGGCGCCGCCGATGATATTGGGCAGCTGTAGCCCCAGTACGATGAAGACCAGCGCATTGAGCAGAAAGGTCAGCATCTCCCAGAAATGGTTGAGCTGCATGCGTGTCTGGCTCTGGGCATGGCGCTTGAGTTCGGTGCGATTGATGGTGATGCCGGCGGCCACGGCGGCCAGAATGCCGGAGCCGCCCAGACGGTCGGCAACCAGGTAGGTGGCGAAAGGTACGACCAGCATCAGTAGTACGATCTCGATGGAAGACTCGACACCGCGTTTGTCGAGCAACAACCGTCTCAGGGTAGAGAAGATAAAGGCCAGGGCAGTGCCCACGGCGACCCCGATGGCGGTCATCAGCATGAAATCGAGCGAGGCCTGCCCGATCGAGAAGCTGCCGGTCATTATGGCGGCCACAGCGAACTTGAGCGCGACCAGGCCGGAGGCGTCGTTCATCAGCGACTCGCCGTCGAGAATGTGCATCAACCGTGCCGGCATGCCCAGACGGCCTGAAATGGCGGCGACCGCTACTGCGTCGGTGGGCGAAACGATGGCCGCCAGCGCAAAACAGACGGCAGGTGGCAGGCCGGGCAGCAGCCAGTGAATGAAGAGCCCCAGCAGCACCACGGTAAACAGCACCAGGCCCACCGCCAGTGCGATAATGGGGTGTCGCAGCGACATCAGTTCGCGCTGTGGAAAACGCCACGCTTCGGCAAAGAGTAGCGGTGGCACGAACAGCAGCATGAAGGTGCCGGGATGGAGTGGAACCTGTAGCGGCGAGAAGGGCAGCGCCAGCAGGGCGCCGGTGCCGATCTGCATCAAAGGCAGCGGCAACCAGTTGATAAAGCGCGATGCAACACCGGTAAGCGCCGCGGTCAGCACCAGTGTCAGAGCCAGCAGAATAATCGACATTGAAAGAGTCCGTTCCACGCCATGGCCGGTAAAGGGAGCCATAAGGGCTACCCTGTTTGCGACCACGGTCAGGCGCCCGGGTTTCATGCCAGGCGTCGCCGGGTAGGTGGCTCGGCGGCAGGTGCATATGAAAACGGCGCCTCACGAAGAGACGCCGGCTTCTTTGGGGCTGGCGGCGGACCGCCCATCAGTGTCGATCAGGCGTGCTGATGACGGTGGCGGCCTTCCTTGATCTCTTCGATCAGCTTGTTGTTGAAGGCGTGCAGGTCAGCCGGCGTACGGCTGGTGACAAAGGCGCTGTCGCATACCACTTCGCTGTCTTCCCACTGCGCGCCGGCGTTTTTCAGATCCTGAGCAATGGAGTGCACCGAGGTCAGGCGACGGCCTTCGACCACCTCGGCGTTGATCAGAATCCAGGCCGCGTGGCAGATCGCGCCGACCGGCTTGCCGGCCTTGAAGAAGTCGCGCACGAAAGTGAGCGCCTTCTCGTTGAGGCGCAGCTCATCGGGATTGAAGAGGCCGCCCGGCAGTACAAGCGCGAAGTAGTCGTCGGCGCTCACTTCCTCAAGCACGCGGTCGACCGGATACTCCTTGCCCCAATCGGTCTCTGCCCAGGCGACAATGCCGTGCTTTTTGGGTGCCACGATATGGACTTCGATGCTCTGTGCTTCCAGTGCCTTTTTGGGTTCGGCAAGCTCCGACTCCTCGAAGCCGTCGGTGGCCAGAATGGCGACTCTGGTGCCCTTGAGTTCGGTCATTGAAACACTCCTTGTTCCCTTTGTAGTCGCGATAAAATAGCGTGATACGGCAAGAGCGGGTGCTCAGGCGTGCTGGTGGCGATGACGGCCTTCGCGCATCTCTTCGATCAGCTTGCTGCAGAAGGCGTCAAGATCGGCCGGCTTGCGGCTGGTGACAAAGGCGCTGTCGCAGACCACCTCGCTGTCTTCCCACTTCGCGCCGGCGTTTTCCAGATCCTTGCGCAGCGAAGGGATAGAGGTCATGCGACGGCCATCGACGACGCCGGCATTGATCAGCGTCCAGGCGGCGTGGCAGATGGCGGCCACCGGCTTGCCCTCTTCGAAGAAGCCGCGTGCGAAGGTCAACGCTTTTTCGTGGGTACGCAGGCTGTCGGGGTTGAGCACGCCGCCCGGGAGTACCAGCGCGAAGTAGTCGTGAGAGCTGACTTCATCGAGGCTTTTGTGGACCGGATACTCGTCGCCCCATCGGGTTTCGGCCCAGGCGCGAATATCGCCCCGTTCGGGGGCTACCACATGCACTTCGCAGCCCTCGGCTTCCAGGGTTGCTCTGGGCACTGCAAGTTCCGACTCTTCAAAGCCATGTGTGGCCATGATGGCAACACGAACGCCTACCAGATCCTGACTCATGTATTACCCCAATCCTTTGGTGGTTGATGTGTCCTGCTTAGATTGGTGCTATCGAAGTCGCGGTTTTTCAAGGGACGGCGCCCTGAAACGTATTTTCAAGGTACGAGAGGTAACGAGGCCGAGAGCAGGTTGAAGCAAGGGTCTTTCGCCATGGATGGTGAAAGTAGCGCCCAGGGATGGGTTTACAGCGCCCTTGCGGAAACCTGCTCGCGGTGCAGCAGCCGTTTTGAAATCGGCGGCGCCATCCTCTCTACCCCACCTTCATGACGCCTTACGCCTCGTTCCTCGTCGGCGGCGCCATGAACTCCGGCCCCACCGGGTCGGTGATGCACTCGGCGAGGATGTCGTCGATGTCGCGCAGTGCCCGGTCGCTGAGTGACCAGCCCATCACCTCGCTGGCCGGGTCGAGCTGGTCCGGACGGCGCGCGCCCCACAGGGCGACGGAGACGCCGGGCTGATCGAGCAGCCAGCGCAGGGCCAGGTGGAGTACGCGCTTGTCGTAGTGCTCGCGGGCGTAGGCATCGAGTTTTTCGACCGCGCTGAGGTACTGCGCATAGCGTGGCGACTGAAACTTGGGGTCGTTGTTGCGCAGGTCGTCACCCTCGAAGGTGGTGTCGCGGCCCATCTTGCCTGACAAAAAGCCGCGGCAGAGCGCCCCGTAGGTGAGGGTGCCGACGCCATCTTCACGCGCCGCCGGCAGGATATCGCGCTCGATGTCGCGCTCGAAAAGATTGTAGGGCGGCTGCACTGTGGAGAGCGGGCAGACCTTTTCGAAGGCGCGCATCTGTTCAACCGAGAAGTTGGAGACGCCCACGGCGCGAATTTTGCCGCGCTCCCTGAGCTCGCGCAGCACGGTGGCGGCTTCTTCCACCTCGACGGTGGGGTCGGGCCAGTGCAGCTGATAAAGATCGATATAGTCGCTCTGCAGCCGCTTCAGGCTGTCGTCGACCTCACGCTCGATACGAGCGCGGCTGGCATCGCGATACGGCCCGTTGTCGTTCCAGTTGAGGCCGCACTTGGTAGCCAGCACTACCCGGTCGCGGATACCGCCTTCTTTCAGCGCCTTGCCGACCAGTCGCTCCGACTCGCCGAAGCCGTAGACGGCGGCAGTGTCGATGCAGGTGATACCACGCGCGACGGCACTCTGGACGGTGTCGATCGATTGCTTTTCGTCGGTACCGCCCCACATCCAGCCGCCGATCGCCCAGGTGCCCAGGGCGATGCGCGAGGGTTCGAGATCACTGTTGGGCAGTTTGATCGTTTCCATGAGATCCATCTCCTTCAGGATATTGATGACACCGCCTGCAATGGACAGCGTCGTGGCGATCAATCCGGATTTCCAGTGTAGAAGCCAATATTGATTCATGCCGCAGTCGGCCGCCCGGATGCGATATCACGGCGACCTCGGGTAAGCTGATCGACCCCGGCCACAAGGGTATGACGACGCAGACAATGGATTCACTCTCCCTGCCGCCGATGGCGGTAACCACGCTGATAATGACCGCTGTGATGGTGCTGGGTACGGCGGCACTCTGCTGGCGCGTGCTGCGCCGGCGCGATACGCGCCTGGCAGCATTGCAGGAAACCCTGGAGGAGGCCCGCGAGCAGCAGGTTGAGACCGAGCGACTGCTGGCCGAGCGCGAGGCGCTGCTGGAACGCGAGCGCGCTCACGGCCAGCAGCAGCGCCAGCAGCTTGATGAGCGCGAACGCCGGCTGACGACGCTGGGTGCCGAACTGGCCGACTACCGCGAGCGCTGCACGCGGCTGGAGGTGGAGCGGCAGAAGGACAGCGCCCACTTCGAGGAGCGCATGGCGACCCTCGTCAGCGCCCGCGAGGAGCTGACCCGCGAGTTCGAGCGTCTGGCGGGGCGTATCTTCGATGAGCGCCAGCAGCAGTTCGCGCAGTACAGCCGCGACAGCATCGCCGGCCTGACGGCGCCGCTGCGCGAGCAGATCGAGCAGTTTCGCGCCCGCATCGAGACCCTGCACGGCGAGCAGCAGCGCGGCCATACGCAGCTCGCCGGCCAGCTCGACCAGTTGGCCGGACTCAACCGTCAGATGAGCGAAGACGCCAGCAACCTGACCCGGGCGCTGAAGGGCGACAGCAAGGCGCGCGGCAACTGGGGCGAACTGATCCTGGAACGGGTGCTGGAGCGCTCCGGCCTGCGGGCCGGCATCGAATATGCGCGCGAGGTGAGCCTTGAAAACGACGAGGGTGGCCGGCTGCGTCCCGACGCAGTGATCTATCTGCCGGAGAAGCGTCATCTGATCGTCGACGCCAAGGTGTCGCTCAACGCCTGGAGCGAGGTGGTGGCGGCGACCGACGACGCCGTCCGACACGCTGCCATGCAGCGCCATCTGCGCTCGGTGCGGGGCCACATCGAGTCACTGGCGGCAAAGGAGTACCCGCGCCTTGCCGGCATGAACGCGCCCGATATGGTGTTTCTGTTCATGCCGGTCGAGCCCGCCTTCGCCGCCGTCTTCGAGCACGACGACCGGCTCTTTCACGACGCCTTCGACCGCCGGGTGGTACTGGTCACGCCCACCACGCTGCTCGCCAGTCTGCGCACGGTGGCGGGGCTGTGGCGGCTCGAGCGTCACAACGATAACGCCCGCGAGATCGTCTCGCGGGCCGAGAAGCTGCTGGAGAAGTGTCAGAACTTCGTCGCCAGCATGGACGATGTCGGTACCCACCTGACGCGCGCCGGCAACAGCCACCGGCAGGCGATGGACCGTCTGCGCGACGGCCAGGGCAGCCTGATCGCCCAGGCGGGGCGGCTCAACGCGCTGGGCGCGCGCAACCGCCGCGACTGGCCGTCAAGCGTTGTGGAGGCCGCCGAGCAGGGGCGCGAAGCCGAACAGCGCGAGGCGGATCAGCCGCGGCGCGAAGACGACTGAGCGGCCTGCCACAGCCGCATGATGGATTCGCTGCGCTCGGCGAGCAGCCGCTCGGCGCCCTCCAGCGCCTGTTCAAGCGTCATCGGTCCGTCGGCCAGCGCGAAGGCGGCGCTGACGCCCTCGTCGAACACGGCCTGCCAGCCGTCGTCCAGCTTGCCGGCCAGCACCACGCAGGGGACACCGGCGCGTGCCGCGCTGCGCGAGACGCCGATCGGTGTCTTGCCGCCCAGGCTCTGGCCGTCGAGACGCCCCTCGCCGGTGATCACCAGATCCGCGCTTGCCAACGCCGCCTCGAAACCGACCTGTGCCATGACCAGCTCGATGCCGGGGCGCAGCCGGGCGCCCAGAAAGGCCAGCGCGGCAAAGCCCATGCCGCCGGCCGCGCCGGCGCCGGGCGTATCGCGATGATCCGACATGTCGCTGGCAGCCACCACCTCGGCCAGCCGTGCCAGGGCAGCGTCCAGCGCCTTGACCTGCGGCGGCGTCGCCCCCTTTTGCGGGCCGAATACGGCACTGGCGCCGTTTGCGCCGCACAGCGGATTGTTGACGTCTACCGCCGCTTCTACCTCGAGGGTTGCCAGGCGCGGATCGATCCCTGACAGATCGATATGCTCAAGCCCCGCCAGCGCCGCGCCGCCGGGGGAGAGCGTCTCGCCGTGCCGGTCGATGAAGCGTGCGCCCAGCGCCTGCATCATACCGCTGCCACCGTCATTGGTGGCGCTGCCGCCCAGCGTCAGCATCAGCTTCTCGGCGCCGGCATCCAGTGCCGCCGCGATCAGCTCGCCTACCCCGTGGGTGGAAGTGCGCGTCGCGTCGCGCTCATCGCTTGTCAATTGCTGCAGGCCGCTCGCCTCGGCCAGTTCGACGATGGCGGTGCGCCGCGTGGCGATCCAGCCCCAGCGGGCCGAGTGGGGGCGGCCAAGGGCATCCTGCACTGTCAGGCTGCGCGCCTCGGCGCCGCTGGCGGCGAGAATGGCGGCCAGGGTGCCCTCGCCGCCGTCGCCCAGCGGGCAGAGGGTCACCTCGGCGTCGGCGCTGGCGGCGCGGACGCCACGGGCGATGGCGCGAGCGGTCTGCTCGGCGTCGAGCGACTCCTTGAAGCTGTCCGGGGCGATCAGCACATGCATGGGCTTCTCCGACGGGCGACTTTATTCAGCAGGCCCGAGAAGGTATTGACAAAAGGACTGCGCTCGACAATCCGCAGCGTCCATGATCTCTGGCAGAAAAGCAAAGGGGGACGGCTGAAATCGGGGGCGGGTCACCAACAAGTGACCTCACTGCGCTGTTACCAGGGGTCGGGCGGAGGGTTGAGGCGCGTATCAAGCGAAAATCTCTCCTGAAGACATAGCCGGTACTTTCCCCGCGCGCTGTCGGGGTTCAGAACGATGTTCCAGCTGTGCCGAGAGACGGTAGAGGGTACGGTGAAAAAAGGGTGCTCATCGAGTAGCCCATCCCCATATTGTTGCTGTCCCTGGCCGGGAGTTCCGGGGATCAGCCAGTTGTTGTTGGGGAGACAGTCGATGGCCAGTTGGTGAACGCAGTCCGGATCCAGAATTTCCGCACAAAGGAGGATGTGCGGGACAGTATCCAGAGTGGTGAATCCCTTGTGCGCTGCGACCTCCAGGATTGCGGTTGCCGGGTCGAGCGAACCATATACAGCTCGCCGTCCCCTGGAATTCCAGCGACCTCCTGCCTTCTCTGCGCCGATACCTGCTTCCCAGGTCTCCACATGGCGCGCGCGTTCGAGCCGCCACAAGAAAACTTTACCGCCTCCCGACGCATGCATCATCAGGTATAAACTCCGTAATCCAGCCGGGTTAGCAGATCATCCACTAAATCATGACCTACCTGAGTGGTGATCAGGTCTATCGGCTTGTGTCCCTCCAGTGCCATGGCAGGTGTGTTCATCCAGCGCTGAGCCGTCCCGGAATCCCCGAACACATCCTCCGCCCTCGTCAGAATTTCGGCAAACCGCCATGTCCGGCCGCTCTGCTCGGTACTGAGGGGGCCGGGTTTGCTACGGCGTCGGTACAGGGTCCGTTCCGATATTCCGAAGACCCTGGCAACTACTTTCTTGTCATGAAGTAATTCGATTGTTTCAACGAAGTCGATAACGCCTTCGGAAGGAAGCCCCTTCTCGATGAGCGCATGTATATCGAGGGCGGATTTTACCGTCGCAGGACGTTTGCCTGTGAGGCGCTGGAGTGTCCGCTCCTGAATTGAGCGCCCGGCCTTCGGTTCGAGCTCGGCGATTGCCATAACGACCATCCTCGAAATGCATCTGCCATTTGACAGTATTCCAATGCCATATGGCGGTCAAGGTCAGGTCCGTTGAGATTCGTTGCGGCCATCCTTCATCCTGCTCATCGTGCAATGACATCTCACTGTGCAAGTACTGCATGCCAACCTCGAGGATTACCTGCGCGCCTGCGGTACCGCAGGCGGCTTGAAGGGTGACCGCCAGGCCGAGCATAAAAAAGCCCGCGCCATGTGGCGCGGGCCCGGATTGATGACAAAGCCCGTAAAAGCCTTGTGAAGACCCTGCGGAGAGGGTCGGAAACAGCCTGCAACGAGGGTTATTCGCCAGGGATGGCGAATTTAGCGTCCATGGAAGGATTTATAGCGCCCTCGTGAAAGGCTTTTACGATCCGACAGCAACTTTGTCAGCAGGCTCAGCCCGCGCCATGTGGCGCGGGCCCGGGTTGCCGAGTATGAACAATCAGCGCAGTAGATGGAGGAAGTGCAGATGCTTCTCGTACTGATCGAGCACGTCGCCGATCACCTGCTGCTTCGCATAGCCCATCACGTTGTACTGCTGTCCCCCCTCGCGCAGGAACACCTCGGCGCGATAGTGGCTGCGCTTGTCGTTGCTGGTGTTGCGCCGCACGCTGTTGAGGGTGAAGGAGGGCGCTGCATAGGGCCTGACCCGGATACCGTAGACGAAGTCAATCTCGTCACCGTGGCCGACACGCAGGTAGCAGCGGTCGTCCTCTTCGGTAATTCTGGTATCCAGCTGCTGTTTTTTGAACTCCTCGGAAACCTCCTTGAGCGCCGGCGCGACGGTTTCATGCAGGAAGTTGTTGACCTGTTGACGGCGCGGCGAGGAGACCAGCGTCTGCAGCCGGTTCTGCCAGTAGTCGCTACGGGCGCTACCGCCGGCACCGACCCGCGAGACGTTCCCCGGGGTGTTCATCATGTGGCGCATGCTGTCCTGCTTGAGCAGCTCGACGCGCAGCGCCTTGTAGACCCCTAAACAGACCACCATGAGGATCAGCGCGAAGGGCAGCGCCGAGATCAGCGAGGCCGCCTGAAGCGCGCCGAGACCGCCGGCCAGCAGCAGAATGAAGGCCACCACGCCTTCGGAAACGGCCCAGAAGATGCGCTGCCAGGTGGGTGACTCCTCACCGTCCTTTGCGGTCAGCATGTCGATTACCAGCGAGCCGGAGTCGGAGGACGTTACAAAGAAGGTGATCACCAGCACGGTCGCGATCAGCGAAGTGATCAACGACAGCGGCATCGAATTCAAAAAGTGAAACAGTGCGGTTGCGGAGTTGTTCTGTACCTGCTCGACCAGCTGTGGCGAGACATTATTGAGAATCTGATACAGCGCGCTGTCACCGAACACGGTGAGCCACACGAAGGTGACGCCACAGGGTACGAAGAGGACGCCGAGGACGAACTCGCGGATAGTACGACCGCGCGATACACGGGCGATGAACATGCCGACGAACGGCGACCACGCGATCCACCAGGCCCAGTAGAACAGCGTCCAGCCGCTGAGAAAGCCGTCGGTGTCTTCCCCGCCGGTGTAGGCGAACATGTTGAAGGTCTTGTTGACGACCGAGGAGAGATAGGCGCCGATGTTCTGCGGCAGGGTCTGCAGAATGAACAGTGTCGGTCCGGCGACGAACACGAAAATCAGCAGGGCGAGCGCCAGCCACAGATTCCATTCGGAGATACGGCGGATACCACCGTCCAGCCCCAGGATCACGGACATGGTGGCCAGACCGGTCACGATGGCAATCAGAATGAACTGAACGAGGGTGTTCTCCGGGATACCGAAAAGAAAGTTGATACCGGCGTTGACCTGGCTGACGCCCAGCCCCAGCGAGGTGGCGACGCCGAACATGGTGCCGAAGACGGCGAAGACGTCCACCGTATGACCGATAGGACCGTAGATGCGCTTGCCGATCAGCGGATAGAGCGCCGAGCTGATGCGCAGCGGCAGGCCATGGCGGAAGCCGAAATAGGCCAGCGCCAGTGCGACGACGGCGTACACGCCCCAGGCGTGGAAGCCCCAGTGGAAAAAGGTACTCTCCATGGCCATGCGGGCCGCCATTTCAGTGCTGCCTTGCGCCTGTGGCGGGTTGGCATAGTGCGTCACCGGCTCGGCCACGCCGTAGAACATCAGACCGATGCCCATGCCGGCGGAGAACAGCATGGCAAACCATGAGCTGTAGCTGAACTCGGGTTCGCTGTGATCAGGGCCCAGCTTGAACTGGCCGAATCGCGAGAAGGCCATGATCAGAATGAACACGAGGAAAACGCCCATCGACAGCAGATAGAGCCAGCCGAAGGTGCTGATAATCCAGGACTGAACCGAGTTGAATACGGCACCGGCGGTGCTCGGGAAGATGCCGCCGAAAAGGACCAGCGCCAGTATGACCGCGGCAGATGGGTAAAAAACTGGCGGATTGATACCCGCCTTCTGTGGTTTTTCAGCCTCTTCTTTCATGTAGGCAAGATCCCTTTGTTGTAAAACAATTCGTTATCCTGACTTCCTGAGCGCGACGCAGTCAGTGGCTATCGGTATCGATTCAGCCCCTTGTGTGTTGCCTGTGACGCCCCGGGGAAGCGTAGGTAATATTTTGTGTAATAGCGAAGACGATAACGTTTATTGATACTTGCGGGCGCAGAGACAGATTGGTATCCGCGATGGGAGGCTGTCATGTTATTGATTGAGACATCCGCGGCCGGCAGGCCGCCGCTGGCGGGCCCGGCAAGGGCGCTGCTTGCCGCTTTGGCAGCACTCACTCTTGCCGGCTGTGTGGCGTCGCCGTCGAGCTCGCCGCTGGCGCTGGAACCCGGCACGTCATGGCGCCTGTGTACCCTGACGCCGGAGGGCTCGCGGATCGAGCAGATCGAAGCGATCTCCGCGGCCCTCGAGGCCGACGGCTATGAGGTGGTCAACACCGATGTCGCGCTGGGGCTGGTCAGCGCTCAGCGTACCCGCCTGCGCCCCGGTCTGGGGGCCGTCGAGACGCCTTTCGGCGGTCCGATGTGGCGTCTGGGGTTTGGGCGCGGCATACGTTATGGCGGTGTCGGTTACGGTCTTCAGGATCCCTGGTGGGGCTTTCGCGATGACCCTCGCAGCGTTGAGCGCGTCTCGGCCAGCGCTGCGGGAGAGGGCTATAACGTGGTCAAAAGCATCACTACCCTGAGCGCCGACGGCTATGTGATCGATGCCCGCGATGCCACCAATGATGCGTTCTGCCGCCAGCTGTCGCAGGCGGTCGACAATCCTCTGACCGATAGCGAGGTGCGCTGATGCGTGTCGTGACGGCTGTCATCGCAACCCTGATCGTCCTCGGGCTGGCGAGCTGTGCCGGCGTGCCGCCGCAGCCGCCACCCGAGCGTCTACAGCATTTTGACGCTGCCAGCGATGAGCTGCTCGAGGCCACCATGGCGTCGCTGGCGGCACAGCGCTTCGTTATCGTCTATGGCGACCATGCCCTCGGTGAGCTGCGGGCGCGCTATGCCGGCCGCCCCGAGTGGCAGGTCGAGGCGCACGTACGCTCACTGGCCGGCGGCGGTAGCGAGCTGGCGCTTGCCGGCCGCCGCGGCAGCGCCGCGCTGGCACCGCAGATTTTTGACCGACTGATACTCGATATCGGCGAGCGTCTTGGTGAGGGGCCGCTGTCGCCGGGCGGGCGTTTTTCACAGCCGGTTCCCTGATGTTCACAGGCACTCGATAAAGCGTTTCAACAGTGCCAGTCGGCGCTCGCGTTCGTCGCCGCTCAGCGCCTGCGCCCGGCCCACACCCCATACCGGCCCCGGCCAGGCGTCATCGCGCTGCAAGCGGGCGATGACGTGCACGTGAAGTTGCGGCACCTGGTTGCCCAGCGCTGCGATGTTGATCTTGTCAGCCCTGCATTCGCGCTTGAGAAACTCACCCAGTGCATCCGTTTCCTGCCACAGCCGAGCGCGTTCCTCGACGGCCAGTTCGAAACTCTCGCTGATATTGGCGCGCCGTGGCACCAGCAGCGCCCAGAAAAAGCGCGCGTCGTTCATCAGACGCAGCGCGCACAGCGGCGTTTCGCCGGCATCAAGCGTGTCGGTGGCCAGACGTGGATGAAGTTCGAAATGGCTCATTGAAGGCTCCCCTGTTTGCCCTGTGCCTATTGAACGTCAGCCGAAAGCCGCGTGCAAAACAGCCATCAAATGATCGTCGCGCCGCCCTCTGTCCGTCCGGCATATAGCGCCTGTCACCCAGGGCGTGATGGCGGAGGAGGATGCAATGTTGATGCGCTTGATAATGTTTATCATCTACATTAGTGTGGCAAATCAAGCTGCTCTCAAGGGTTGCAGCGTCGATAGCGCGCCACGGCGGTAAATCGAAAAGACGTCGGGACGATTCTGATACCCATGGCGGCCTGAAGGGAGGCGTCGGGGGCGGGTATAAAAAGATTTCAGGGGAATCATCAATGAGCGAATCACAAAAGGCCCGTGCGCGCTGCGTCCGGGCAAGCTGTCTTGCGCCGCTACTGGCCGGCGCCGTGCTGGTGCCGGTAGCGGGCGCTGAGGCCGCCGAGCAGGCACCGCAGGCCGATGGCGCTACTACGACAACCACTACCACCACGACTACCGTTTCCGGCGGCGACTCGCGGCTTGACACGATTACCGTCGAGGGCAACCGCCTCTACGAGATGCTGCCTTCCGAGCAGACCGGCGGCTATAGCGTCGACGCCGCCACCGTGGGGACCAAAATTCCCGCTTCGCTGCGCGATATACCGCAGTCGATCAGCGTGGTGACCCGCGATGCGATCGAGGATCAGAACTTCGATACCCTCGATCAAATGGCCAAACGCACGCCCGGCATGCGGGTGCTGACCAACGACGACGGCCGCTCGTCGATCTATTCCCGCGGCTATGAGTACAACGAATACAACATCGACGGCCTGCCGGCGCCGATGTCGAGTATTACCGGCTCCGTGCCGTCGCTGGCGCCCTTCGATCGGGTCGAGATCATGCGTGGCCCCTCGGGGCTTTTCAACAGCACCAGCGAGATGGGCGGCATCGTCAACCTGGTGCGCAAGCGTCCCACCTATGACTTTCAGGGCCATGTCACCGGTCGCTACGGCAACTATGGTCAGCGCTATATCGAAAGCGATATTGCCGGGCCGATCAGCAGTGATGGCAGCATACGCGGTCGGCTGGTGGTCGACAGCACCGACAACGATGGCTTCGTCGATCGCAATGACAACCAGCGCAGCAATGTCTACGGCGCGCTGGATATCGATCTCGACCCGGACACTACCCTGGCGCTCGCCTTTCTGCGCCAGCACAAGGACATCCAGGTCAACAACGGTCTACCTACCGACGCCAATGGCGACCTGGTCGATTTCCGTCGCAGCAAATCCTTCGGCGCCGACTGGAACGCCTTCAACAGTCAGTCCAACGACTGGATCGCCGAGCTGACCCACCGCTTCGACAGCGGCGCCTACGGCCGGGTGGCGGCGCGCTACTCCAACCGCAACGCCGACTACAACTACGCCTTCGCCGGCGGTGCGCTGGATGAAAATGGTTCGACTACCGCAGCGGGAATCGGTAGCGTCGTCGACGAGGATTCAGTCTCCTTCGATGCCAGCTATAGTCAGCCGTTCCAGACCTTTGGCAACGTCAGCGAGTTCGTCGTCGGCAGTGACTACAAGCGCTACGATACCGAGCAGGAAACCGGTCGCACGCGCTCGCTGACCAACGGGCCGGTGGATGCCGACGCCTTCGGCGATATCCGTTACGTTGATATCCTCGGCGCTGCCCGCCGCAGCGGTCGTGGCTATGCCAGCAGCGACGATACTCTCGAAGAGTACGGCCTCTACTCCAGGCTGACCTTCCGCCCGCTTCAGGACCTGGCGCTGATCGGCGGTGGCCGCATCAGCCATTACGACGTCGAGTACCACGACCGCGTGGCGGACACCGAGCGGACGCGCAGCGACGAGGCGTTCACGCCCTATGCCGGTCTGGTCTATGACCTGGATGCGCATCACTCGCTCTACGCCAGCTATTCGCAGGTCTTCAATCCGCAGTCCGACGTCGATATCGGTGGCGATATCATCGAGCCGCGCGAGGGCGATCAGTATGAGGCGGGCATCAAGGGCAGCTACTTCAACGGCGATCTCAACGCACGCCTCAGCGCCTTCCGTCTCTACGATGAAAACCGCGCCGCCGCGCCGGCCAACGGTGCCAACAATTATGTGGTACCGATCGGCGAGATTCGCATTCAGGGCGCCGAGCTCGAGCTGATCGGCAGCGTTACCGATCAGTGGGACGTGATCGCCGGCTATACGTATCTGGACACCAAAGTGGAGACTGCCTCCACCGCTCGCGGCGACGGCACCTTCCTGCTGATGCCCGAAAACACCGTCAACCTCTGGACCCAGTACAGCTTCGAGGGAGGGCGCCTGGACGGTGTGCATATCGGCGGCGGTGTCACCGCCATGGACAGCTTCAGCGGCTTCGCCGAACCGCAGGTCGAGGCGCCGGGCTACGCGGTGGTGGATGCCATGATCGGCTACGATTTCACTTCGCAGCTCAAGGGATCGCTCAACTTCAACAACATCTTTGATCGCGAGTACTACAGCCGCGTGGGGTCGACCAATACCTTCAATTTCTACGGCGAACCCGCCAACGTGGTGGCCGAAATGCGCTACGACTTCTGATTCAGTGCGGGCACCGTGATGGCGCCCTTTTTCCGACAGGACCCTGAACGCACAGGACCCGGCCAGCGGCCGGGCCTTGTGCATTGCGGTCGCAAGTCATGCCCGTAGGCTCATGCTTCGGCAGATAGCGAAAGCTTTTGGTCGATACGCTGCAGGATTGCCTCCAGAAGGGACACTGACTCAATGGCCTGCATCAGGATGGCGGCATTCCTGTCGGGATCATCGGGGTACTCATGGGCAAAGCGGTTGCGCAGCATGCGTAGTGCCTGCCACTGCTCGCTATCCGCCAGATAGCCCAGTTTTTCCAGCCGGTGGAGTTTGTCCAGCATCGGGCGATCTTCATAGGGTTCCTGAAGATAGCGCAGTACCGAGGGCAGCAATCTTGTGCCGATGGCATCCTGCAATTTACCGAACCGCAGGACAAACTGATCCAGACCCTGAATATCGGCATCGCCGAGCGTCATCAGGCGCTCGCCGGTCAGCGGTAGCGAAGGCGCCAGCGAAGAGAGGGCATAGTCGATAAAGTGGGCATGCCTGCGGCACTCACGCCAGGCATCCAGCAGGCGAGCCCAGGGGACGTCCCGGGTCATAGCGGCAGCCCCGAGCTTTTTGCAATGTCAAGAATAGCCGGATGGCTGCGCCGCCCCGGGTAGTCGATCAGCATATCGATTTTCTGCTCGCCCAGCACCTGCTGTAACCGTGCCTGACAGCGCATTTCGGCACGCACGACATCCCGGGCATCCTGCATGTCGGTGCTGATCAGCAGGTCGATATCGCCGCCCCGCGCATGGTCGTCGGTGCGCGAGCCGAACAGCCTGACCCGCGCTTGATGGCCGAAGCAGGTTTTGACCGTCTCGAGGATTATCCGACGCTGATAGTCATTCAAACGCATCGCCGATTTCTCCACATCAGGACGAAATGACCGCCTCAGTAAACCACTGCTTACCGAAACTCTGTCAAGCTGCCTTTTACCTGCGAAGCTTGACCTGGTTCAGCTCATCCATGATGCGGTGACGCTCCTGATGATAGCGCTCCTCGTTCCAGCAGTGGCGCCAGTAGGGCACGGCGTAGAGATCACGCCTGGCCAGACCGCGCTCGGCCATCAAATGGTCGCGCAGGGCCAGCACCGCCGAGTTCTCGCCGCCTACCCAGGCGCTGACGCTGCCTGACTGCGGCCAGTCAATGTTGCGCACGGCGTCGATCTGCAGTGTCGACAGGCAGGAGGGCAGCTCGCCGCGATAGAGCCAGCGCACGGCAAGTCCCGGTGGGGCCTTGAGTGGCTGGCGCTCGTTCTCGTCGCTGACCTCGATCAGCACCACACCGCGCGCGTCGTCGCCCATCGCTTCCAGCAGGGCACTGATGGCGGGAAGGGCGGTCATGTCGCCGGCAATCAGCGACCAGTCGGCGGCCGGCAGCAGCGGGTCGGGGCCGCCGGGGCCGCTGATGCCGATGAAATCGCCCGGCCGGGCGTTGAGCGCCCAGCGCGAGGCCGGCCCCTCGTCGCCGTGAGCGACGAAGTCGACATGCAGCTCGCAGCGCTCGACGTCGAAGTGGCGCACGCTATAGGTGCGGGTGATGGGCTTGTCGTCCGGATCGGGCCATACCACGCCCTGCTCGGTCAACTGCGGCAGGCTCGGCACGCTCTGGTGCTCGCGCGGCAGAAAGACCTTGATATGCGCGCCGCCACGGTCGGCGGGGAAGCCGGCCAGCGCCTCGCCACCCAGCACGATGCGGATCATGTGCGGTGACACCGTGTCGCGCCGCTTTACCTCCAGAAGCATCGGCGGGCGTTTTTTGCCCTTCGGCGCTGTCGGTCTGGCGGTGCGGCTTTCAACGACGCTCATGTCCCGCCCTCCTCGTGGTGCAGTAGCGCCACCCAGTCCTTGATGGTGGGCGCCTCGACCAGGTCCATGAAGCTGATATCCTGGCCCTCGCGGCGTAGCTCCTCGACGAAGCTCATCATGCGCATCGAGTCGAGGCCGTGAAACAGCAGGTTGTCGTCAAGCGGAATCTCGGCGGGCGCGACGCCGACCAGCGCCGCCACCCGCTCGACCAGCTTTTGCTGATGGGTGTGCTGGTCATCGTCACCGGGCGTGAAGGTGGCGCGCACCGCCGCGCTGGTGGTGGTGACGCCGCAGCGGGTGGCGACGTAGTCCAGCGCCATGTCATGGCGCGCGCGGGAGAAATCCGCCACGCCGTCGGCCAGCAGGAAACACTGAACGTCCTGCATGAAGCCCTCCAGCGCGGTGGCAAGGCAGCCAATGTGCGCGTAAACGCCGCCGATAATCAGCTGGTCGCGGCCCCACTGGCGCATGCGCTCGCGCAGCTCGCTGCGCTGGAAGGCGCTGTAGCGCCACTTGGTCAACACCCATTCATCGTCGCGCGGGGCGAGCGCGTCGATGATCGGATACTGCTCAGGGTGAGCCGGCAACCCCGGGCCCCAGAAGTCGTTGAGCAGCGCCCGGTCGTCGTCGGGCTGGTCGGTGGGCTGAGCGGTGTAGACCACCGGCACGCCGACCTCGCGGGCAGCGGCGATGAGCCCGGCCAGATGCTCGAGCACGGCGGGAATCGGCTCGGCCGCGACGTCATACTTGTCCAGAAAGTAGCGCTGCATGTCGTGAATCAGCAGTACCGCGCGCTGCGGCGCGATCGTCCAGTCGACCCGGTTGGCCGGCAGTTCGTCGACGTTCGGCAGCGAGTAGCCGGCAATCGCAGGAATGGTCATGCTCGATTGTCCTCCTCGGGCGCTGTGAACCACTGCTCGCGCAGGGTCTGGCGCAGCGCCTTCTTGCTGATCTTGCCCACCCCGGTCTGCGGGAAGGCGTCAAGAAATTCAAAGCGCTCGGGCACCTTGTAGTCGGCAAGCCCGCGAGCGCGCAGAAAACGGGCGAGTTCGGCAGGCTTTGGCACCGCGCCGCGGGTAAGCACGAAAGCGCACACCCGCTCGCCCAGATAGTCATCCGGCATCGCCACCACGGCGGCATCATGTACCGCCTCGTGGGCCAGCAGCTGGTTTTCGACCTCTTCGGCGGCGACCTTCTCGCCGCCGCGGTTGATCTGATCCTTGTCGCGCCCCTCGACGATCAGGTAGCCGTCCGGGGTGAGCTGGACGCGGTCGCCGGTGCGATAAAAACCCTCGGCGGTGAAGGCGCGCCGGTTATGGGCATTGTCACCCGCGTCATCTTCGCCCGGGGCAATGAAATAGCCGGGAATGGTGTAGGGGCCACGGGTAATCAGGTGGCCCACGCCGCCGATGGGCACCGGGCGGTCGTCATCGTCGACCACGCGAACCTCGTCATACGGCGACATCGGCCGCCCCTGGGTGGTGTTGATCAGCTCGATGGGATCATCGAGGCCGGTGTAATTGACCAGCCCCTCGGCCATGCCGAACACCTGCTGCAGCCGGCAGCCCAGCGTCGGCGCCACCCGCCGCGCCGCCTCGCTGACCAGCTTGGCACCCCCCACCTGAAGAATATCGAGGCTCGACAGATCGGCGCCGGCGTGGGGGGCGCTATCCAGCCACAGCATCGCCAGCGGTGGTACCAGCGCGGTCATGGTGACCCGCTCGCGCTCGATCAGCGCAAAACACTCGTCGGGGCTGGGGCGCGGCGCCAGCACCAGCCGACCACCGCCCAGCAGCACGCCGAGAAAACCGGGCGAGCTCATCGGGAAGTTGTGCGAGATCGGCAGTGCCACCAGGTAGACGGTGTCGGGCGTGACATTACAGGCGCGCACGCTCTCGACCAGGCTGTAGCGGTAGTCGTCGTGGCGCCGGGGGATCAGCTTGGGAACGCCGGTGGTGCCGCCGGAAAGCTGGAAAAAAGCGAGATCCTGGGCCTGGGGTACGTCATCGAGCGGCTCGGCCGTTTCGTCATAAAGCGACGCGAAGGGCGTCAGCTCTTCGGCCTCGCCGCAGACGATCACCTGCTCAAGCGTTGGCAGCTGCTGCTGTATAGCGCGCGCCATGGCACGGTAGTCGAAGCCGCCGTGGCGATCGGCGATGAGCAGCGCCCGAGCGCTGGCGACGCGGCAGAAGTGTTCGATCTCGAAGCGCCGATGGGCCGGCAGGGCGAATATCGGCAGTGCGCCGAGGCGAAACAGGGCGAAACAGGCGATGACGAATTCGTGGCAGTTGGGCAGTTGGATCACCACCCGGTCGCCGCGTGCGATGCCGGTATTGCGCAGCCCGCGCGCCAGCGCATCGACCCGCGCATCCAGCGCCCGGTAGCCGAGACGCAGTTCACCGTCGACCAGTGCCACGCGCTCGCCGTGCTCGGCGGCCAGCCGGCGCAGCATGGCGCCGAAGGTCTCGTCCTGCCAGCAGCCCTGCTGGCGATACAGGTGCCGGCGCTCGGCGGGATAGTCCGGACAGCGAGCGACGATCTCGTCGAGCGTGGCGCGTTGGGTGAGGGCGGTGCCCGAGTCAGTCATGGCAGCGGCTCGTCTTCAGTGGCGCTCGTCGCCCCGGGGGCGCGCTCCTCGGGGGGCTCCTTGAGACCCAGAGCGTCGAGCATGGTACGCATCTTGGCGGTGGTTTCGGCCAGCTCCCCCTCGGGGGTCGAGCCGGGGAGCACCCCGGCGCCGGCAAACAGGCGCAGGTGGCGCGGCGCGACCTCGGCGCAGCGAATGGCGATTGCCCACTCACCGTCGCCGTTTTCGTCGCACCAGCCCACCAGTCCGGCGAAGCCGTCGCGGGAAAAACCTTCCAGCCGGCGGATGGCATCCAGCGCCTCGCGCCACGGTGCGCCGCACACCGCCGGCGTGGGGTGCAGTGCCGCAGCGAGCGCCAGTGAACTCATGTCGGGGTCGGCCAGTTCGCCTTCAAGGCGGGTCGAGAGATGCCACAGGCGGTCGGTGGCGATCACTTCAGGTCCGGCCGGTACCTGAAGCTCGCGACACAGCGGGCGCAGTGCCGTGACGATGGCATCGACCACCAGGGCGTGCTCGCGGCGGTCCTTGTCGGAGGCGCCGAGCCGCCCGGCGCGCCGGCGGTCCTCGTCGGCGTCGTCATGGCGAGCCACCGAGCCGGCCAGCGGATTGGCGATAATGCGGCGGCCTTCGCGGCGCACCAGCAGCTCCGGGCTGGCGCCCACCAGGCTGGTGTCGGGGGCCGCGTTATCGCCCAGTGGCAGGGCGAAGTTGTAGCCGTGGGGGTTGATCGCCCGCAGACGCCGCAACAGGGCGGGCGTCTCTACGGCCTCGGCAGTGTCGACACGTAGCGCACGCGCCAGCACCACCTTTTGCAGCGGCGTGTGGTCGAAAAGCGCCAATGCGCGCGCCACCGCGTCGCGGTAGTGCGTCAGCCCCGGTTCGGCGGTCATCGCGGTGGCCTGCACCTTCAAAGGCGCGCTGTCGATGGCTTCATCGCTCGCGCAGGGCGGCGTGCGGGTCAGCTCGTCGGGGATGAAAAGCCGCCCCCCGTGATGCGGGTCAAAAGGAATCATGCCCATCAGAAGCGGCGCCTGGCCGCTGGCGCGGGCGCTGTCGAAAAGACGACGAGCGGCATTTTCCAGCGTCTGCGGGCGGGCGTCCGGGGTGTGACACTGATGTGCTACGCCGCGCCCCAGCAGCGTGACCGTGGGCGAAGAGAAGAGCGCGTCGCCACTGGCAAAGCGCTCGAAAAGGGCGCCGGGGCGGTCGAAGGAGGAGGGCTGGTTCACGATGGCTCCACGAGTCCTGCGATATCGGCACATTCCCGAAAGGGAGCCGACAGTGCGCCTTGCTGGAGGGCTACTTTAGCCCAGATGAGAAGGGTTATCAAAATCATTCGAAGGCATGTCATCATGCGCCCCGCCAGCGCTGCCATCAGCTATGCTTGCCGTCATCGCCGTCATCACCTGGTTGTCGGCCCCTGTTTGTGGAGTTGTCATGTCCGACGAGAACGCCCCTGGCGCCGCGGCGTCGAGCGCCGCCCACGCTGACCGACTGGCGGCAACCGCCTTTTTCAACGCCCTGCTGCGCGAGATCGACGATTGGCGGCTCGAAGCCGATGGCGAGAGGGCGGTCGCGGTGGTGGCGCTGGATGGGCGTGATGAGCACCGACTGCGCATTACCCTTGTGCATCGCAGCCTTGCCGGACGCTGCCGGTTGCAATTGCCACTGCAACTGGAGGAGAACGGCGAGCGCCGCGAGATCGCCTTTATCGAGGCGGTGGCGCGGCTGCTCGAGGCGCCGGCGGTGGCGTGCCATCCGTTGATCGGTGAGCTTGACGGACGGCGCCGCGATGACTTTCTCGCAAGCGTCACCGCCAGCCGCGACAACATCGCCGCTTCGCTGGCCGAGCGCGACGATCTCGAGCGTCTTGGCGACGGGCCGGTGGGCTTTCTGATGGCCGAACAGGGGCTGCTGGTAGGCCACGACTTTCACCCGGCGCCGAAATCCCGTGCCCCTTTCAGCGAGGAGGAGGCGCGCGCCTTTACCCCCGAGCATCGCGCTCGCTTTCGCCTGCAGTGGTGGGCTATTGCGCCCCAACGCGCGGTGGGCGCTTCATCGCGCGAAGCCAGCGCCGGTGCGCTGTTGCACGACCTGCTGCCGGCGACGCTGGCCACCCGGCTGCCGGAGGACTACTGCGCGCTGCCGCTGCACCCCTGGCAGGCGCGCTTTCTCGCCGGGCGCGAGGAGGTCAGGGCGCTGCTCGATGCTGACGAGCTGCGTATTCTGGGCGAGGAGCCCGGGCCGTCGGCCGAAGAGGGCGGGCGCTGGTGGTACCCCACCAGTTCGCACCGCTCGCTGTGGTCGCCGCAGGCCGAGTGGATGGTCAAGGGCTCGCTGTCAGCGCGACTGACCAATTCGGTGCGGGTGCTGCACGCCGATGAAGTGATGCGCGGGCTGCGCCTCGACCGCTGGTGGCCGCGGGTGGCCGCCGATATCCGCAGCCGTTTTCAGCTGCTGCAGGAGCCCGCCTGGCTGGGCTGGAAGGATGCCGCCGGCGAGATCGAGGAGGCGAGCCTGGCCCTGCTGCGCGACAACCCCATCCGCGACGGCGAGACGCCGCTGGCAGTGCTGGCGACGCTCACCCAGCCGCTCGCCGAGGGTGGCGAGACGCTGCTGTCGGCCGGCGTGCGCCGCCTGGCCGAGTCTCGGGGCTGGACGCCGCAGCACGCCGCCGAGCAGTGGTTCGACGACTACTGCGAGGCGGTGCTGTCACCGCTGATCCGACTGGTGACCGAAGAGGGCATCGTGCTGCTTGCCCACCAGCAGAACATCGTGCTGCGTCTTGACGGCGAGCGTCCGGTAGGGGTGGTCTACCGCGACTGCCAGGGCAGTGGCGTGACCGAGCACTTCTTCACCCGCTATCCTGACGAAACGGTCAGCGCCGACCATCGCATTACCTCTGACATGCTGATGCGCTACTTTCCCTATTATGTGATGCTCAACGCCACCATGGCGGTCAGCGCCGCGCTGGCCGAGGCCGGACTGGCCGACGAAAGAGCGTTGATGTCGCGCCTGCGCGCCTTCCTCGAAGCACTCGCCGTGCAGCAGCGCGGGCGTGAGGCGAGTGATCCGGTACTGCTCGAACACCTGCTTGACGCGCCGCACTTCGCCGCCAAGGGCAATTTCTTCTGCTATCTGGCGGGGATCAACGAGTCGACGCTGGACGACCCGTCGCGGATCTATATCAGCGTCCCCAACCCGATTCGCGCCGTGGGGGCTGTTCAGCAGGTCAGCAGGTCAGCAGCCGATAGCCGACACCGGCTTCGGTCTGGATCAGGCGGGGGTTATCGGGATCGTCACCCAGCTTCTGACGCAGGCGGCTGACGACAATGCGCAGGTAGTGGGTGTCGTGAGCGTGAACCGGCCCCCAGATCTCGGTCAGTAACTGGTGCTGGGTGATGACCCGATCGGGCTGTTGGGCGAGATATCGCAGCACTGCATACTCCCGCGGCGTCAGGTGAACCGGCTGTCCCGCCCGGAGCACGCGCCGCGCGTTGAAATCGAGGACCAGGTCGCCGATCGACAGGCGGGTTTGCGGCGTTGCGGGGGTCGAGGTGCGTAGCGCCGCGCGAATCCGCGCCAGCAGCTCCTGCACGCCGAAGGGTTTGGTAATGTAGTCGTTGGCGCCGGCATCGAGGGCGGCGACCTTCTCCGCTTCGCTGGCGCGTATCGAAACCACCAGGATGGGGACGTCCCGCTGCGAGCGGAGGGCATCGAGTACTTCCATACCGTCGATATCGGGCAGGCCGAGATCGAGCAGAACCAGATCGGGCCGCTCGCGGGAGAAGGCCATGACCCCGTCGCTGCCGCTGTCGGCTTCGACCACTTCATAACCCTGCGAGGCCAGACTGATACGCATGAAGCGGCGGATCTGACGCTCATCCTCGATCAGCAGGATGCAGGGTCCCGGCGCACCGGGTGTGGCACTGTTCATGTCTCCTTCCGGTTCGGCAGCGGCGGGGTGTCACTCTCTTCGGCGGGCGGTTCCCCGAGCGGCAGCCGAATCACGATTTCGGTCCCCGCCCCCCAGTCGGCCGCGGTGGCGCTGATCTCGCCGCCGTGGGCGCCGATCATGCCGCGGCAGATGGCCAGTCCCAGACCGCTGCCGCTGGGGCGGCGATCGCCCACGCCGAGGGAAGTGAACATGTCGAAGATCTCTTCACGCTGCGCTTCGGGGATGCCCGGCCCCTGGTCGGCGATCCGAATGACCATGTGGCTGTTCTCGCATGCGGCGGCGATGCGCAGTCGGCCGCCGACCGGCGAGAAACGCGCGGCGTTCTCGATGACGTTGACCAGCGCCTGTTCGATCAGCGCCGGGTGCACATGCAGCAGCGGCAGATCGGGTTCGAAATGGCGCTCCACGCACAGCGGCGCTATCACCGAAGCGAGCCGCCGCAGCGCTGCGGCGACGATGTCGGAGAGCGCTACCCAGTCGCGCTCCAGCTTCAGTTCACCCTGGCCCAGTCGGGTCATGTCGAGCAGGTTCTGAATGTAGCGATCGAGGCGCTCGCTCTCGCCGAGGATACCATCGAGCAGCTCGCTGCGGTCGCTGGCGCTGAGCTCGGCCCCCAGATCGCGCAGCGAACTGGCCGAACCGATGATCGAGGCCAGGGGGGTGCGCAGATCGTGAGAGACAGACGACAGCAGCGCCGAGCGTAGCCGCTCGTTCTCCTCGGCCACTCGCGCCGCGCTCAAATCGGCCACCAGATGGGTGCGTGCGAGGGCGTTGCCGAGCTGGTTGACGAGGCTGTCGACCAGTGCCTGCTCGCTCTCTTCCAGCTCGCTGCGGGGCGCGCCGGGTTGGCTATCGTCGCGGCGGTCGGCCAGCGCCAGGCCGAGTACACCGCTGACCACATGGCCGCTGCTGGAGCGCTCCTCGTTGACCGGAATGAAGCGCCAGCGCTGGGCGGCCAGGGTGTGAGTGCCGTGACCGCAGGGGCGGCCTTTTTGCAGGCTCCAGCGGGCGGCCTGCAGCGCCTCGGCAGTGAGGTGAATATCGCCCGGATGAGCGGCGCTGACCTGCGCTGTGGCGGTGGGCGTTTCACTCTCCACGAAGACGCAGGGGAGATGCAGATGATCGGCGAGTGCGGTGACCGCGATCGAGCGGACCTGATCGCGTCCCGCCGCACTCGCCAGCGCGCGGGAGATCGCCAGCAGCTCCTGAATCTGATGGCGGCTCTGGCGCAGCAGTTTCAGCTGTCGCCTGGCGCGGCCGGCCAGCTGTCCGGCAGCCAGCCCCACGAGGCAGAAGATCGCGACGGTCAGCAGCTGGTTCTGTTCAATCATGACCAGCGTAAAGCGCGGTGCGGTGAAAAAGAAGTTGAAGCTCAGAGTGCTGAGCAGTACCGCCAGCATTGCCGAGCGGGTGCCGGCGCGCAGGGCGCAGAAGAGTACGGCGGCGAGAAACACCAGCGACAGGTTGGCCAGTTCCACCTGGCTGGCCAGAAACTGGGCCACCAGGGTGGCGAGGCCAACGCAGGGCAGCGGCCAGAGCCAGTCGGCGAGGCCGACCCACGGACGAGGCCGTGACGGCGGCTCGGCGCGACGCTCCAGCGCGGCGCAGACGATAACATCAAAGGGGGGCCGTCGCCGCAGCAGGCGATCGACCAGCGGCGGCTGCCACCAGTGGTAGCGGTCAGGGCTGCGGGCGATCATCACGGCGGTCACATTATGGTGGGCGGCGTGATCGAGCAGTTCTGCCAGCGGGTCGTCGCCGGCGAGGGTGCTCCAGCGCCCGCCGAGCTGTCCGGCCTGCTGGCGAAGATCGCCGCATTCGCCGGCAGCAGCAGTGTCATGCGTTTGCGGCGACGCCAGCTGGATCACCTCCCACGGCGCCTGGTGGCGCTGCGCCCAGCGGCTGGCGGAGCGCAGCAGGGCGTGGTCGCCGCGCAGCCCCCTGACCACCACCAGCAACCTCGCCCGCACCGGCCAGGGGCCGGCGACGCCGCTGGCGTCCATTACGCGGCGCACGTCGTGATCCAGCCGCTGAGCCATCACCTGCAGGGCCAGTTCGCGCAGCGCGGTCAGGTTGCCGGGCGAGAAGTAGTGCGCCAGCGCCGCGCGAGCCTGCTCCGGCACATAGACCTTGCCCTGCTGCAGACGCTCGATCAGTTCCTGCGGCGTCAGGTCGATCAGCGACACGTCGCGAGCCCGTGCGATCAGCCGATCCGGCACAGTTTCGCGCATGCGGATACCGGTGATGCGAGCAACGTCGTCGTTGAGGCTTTCGACGTGCTGGACATTGAGCGTTGTCCACACTTCCAGCCCGGCATCGAGCAGTTCCTCGATATCCTGCCAGCGGCGGGCGTGGCGGCCACCAGGAATGTTGCGATGGGCCAGTTCGTCGACCAGCACGATAGCGGGGCGGCGCGCCAGGGTGGCGTCCAGGTCGAATTCGTGAAAATGCCGGCCGCGATACTCGCGGGCGATCGGCGGCAGTGCCGCAAGGTCCCGGCAGAGGCGTTCGGTATCAGCGCGCCCGTGGCTCTCGATCACCCCCAGCAGCACATCGTCTCCCTCCCGCGCCCGGGCCCGGGCGGCACGCAGCATGGCACTGGTCTTGCCCACGCCGGGAGCCGCGCCGAAAAAGAGGCGCAGTACACCGCCGCTGTCGCTGCGGGTGCTGGCCAGCAGCGCGTCGGGGTTCGGGCGCCGGTGGTGGGCGGGCTTGTTCACGGCCTTGCCTCTTCGTCATGGGTTATTGTGGCTGAATATCGATACCATCCAGCGCAAGGTTGAGACGCAGCACATTGATGTTGCCATCGCGACGCCCATAACGCGCCACCAGTGCTTGTACATCCTTGACGGCCATACCGCGCACTCGTGCGATTCGCGCCATCTGCAGTTCGGCGCCGGCCATGCTGATGTCAGGATCAATGCCCGACCCGGAGGCGGTGAGCAGATCGACGGGAATCTCGCCGACGGCGACACCATCACGGGCGGTGATGCGGCGGGCGTCGCTCAGTACCCGTTGGCGCAGGGCCGGATTGCTCGGCGCGAGGTTGGAGCCGCCGAGTTGGTCGGCAGCATAGTCTACCGCAGAGGGACGCCCCTGGAAGTAGCGGTCGCTGGTAAAGGCCTGGCCGACCAGCGCAGAGCCGACCACCCGCCCCTTGCTGTCAGCCAGCAGACTGCCGTTGGCCTGATGGGGAAACCACAGTTGACCCAGTGTGACGACCACCAGTGGGTAGGCCAGCCCCAGCAGCAGGGCCATCACCAGCGTCAGACGTAGCGTGGTCAGCCAGCCGCTTCGACAATGGCGGCGAAAGGTGTGCAATGACATGATATCTCTCCCTGGACATTCGCCATGGCGGGCAGTGACGCGCCGCCGCTTCGCGCTGACCCCGCGGGTCAGAAAAACAGCCCCACCACCAGATCGATGGCCTTGATTGCCGGAAACGGTAGCAGCACGCCGCCCAGCCCATAGAGCAGTAGATTGCGCCGCAGCATGGCGCTGGCGGAAACCGCACGAAAGCGCACGCCACGCAGCGCAAAGGGAATCAGTGCGGGAATCACCAGGGCGTTGAAGATCACCGCCGACAGCACCGCCGAGCGTGGGGAGTGCAAATCGAGGACATCCAGCGCCGCCAGAGCAGGAATCCCGGCGGCGAAGATCGCCGGCAGAATGGCGAAGTATTTGGCGATATCGTTGGCCAGCGAAAAGGTCGTCAGCGCGCCGCGGGTGATCAACAACTGTTTACCGATCTCCACGGCGTTCAGCAGCTTGCCGGGGTCGGAGTCGAGGTCAACCATATTGGCCGCCTCCCGCGCTGCCTGGGTGCCGGAGTTCATCGCCAGCCCCAGATCGGCCTGCGCCAGCGCCGGAGCGTCGTTGGTACCATCCCCCATCATCGCCACCAGCCGCCCGCCGGCCTGCTCGCTGCGGATCAGTTCGAGCTTGCGCTCCGGCGTGGCCTCGGCAATATAGTCGTCGACCCCTGCCTCGGCGGCGATGGCGGCGGCGGTAATGGGGTTGTCGCCGGTTACCATCACCGTTCTGACGCCCACCTCACGCAGCTGGGCGAAGCGCTCGGCGATCCCCTGTTTGATCACATCGGAAAGCGCGATAACGCCCAGCAGCACGCTGCCTTCGGCCACCGCCAATGGCGTCGCGCCATCGCGCGAAATGCGCTCGACCAGTCCGTCGAAGTCGGGTGGAAGTCGTCCGCCCTGTTGCTGCACCATCGCGGCGATGGCGTTGGGGGCGCCCTTGCGCCACTGGCGGCCATCGCTGAAGTCGAGCCCGGAGACCCGGGTGGCGGCGCTGAAGGCGACGACCTCGGCCTGTTCGGGCGCCTGCGGGTGAGCGCCGAGTTCGCGCGCCAGCGCCACGATAGAGCGCCCTTCCGGGGTCGGATCGGCCAGCGAGCAGAGTGCGGCGATATCGCGCAGCCGCGTCCTGTCGATCCCCGGGCAGGGTGCGAACTCGGTAGCGCGACGATCGCCGAGGGTGATGGTGCCGGTCTTGTCGAGCAGCAGCGTGTCGATGCTGCCGGCGATCTCCACCGCCTTGCCGGATCGCGCCACCAGGTTGGCGCGCATTGCCCGCTCCATGCCGGCAATGCCGATGGCCGGCAGCAGGCCGCCGATGGTGGTCGGAATCAGACATACCAGCAGCGCCACCAGCATCACGATGGAGGTGCTGGCGCCGGTGAAGTGGGCCATCGGCACCAGGCTGACCACCACGATCACAAAGATCAGTGTGAGGGTGGCGAGCAGTACCGAGAGCGCCAGTTCGCTGGGAGTTTTCTGGCGGCTGGCGCCCTCCACCAGGGCGATCATCTGATCGAGCAGCGACTCGCCGGGGTCGACGCTGACTTCGACCACGATATCGTCGGAGAGCAGCTTGGTGCCGGCACTGACGCCGCTGTTGTCGGTACCCGCCTCGCGCAGGACGGGGGCCGATTCGCCGGTCACGGCGGATTCGTTGATCGATCCGGCCCCCTCGACGATCTCGCCGTCGGCGGGAATCAACTCTCCGGCGGCAACCCGCACACGGTCGCCGCGACGCAGCTGGCCGGCGTCGATGTCCTCTTCGACGCCGGCAATCAAACGGCGCGCGCGCAGCTCCCCGCGGGTCGCCCGCAGGCTGCCGGCATGGGCCTTGCCGCGCGCCTCCGCCACCGCCTCGGCGGCGTTGGCGAAGAGCAGGGTGGCGAGCAGAATCAGCGACACGATCAGGGTGAATGCCGTTTGACCGTCGCCGTCGATGAACGACAGCAGGGTGTAGAGCAGACAGACCAGGGTGCCGATGGCAACGACCGCCATGACCGGATTGCGTGCCAGGCTGCGTGGATGCAGCCGGCGCAGCGATTCGCCGATCAGGGTGGCGGGCGGCATCCGGCTGCCGTGGTGGTGCCGACGTGATGACAGGTTTGTCATGTTGATCTCCTTAACCCGCAGTCAGTTGTTCGGCGATCGGACCCAGCACCAGGGCGGGCATGAAGCCGAGCAGGTTGACGATCACGATGGTGCCGACACTCAGCGCCAGGAAGGGACCGCTGTCCAGCGCCAGACTGCCGCGACCGGCCGGGGCGGTGCGCTTGCCGGCGAGCCAGCCGGCTACCGCCAGCGGCACCAGCATGGGCAGGAAGCGGCCGATCAGCAGTGCCACCACACAGGTCAGGTTCCACCACGTCGAGGCGTCCGCGAGCCCCTCGAAGCCCGAGCCGTTGTTGGCGAACGCCGAGGTATACTCATAGAGCACCTGGGAGAGACCGTGAAAGCCCGGGTTGCTGTTGCCGGTCAGTGACGGAAAGGAGACCGTGATGGCGCTCAACCCCAGAATAAGCAGCGGCTGGGCGAGAATTGCCAGCGAGATCCAGCGTATCTCGCGGGTCTCCAGCGGCTTGCCGAACAGCTCCGGTGCGCGGCCGATCATCAACGACCCCATGAAGGCGGCCAGCATTAGATACAGCAGATAGCCGATCAGCCCCACGCCGACGCCACCGAAGGCGACATTGACGAACATGTCCATCAGCAGGGTCATACCGCCGAGGGGATTGAAGCTATCGTGCATGGCATTGACCGAACCGTTGGAGGTCTGAGTGGTCCAGCTGCCCCACAGCGCCGAAAGGTCGCTGCCAAAGCGCAGCTCCTTGCCCTCCATATTGTGACTGCCGGCGATCGCTACACCCTGCAGGGCGGAGTTGGGACCGCGCTCCGAAACCATGACGAGGGTCGTGCTGATCAATGACAGGGCGACCATCACCGCGCCAATGCCGATCATCAGCCGGCGCCGGCCGCTGATGACGCCTACTGCCACCAGCGAGGCGACCGGAATCAGCATAATGGCGAGGGTTTCGATCACATTGGACAGCAGGTCGGGATTCTCCAGCGGCACGCTCGAATTCGGCCCATACCAGCCGCCGCCGTTGGTGCCCAACTGCTTGATTGCCACCATCGGCGCCACCGGCCCACGGGGAATGATCTGCGTCGTCCCGCCGTCGAGCATGGTGACGCTCTGCGCTCCCTGCCAACTGGCGGGCACCCCCTGCCACACCAGCAGTAGTGCCACCACCAGCGACAGCGGCAGCAGCACTCGAATGACGATGCGAACCAGATCCACGTAGTAGTTGCCCACGCCGTGTTGTCCCGAGCTGTTACCGGCCGTGGTGCCGTCGCCCCTTCGCAGTAGTGTCCGCGCGATCGCCAGCAGCACCGCCAGCCCGGTTGCCGGGGAGAGGAACTGTAGCGTCACGATCGCCAGCGTCTGACTCAGGTAGGAGAGCTGGGCCTGGCCGGAGTAGTGCTGCTGGTCGGTATTGGTGACAAAGGACACTGCCGTGTGCAGCGCCGTGCTCCAGTTCATGCCGGCAATCCGGTCGGGGTTGAGGGGCAGCACGCCCTGCGCCATGAACACCAGCCACGCCAGCAGGATCAGCAGCAGATTGAGTTTGATCAGCGCCAGCGCATAGGATGACCAGCTCATCGAGGCCTGTGCATCGATCCCGGCCAGTCGCATCAGGCCCGACTCCAGCGGGGCGAAGAAGCGATCGAACCGGGACGTATGTCGGCTGTCCAGCGCCCGGCCCATATAGAGCCCCAGCGGCACTGCCAGTACGGCCAGCAGGACATAGATCAGCAGTATGATCGTCATGGTCAGAACCGCTCCGGCCAGCACACGGCTGCCAGCAGATAGAGGGTGGTTGCAAGTGCCACCAGCAGCATTATCCAGGACATGGTCGATCTCCTTCAGGGGTATGAAATGGAGGCGCTCAGTCTCGCTGCGGCGGGTGTAAAAATTCGATGTCAAAACCGGTGTCGGAGCGTAAAGAAAGCGTAAAAATGTGCCGGATGCCGCTGTGCGCGGCCCCTGTCTCCGCGGCGGCGTTGCTTCGGGCGGGTGCGCCGGTCGCGCTTTTTCGATCTCCTGCAGCAGGAGAGCCCGAATTTTTTCTATGCTGTAATCCTTGATGTCACCACGCCGTGTCGACGCATTGCACTGACCCCTTTTCCGTTCAGGAGAGCCGCCATGTCGCTATCCGATGCCACCGCCGAGCGCCTTGAAGAGTGCGCCGAGCGACCCCTGCCGGCGGCGATCGATCACCACTTTGCCACTCGCCGCCACTGCCGGCTGTTGATCCTCGACGATAGCTGGCGCGCCGATCCGAACTGGTATCCGCTGTGCCAGGCGCTGGGGGCACCCCATGTGCTGCGCGAAAGCTTTTATCAGCGCCCCTGGCACTGGCTGCAGTCGCGCTATGACGCCCAGCCCTTTGATATCCAGCGCGGTCTGCCGCGCCGTCCGCCCAAACCTCGCGGCAGCGTTTATGCGCGTTTCGATCCGCGCCTGCAAATGACTCTGCGGCTGCGCGTATGCGAGTTCGAGCGAGATGTCGAGCGCCTGCACGGCTGGATGCAGTGCGAACGTGTGGCGCGTTTCTGGCAGCAGAACAAGCCTCGCGCCGCTTTCGACGAGTGGATGACGCAGCGTCTTGCCGAGCCGCATCGGCTGTCGCTGATCGGTGAGTTCGACGGCGAGCCGTTCGGCTACTTCGAGCTCTACTGGGCGCCCGAGGACGTATTGGGCGGCTATTATGGCTGGCAGGCGTTCGACCGCGGCCTGCACGTGCTGGTCGGCGAGGATAACTTCCGCGGCGCGCACTTCGTTGACGGCTGGCTGAGTGCCCTGCAGCACTACGCCTACCTGAGCGAGCCGCGCACCGAGCGCGTGGTGCTGGAGCCTGATGCCGGCAATGAGCGTATCTTTCGCCACCTCGAACGACTGGGACTTTTCAGCCACGGCGAGTTCGACCTGCCCGACAAGCGCGCCGCGCTGGTGATGGGCACGCGCCGTCACTTTTTTGCCGAGGTGATGTAATGGGCCGAGGTGACGGGATACACGGCTACCGCACCCTGCTGCCGGCGCCCCTGGCGACGCTCGACCCGGAAACGGCGATCCGCCGCCACTGGCGCCGTGCCAACCGGGCGCTGGTGGCGAAAATGATCAGTGAACTGGCGTGGGAGCAGATACTGCGGCCCGAGCGCGATACCGCAGGCCACGGCTGGCGTCTGGATATTGCCCCGGTGGCGGCCGAAGAGCGTAGTACCAGCGCCGACAGCAGCGCCTGCGGCGTGTGGCGGTTCGACGCCGAGGTCAATCTCTGGGGTCAGCTGATGATCGACCCGGTCTCACTGCACCCGCCCTTTGGCGACGATCGCGACATCGACGCCGCCGAGCTGCTGCTGGCGCTCGCCCCCGGTATGGGGATGCAGGACGACCACCTCGCCGAGCATCTGGAGGATCTCTACAACACCCTGCGCGGTGACTGCTGGCTGCTGGCCGTGCATGAACGCCTCCCGGCTGGCGAGGCCATTTGCCTCGACGAACCGCAGCGCCAGGCGCTGCTCGACGGCCACCCCAAGTTCCTTTTCAACAAGGGCCGGCGCGGCTGGGGGCGCGAGGCGCTGGCGCGCTATGCGCCGGAGTACCTGCACCCCTTTCGGCTCGGCTGGCTGGCGGTGCGACGCAGTCGGCTGCTTTCGAGCCACCGGGCGATCGACGACGATGAGCTGCTCGACAGCGTGCTGGATGACGCGCAGAAAAAGGCGCTGTTCGATGCCCGCCGGCGCCTGTGCGTCGAGCAGGGCGAGGCGGAGAGCGATTTCGCCCTGATGCCGCTACACCCCTGGCAGTGGCAGCGCATTCTCGCCATGTTGCACGTCGAGGATATCGGTCGCGGTGATATGGCGTGGCTGGGCGAATTCGGCGATGATTTCGTGGCCCAACAGTCACTGCGCACCCTGACCAATGTCAGCCGTCCCGGCGTTTTCGATATCAAGCTGCCGCTGACGATCATGAACACCTCCAGCTATCGCGGCATTCCCGGACAGTACATGCTGGCCGGCCCGGCAGCCTCGCAC
Organism: Kushneria aurantia DSM 21353; assembly: GCF_000382245.1. GTDB lineage: Bacteria > Pseudomonadota > Gammaproteobacteria > Pseudomonadales > Halomonadaceae > Kushneria > Kushneria aurantia. The sequence continues at coordinate 135,829 of NZ_KB907868.1, forward strand.
TGGCTGCAATGTCGCGCCGCGGACGACGACGAGTTTCGCCGCGCGGGGCTGGAAATTCTCGCCGAACCTGCCGCGGCGGTCGTCGAGCATCGGCGCTACCAAGGCCTGGCGGAGGCGCCCTATCGCTACCGCGAGCTGTGCGGGGTGATCTGGCGCGAGGGGTTGGCGCCACGGGTGCAGGCGGGCGAGCAGGCGCTGACCATGGCCGAGCTGATGCAGTGCGACGGCGGCGGCAGAAGCTGGCTGGCGGCCTATATCGCTGCCGCCGGTATTAATGCCGAGCAGTGGCTGGTGCGCATGTTCGAGGCCAGCCTGATCCCCATGTATCATCTCATCTGTCGCTACGGCGTCATCATCATCGCCCACGGTCAGAACCTGACGCTGATCCTGCGTGACGGCGTGCCGCAGCGCATGGCGCTGAAGGACTTTCAGGGCGATCTGCGACTGGTCGATGACGATTTTCCCGAGGCGGCCGATCTGCCCGCCGAGCTGCTCGAGGCGACGGTACGGCTGCCGCCGGAGAAGCTGATTCACGACCTGCAGACCGGCCACTTCGTCACCCTGCTGCGCTTCGTGGCGCCGCTGGCGACGCAGGTGGGGGTCGCCGAGGCGCGCTTTTATCAGCTCTGCGCCCGGGCACTTGATGACTATATGGCGCGCTGGCCGTCGCTGGCGTCACGTTTTGCGCGTTTTTCGCTGTTCAAGCCGCGCATTCTGCGCCTTGGCCTCAACCGCTCGAAATTCCTGCACGCCAACGACAGCGCCGCGGCGCGCATGTTGCCGGACATGGACCACGAGATCGACAACCCGCTCTACCACTGCCTGGTGCCGGATGACGCGCTGCGCCGCCACGGCGAAGCGGCGCTGGATGAGCAGGGCCTATGACGACCAGGGCGTCATGGGCCCACCCCGAAAAGGAATGACAGAGACCATGGCTGATACGGTCGAGCTGCTCGATCTGGCCGGCATCGGCGCCGGCCCCTTCAATCTGAGCGTGGCGGCGCTGGCCGCCGACAACCTGCCTGCAATGGCCACGCGCTTTTTCGACGCCCAGTCGCGCTATATCTGGCACGAGGGGCTGATGCTGCCGGAAACGCACCTGCAGACCGGCTTTCTCAAGGATCTGGTGACCGGCGTTGACCCTACCAGCCGCTGGTCCTTTCTCAACTATCTGGTGGCGCACCGGCGCTTCTACCGTTTCCTCAATGCCGAGCTGCCCACCGTGTCGCGGGCCGAGTTTTCCGATTATTTGCGCTGGGCGGCCGAGGGACTGGATAACGTCTGGCTCGACCACCCGGTGCGTGAAGTGACCCATGACGGCGAGCACTTTCATCTGCGTACCGACGCCCGCCACTTCCGCGCTCGCCATCTCTGCGTGGGCAGTGGCAAGCGCCCCTGGCTGCCCGATTTCGCTCGTGATTTTCAGGGTGAGCGTTGCCTGCACGCCGAGTCGGTCGCCCTGCGTGCGCGGGATTTCACCAATCAGCGGGTGGTGGTGGTGGGCGGCGGTCAGAGCGGCGCGGATATTTTTCTCAACGGCCTGCGCGGCCACTGGGGGCCGCCGAAAACGCTTCACTGGCTGTCGCGGCGGCGCAACTTCCAGCCGCTGGACGAGACCGCCTTCACCAACGAGTATTTTACTCCCGGCTATACCCGCCAGTTCGCCGATCTCGACGCCGACGTTCGGCGTCGCGAGGTGGCGGCGCAGAAGTACGCCAGCGACGGTATTACCCCGGCTGCGCTGCTGACGATCTATCAGGCGCTCTATAACCGCTTCGACGTCATGGGCGAGCCGCGCTGGGCGCATCTGCTGCCGCACCGCGAAGCGGCCGATATGGTCCGCTGTGGTGACGGGTTTGGGCTGACCGCTGTGCACGGCCCCACCGGCATCCGCGAGCGCTTCGACGCCGACGTGGTCATTTTTGCCACGGGGTTCGCATCGGCGCTGCCCGACTGCCTGGCGCCGCTGGCTGAAAGCATTGGTCGCGATGAGCGGGGAGAAGCCACGGTGGGGCGCCACTTTCTCTACGACTGGCAGGGCGGCACCGACAGTCGCATCTACGCCGTCAACGCCGGTCGCTCCCGCTACGGCATCGCCGAGCCGCAGCTGTCACTGATGGCGTGGCGTTCGGGGGTGATTCTCAATCACCTGAGCGGGCGTGAGGTGTTCGATCTGGAAGACGACCAGGGGCCGATCGAGTGGCGGCCGTTGAACCCGGACGGGGCAGCACAGTAGAGCGCTCAGGCCTCGCCGTGTGCTTTCTTGAGTCGCGGACAGTTGCCACACAGCGTCAGGGCGTCGTCGAGATAGCGCAGGCAGCACAGGCGTCGGCAGCGCCACTGTGTTGGCGTGCCGTGCTCATCGAGGGTATCGATATAGTCGATCGGACGGTAAAAGGGGTTGCGCTGGCGATCCGGCAGCTCACGCCTTTGCATCATCTGCCGCGCCTCGGCGATCTCGCGCGCGCTGGCCGGGCCCTGCTCGGCCAGCGCATTGATGGTGTATTCGAAGTAGACCGCGGCGTTGCTCCACAGCACCCTGGGCGAGAAATGTACATGGCGCGCCAGGGTTTCGATCAGCGGTCGCAGGTGGCGGCGAAACAGTCCGCAGAAGCGGGCACAGCCGTTGTCCAGGCTGGGCACCCCGGCGTGGGGCAGCACGAACTGCGTGGGCGTGCCGTCGTCCCCCAACACGATGCCCAGCTCGTCGATAGCGGTAGGGAGATGGACGTCGCGCACCAGCTCCACCACCGTCACCGGGATGATCAGCTGGCTCAGATAGTGTTTTGACCATTGGGTCGCGACCGCGCGCCGCTCGTTGGCGACCTGACTCGCCGCGAAGCGGTCGAGCAGCGTGTCGAGGGTGGCGGGCTCCAGCAGCCGTGCGGCCGGCATGACCGGTCCGCTGGCGTCGTGGCGGGCACACAGGGTCGTGGCAAAACGCGCCAGACTCTGGTCGAAAAGAGGTTCGAACATCCAGACTCCCGGACGAGCGTGGACAGAAGCGCCGTCGAGTGGCGCATCAGCGGATCTTGAATGAAAATTATTCTAGCAGCCTGTCGGACTTTTCTGTGCCGGTCGGCGCGATAGCCGGCGAGGCGTGTCACAATGAGGCCTGTCAGCGGCAAGGAGCACGACATGACAGCAGGCAGCGGTGGCTATCGCGGGGTACTGTTCGATTTCGAGGACGCCACCCAGACGCCCGGCGAGGCGCTGGGCGGTCCCACTGAGCTGCCGGTAACGCTGTCGTTCAACGACACCGCCTACGCCTCGGTGCTGGCGACCCCCGATGATCTCGAACACTGGGCGCTGGGATTTGCCTTCAGCGAGGGCATGATCACGCGCGCCGGCCAGGTGGCGGCGGTCACCAGCGATCGTCTGCGCCACGGCGTGCGGCTGCGCCTGGCGGTGCCTGCGCATATCGAGCGGCTGGCCGGCGAGCGGCGTCGGGTGACCTCGGCCTCCTCCAGCTGTGGCCGCTGCGGCAGTGCCGAGGAAGCGCAGATGATGGAAGGACTGCAGCGCCTGCCGCCGGTCGCGCCGCCTACGCCGGCGCAGCTGGAAAGCGCGCTGGCGCGACTCGAAGAGGCCGGCCGGCCCGGTCTGCATATGGCGCTGGGTTTTGACAGCGCCGGCGAATGGCTGGCCACAGGGATCGATATCGGCCGCCACAACGCGCTCGACAAGCTGGTCGGCGAGGGGCTGGCCGCCGGGCGACTGCCCGCCATGGTACTGCTGTCGAGCCGCTGTAGCCTCGAACTGGTGCAGAAGGTGGTGCGCGCCGGTATTCCCACACTCGCAACGCTGTCGCACCCTTCGCAGCTGGCGGTGGAGATTGCCCGCCTCTGCGCGCTCAACCTGATCTGCTGTCATCGTGGGCGCCGCTTGACGCTGCTCAGCGCCGCCACATAATCCTGTCGGTATCCGCCGGAGCGCCGCGCAGCGGGCGTACTGTTACGATTGTCACCCCATATTGACTTGATCGCGCGGGATTGGCGCGCAAGGATGAGGGTTTGCCGTCGCGACAGGGTTATCCATGCCGACCACCACGATCCACGATAAAACTTCGGTCGCTACCCTGCTGCTGGTCGCGTTCCTCGCGCTGCTGGCGCCTGTCAATGCCAGTGGCAACGACCGATCGGTAACGCTGCTGCCGCTGGCGCTCGATGAGCGCACCCTTCCCCAACTGCGCGTGCTGCTCGATCTCGGTCTGGTCGATTCCGAGCAGCTGGTGCGTTTCTACTTCGCTCGCATGAGCGCTCTCGACGATAGCGGGCCGCGGGTCAATGCCATGCTGGATCGCGTCCCGGACGCCCTCGAACGCGCCCGCGAGATCGACCGTCATCGCCACGAGGACGGCCATGGGCCGCTCTATGGCATTCCCTTCGTGGTCAAGGACAATATCGACGTGGCCGGTCTGCCCACCTCGGCGGGTTCGATGGTGCTCAAGGGGGCTTACCCGCAGGATAGCGCCCATCTGGTGCAGCGCCTGCAGGCGGCCGGCGCGATTTTGCTGGGCAAGGCCAACATGACCGAGCTGGCAGCCAGCTATGGCCAGCCCGGCTATAGCTCGCGCGGTGGTATTACGCGCAACCCGTGGCGGCTGGATCGCAGCGTGCTGGGCTCCAGCAGTGGCCCGGCGGCGGCAGTGGCGGCGGGTTTTGCCCCCTTTGCGATTGCCACTGACACCGAAGGCTCGGCGCGCGGTCCGGCGCATGCCACCGGACTGGTGACCATGCGCCCGACGCTGGGGCGGATCAGTCGCGACGGTATCATGCCGCTGGCGATGTCATTTGATACGCCGGCGCCGCTGACCCGCACGGTGACCGGCAACGCCTGGGTGCTGGCGGCCATGGCCGGGCGCGATGACGATGACAGTGCCACCGGTTTCAACGCACAGTCGCCGTTTCAACTGCGCCGGGCGCTGCGTCCGCCCGCTGCCGGTTCGCGCCCCCTTGAAGGGGTGAAACTGGGTGTGATTGCCCATCGCGAAATGGGCAATCGCGAAATCGAGGCGCGTCTGGAGCAGGTGCTGGAGCGGATCAGGACGCTGGGCGGCGAAACGGTTCGCGCCGAACTCAACGGCTACTATCAGGATCTCTGGCCGCAGGTGGTAGGGCCGGTGCACGAGGCCGAGTTCGAGCCGCAGCTGGCGCGCTATCTGGAGCAGTTCGGCGACGATCAGCCCGACAACCTCTCGGAACTGATGGCGCTGTGCAAGCGCTTCAACAGTCGTGCAGTGGTCGATCATCCGATCAAAAAGGCGCGCATCAAGGGGATGGAGCGGCGCCTCGATGAGCACATGGCGGGATCGGCGGCCTACCTGCAGGTGGTCTCGAGGCGCATTCCGGCGCTGCGCGAGGAGCTGGCCGGCTTCATGCGTGACAACGACCTCGATGCCCTGATTTTTCCCACCGAGGCGTGCCCGGCGCCGCCGCTCAAGGGCGAGCGCGATCAGCCCTACGAGTGCAGCGCCGATACGCCGTTCTCGCTGGGTTACATCGCCTCCGCTACCGGCTTTCCGGAGTTGAGCCTGCCGATGGGGTTGACGCGCGCCGGGGTACCCATCAATTTTTCACTGTTGGGTACGGCGCGCCGCGAGGCGAGGCTCTATGGTATCGGGCAGGCTTTCATGCAGGCGCTGTCGAAAAATGATCCGCTGGCGCTGCCCGGCAGCGCCGCACAGCGTCTCGATGATGATAACGGGGAGAAGACACCATGACATCGACCGTCCAGGCTCTGGCCGTTAGGACAGCGGCTCAATATCCACGGCGACGACCGCGACCGCGTCAGCGCTTTTGACTGCGGTTGAGCGATGGGCTCAGCGCGAAGGAAGCGCTGAATAAATCGCCGAACGAGATGAAGGGCAAGGCGCACGGAACGCAGAAGGCGAGACATAACATGGGGTTAGGCGAGTCTTCGACCGGGCTGGCGCACCAGTACCGCGCAACGTAGTGATTCGCTCGTGCAGGCATTTATGCAGTGGTTCCCGAACTGACCAGCGCGTCGCGCGAGGTATTCTGCAGGGCGAGCTGATAACAGCGGCTGACCTGATTGGCGCTAATGCCGAGTTCTGCCAGCCGTGACCATTCGATGTTGCGCCAGCTGGCGTTCTGATAGTCGATGACCGTTTGCAGTATCAGTCCCAGCGAGCCGCTGCGCTCCAGCAGTGCGGCGCTGATCAGTGGGTGGACGTGAATCACTTCCAGCACCTGTTTCAGCGGCTGATCGATGAAACTGTCGAGCATCGAGAACAGGCCGATGGTAAAGCCCATTTCGGCTTTGTCATCGGCTATCCCGGCGGCAAGATGCTGACAAAAATGCGCGCGCAGCATTGCCATGCGCTGTAGCGCATGCGGTTTTTCCTCGAAGCGGGCCAGCAGCAGCAGGCTGGCAAGGCTGCGGATGCGCGTAAGCCCCAGTTTGGTGACGGCCGCGTTGAGACTGGTCACCGGTTGGCGCTGTTCGGCCCATACCGAGTTGGCAAGACGCAGCAGGCGCACGCTGAGGAAAGGGTCGTTCTGTATCGTCAGCGCCATATTGCGCAGCGAAATATCAGGGGCGTTGAGCTGAGCCAGCAGGGCCAGCAGGTTGACGCGGCTGACCGGTATGGTGCGACCGTGTACCGTCTGGGGACGGGCAAGGTAGTAGCCCTGAAAAAGCGTGCAGCCTGCTTCCAGGGCAGAGGCAAAGTCCTCTTCGGTTTCGATCTTCTCTGCCAGTAGTCTGGCGTTGCTGTGCTGGCGCAGCGTATCGGTCACGCTGTGAAGTTCACTCGCGCTATAGGCGGGAAACTCCAGTTTGACGATGTCGGCCAGTGCCAGCAGAGGATGGTCGGCGCCGGGCAGGTTGTAGTCATCCAGTGCCAGCCGAAAGCCGCGCTTTTTCAGCGCCTTCAGCGTGTTGATGACCGCCTCGTCGGGCTTTATATCTTCCAGTACCTCGATGATCAGCGTCTCGGGGGAGAAGGGCAGCCCCTGCTGCAGGGTTTCAGCGGTGAAGTTGACCCAGGCGGGACGCCCCTCGCACGCCTCGTGAATGTCGGTGACGGTAAAGGCGTTGAGCAGCACCTGGCTGGTCGCCCGATTGCCGTCGAAATCGGCGGGGTTGATGGGGCCGCCGTCTAACGGGCGAAAGAGCAGCTCATAGCCCCTGACCACCAGCTGGCGGTCGTAGATGGGCTGACGGGCGAAGAGTACGCCGCCGCTCGGTTCGGCGCTCATGCTGGCCTCCTTTTGCCCCGGCGGGCTTTTCCGGCTATCGAGACGCCGGCCAGCGACTCGCGGTTGGAGATACGCAGGGCATTGCGCCAGGCTCTGTCCATGCGCTCCGGCCCCAGGCCCAGCTTCGCCAGTGCCCCCCAGTCGATCAGCTCCCAGCGGGTGTACTGATAGTGAATGGCGGCTTCAAGAATAACGCCAAACTCCCCCTCATGGTGGAGCAGTGCACGATGAATCTCGTCACTGACGGGAATTTTTTCCAGTACCTCTTCCATGGGAAGATCCAGAAAGCTGTCGAGCATTGAATACAAGCCGACGGTAAACCCTGTCTCACGCATGTGTTCGGGCAGCACTTCGGCCAGCTCGCGGCAGAAATGGCCGCGCAGCATGGCAAAGCGTTGCAGGGTGTTGGGCTTGTCCTCGAAGCGGGCCAGTACCAGCAGACTGGCAAGACTCCGGATACGCCCTTCGCCCAGCAGCAGGACGGCGTCATGCAGACGGTGCACGGGGCGTGCCTGCGCCGCCCACACCGAGTTGGCCAGACGCAGCAGTCTTACACTGATAAAGGGGTCCTGACGAACCGTGTTGACCAGCTCGCGCACCGACAGGTTGGGTCGGTTGAAATGCGTCAGCAGCTCGAGTGTGTTGAGCTGGCTGACCGGTATGGCGCGCCCCTGTACCGGCTCGGGATGGGCCATGAAGTAGCCCTGGAAGAGATCACAGCCGGCCTCCAGCGCAATGCGGTGATCGGCACGGGTCTCGATCTTTTCGGCCAGTAGCTGCAGGTGTGGGTGGCACTGGCGCAACTCGTCGACGATCGCCGACAGCGACTCGCTGTCGTAGGCGGGATACTCCAGTTTGACGATATCTGCCAGTGACAGCAGGGGATGGTCGGCGTTGGGCCAGCGGTAGTCGTCCAGCGCCAGACGGTAACCGCGCCGCTTCAAATCGACCAGCGCTTCGACCACCGTGCGGGTGGCCTCGACATCCTCCAGCACTTCGACGATAAGATGCTCTGGCGAGAAGGGCAGATCCTGCATCAGGGTATCGGCGGTAAAGTTGACCCAACCAACCTGGCGGTCGCGGGCATCGGCGAAGTCACTGGCGGTAAAGGCGTTGAGCAGTACCTGACTGGTGGCGCTGGAGCCGTCGAAATTGTCGAAATCGATAACGCCACCGCCGTAGGGACGAAACAGCAGTTCGTACCCCACCAGTTCGCCTTTGCGATCGTGAATCGGCTGACGGGCGAAGAGTATGCCTTCCGGTATGTGTTCCTGCATGGCCCGATGCTCTTTGATTGGCCGTCGCTGACCCGTGATGTTCGACGATCTGCAAAAGTGCGGAGTCGGCCGGTCTGGCCGATCCATGATCCTGTCAGAGATTATCGGCCATGACGACTCCGGGTTTAAGGGTATGGGTCTATTGTATCTCCGATACCCGATACCTGCTGCATGGGTACAAAGCCCGGGCACTGCTCGATACGGGCGCACCACTCCGTCACCCTTGGCCAGCCCCACAGGGGCACGCCAGCCTGATCGGCAATATGGGTGTGGGCGAACAGGGCGATATCGGCCAGCGACATGCGCTCGCCGGCCAGCCAGGCGTCTTCGGCCAGCGTCTGTTCCATGATGTCCAGCGCCTGACGGGCCCCCTCCTGGCGGGCGATCAGCTCGTCGTGACGGTCGGCGGGGTCGCCGTGATACCAGTGAATCAGGCGGGCGACCGATAGCGAGGGCTCATGACGATGCTGCTCGAAGAACATCCACTGCAGCATGCGAGCGTGATCGAAGTCGTCGGCAGGCAGCAGCGCGCTGCCCCGCGCCAGGTAGTGGACGATAGCGTTGGACTCGACCAGGGTGCGGCCGTCATGCAGCTCCAGCAGCGGAATGCGCCGCGCCGGATTGCGCGCCGCCCAGGCATCGCTGTGGGTTTCGCCGGCCAGGAAGTCGATGTCGAACCAGCGATGGGCGATACCCAGTATCGACAGTGTCAGCTGAACCTTGTAGCAGTTGCCGGAGCGGTAGTCGCCGTAAACGGTAATCATGCGTGCTCTCCGTGACGCGATGAGAAAGCTTCTCGTCCGTAGTCTGGCACAGACAGCATGGACCGTCCTGAACCGCCGGCGAAAGCAACACTTTGGCTCCCCTGGGGCATGTGACCTCAGGCGCTGGCCAGCATGCCGGTTTGCGCCTCCCGCCTCCTCCCGCTGACCCGCCTGGCACAAGCCTTTCACCCCTGCCTGCCGGCCGCGAGATGAATGGTTTCAGTACCACACAAGCCGTCTGCACTAAGGTAGCGCGACAGGTCGCATGCAAAGTTGCGACAGGAGTATAGAGGAGCGCCATCTTGTCTGCTGTCGGCTGGAGAGACAATCGTTATTACTACGGGCGTATCAGCCGCTTCTTTCACTGGCTGATGGCGATACTGCTGCTGTGGCAGCTTGCCGGTATGGCGGCGGCAGGGCTGTTCGGCCGTCAGCCCTGGGTCGCCTTCATGGTGGGGACTCACAAAAGCATCGGCACCCTGCTGATGGCGCTGATCGTGGTGCGCGCCATCTGGGGGCTGATCAATCTCTCCCGACGCCCTCCTCACGAGCGCGGCGCCGAGCAGCTGGTGGGGCTGGGTCATCTGCTGCTTTATCTACTGATGATCCTGGTACCGCTGCTGGGGCTGGTCATGAACTGGGCTTCCGGCCGTGAGCTGACTGTCTTCGGCATCGAGCTGATGGCCGCCGGGCGTGCCGATCTCAGCGGTCTGGCAGAGCTGACGGCCAGCTGGCACGTATGGGCCGGCTGGACGCTGGGGGCACTGATTGCCGGCCACATCGCACTGGCGCTGGTGTGGCATACCCTTATCCGCCGTGACGCTACCCTCTCGCAAATGGCCGGAGCGCCGCGCCAGCGCCGTTGACCTCCGTCGGTTTCTCCACCCAGCGCATGATGCGTCCTTTCTGTAGGCCCCTGTGAAAGACCATACGCAATAGGGCTATCATCTCCTTTAATCGTCGACCAGTGGCAGGTCGAACGGTTGTCGGTATCACAACCTTGATGCGTGACTGGCTGGGAGATATTGAAGATGGCACCACTCGAATGGCGTGATACGCGCCACTATTACGGCAGGATAACGCGCTCGCTGCACTGGCTGATCGCCGTGCTGCTTGCCTGGCAGTTCATTGGTATGGGGCTGTCGGGGCTGCCCGGCACAGGGCTGGTGGCCAGTACCCACAAGAGCATGGGGGTGACGCTGCTGGTATTGATTGTGCTGCGCGCATTATGGGGGCTGAGCCAGCTGTCACACAGACCGCCGCATAGCGGTGCGGAGCGGCTGATCGGCCTGGGTCATTTGTTTCTCTATGCGCTGATGCTGGTCGTGCCTGCACTGGGTGTTGCCATGATCTGGGGCAGCGGTCGTTCACTGTCGGTATGGGGCGTTGAGCTTTTCGGCGCGGCGTCGGGCGCGCGGGCCGGCGGGCTGGCGGGAGCGGCCCATGAGGGGCACGAACTGCTGGCCTGGACGCTGGGAGTATTGATCCTGGGTCATATCGCGCTGGCACTTTTATGGCACGGCCTGGTGCGCCGTGACGGCACGTTGTCGCGGATGGCGGGACCGCCGCGCTGAGGGTGGCGAGCCTGTTAAACGAGGTGGGCCGGGCTCTCTCGGCCCGCCCACAGTAGCACCTGGCATGACGAGAGTGCTCAGTCGCCGAAATAGCGCTCCTTCCAGCGCTGCACCTTGACCTCGCTTTTGACTACCTCCAGCACCTCGGAAAGCACCTCCTCCAGCGTGCGGTAGTCGGCCTGCTGCGAGGGCATGTTGCGCTCGATGGTGCGGTTGGCGACCTCCTCGAGCAGGGTACGAAACTGCGGCGAGCGAATGCCCACCACCGCCTCGCGAATCAGGTTGCGGGTAACGTCAGTGATCGCCTCGTCCATGGCATCCACCAGTTGATGGCCCATCGGCAGGCGCTGTAGCCCCTGAACGGTGGTGTTATCGTGCAGCGCCCGCTTGACCAGTCCGCTCACCCACTGATTGATGTCGTCGCGATGGTGCGCGTAACTCTCTCCCAGAATGCGCTGCACGCGATTGGAAACGTCATCGACCAGTTGCTGCTGGCGCGGCATCAGCACCTCGCTGGTAACGCGCCGGGAGATATTGCCCTGCGACAGAAAGCCCTCCTGTACATCGGTGAGCATGCGCACGATTACCCGATCGGAAAGCTCTTCGAGCAGAATCTGGTAGTACTTGTAGAGAAAGCGGTAGATGCGCCACTTGCGGATATCGATCAGGCCGGAGCGCTGCAGCCGTACCAGCAGGCCGATCATGCGCAGGATACGCAAAAAACGCAGGCCGCCGACCGGAACACAGCCCAGTACGTCATACCAGCGCACGAAAGGATAGAAGTACCAGCGGTGATAGCGGTGTTCCCAGATGGCGAAGGCCCAGCCGGCCAGCACATCGAAGATAAAGATCGCTACAAACCACAGGTCGATAGTGTTGAAGTTGTCGTTGAGCCACTGCGCAGCCGCGGCAATCGGCGGCACCAGCGACAGCAGATCGCGAAACCACTGCAGCAGATAAAGGGTATCGAACAGGATCAGCAGCAGGCTGGCTGCCACCAGTGCCAGAATGATCAGGTCCCAGATCATATACAACCGGTCGCGCCAGGCGGGCGTTTGGCGCGGCGGTTCGGTGGTCTCGTTGTCGGCGCTGTAATGAGGTTCATCCGCCCAGCTGTTGGCGGGCGGGTCCTGACGATCGTTGCGACGTTCGCCGTCTGCGTCCGGTCGGGTCATGGAGTATTCGCCTTGTTGCGGTCCCTACAGGGTAGTCGATGCTACCGGTTGGAGCTGCTTCCGGCCGTCAGGCAGGGGGCAGACTGTCGATATCCATGACGCGCGCCCGGCCGGCGTGTTTGGCGCCGTAGAGGGCGCGGTCGGCCTGCTCGATCAGTTCGTTCATGGGGTAGCCGGCACGGGTCGCGACCGATAGCCCCGCCGAGAAGCTCAACTGCTCGATGCGCCGGCCGTCTTCCAGTGTCAGCTGCCACTGGCCGAAGTGCTCGAGCATCGACTCCATGCGCTTGCGGGCGATCTCGGCGCTGGCCCCGGGCATGACCACGATGAACTCCTCGCCGCCGTAGCGGCAGGGGATATCGGTATGGCGCAGCCTTTCGCCCAGCAGTCGTGCCAGTGCCACCAGCACCTGGTCGCCGATCTCGTGGCCGTAGCTGTCGTTGAGCCGCTTGAAGTGGTCAAGATCGAGCAGAATCAGCGCCAGCGGGAAGTCGGGCCGGCATTCGGCCAGCAGTTTCGGCAGCGTTTCGTTGAGATAACGCCGGTTATAGAGACCGGTGAGCGCGTCGCGATAGGCATGATCGGTCAGTTGGCGGCGCTGACGCAGGTTGATCAGGGTCAGAGTGATCATGCGCGCTGTCTCGTCGACCATGCGCTCCAGCCGCAGACGGTCGTTGTCGTCCTCCGGTTCGGCCTGCAGCCTAAGCAGTCCCAGCGCGCCGGTAGCGGTGACCAGCCGCTGTCGATACTCGAAGTTCGGTGCTGTCGCCATGACGCCACCCCAGCTGATGGTGCAGGGTGCCGGCAGATCCTCGAGACGCAGCGCAATTTCACCGCGGGCGTCGGCGAAACAGGTCGGCAGCGCTTCTTCCAGTAGCGGTACGACATCATTGACGCTATCGAGCGAGAAAAGCTCGGCGCTCAGCTCATGAAGCCGCTGCAGGTGGTCACCGTAGCGTTCGAGACGGCGGTTGAGGGCATTCAGGCTCATTTCGGCCTGCTTGCGGGCGCTGATGTCATGCACCATTTCGTAGAAAAGCTCGCGCCCCTCGATCATGACGGGCGCAACGAACACCTCGACATCGCGCTCGCTGCCGTCGGCCAGACGGTGACGGGTCTCGAAGTGATCGCTGCGCGCCTCCAGGGTGCGCCGCGTGTGCAGGCTGCGCAGCTTTTCCGGCGTGGTCGAGATATCGGTGACGTAGAGGTTCTTCATCGCCTCCGGAGTGTGGCCGTAATAGTGACTGGCTGCCGGATTGGCGTCGACGATGCGACCGCTGTCGGGGTCGAGCAGCAGTTTGATCGCGTTGCCGCTTTCGAAAGTGCTGCGATAGAGGGAGGCATTTTCCGTCAGCAGCTCGGTGGCGCGGCGGCGGACACTGATATCCTCGATCATCAGCAGATAAAGATTCTGCTCGGGCAGTGAGGTGATCTGCCACTCGGTCCAGATGTCCGTCTCGTCATTGCCCAGCAGGCGCAGCTCGCGCCGCCAGGTTTTGTCGCGGCGGATCTCCGGGCTGTCGCGCCACTGCTGCCACTGGGTCAGCAGCGACTCGCGGGCCTCGGCCGGTACCCAGTCGTCGACACGTTCGCACTCCTGAGGAGCGCGTCCCAGCAGGGTTTTCACGATGTGATTGTGCTGCCAGACGCGGCCCTCGCCGTCGATCACCAGCATGCCCATTGGCGCCGCGTCGAATATTCGCTGCAGGCGCTGTTTGACCTCTTCAAGGCGCTTATCCTGCTCGCGCCGCGTCTGAATGTCGATGGTGGTGCCCACCACTCGCGTGGGCTGTCCCGCATCATTGAAAATCATCGCCTGGCCGTTGCTCAGCACCCAGCGCCAGTCGCCGTGGGCGTCGAGCATGCGGTACTCGCAGCGCCAGTGCGCCGTTTCGCCGCGCGCGTGACGATCAAAGCTTGCCAGCATTTGTTCGCTGTCATCGGGATGAATGAGGCGTTCGCGCCATAAATGCGCCTCGCGAGGCATCTCGCCGTGACGATAGCCGAGCATGTCGTGAAACTGCGCCGAGGAGAAGATGCGATCCTCGCTCAGATCGAAGTCCCAGACGCCGGTATCAGCGCCGGTCAGCGCCAGGTTCCAGCGCTGTTCCTGGTAGGTGAGACGCTGCTGGCTCTCGGCCATCGCCTGCCAGGGATAGCGCAGGTGGGAGAGGAAAAGAGCGCGGAACAGCAGCGCATAGGAGATCGCCTTGTAGACATGGCCCACGACGTTGAACTCGTCGTCGGCCGCGCCATAGAGGGTAAAGCAGATTTCGGCCAGGCCGGTGGTCCAGGCGGCGACCGCCAGCAGTTCGCGATCGACACGCTGACGCATGCGCGCCGAGCGCAGCAGAATCATCCCCGCCGTGACGCTCAGTGCCACCAGTCCCCATTCGCTGGCGATCTTGAAAGGGGTCAGCCCCGCGCCGTCGATGTACATGGCGGGCAGATGAGCATGGAACAGCACCGTTACCGTCGCGACTGACGCGCCCGCCAGAGCGAAGAGCGCCAGTACGCTCAGGGGTCTCGGGCAGGGCGCGTCATTGTGGCGTGACAGGGCCAGCAGCAGCAGAGCGACAATGACGCAGAGCCGGCCGGCCAGCCACAGATAGATCGCCTTGCTGAGCGTGTTGGGCGACAGCAGCGCCGGCATGCCCGGCATCGACAGCAGGTGCAGACTGTCGAACAGCGCCGACAGCGCCAGTAGACAGCCGGCGCAGAGATACTGAGACGACAGGGCGCGGTAGCTGTTGAAGATCGCCAGCGCTGCCATCAGCGCCACCATGACGCACAGCAGCTCGATAATCGAATGAAAGGCGAGGTAGTTGGCGAAGACGTCGAAAAGGTTGGCACGTGGCAGCAGCGTCAACGCCACAAGCACCGCCAGCAGTACCCAGAAAATGGCGCCGATGGGGCCGGCGAGCAGGTGGCGCAGCGCTGCTTTGAGTGTCGCCATTACGACGTCCATCCGGTTTTGAGGGCGATATGATCAGACATGAAAAGCGCTTGTTATACAGTTATCGGCCGGTGGTTCTCGTCTTTTAGCCGGTTGTGCCGGGCCTGTCCGTCCAGCGTCGGCGCCGCCGCGCGAGATAGACCGCTCCCAGTGAGGCGGAGCGCACCAGGGTAAAAACGGTAAAGGCCAGCCACAGGCCGTGGTTGTCCAGGCTGCGGGTCAGCCACCAGGTGGGCAGATAGAAGGCCAGCGCCAGCAGGATGGTATCGCGCATCGCGCGGGTATCGGTAGTGCCGATGAAGACGCCGTCGAGCAGATAGCTCCATACCGCAATCAGCGGCATGATCGCCAGCCAGCCGAGGTAGGCATTGGCCAGCGTGCGCACGGCTTCAATATCGGTCAGCCGCGCGATCAGCCAGGGGCCGAACAGGGCAAAGGCGAGCGCCGCGGCCACCGCCGTGAGTAGCGAAAAGAGTGTACAGGCACGCACCGAGACGGCGAAGTCGCGCCAGTCACGGCGCCCGGCGGCGCGCCCGGTGAGCGCCTCGGCGGCGTTGGCAAAGCCATCGAGGCCGTAGGAGACCATCATTACCAGCTGCATCAGAATCGCGTTGGCCGCCAGTACCTGATCCCCCATGCGTGCCCCCTGGGCGGTAAAAAAGGCCATCGCGAACAGCAGGCCAAGGGTGCGCACGAACAGATGGCGGTTGACCCGGAACATCTCGCTCCAGGCCGACAGGCGCCTGAGTGGGGTGCTGTCGAAATGGCCGTCGAGCGTCTTCAGCGTGCGCCGAACCAGCGCCGCCCCTACCACCAGCGCGGTATAGTCGCCCACCAGCGAAGCGGCGGCCACGCCGCGCACGCCCCATCCCAGGCCGACCACGAAGAGCAGGTCGAGCACGATATTGATGAGGTTACTGATGAGCAGCAGCAGTAGTGTCTCCCGGGCGTTCTGACGGCCCAGAAACCAGCCGATGATGGCGTAGTTCATCAGGACCGCCGGGGCCGACAGGATACGCACCGCGGCGTAGTGATGCGCGAGTTCGGCGGTACGCGCCGATTCCGGGTTGAGCAGCCACAGGCCGAAGTCGATCAACTGTGTCGACAGGGCGATGATGATGGCGCCCAGCGCTAGCCCGATTACCAGCGCCTGGCTCAGCAGATCGCGCATGCGCTGATGATCGTCGCGCCCAAAGGCCTGGGAGGTGAGGCCGGTGGTGCCCATGCGCAGAAAGCCGAAGCCCCAGAACAGAAAGCTGAACAGCGTTGCGCCGAGGGTAACGGCGGCCAGGTAGCGGGCGTCGGGCAGATGCCCCACTACGGCGGTATCCACCAGCCCCAGTAGCGGTACGCTGGCGTTGGAGAGGATGATCGGCCATGACAGCCGCCAGACATCGGCGAGACGCTGGCGTAGCGCGGGAGCGGGCGTGTCGGGCATCAGGCGGCTCGCCGGGTGGTGGGAGGAAGCGCTACGTTCGCGCTCGTTGGGCCGTGCCCGGCAGACAGTCTGTCATCAGCTTTCAACCGCGGTAATGCGCTGGTATTTCTCCATCAGCTGCTCACGGCTCTCCTCGTTGTCGGGGTCGAGGGGGATACAGTCGACCGGGCAGACCTGCTGGCACTGGGGTTCGTCGAAGTGGCCGACGCACTCGGTGCAGAGTCCGGGGTCGATCACATAGATCTCCTCCCCCGCTGAGATAGCCCCGTTGGGGCACTCCGGCTCGCAGACGTCGCAGTTGATGCATTCATCGGTGATGATCAGGGACATGGCTATCTCCTTTGCCTGTGCCGCGTTCGGTGCACAGGGCACGGGTCCATTCGCCGCCGTCGCGAAGCGGGCCGCTCAGGTATTACCGAAGCTGGCGGTCAGCGCACTGGCGATGCGGGGATGCACCATGGTCGACACATCGCCGCCGAGTCGGGCGACTTCACGCACGATGGTCGATGAAATATAGGAATTTTCGACTTCCGGCGTCAAAAACAGACTCTCGACATGGGGCGCAAGGGCGCGGTTCATGTTGGCCAGCTGCAGCTCGTATTCGAAATCCGACACGGCGCGCAGCCCGCGCATAATGACGCGAGCACCGACCCGGTCGACCAGCTCGATCAGCAGGCAGCTGAAGCCGGTCACTTCGACATTGTCGAGATGCGAGAGGACTTCTTCGGCCAGCTGCACGCGCTCATCCAGTGCCAGCGCGGGGTTCTTGCGCGGGCTGTGTGCCACGGCCACCACGACTCGGTCGAAAAGACGCGCGGCGCGCTCGATCAGGTCGGTATGGCCGTTGGTGATCGGGTCGAAGGTGCCAGGGTAGACCACGGTGTTCATATGCTGCTCCGAAAAGCGCCCGGATCGACTGCCGCGAAGCTTACTTTAAAGCCGGTACGGCGACAAACTGCGCGCACGGGCTCGATGTTAACGATCAGTCATCGAGACGACCGAAGGGGTTGTCGACATCCAGCGACACCGGATGCTCGAAGCCCGGGATGCGAATGCCGTGGGCGTCGACCTCCAGCTCGGGCCCCTCCAGCACCCCTTCGCCGAAGTGGTAGATGGGCGCGAAATCCCCTCTGAGACTGCGCTCTTCGAAGGCCTGCCGGCGTTCGCGCACTGCCTCGCGGCGGTGACGCCAGCGGGTCATGGTGGCCTCGCCGTGGCGTCGCGTCAGCAGCCGTTCGGTTACTTCGGGGGAGAACAGCGGCGCGGTAGCATTATTGCCACCAAAGCCCTTGGCGTTGACGAAGCTGACATCGGCTCTGAACGGACGGTGTTCGCGGAAGATGTCGAGACGCTCGGCGTAGACGTCGTCGGCGACGGCATCGAGGGTGAAAATACCCGGTAACAGTCCGCTGTCGAAACTGCCCAGGGCGCTCATCAGCTGGTCGCCGGCGGCGCTGCCCTGGGAGTGGCCCAGATAGGCCTTGACCCCCACGACCGGCCAGCGCTGAATGCCGTGCGCCCGTGCCACCGCATCCATGACGTGGGATTCGGTGACCCGGTTCATGGGCGTGCTGGTGCCGTGGGAGTGCACATAGCTGCGTTCACGTATGGCCTGCTCGCCCAGTATGTCAGCGGCCAGCGAGACGCTTTTGCCCAGCGTGATGTAGTTGCCGATGCCCGGCGCCGAGATGGAGCGCTTATAACCGTCGGCGTTGATGAACACCTCCGGCACCGCGCCGAGGAGCTCCGCGCCCAGCTCCAGCGCCAGGCTATCGTCCATCAGCATCACGAACTGGGCCGACTCGGCGATGGTAAAGCCGCAGTTGCGCGCGAAGGGGCGGCAGACGCGCTGATAGTCCTCGTCGGTGAGCAGCGCCAGCGCATCCAGCGCCTTCACGCTGGCGTCGTCGGCCAGCGCGCTCATGACCCGAAAGCCCTCGACGATCTCGGGAGTGATGGGCGCATCGGCGGTGCCCACCATGACCATCCGGCGGCGGCCGAGGCGGATATCGTCAACGCCCAGGCGCAGGTTGTACAGGAAGGTAGCGCAGGCGCCCTGCATGGCGCCGGTGGCGCCCACGCTGCCCAGCACGTAGGCGTTGAGAAAATCCGCCGGCATCTGGCCGTAGCCCAGCGGCATCTGCTTGGAGGTGGCGCGGTTGCCGGTGGCGAAGCTTCTCAAAAGTCCGCCCCAGCCGGCTTCGTCAAGCTGACCGATGGAGTTGCCGGCATAGACGGCGATCTGGTCCGGGTCGAGCTGATGGCGCAGCTGATCCCACTCGAAGCCGCTCTGGCCGAAACAGTCGGAGGCGGCGAAGATGGTCATCGACAGCGCCCGCGGATGATGCACGCTGCGGTAGTGGGCGGCCGGATCGAAGCCGCTGGGCAACTGGCCGGCGCTGCGCACCAGCGCCTCGCGGCGATCCGGCAGCATGACCTCGAAGTCGCCGGCGGGCAGGGTAACCGCCACCTGACGCTCGTCGAGGACCTCGATCAGCCAGCCGTCGGGGATGCGCTCGGGGAGCTGGCGGCGGCTCATGCTGACCCGCAGCGGCGCGTCGAGGCGCATGCTCGCCTGGCGGCCGGCGGGGATGCCGGCATCGCCGAAGCGCTCGTCCTCGATGCGACGGATCAGAGTGTGGCGACGAATGTGGTCGTCATGACGCGATGCCAGCGTCGCCTCATCGGCACGTTCGCCGTTGCCGTCGTGCCAGCCGTCGCTACTGTCGTGATGAATGCGGCCCATCAGGCTTGCCAGCCCCAGCAGCGTCTGCTGACGGGTCGTTTCCGGAAGCGCATCAATGACGGTCCGATGGAAGGATTGATGCCCGGACGTTCTGCCGGCCGGGTTGATGCCGCCCATGCCGACGATCACGGGTAACTGTGACAAGCCGAATACCTCATGTTGAGACGTTCACAGGCGCAGGCAGGGGCTACCAGCACATCGCCTGACCGGCGGCGGGATCAGCGACAGCGCAGAGTGTCTGCCACCGCTCAGGGGGGAGTCATGATAGCATCGCGGTGTTGAACCGTCATGTTGCAGGGTCAACGTCCTGTCACAAGTAGGTGCTATGTACGCCAATTCCCGAGAGGTAGCGACGGCCCAGCGCGATGTCCATCCCGATCTGGCCGGACGAGTGCGCCGCGCGCTCGAATCGCCCTGGCAGCGACCGCTGGCGGCCCACAATCGCGAGGCCTTCGCGCAAGCGCTGGATTTCTATCGCCGGTGCGGCGGTGAGCTGATTCTCGATGCGGGCTGTGGTACGGGCCTTTCGACCCGTCAACTGGCGCAGCGCTACCCCGAGGCCTGCGTGATCGGTATCGACCGCAGCGCCGAGCGCCTGTCGCGCCAGGCCGACGCCGCCGGGGCGCTACCCGGCAATGCGCTGCTGCTGCGCGCCGACCTGGTCGACTTCTGGCGACTGGCACTGGCGCACGATCTGTGCCCCGCACGCCATTTCCTGCTTTATCCCAACCCATATCCCAAGGCGTCGCAGTTGAAGCGGCGCTGGCATGCGCATCCGGTCTTTCCGGTGCTGATGGCGCTGGGGGGCGAGCTTGAGTTGCGCAGCAACTGGCGCCTCTATGTCGAGGAGTTTGCGCAGGCGCTGAACCAGGTGACGGCTCTGGCGGTCTCGGTGGAGCGCTTCGAGCCGCCGCAGGACGGGATCATCAGTCCCTTCGAGCGCAAATATCGCGACAGCGGTCATGCCCTGTGGCGGCTGTGCTGCCGGCTGGAAGGTGGGCAGTGGGGTGCGCTCAGGGCCGCTGCTCGACCGGTGGAGAACCCGGCATGAGTGCACGCTGTTGTGTCGCGTGTACGTATTGAAAAAGCCTGCTCCAGGGGTCCTGTTTGCGGCTCTGGCGGATTGCGGCGGCTGAGCTTGTGCCATTACTCTGAACGACCCCCTCTGTTCGAGTTTTTCTACAGGACACCTCTGATCATGCCGAGCGGCTTCGTGTACCACCGGCGGTCTCTGCCACCGCTGCGTTTTCTTGCGGCCATTGTCATCGTTACCGGTCTGGCGGGTGTCGCCGGTCGCGCCGATGCCGAGGGTTTTCCCGCCACCGCCGAGCTGGCCGAACGCGGCTTCGAAGTCAGTGCCTACGCCGAGCTGCTCGACAGCGGCGAGTCGCTGGGCAGTCTGACGCCGCGTCAGATGCTGTCACCGGCTTCCGTCTCCAAGCTCTACACTGCTGCCGCCGCTCTGGAGCGCTGGGGGCCGCAGCACCGCTTCACTACCGAGCTGGTAAGCCGTGGTGCCATCGTCGACGGCGTGCTGCAGGGCGATCTGATACTTGACGGCGGCGGCGATCCGGGCATGACCAGCCGCGATTACTGGCTGCTGGTGCAGGGGCTGGCCAACCGTGGCATTCGTCGCATCGATGGTCGCGTGCTGGCCTCGCAGTGGCGCTTTGGTCCGGTTGAATGCGTCACCACCGACCGCTGCAACGCCCGCAGCCGTTCCCGCCACGCTTTCGACGCCCAGCTGTCATCGACGGCGGTCGATTTCGCCAACTGGTGTGTCGAGGTGAGCCCCGGCAGCGGCGCCGGCGCGCCGGCGCAGATTGCCGGTTGCGCCGGCCCCCGACCGCTGACGCCGGTGGTCAACAACGTGACCACCGTCAGCAGCGGCGGTACTGCCATCAGCGCCGAGCGTACCACTGCGGGCGGCGAGGATCGGCTGGTACTCTCCGGGCGTATTGAAGCCGGCAGCTGGCCGCGCAGTGTCTATCGCTCCAGCGCCGATCCGGCCCGGCAGAGTCTGGCGACACTGCAGTCGCTGATGGAGGACGCCGGTATTGCGGTTACCGGCGGCTTTGCCGCTACCGCCACGCCACCGCCCGGCGGCGCGCGGGTGCTGTCGGCGGTTGACGGCGAGCCGCTGCAGGAGCAACTGACGCGTATGCTCAACTACTCCAACAACTTCATGGCCGATGTGCTGGCGCTCGACCTGGCCGGAGAGGGGGCGACCATGGCCGGCGCCGCGGCGGCGCTCGACGCCTTTGCCGGCTCGATTCCCGACCACGGCCCGGTCAATCTGCTTTCGGGTAGTGGCCTGACGCCGGATAGCCGCACCAGTGCTGCCGGGGTGGTGGCGCTACTGGATCATATGTATCACCAGACGGCACTTTTCCCGGTTTTCGTTGCCGGCATGCAGGCGCCGGTCAACGGCCCGATGACCTTTATCCGGCGCGGCAGCGAGCGTTTTCAGCGTAGCGTGATGATCAAGACGGGCACCCTCAACGAGCCGGTGCCGGTACGCGCGGTGGGCGGTTATTTCCGCACCGCGAGCGGCCGCTGGGGCGCTTTCTCGGTCATGTTCAACGGCCGTCGCCCGGGGCCGCCGTGGCTCAACTGGACCGACACGCTAACGGCGGTGGCCAGCGATATCGATACCATGATCGCCAACCATTGAGCTGTCCATGGCGGGCACGGCATGGCAGCCGCGCCCGCGCCTTTGGTAGCATGCGCCTGCTGCCCTGATACCGTGCGCGCCCGACAGGAACCAACGCCATGAAACCCGGCCATACCGGCTTCAAGCGGCTTTTTCATTCAACCCGTTACTCCTTCCGGGGGCTGGTGGCCGCCTGGCACAACGAGGCGGCCTTTCGCCAGGAGCTGGTGCTGGCTATCGTGCTGCTGCCTGCCACCTTCTGGCTGGCGAGCAGTTTTGTGGAATGGCTTTTACTGATCGGCAGCGCCCTGCTGGTGATGGCCGTCGAACTGCTCAACTCGGCGGTGGAGAGTGTGGTCGATCGCATCGGCGTTGAACATCACGAGCTCTCCGGGCGCGCCAAGGATCTTGGCTCCGCCGCCGTCTTCCTCTCCGTTCTTTTCGTCTTTCTGGTGTGGGGCGGATTGCTGATCGCTCGTCTCATCGGTCTTTAGAAGCGCTATTTTTCTTCCTGCCTTTTCCACCCGGGCCCGGATGTGGCGTCACCATGATGTGGCGTCGCCATGCCTCCGGGGAATGATCTCTTCGTCATGCCGTTCGCCCCGCGCACGCCATAAACCCTGATCCTGCAATCCCGCAGGCCGCTGGATGGCGTTGTGCCATATCACTGCATCATGTCCTGAGGGCATGGGGGTATACGCAATGAACGTTTGTCACGAGCGTCGTTTGCGAGCCTCATGGGGCGTGTAGATGCCGCATCGGCATGTCGCCGGCGGTCCATAACGATAAAGTGAAGGGTGCTTCCGATATGTCTCATAGCATTCGGCCTTTCGTATTCTGGCCGGTTTTCCTGATTCTGATGGCCGCGGTGGTGGCCAGTTTCATCAATCTCGACGCCTTCCTGGCTGTCACCAGCCATCTCAACAGCCTGGTGCTGGACAATTTTTCCTGGCTGTTCAGCCTCGGTAGCCTCTACATGCTGGTGCTGGCCGTGATCGTCTATGTGTCGCCGCTGGGACGGGTGCGCATTGGCGGTGAAAACGCCGAGCCACTGCTGTCGAAGCTACGCTGGTTTTCGATCACGCTGTGTACCACCCTGGCGGTAGGCATTCTGTTCTGGACCACTGCCGAACCGCTTTACCACTACCACTCGCCGCCTTCGGGCATGGATATCGCGGCGACGTCGCCGGATGCGGCGCGCTTTGCCATCTCGACCATGTTTCTGCACTGGACGCTGACGCCCTACGCCATCTACGCGATGCCGGCGCTGCTCTTCGCGCTGGTGCTCTACAACCGCCGTCAGCGCTTCTCGATCGCCAGTATGTTCGAGCCGCTGTTCGGTTTTTCGCGAGTGCGTCGGGTCGGCGGGCTGATCGATGCGGTGGCGCTCTATGCGCTGGTGGCCGGTATGGCATCGTCGCTGGGGACCGGCGCGTTGACCATCACTGGTGGCATCAACAGCTACATCGGTGGCGAGGCCAGTCCATTGAAACTGGCGCTGGTGACCGCCGCGATCGTGGTGACCTTCGTGGTCTCCGCCGCCACCGGCCTGCAGCGCGGTATTGCCAGGCTCTCTTCGCTCAATACCTGGCTACTGCTGGGGTTGGGTGTTTTTGTGCTGGTGACCGGGCCGACGCTCTACATGCTGGGACTGGGCACCGAGTCGCTGGGCAACTATCTCGACAACTTCTTCACCAAAAGCCTCTATACCGGTACCGCCGCCAATGACGACTGGGCGCAGTCGTGGAGCATCTTCTACTGGGCGGTATGGTTTGCCTGGGCGCCGGTCACCGCCCTCTTTCTGGGGCGTATCTCGCGCGGCTATACGGTGCGCGATTTCATCAACATTGCGCTGATATTTCCGGCGCTTTTCTCGATGATCTGGATCGTGATCTTCTCCACCGCGGCGCTCAAGTTCGACATCGACAGCGGCTCGCAGCTCTACGACGTTCTCTCCAATAAAGGCATCGACCAGGTGCTCTATACCCTTTTCGGTAATCTGCCGCTGTCGGCCATCACCGTGCCAGTGCTGCTCTTTGTTGCCTTTATCTCCTACGTCACCGCCGCGGATTCCAATACCGATGCCATCGGCAATCTCTGCACCCGGGGGCTGACCGCCGATTCCGACATGAGCGGCGCGCTGCCGGTCAAGATCGTGTGGGGGGCGGTGATCGGTATTGTCGCCTGGGTCATGACCAGCTTCGTGGGTATCGACGGTATCAAGATGCTCTCCAATCTCGGCGGCCTGCCGGCCATGCTGATGATACTGCTGGCGTCACTGTCGCTGTGGCGCTGGATCGCCGATCCGTCGCGCCTCGATGAAAAGCCGCTGTTCGATCAACTGCGTGAGCGCAGCGTCCAACGTTTCTCCAACCGGGATCAGGAGGACACCTGATGCAGATCAGGGAAGACTTTCCATACGCCGTGCGCGAAATCGAAAACGAGTGGATCGGGCTGGCCGACGGTACCCGGCTGGCGGCGCGCCTGTGGCTTCCCGAAGGCTGCGAAGCGCAGCCGGTGCCGACCATTCTGGAATACCTGCCGTATCGCAAGCGCGACGGTACGGCGGTGCGCGATGAGCTGACCCACCCCTGGTTTGCCGGCCACGGCTACGCCTGTATTCGTGTCGATATGCGCGGCAACGGTGAGTCCGACGGCCTGATGGCTGACGAATATGCCCCCCGGGAGCAGCTCGACGCCCTGGAGGTCATCGACTGGATCGTTCGCCAGCCCTGGTGCAATGGCAGGCTCGGCATGATGGGGATCTCATGGGGAGGCTTCAATAGTCTGCAGCTGGCCGAGATCGATCCCGAGCCGCTGAAGGCCATTATCACCCTGTGCTCCACCGACGACCGCTACGCCGACGATATTCATTACAAGGGCGGCAATATGCTGCTGGAGAATCTTGCCTGGGCGGCGACCATGCTCAGCTTCTCCGCCGCACCGCCCGACCCGCAGCTGGTGGGCGAGCGCTGGCGCGCCATGTGGCGCGAGCGGCTCGACAACATGCCGCTGCTGGCGGATATCTGGATGCGTCATCAGCATCGCGACAACTACTGGCGGCATGGCTCGGTGTGCGAAAATCCCGGTGATATCGAGGCTGCGGTCTACGCCATCAGCGGCTGGGGCGACGCCTACATGAATGCGGTACCGCGCCTGATGGAGAGCCTCGAGTGCCCGAGGAAGGCGCTGGTCGGCCCCTGGATTCACAAATACCCGCACTTCGCCATTCCCGAGCCGGCGATCGGCTTTCTACAGGAGGCGCTACGCTGGTGGGATTACTGGCTCAAGGGCATCGATAACGGGGTCATGGATGAGCCGCAGTGCACTTTCTACCTGCAGGACGGGCTGGCGCCGGCGCCGCGCTACGACGAGCGCCCGGGGCAGTGGGTGCGAACCGCCGGCTGGCCCGCCTCGCACGATGAGATCGAACCGCTGGCGCTGGTGCTGGCTGATACCGGTCTTGAGCCAACAGGTGGGCTCTCGGCGCCGCGACGCATCGCCTCGCCGCTGACTGCCGGCGCCCTGCACGGTGAGTATATCGGCCTGTGGTACGGTGCCGACATGCCCCCCGATCAGCGTCGCGATGACGGCCTGGCACTGACCTTCGACTCCGCCGTGTGGCCTGATGGGCTGGATTTGCTTGGCCAGCCGAGCCTCGATATCGAAGTGACCAGCGACGCCGCCTGTGGTCAGCTGGTCGCCCGGCTGTGCGATGTCTCCCCGGATGGCGACAGCGCGCTGATCACCTGGGGCACGCTCAATCTGGCGCTGCGCCACGACCCGGGTCGGGTCGAGCCGCCGGTTTCCGGTGAGCCGATGAAGGTGCAACTGGCGCTGGATCTGATCGGCTATCGTCTGCCGCCCGGCCATCGGCTGCGCATTGCGCTCTCCAGCGCCAGTTTCCCGATGCTGTGGTCGCCACGCCAGCGTGCCGATCTCACTCTGCTGGCTGGAACGCCGCGGCTGACCCTGCCGGTGTCGAAGCTCGCCTACATCGACAATCCCTTCGAGGTGCCGGAGGGGGCCACGCCCTGTCGCCAGCAGGTGCTGCGCTCTGCCGCGCCGCGCCGCACGGTCAGCGAAGACGTAGCCAGTGGTGAAGTGACGGTGACGGTCGAGGATGACATGGGCGACGTACGCTTTCTCGATCACGGTCTGCGGGTCGAGCAGCGTGCCCGCGAGGTCTATACCAGTCACCCCACCGACGCCGGCCGCACCCGCGCCGAGATCGAGTGGGTCTATCGCGCCTGCCGCGAAGAGGGAGAGGGGCAGTTTGCCGTCGAAGTGGTCAGCCGCTACTGGCTCCACTGCGATGGCGAGCGGTTTTATCTGCAGGCCGAGCAGATCGCCTGCGAGGGCGAAGACAGGGTCAGTGAGCGAAGCTGGCAGCGTCAGATCGAGCGCGGCGCGGTGTAAGGCGTTAGGCTATCGTTTTTCGGCTTTCTGTTACGAAGAGCGATCCATTCAGCATGTCGTCACGTCACGCCCTGCCGCCGCTCAACTGTCTGAGCGCTTTCGAGGCCGCCGCCCGGCTGGGTGGCATCACTCGTGCCAGCGCCGAGCTGGCGCTCACTCAGAGCGCTGTCAGCCGTCGCATTCAGCGGCTGGAGGAGGACCTTGGCCAGCCCCTGTTCGAGCGACGTCTCTCCGGCCTGCGGCTGACGCCCGCCGGTGAGCGCTATTATCGAGTGGTGCGTCAGGTGTTGCTTGATCTTGGCGATATCAGTGCCGAACTGCGCCATCGCCCCGACGAAAAGCTGCTGACGCTGGCTTCCACGCCGACTATTGCCTCCTTCTGGCTGGCGCGTCAGCTGCCCGATTTTCAGCGCCGCTACCCCGATATCAGTATCCGCATGCTGATTGTCGAAAATCCCGCGCGACTGATACCCGGCGAGTTCGATCTGGGCATCTATTACCATCTGCCCGGAGAGGTCGATCCCGACTGGTTGATAGCCGAACCGATATTCGATGTCGAGCGGGTGGCGGCGCTCTGTTCGCCGGCCTATCTGCAACGAGAAGGCGCTATCGCCAGCGTCGAGGAGATGCTGGCGCGTCATGTACTATTGGTGGTGGAAGACCACTTCAACGACTGGCTGACCTGGCGTAACTGGTATGAGGCGCTTGGCGGTCAGTGGCGCGAGCCGGCGCGCACCCTGTCTGCCAACAGCTATCAGCTCTTGATGAATGCCACCCTCGCCGGTCAGGGCATCTCGCTGGGCTGGACCCGTCTGCTGGAGCATGAGTTGAATGACGGTCAGCTGGTGAAGGCGCTTGATGAAGAGATCGACAGCAGCGGCCGACTGTCGCTGTTGACCCCTGAAGGGCGCCGCGACAGCGGTGCCGCGGCGCTTTTTCGTCAGTGGTTGTTGGGGCGATCTACATGAGAAGCGTGCACCGCCGAGTTATTCGCACGCCCGGCCGCTCGCCACCAGCGATGCCAGCACCGGCAGAATCTGTAATTCGATCGCCGGCTGAATAACCCCTTCAGGGGCCGGCGCGGTCAGCGCTGCCCAGCCGCGCACCTGGCCGCTCTGACGGCGCAGGCGGATACCAGCCGGCAGGGCCGTGGTGTAAAGCTCCACCAGGGCGGTATGCCGGCCGCGCTCGTCGGGCAGGATAAAACGGCCCAGCCAGACGGGTCTGTCGAGGGTTTCGGGGGCCTCGATCAGTCCATCGAGCAGTTCTGCCAGCGCCCGTTCGAGGGCTTCATCGTCGGCATTGCGATCTACGCTCAGGTACGGCAGCGTATGCAGGGGTTGGTCGTCGCGGCGCGACAGCAGCACCTCGTGGCGCTCGCTCAGAAGCGCCAGCGCCACTCGTCTTTCGGTGTTATCGGCCATGGTCGATACCGAAGCGCTGGCGCAGCGCCGGCAGCACCTCGTCGCGCAGCAGCGGCGCCAGCACGCTGTCGTCATCTTCCAGGGCGAACCAGCGCAGCTCGGCGATCTCGTTGGCTGCGGCGGGAACACCGTCCAGCGCTTCGATGACGAAGACGTCGGCATCCAGCGGGGTGTCGGGCTCATTGGCGGCCGTCGAGCGAAAACGTCCCAGCATGCTCAGCGCCTCTTCTTCCAGACTCACCCCCAGCTCCTCGCGGCACTCCCGCGACAGCGTCTCCATCGGCCGTTCGCCGGCCTCGGGCTTGCCGCCGGGCAGCATGAACAGCGCGCAGCCCTGCTTGCGTACCAGCAGCAGCCGGCGTTGACCGTCGAGCAGGCAACCGGCGACGACGTGAAGTGAATTCGGCATGGTCAGGACTCTCCGCAGGCAGGGCGATCTCTGTCGCTCAGGGTAGCTGGCCGTGCGCCGATCGGAAATCCCGGGTTATCCATTATCGCGCGCGAAACGGGCGACAAAGCGCGCCATGCTCGGGCCGATCAGGATCACCACGAACAGGCGCAGCACCTGAAGTGCGGCGACGATGGCAACATCGGCGTTGGTCTCCAGCGCGATGATGGTCATGGCGTCGAGCCCGCCCGGGCTGGTCGCCAGGTAGAGGGTGAGAAAGTCGCTCTGCATCAGTTTGACCAGCAACAGCGCCGAAAGGGCGCAGCAGGCGATCAGCAGCAGCGAAGCGAGCAGCATCCATTTGAAGGCGTGCATCACGTTGCGCACCGTCTCGCGATCGAAACGCAGTCCTACATAGATGCCGATGCAGGCGTAGGCGATCTCCAGTACCGGCAGCGGGACCTCCAGCTCGATCACGCCGGAGAGCTGCACCAGGCTGCCGAGAAACATCGGTCCCAGCAGCGCACCGGCCGGCAGCAGGCGGTCACACAGGGTCACGCCGACCAGCAGCAGTGCGGCGGAAGCGGCGAGGCCGGCCGGATGGGCGGGCAGCCACTGCGGCCCGTTGTCGGCCTGTGCCGCCGAGGGCGAGACCCCCAGCCAGTGGCTCACCAGCGCTCCCGCCAACACCACGCTGATCACCCGCACGTACTGCATGGCGGCGACGATACGCGGATCGGCGTTGGCTTCCTCGGCCATCAGCACCATTGCCGAGGCCGCGCCCGGGGTGGTGCCCCAGGCGGCGGTGGTGCCGGGCAGTCCGCCGTAGCGCACCAGGCCGATACCCACCACCGTGCTCAGCGCCAGGGTGATGGCGGTGGCCAGCAGCATGGCGGGCCACTCGGCGAGAATGGTCGAGAGTACAGAAAGCGTCATCGACTGGGCGATCAGGAGGCCGATCACTCCCTGACCGCTTTTGAACAGCACCCGCGGCAATGCCAGTCGGCCGACGAAGATGCCGAACAGTATCGATACCCCCATGGGGCCGATCAGGGCGCCGGCGGGCATGTTCAGAAACTGAAGGAGCAGGCTTGCAAGCGCGCAGCACAGCATCAGTGCCGACCAGCGCAGCGCGGAGGAGGGGACGGCGGGCAAGGTCAATCGCGCTCCAAATAGCGGCATGTTAACAGGTTCGGGCCGACGTCATGTGCCGCCGGTGAATAACTTTGGTGGCACTTATTGGGGGATGCCGGACTTGCCGTTGCCTGCTGCATCTGTCATCACTGCACTCAGGGTGCCAACATCCTGACATCGCCATCCATTAGCCGAGATTCCAGCATGCCACTGCAAGCCGTACTCGCAGCCCTGTCCGATGAGCTGGCCACTCGAGTTCGCCATCACTTCGATGCCCTCGACGATGCCCTGCTGGCCAGACTGGACGACGAACGCCTGCGCGAGCTGGCCGTCACCCTGGCGGCCAGCGATTTCGTGGCGAAGTCGCTGAGCCTTGACGGCGCCATGCTCGATCGTCTGCTGGCGCATAACGAGCTGGATGCGGCGCCCTCGCGGGAGCAGCTGGAAAAGCAGCTTGCAGCGGCGCTGAAGGGGTGCGAGAGCGAGGAGCAGATGCAGCGGGCGCTGCGCCGCTTTCGTCGCGAGCGGATGGTGGCGATCATCTGGCGCGACCGCAACAATCATGGCGATGCCTGGGCGATCGCCGCTGCGGTATCGCGTCTGGCGGAGGTGTGCCTGGAGGCCGCGCTGTCCTTTCACGAGCGTGCTCTTGCCCAACGCTACGGCCATCCGGCGCCCGACAGCGAGGGGCGTTTCCAGCGGCTGGTGGTGCTGGGGATGGGCAAACTGGGCGCCGGTGAACTCAATCTCTCCTCGGATATCGATCTGATATTTGCCTGGCCCGAAAAGGGACAGACCGTCGGCGGCGAGCGCTCGCTCGACCATCAGGAGTACTTCACCCGCCTGGGGCAGAAACTGATCGCTGCGCTCGACGCCGTCACTGCCGACGGCTTCGTCTTTCGCGTCGACATGCGCCTGCGGCCGCTGGGCGACGGTGGGCCGCTGGTCAATAGCTTCGCCGCCACGCTCTCCTACTATCAGAGCCAGGGACGCGAGTGGGAGCGCTACGCCATGCTCAAGGCGCGTCCGGTGGCCGGCGATATCGAGGCCGGCGAACGGCTGATCGACGAGCTCAGGCCCTTCGTTTATCGCAAGTACATCGATTTCGGCGCCATCGAATCGCTGCGCGAGATGAAGGCACTGATCAACCGTGAGGTGCGCCGCAGCGGTCGCGAGGAGGACATCAAGCTGGGTGCCGGCGGCATTCGCGAAGTGGAGTTCGTGGTGCAGGCCTTTCAGCTGATTCGCGGCGGTCGTGTGACCGAGCTGCAGACGCCTTCGCTGTATCTGGCGCTGCGGCACCTCGAAAAACTGGAACTGATCGAGCGCCACGACGCGCGAGCGCTGATGGCTGACTACGTTTTTCTGCGCGACCTGGAGCACGCCCTGCAGGGGCTCGATGACCGCCAGACCCAGTCATTGCCGCAGGAGGACGAGGCGCGCTCGCGTATCGCCTTCGCTATGGGCAAGGAGGGCTGGCCGGCGCTGCTGGAGCAGCTCGATGAGGTGCGCGCCCGGGTGCGGCAGCGCTTCAATGAGGTAGTGGCGGCGCCCGAGGAGGCGGATCACGAATTGATCGAGGCCGGTGCCATGGAGGAGTGGCGCTCGCTGTGGCAGGAGAGTTTCGACGACGAGGCGGCGGTGGCGCTGCTGGCCGAGTCGGGCTTCCATGACCCCTCGCGCGCCCGTGAACGGCTCGGCCGGCTGCGCCACGGCCGCGCGGTGACCACCATGCAGCGCATTGGTTTCGAGCGCCTTGATGCGCTGATGCCGGCGCTGCTCTCCAGTGTGGCGGCCACCGACAGCCCGGATACGACCCTCGAGCGGACCCTGTCACTGGTCGAATCGGTACTGCGCCGTACTGCCTACCTGTCACTGCTCAAGGAGAATCCCGACGCCCTGGCGCACTTTGTGCGGCTGTGCGCCGCCAGCGCCTGGATCAGCGAACAGCTGGCGCGCTATCCGGTACTGCTTGACGAGCTGCTCGACCCGCGCAGTCTCTACACACCGACCTCCCGCAACGCGCTGGAGGACGAGCTGCGCCAGAGCCTGGCTCGGCTCGATCCGGCTGACGAGGAGGCGCAGCTGGAGTTGCTGCGACTGTTCCGCCATGCCCGGGTGCTCAACGTGGCCGCGGCCGACATTCTCGGTGCCCGTCAGCTGATGGTGGTCAGCGATCATCTCACCATGATTGCCGAGGTGGTGCTGGAGCAGGTGCTGCGGCTGGCATGGCGCGCCCTGGTCGATCGGCACGGGGTGCCAAAGCGTCGCGACGGCACGACCATCGATCGCCATGACCCCGATTTCCTGATCGTCGGCTACGGCAAGCTGGGTGGCATCGAGCTGGGCTACGGCTCCGATCTCGATCTTGTCTTTTTGCATGACGCCGACCCGCGCGGGCGCACTGACGGCGAACGGGAGCTGGATACGCCGGTGTTCTTCGCTCGGTTGGGGCAGCGCATCATCCACATGCTGAGTGCCACCACCCCGGCCGGCGCGCTCTACGAAGTCGATATGCGCCTGCGCCCCTCGGGCAATGCCGGGCTGCTGGTGTCGTCGCTGGAGGCGTTCGCCGACTACCAGCGCCGTGACGCCTGGGTGTGGGAGCACCAGGCGCTGGTGCGTGCCCGCCCGGTGGCCGGCAGCGAGACGCTGGCAGCACGTTTCAACGCGCTACGCCGCGAGATACTGGGGCGCGAGCGCGACGGCGGTGAACTGCGCCAGGCGGTGGTCGAGATGCGCGATAGAATGCGTCGCCACCTGGGCAGCAGCCGACAGCAGCTCGATGCCGGTGAGTTTCATCTCAAACACGACCCGGGCGGCATGATCGATATCGAGTTCATGAACCAGTATGCGGTACTGGCGATGAGTCATCGCGCCCCGGCGCTGCTCGATTTCACCGACAACATGCGTCTGCTGGAGACGCTCGAAGCCGCCGGCCAGTTGCCGTTGGAAGGTGCCGAACAGCTGCGCGAGGCCTGGCTTGCCTACCGCGACGAAAGCCACCGCACGGCGCTGGCGCGCAGCGGCAGTCGCGTCAGTGCCGAACGCTTTGCGACACATCGCGAGCGGGTGCAGGCACTGTGGTCGCAGTGGATGGGAGAGCCCGACTCTACCTGAGCGCAGTCTTTTCAGCCCGGCTTCACTCCTCGCGACGCGGATCGCGACCGATGGGATGGGGCTCGCCGCGCGCTCGCGCCAGCTCGATCTGCTTTTGACGTTCGCGGGCGCCGGCGCGGGTCTTTTCCGGCAGGTCGTGCCAGCAGTGCGGGCAACTGATGCCCGCTTCGTAGTGCGGCGAGCGGCGGTCCTCGACGGAGATCGGCCGGCGGCAGGCGTGGCACTGCTCGAAATCGCCCTCGCTGAGGTCGTGACGCACGGTTACCCGGTTGTCGAACACGAAGCAGTCGCCGTGCCACTTCGAGTGCTGTTCGGGCACCTGCTCGAGGTAGTTGAGAATGCCGCCGCGCAGGTGGTAGACCTCCTCGAAGCCCTGCTCGAGCATCCAGCTCGACGCCTTTTCGCAGCGAATGCCGCCGGTGCAGAACATGGCCACCTTTTTGTGCTGCGCGGGGTCGAAATGGGCACTGACGTAGTCGGGAAAGTCGCGAAAGGACTTCGTATGCGGGTCGACCGCGCCCTCGAAGCTGCCGATTTCGACTTCGTAGTCGTTGCGGGTGTCGATCAGCAGCACTTCCGGGTCGTCGATCAGCGCGTTCCACTGCGCCGGCTCAACATAGGTGCCCACCCGGCGGTTGGGGTCGACCCCGTCGACACCGAGGGTGACGATCTCGCGCTTGAGCTTGACTTTGGTGCGGTAGAAGGGCCGCTCATCGCACAGCGACTCCTTGCGGTCGATATCCTCGAGCCGTGCATCGCGGCGTAGCCAGTCGAGCAGGGCATCGATTTCCTCGCGGCGGGCGGCCACGGTGCCATTGATACCCTCCTCGGCGAGCAGCAGCGTGCCCTTGATGTCGTGCGCCTGCATGAATTCGAGCAGCGGCTCGCGCAGGTCCTGGTAGTCAGGCAGGGAAACGAACTTGTACAGCGCGGCGACCACGTAGCGGTCGTCGGCGCAAACGGCTTTATCAGTCATGTGAACTCCTGGTAATCGCCCTCGCAAAGGGCGGACCGGGTGCGTGAATGGGTCCAAGCGTGGCATTATAGGATGTAGTAGAACTACATGATATGACATGACCGCACACCGCTGACCGTGCAGGGGACCTCCGATGAGCGCAAAAGCTGACACTCTCAATGTTACCGTCGCCGCAGTGACCCGGCGTATTCGCGAGCGCTCCGCCGAGCGGCGCGCCCTCTACGAGCAGCACATGGCGGATCAGTATCGCCGTGGCGTGCATCGCGGCGAGCTTTCCTGCGGTAATCTCGCCCACGGCTTCGCCGCCTGCGGCGCCGGCGAGAAAGAGACGCTGAGGCTGACCAACAGCGCCAACCTGGGCATTATCTCCGCCTACAACGATATGCTCTCCGCCCACCAGCCGTTTGCCACCTTTCCCGACACCATCCGCGAGGCGGCCCGTGCCATGGGCTCGACCGCCCAGTTCGCCGGCGGCGTGCCGGCCATGTGCGACGGCGTCACCCAGGGGCAGCCGGGTATGGAGCTGTCGCTTTTCTCCCGCGATGTGATCGCCATGGCCACTGCCGTGGGGCTCTCCCACAATATGTTTGACGGCGCGCTCTATCTCGGCGTTTGTGACAAGATCGTGCCGGGGCTTTTCATCGGCGCGGCGCGTTTTGGCCACCTGCCGGCGATGTTCGTGCCCGCCGGGCCGATGACCAGCGGCATTCCCAACAAGGAGAAGGCGCGGGTGCGCCAGCGCTTCGCCGAGGGTCGCGCCAGCCGCGAAGAGCTGCTCGAGGCCGAGTCGCGCTCCTACCACAGCCCCGGTACCTGCACCTTCTATGGCACCGCCAACTCCAATCAGCTGATGATGGAGATGATGGGGCTACATCTGCCCGGCAGCTCCTTCGTCAACCCCGGTACCGAAATGCGCGAGGCGCTGACCCGCTACGCTACCGAGCGGCTGGTGCTCTCCACCGACACCGGCGGTGACTATCGCCCGTTCTACAAGCAGATCGACGAGCGCGCGATCGTCAATGCTGTAGTAGGACTACTGGCTTCCGGCGGTTCGACCAACCACACCATGCACCTGATCGCGATGGCGGCGGCGGCCGGTATCACGCTGAGCTGGGATGATTTCACCGCCCTGTCGGCGGTGGTGCCGAGTCTGATGAAGGTCTATCCCAACGGTCACGCCGATATCAACCACTTCCAGGCGGCGGGGGGCATGAGTTATCTGTTCCGTGAACTGCTGGGTGCGGGGCTGCTGCACGGCGATATTCCCACCGTGTTCGGCACCGAACTGAGTGCCTATACCCGCGAACCCTTCCTCGAGGAGGGCCGGCTGGTGTGGCGCGAAGGGCCTGAAAGCAGTCACGACGAAGAGGTGCTGCGCCCGGTCGCCAACCCCTTTGCGCCCACCGGCGGGCTGACGGTGCTGAAGGGCAACCTCGGTCGTGGGGTGATCAAGGTCTCGGCGGTGCAGCAGTCGCACCGGCTGGTCGAGGCGGCGGTGCGCATCTTTGACGACCAGAACCAGCTCAAGGCGGCCTTTGACGCCGGCGAACTGGATCGCGACGTGGTGGTGGTGGTGCGTTTCCAGGGGCCGAAGGCCAACGGCATGCCCGAACTGCACAAACTGACGCCTTTCCTCGGCGTGCTGCAGGACCGCGGCCATCATGTGGCGCTGGTGACCGATGGCCGCATGTCCGGCGCCTCCGGCAAGGTGCCGGCGGCGATCCATATCAGCCCCGAGGCGCTCGACGGCGGGCCGCTGTCGAAGCTGCGCGATGGCGACGTGGTGCGCCTGGACGCCAACGCCGGCACCCTCGATACGCTGGTGGCACCCGCCGAGTGGGCCGAGCGTCAGCCAGCCACCGCCAACCTTGACCACTACCATGTGGGCATGGGGCGTGAGCTGTTCGGTGGCTTTCGTCAACTGGCGATGCGCGGCGAGGAGGGCGCCGGTATATTCGGCGGCTTCGAGGCCGACACGCTGGCCGCGCGCCAGGCTGAAATGGCGCAGCGCGATGCCTGAGTGATGCGCGTGCCGATCCGGGCCAACAAGGCGCTATATTGTCCGATAGGTGATGGGCATAGAATAATCTTGCGCTCGCTGGTGATATCAGCATCCTGCCTCGGGAGGTCATTAATATGAGTGACACTCAGCCATGGGGCTGGCCATGATCGAAGGACATCAGCGTTATCAACTGCCCTCATTGAATGGCCTGTTGGTGTTCGAAGCGGTGGTCCGACTTGGGGGCGTGCAGACGGCAGCCCGTGAGCTCAATCTCACCTCCCAGGCCGTCAGCCACCAGATTCGAACCCTTGAAAGCCGCATGGGTCATGAGCTGTTCGTGCGTCGTTCGCGTCTACTGGTGCCGACGGCGTCCGCCGTCCTGCTTGCCGAGCATGTGCGCCAGGGGTTCGACTGTATCGCCGAGGGCATGCGCCGTGTCGAGCGAGTGCAGGAGGCATGGCGGCTGCGATTGCACGTCAGCCCCTGGTTTGCCTCGCACTATCTGATTCCCAATCTGACCGGCTTTACCGCACGCTACCCACAGGTCGATCTGCAGATCTCGATCGGGGCCGAACTCAGCGGTTTCGAGGACAAGATCGATATGGCAATCCAGTGGGGCTATGAGGGCTGGGAAGGTTTCGAGAAGGTTGCATTGGTCGATGATTTCAAGGAACTGGTAGCCACTCCCGAGCTATTGGCGGTCAAGCCCGTCGAAAAAGCTGTGGATCTGCTCGAGCACTGCCTGATCAGCCCGCTGCTGACCGATGAACCATGGCAGGACGTGCTCGGTCTATGGGGGCTTGACGTCTCGGCTGCCCATTCGATGATGCGTTTTCATACCAATGAAGCGATGCTGGATGCTGCCCTGGCAGGACTCGGTATCGGGTTGATCTCCGAGCATGAGGCCGCTCGCGAGGTTCATGCCGGGCGTCTGATGGCGCCACTGGGTTTCGGCATTATGCGGCGGCTGCCGCATCATCGTTTACCACGTTTTTTTCTGCTTTATCGTGAAGAAGCGCGCACGGGAGAATTGGTCGAGATTTTCCGCGGCTGGCTGATTGACCTGCTATCCCCATCCGAGCACTCTCCCCCTGATTCAGCTACCGGCGCGGCCGAGTGATGGCAGCCAGGTCACCAGCCCCGGTATCAGCGTGATGATAAAAGCTGCCAGACAGAGCAGCAGGAAAAAAGGAATCGTCGAGCACGTGACCTGCCAGATCGAGCGCCCTGTAATCGACTGCAGCACGAACAGATTGAAACCGACTGGTGGCGTGATCTGTGCCATCTCGATGATGATGACGGCGTAGATACCGAACCACAGCAGGTCAATACCGGCGCTCGACAGCATCGGCAGGATCATTGCGCTGCTAAGTACGAGGATGGAAACACCTTCCAGAAAACATCCCAGTACGATGAAAATCAGCGTCAATATCAGCAACAGCCAGCCGGGGGAGAGCTGCATCTGATCGACTATCCCGGCAAGGTATTGAGGAATGCCGATAAAGGCGACCGCACTGGAGAGTACCGAGGCGGTGACGATGATAAAGGCGATCATGCAGGAGATCCGCGTGGCCGACATCAGGCTGTCGCGAAAGCTCTGCCAGCTGAGCGTGCCAGTCGCCATGGCGATCAACAGCGCTCCCAGGATGCCGAAGGTCGCGGACTCCGTTGGCGTGGCAATACCGCTATAGATGGAGCCGATAACCGCGATGATCAATACAATCATCGGAATCAGGCGAGCGGAGCGTCGCAGCTTCTCGACCAGCGACAGCGACGGCTCCCTTGCGGGCATTCGATGGCGATTGAGCAGCGACCATATCGCCACATAGCCCATGAACAGTCCCATTAACAGCAAGCCCGGTAGTATACCGGCGACGAATAACCGCGCAATCGACTGCTGGGCGAGAATGCCATAGACGATCAGCACTACCGATGGCGGGATTATCAATCCCAGAGTGCCCGAGCCGGCCAGGGTGCCGATCATCAATCGCTCATCGTAGCCGCGAGCCTGCAGCTCCGGCAGACTCATGCGCCCGATGGTGGTAGCGGTAACCGCCGATGAGCCGGCGACGGCGGCCATGATGCCGCAGCCCAGCACATTGACATGTAGCAGTCGCCCCGGCAGCCAGCTGACCCAGGGGGCCAGGCCGTTGAACATGTCGCGCGAGAGTCGAGTACGGAACAGGATCTCTCCCATCCAGATAAACAGCGGCAGCGCGGTCAGCGGCCACTGCCAGCTGGCTTCCCAGAGGGTGGAGGCGACCAGGCTGCTCACCGGCACCGGGGTAAACAGCGCCAGTGCCGTCGAGCCGATGCCTACCAGTGCGACTGCGACCCAGATACCCGCGCCGAGCAGGCCGATCAGAGCACCGAACATCACAAGCAGTGCGACCAGTGTATGATCCATGAGAGCCTCTTGTTTTGAGGTATGCCGGGGCCTATTCCAGCGACCCGCTATCGTTGTCGATGTAGTTGGCTCGTCCATAACGGATCAGCCGGTAGAGTTCATCCAGCAGAGCGACGGTCATAATCGCGAGACCGAGCGTTATGCCCAGTTGCGGGATCCACAGCGGCGCGGCGATAAGCCCCGGGCTCAGGTCACCATATTCGTAGCTCTGTTGGGTATAGAGGGCTGCGCACCAGCACAGCCAGCCGACCACACCGGCGCTGACAGCGCAGACGAAGCTTTCGAGCAGGCGGCGCCAGCTGCCGGAGAGCGCGTCGACGAGCAGACCCACTCGAACGTGGGCGCCATGACGCAGCGAATAGGCGAGTCCAAGAAAGGTCGAGGCGGACAGACAGAAGCCGGAAAACTCGGTAGCGTCGACGACGAGCCCAAGACTGCGGCCGACGATCTGAAACAGAATCGAGACGGCGATCAGCGCCAGAAAGATGGCCGCCAGCACGCCACTGGCCAGATAGAGGCTATCCAGGGATTTGCGCATCAGCATTTTCCTTCATGTCACGCGAGCGCCGCTGCCATGGCGATACGACAGCGGCCGGGGGCTCAGTCCTGTTTGCCGCTGCGCATCTGCAGATAGCGATCCAGTACATCGCGAGCCTCGGGAGAGGCGCTTTCACGCCACTGTGTTAAAAGGTCGTCGCCGATCTGCCCGATCGCCTGCTGAATGTCATTGCTTGCCTGGTCGATTTGCATGCCATTCTCGACCAGCGTTTCCTGATTGCTGGCAGCGGCCTGTCGACTCATCTCCCAGCCGCGTTCGGTGGCGTTTTTGCCCGCTTCGAGCACGATCCTTTGCAACTCGTCGCCGAGTGCGTGAAAGGCGCGCTGATTGACGATAATGGTGTTTTTGGAGTGCGAAGTGCCGGTATAGGTGAAGTAGTGGGCATAGTCCCAGACCTGAATGTCGATGCCGGTTTGTGCGCTGGTAAAAAGCGAATTGATCATGCCCGTCGAGTAGGCCTGGGCGATCTCGGCAAAGGGCAAAATAGTGGCCTGGAAACCGAGTTGCTCCGCCATTTGTCGGGTGGGCTGAGAGTAGATACGAATTTTCATGCCCTGCATGTCGGTTACTGACTTCAACGGCACGCTGGTGAAAAAGCCCTGTCCCGGCCAGGGCACATAAGCGAGGGGAATGATGCTGTCCTCGGACAATAGTTTTTCGAGATAGGACGCCTGTGCCTCCAACAGCTGACGGGCCTGCTCAAGGGTGGTGGCCGCGCCGGGCAGACTGTCGAGTCGATACATGGGATCTTCGTTACCGTAGACACCGAGGCGTATTTCGCCGATCTGCACCTGGCCGGACTGTACAGCGCGCTTGATGGCGTCGTGATTGATCAGAGTGCCGTTGGGGCGCAGGTCGATGGTGAGTTCGCCGTCGCTTTTCTCTTCGATTTCCTTGATGAACATCTCGATGTTGTGCGTGAAAAAGTTATCCTGGGGATAGCCGGTAGCCATGATCCAGTGCGTTTGTGCCTGGCTGGTGCCGGACAGACTCAGCAGCAAACCACTGATCAGAAAGCAAAAGAGACGGTTGAGTCGTGGCATGGAAATTCTCCATCGAATTGTTGGTATTGTCGGTTCGGTGGGTAGCGACCGGGTCTTGCTCTTGTTGCCGGTCAGGTTGATTAATTACTCTTCGCCGGCAGTGCTGAAGGCATGAGGATATTGCTGTCTTGCCGCTCGCTCGGAGACGTAGCCGGCCTCGACATCCTTTTTGATCGTGCATGCCGGGCGTGTATCGGGCAGCCCGTAGCCGCCGCCGCCGGGGAGTTTCAGCACCAGCCGACGGTTGATCGGTATGGCCTGGCGCCCCTTGGCGCGTAGCGCGGTACCATCATCCAGCGCCACCACGCCGGCGCTACCCTCGCCACCGCCGTCGTGGCCGCGTGCGGGATGCCCAACGCGCTCGAACATGGCATTGAAGGTCAGTGTATAGCCTTCTCGTGCGGCGATTTCGATCTGCTGCCCCAGGCCGCCGCGCTGGCGCCCCGCGCCGCCGGAGTCGGGGCGTAGTTCCTTGCGCCACACCACCAGTGGGCCAACGCTCTCGGTTACTTCCACCGGCATGGTCATAACGCCGCTCGGAAAGGCGGTAGCGTCAAGGCCATCAAGCTGCGGCCGGGCACCACTGCCGCCACTGTTGAACATCAGGACCTCGCGGCTCGGGCCACTTCCGCTGGTAGGGTGGGCGCTGATCTGCAGATTCCACAGTGCGCTGGCGCCTTCGGCCGGAGGAATATCGGGACAGGCCTTGCGCAGCGCGCCCAGCACCAGGTCCGGGACCAGGTGGCCCAGTAAGTGGCGTGCGGCGACCGGCGCCGGACGTCGCGCGTTGAGAATACAGTCGTCCGGAGCGCTGAAGGTGAAGGGCTGCAGCGAGGCCCAGTTGTTGGGAATCGATGGGGCCAGTGCGCATTTGAGACCATAGCATGCATAGGCCCTGGTATAAGGCAACGGTACATTGATGCCGTAGCTGCTCTGCGCAGAGGTGCCACTGAAATCGGCGTGCAGAGTTTCACTACCGGTGTGCAGGGAAACCGCCAGTTCAATGGGAATATCATAGCCATCCAGCGGCATGTGGTAGCGAAATTCGCCGGCGGGCAGAGCTGCCAGTCTTTCACGAGTGGCGCGTCCACTGTTTTCGAAGATGAAGGCGGCAAGCTCCTCGATATCAGGCAGGTCGAATTCATCGAGCATCTCCAGCAGACGCTTGCGGCCGGTGTCGTTACACACCGCCAGTGAGAAGAAGTCTCCCACCACCTGCTCGCTTTCGCGCACGTTACCGCGCAGGATATCGATCAGATCCTGATTGACGCTGCCGGTCCGGAACATTCTCAGCGGCGGAATCAGCAGCCCCTCCTCATAAAGCTCGCGACCATCGGGCCCGAAACCGCGGCCGCCGATATCCACCACATGGGCGGTGGAGGCGAAAAAACCGATGCGACGACCCCGGCGAAATACCGGTGTGACCACCGTGAAATCGTGCAGGTGACCGGTCGCCAGCCAGGGGTCGTTGGTGACGAATACATCGCCGGGCGCCATGTCGTCGAAACGGTCGATGAAATGGAACACCGTCTCCGCCATGGTGTTAACGTGTCCGGGCGTACCCGTAACTGCCTGGGCCACCATGCGACCGCTGGCATCGAAAACCCCGGCGGAGAGGTCCCCCGCCTCGCGCACGCTGGTGCAGAAGGCGGTGCGGATCAGGGTCAGCGCCTGCTCCTCGACCACCGCGATCAGCCGATTCCACATGATCTGTTGCGATACCTGTAGGCTGGTGCTCATTTCAGGTCTCCTTGCGCTGACGCTCGATCAGCAGACAGCCATCCTGCTGGCGGGTAACATCGAAGCCATCAGGCACGATGGTTGAGGTTTCATCCTCGGTGACGATTATCGGGCCGTTGACGCTGACGCCGGCGGGCAGGGTCTCTCGGGCAATGACCCTGGCCTGCCCGAAGTCGCGTCGGGCGGTATCGAAGAGAGCGCGGTGCTCGACACTCTGTAGTGCGTCGTCGGTGGCCCGATTTCTGCACAACGGGTGTTGCTCGATCTCTGCCGGCGGAGTGCGCAGCGTCAGGGACCAACTGACCACCTCGACATCAAGGTCATCGACGGCGTGTCCGAAAACCCGACCATACTCGGCGATGAAATCCCGGCGTAGACGGTCGATCTCTTCCTCGCCAAGCGTCTCCCGGTCAACTTCAACCGGTATTTCCCAGCCCTGGCCGGCATAGCGCATATAGGCCCTGAGTTCGCGTTCGATCTCACCGCGGTAGCCCGTCTCCCTGATGAAGGTGGTCGCCTCCTGCTGCATGTCGGCCAGCAGGGCGTTGACACTTTTCTGATCGAAGTGTGACAGCCGCATGATGGCGCTGCGTAGTGACTCATAGCCGAAAGGAGCGCGCAGAAAGCCGATCGCAGAGCCCACGCCGGCGCCTGCAGGTACCAGCAGCTGATCGATACCCAGCTTGTCGCATAGCCGTGCGGCATGCAGAGGAGCAGCGCCGCCGTAGGCGATCATGGTGTAGCGCTCCAGCTCATGGCCGCTCTCCACAGCATGGGCGCGGGCGGCGTTGGCCATGTTCTCGTCGACCATTTCGGCGATGCCGTAAGCGGCTTCGATGGCATCGCCACCCAGCCTGTCGATGATGGCACTATCGAGTGCTGCTTCGGCTGCCCGGCGCTCAAGGCGCAGACTGCCGCCGGCGAAGTGGTCGGCATCGAGCCTGCCCAGCAGGAGATCGGCATCAGTGACCGTAGGCGCATCGCCGCCCCGGCCGTAGCAGGCCGGGCCGGGTTCTGAACCGGCACTCTCCGGGCCAATGCGGATCTGTTGCAATTCGTCGACATGTGCCAGTGAACCACCGCCGGCGCCGATCTCCACCATCTCGATCACCGGGATGGAGATGGGCATGCCGCTACCTTTCTTGAAACGCCAACTGCGCGCTACCTCGAAGGTGCGAGCGGTCCGGGGGCGCTGGTGCTGAATGAGACAGATCTTGGCGGTGGTACCGCCCATGTCGTAGGAGATGACCCGATCGAGCCCATAACGTGCCGCAATGTCGGCGGCGTATAGCGCACCGCCGGCCGGCCCGGATTCAAGCAGGCGGACCGGAAACCGGGCGGCGCTGTCCAGCGACATCAGGCCGCCGCCCGAGTGCATTAGATAGACCGGACAGCCAATGCCGCAGTCTTCGAGACTGCTGGCCAGGCGGTTCAGATAAGAGGCGATCAAGGGACTGACAAAAGCGTTGGCACAGACGGTATTGAAACGCTCGTACTCACGGATCTGCGGCGAAACTTCCGAAGAGATCGATACCGACAGCTGCGGAAGCCGTGTCAGCAGACGCTCACGTACCCTGCGTTCATGATCCGGATTGCGGTAGCTGTGCATCAGACCGACGGCGACGCTCTCGTAGCCACAAGCCTTGATGGCGTCGATCACCTCTTCCAACGCTGATTCATCCAGCGGCGCCAACTCCGTGCCCTCGGCACTCATGCGTCCACCCACTGTATAGCGGTGCTGACGGGCAATCAGCGGCCTGGGCAATACGATATTGAGATCGTACTGTTCGAAGCGACTCTCGGTGCGCATCTCGATAACGTCGCGAAAACCCTCGGTGGTAATGAAGGCAGTACGGGCGCCGCGTCGCTCGATAAGCGCATTGGTTGCCAGCGTGGTGCCATGTACCAGGCTTTCCAGCCGCGACGGCTCGACGCCGGCGCGTTCAAGCGTTTGCAGCAGCCCTTCGATGATGGCCTGCTCGGGGGCGTCATGGCGTGTCAGGACCTTGCCGGAGTAGAGCTGCTTCCCCACCTCGAGCGCTATATCGGTAAATGTGCCGCCGATATCCGCTCCTGCCCGAACACCGTGGAAACTCGTTGCCATTGGCTCTCCAGCGTGAATTGTTGTTGTCAGTCAATTCATCATTGGCCCATGGCGATGGGCGCGACAAGCGATGTTTTTTTGATGATCGACAAGTTTTTTTTGTCGTGGTACCGGGCAAGCTCATCGAGAGGGGCGTTCAACCCAGGACCGTTCAGTGGTGTAATCGGTTGCAAACAGGGTTAGACGAGGCAGACAGAATGGCGCTCAATCTGCGACAGATCGAAGTCTTTCGCGCGGTAATGACCACCGGCAGTATCAGCGGAGCATCCCGCGTGCTGATGATTTCTCAGCCGGCGGTCAGCCGTATGTTGTCGCATACCGAGCAGCGCATTGGTTTTCCGCTGTTTGAGCGCATCAAGGGCCGGCTTTACCCTTCACCCGAGGCGCGTCGCCTTTTTCGTGATGTCGAGAACGTCTATCGTGATGTGCAGCGCGTTAACAGCACGCTTTACGATCTCACCCAGAGGCGGCAGGGAGTGGTTCGTATCGCGGCCAGTTCGAGCCTCGGCCATCAGGTGGTCCCCAGG
Organism: Kushneria aurantia DSM 21353; assembly: GCF_000382245.1. GTDB lineage: Bacteria > Pseudomonadota > Gammaproteobacteria > Pseudomonadales > Halomonadaceae > Kushneria > Kushneria aurantia. The sequence goes on from NZ_KB907868.1 coordinate 179,478, forward strand.
GCAATGACAAGCTTTCGGCAAGAACATGGTGTGCGGGTCAGTCTCGACTGTCAGCGCCATACCCAGCTACGTGATCAGTTGCTTGATCGTCAGGCTGATTTGGGTATCTCGCTCTTCCCGGTCAGCCATCCCAATCTTGAAGTCAATCCTCTGCACCGCGCTGGCATGGTCTGCGCCTGCCCGGCTGATCATCCGCTGGCCGGTCGCGATAGCGTCACACTACCGGAATTGCGTCATTTTGAACTGATCGGTTATGGCGCAGAAACGCCGTTTGGTATGCATATCCGCACCGCTTTCGAAGCCGCTGGTGAGCCCTGGCGGCCGGCTACCGAGGTTGACTCACCGCATTATGCCTGTGCACTTGCAGATGCCGGGGGCGGTATTGCGCTGATTGACGAGTTCAGTTGGCGGGGCTGGCGCAGCGACAGGCTGACGGCAGTCCCTCTGCCGGTCGAACAAAGGCTGATGGTCAGTCTGGTATACCATCGCACCGAGCCGTTATCACAGCTGGCACGGGCCTTTATCAAACATCTTGAAGTCGCGTTGGCAGATCTGGGTCAGTGCGAGGACGATAGTCGTCATTAACAAAAAGTTATAGCTTTCCGATAGATCGGTATAAGACAGTCGCCTTGAAAGTCCTGACACTGAGTCTCAACGACAATAATTGATCAGGCGGACAGGCAATGCGTGAATGGATGATTGGCGCTGCCCAGATGGGCCCGATTCAGAAAAGTGACAGTCGCGAGGCGGTCGTTGCGCGAATGCTGGCCCTGCTGGACAGCGCCGCCGAACAGGGCTGTGAGCTGGTGGTGTTTCCCGAGCTGGCGCTGACAACCTTTTTCCCACGCTGGTACATGGAAGATCAGAGCGAGGTAGATTACTGGTTCGAGCGTGAGATGCCCGGTGCGACCACCCGGCCGTTGTTCGAGCGCGCTCGTGAGCACGGTATTGCCATCTCCTTCGGTTACGCCGAACTGACCCCCGAGGGTCGTCACTTCAATACTTCCATTCTGACCAATCGCCGCGGCGAGATTATCGGCAAGTATCGCAAGGTGCACCTGCCGGGGCACGTCGAACATGACAGCGAGCGCGATTTTCAACATCTCGAAAAACGCTACTTCGAGCCGGGCGATCTTGGCTTCGAAACCTTTGACAACGACGGCACCCTGATGGGGATGTGCATCTGCAACGATCGACGCTGGCCCGAGACATGGCGGGTGATGGGGCTGCAGGGCGTCGAACTGGTGATGCTGGGGTACAACACGCCCTCGGTGAACTCCCAGAACGCTGGAGAAGGGCTGGAAAAGCGCCTCTATCACTCCGAACTGTCGGTTACTTCAGGCGCTTACCAGAATGCCACCTGGGCGGTCGCGGTGGCCAAGGCCGGCGACGAGGATGGTCATCCGTTGATGGGCGGCTCGATCATCGTCGACCCCGATGGTTTCGTGGTGGCGCGGGCCGACAGCGAAGGTGACGAACTGATCACCGCCCGCTGCGATATGGACCGCTGTCAGTTCGGCAAGACCACCATCTTCGACTTTGCCCGCCATCGCCGCATCGAGCACTACGGGCGCATCACTTCACAGACCGGCGTCGAGCGCTGAAGGCGTGATCGGGAGGCTATCATGACATTCGATGTAATCATTCGTCGCGCTCATATCATCGATGGAACCGGCGTCCCGCCTTTCATCGCTGATGTAGGGGTCGTTGGCGAACGTATCCTTGCCATCGGTGAGCTCGACATGGCATATGCCGACCGGGTAGTTGAGGCGGCGGGCCGTTACCTTGCGCCCGGCTTCATTGACGTTCATACCCATGATGATAACTGTGCGATCCATCAGCCGCAGATGCTACCCAAGATCAGCCAGGGCATCACTACCGTGATTGTCGGTAACTGCGGGATAAGCGCCTCGCCGGTTCGTCTCGCGGGAGAGGTGCCGGACCCAATGAACCTGCTTGGTGATAGCGACGATTTTTTCATCAACTTCGAAAGCTATGCCAGTGCGGTCGAGTCTGCCGCTCCTACGGTCAATGTGGCGGCACTGATTGGCCATACCACATTACGTGCCGGCGTTATGAGGGATTTCGATCGTGCCGCCAGCGAGGCAGAAATCGAAGCGATGCAAGACACTTTGCGAAGCGCTTTGAAAGCGGGCGCTATAGGGCTCAGCAGCGGGCTGGCATATACCAATGCCCGCTCGGCGCCTGAAAGCGAGGTCAGGGCGCTGGTTGAGGTGGTTGGCGAGGAGGGTGGTATTTACACCACTCACATGCGCAACGAACGCGATCAACTGTTCGAGGCGATGGATGAGGCCTTCGCGACCGCTCGGCATGGCCGGGTACCACTGGTGATCTCGCATCTCAAATGTGCCGAGCCGGAGAACTGGGGCAACAGCGAGCATGCCCTCGATAAACTCGAAGTGGCTGCTGGGCAGCAGCCCTGTAACTGCGACTGCTACCCCTATGCGGCCTGCTCGACCACGCTCGATCTGTGGCGGGTTTCCGAGCGCTTCGACATCCTGGTGACCTGGTCGAAACCACATCCTGAAATGGGGCGCCGCCTGCTTGGCGAGATTGCCCAGGAATGGGGTGTTGAGCTGCATGAAGCGGCACAGCGATTAATGCCTGCGGGGGCGATCTACCACAATATGGATGAAGCGGATGTGCGCCGGATACTGGCTCATCCACTGACCATGATTGGCTCTGACGGCCTGCCCGGTGACCCTAATCCGCATCCACGATTATGGGGAAGTTTTCCGCGCGTGATCGGACATTACTGCCGCGATGAGGGGCTATTCGCATTGCCTGAGGCGATTCGCAAGATGACTTCGATGTCTGCAGCACGTTTCGGTCTGACCGATCGTGGTGTGATCCGCGAAGGCGCCTTTGCAGATCTGACGCTGTTCGATTTCGATAGTGTCATGGATGGTGCCAGTTTCGTCGAGCCGACCCTACCGGCCGTTGGCATTGAAATGGTGATGGTCAATGGTGCGATGAGCTGGGAAAAAGGTCATGTAAAGGAGCGAGCGGGGCGTTTACTACGTCGCGCTACGAACTTCTGATATTTCGCAAACGCAGCAGGATACGATAAAAGCTGCATCATACAACAATGAAAACGAGGTTGAGCCATGATATCGACATTTTTCGAAAAGCGGGATGACAGTCAGTACGCTGCGATTGCAGGGTTGGCACTGGGTATCTGCGGCGCGCTATATAGTCGGTCCTGAAAAACCAAAAATCACCGTGAAATCATGATTATGCGCCTGGATGATGCTCCCTTTTCGGCGTAAAATCTGG
>NZ_KB907869.1 GCF_000382245.1 Kushneria aurantia DSM 21353
CGCAAGCAGGCCTTCAATAAAGCCCGCCGTTGACTGCAATCACCTGGCGGGTTACGTAGGCGCTATCCGGCGAGCAGAGGAAACTGACCACCCCGGCGACCTCCTCGGCGCTGCCCATGCGCTGCATCGGTACCACCTTTTTGATCTCGACGTCGCTGCCTGCCGTCATATCGGTGTCGATCCAGCCCGGGGCCACACCGTTGACCGTGATCCGTCTTTTGGCCAGTTCCAGCGCCAGCGACTTGAGCGCCGCGATCACGCCGCCCTTGGCGGCAGCGTAATTCACCTGGCCGCGATTGCCCACCTGGCCCGCCGCCGATGAGAGCGCCACGATGCGCCCGCCGCGGCGGCGCTGGATCATCGGCATCACCAGCGGCCGGAGGACGTTGTAGAAACCGCCCAGATCGACGTTGAGAACGCTGTCCCACTGTTCATCGCGCATGCCGGGGAAAGGCGCGTCGTGGTGGAGCCCGGCGTTGAGCACCACTCCATAGTAGGCGCCGTGCTCGGCGATATCCGCCTCCAGCCGCTGACGGGCCTGCTCGCGCTCGCCGACATCGAATGCCAGCCGCCGCGCGCAGCGCCCCAGCGCCTCGATCTCGGCGCACACCTCGCGTGCTTCGCATTCGCGGCTTTTGTAGTGCACCACGATATCGAAACCGTCGGCGGCCAGCCGCAGGGCGCAGGCGCGGCCGATGCCGCGGCTGGCGCCGGTCACCAGTATCGTATTGGTCATGGCGCGTCTTCCTGATGGCCGGTGTCGGCTGTGTCGGCACGTGGGGTGGGCGGCGTCTGCAGCACGCTCAGGTCGGCTTCGGCCAGCGGTTGGTGGGTCTCGCCGTCATGCAGGCTGCCGATAAAACGCCCCAGGCCGCTGTCGGCAAGTACCTCCAGGCGCACTCGCACCTGCAGTGCGCGGTCGAAGGGCAGCCAGTCGCAGTGCGCCGTAAATCGCCGCGCGCCCAGCAGCATGCCCTCACGTGGTCCCTCGTCACCCTCGCCGGGATTGAGCGTTGACCAGGCGGCCGCCGCCTGAGCCATCCACTCCAGCGCAGCATGCACGTGTACCCCTTCGGCTTCTGCCAGCAGGTCGTCGCGACGTGGTGTGACCTGTGCCACGATCTCGTCGCTGTCGACATTCACCACGCCGTCGAGCAGACACATCGGCCCCTGATGGGGGACCAGCATGGCGATATCGACGGACAGCAGATAATCAGGCGTCATCGGTGCGTTCCAGCAGCAGAGCGGCATTGTTGCCGCCAAAGGCGCGCTTGGCAGGGTCGACCTCCAGCGTGGTGACCTCGGCATCGTCGTTCAGCAGGCCTGGATAGTAGTGGGTGTACCATTCGCAGCCCACCATCAGAATCCGTTTCATGTCGTCGCGCTCGGCGGTAGCAGGCAGAATGCGCTAAGCGGTCAGGGTAGGGGTAGCGCAGCCGCACTCCGCGCTGGTCCAGCGCTCTGAATGCACGAGGCCCTGATAAAGCGTCGCTTTCGCGCCCATGAATTCTCCTCTGGATCAGTATTGTTGTTCATGGAACACCCCCTGTGAAGGGGCTGCTTTCCCGAGACTGAATAGAGAGCGTCAGTAGGGCCTGCCGTTGACCGCGATGCGTCTTGTGGACAGCGCCAGCGGCCTGAGCGCCGTGATCACGCCGCCCCTGATGGCGGCGTAATTCACCTGGCCGCGATTGCTCACCTGACCCGCCGCCGAGGAGAGCGCCACGATACGCCCGCCGCGGCGGCGCTGGATCATCGACATCACCACAGCGGCCGGAGGACGTTGTAGAAACCGTACGGATCGACGTTGAGGACGCTGTCCCACTTTTCATCGCGCATGCCGGAGAACGGCGCGTCGTGGTGGAGCCCGCATAGTAGTTGCCGTGCTCGGCGATATCCGCCTACAGCAGCTCTGATTGGGACCATCAAACGTCTCGGGCATTTTGATCACAATAGCCCGATTTTTTGCTACTGATGTATGACAGCTGTGCCCGCATTGCTCTCATTGTGGCACCATCCTGAAGGCACAGTGAATGATCGCAAGGGGATAGGTGGAGCCGTGCGTTACCAATTTCCGGATGTTGTGTTTTAAATGATTTGTCAAAAGAGTACGTGCATAGGCGCAACGGAATCCGCTTCTGGTGGCGCTATCTTTTAACGAAGAGTCCATGCTCAGGCATCTCCTCCGGGAATGCTTCGCATGATTTTTCAGGCCTTGCAATAATGTGAGATATAAAATGGAATTAAGGCATTTAAGATATTTTGTTGCTGTTGCTGAAAATCTTCACTTCGGTCAAGCTGCACGGCAGCTAAATATTTCTCAGCCGCCGCTCAGTAGTCAGATTAAAAACCTGGAGGAAGAGGTTGAGGTTCAGTTGTTGATTAGAAATAACAAGGAGGTAAGGCTGACACCGGCAGGAAAGAATTTCCTCACGGCGGCTAAAAATTGCATAGCCACCCTGGAGCGTGATATTGCGGTGACGCGAAGAATTGCCGAGGGTAAGCAGGGTAGTGTTTCGATTGGTTTTAGTGGAACAATGTCGTTCCATCTTGTACCGGAGATTGTAAAGAATTTAAATGAACACCATCCGGATATTGATATCCAGCTTCAGCAACTAACCACACATGATCAGGTTGCCAGCCTATTACATGGTGATATCGATGTCGGTTTTTTAGTGTCACCTGTGCTGGATGATCGGATTGATACCGTAGCCATAGTTGAAGAACCATTTGTAGCCTGTTTGCCTGAAACTCACGAATTGGCACAGGCAATTGAGCCCTTGAATCTGGGGAAGCTGAGTTGCGATGCGTGGGTTATGACGCCAAGGGAAGCTGGCCATGGCTACTATGATGCAGTTCTCGCACTCTGTAACGGACATGGATTTAGCCCTCATGTTGTTCAAAACGCTCAGGAGCAACAGACACTTGTTGCGCTCGTCGCGGCGGAGGTAGGGGTAGCGCTATTGCCTGCCTCAGCCGCATGTATCATAAATGAAAGGGTCGTTTTTAAAACTATTAATTCTGACGTTAAAAAAATAAACTCCATGGCGTGGAACCCCGCCTTACTCACAGACGTTGGTGCCTTTTTTGTGAGCTATATTCGCGCCAATTTTATTGGCGGCACGAAAACCTGAAGCCATCGTGCCGCTGTGTGTCAGAATGGGCCTAAATTGATCATGACAGCGATGCTCAAGGCGACAGCACCGATTGCCATCCATATAAGTAGCAGTGGAATCACGAATTTTATCCACTTGATCCATGGAATGCCACCGATGGCAATGCTGGCCATCAAGATACCTGAGGTTGGTGTGACAATATTGGTAAACCCATCTCCAAAGTTATAAGCCAGGACAGCAACTTGTCGCGTTAGTCCAATGGCGTCGGCCAGTGGCGCCATGACAGGTACGACGATGGCAGCCTGACCGCTAGCAGAGCTAATAATAAGGTTGAATCCGAGATTGAAGATATACATTCCCAGTGCAGCTACGACATGTGGCAGCGGGCCCAGCATTACAGCAATACTGTTAACGATAGTATCCAATACATATGCGTCTTCGAGTACAACGACGATAGCTCGAGCCAAACCAACGATGAGCGCTGCATAGAGCATGCCCTGAGCGCCCTGAATAAACAGGCGCACATATTGATTTGGGTTTATCCTGTTGATAGCGGCCGTTCCGAGGCTTATAACCATAAATAGCGCGCCCATCTCGCTAAGCCCCCAGCCTAACGTAAAAACTCCAGTGACGTAACCTGTCATACAGAGTGTGAAATAGGCAAGAATGATCTTATGAAGTTTTGTGAAATTGTTGGGGATGGAAGAAGAGTTTTCAATTTCAGCGGGGAAGGGAGTCTTTCCAAGAATAGACTGGCTTTGATCTTTTGAAATTTTTGATATGTAGCGGCAAAGGTAAATCACTGTCGCGGCAAGTACGCAAAGGTAGACAGCAAATCGGAACCAAAGTCCGCTGAATACAGGAAGGCCTGCAATCTCCTGACCGAATCCCGTAGTGATTGGGTCAAGTCCACCAATCGTATAGCCGGCATAAGCCCCCAGGTAAATAATCGCGACGCCCGCGATGGCATCCAGTTTGAAGGCGCGAGCGATAATAATGCCGATAGGTATAAATGCGATTACGGCGGTTTGCAAGGCGCCTATAAAACCTGCGATGGAGAAAACTACAGATACCGTGACAACAAGGGAGTACTTCTTCCCTCTTGTCTTGTTGATAAGGCGCATGATACCAGCTTGTATGGCTCCCGTGTAGTCGAGTATCGCAAAAGCGCCACCTATGATTAATACCAAAAAAATTATATTGGCCGAGTCAATGAGGCCTGCCTGGATCGAGAGAAAGAAATCCAGCAGTGTCGTTGGGTTTGAGTGGAGAGACTGATAGCTGTCCGGAACAACCATGGGGACGTTATCGCCGGTTGTCCTCTCGAAGCTTCCCGCTGGGATCAACCATGTGGTTATAGAAGCCACGATCAGCATGGCGAGCAGGATAACGTATGAGTCTGGTAAAGCTCTCTTCTTGTCTTTCTTGCTGCTGGGGTTTTGAGGTATATTCATTTTGATCTCTTCTTGTACTGATTGTGTAGGGATATGCTTTCACATTCTAGATAATGAGAGATTCGAGGTCTCTTGGGTAATATGTGATCATTTCCATTCCCTTGTCGGTTACCACAATCGTATCGGAGTGTCGAAACGCGCCTATACCCTCTACATATAGACCAGGCTCTATGGAAAATACCATGCCTGGCTCAAGTATGGTTTGATCACCCAAATCGAAAAATGGCGCCTCATGGTTCAGGAGTCCCATGCTATGGCCCGAATGGTGTTTCGCATAATCCAGGAGTTTGTTTTCCCTGAAGTACTTTTGAACTTCCTCCTCAATACGGCAAGCTGGAAGGCCTGGCCTGATAGTTCGGAATGCTATTTCCTGGGCTTCATGCATGTGGCGAAAGAAATTTTCCTGAGTTTTCGAAACTTCTCCGATAAACATCGTCCGTTCGAGTTCGCTTTTATAGCCCCACACGTCGCTGGCTGCCTGTGAGACTACGTTATAGCCGGTCTTGAACATTGCATTCTGGTTCTGGGAGTGTGGGAAAGCCGAGTGCTCCCCTATCTGACCTCGATAGAAAGCGTGAGCGGGAGAGCCATAAGGCCTATAACCGGCACCCAGGGTGTCGAACATTGCACGAGTTGCTTCATTTGTGGAACGGCTTTCGGCCTCAATCTCTCGCTCTCCGGGAACCGTGTATTTGACCAGTAATGTATGTGCCAGATTGCCCCAACGTGCGGATTCTCTGATTAATTCAATTTCGTTGTGAGATTTAATATAGCGCTGCTGTTCGACGACTCCCTTGAGAGACTTTGTCTCTTTAAATGAGCATATGGTGGTTAGATGAGGGCCTGTATAACCCTTTGCAGAGGCATATCCCTCGGCATCCACACCTACCCTGAGATTTTTAAAATTTCTATCTTCAAGTATGTTGGCCATGTATTTCATTGGATGGGTCTTGCCAGGGTACTCTGGATATTCGTGAGTTTCTTCAATCACCGCATAGCGATGTGCGTGCTCACGTTCCATACGTGGGACCAATAGAGAGAAAATGCCTTTCGGATCGATTATGAGGGCAATCGGACGCTCGGAAGGTCGAAAATGAAAGCCTGTAAGGTAAAAAATATCAGTCACACTAAACAAGACGGCAGCATCACATTCCTTTTTTTGCAATGTTTCAAAAAATGTCTGCTGCCTGGATTTAATTTCCGATTCGGGAATTTCCAAAATCATGCGGGCTCTCCATGGAATAGATTATGGAAAGCTATCAGGTTCTTTCTATAGAGGTAAAATACTGTTTATGTTTTAAACGATACGCGAAACATATCGTTGCTAACGTTTACCCAAAAGCATGGGTCAGCGCTATAATGCCTGCTCTCACTAGTGTCCCCCACTTCCCGATATCAACGGCTGGCGCCGGTCACCAGTATCGTATTGGTCATGGCGCGTCTTCCTGATGGCCGCTGTCGGCTGTGTCGGTGCGGGAAGCGGGCGGCGTCTGCAGCACGCTCAGGCCGGCTTCGGCCAGCGGTTGGTGGGTCTCGCCGTCATGCAGGCTGCCGATAAAACGCCCCAGGCCGCTGTCGGCAAGTGCCTCCAGGCGCACTCGCACACGCAGCGCACGGTCGAAGGGCAGCCAGTCGCAGTGCGCCGCAAATCGCCGCGCGCCCAGCAGCATGCCCTCACGTGGTCCCTCGTCACCCTCGCCGGGATTGAGCGTTGACCAGGCGGCCGCCGCCTGAGCCATCCACTCCAGCGCAGCATGCACGTGTACCCCCTCGGCTTCTGCCAGCAGGTCGTCGCGACGTGGTGTGACCTGGGCCACGATCTCGTCGCGGTCGACATGCGCCACGCCGTCGAGCAGACACATCGGCCCCTGATGGGGGACCAGCGTGGCGATATCGACGGACAGCAGTGAATCAGGCGTCATCAGTGCGTTCCAGCAGCAGAGCGGCATTGTTGCCGCCAAAGGCGAAGGCGTTGGAGAGCGCCAGGCGCGGCGGCGAGCGGTCGAAGCCGGCCTCGATCAGCGTCAGCGGCATCAGTGTCGGGTCGAGCGGCAGCTCGTGCACATGGCGGGGATAGAAGCCGCGTTCCAGCGCCAGCCAGCAGAAGGCCGCCTCCAGCGCGCCGGCGGCGCCCAGCGTATGGCCGGTGAGCGCCTTGGTGGCGCTGGCAGGCGGTGCTGCGTCGCCGAAAAGCGCGTGCAGGGCGCGCGCCTCCATGGCGTCGTTGTGGCGGGTGGCGGTGCCGTGCAGGTTGAGGTAATCCACCTCTGCAGGACGGCGCCCGGCCATGTCGAGGGCAGCGCGCATGGCTTTCAGGGCGCCGCTGCCCTCCGGGTCAGGCGCCGAAATATGGTGGGCATCCGAGCTTTCGCCGTAGCCCGTGAGCTGAATGCCGCCCGTTTCACGGGTCACCACGAACAGGGCCGCTGCCTCGCCTATGTTGATGCCGCCGCGCTCGGCAGTGAAGGGTTGGCAGGCTGTGTCGCTGATCGCGCCCAGCGCATCGAAGCCGTTGATGGTCAGACCGCACAGCGTATCGGCGCCGCCGGCGATCACCGCGTCAGCCTGACCGGAGAGCAGCAGCCGGCGCGCGGCGGACAGCGCCCGGGCGCCGGAGCTGCAGGCGGTGGAGATCGTCCAGGCCGGTCCCGCAAGCCCCAGCCGGTCGCGAATGAAGTGCGCCGGCGCGCCCAGCTCCTGGTGAGCGTAGCGATAGCGTTCATCGAAAGGCTGTCCCGGTCCACAGCGCGCTATCGCCGCTTCTGTTTCGGAGATGCCCGAGGTGCTGGTGCCCATGACGACGGCGATGCGCTCCGGGGCATGATGGCTCAGAGCGGCATCGAGCGCCTCGCCCAGCGCCGCCAGCGCACTGGCGATCAGGCGATTGTTGCGGCTGGCCCACTCGGCCGGCCAGCCCTCGGCATCTGCCAGCGGCGCTTCGATGGCGCCCAGCGCCAGCGGCCGTCCCGGCGTGTAGCGGTCGCTGTCGGTCAGGCCGCGCCGGCCGTCACGCAGTGCCTGGACGATGCGCTCATGATCGGCACCGAGGCTGCAGATCACTGCCGGGCGAGATAGGCGGCAGGGCGCTGTCATGACGCTGAGGTCTCGCCGAAGGGAGCGATCACCATGCGAAAACCGAACTGAAAATCGGTCAGTACCTTGCGGCCATCCCGGAAGCCGTCGATACGCGCGCGCAGGGTATCGCCCTGGTAGATGCGCCGCACCGGGCCATGCTCGAAGTGCTGCTGTTCGACCCGCCATTCACTGCCGGCAAAGGCACGCGCCAGCTCGGCTTCGGAACGCAGGCTCCACTCGAGGCGCTGAGCGAACCAGCCGGCGGGGAAGGGGGGATCCATCAGACTCTGCGTATAACGCGCGCCGTCGGCGTCACGCTCCAGCGTCATCAACCGCTGGCCGGTGGGTGTCGTGACCACCACGCGCATCCCCTCCGGGGTGAGGCGGGTGACCGTCAACAGGGTGCGCTCGGGCTGCGTATCGTCGAATGGCTCGAGAGTCAGGCGGCGCTTGAGGGTTTGCGTTTCGCTCCAGCCGGCCGGCGGCTGGGGCGCCATGCTCGGCACGCTACAGGCGCTCAGCGTCAGGACAAGCAACAGGGCAACAGCAGGACGCGCTTTGATCATGAGGCGTATCCGCACAGGGCGGCCAGGGTATCGAGGTGACGGCGCGGCCGCGCCACGAAGGGGTTATCGGTATCCCACACATAACCGGCCAGCACGGCGCTGATAGGGCGTCGCAGCCAGTCGGGCGGTTCGGGGTGAAAGATGATGGCCGGTAAACGGCCATCGTACCAGGCCTCGACGAAGGCGCGAAAGACATCAATGCCGCGTCGTAGCGGCTGCTCCCATTCGCGCTGCCAGTCGACCGCTTCGTCGTCCAACTGGCGGTCGATCAGCGGCGCGGCGAGACAGGCAGAGCGCACTGCCACGGTTACGCCGGAGGAGAAGATAGGGTCGAGAAACTCACCGGCGTTGCCCAGCAGCCGGTAGCCGGGGCCGATGAGCGAGCGGGTATTGCGGCTGTAGTCGTCAAGCGCCGCTACCGGGCGGTGAAAGTGGCGAGTATCGAGCCATTCGCCCAGTTCCTCGAACTGCGCCAGGCAGGCCCTGAAGGCGTCAGACGGGTCACCGCCGTCGTTCAGCGCGCTCGCCTGTGAGGTCTCGCCGACGAAACCCAGCGAGGCGCGACCGCTGGAGAAGGGAATCAGCCAGTACCATAGCGCCGCCGAATCGCTCAGGCCGATCTGAATGCTGTCGCGCTGAAAACCCGGCGCCGGTGTTTTCAGCGATAGATGGCTGAACAAAGCGCGCCGCGCGCTCAGGTGCGCCTCGCTGCGGGTTCCCTCGAGGCGCGGCAGCAGCTGGGCGAAGCCGCTGGCATCCAGCACCAGCCGCGCGCCGAGGCGATAGCGTTGACCGTCGTCACGCTCGATCGTGACAGCGGGACGTACCGGGTCGGCGTCGAAGGCGACGGCACGCTCGCCGAAGCGGGTTTCGGCGCCGCGCGCCGCGGCGGCCTCGATCAGGCGTTGATCGAAATCGGCACGCTCTACCTGCCAGGCGCGACCGGGGCCGGCACAGCTCTTGTCGCTGAAATCGATATCGACGCGCTCGGCGCCGCGCACGAAGCGCGCGCCGCCCTTGTGCTGAAAACCGGCCGCCGCGATGACACCGTCGAGACCGCTGCGCTGCAGATCGTCGAGGCACTGCGGCAGCAGGCTCTCGCCGATCGCAAAGCGCGGGAAGTGGCTCGCCTCGATAACCCTGACATGCCGGCCGCGCTCGGCCAGCAGGGCGGCGGCGACCGCCCCGGCGGGGCCGGCGCCGATGATGGCGATGTCGGTATCGATGTCGACTGCGCGCATGGCTGCCTTCTCCTCACCCGTCGGTAGCCGATTCGCGCCGCTGCACCAGCGCAGTAAGCAGCCATACGCCGGCCAGCCCGATCAGGGTGGTCATGCCGATATAGTGCAGCACGGGCGTGGCGCTGAAGGCCAGCAGGCCAAAGGCCAGCAGGCTGGAGAGGATCGACAGGGTGATCGCCAGCCAGGCGTGGTGCGCGCGGGGATGCTCCTGCATGAAGATACCGGCATCCAGCCCGATGCCCAATACCAGCAGCAGTGCCAGCTGGTGAAAGAGGTTGATCGGTACGCCGAGCAGCGCATAGAGGCTCAATACGCCGAGAATGGCACCGCCCGCCGGTGCCAGCACGCGCCAGCTGCGGCGTCGGTAGCGCAGCGTCAGCAGGGCGGCCACCAGCGCCAGCGCACCGGCCACCCACAGGGCGATCTGACGGCGCAGCTCGCCCAGTACCGTCGAAATGCGTGCCACCCGGTCGACCAGCTCGACCCCCGGGGTCTGTTCGGCCAGTTCGGCCAGCGACGTGCGGGCCTGCGCGTCGGCACGGCCGCTGAGGGTGATCATGCCGGCCACGCCGCTGTCGCTTGCGTCGCTGTTGGCGCCCAGCCACAGGCGCCGGTCGGCCTCACCGGCGGATGTGGCCAGCCACGCCTGCAGGTCGAGAAAGGGCGGGGCGTCGAGTTCGGCGCGGGCGCGGGGTGCCAGTGCCGCGGGCAGGCCGGCGGCGGCCAGCAGGGGATCGAGCTCGCGGTCGTAGAGGGTACGGGTCAGCGCCAGGTTGTGGCGCTGGCGCTGATGTGAAGGGACATGCTCGGCAAGGCTCGAATAGCCGCCCAGGTGGCCTTCGGCCACCAGCCGGTCGAGAGGTGCGGCAAGTGTCTCGGCGCGTTCGAGAAAAGCCTCACGGTCGGCGGCGTCGATCAGCAGGTAGAGTGAACCGGTATCGCGCCCCAATTCGCGCTGGATCAACTGCTCGTCCTCGATCAGGCGCGGCGACGAGGTGTTGATCAGCCGCAGGCTGTCATCGCTCTCCAGGCGTAGACCGACCAGTACCAGTGCCGCCACTGCCAGCAACGCTGCCCGGCGCGGCCCCAGCCGGCCGCGCAGCCGTGCCAGTACCTGCCACAGCCGAAGCGCCAGCCGTTCGGTGCCGGGGTGGCAGCTTATCCTGATCAGCGGCAGCCACAGCACTACGCTGAGCCAGGCGCCGATCAGTCCGAGGGCAGCGAATACCGCCATCTGCTTGAGCCCCGGCAGTGGGGTAAAGGCCTGCACGACATAGGCGGTAACGCTGGTGACCAGCCCCAGTGCCAGACCCGGCAGCATGCTGGCCAGCCGGAACCGGCTGCCGCCGAGCGTGCGGGCGCACTGCAGGTGCAGGGCGTAGTCGATCGCCACACCGATCAGGCTGCCGCCGAAGGCCAGCGTCAGCAGGTGAATACTGCCAAACAGAGTCAGGGTCAGACTGAAGGCAAACAGCCCGCCGGCTGCCAGCGGCAGCAGCAGCGTGGCCAGGGTGCGCGGCGAGCGAAACACCAGCAGCAGAATGGTCAACACGCCGAGCAGCGAGCCCAGCCCGATGGTGTTGATCTCGCGGCTCGCCTGTCGTGCGCCGTCGGCGGCGTGGAATACCATGCCCGAGCGCCACAGCTGCACGTCGGGATGGGCCGCTTCGAAGTCGCGCAGCGCGTCGGTGAGCCGCGACTGCAGGGCCGGCGTCCAGGCGCTGCCGGCCAGCCGGCCGGTGATCGCCACCAGCGCGTGGCCGTCGACCTCGAGCGTGATCAGCTCACCGCTGGTGTCAAGGCGGCTGGAGAAGGCGCCCTCGACCCAGCGGTCGAGCAGCGCGAAGGGGTCGCGCAACGGATGCTGATCCAGCGCGGTGGGCATCACCAGGGTGGCCAGTGCCTGCTGGCGCAGCGCCGCGGTGTCGCCGGCGGCGATATCGTCGGCCAGGCCCGGTGTCAGCAGCCGATAGCGCGCCGGACCGAGAAGATCGATCAGGCTGTCGAGCGGAAAGTCGCCGGGACGGTAGCGCAACTCATCGATTGCTCCGGAGGCGCGCAGTCGTTCGGCCAGCGCGTCGCTGGCACGGCGCCTGTCGGGGGCGTCAAGCAGCAGCACGAAGCGGTCGGTAAAGGGGGCGGCAAGCTGGGCATTGGCACGCTCGATGCGCGGTGACTGCGCGGTTTCGGGCAGCAGGGCGGTCACCCGGGTGTCGAAGCCGGCGCCGTGCATCAGCTGCCAGCCGCCCAGCGCCGCACAGGCCAGCAGTACCGATAGCCACAGCAGTGCCAGCCACCGTATGGGCGTGGTTCCCGGCATCACGCTCAAGTGCCCGGGCTGGCGTTGGTCGCGGTGTCGGTCAGCAGGTGAATATCGAGGCGGTCACCGTCGGCCATGGCCATCTGCACGTTTTCGAGCTGCGCGCCGCCACGCATGTCGATGCGTTCGAGGTATTCGGCAAGCCCCGCCTGGCGCGGCCGCAGCGTGGCATGCCAGTTCGCCTCGCTGCCCTGCAGATCGATCTCGAAGCGCTCGGCCAGCGCCGCCAGCCGGCCGTTGAGCAGCTGCATGATCAGCGTCGCCACGCCGGCCGGGTCATCCTGGAGCGCCTCGCCGTTGTGGCGAATGCCCGCCTCGGAGAGCTCCAGCGTCTCCTTCACCGGCTTTTCGAGTTGCCAGATCACCCGTTCGCCCTGCTCGAAGCGATAGCGACCGCTGCCTTCGATGCGGGTATCCAGATCGGCCAGGTAGCGGCTCTGCTCGAAGCGCCCGGAGACGTCGCCGCTGACGGCGAGATGCTCGGCCAGTGACGCGACGCTCAGGGCGTGAGCCGCCGGCACGATCGACAGCGCCAGCATGGTGGTCATCAGCAGTAGACGTAAACGGCGAAAGGGCATTGCGATATCAGCTCCCGGAGGACTCCGGCACGCGCTGTTCCGGGGTGGCGGACCGGGCGTGCCAGAAGGCATAGAAATTGAACCACTGTAGTGGATAGCGACAGCAGTAGTGTTCCAGACGTTCCACGAACAGGGTCATGGCGGTGGCGATCCATGTCGAACGTTCGCGCCGTGACGGGTCGGCGCCGTCGCCGAGGGACTCGAAGTGGACGTGATAATGCCCTTGATGACGGGCGCAGATCAAAAAGTAGAGCGGGCAGCGCAGCAGGGTGGCGAGCCAGAAGGCGCCCTCGGGAAAGGGCGCCGTCGCGCCCAGAAAGGAGATATCCCGGCGTCTGGCATGCTGTTCGATGGGGTCGCGATCGGCGGCGATGACCACGAAACCGCCGGCTGCAATACGCGCCTGCAGGCGTTGAGCGGTGGCCGGTCCCATGTCGCTGACCTCGATCAGTTCCACTGCCATGGGCCGCTCGATATCGTCGAACAGCGCGTTGAAGCGCCGGGCATGGTGGGTGTGCATCACCAGACTCATTGACAGCTCCGGTCGCAGCCGCCCCAGCAGCTGGCAGATTTCATGGTTGCCGAGATGGCTGACCACGATCAATCCGCCGCGGCCGCTTTCGATGGCGGCGGCGAGACGGTCGCGATCCATCACCCGGACACGGTCGAGATCGAGCCGACCGTGGAGGGCAAGGATACGCTCCAGCATGGCGGTACCAAAGCTGGTGAAGTGGGCCAGGGTGGCAAGACGCGGTAGTCTGACGCCGGGGCAGAAGTGGCGCAAACGGTGCTGATATTCCCGCGAGGCGCGCCGCGCCAGCGGCCGACGCAGCCAGTAGTAGAGGGTCACCGGCGCCAGTACGGCGCGAAACACGCCCATGCCCAGGCGCTCGTGAATCGCCAGCATCAGGCGAATGCCGGCGGTCGAGCCGGATTCGCCGATCGACGCCCAGTGGCGCTCCCGGTCTGCGCGCGACATCAGCGCTGCTCCTCGCCGGCGGGCGTGGCGCTGCGGCGCGCCAGCAGTGACGGCAGGCGGCGCAGCATGCCAGCGGTCAGGCGCAGGTGCATGCGGGCCATCAAAAGGTTGTCGCGCAGCAGCCGGAAATGTGACACGCCATCCACCGGGTAGCGCACGCGCACCGGCAGATTGTCGACCGCGCCACCCTGCCAGAACCAGCGCACCAGCACTTCGGTATCGAACTCCATGCGATCGCCACAGGCGTGACGTGCCAGCAGGGCGTTGATCGCCGCCAGCGGATAGAGGCGCACGCCGCACATGGTGTCGCGCAGCCGTATCGACAGGGTGTTGCCCCATACCCAGAGGTGGGTAATGTAGCGGCTGGCGAAGCGCAGCCAGGGCACGCTGTGATCGAAACGGGGATAGCCGATCATCAGGCACGTCGGATGGCGTCGGCCGGCGTCGATGAAAGGCGCCAGCGAGGCGCTGTCGTGCTGGCCGTCGGCATCGACCTGCAGGGCGTGGCTGTATCCCAGCGCGGCGGCATGGCTCAGTCCTTCGCGCACCGCACGCCCCTTGCCGCCGTTATGCGCCAGTCGCAGCAGCCTGACGTCGTCTTCAGCCGTCAGTGCGTCGAGCACGCCGGCGCACTCCCGGTCGCTGCCGTCATCGACCAGCAGGATCGGCAGTCCCAGCGCTTCGCGCAGGGCCTGACAGGTTGCGGCCACGGCGTGCTCGTGGTTGTAGACCGGTATCAGCACGCAGGGGCGAAAGGCGTCATGCGGGTGCTGCTCGCTCAAGAAACGTCTCCTGCCGGCAGTAGCGTCATCTGTAGATGATCGCCGCGATGGGAGAAAAGCCGCACGGCCAGCCGCCGGTTGGCGCTGCGGCCGAGCGTCAGGGTAGCGCGATCGCCGGGCAGCAGGGCGGCGGGAAAGCGCACCCGGTGCAGGTCGCGCCAGCCACCGGGGTTGTCGAACAGCGCCTCGGCACGCTGTCGCGCCCACTGGATCAGGACGATGCCGGGCACCATCGGCCGCGCCGGGAAGTGGCCCGCCAGCGACGCCAGCCGTTCGGGTATTTCCAGCGTCAGCCGCCAGTCGTTGGCGCCGAGCTGCTCTGTCCCCAGCCAGCGCGGCTGGCGGCGGTCATCAAGGTCGTCGAACAGCGCGCGCGCCGCGGCATGGGTCAGCTTGCCCTGGGTGTTGCGCGGCAGCCGCGTCACGAAGCGCCAGAAACGTGGCAGTGTCACTGCCTCGAAGGTGGCCGACAGGTGTTCGCGCAGCGCGGCGATCAGCGCTCGGCGCGCCTCGTGGTGGGCCGGCAGCCGCTCTTCGTCGAGTGCCACCAGCGTGCCGATGCGACCGCCGGCGTGGTCGAGGGCGAGACAGTGGGCGGCGTTGACGCCCGGCGCGCATTCGAGGTGACGCGCCATTCCCTCCAGCGAGACACGGCGGGCGCCGATCTTGACGATACGGTCGGCGCGTCCCAGCAGCCGGAAACGCTGCGGCGTCGCCTCGACGAGCGCAATGCGGTCGGCGGCCGCGCCGTTATCGTCCACGCAGCGCGGCGAGACCAGCCGGGCACCAGCGGCGTGAGCTGTGAGGCTGACGTCGTCGAGTGGCGTCCAGAGTGTCTCCCGTGCCGGCTGACGAAAGCCCAGTGCGCCACATTCGGAGCTGCCGAAGATTTCCACCACCGGCGCGCCGAAACGCGCTTCGACGTCACGGGCGGTTGCCGGGCTCAGCGCTGCCGCAGCGCTGAAAATGCGCTGCGGCCGGCGCTCGCCTGGGCCGCTCGGCGTGTTCGGCAGCCGTGAAAGCTGAGGCGGCGCGCTGATGACTGCGCTGACCGATAGTCGTGCCAGGCTGGCGTCGAGCTGTTCCGGCCAGCTCAGCGTCTCCAGCCCGAAGGGGCGATTTTCGACCAGCGCGCGCAGCAGGCCGGCGGTGAGTCCCCAGGTGTGCTGATGGCTTACCTGACTGATCACCGCCCCCGGGCCCAGCGGCCAGTGGCGATAAAAGGCGTGAACCTCGCCGTCGAGCTGCGAGAGCGTGCGCTGAATGGGGGTTGGCGTGCCGCTGGAGCCGGAGGTGAACAGCACCACCGCCGGCTGCTGCGCCGCCAGCGCGGTGACAGGCAAGGCCGGCGCTGTGGTGGTCGCCAGCGTACCATCGAGCAGCGTCACGCCCTGCCCGGCAAGGGCCGCACGGGTGGCAGGCAGATTGTCACCCGGCAGCCACACGCGGCGGCCGGCGTGCCACAGCCCCAGCAGGGCAGTCACAAAGCGCCACGGGTCGGGCTCGAAAAGCGCCACTTCGCCGGCCGGCAGCGCCGCGCCCGCCCAGCGGGCGACGGCGTCAAGGAGCGCGGCGCGGCGGCGCGACGCCGTGGTCGACACGGCGACGATGTCATCGGCGTCGCCCTTCGACCAGGGCGCGGCGGAGAGTGGCGTGAGACTCATGCCGCCGCCCGGCGTCGCGCGCGCCGACGCACAGGGTATTCGAGGGCCATCAGCAGGGCGGGCGGCAGATACGCCAGTGCCCCGTTCCACAGCTGCCACAGCCACAGCGGCGCCCATAGCGCGGTGGCCAGCGCCGCCAGCGTATTAGCGCTCAGCAAAAGCCCCCAGACCAGCGTCAGGCGGCGGGTATAGCGCACGCCCGAGGCAGGCAGTCCGGGTTCGCTCAGGCGTGCCAGGCGTTCGATCAGCGGCGTCCTGGCCAGGCTGGCGAGAAAGGCCGCGGCCAGCGCCAGATTGAGCGCTACCGGATAGCAGCGCACGCCCACCTCCGCCCGGCCGCCGATCAACGTCGCGCTCAGCAGCGCCGCCAGCGTCAGCGTCAGCCAGCGCCGCTCACTGCGCCGCAGGGCGGCGATCAGGCAGAGTGCGATCAAAACGATCAGCAGCGCCTGCACGCCCAGCAGGGGCAGCACCACCCACAGCGCCAGCGGCAGGGCGGCGAGCGGCAGTAGCGCGAGCAGTGACGACGGCGGGCGCGGCGGCATGGCGGCTATCGCCTTCAGTCGGTGCGGCGTTCGGCAACCAGCGCGCTCAGCTTGCGCAGGCTGGCGAAGTGGTCGCGGTTCTCCTCGGCATCGCTGTCAAGGCGAATGCCATAGCGCTTTTGCAGGGCGAGGCCCAGCTCCAGTGCATCGATCGAGTCGAGCCCCAGGCCGTCGCCGAACAGCGGTGCCTGCGGGTCGATATCGTCGGCGCTGATATCCTCGAGCTCCAGCGCGTCGATAATCATGTGGGCGACATCGCGTTCCAGCTCGCTCAGCGGGTGATCGGACATCCTGCTTCTCTCTGTTGCCGCAGCGGTCTGACGCCGCTGCATGCCGGCCCCGTGGCCGGGGTGGCGTGGTGTCATGGTGGCGCTATGATGCCAGATTCGCCCGCCGCTTGCCTGCGCTCGAGGTTTATGCCGGCCCGGCAGGGGCCAGCCGCCAGCGGCGCGGCGGCGCCCTGGTAGCCAGCGCCGCGCCGTCGGTCAGCCAGTCGACCAGCTGCGCGACGGTGATCGGCGCGGGTTCGGCGCTGTCGCGTGGCTCGCTGGTCAGCGTGCGACTGCCGGGTTGGTCGCGCAGAGAGAGCTGCAGAGCCACCGCCGCCGGATACTCGGGGGCGTCGATGCGATAGCGCGCCGGTACCGGCGAGTCGGTCAGCACCAGCACTACGCTGTCGCACCCTTCGGCGAGATAGCCGCGGGCCTCGGCAAGCAGCGCCTCGAACTCCTCGCCGGCGGCGGCGATAGCGGCCATTGAGGTGTGGTTGCCGGCGGCAATGGAGTAGACGCCGAGTACGGCGTTGTGGACCGACAGGCCGAAGCGCGCCGGCGACAGCGGCTCGCCTGCGGCGAGGGTGTCGAGCATATCCAGCGGCCGGTGACCGTCGCCGTGGCGCGAGGCGTGCAGTATGGGCACTTCGCCGGCGCCGATATCGAGTTCGCTCAGCAGTTCGCACACCGCGCGCCCCATCGGTGTCAGACGACGGCGCAGCATGGCCGGCACCGCGGCGGCGGCGGGTCGCTCGTCGGTCATGATGGCGCCACTGTCGGCCCGGCCGGCGCGCTGCGGCAGCCAGCCACGCCAGCCGAGCAGCTGTAGTTCGGGGGCAGTGACACGGGGTGAGGACATGGGGCTCTCCGTAACCAACAGCGGCGATTTTAAGCAGCCCCGGGTGGATTGATAAAGCCCGCGCTCTTTGCATGCGCTTCAGTTGAAGGATGTCGCGCCCGGTACCGGCGTGCGGCGTCCGCCGCGCTCGGCGGTGTGGCGCAGCCGGCGCAATACGGCGTCGACGGCGACGTTGAGCAGGGCGGTAAGGGTCAGCAGCGCCACGGCATAGTCGAACTGCAGCCAGGCAAAGCTCGAGTCGATGTGAAAGCCCAGCGTCGCCACCCCCAGCATGCCGAGCAGGGCGGTTTCGCGCATGATCACCTCGGCGCGGTAGAACAGCAGCGCCAGCAGCCCCGGGTAGACCCCTGGCAGCAGTTCGTAACTGTACAGGTCAAGGCCGCGCAGCCCCGGCATGCCGGGCGTCAGGCTATCGGCGTGGCGAGCCACCAGAAAGGCGATCAGTGCGCCGTTGTGCAGCGCCAGTGCCAGCCAGGCGGGCAGCATGGAGGGGCCGGTCAGCAGCAGGAAGATAAAGGCCAGCAGCAGCTCCGGGGTCGAGCGCAGAGCGATCAGCAGGCCGCCGTTCAGGGTGCGGCTCGGGCGGCTGCCGAAGTGGCGGCTGACCAGTGGCCAACACACCAGGGCCACCGCCAGGCTACCGACGGTGCCCAGCAGCGCCAGCAGTAGCGTATTGCCGATCGCCGGCAGCAGGTCGGGCAGCCCCGCCAGCCAGCCCGGCAGGGCGGCGAGATCGCCGTTGCGCAGCGGCGGAGGCCAGATATCGACGCTGACGAACTGCCACACCAGGGTGAAGTCGACCGCCGGCCAGGGGCCCAGCAGCCAGGGCGTAGCCAGCAGCCACAGCGGCAGCAGACGGCGATGCGCCCACCAGGGCAGGAGTGCGATCAGCAGGTAGAAAATCCACAGCAGCGCGCCGGCTTCATGATAGCGCCCCTGGCGGAAAGCGCTTTCGAGGTGATAGCCCAGCGTGGGGATACCCACAAAACCCAGCAGTACGCTGGCGCGCAGGGCGCACTCGAAGCGGTAGCGGGTATAGGCGGCCAGCCGCTGGCG
This sequence comes from Kushneria aurantia DSM 21353, assembly GCF_000382245.1. GTDB lineage: Bacteria > Pseudomonadota > Gammaproteobacteria > Pseudomonadales > Halomonadaceae > Kushneria > Kushneria aurantia. The sequence goes on from NZ_KB907869.1 coordinate 18,508, forward strand.
GGCCAGCGGCAGCTCGACGTAGAGAAAGCGTGACAGGCGGTCGGTGGCGCGCGCCAGGGTGTCGCCCGGCGCGCGCTCGACCTGCTCTAGAATCTCGGCGTAGACGCGGGCGAAGGTGGCGGCGTAGGGCAGGGCGATGGCGGCCAGCGCGGTAACTGCCGAAAGGCCGAAGACCTGCAGAAAGAGCAGCGCCCAGAAAAGCTCGTGGATGGCGCGCACGAAGGCGCAGGCGCTACGCAGCAGCGCCGAGCGGTTGAACAGCAGCGCCAGTGGAAAGCCCAGTGCGACACCCAGCGCGACTCCCCAGAAGGCGAAGGCGATGGTCAGCGCCAGGGCGTGCAGCGGCGACTCGGTAGCGCTGAAGTCGGGCTGTATGAAGCCCGCCAGCATGCGGCCCAGCTCCGCCCAGGGGGCGCCGGTGGTGATCGACAGATCGGCCAGCGGCAGCAGTACGGCGGTCAGCAGCAGCAGGCCCAGCGTCAGCCGTACCAGCGGCGCACTGCGAAGGCGCTGTCGCCAGCCGGGTAGCGGGGCGTCAGCGCTGGGCATAGAGGGCGTCGATGCGGCTGCGGTCGAGGGTGTCGACGGGGGCATCGAAGACGATGCGGCCGTCAGCGATGGCGATGATACGCTGGAAGTGTTGCAGGGCCAGTTCACGCTGATGCAGTGCCACCACGCTGGTGCTGTGGCGCTGCTCGGTCAGAGCCAGCAGTTGGCTCGCCTGGCGCGGGTCGACGCTCGAAACCGGTTCGTCGCCGACAAACACCTCGCGGTTCTGATAGAGGGCTCGGCCGATCATGACGCGCTGGCGCTGACCGCCGGAGAGGCTGTCGACCCGCCGCAACAGCAGCCCGGCCAGCCCCAGTTCGGCCGCCAGCGCGCTGATGTCGTGCCAGGCGGCGCGGCGCGGACGCACCAGGTTGACGAGATTCTGCCAGCGCGAGAAGGCGTGCAGACGCCCCATGTAGATGTTGTGATAAGCGCTCAGTGACGGCACCAGCGCATCCGCCTGGGGGCACCAGGCGGCACTGTCGGCGAGCCGTTCGCGCAGTGCCGCCAGCAGTGTCGACTTGCCCGCGCCACTGCGCCCCAGCAGGGCGACCCGTTCGCCGCGATGCAGGGTCAGGCTGACCCCGGGCAGTATCACCCGGTCGCCGTAGCCGAGGTCGACGCCGTCGAGCTGTAAAAGCGCCTCGCCCGCTCGTGCGCTGCCGTGGTCCTGCGCCATGGCGTCAGGGGCGCAGCAGATCGAGCGCCTGCCCCGTCTCCTCGATGGGGGCGTAGTCGTCGTTGTCGGCGGCAATGAAGCCGGAGCGGGGAAAGCTCTCCAGCAGGCTCGGGTCGCTCATCGACAGCAGGGCCTGCTGAATCTGCGCGGTGGTATCGTCGCCAAAGCGTTCATCGACATCGCCGCGAATGGTCCATTGATAGTCGGGATAGGGCGGCGTCTGCCAGATCACTTTCACCTCGTCGCTATCGACCCGACCGTCGGCCACGGCGGCATCCCACACCTTGTAGTTGACCGCGCCCACGTCGAAGCTGCCGGCGGCCACCAGCGCAATAGTGCGGCTGTGATCGCCGGAGAAACCGACCCGTGAGAAGATTGCCTGCGGCGACGCATTGAAGCGCTGGCGCAGGTAATACTCCGGCATCAGCCGGCCCGACGTCGAGGTTCGGGCGCCGAAGGTAAAGCTCATACCTTCCATGTCCTCGGGCAGCTGCGACTGATCGGCGGCCAGTCCGGTATCGGCGCCGGCAATGAAGTAGCTGCGAAATTCGGCGTCCTCCACGCCCTGGGCGATCGCCTGCGAACCGGGCACCAGCGCGCGTGCCTGGACGCCGGTCAGGCCGCCGAACCAGGCCAGCTGCACCTGATTGTTACGAAAGGCGCTGACCGCCGCCGGATAGGACTTGACCGGCACGTACTCGACATCCAGCCCGGTCTGCTCGGCGAGATAATCGGCGACTCGCTCGAAGCGTTCGACCAGTCGTGCCTCGTCCTCGTCGGGGATGGCGGTGAAATGAAAGGTTTCGGCATGAACGCTACCGGCAGCGAGTGCCAGCGCAAGGGCGGAAAGCCAACGCATCGGGGAAACTCCTCAGAGTGCGTGCTTGAAAGGGAGCGTTATTGAAGTAGTCGCGTGGATCGTGCTCCGGCATCCTGGCACGCTGACCGGTTAATACAACCCCCGGTGGTTTGTGGCTGATGACCGGCCGGCGCGATACCGTATCGTGAAGGGCGCCGGATGTTCACGCGGACGGCTGAAGTGTGTCATACATTGGTCTAATAATATGGAGCAAAGCGACAAAATCAGGGGTCGAAAAGGCAAAAGAGCGTCCCCTCTCGCCATGATGGCTGATATCATTGAAGCATATACAGCCACTGTAGTGTCCGGCTATGGTCATACCATAGCGCTGCAAACTGCTGCTGTTACGCTGCGGGTTGCAACCACCGAAACGATCATTTGCGAGGGTGACGAGCCGATGTCCAGGGTTGTCGCAGTTCCGGCCGGATCGAAAGGGAGCACGGCATGAGTTTAAAGGACGACACCAGTACTGCCGTCGATCTGGCCCTGTTCGGGGCGCTGGGTGATCTCGCCCTGCGCAAGCTCTACGTGGCACTTTACCATCTTGATCGTGAAGGCCTGATGGCCGACGAGACGCGCGTTCTGGGGCTGGCCCGACAGGATTACGACGGCGATGCCTTTCGCGCCAGGGTGCGCGATGCGCTGGAGTCGCGCGTGCGCGCCGACGAGCGCAGCGAAGAGAGCATGACGCGTTTTCTCGGCCGGCTCGAATATCGACAGGTCGATTTCAAAACGCCCGGCGACTACGCCGCTATCGCCCAATGGCGCAGCGACAGCAGCCTGCCGCTGACCATCTATCTGTCGGTGCCGGCGGCGCTTTACGGCGATATCTGCTCGAGTCTCTCCAGCGCTGGCTGTCTTGACGACGCCTCACGGGTGGTGGTCGAAAAACCGATCGGCTACTCGCTGGAGAGTTCGCAGGAGATCAACGACGCCATTGGTGCGGTATTCGACGAGAGCCGCATCTACCGCATCGACCACTATCTGGGCAAGGAGACGGTGCAGAACCTGCTGGCCCTGCGCTTTGCCAACCCGCTGTTTGGCGGCCAGTGGAACCAGTCGCACATCTCCCACGTCGAGATCACCGTGGCCGAAACGGTGGGTATCGAAGGGCGTTGGGGCTACTTCGACCAGGCCGGTCAGCTGCGCGACATGGTGCAGAACCACCTGATGCAGCTTTTGTGCATGATTGCCATGGACCCGCCTTCCAGTCTCGATGCCGACAGCATCCGCGACGAAAAGGTCAAGGTGCTCAAGGCGCTGCGGCCGATCGACAGTGAGCGGCTCAATACCGATGTGGTGCGCGGGCAGTACATTGGCGGCACCATCGGGGGCAAGGCGGTGCCGGGCTATCTCGACGAAGAGGGCGCCAACGTCGATTCGCGTACCGAAACCTTCGTCGCCTTCAAGACCGAGATTCAGAACTGGCGCTGGGCCGGCGTGCCTTTCTATCTGCGCACCGGCAAGCGCATGCCGGAGAAGCTGTCACAGATCGTGATTCACTTCCGGCCCCAGTCGCACTACATTTTCGACCCCGATCAGCGCAGCATGGCGACCAACCGCCTGATCATCCGGCTGCAGCCGGACGAGGGCATCGCCCTGCAGGTGCTGACCAAGGACAGCGGGCTGGACAAGGGCATGCGCCTGCGTACCGGGCCGCTGTATCTGGACTTTCATACCGCCTTCCCCAGCGCGCGCATTCCCGATGCCTACGAGCGTCTGCTGCTCGAGGTCATGAAAGGGCAGCAGTATCTGTTCGTGCGTCGCGATGAGATCGAATATTCGTGGCGCTGGGTCGATCGCCTGATCGACGGCTGGGAGTCCCGCGACATGGCGCCGCGGCGCTATCCGGCGGGCTCCTGGGGGCCGGTATCATCGATTGCCATGATTACCCAGGATGGACGCAGCTGGTATGAAGACTACTGAAACCCCGGACGAGCGCTCTCGTCTCGCCCTCGATCTGGCCCGCAGCGTCGCCGTGGCGCTGGAAGAAGACCTGAGCCGTCAGCAGCGGGTCACGCTGGTGGTTTCCGGCGGCAGCACGCCAAAGCCTTTTCTGCAGGCGCTGAGTGCCATCGAGCTGCCCTGGTCGCGGGTCGACGTGACGCTGGCCGATGAGCGCTGGGTGGCGATCGATGACGATGACAGCAACGATCGTTTCGTACGCACGCATCTGCTGATCAACCATGCGGCGCAGGCGTGCTTTCATTCGCTGGTCAACGACGCGGCCGGTCCGGAGGAGGGCGCCGCCGAGGTCGGTGAGCGCATCGCAGCGCTGAGCTGGCCGGCCAGCGTGGTGGTGCTGGGTATGGGGGGTGATGGCCATACGGCGTCGCTGTTTCCCGACAGTGAGCAGCTGAGCGCCGGTCTGGAGAGCGATGAGACGGTGATCGCGGCGCATGCGCCCAGCGTGTCGCAGCCGCGTATCAGCCTGACCCGCCACAGGCTGATGCAGTCGCGGCGACGCTACCTGCATCTCACCGGTGAGGATAAAAAGCGCACTTTGGCGGCCGCGATGGCCGGCAGCGACGTTCACGAGCTGCCGATCCGCGCTTTTCTCGACGCCTCACTGGCACTTTACTGGGCTCCGTGACAGGATAAATTATCGGCTGTCGGGTCCTGCATGGATCGACGGCAACAGGAGGTTCTATGCCATCTGATAAACAGCTTCCCTCCACGCGCACTACCGAGCTTGACAGTATCTGTCAGCGCGTCAGCGTCATTCCGGTACTGACCATCAACCGGCTGGAGGACGCCGTGCCGCTGTGCCGTGCGCTCTACGAAGGCGGACTGACGGTGCTGGAAATCACCCTGCGTACCGACTGTGCCATGGAGGCGCTGCTGCGACTGCGCGATGAACTGCCGGAGGCCAGCATCGGCGCCGGTACCGTGCTGACGCCGGCCCAGTATCGCCGCGCCGAGGATGCCGGGGTCGATTTCGTGGTCACACCGGGGACCACCGACCGCCTCTATGAATACGGTATCCAGAGCCATGTACCGCTGCTGCCCGGCGTCTCCACGCCCACCGAGCTGATGACCGGCTGGCAGTATGGCTACCGCCGCTTCAAGTTCTTTCCCGCCGAAGCCAGCGGCGGCGTTGCGGCGCTCAAGTCGATGGCCGGACCCTTCCGGGACGTGCACTTCTGCCCGACCGGCGGGATCACGCCTGACAACGCCGCCAACTATCTCAGGCTGCGCAACGTAATGTGCGTGGGCGGCACCTGGGTGGCGCCAAAGGAGATGATCGAAGAGGAGAACTGGGACGCTATCCGCGATATCGCCCGCGAAACCGTCGAAACGGTCAAATACTGAACTGCATGAGGCGGGCTGAACGGCTCGCCGCAACCCTCTCTCTCGGCAGCCTCGGCTGTTGTTTGCCCGTCTGTTCGCAGGCGGGCTTTTTTGCATCCGTCTACCGAACCGGCAAGTGTCGGCATTGATTCGTCGCCGCCACGCCCGGCGGGGCTGTCTCAGGGCACCCGGAAGGCGCGCGCCGCTTCCAGCAGCGCGAACCACTCGGGGCGCGACAGGGTCAGGCCGGCATCGCTTGCCAGCGTGCGCAGGCGTTTCTCGCGCAGCGTACCGACCACCGGCACCGGGCGGCCGGGCAGGGTGGTCAGCCACGCCAGCGCGACGCCCGCCGGGCTGACGTTGTGGCGCCGGGCAAGATCGCCGAGCATCTGGCCCAGCTGGTTTTCGAAAATGCGTCCGCCCCATAGCGGCGAGCAGGCCAGCCCGGTCATGCCGTCCTGCTGAAGGCTCTGCCACAGGCCGTCGAAAAGCACCGTGTTGTGGGCCACCGACAGCGGCAGCTGCTGGCAGGCCAGCGGTGTCTGCATGGCGGACTGCAGGTGACGCCACTGGGCCGGCAGGAAGTTGGCCACGCCCACTCTTTTGACGCGGCCGTCGGCGATGAAGGCGTCGAGCGCACGCCCGGTCGCCGCGACGTCCATCAGCGGGTCGGGCCGCATCAGCAGCAGGGTGTCGATCCGCTCGACGCCCAGCGCTTTCAGCACCCCTGTCAGGGAGCGTTCGAGCCCCTCGGGGCTGGTGTCATAGTGCTTGGTTCCCATTCCCGACGAGTCCTGCAGCGCCGGAATCACGCCCAGTCGCACCACCAGCCGCATGTTGCGGGCGAGATCGGCGTCCAGGCCGATGGCGCGCCCCAGCAGATCGGTGAACTCACCGCCGCCGTCGATGGGAGCGTGGTCGAACCAGTGCAGACCCTCGTCGACGCGCGACGACAGCCAGCGTGCCAGTCCGGCCGAGGACAGCAGGGCATCGTAGCGATGCAACCGGCTCAGGCCGATGACAAAGGGGGCGTCGACCATGCTCATGGCGCAGTGGGCTCCGCGGGTTCGGCGCTGATGTGCAGCGCCAGCAGGTGCTGGGCGCCCGGGGCGAGCCACACCGGGTCGAGGCGGGTGCAGGCCGGCTCGATGCAGAGGAAGGCGTAGCGCTGTTCATCGGGAACGTCACCCGGGGCGCTGTCGCCGGGATGCCATACCACGCTCGAGTCGCTGCCCTGTTTGGCGATGCGCAGACGGCGCTGGCCGTCGTCGAGCAGTAGCGGTCGGCTCGAGTGGTAGATACGATCCAGCGCGCCGCGCACGCCCAGTTCGCCATTCTGATCGCGCTCGGCGAAGTCGTCGAGCTTGTCGAGATAGCGCGCGCCGGCCAGCCCTTCGACACGCGCGCGATGAACGTCCGCTACGGCGAAATAGGCGTGCAGCGCCTGGGTCAGTTTGAGCGGCGTCTCGCCGCGATGCTCGGTGATCAGTTCCAGCTCCAGCCGCCGGGCGTTGGCGCGAATGACCAGCCGCGGTGCGAGCTGGTCATGCAGCGGTTTTTCGGGGGAGAGGTGAATTTCGACGCCCCCTTCGATCTCTTCGTCGATGGCGTCGATGCGCCAGTCGGCGGTGCGCGCCAGGCCGTGCATGGGCCCCTGGCCATCTTCCGGCTCGGCGAACCAGGGCCAGCACAGCGGTACACCGCCGCGAATGGCGCCGGGCACTGCTTTGGGTGTCGGGGTCGTCCACAGCCAGCCGCGCTCGCCGGCGGGGGCGTAGTGCAGCAGGTGAGCGCCCTGGCGCGACACGATCAGCTCGCCCCAGGACTCGTTGATGACCAGCAGGGAGCGGCCCTGCCAATCAGCGTCGCGGCGTCCACGGGTCGCGCTCAGCAGATCTGCAAACGTCTCCGCAGTCATGACACCTCCTCGTTGTGCAGGGCTTCGGCAGCCCCCAGCAGGCCGGTCCATTTGGCAGTGACCACCCAGGTCACGATATCGGCATTGTAAGGCGACATGCGCCCCTTGTCGGCAAAGGCGGTGCGAAATTCGCTCTCCTGCAGCATATCCAGAATACGCGGCAGGATACCGCCACACAGATAAACGCCGCCGCGGGCGCCCAGCGTCAGGGCGGCATCGCCGGCGACATGGCCGAGAATCCGGCAAAACTGCATCACCGTACGCCGCGACATCTCGTTGCCATCGCGGGCGGCATCGGTGATCGCTGCCGGCGAGTCCAGGCTTGCCTCGACGCCTTCGAATTCGCACAGCGCATGGTACAGGTCAAGTAATCCCTGACCGCACAGCACGCGCTCTATCGAGACGCGGCCATAGCGCACGCGCAGCCATTGCAGCAGCGCGATCTCGACGTCATCGGTGGGGGCAAAACCGGCGTGGCCGCCCTCGGCGGAAAGCGGAATCCAGTAGCGCTGGCTGGGCGCCAGCCCGGCCATGCCCAGGCCGGTTCCCGGCCCCATCACCAGGCGGGCGCGGCCCGGCTCGCTCCTGCCGTCGCCGACGCGCACCAGGTCGTTGTCGTCAATGTGCGGAAGCCCCAGCGCCATTGCCGTGAAATCGTTGATGACCTTGAAGTTTTCAAGCCCGAGGCGGCTTTTCATGTCGCGCTTGCCGAAATGCCAGGGGTTGTTGGTCATGCGGATGTCGTCGTCGTGTACCGGGCAGGCGAAGGCCAGGCAGGCCTCGGTGGGGGCGTCGCCGCCCACCTTGTCGAGGTAGGCACTCACGGCGTCATCAAGGTGGGTATAGTCGGCGCAGGCAAGGGTCTCGATATGCTGCAGATCGAATTCACCCGGGGTGACCAGAGCGAAACGGGCGTTGGTGCCGCCGATATCACCAACAAGGGCGGGGCGTGTCATGGGGGCCTCCTGAAGCAGTCTGTCCTGTCCGGGCTGTTATGGTTGTCGACGTCAAAAACAGCGTGCGTCGTCAGGTCGCATCCTGCCATATCCGCGACGTCGAGTGGGTGATATCGGCCCGGTTTCCGCCATTATAGCGACTGTGAGCCTTTTGCCTTGTCTTGTAGCGATCAGGCTGACACGATTCACCCATGGCATACGCCATTGCCCGCTCGTACTCGTTGGTGGCGCCGCCGGCTTTTCTTGACCATGCTGAATAAAAGGATAAAAGTGTCGATTGCGCCCGCGAACCGGCAGGCAGCGATGCCTTTTCCGGGGCCGAGGCGCCAGCGCGCTGCGGCATCGGGTTTGCACAACACGGTTTAACGCAACATCCTACAAGTATTGCGGACGAACCGGCGCACCCTGAGTGAACCGGTCGTTCATAACAAGGCCGAAGACCGAGAGAATTGCGGCTCAGCCCTGCAGTATTCGACGCCTACCGGCAGCCTGACGACAGCGCAGCGTCGTCCCGCCGCTGCCGGGGATATTTGAATCCTCGCAGGCCATGGGCTCTACTCAATGAATTCCGGAGGAAATAACATGACGCTTCGTGTCGCAATCAACGGGTTCGGACGTATCGGACGCAACACCTTTCGTGCGCTATACGAAAACGGCTACCGCGACCGTATCGAGGTAGTGGCCATCAACGATCTGGGCGATCCGGCGCTCAACGCCCTGCTGCTGGAAAATGACACCACGCATGGCCACTTCAACGCCGAGATCAGCCACGACGACGACAGCTTCACCGTCAATGGCGACCGGGTACGCATCCTCTCCGAAAAGGATCCGGCCAAACTGCCCTGGGGTGAAATGAACGTCGATCTGGTGATGGAGTGCACCGGTATCTTCACCAAACGCGCCGATGCCGCCAAACACATCGAGGGCGGTGCCAAACGGGTACTGATCTCCGGCCCCAGTGGAGATGCCGATGCCACCGTGGTGTTCGGCGTCAACGAACAGACCCTGACCGCCGAGCAGACCGTAGTCTCCAACGCTTCCTGTACCACCAACTGTCTCGCCCCGGTGGTCAAGGCGCTGCTGGATTCGGTAGGCATCGAAAACGGCCTGATGAATACCATTCACGCCTACACCAACGACCAGAACCTGGCCGACGTTTATCACAAGGACCCGTTCCGGGCGCGCAGCGCGACCCATTCGATGATTCCGACCAAGACCGGTGCGGCCTCCGCGGTGGCTCAGGTACTGCCGGAGATGGCGGGCAAGCTGGACGGTTTCGCCATTCGCGTGCCGGTTCTCAACGTGTCGGTGGTCGATCTGACCTTCACCGCCTCGCGCGAGACCAGCCGTGAAGAGATCAACCGCATCATGGAAGAGGCCGCTGCCAAATCGCCGGTCCTCAACGTCAACGCCAAACCGCTGGTATCCATCGACTTCAACCACAACCCCAGCTCTTCGACCTTTGACACCAATCACACCCGTGTCAACGGCCGGCTGGTCAAGATTCTCTCGTGGTACGACAACGAGTGGGGCTTCTCCAACCGCATGCTGGATACCGCCCTGGTGATGGGCGAGACGCTTTAAGCCGCGAGAGACCCGCCGGGTCCTGCGGTAGTGTTTCATGGGGCGCCTTCGGGCGCCCCTTTCTGTGACTGTCTTTCAAGAGCCGTCTTTCAAGAGCCGTCTTTCAAGAGCTGTCTTTCAGGAACTTTCTCATGGAGGAGATATGACCACGCTTCTGGCCTTTGACGTTTACGGCACCCTGATTGACCCCTGGGCTATTGCCGACGAGCTGCAACCGACGCTGGGTGACCGGGCCGATGCCGTTTCGGCGCAGTGGCGCGCCAGTCAGCTGCAGCTTTCTTTTCGGCGCGGCCTGATGGGGCGCTACGTTGACTTTGGAACCTGCACGCGGGACGCGCTTGATGTTGCCATTGCGGCGCAGGGGCTCGAGGTGGATGAGACAACGCGCCGTGAGTGGATGGCAGCCTACCAGCGGCTGCCCGCCTTCGATGAGGTCGATGCCGCCCTGGCCGGCCTGGTGGCGGCCGGTTTTCGCTGTGTGGCCTTCTCCAACGGCACCGCAAAGGCCATGCAGACCGTGCTGGGCAACGCCGGCATTGATCATCACTTCGAGGCGATGATCAGCGTCGATGCGATCAAACGCTTCAAGCCCGACCCGGCGGTCTATCACGATATGATACGTCGTACCGGTGCGCTGCATCGCGACAGTTGGCTGGTATCGAGCAACAACTGGGATGTGCAGGGCGCGCGCCATGTTGGCCTCAATGCGGCCTGGATTCACCGCGATCCGACGTCGATCATCGAGGATCGGGCGCTGGTCCCCAACCTCGAGGTGAGCGGGCTTGACGAACTGGAACCGGCGCTGGCCCGGCATGAGACGGGTGGCGCGGCGCTGAAATGAAAAACTGTCGCTGCTGGGCGACAGAAATATTGACAATTTTGAAGTGTTCTGCTCGTCTTGCTGTGTTAGTGTATAAGCATCTGATAGACAATCAGAACCGGTTTTTTGCGCTCGAATGCAACACAACACCAGGGGACGACTGCCGTTCGAAGGCAGCAGCAGGTCAGCCAGCCATGTCTGATAATATTTCCAGAAAGTTCGTCAGCGGCGTTCATCAGCTGCTGGGCTCGACGCTGCGTGACAGCCGTCGCGAGCGCCAGGGGCGTATTGTGGGTATCGATCAGACGCGCGAGCATCCGGTCATCGATATTGTCTGGCAGGGCCAGGCCAAAGCGGAGCGCACCATTATTACCTTCGACCAGCTCGATGATCTTGTCAGGGCCTGCGCACAGCGCGACAGCGGCAGTAAAGCGCCATGCGACGCTGAAGCCAACGGCGGCGGGTCGGAGCCGTCCGCAACACTCGAGCAGCGCTACCGCGCCTGAGACGTTCGCTTCCTTATCCTTTTTCGGGCCTCGCCGCTGTAGCGGCGAGGCCCGTTTTTATAGCGGCAGCGGCCTGCGGGTCTGCACTGACCCGGCCGGGCATGTCACCCGTTCATCGCTATACTGAATGTAGCGACCTTCGCTGCACCGCAAGGAACCAGCCCGGCTCGGTGTAACGGCATCAATGATTCAAGGTAGACAGGGAGCACCCATGAGAAACGTTTTTCTCGGCCTTTGCCTCGGGGCCGGCATGCTGCTGGCCGGTACCGGTGCCTGGGGCAATGAAGAGGGAACGCTGGGGCGCATCGGCCCCGATGTGGAGACGCGCACTTTGAGCTATAGCGTCGATGGTGAAACGCACAGCGGCTATCTGGCACGTGATACCCGCATGGAGGGCGAACGCCCGCTGGTATTGATAGTGCACGAGTGGTGGGGGCTGACCGACTACATCCGTCAGCGTACCGAACAGCTGGCGGCGCTGGGCTATGTGGCACTGGCCGTCGACATGTATGGCGGTGGCAGAACGGCGACCCATCCGGACGACGCCGGCAGTTTCTCGCGGGAGGTCATGAGTGACTGGCCGGCAGCGCAGCGCAACCTGGAAACGGCGATCGCCGAGGCGAGCCGGGTGCAGGGCGTCGACGCCGACCGCGTGGCGATTATCGGCTACTGTTTCGGCGGTGCAGTGGCGCTCAATGCCGCACTGGCCGGTATGCCGCTCGATGCCGTGGTGAGTTTCCACGGCAGCCCTTCGCAGGTGGTTGATGCGCCACAGCACTTCGACGGCCGCGTGATCATCCAGAACGGCCTGGCGGATCCGCTGGTCGAGCAGAGTGCGCTGCAGTCGCTGGCGGATACCTTCGAGTCAGTGGATACCGATGTCACTGTGGTGCAGTATCCGAACGCCATGCATGCGTTCACCAACCCTTACGCGGATGCGAAGGCGAGAGAGTTCGATCTGCCGCTGGCCTACAGCCCCGCCGCCGATGCGGCGAGCTGGCAGGTGATGCTCAACGTCTTCAATCGAGCGTTTTCCACCGGCGCCGAGCAGAGCGGTAGCCGGCAGTAACGTCGGCTGAGATCGCCCGCTCACGAGCGCTCCGGGCTCCTTTTGCCAAGCAAGCGTTCAGGTCGGCAGGGACAGGATGCGGCGGGCAAGGTTGAGCATATCGGCCTCGCCCGTATTCTTTTCGCGGATGTCGGAGAGCTTGACCACCGGCAGCCACTGCTGACCCTCCGGGCGCGTTTCGGTCATCTTGACCACCATATTGAGCGGTTTAAGACCCACATCGTTGGTGAAGTTGGTACCGATGCCGAAGGACATGCCGATGCGACCCTCGCAGAAGCGGGCGATCTTCTCCACCTTGTGCGGGTCGAGGGCATCGGAAAAGATGATGGTCTTGCTGCGCGGGTCGATGCCGTAGTGCTCGTAGTGGTCGATGGTCGCCTTGGCGAATTCGATCGCATCGCCGCTGTCGTGGCGAATGCCGTCGAACAGTTTGGCAAACATCTTGTCAAAACTTTCGAAGAACACCCGCGTGGTGAAGGTGTCCGACAAGGCGATACCCAGATCGCCGCGATAGACCCGTACCCAGTGCTCCAGCGCCAGGGTGTTGGCCATCTTGAAGCCGAAGCGGGCGGCGTGAAACATGAACCATTCGTGGGCGTGAGTGCCCAGCGGTTTGACCCCGTGACGATGCGCCAGATGCACGTTGCTGGTACCGCTGAAAGCGCTGCCGCCGTAGCGTTTGAGGGCGCCCACAACCCGGTCGTGTACCGCATAGGAGTGGCGCCGCCGGGTGCCGAATTCGGCGATGCGCACCCCCAGTTCGCCGTAGTGCTCGATCTTGTCGCGGGTGCGCTGTACCACCACCTCATCGTCGTCGCGCGGCTCGCCGTGCATCTCGTACCAGATCTGGCTGATCAGCGTCATCAGCGGTACCTCCCACAGGATGGTGCGGTACCACAGTCCCTCGATGGTGACATGGAGCGAGCCGCCGTGCTGCTCGATGGTCACCTCTTCGGGCTTGTAACGAAATCCCTCCAGGAAGTCATGATAGGTGGGGTCGAGATAGGGGCAGGTGACCTCCAGAAAGCGCCGCTCCTCGGCGCTCAGCGCCAGTGCCGCCATGGCATCCACTTCGCGGCGCAGGCGCTCGCCGAAGCCCGGCGGGAAGACGTGTTCGCCGCGGTTGATGAACCCGTAGCGCGCCCAGGCCGTCGGGAAGAGCTTCACCACCGCGTTTTGCATGGTGAATTTGTAGAAGTCATTATCGAGAAGCGAGTGCAGCATGGAGCGGATGGTGTCTCTGTCGGAAAACCTGAAAAGGTGGGCATGGCACCAGCGCCACCTGCCGCAGCACCGATGGCTGCCTGACCGAACAGAATAGCGCAGCCTGAAGGCTGACTCCATCCTGTGGCGGCTACCCTGCCGCCCCCACGCCAAAGGAGAGGCGTCATGCATCTGAAGGTCCGCGATATCGATGCCGTCTGCGACATCGAGACCGCGCAATGGAACGCGCTGACCGGGACCGACTACCCCTTCCTGCGCCATGAGTTTCTCGACGCGCTGGAGCGTTCCGGGGCGGTATCGCCGCACAGCGGCTGGACCCCGCGGCATCTGACCCTGTGGCAGGGGCAGCGGCTGGTGGGTGTCATGCCGCGCTACTTCAAGGATCACTCCTGGGGTGAATACGTTTTCGACTGGCAGTGGGCCGATGCCTGGGAGCGTGCCGGCGGGCAGTACTATCCCAAGCAGCTCAGTGCCATTCCCTTCACCCCGGCCAGCGGGCCAAGGTTGGCGCTGGCCGAGGATATCGACGCTGGCGCGGCGCTGACCGCGCTGGCCGAGCATATTGAGGCTGCCGGGCTGCTCTCCTGGCATCTGCTGTTCCCCGATGCCGATCAGGCGGCGCGCTGGCGCAAGGCCTGGCCCGCGCTGCTGGAGCGCCAGAGCATGCAGTATCACTGGTTCGATCGCGGCTACGGCGACTTCGACGGCTTTCTCGCCACCATGACCTCGAAGCGGCGCAAGGAGACCCGCCGCGAAAGGCGGCTGGTTGCCGAGCAGGGATTGACCATGCGTCGTCTGACGGGCCGCGACATCGACGAGACGGCACTGCACCACTTTTATCGCTGCTATCAGATCACCTATCTCGAACACGGCCAGCGCGGCTATCTCGACTTCGAATTCTTTCGTCTGCTGTGGCAGCGCATGCCGCAGGCGCTGGTGCTGATCCAGGCGCTGGATGGCACGGCGCGGCCGGTTGCCGCAGCGCTCTGTCTGCAGGGATCGACTACGCTTTATGGGCGTTACTGGGGCAGCGAAGTCGTGGCCAGCTGTCTGCACTTCGAAACCTGCTACTACCAGGGTATCGAGCACTGCCTGGCGACCGGCCTGAACCACTTCGATCCTGGTACCCAGGGAGAGCACAAGATTGCGCGCGGCTTCGAGCCGATCGTTACCCGCTCGCTGCACTGGCTGGCCCATGACGGCTTTCGTCAGGCGGTCGAGGCGTTCCTCGGCCACGAGCGCGGGGCGGTTGACGAGTTACGTCACCGGGTGTCGGATATGCTGCCGTTTCGGCGCGGTGACTGACGCCCCGCATCGGGATCCATGAAGCGGAGTTTGCAACGATGATCAGAAGAGTGACAATCGCGCTACTGCTGGCGGCCCTTATGGCTACCGCTACGGCCGCCTCGGCCGGCGCTTCCGAGTCGGGCCAGCAGTCCCGACAGCAGCAGCCGGGCGAGCGTCTGCGCGGAGAACAGCGCAGTCTGCTGCAGGCGCTCGAGGAGGCCGGGAAGTTCAACACGCTGCTTAAGGCGCTTCGCCGGACGGGGCTTGCCGAGGAGCTGGCGGATGGCGGCCCCTGGACACTTTTCGCCCCCACCGACCGCGCTTTTGCGCAGCTTTCGGACCAGCGCCGCAAGGCGCTGCTGAGCGGCAATGACACCGCCTGGCTGCGCAAGCTGCTTGAGCATCACATTCTGCCCGGGGCAGTGCCGGAGAGCGAACTCGGCGTGCTGTCCCATCCCCAGGCGCTGAACGGACAGCTGCGCATCAGCCGTACCGACAGCGGCTGGCAGGTCAATGACGTCCCCGTAGCGGGCAGCGAGATACGCAGCCGTAACGCCATCATTTATCCCATCGACGGCCTGCTGACGCCCTTCGATACGACCAACATCAGTCCGGGCAACCACTGAGCAGGCCGTATCAGAAAGCGCTGGGGCGCACCATCAGCGGTGAAATGTCGGCACTATGGGTATTCAGCAGCAGCGTAATGCCCAGCGCGGCGATGAAAAGACCGGCGCACAGCGCTGCACCCTGTCCGGTCAGCAGTTGCCAGCGTGGCGGCGTGCGATGCCCCAGTCGTGTCATGCGCGAGCGCACCAGTACCGTCAGCAGCGCCAGCAGCGATGTCGACAGCGCGGTGCCCAGCGACATGGCGGCTACCGCCAGCACCCCGGCCCACCAGAAGCCCAGCAGGGCCGCTACGCCCAGCACCATCACCGCGCCGCTGCAGGGCCGCAGGCCGATCGCCAGCACCGCGCCGAGTGCCTCGATAGCGCTGCCGCGGGTTGACTCGGGTTCGACGTGGTGGGCGCGACCGCAGCTGGCGCACACCGCCGCGCTTTCCAACGTGGACGGGGCGCGCTGCGGCGCCAGGGGCAGCGCTACAGCAGAAGCGGTCGTCACCATACTGAAGATAGGCGTTGCCGCCGGTGGCTGCCTTGCAGTGGCGTGCTGCAGCCGGCGCAGCGAGCGCCACACCAGCCATAGACCCAGGCCGACAACCGCCACGAAACTGGCGCGCTCGGCCCACAGCGTCGACGTCATTGCCTCGCGGGTGACCAACCCCAGCCCCAGCACCAGCACCGTGACCAGCGCAATCGCCACAGCCCCCTGCAGCAGGGCGGCTGCCAGCGTCATGGCAATGCCGCGGGTCAGGGCGGCGCGCCGTGCCAGCAGCCAGCTGGCGATCACCGCCTTGCCGTGTCCCGGGCCCAGGGCGTGAAAGACGCCATAGCCGAAGCTCAGCGCGATCAGGTCAAGCCAGTCGCTGATAGCGTCGCGGCGTGACAGCGCCATCATCGCCTCGGCAAGGCCGCGGTGCAGGCTGCGCTGATAGTCGAAGACCATCACCGTAAAGCTTCCCCACAGCGTCGTGAGGGGAGCGATGGCCAGCAGGACGGCCAGTGCCATGACGGCAATCAATGCGGCCACGATCAGGGGGCGGGACATGTCATCACTCCGGTTTCGGCAAAAAAGCGGCCGATTTTTTCATCCTCGGGCTGCTCGTCGGCATCCAGCGCGGCCGCGGCGGCGACTTTCGCCGGGTCGGGGTCGGCCGCAATGATCTCGCTTTTGCAACCCGCCGGAGCGTTCTCCAGCACGACAGGGGTGTCGCTGCGGTCACTGTGGAGAAACTCGATGTAGTAGGTCGGGTCGTAAATCTGCCAGCGCAGCGGTTCGGTGGGCGGTAGCGGTTCGTCGAGAGGCAGCTCGAAGGCGAACTCTACCCGGTCGTTATCGAGCCGTGTGGTGTAGTGTTCGATATCACCGACCTTCAGTTCGCGCTCGCCGCTGAACAGATGGGTCAGATTGCCGTTGGTATTGAGGTTGGCGGCAATCTCCTGGCCCACCGCATCGAGGCCCTGCTGCAGCGTCGTGCCTTCGACGCTGCCGAGCCCCTCGGTCAGGGTCAGACTCTGAAAGGGGTCCAGCAACCAGTACTGTTTGAAGGCCACCACCCGCGAGCTGTCGTCGAACACCACCGCCACCCGATAGTCGACCCAGCCGTGGGGATGCGCCATCGCCGCGCCGGCCACCAGCAGCATGATGAGCGCCATGAGTGCCCGAGCCGGATGTCGTGCTGAACGAGGCGGGTGTCGTGCTGAAAGAGTGGCGTGCATCGTTCGCCCTTTTACCTGTGTCGGAGGCGGTTATCTTGCCCTGGAAGAGAGTATGGCGGCGAGAGGCAATGTCGGATAACCGAACAGGGACGGCCGTTGTCGCGCGGCGGCGATTTTAGTGATGCGGCAGGTCGCAGGGGCGACTATGCTTAAGATAAATCGGGCCGATGAAAAAAATTACAAAAATAGTTCCGGCGTCATCGAATGGGCTTTGACGCCGGGGCGCGATGAGGACTATATCTGGTCTTTAGCCGGGCAGGCGCTGGCCACGTTCCGGACAACATTCAATAGTGAACGATCATCAGGCTGCGGTGGTGCCGGATGCACAACCAACTTCGAGCCCTGATAGCGGCGGCAGGGAAGAACGACGCGACACTGTGCCCCCGGTGAGGAGGCCGGCCAGCGCGACGCTTCCGACGGGACATCCCCAACGACCTTGCCACCGCCGGCTCTATTGGTTCGCGACCCTTTCGGCGTCAGCGCGCCCTCTTGAAGAGAGGTGGCGCATGTCTCATTCAGCCGTGGACACGATTCGGACGCCCGACGCCGGTGCTTCGAGCGGCGTCGCACCGCCGTCTTCCCGTGCCATTGCCCCGAGCGGCCTTCATGCCGGCCAGAGTGAGCCGGCCGAGCCCATTTTGTTCGTAACCTCCGAGCTTGCCGACTTCGTCAAGGTGGGGGGGCTGGGCGACGTTTCCGCGGCGCTGCCGCGAGCCCTGCTCAACCACTACGACATGCGGCTTTTGATGCCCGCCTATCGCGAGGTGATCGAGAGCATCTGGCCGATTCGCGTTATTGCCGAACTGCCTGGCCTGGCCGAGATTCCGGCCTGTGAACTGGGCCGCATCGATCTGCCCGAGGGGCTGACGGTCTTCGTACTGCTGTGCCCCGAGCTGTTCGAGCGCCCCGGCAGCCCCTATCTTGACGAGAATGGCCGGGAGTGGCCGGACAACGCCATTCGCTTCGCTCGGCTGTCACTGGCGGCGGCGCAGATGGCGAGTGGCGCGGTGACCGCCGACGATGACGGCTGGCGCCCGGCGCTTTTACATCTTCACGACTGGCAGGCAGGCCTGGCGGCGGCCTATCTGCGCTGGCAGGGCGACGATACGCCCTGTGTCTATACCATCCACAACCTGGCCTACCAGGGCCTTTACGCTCCCGAGTGGATGAGCCGGCTGGGCATCCCCGAAGCCGCCTTCGAAAGCGGCGAGATCGAGTTCTACGGCAACTTCTCCTTCATGAAGGCGGGGGTGATCTACAGTGACCATATCACCACGGTCAGCGCCACCTACGCCCGCGAGATCACCACCCCGGCCTTCGGCTGCGGCCTCGAGGGGCTGCTTTCCGAGTGTGCCGCCGCGGGGCGTCTCAGCGGTATCGCCAACGGCATCGACGACAGCTGGAACCCGCGCACCGACGCCTATCTGGCCTGCGCCTTCGCGACCAACGACTGGGCCGGCAAGCGTGCCAACACCGATTACATCCGCCGCATGTTCCGTCTCGCCGTCAGCCACGGCCCGCTGTTCGCGGTAGTGTCGCGGCTGGTACATCAGAAGGGGCTCGATCTCACCATCGCCGCCGCCGAGATGATCGTACGCGCCGGCGGTCAACTGGTGGTGATCGGCTGCGGCGAGCCGCCCATCGAGAACGCCCTGCGCAATCTCGAGGCGCGCTTTCCCGGCGCGATCGGCGTGCATATCGGCTTCAGCGAGCGCGAAGCGCGCTGCATTTTCGCCGGCAGCGACTTCCTGCTGATGCCGTCGCGCTTCGAACCCTGCGGCCTGTCGCAGATGTATGCCCAGCGCTTCGGTTCGCTGCCGATCGCGCATCGCACCGGCGGTCTGGCCGATACCATCGAAGATGGCGTGACCGGTTTTCTGTTCGATCAGCTGTCGCAGGAGGCCTTTCAACACGCCATCAACCGCGCCTTCCGCATCTTCGGCTGCACTGAGCTGTTCTACGCCATGCGGCGTGCGGCGATGGCCATTCACTATCAATGGCGGCTGTCGGTCACCCCCTACCGGCGGCTCTATCATCAGTTGATGACCGGTGACGCCGAACACACTTCACTGCGCCGCGAGGTGGTATGACTTCGATGTTGACCGGCCATGTGGCCGACGCCTCTGAACTCAGGGCGCTGCGTGCTCTCGGCGATGCCTGCCACGACGCCCCCTTCGCCTGGCTGGGACCGCACCGCTATCACGACGCTTCACTGGTGCGCGTCATGGCGCCGGGGGCTGATCGGGTCGTGCTGGTCGATGCCGAAGGTGCGTCCCTGGCCGAGGGTGAATACATCGAGGGCGGCGTCTTTATCGCCGAGTTGCGCGAGGCTCGCGATTACAGGTTGAAAATCGTCTGGCCCGGCGGTGTCGAACAGGTCACCGAAGACCCTTATCGCTTCGCGCCACTGCCCGGTGAGCTGGACCTGCATCTTTTCTGCGAGGGTCGCCACCACGAGCTGGCGCGCGTTTTCGGTGCCCGGGCGATGACCATCGACGGTGTTGCCGGCGTGCGCTTTACCCTCTGGGCACCCGGCGCGCAGCGGGTATCGGTGGTAGGGGATTTCAACGGCTGGGACGGCCGCCGCCATCCGATGCTCAAACACGCGGGCAGCGGCGTCTGGGCGCTGTTCGTGCCCCACCTGAACGCCGGCGAGCGCTACCGCTTCGAACTGCTCGACCGCGACGGTCGGCTGCGCAGCAAGGTCGACCCGCTGGGGCGTCAGTTCGAGGCAACCCCCGGCGGGGCGTCGATGGTCGCTTCGAGCCAGCCCTTTCAGTGGAACGACAGCGCCTGGCTGGCACGGCGTTCGGCCAGCGATGCCCACCGCTCGCCGCTGGCGATCTACGAGCTGCACGTGCTTTCCTGGCAGTACGATCAGGCCGGCGCGTCGCTGAGCTGGGACGAGCTCGCCTCGCGGTTGATCCCCTGGGTCGCCGATCTGGGCTTTACCCACATCGAGCTGATGCCGATTACCGAGCACCCCTTTGTCGGCTCCTGGGGCTATCAGCCCATCGGCCTCTTTGCGCCCACGGCGCGGATGGGCTCGCCCGAATCCTTCGCGCGCTTTGTCGATGCCTGCCACGCCGCCGGCATCGGTGTGATTCTCGACTGGGTGCCGGCCCACTTTCCCAACGACGAACACGGTCTGGTGCGCTTCGACGGCACGCCGCTGTATGAGCACGGCGACCCCCGCGAGGGCGTCCACCCCGACTGGAACACCCTGATCTACAACCTCGGCCGCCCGGAAGTGAGGGGCTTTCTGATCGCCAGTGCGCTGCAGTGGCTGGAGCAGTTTCACATCGACGGCCTGCGCGTCGATGCCGTCGCCTCGATGCTCTATCGCGACTACAGCCGCGCCCCGGATGCCTGGCTGCCCAACGCCGAAGGCGGGCGTGAAAACTTCGAGGCGATCGACTTTCTGCGCGAGCTCAACGCCGCCGTGGCCAGCCGCTGCCCGGGCGTGATCACTATTGCCGAGGAGTCCACGGCCTGGCCCGGTGTCACCGCGCCGGCCTCGACCGGCGGGCTGGGGTTCACCTTCAAGTGGAACATGGGGTGGATGCACGACACCCTCGAATACATGAAGCGCGATCCGCTCTATCGCCGCTGGCATCACCACGAACTGACCTTCGGGCTGCAGTACGCTTTCTCCGAGCACTATATTCTGCCGCTCTCCCACGACGAGGTGGTGCACGGCAAGGGCACACTGCTGTCGCGCATGCCGGGCGATGAAGGGCTCAAGCTGGCCGGACTGCGCGCCTACCTGGCCTTCATGTGGGCCCATCCCGGCAAGAAGCTGCTGTTCATGGGCGCCGAGCTGGGGCAGTGGCAGGAGTGGCACCACGACCGCGAGCTCGACTGGCAGCGCCTCGATGAAGCGGGCCCGCGCGGTTTGTGCCGGGCGATTGCCGACCTCAACCGCATCTACGTCGAGGATCCGGCGCTGCATCTGCACGACATCGAGCCCCACGGCTTTTCATGGGTGATCGCCGACGACAGCGACAACAGCGTGATCGCCTTCCTGCGCTACGCCGAGCAGGGCCAGGCGCCGCTTCTGGTGGTCTGTAACCTGACGCCCATCGCGCGTGAGCACTACCGTATCGGCGTGCCGGTTCAAAGTATCTGGCGCGAAGTATTTAATAGCGACAGTATCTTCTACGCTGGTAGTAATCAGGGTAACGGCAGCGCCGTTCATGCCCACCCCGAACCGAGCCATGGTCATCCGGCGTCGCTGCTGCTGACGCTGCCGCCCATGAGCACGCTCTACCTGCGACAGGGAGACTGGCCTACATGAGTGCTACCAGCGCGTCGTCCGCCAATGGCGAAGATTTTCATCACCCCTGCCGTTTCGGTGCCGCTGCGGTCGACGACGACCGTACCCGCTTCACGCTGTGGGCGCCATCCGCCGGGCACGTCGCCGTCGAGATCGAGCGCACCGCGGGTAGTGACCCCGAGCGCCTCGAGATGCAGCGCGATGACAGCGGTGTCTACAGCCTCGAAGTGGCGTGCACTCCCGGTACCCGCTATCGCTACCGCATCGACGACGAGCTGTCGGTCCCCGATCCCGCCGCGCGCGCCCAATATGGCGATGTCGACGGCCCCAGCCTGGTGGTCGATCCCGCCGCCTATCGTTGGCAGAACGCCCACTGGCGCGGCCGCCCCTGGCACGAGTGCGTGATCCTCGAAGTGCACGTCGGCGTTGCCGGCGGCTTCGAAGCCCTCGCCGAGCGGTTGGCGGAGTGGTCGGCGCTGGGCATCACCGCCATCGAGCTGATGCCGCTCAACGAGTTTCCCGGCGCGCGTAACTGGGGCTATGACGGCGTGCTGCCCTATGCCGTAGAGGCCTCCTATGGTGCGCCGGAAGCGCTCAAGGCGCTGATCGACCGGGCCCACGGGCTGGGCATGATGGTCTTTCTCGACGTGGTCTATAACCACTTCGGCCCGGACGGCAACTATCTGCCGCACTACGCCGCGGACTTCTTTACCGGTGAGCGTACCCCCTGGGGCGACGAGATCGACTTCGAGCGCCGCGAAGTGCGCGATTTTTTCATCGACAACGCCCTGATGTGGCTGCTCGAGTACCGCTTCGACGGCCTGCGCTTCGATGCCGTACATGCCATCAACAACGATGACTTTCTTCGCGAGATGAGCGATACCCTGCGCCGCAGTACCGCGCCGGACCGCCATGTGCATCTGATGCTGGAGAACGAGCGCAACAGCGCCTCGCTGCTGCAGACGCACTACCGCGCCCAGTGGAACGACGACTTCCACAACGTCATGCACGCCCTGCTGACCGGCGAGAGCGAAGGCTACTACGCCGACTACAGCAAACACACCACCGACAAGCTGGCCAGCTCGCTGCTCGCCGGTTTCATCTTTCAGGGCCAGCCCGACCGGCGCGGCCAGCGCCGCGGCGAGCCCAGCGGCCACCTGCCGACGACGGCCTTCATCAACTTTCTGCAGAACCATGATCAGGTCGGCAACCGCCCCATGGGCGACCGCCTGATTACCCTGATCGATGACGAGCGGCTGGAAGCGGCCACTGCGCTACTGCTGCTGTGCCCCACTGTGCCGATGCTGTTCATGGGCGAGGAGTGGGGCGAGAAGCGTCCCTTTCTGTTCTTTACTGATCATCGCGACGAGCTGGCCGAGGCGGTGCGCGAGGGGCGTCGTGGCGAATTCGCCGACTTTGCTGCCTTCAGTGACGAAGCCTCGCGTGACGCCATTCCCGACCCCAATGCGGCGTCTACCTTCGAGCGCTCGGTGCCGCGTGCCCACCTTGAGGACGATCCCGAGGCGGCGATGTGGAACGCCCGCTACATGACCCTGCTCGATCTGCGTCACGCCGAGATCATCCCGCGCCTGCCGGGCACAGCGGCCATGGGAGCGGTACCGCTGGGTGAAGGGGCGGTACTGGCACACTGGCGCATGGGGGATGGCACGGTACTGGCGATCGGCGTCAATTTCGGCAGGCAGGGCGTAGCGATCGAGGTGCCGGACGGGCAGCGCCTCTATGAGCTGGGGGAGTCGGATAACGCCGATGTGCTGGTGCCGGGAGCGGTGCGGGTATGGCTGAGCAGTCACCTATGAACGCCGAATTGATCGCGCTGGCCGAGCTGGCCGGTATCATGATCGATTGGCAAGACAACGACCGGCAGGCACAGCGCCTTGAGGCATCGACCCTGCGCCGGGTGCTGGCAGGTCTGGGTTACCCCGCCGACAGCGACGCCGAGATAGCCGACAGCCGCGCTCGGCTCGAACGCCTGGCGCACCCTGAAGGCCCCCGGCAGTGGCCGCCGCTGATCACCGCCGAAATCGACGCCACCGTCGAGCTGCCTTCTGCGCTGACGCCCGGCACCCGCTGGCGGCTGACCGATGACCAGGGCCGTGCCAGCGAGGGCGTGCTCGGCGAGCGTGGCGCCCTGAGCGCACCGTCGCGCCCCGGCTACTACCGTTTCGAGATCGGCGACATCGCCCTGACGCTGGCTGTCGCGCCGGGCCGATGCGTGAGCTTCAGCGATCTGGCCGGCGGCGCGGCGATGCCCATGGCCGGGCTGGTGGCCCAGCTTTATGGCCTGCGCCGCATGGACGACGAACACGGCATGGGCGATATCGAGGCGCTGGCGCGGCTTGCCGAGGCCAGCGCGCTGGAGGGTATCGATGCGCTGGCGATCAGCCCGCTGCATGCCCTCTTTGCCCATCAGCCGCAGCGCTACTCGCCCTATTCGCCGGCCACCCGTCTGGCGCTCAATCCGCTCTACGTCAGCCTGCCGGCGACCTCCGGTGAGGCCGCCACGGGCGAGCTGATCGACCCGGTGGCGGTGGCCGAGGAGCGGCGTGTGGCGCTCGATCGCGCCTTCGCGGCGCTCGACGGTCAGCAGCTGGCCGATTTCGAAGCTTTCCGCCGCCAGCGCGGCGAAACGCTCGAGCACCACTGCCGCTTCGAGGCGATCAGTGAGGTGTACGGCGCGCTGGACGACTGGCCGGCGGCGCTGCGCCGGGTCGACGATCCGGCGGTAACCGAATTCGCCCGCAGCCACGCACAGCGTGTGGCGCGTCACGCCTGGGCCCAGTGGCAGATCAGCCACGAGCTGGAGCGCGCCCAGAGCCGTGCCCGCGCCGCCGGTATGCGGGTAGGGCTGATCGCCGACATCGCGGTGGGCGTTGATCCACAGGGTTCCGAGGTGTGGAGTCGGCCGCGGCAGATGCTCGGCGCATTGCGCATCGGCGCGCCTCCTGATGCCTTCAACGCTCGCGGTCAGGAGTGGGGCGTCACCGGCTTTTCGCCTCAGGGGCTGGTGGCGTGTGGTTTCGAAGGCTTTATCGCCACCCTGCGCGCCTGTCTGCGCGGCGCCGGCGGTCTGCGTATCGACCACATCATGGGGCTGTCGCGGCTGTGGCTGATTCCCGCAGGCGGCACACCCACCGAGGGCGCCTATGTGCGTTTTCCCGAAGAGGACCTGCTGCGGCTGGTGGCGCTGGAGTCGTGGCGCCACCGGGCGGTAATCATCGGTGAGGACCTGGGCACTGTCGAAGCCGCTTTCCGCCAGCGCCTGGCACGTGCCGGTATCGCCGGTATGGGGGTGATGTGGTTCGAGCGCGATGACCAGGGATTCAGCGCCGCCGCTGACTATCCCGAGCGTGCGGTGGCGATGACCACCACTCACGACCTGCCCAGCCTGGCCGGCTGGCTGCGCGGGCGTGATCTCGACTGGCGTATCGAGCTCGACATGCTGGGCGAGGGCGAAAGCGCCGCCGGCCAGCGCCGCCAGCGGCAGGTCGAGCGCCAGCAGCTGGCGGTCACCCTGGGAGTCGACGACAGCGCCGATACCCTGCAGTGGCTGACGGCGGCGATACGTCATATCGGTGCCACGCCAACGCCGCTGGCGCTGCTGCCACTGGAGGACCTGCTGGGCCTCGAGGAGCAGCCCAACCTGCCCGGCACCCTGGATGAGCACCCCAACTGGCGGCGGCGACTGCCGCTGGCGGTCGAACAGTTCTACCGCGACGGCGAGATCGCCTCGCGCATCGCGGTCTTCAGACAGGCACGCTCGGCACGGGCCGGGCTCGAAGGAGTCGGCCATGAGTGATCTCGCCATCAGCGCACCCCGGGCATTAACCGGCGTCGACACGCCGCTTTCGATGATGCGGCTGCAGTTTCATCCCGACTTCGGTCTCGACGCTGCCACTGCGCTGGTCGACTACTTCGCCGCTCTTGGCGTTACCCATCTCTACGCCTCGCCCATCTGGGCGGCGCGCAGCGGTTCGACCCACGGTTACGACGGCATCGACCCGACCCGGCTCAATCCCGAAATCGGCGACGAGGCGGCGCTGGAGCGGCTGGTGGCCCAGCTGCGGGCGCATGACATGGGGCTGATCGTCGACTTCGTGCCCAATCATTTGGCCGTGGGCGGTCGCGACAACCCCTACTGGCTCGATGTACTGCGCTGGGGACGGGAGAGCCGTTTCGCCGATATGTTCGATGTCGAGTGGGACGGTGGCGGCAACCCGGACCTGCAGGAGCGCCTGCTGGTGCCCTTTCTCGGCACCCCCTACGGCGAGGCACTGGCCAGCGGCGATATGCAGCTGGCCTTTGATGCCTCCAGCGGCCTTTTCCACATTGACTACTTCGAGCACCGTTTCCCCATCGACCCGCGCTGCCAGGCGCTGATGCTGCTGGAAGCCGGGATAGGGGAGATGGCGGCGCCGTTCGAGCAGATCGAACAGGCGCTGTCGCTGGAGGCGGGCGCCGAGCGCGCCGGTCTGGCGCTGGCCGAATTCGCCCGCAGCGCCGAGGGTAAAGCACGCATCGAGGCGCTGCTGGGTGCCTACAGCGGCGACAGCGAGGCGGGATGCGAGCGGCTGCATGCGCTGCTGGAGCGCCAGCACTATCGGCTGGCCTTCTGGCGCACCGCTCACGACTGCCTCAACTGGCGGCGCTTTTTCGATATCACCGAACTGGGCGGCATTCGCGTCGAGGATCCGGCGGTGTTCGCCCAGACGCATGTCTATCTGCTGGAGCTGATCGAGCGCGGCCTGGTGGACGGCGTGCGCCTTGATCACGTCGACGGTCTCGCCGACCCGGCCGCCTACTGTCGCCTGCTGCGCCAGCGGGTCGACGAGGCCGCGGCGCGCCGCCCGGGTGGCGTGCCGCGCCACCCGCTGCCGATCTACGTGGAGAAAATTCTCGAGGGCAATGAGTCGCTGCCCGAGGACTGGGGCGTTACCGGCACCACCGGCTATGAGTTCATGAACGCCATTTCGAAGCTGCAGCACGACGCCGGCGGTGAACCCGCCCTGAGCGCGCTGTGGCACGCCATGTCGGAGCGTGAGGCCACTTTCGAAGAGGAGGTGGCGAAGGCGCGGCGTGAAATGATCGAGACGGCGCTGGCCACCGAGTTCGACCGCGCGGTGCGGGCCTTCGTTGCAGTGGCCCGCGCTGACCGCGCGACCCGCGACATCACGCCCGGCATGATTCGACGCGCGACCCGCGAGCTGGCGATACAGTTTCCGGTCTATCGCTCCTACGCCGACGAAAAGGGACGCCCGGCGCGGGACAGGCTCTTTTTCGCCCACGCGCTGAAAGCGGCGCGCGCCCACCTCGACCCGCCCGACCATGTCGCTCTCGAAGCGCTGGACGACTGGCTGGGGGGAAGGGCGCCAGAGACGTTCGACGAGCCGCAGCGCTCGCATCGGCTGACCGCCATGGTGCGTTTTGCCCAGTTCACCTCGCCGCTGGCCGCCAAGGCCGTAGAGGATACCGCCGGCTATCGCAGCGCGGTGCTGATCTCGCGCAACGACGTGGGCTTCGACGGCGCCCATTTCGCGGCGCCGGTAGAGGCCTTTCATCGCTATAACGCCCGGCAGGCGCGTCACTTCCCCCACGCCATGCTGACCACCGCCACCCACGACCACAAGCGCGGCGAGGATGTGCGGGCGCGGCTGGCGGCGCTCTCCGAGCTGGGCGACACCTACGCCGAACGGGTGCGTCACTGGATGACGCGCTCACCCGTACTGCGCGATGGCAGCGATGCCACCGGCCCTACGCCCGGCGAGGAGATGA
Source organism: Kushneria aurantia DSM 21353 (assembly GCF_000382245.1). Classification (GTDB taxonomy): domain Bacteria; phylum Pseudomonadota; class Gammaproteobacteria; order Pseudomonadales; family Halomonadaceae; genus Kushneria; species Kushneria aurantia. The sequence continues at coordinate 45,652 of NZ_KB907869.1, forward strand.
TGCTCTACCAGATCGTCATCGGCGCCTGGCCGCTGGCGCTCTCACCGCAGGACAGCGCCGGGTTGTCGACGTTCGCCGAGAGGGTGGCGGACTGGCAGCAGAAGGCGCTGCGCGAGGCCAAGCTCAGCTCTCACTGGCTGTTCCCCGACGAGCGGCACGAGGCGCAGTGCCGCCACTTCACCATGGCGCTTTTGACCGCACCGGAAGGGGAAAGCCTGCGCCGCGACATTCACGCCCTGGTCGAGCGGCTGGCCGGCCCGGGTGCGGTAAATGGCCTGGTGCAGGCGCTGGCGCGGATGACCGCGCCGGGCGTGCCGGACTGCTATCAGGGTACCGAGCGCTGGGACTTCTCGCTGGTCGACCCCGACAATCGTCGGCCGGTGGATTTCGCCGCCCGCCGCGCTCAGCAGGAGAGTGTCGTCGACTGGCCGGCGCTGGTCGGCGACTGGCGCGACGGCCGGGTCAAGCAGGCGTTGATCAACGCCGTGCTCGATCTGCGCCGGCGCCTGCCGTCGCTCTTTCTGGAGGGCGACTACCAGCCGCTGGTGGTCGAGGGGGAGTGGGCCAGCAGGGTGGTCGCCTTCAGCCGCAGCCTGGGAGAGCAGTCTGTTGCTGTCATTATGCCGCGCCATGTAGTGGCCCTGAGTGACAGCGGGACGCTGGCGATCACGCCGCAGCGCTGGGGCAACACCCGGATTCAGGCCCCCGCCGAGGATGGCTGGCGCTCGCTGATGGGTGGCGAAGCGGTCGAAGGGGCGCAGTGGCCGCTGAGCGCGCTGTTCGCCACTCTGCCGCTGGCGGTGCTGGTGCGCCACGGCGACGACACCACGGTCAGCGTTCAGGCCGAGGCACGTCAGGCCGGCGTAAACGATTTTGATGCCGATACGGCGGCGCTGGATAGCGCTTGAGCCGCCATTGTCGTAAATAGTGAGATGTGGATACCGCTGTTGCTCGAGCCCTTGTCGGATAGTCGGCGACGCGACAGCGGTCGATGTATTCGACCCTTCCAACGACAACCAGGAGGAGTGCGCCATGGCTGATGATCAGCTACGGACTCGACTGCTCGCCTACCGTATCTGGGAGGCCGAGGACTGCCCCGACGGTGAAGCGGAGCGCCACTGGCATCTGGCCTGCCGGCTGGTGGCCGCCGAGCGCATTACCGATCTTCCCCAGGAGGTGCCGGCGCCGCGAGCGGCGCGTCGACCGCGCCCTGCGGCAGATTCGGCGCCTGCGGTACCGACATCGCCGCCGGCCGCTGTAACGACCGCCGAGGAGGGCGCAGCGGACAGCCCGGCCGCGCCGGCCGCTGCGCCGAAAGGCACCACCAAACGCAAATCTTCGGGCGGCAGGAAAGCCGCCGCAAGCGACGTCAAGGGGGCCGCTACCCGGCGCCGCAAGCGTAGCGACAAGACCTCCGGTGACGACGGCGCGGCACCCTAGCCTGGTGACGCGGCATCCGGGTCGGTATTGAACGGCCTTGCAGGGGAAAAGCTGCCCACCCCCGCATGCCGAAAGCCTGCTCCGGGCGGGCGAGGTCCGGTTTCGGAGCACGCTTTGTACAATGGTATTCAGGGAAGACAACATCAGCGGTTTCATCACGGAGTAGACCATGTCGAGTACACCGATTCATCCCGGCGCCCCCTCCCCCGGTATTGTCGCGGGCGAGAGCGAACCACGGGTCAGAGATGACGCCGGCAATACCCATCGCAGCCGCGTGCGCGAGGGGCTGCCCTATCCGCTGGGTTCCAGCTGGGACGGTCTCGGGGTCAACTTCGCGCTTTTTTCGGCCAATGCCACCAAAGTGGAGCTGTGCCTTTTCAGCGATGACGGTAGCGAGGAGCTCGAGCGTATCGAGCTGCCGGAGTTCACCGATGAGGTGTGGCACGGCTACCTGCCGGATGCGCGACCGGGTCAGCTTTACGGCTATCGCGTGCACGGCCCCTACGACCCCGAAAACGGTCACCGCTTCAATCCCAACAAGCTGCTGATCGACCCCTGCGCCTGCCAGCTGGTGGGCGAGTTGCAGTGGGATGACGCCCTCTACGGCTACACCATCGGCCACGAAGACGGCGACCTGAGCTTCGACGAACGCGACAGCGCGCCCTTCATTCCCAAATGCCGGGTCATCGACCCCGCCTTCACCTGGGGACGCTCGCGGGAGATTCATGTGCCCTGGGACCGCACAGTGGTCTATGAGGCCCATGTGCGCGGTCTGACCATGCAAAATCCCGCCGTACACGAGTCGCGTCGCGGCACCTTTTCCGGCATCGGCGATCCGGCGATGCTCGACTACCTGCGTCATCTGGGCATCAGCTCGCTGGAGCTGATGCCGATCCACGCCTTCGCCGACGATCGCCACCTGCAGGAGAAAGGGCTGCACAACTACTGGGGCTACAACACGCTCTCCTTTTTTGCGCCGCACCCCAATTACATGGCGACCGAAACCATCAGCGAGTTCAAGCAGATGGTGGCCGGCTGCCACGCCGCGGGTATCGAGGTGATTCTCGATGTGGTCTACAACCACACCGCCGAAGGCAACGAGATGGGGCCGACGCTCTCCTGGAAGGGCATCGACAACGCCAACTACTACCGTCTGATGCCGGAGGAGAAGCGCTACTACATCAACGACACCGGTACCGGTAACACTCTCAACCTTTCCCATCCGCGCGTGCTGCAGATGGTCACCGACTCGCTGCGCTACTGGGCCGACGAGATGCGCGTCGACGGTTTCCGCTTCGACCTGGCGACCATTCTGGGGCGCGAGCCGCACGGCTTCGACGAGGGTGGCGGCTTCCTCGACTCCTGCCGTCAGGACCCGGTTCTGTCGCAGTGCAAGCTGATCGCCGAGCCCTGGGACTGCGGCCCCGGCGGCTATCAGGTAGGTGGCTTTCCTCCCGGCTGGGCGGAGTGGAACGACAGGTTCCGCGATAACGTGCGCGCTTTCTGGAAGGGCGACGAGGGCCAGCTGGCCGAGTTCGCTACCCGTCTGACCGGTTCGGCGGACCTTTTTAATCATCGCGGCCGCAAGCCGTACGCCTCGGTCAATTTCGTCACCGCTCATGACGGCTTCACCCTGCGCGATCTGGTGACCTACAACGACAAGCACAACGAGGCCAACGGCGAGGACAACAACGACGGTCACGACAATAACCACGCCTGGAACCACGGCGTGGAAGGCGAAACCGACGACCGGCAGATTCGCGACCTGCGCCTGCGACAGATGCGCAACATGCTGGCCACGCTGCTGTTTGCCCAGGGCACGCCGATGATCCTGGCCGGCGACGAATTCGGCCGTACCCAGGGGGGCAACAACAACGCCTACTGCCAGGACAGCGAGATCGGCTGGGTCAACTGGGATCTTTCCGAGGAAGGTGACTCGCTGCTCGATTTCACACGCCATCTGATTACCCTGCGGCGACGCTACCCGATGCTCCACCGTTCCCGCTTTCTTACCGGTGAGTGGAACGATGAGCTGGGGGTACGCGACGTCAGCTGGATTACCCCGGAGGGTGAGGAGATGGAAGTGGGCTACTGGGAGGATCCGGCATCGCGCGCCATCGGTGTGCTGCTCGACGGTCGTGCCCAGCCCACCGGTATCCGTCGCGCCGGTTCGCACAGCACGCTGCTGATGCTGATCAACGCTCATCATGAGCCGATCGACTGGCGCCTGCCTGCTGTCTCCTGCGGCAAGCACTGGGTTTTCCGGCTCGATACGGCAGAGCCGTCGCGCAAGGAGGGCGGACATTTCGAATTCGATACGCACTTCGAGTTGATCGGACGTTCGCTGGTACTGCTGGAGCTGGTACGCGACGACAGCGACGCCTGTCGTTTCTGATCCGCCACGGGTTGCCGGCCACAGCCGCCGGCATTCAGGGGTCCGGCGCGACGGCATGAGCAGGCATGGCGCCTGCTGCCGTCTCGCCCATCAAGCAAGGAGCGAGCCGCGATGTCGATGGAGCAATATCCGCCATCCCGCGCCGATGACGGCCGCAAGGGCGGCACCCTTTCAGACAGTGAGCGTGCCCACCGCGCGGCGCTGGCGCCACGCATTGCCATCGAGGATATCCAGCCGGCGGTGGACAGCGGGCGTTTCGCCGCCAGGGCGGATGTCGGCAGAGCCGTCAACGTCAGTGCGGTGATCGTCGCCGACGGTCATGACGTGCTGGCCTGTGCCGTCCACTGGCGACGTCGCGGCGACTCGGCATGGCACTGCATCGCCATGTCGCTGGTGCGACCGCTGGGTAACGATCTCTGGGAGGCGAGCTTTACGCCAGGTCGTGCGGGGCCCCACGATTTTGTCATCGAGAGCTGGTGGGACCGCTACGCGACCTTCCACTACGAGCTGAGCAAGAAACACGCCGCCGGCGTGCCGATCGCGCTGGAGTTGCGCGAGGGCAGGGCGCATCTCGAGCGCGCGCTGGAACTGGCCGCCGGCAGTGGCAGCAGCGCCGATGTTACCGCGCTCGAGGCCTGTCTGGCGCGTCTCGATGATGCCGCTGGCGACGCCGAGCGGGTCGCGCTGCTGCTGTCGCGGGAGACGCTGGCGCTGATGCAGCGCTGCGACGAGCGGCCCCATTTGAGCCGCAGCCGGGCGATGCCGCTGGAAGTAGAGCGCGAGCGCGCCCATTTCGCCAGCTGGTACGAGCTCTTTCCGCGTTCCGAAAGCCAGGACGAGAGCCGCCACGGCACTTTCGCCGATGTGCAAAAGCGTCTGCCGATGATTCGCGATATGGGCTTCGACGTGCTCTATTTCCCGCCCATTCATCCCATCGGTCACACGCACCGCAAGGGTCGCAACAATACTCTGACGCCCGGCCCCGACGACCCCGGCAGCCCCTACGCGATCGGCAACGAGCACGGCGGCCATGACAGCATTCACCCGCAGCTCGGCAGCCGCGAGGATTTTCGCGCGCTGGTCGCGGCGGCGGCCGAGCACGGCCTCGAGATCGCCCTCGACTTCGCCATCCAGTGTTCGCCGGATCACCCCTGGCTCGACGCGCATCCCGGCTGGTTCGACTGGCGCCCCGACGGCACCATTCGCTACGCCGAGAACCCGCCCAAGAAGTACGAGGATATCGTCAACCTCGACTTCTACACCGAGGCGGCCATTCCCGAGCTGTGGCTGACGCTGCGCGATGTGGTGCAGCACTGGGTGGATGAGGGGGTGAAAATATTTCGCGTCGATAATCCCCATACCAAGCCCTTCCCGTTCTGGGAGTGGCTGATCGACGATATTCGCAGCCGCGATCCGGACGTGATCTTCTTCGCCGAGGCCTTCACCCGCCCGGCGATCATGGCGCGGCTGGGCAAGATCGGCTTCAATATGAGCTACACCTATTTCACCTGGCGCAACACCAAAGCGGAGCTGACCGAGTACCTGACCCAGCTCAACGCGTCGCCCCTGCGCGAATGTTTTCGGCCCAACTTTTTCGTCAACACGCCGGATATCAACCCCACCTTCCTGCAGAGCTCGGGGCGCCCCGGGTTTTTGATCCGGGCCGCGCTGGCCACCATGGGCTCGGGGCTGTGGGGTATGTATTCGGGCTTCGAGCTGTGCGAGGCCGCCGCGATACCGGGCAGGGAGGAGTATCTCGACGCCGAGAAGTATCAGCTCAGGCCGCGTGACTACCATGCGCCCGGCAATATCAGCGCCGAGATCGCCCGGCTCAACTGGATGCGCCGGCGCAACCCGGCGCTGCAGAGCCATCTCGGCATCCGTTTCCACTACATTGATAACGATCGCATTATCTATTTTGAGAAGTCGACGCCGGAGATGGACAACGTGGTGCTGGTGGCGATCAGTCTTGACCCTTTTCACGACCAGGGCGGCAACTTCGAACTGCCGCTGTGGCGCTTCGGGCTGGAGGATGACGCCGCCATGCAGGGCGAGGATCTGATGAACGGCCATCGCTGGGTGTGGCACGGCAAGTGGCAGTCGACGCACCTGACGCCGCAGATGCCGTTCGGCATCTGGCGACTCACGCCGCTGGGTTAAACAGGGCAGCCGCCACCCCGGCGGCCTGTAGCGGGGTGGCGTTCACATCGTTGCCCTATGGGCAAAGCGATTACGAAGGGGAGTGACCATGAACGTCAGGGAAACCACCGGTACCACCTGGCAAAGTGCGGATGACGCCCGCCCCGCCTTTATCGATGATCCGCACTGGTACAGGGACGCTGTCATCTACCAGGTGCACGTCAAATCCTTTTTCGATGCCAACAACGACGGTATCGGCGATTTCGAGGGCCTGATCGCCAGCCTCGACTACATTGCCGGGCTGGGCGTCAACACCATCTGGCTGCTGCCGTTCTACCCCTCGCCGCGCCGCGACGACGGCTACGATATCTCCGAATACTGCGCGGTCAGCCCCGACTACGGCACCCTCGAACAGGCCCAGCAGTTCATCGAGGCGGCCCACGCGCGCGGACTGAGGGTGATTACCGAGCTGGTCATCAACCATACCTCCGACCAGCACCCCTGGTTTCAGCGCGCCCGTCGCGCCCCCAAAGGCTCGCCCGAACGCGCGTTCTACGTCTGGTCCGACAGCGACGAGTACTACAGCGGCACCCGCATTATCTTTCTCGACACCGAGTCCTCCAACTGGACATGGGATCCGGTCGCCGGCCAGTACTTCTGGCACCGCTTTTACTCCCATCAGCCCGATCTCAACTTCGACAACCCCGTCGTATTCGACGAGGTGATGAAGGTGATGCACTACTGGCTGTCGATGGGCGTCGACGGCCTGCGCCTCGATGCCATCCCCTACCTGGTCGAACGCGACGGCACCAACAACGAGAATCTGCCCGAGACCCACGAGGTGCTCAAGCGTATCCGCGCGGTGATCGACGAGCACTATCCCGACCGCATGCTGCTCGCCGAGGCCAACCAGTGGCCGGAGGATACGCGCCCCTACTTCGGCGACGGCGACGAGTGTCACATGGCGTTCCATTTCCCGCTGATGCCGCGCATGTACATGGCGGTGGCGCAGGAGGACCGCTTCCCGATCACCGATATTCTGCGCCAGACCCCGGATATCCCCGAGGGCTGCCAGTGGGCGATCTTTCTGCGCAACCACGACGAGCTGACGCTGGAGATGGTCACCGATCGCGAGCGCGATTACCTGTGGAACCACTACGCCGCCGATCGCCGCGCGCGTATCAATCTCGGTATTCGTCGCCGGCTGGCGCCGCTGCTGGAGCGCGACCGACGCCGTATCGAACTGCTCAACAGCCTGCTGCTGTCGATGCCGGGAACGCCGACGATCTACTACGGCGACGAGATCGGTATGGGGGACAACATCCATCTCGGCGATCGCGACGGCGTGCGTACCCCCATGCAGTGGTCGATGGACCGCAACGGCGGTTTCTCGCGCGCCGACCCGGCCAGCATGGTGCTGCCGCCGGTGATGGACCCGCTCTACGGTTTTCAGACCGTCAACGTCGAGGCGCAGAGCCGCGACAGTCACTCGCTGCTCAACTGGATGCGCCGCATGCTGGCGGTGCGGGGACGCCAGCAGGCGTTCGGCCGCGGCGCGTTGCGTTTTCTGTATCCCGCCAACCGCCGCATTCTGGCCTACGTGCGCGAACTGACCCGCGACGACGGCAGCCAGGAGAGCATTCTCTGCGTTGCCAACGTATCGCGCACCGCCCAGGCGGTGGAGCTGGACCTGAGCGCCTGGGAAGGGCGGGTACCGGTAGAGATGATCGGCGGCAGCAGCTTTCCGCCCGTCGGTCAGCTCAACTACCTGCTGACCCTGCCGCCCTACGGCTTCTACTGGTTCATGCTGGCCCCCGAGGCGAGCATGCCGGTCTGGCACGAAGCGCCGCGGCACATCATGCCGGACCTTTTGACGCTGGTGATCAAGCGCCATCTCGACGAAGTGGGGCGCGGCAGCCCGCGCCGCACTCTGGAGCGCGATATTCTGCCCCAGTACCTGCCGCGTCAGCGCTGGTTCGCCGCCAAGGGCAGCCTCATCGACAGGGTGTCGCTGCTCTGGGCGGTGCGCTTTGACCGCCGCGGCACGGCGGACAGCGCCGCCGACGTGCCGATGCTGCTGGGCGAGGTGGCGGTGCACTATGCCGATGCCACGCCCTGTGAGTGCTACGCCCTGCCGCTGGGACTGGTCGACGAGGTCGACAGCCCGCTGCTGAGCCAGCAGCTGGCGATGGCGCGGGTAAGGCTGGGACGTGAGGTGGATCTGCTGACCGATGCCTTCGCGCTGCCCGAGTTCGCCCGTGCGATTGTCGCGGCGCTGCGCGAGGGTGTCAGCCGCTCGCTGGCGGATAACCTGGTCGAGACGAGCGGCGAAACCTCTGCGCCCGGCACCCTCGAGTTCACACCCACCTCGCAGCTGGCGGCCCTCGCGCTGGCCGACGATGCCGAGGTGCGCCACCTGCATGCCGAGCAGTCCAACAGCTCGTTGATTATCGGCGATCAAGTGATGATCAAGCTGCTGCGTCGCGTCGAAGGCGGTATCCACCCCGAGGCGGAGGTGGGGCGCTATCTCACCGAGCGCGGTTTTACCCATATGGCGCCACTGCTGGGGGAGGTGACCCGCCGCGACAACGACGGTGTAGCGCACGTGCTGATGGTCGTGCAGGGCTATATCGACAACCAGGGGGATGCCTGGAGCTGGACGCTCAATAATCTTGAGCGTGCCATCCACGATGCCAGCGAAGCCAATCATACCGGCGTCGAGGAGCAGTTGACGGCGCTTGCCGACCTGAGCCGTTTCGCCGCTGCACTGGGGCTGCGGCTGGGGCAGATGCATGCGCTGCTGGCGCAGCACGACGACGACCCGGATTTCGCCCCCGAGGTGGCTGACGCGGCGCGCTGCGCCGACTGGGCGCAGCGGGTGAAGGAGCAGGTGCAGCGTGCGCTGGCCATTGCCGAGCACCACCTGACGGGATTTGGCGAAGAGGAGCAGCAGCTCATCCACTGGCTGCTGTCGCGCCGCGAGCGGCTGATGGCCGCGGTCGACGAACTGGCCGCGCAGTCTGTCGGCAGCCTCTGCACCCGTACCCACGGCGATCTTCACCTCGGCCAGGTACTGGTTTCTCACGACGATGCCTGGATCATCGACTTCGAGGGCGAACCGGCCCGGCCGCTGGCCGAACGTCGCGAGAAAACCACGCCGCTGCGTGACGTTGCCGGTGTGGTGCGCTCCTTCGACTACGCCTCGGCGATGGCGCTTGATCGCGCCTGGCAGGCCGACGTGGCGCAGGATCGCGAGAAGATCAGCCGCGGCGTGATCGAGGGATACCGTCAGCGCGTTACCCAGGCCTTCCTGCTCGCCTACCGCGAAGCCGCTCAGCAGATCGGCCATCAGTGGCAGTTCGACAACGGTGCCAGCGCCGCACTGTCGCTTTTCACGCTGGAGAAAGCGGTTTACGAAATCGCCTACGAAGCGGCCAATCGCCCGGCCTGGCTGGGCGTGCCGCTGCGCGGCCTGGCCGCCATGCTGGAAGCCCTCATCAACCAGGCGCCCGATCCGTTCGCGGCGCCGGGAGCTTAACCCCATGACCGAATCGACGCTTTATGGCGAGCCCGCCGGCTCCGACGTCTCGCTCGATATTCATCCCGACGCGGCTCAGGCACTGGTGGAGGCTAGCCATGGCGACCCCTTTGCCGTGCTGGGTCCCCACGAGGTCGACAACGCCATGGTGGTGCGCGCGCTGCTGCCGGGGGCGCTGGGTGTCGATCTGCTGGCACACGACAGCGACCGGGTGCTGGGTCGGCTGCAGCCGGGTCAGGTTCCCGATCTGTTCGTCGGCCGGCTGGATCACGTCACCCCCTATCGGTTGCGCATCCGCTGGCCTTATGGGGAGGAGGTGCGCGAGGATCCCTACGCCTTCGGTGCACTGCTCGGCGAGCTCGATCTCTATCTGATCGGCGAGGGCAACCATCGCCAGCTCGGCCACTGCCTCGGCGCTCAGGTGACCAGCGTCGACGGCGTCCCCGGAGTGCGCTTCGCGGTATGGGCGCCCAATGCCCGGCGCGTCTCGGTGGTGGGCGCCTTCTGTCAGTGGGACGGGCGACGCTTTCCCATGCGTCTGCGTCAGCCTACCGGGGTGTGGGAGATTTTCATCCCGCGGCTGGCGGTCGGTACGGTCTACAAGTATGAAATTCTCGGTCCCGACGGCCTGCTGCCGCTCAAGGCGGACCCGGTGGCGTTGGCCACCCAGGCGCCGCCGCAGACCGGCTCGGTGGTGGCCGAGCCGCTGCAACACGAGTGGCGCGACGAGGTCTGGATGGCCGGACGCGCAGAGCGTCATCAAGGCGATGCGCCGATTTCGGTCTACGAGGTGCACGCCGCTTCCTGGCGACGTCACGGCGGTGACGAGGGGGCGCTTTACACCTGGCAGGATCTGGCCGAATCGCTGATTCCCTACGTTGTCGAGATGGGGTTCACCCACATCGAGCTGCTGCCGATCATGGAGCATCCCTTCGGCGGCTCCTGGGGTTACCAGCCGCTGTCGCAGTTCGCTCCCAGCGGCCGCTTCGGTTCGCCCGGTGGTTTCGCTGTCTTCGTCGACGCCTGTCACCGCGCCGGCATCGGCGTGATCCTCGACTGGGTGCCGGCCCACTTTCCCACCGACCCTCACGGCCTGGCGCGCTTCGATGGCACCGCGCTGTACGAATACCAGGACCCGCGCGAGGGGTTCCACCAGGACTGGAACACCTACATTTACAACCTTGGCCGTCACGAGGTGCACGGCTTCATGCTCGCCTCGGCGCTGCACTGGCTGAGGGAGTTTCACGTCGATGCGCTGCGCGTCGATGCCGTCGCCTCGATGCTTTACCGCAACTATTCGCGCCGCGACGGGGAGTGGATTGCCAATATCCACGGCGGCCAGGAGAACCTCGAGGCGATCGACTTCCTTACCCATCTCAACAGCGTGGTGGCCGAGGAAGCACCGGGGGCGCTGGTCATCGCCGAGGAGTCCACTGCCTGGCCGGGCGTTACACGTCCCACGCAGGAAGGGGGGCTGGGCTTTGGCTACAAGTGGAACATGGGCTGGATGCACGACAGCCTGAGCTACATGAGCGAAGATCCGCTCTATCGTCGTTATCATCACGATGCGGTGACCTTCGGGCTGGTCTATGCCTTCTCGGAGCATTTCATGCTGCCGATCTCCCACGACGAAGTGGTGCACGGCAAGGGCTCGCTGATCAACAAGATGCCCGGCGACCGCTGGCAGCAGTTCGCCAACCTGCGCGCCTATCTTGGTTTCATGTGGACCCACCCCGGCAAGAAGCTGCTGTTCATGGGCTGCGAGTTCGCCCAGTTCCGCGAGTGGAGCCACGATCGCGAGCTGGACTGGTTTCTGCTTGGCGAACCGCCACATCGGGGCGTGCAGCAGCTGGTGGGTGATCTCAACCGCCTTTACCGTGAGAGTCCGGCGCTTTACGAGCAGGACGGCGTAGCCCAGGGATTCCAGTGGGTGGTGGGCGATGACAGCGATAACAGCGTTTTTGCCTGGCTGCGCTGGAGCCGTCACGGCGAGCCGCTGCTGGTGGTGCTCAACATGCTCCCGCAGGTGCTCGACGGCTATGAGCTTGGCGTGCCGAGCGGCGGCTGGTGGCGCGAAGTGTTCAACAGCGATGCCGGTCACTATGGCGGTAGCGATGTGGGCAACCAGGGCGGCCGGCAGGCGCTCGAGCTTGACCGCCACGGTCACCCCTTCGCTCTGCGGCTGCGGCTGCCGCCGCTGGGGGTGTTGGTACTGGCACCGGGCGACCGTTCACAGGGCGAACAGGGCGCTTGAGGCCCTGGCGTTACAGACCGCTGTATGACGGTGACGGTTGACCACAAAAAAGCCCGCGACGTATCGCGGGCTTGTGTCGATGGTGAGGCTTATTGCCCGATCGCCTCGCCGGCCTGCTGCAGCAGGTTTGAAGTTGCCTGACGGGTATCCTGCCAGGCGCTGCTGGCGGCATCGGTCGTCTCCTGCCAGGCCTGCGATGCCTGCTGACGGGCGTTCTGCCACCAGTCGTTGTCCCATTCGGGCTGCGCGGCCAGCTCGTCGCGGTCGAGATTGATGATGACGTTGTATTCGAGATCGCCGAGATCGGTATCGTTGCTGGTCTCGACGGTGAAATCGCCGCGCTGGATAACGTAGCCACGACCGTCGAGATCGAAGCCGTCATCATCGATTTCGATCACCATCGCCTGCAGCGTCATGTCGTCGCCAAAAAGCAGATCCTCGACCTCGCCGATGGTGCGACTCTCGTGGAGCAGATGGACGTCGGCGTCGAGCAGGCGGTTGGCCGAGTAGAGGCCTTCGGTGGCCTGCGGCGTCTGCTCGGCGTGAGCGCTGGCCAGCCCCGTCATTGCAGTGGCGGCAGCCGTGGCGAGTGCGATAGCGCGAAATGTCATGGTCGTTTTTCCTGTGCCGAATTGACGCCTTACAGCATGGCATGGAGTCGATTGTATCGCCTGCTGCGCAGCGCTGAATTCAGCTCTGTTCAAGAGGGTCGTGGCCCCGGTTCGGCTGTACACAGAACCGTCCCGGCCGGCCCGGGCCTCGCCCATGCTCAATCGTGTCGTTGCTTCTGTGAAGCGCTGTCCTGTCCGCTCGGTGCCGGTGTGTCGTTGAAGCCGCTGGTGCTGATGTCGTGTGCGTTTTTCGCTACCGTATCGGCCGCCCAGGCGCCGCGGCTGCCCATCGGCCTGGGGCGTCCGGTGGTAGTATCACGGCTGGTCTGACGTTCCAGCTCGCAGTTGAGCGCTGCTCCCAGCAGCACAATGAAGGCCGAGATCCAGAACCACAGCAGCAGTACCATCACGGCGCCGATAGTGCCGTAGGTCTGGTTGTAGTTGGCGAAATTGCGCACATAGATCGAAAAGCCGATCGATGCCAGCGCCCACAGCAGGGTGGCCATCACGGCACCGACGCTCAGCCAGTTGGCGCGTGGCGGCGCACGGTCGGGTCCAAAACGATAGAGGATGGTGATGGCAGCAATTACCAGCAGCAGCAGTACCGGCCAGCGGATATAGATCAAAAGCGCCGACAGGGCGTCACCGAAGGGCAGGCGAGCGAGCAGCGGCGGCAGTACCGCGATGGTGGCGAGTGTCAGGATGGTCATCACGATCAGACCGCCGGTCAGCACCCAGATGGTCAGGGTACGCTTGATCAGGCCACGCTTTTCGCGCTCGCCGTACATGATATTGAGCCCTGCCATGAAGCCGCGCATACCCTTGGAGGCGCTATAGACGGTGAACATCAGGCCGGCGATGGCGGTAATGCTCATACTGGTGGAGGCGCTGCTGCTGACCGCCAGTGCCTGGTCGCGGATGATGCTGGCGGACTCCGCAGGCAGCACGCTGCTGAGCATGGCGATCTGCGCCTGCACCTGCTGCGGATCGAAGGCCAGCCCCCAGATGGAGATGAAAGCGGCGATGGCAGGAAAGATACCCAGAAAGCCGTAAAAGGCGATGCTGGCGGCGATCAGGTTGGCGTGATTGGCTTCCAGCTGATGCCTGACGCGCAGGCAGGTCTCCCACCAGCCACGACCGGGGATGGCCAGCGGAGTATCGGCGTCGCGGCCGCGACGATACGGGTCGGAAGAGGGAGGCTGTCTACTCTGCTGCATGGTGATTATCCTGAAAAAAAGCGGTATCCAAAAACCGGCGCATCCTGCTGGTTCAGTGTAGGTCCTGCCGCGCCATTCGGCACCCGCGCCACAGGCAACCCGGTGCGCTGCTGTAGCGTTCGAGATTAAAAATTAAATGAATGCACAAATCGGTCGATATATATCTTGTGGGCTTCCTTCGTCGGCGTTTTGCATGTCTGAAGAACGAAGATGGCAGCATGGAGACCCGGCCCGCTGCGCAGGCTCGGGCGCAGATCGGTTGGGGGCCGTTCGAAATACCACCGTTCCCCTGAGTTTGTTCTGATGGCGAAAAGGAAATCTACAGGCGATGCTGGCGTTCATGGAGGTTCTTCATGAGTAACGAAATCCTGTTGGTGGAGCGCACCCTCGAACGCCAGGCAGAGGTTGATCTGGCTTGTCGAGCCCTGAGGCTTTATGAGTCGGATACCTGCACCTTCTGCCACTTCGTGGAGATGGAGGTCGAGCGTCTCAATCTCAGTATCGAGCTGTTCAATATCGATGCCGAACCCGCTGCGCGGCAGGAGCTTGTCGAAGGTGGCGGACGGGCGCGGGTGCCCTGTTTGCGCATCGAGCACAGTGGTGGCGACATCCAGTGGCTGTATCAGGCCGCCGAGATCATCAAGTGGCTGGACCATCACTTCGGATCCTGAGCTTTCATCCTGCTGGCGGCATTTTGTGCCCTGGAAATTCTTGTATCGACTTGAAAATGCCGTAAAACAGCTAAAATGAGAGAGCGACGTCGAGATGGAATGCGCCAATAATGACGCTATCTCGACGAACGGAGGATATGACCATGACGAAAGATGCCAAAACCGACAAGGCCGAAGGTTTTATCGACAAGGTGGCCGGCAAGGCAAAGGAGATGATGGGCAAGGCGACCGACAGCTCGTCTACCGAAGCCGAAGGACGTGCCCAGCAATCCAAAGGCCATGTCGAATCCGCCAGGGGTGAAGCAAAGGAGTCACTCAAGAAGTAATATTGCGACACCCTGTGTCATATCGGGAGCCGCCTGCGGGTGGCTCCTTCTGTTTCAGGGTTATGCGCCGGTCGTCCCCCATTCCCAGGAGCGCCCATGAAAGAGTGGCTGAGAACGCTGCCCAAGGCCGAACTGCATCTGCACATCGAGGGCACCCTCGAACCCGAGCTGATGTTCGAACTGGCGGCGCGCAACGGTATACGTCTCGCCTGGCAGAGCGTCGAGGCCCTGCGTGCGGCCTATGATTTCGACAGCCTGCAGTCCTTTCTCGACCTTTACTACCGGGGCATGAGCGTGCTCTGCACCCAACAGGACTTCTTCGAGCTGGCGATGGCCTACTTCGAGCGCGCCCATGACGATGGCGTGGTTCATGTCGAACTCTCCTTCGACCCGCAGCCGCACCTCGAGCGTGGCGTGACGCTGCAGACGATCCTTGCCGGACTGGAAAGTGCATGCGATGAGGCGCGCCGGCGTTTCGACATCTCCAGCGCGCTGATCATGAGCTTTCTGCGTGATCGTCCGGCACAGGAGGCGATGGCGGTGCTGGAGCAGGCCGCGCCCTGGTACGATCGGCTGGCAGCGGTGGGGCTGGACAGTGCCGAAGTGGGCAACCCGCCGGAGAAGTTCACGGCCGTTTTCGAACGCGCCCGAGCGCTGGGGCTGGCGCGTATCGCCCATGCCGGCGAAGAGGGGCCGGCGGACTACATCAGTGGCGCGCTGGATGCCCTCGATGTCTGCCGCATCGACCACGGCGTGCGCTGTCTGGAAGACGAGGCGCTGGTGGCACGGCTGCACAGCGAGCAGATTCCCCTGACCGTTTGCCCGCTCTCCAACGTCTATCTGAAGGTGTTCGAGCGGCTGGAGTCGCACTGCCTGCCGGCACTGCTCGACAACGGCCTGTGCGTCACCCTCAACTCCGATGACCCGGCCTACTTCGGCGGCGGCATGCTGGCCAATTTCATGGCCTGCCACGAGGCGTTCGGCTGGGACGAGGACGCCTTCCGCGAACTCTCGCGCAACGCCCTGGAGGCCGCCTTTATCGACGATCAGCGTCGCGAGCGGCTGCTTGCCGCGATTGCGGCGCACTGATCAGGACGCCGCACCGAGCAGCCACAGCGCCACGCTGAGGGTGAAAAACGACGCCACCGTGGCGGTCAGCAGAGCGGCGGCACACAGGCCATCCATCGCAAAGCGCGCGCCGAAGATAGGGTAGATGCTCAACATGGGCGCACCGGCGATCAGCAGTGCGCCGGTCATCAGCGCGGTGTCCTCGAGCGGGAAGAGCTGGAAAAAGAGCAGCACCATGAGCGGATGCAGGATCAGTTTGGCCAGTGCGATCTGCCCCACCCGGCGGTACATGCCGCGCACCTTCAGGCCGTAGAGGGTACCGCCGATGACGAAAAGGGCGACCGGTGCTGAAGCGCTGGCCAGCATATCGACCGCCTGTGACAGCCAGCCGGGCAGGCGGATACCGGAAAGCGACAGCAGGGCTCCGCCGATAATGGCGATGAATACCGGGGTACGCCCCAGCCGCGAGAAGGTGGCCGTCAGGGTACGTATCAGCGAGCCCTGCTGCTGACGGCCGGACTCGGCCAGGGTCAGGCAGATGGGCAGCATCAGCATATTTTCGACCAGCATGCACAGCGCCAGAGCGATACCGGCGCTCTGCCCGATCACCATGGCGGCGACCGGATAGCCGATAAAGCCGCTGTTGGCGGTTGCCATGCCCAGCGCTTCGATAGCGGCGTGATCGAGCCGGCGACGCTGGAGTCCGAACGTCAGCGCCAGCCCCAGTGCCAGCGTCGCCAGCGAACCCAGCCCGTAGGCGAGCAGATAATGGCCGTTAAACATCTCGTCCAGTGGCTGCTCGCTCAGGGCGTGAATGATCAGTGCCGGCAGGGCGAAGTTGATCACGAAACGCCCCATGCCGCGGATGTGTTCGGCCTGCACGATCGCGCCTCTGGCGGCCAGCCAGCCCAGCGCCATCAGCAGAAAGATGGGAGCGGTAATAGCAAGTACGGCCAGGGCGAATCACTCCGTAGGTAGACAGGAAATAGAAGAGTTTGTACGCACGAGCGGTGCCACGGCAAAAACTGCCGGGGTTGTATTACAGCGCTGGCGCCGTCATACAGTTCCCATATTCTCGATCAGAGGTGATGGCTATGCGCGCACGTCCGATATCACACGGCACCCTCGAGTGTTTCCCGGCGGGCCTTGTCGACGACAGCGGCGAGCCGGTCCATGCCGAGGTGTCGGCGGTGGTGTATGACGGCAAGCGGCTGATTCTGGGCAGCGACAAGCCGATACCGGGCGAAGGACGCTCCTCGGTATTCTCCGTCGATATCGACGACGAAGGCCGGCCGCACCCGGAGACGCTGGGTTATTATACCCAACCGCTGATCCGCAGTGCGATCAAGTACGAGGATTTCGCTCTCACCGCCGATGGCCGCCACGTGCTGGCGACCACCGGCTTCGATCGTATCAGCGATCGGGACCATTCGCTCAACGCCTACAACCACCTGCTGATCTGGCCGCTGGGCGATCCCGACCGGGTGCAGGTGGTCGACCCTGACCCGCGCGACAACGTCGAGGGATCGCTGGAGCTGCGCCAGCGGCTGACGGCCGCCATTGGCGTGCCCTACTACAAGATCGAGGGGCTGGCGGCGATCCCGGGCGAGCGCGACGACGGCATGCTGCTGTTCGGCGTGCGCGAACAGGGCCAGCATTTCGATGACTTCGAATACGTCTGCCGCGTGGTAGGCGCGCATTACCGCGTCAACGACAGCGGCGCACTGATATTTACCGACGATCTGCGCGAGGTCTATCGTTTCGACCCGGGCGAATTCGACGCGGTCGAGCACGTCTGCGGGCTCTCCAGCCTCGAATATGACCCCTATAATCATCGTCTCTATCTGATGACCAGTTTCGAAAACGAGAGCGAAGGGCTCGACAGCATTGGCGGCTATCTATGGCTTTTAAGCCTCGAGGCGTTCGCTCGCGGCGAGGCGCCGGCGCTGGTCGAGGATGACGAGGGCAATACCCTGGTGTTCGAGCACAAGTCGGAGGGACTGGCGGTGCTCGATCGTGATCGGCTGTTCGTCGCCTACGACAACGACCGCGAGCTGGCGCTGGGGTCGGTCGACGGCGATCGCGACGAGAAGCACGCCTGCGAAGCCCCCTGGACGCTGTTGAAAATGGTCGAGTAGGGCGTCGCCCCTCGGCAGTTTCGAGAATTGTGGAGTTTGATTATGGGTACAGTCACACGAACCTTTTTCCGCGGCGTGCGCAGCGCGTTGACGCCCGCCATGCTGGCTTTTGACCGCTTCGGCAAGCCGACACCAGTGGAGCGCTCCGCCGAGGCGCAGGCGGAAGTCGACCGCGCCTGTCAGGATCTGACGCTCTATCAGTTTCGTACCTGCCCCTTCTGCGTGAAGGTGCGCCACGAAATCCATCGCCTGGCGCTGCCGATCGCGCTGCGCGATACCCGCGAGGATCCGGCTGCCAAAGAGGCGTTGCAGGCCGGTGGCGGGCGCACCATGGTGCCCTGTTTGGCGATCGCCGGTGAGGGCAGCGAAACCCGCTGGCTCTACGAGTCGGAGGAGATCAAGCGCTACCTGCGCCATCGCTTCGAGCCGGCGTCGACGGGATAAGGCAGGTCCGGTCAGAGGGTTTCTCGGGGCCTCAGTAGTGGTATCGCAGCTGCGCGATAAGCAGAGCATCATCCGTGACCTTGTAGACCATGCGATGCTCTTCGTTGATGCGACGCGACCAGTAGCCGGCAAGGCTGTGTTTGAGAGGCTCGGGCTTGCCGACACCTTCGAAGGGTTCCCGACGGATCTCCTTGAGCAGTTTGTTGATCCGCTCGAGGAGTTTTCTGTCGTTTTTTTGCCAGTATAAGTAGTCTTCCCACGCGTTTTCGGAGAAGACCAGCTTCATTCGGGAAATTCCCTTTCCTGCCCACCACCGGCCTCCAGTTCGGCTACGGATTGCATTAGACGACGGGCGTTCTCCGGGGCGCGCAAGAGATAGCTGGTCTCCTGAAGCGCTTCATAATCTTCCAGAGAGATCATGACCACGGATTGCGCCCTGCTACGAGTGATGATTACGGGCGCGTGATCTTCACACACCTGCGCCATGGTTTTGGACAGGTGGGTTCTGGCGGCGGTATAGCTGATAGCGTCCATGTTCTTTCCTGTACATAAAATTGTTCATGTACAGGATATGGTACGTTGGTGGTTTTGACAACGCTATACCGGGCCCGGGGTTAAAAATGGGCCGGATACAAGCGTGCCGGTCAGCCTTGACTGACCGGCACGCCTTTC
The DNA here is from genome assembly GCF_000382245.1 of Kushneria aurantia DSM 21353. Taxonomy (GTDB): domain Bacteria; phylum Pseudomonadota; class Gammaproteobacteria; order Pseudomonadales; family Halomonadaceae; genus Kushneria; species Kushneria aurantia. The sequence continues at coordinate 64,565 of NZ_KB907869.1, forward strand.
GCTTCGGGATTGGCTTTATTAGCGGCGAGTGCTGCTATCGCATCACCGGGTTACAGCTCCCGGTACAGCTCGCCGCCTTCCTCCCTGAAGCGTTCCGCCTGCTCGCTCATACCGCGTTTGAGCGTCTCCTCGTCGGTGGTGCCCAGCAGCCCGCGCTGGCGGGCGTGGTCGCGCACCTCATGGCTGATCTTCATCGAGCAGAACTTCGGCCCGCACATCGAGCAGAAGTGCGCCACCTTGGCGGAATCCTTCGGCAGCGTTTCGTCGTGGTACTCGCGGGCGGTGTCCGGATCAAGGCCGAGGTTGAACTGATCCTCCCAGCGGAACTCGAAGCGCGCCTTGGAAAGGGCATTGTCGCGGCGCTGTGAGGCGGGGTGGCCCTTGGCCAGATCCGCGGCGTGGGCCGCAATCTTGTAGGTGATGATGCCGGTCTTGACGTCGTCGCGATCGGGCAGCCCGAGGTGCTCCTTGGGCGTGACGTAGCAGAGCATGGCGCAGCCGTACCAGCCGATCATCGCCGCGCCAATGCCGGAGGTGATGTGATCGTAGCCCGGGGCGATGTCGGTGGTCAGCGGCCCGAGGGTATAGAAGGGCGCCTCGTCGCAGCATTCGAGCTGCTTGTCCATGTTCTCCTTGATGAGATGCATCGGCACATGCCCCGGCCCCTCGATCATCACCTGCACATCGTGGCGCCAGGCGATCTGCGTCAGCTCGCCCAGCGTCTCCAGCTCGGCAAACTGGGCGGCGTCGTTGGCGTCACTGATCGAGCCGGGGCGCAGACCGTCGCCCAGCGAGAAGGCCACGTCATAGGCCTTCATGATCGCGCAGATCTCCTCGAAGCGGGTGTAGAGAAAGCTCTCCTCGTGATGCGCCAGGCACCACTTGGCCATGATCGAGCCGCCGCGCGAGACGATACCGGTGGTGCGGTTGGCGGTCATCGGCACGTGATGCAGCCTGACGCCGGCGTGGATGGTGAAGTAGTCCACGCCCTGTTCGGCCTGCTCGATCAGGGTGTCGCGAAAGATCTCCCAGGTGAGGTTCTCGGCCACCCCCTTGACCTTCTCCAGCGCCTGATAGAGCGGTACCGTGCCGATCGGCACCGGCGAATTGCGAATGATCCACTCGCGGGTTTCGTGAATGTTCTCACCCGTCGACAGATCCATGATGGTGTCGGCGCCCCAGCGGATGCCCCAGGTCATCTTGTCGACCTCCTCCTCGATGGAGGAGGTGACCGCCGAATTGCCCAGATTGCCGTTGATCTTCACCAGGAAGTTGCGCCCGATGATCATCGGCTCGCTCTCCGGGTGGTTGATGTTGTTGGGGATGATGGCGCGCCCCGCGGCGACTTCGCGGCGCACGAACTCGGCGGTGATCTCCTCCGGCAGGCGGGCGCCGAAGCTCTCGCCACTGTGCTGATGTCCCAGAATGCGCTCGACCTCGGCAGTGCCCGAGTACTTTGTAGAGAGTGTCTGGCGGCGCTGGTTTTCGCGCAGGGCGATAAACTCCATCTCGGGGGTGACGATGCCCTGGCGGGCGTAGTGCATCTGGGTGACGTTGCGTCCGGCCTTTGCCCGGCGCGGCGTGCGTTTGAGATCGAAGCGCAGGGTCGCCAGGCGCGGGTCCTCGGCGCGGCGCTGGCCATACTCACTGGTCGGGCCGTCCAGCCACTCGGTGTCATCGCGCCCATCGATCCAGGCGCGGCGCAGATCAAAAAGACCGCGACGGATGTCGATGTTCGCCTCGGGGTCGGTGTAGGGGCCGGAGGTGTCGTAGACCAGCAGCGGCGGATTCTCTTCGCTCTCGCCGCTGGTGGTGGTGGGCGACTGGCTGATTTCGCGCATCGGCACGCGAATATCGGCGCGCGGCCCCTCGATATAGACCTTGCGTGAAGCGGGCAGTGGCGCAATGGCGGCGCTGTCGACGCGCGCGGTATCGGCGAGAAAGGATACAGAGGACATGTGTGCTCCTGGGCGTGACACGAGTCAGGCCGGCGCACAGCGTAGGTGGGGCAGGGGGATGAACGGCAACAAGGCGGTGCTGCGAAGTGCCCTTCGGGTAATACACCCTGCGCTTGAGTCCCTACGCCGGTACTAGCCGGATCAGGTTCTGCGGGATCCAGCCTGGCGCCTCGGAAAAAGCGCATGCTGATCTCAGCCGGTTCCACCGGCACCCCGTCAAGCGTTGACGCGCCTGCTCGGCGCGCGATGGTCAGTCTGCGGTAGCTGTCGTGAGGGGTCAAGCAGAGGCAGGGGCAGCAGGAGTGGTCGGGTCCAGAGAGAGGAGGGCGCCCCGTTCAAAATCGAGCAGCGCCCGCTTGCGCTCGATGCCGCCGGCATAGCCGGTCAGCTGGCCCTTGCCGCCCACCACGCGGTGGCAGGGGACCATCAGGGTCAGCGGGTTGCGCCCTACCGCGCCACCCACCGCGCGTGCTGCACCCGGTGCCAGCTGCAGCCGCTGTGCCAGCTCGCCGTAGCTCAGCCTTTGGCCATAGCCGATCTCGCTCAGCGCCTGCCACACACGCTGCTGAAAGTCGCTGCCGACAGGCGCCAGCGGCAGATCGAAATCTCGTCGACGGCCGGCGAACCAGTCCTCGAGCTGACGCTGCGCCTCACGCAGCAGAGCGTCGTCTTGGCTGGCGATCGGCTTCTCCATGCGCGGCAGGAAGCGCTGATCGTGGAAGTAGAGGCCTCTCAGGGCGTCGCCCTCGGCGCACAGCAGCATGGCGCCGAGGGGAGAGTCGATACGGGCGTGGCGAATCATGAGCGGGTCTCCGCAGCACAATGGGTTGAAACGGGTGTCGGTTCGGTGGCCCGATGCCAGAGCCGCATGGCGGCGTAGGCGCGCCACGGCGACCAGTCGGCAGGGTCCGTCGCCGGGCCGAGGGCGTCGACGCAGCGGCGCAGTACCAGATCGCCCGCCGGCCAGGCGTCGGGCCAGTCCAGGGCGCGCATGGCAACCATCTGTGCGCTCCAGTCGCCAATGCCGGGGATCGCCTGCAGGGCGCTCAGTGTGGCGTCGAGCGGCGCTTCGGGCGTCAGTCTCAGAGCACCGTCGCTGACGGCGCGGGCAAGGTGGCAGATCGCCCGCGCCTTCATCCGCGTCAGCCCCAGTTCGGTCAGCGCGTCCGCAGCCACGCCGGCAAGGCGGGTGGCGGTGGGGAAGGCGTGGCTCAGCCCGGCCGGCGCCGCGGGATCCTCGAGGGCGTCGCCATGCGCCTGCACCAGCCGCGCCAGCAGAGTACGGGCGTGTTCCAGCGAGATCACCTGACCGACAACGGTGCGCACCGCGACTTCGAAACCGTCGGCGCCGCCCGGGACGCGAATGCCGGCCGTGCTGGTCAGCGTGCTCAGATGGGCGTCGATCAAATCGATGCGGGCGTCGAGGTCGAAAAGCCGGTGCGCCAGGCGCAGATAGTCGAGGCTGCGCGCCGCCTGGTGGGCGGGAAGCGTCAGATGCAGGGCGTAGCCCTGGGCGGCGGGGGCGGTATTCAGCCAGCCGAGCGAGCCGTCGGGATGGCGAATCACCCGAGCGTAGCCCTGATCATCGGTCAGCCGTTCGACGCCGGTGATGGCGCGCCGGCCGAGAAAGTCGCGCAGCGCCGACCAGGCCAGCGGCGGGCGATAGCTCGCCTGCAGCGTCATCGTGGTGGCGCCGCGCGATGCCGGCGACTCACGCCGCAGTCGGCTCGGCGGTATGCCGTAACGCTTGAGAAACAGCGCGTTGAAGCGGCGCAGGCTGCCAAAGCCGGCGAGTGCCGCCACCTCGGTGATCGGCAGGGGCGTATCGGCCAGCAGCCTTCTGGCGGTCAGTAGCCGTTGGGTCAGCGCCCAGGCCTGTGGCGATACACCGTAGACCCGTTGAAACAGCCGCCGTAGATGGCGCGGCGAGACACCGATGTGCCGGGCCAGCTCGACCAGACTGCCGCGCTCCAGCGCCCCCTGGTCGATGGCCTGCGCCGCCGCCTCGGCCAACTGGCCGTTGAGATCGCCACTGGGTAGCCTGCCGATGACCGCGGCGGCCCGTTCCGGACGGCAGCGCAGGCAGGGACGAAAGCCGGCCTGTTCCGCCTGGGCGGGGTGATCGAAAAAGCGGCAGTTCTCCGCCCTGGGCTTGCGCGCCGGACACACCGGCCGGCAGTAGATGCCGGTGGTTGCGACACCCACCACGAAGCGTCCGTCGAAGCGGGCGTCGCGGGCGAGACAGGCGCGATAGCGCAGGGATGAGTCGGTATCGGGAGTGGTCATGACACCACCATACCCTATCCATGTCTCGCCGACCGGACGCTATCGGCCAGCGAATCAGCGCCCGGCGTCGAGGCCCATCTGCCAGAAGTCGATCTCCAGCCTGGTGGCGTCGCGAATCGCGACCGTAACGATGGCGAGCAGGAGGAGGGCGCCAGGCCCTATAATGACGCCATCGCAGTATTGGATTGTGGCGCGAGGAGGAGAGATGTCGGGCGGCAGGGATGGAGTGGCAACGCCCTCGCAGAAGCGAAGCGACAGCGGCGGGCAGCAGGGTGACTACATCGAGCGCGGTATGCCGGGCTATCGTCCCACCATGATGGCGCTTTTTCTGGGCGCCTTTTCCACCTTTGCGCTGCTCTACTGCGTGCAGCCCATGCTGCCGATTCTCTCCGCGGCGTTCGGCATTGATCCGGCCCGCACCAGTTTGGCGCTGTCGATGTCGACCGCGCTGCTGGCGGTGGGGCTGCTCGTCACCGGTCCGGTTTCCGATGCGCTGGGACGCAAGCCGATGATGACGCTGTCGCTGCTGCTGGCATCCGGCTTTACGCTGGCCGCCGCCGCCATGCCGCAGTGGGGTGGCGTACTGGTGATGCGTGCACTGGCCGGGCTCTCCATGGCGGGGCTGTGCGGCGTGGCGATGGCCTATCTCAACGAGGAGATCGATCCGCGTTTCGTGGGCGTGTCGATGGGGCTCTACATCGCCGGCAATGCCATCGGCGGGATGAGCGGGCGCCTGATCAGCGGCGTGCTGGTCGACTTCGTCAGCTGGCGCGTTACCCTCACCGTGATGGGCGTGATTGCCCTGCTGTCAGCGATCGCCTTCATGAAGATGCTGCCGCCGTCGCGCCATTTCGAACCGCGCGCGCTGAGCCCGGCCAACCTGCTCGAGGCCTGGCGGCTGCACTTTCGCGATCCCGGCCTGCCGCTGCTGTTTCTGGAAGCCTTCCTGCTGATGGGCGGTTTCGTGACCCTTTTCAATTACATCGTCTACCGGCTGCTGGAGGCGCCCTATCATTTTAGCCAGACGGTGATCGGGCTTTTATCGGTGGTTTATCTTGCTGGCGTCTACAGCTCCGGCTGGGCCGGCTCGCTGGCCGATCGGTTGGGACGGCCGCGCGTGTTCTGGATCTTCGTGCTGGTGATGCTGGCGGGGCTTTTGCTGACCCTGGCCTCGCCGACGGCGCTGATCCTGATCGGCATGCTGGTGTTCACCTTCGGCTTCTTTGCCGCCCACTCTCTCGCCAGCGCCTGGGTGGGGCAGCGCGCTCGCTACGCCCGCGGCCAGGCGTCGTCGCTCTATCTGTTCAGCTACTACCTGGGCTCGAGCCTCGCCGGCACGCTGGGCGGGCTTTTCTGGTACCGCTGGGCGTGGCCCGGCGTGGTCGCTTTCATCGCTGCGCTGTTGGTGCTTGCCCTTGTGATCGGCCTGCGCCTGCGGCGACTGGCGTAAGCGGGCTGATGTGACCGTCCGTGCGGTTGAGGCGATGATAAAAAGCGTCATCCGCTACCACGAATGACGCATATCGGCGGCCTGCTTATGGCAGTCTGCTCACCAGAGCCAGGAGCCCGGGTTGCGCGGTGCGGTTTTCTCCTGCAGCGCCTTGAAGCCGATAACACAGCGCACAATGATCCACACCGCCAGCAGCACAACCAGCGGAAAACCGATCAGTACAAAGATCAGAATCAACGCGATGACGCTGTATAAAAAACCGATCCAGAAAGTGCGCACCTGATAGCGGTAGTGCTCATCGAGCCATGCAGGGCCCTTGCCCTGATAGACATAGGCGATGATGACGCCGACGATAGTGGTCACCCCACCGGTAAAAAAACCGGCAATGTAGAGGCCGTAGACGACCAGCGGCATGGTCGTGTCGACCTGCTGTGGTGGCTGGCCGGATGGCTGCGGCTGGGGTGAAACGTCCGAATCTGAACTCATTTTCCCTCCGAATTGATCCTGATGGTTTCTATTTGATCGCTTATGGCCCTGCCAACGGGCCCTGTCAGGCCGGCGCTGTGGCAGGGTTGCCGCCGCAGGCGGCCCGTCGGGTACCCGCCAGGGATGGCCGGGTACAAAAAATCGCCGGGAGCGATTTTTGACGCCGTAGGCGGCCCGTCGGGTACCCGCCAGGGATGGCCGGGTACAAAAAATCGCCGGGTCGGCTATTCGGCAGTTGGATTTTGCCGTATTTTCTCCCCGATCGCACCCCGGGATCGATCAGTGCCGGGACCTTCGTTGCGGCGCTGATCGCGCCCCGTAGTCTTTCAATACCAGGGGGGGAAGGGCCATGCCCTCTTTCGACATCGTTTCCGAATTCGACAAACACGAGGCGACCAACGCCGTCGATCAGGCCAACCGCGAGGTCGAGACGCGCTTCGATTTTCGCGGTGTGACCGCCAGTTTCACGCTGGAGGGGGAGGCCGTGATGCTGGAGGCGGAGGCCGATTTTCAGCTGCGCCAGATGCTCGATATTCTGCGCACTCGGCTGATCGCTCGCGGTATCGACGCCCGCTGCATGGCGGAGCAGGAGCCGGTCACCAGCGGCGTACGGGCGCGCCAGCAGGTCGACCTGAAGCAGGGGCTGTCGCAGGAGGACTGCAAGGCGATCGTCAAACAGCTCAAGGCCTCGAAGCTCAAGGTGCAGCCGGCGATCCAGGGCGACAAGGTGCGGGTCACCGGCAAGAAGCGCGACGACCTGCAGCAGGCCATCGCGCTGTTGAAGGGCGAGGAGGGACCGGATCTGCCGCTGCAGTACAACAACTTCCGCGACTGAACGACGCTTTGCGCTGCCTGCTATGGCCCATGATCGGTGTCAGGGCTTGCGCCGCCCCTGGTGATAAAACCGCCTTTCGCGCCAGCCATCGGCGTTCTCGCGTTCGCCGGGCGTCTTGCGATAGCGTTTGTACTCCCACTGGTACTGCATCGCATCGAGCGCTACTGCGCGCTCGACGCTGGCATTGACACCGCGCGCCGAGAGCGCCTCGTCGCGTTCGGCGTAGACCCGCTCGTCGGCTTCCAGAAAGTGAATCTCGAAGCCGTTGCGCTGCTCGCGGCGGCGTGCCACTCCGACCACCACGCGAGCGCTGGTGCGCGATACCAGTTTCGGTAGCAGGGTGGCGGTATAGGCCGGGTGACCAAAGAAGTCGGCGAACTCGCCGCTGCCCCACTCCGGCTCCTGATCGGGCAGGATACCGATCGCTTCGCTACGCTGCAGCGCCTTCAAAAGCGACGCCACGCCACGCGCCGAGGTGGGTACCAGCTGTGCGCCCATGCGCTCGCGGCCGCGACGAATAAGCGGGTCCAGTGCGCCGATGCGCGGCGGCGCGTACATGGCGGTAAAGGGGAAGTGACTGGAGAGCCAGAAGTTGAGCACCTCCCAGTTGCCGAAGTGAGGCGCCAGCACGATCACGCCACGTCCCTCCTCGCGCGCCCGGTCGAGCAGTTCGCGACCCTTCACCTCCTTGATCGACGCCTCCACCCGTGCCGGCTCTCCTTTCCATGCCAGCCCCAGCTCCAGCATGGTGGCGATGGAGTGGCGCAGGCTGGCGTGAATCTGTGCGCGGCGCGCTTTTTTCTCCATGCCGGGAAAGGCCTGGCGCAGGTTCATGCGCGTTACCCGCCGCTCGCGAACGGCGAGCAGGGCATAAAGTGGTTCGATAGCGGTTGCCAGGCGCCACAGTGTGGTTGGGCTGCGACGCGACAGCAGTCGCCAGAGGCGCGCGATCAGCTTCGCCTGCAGGTTGTGCCGGTTCATTGCTATCCACATGCAAATCAAGGAAATAACGGAAGGAGTATACCTGTTTTGACAGTGCGCCTGGCTGAATGTTTCGAGTCGAACGGTGGCCTCATGGGGGGTAATGATTTTGTTCCGGGGCAGGCGTATAGTGCGCCACGATTTAATGCGCCATTCTCACAGAGGTAGCTGAACGTCATGTCTCGACAACTGTTGGCGCTGATCTTTCCGCCGCTGCTGGGACTTTTCATTCTGGCGCTGGGCAACGGCTTTCTCTCCACCCTGGTAACGCTGCGCCTGGACCAGGCGGGTGCTTCGGTGACGACCATCGGCTGGGTGTCGGCGGCCTACTATGTGGGGCTGGCGCTGGGGGCACTGCTCAACGACCGGTTGCTGCTGCGTATCGGCCATATTCGCGCCTACGCCTGCTTTGCCTCGCTGGTGGCAGCGGCGGCGCTGGCGCAGGCGCTGTGGCTCAACGCCGGCTGGTGGTTTGTCATGCGCCTGATCGGCGGCTGGGCCACGGTGGGCGTCTACCTGGTGATCGAGAGCTGGCTGCTGACCGGCGGCGATCCGGCACGGCGCGGACGCATTCTGGCCTTCTACATGATCTCGCTGTACGCCGCTCTGGCACTGGGGCAGCTGCTGCTGGGGCTGTTCGCCCAGCCCTTCGATGCCGCCCCCTATGTGTTGATCGGCATGCTGGCGGCCCTTTCGGTGCTACCGCTGGGGATTATTCCGCGGGTGTCGCCGCTGATCGAGCAGGCAGTGCCGCTGCCGCCGCTGAAGCTCATTCGGGTAACGCCTACCGGCGTGATGGGTGCCCTGGGTTCCGGTGTGATGGTGGCGGCGCTGTTCTCGCTGCTGCCGCTCTATCTGCAGCAGATCGGTCTCGGCGTCGAGCGCCTCGGGCAGTTGATGGCGGTGACGATCCTGGGCGGCATGGCGCTACAGTATCCCATCGGCCGCTGGTCCGACCGTCACGACCGTCAGATCGTGCTGATTGCGCTGGGGGTCGCGCTGCTGCTGCTCTCCCTGCTGCTGCCGCTGGCCGCGCTGCTGGGCGATATCGCCCTCGGCGCCGGTCTCTTTCTGTTCGGTGGCGGGGCCTTCGCCTTCTACCCGGTGGCGATGAGTCATGCCGCCGACCGTGCGCCACCCGGCGCGCTGGTGGGCATCAGTCAGGGGCTTTTACTGATCAATGCGGTGGGCTGCACCCTCAGCGCGCCGCTGCTCAGCGCCGTGATCGGCAGGCTGGGCGCCGACGGCCTGTTCTATGCCCTGGCGGCGGCGGCCGCCGCGCTGGCGCTGTTTTTCGTCTGGCGGCGTAGCGTGCGTCCGGCACCGCAGCCGCTGGCGCCCTTCGCGGCGCACCCGGTGCAGTCGGTGGTGGGCGCCGAGCTGGAGGTGACCGAGGAGATGGTGGTGGGCGCCGAAGCGCGCGTCGAGGCCGAGAAGGAGCAGGCCGAGGAAGAAGCCTGGATCGACAACGCCGAATTCGACGCCCGGCAGGCGTCGGCGCCGGATGAGCCGCCGCAGCATCAGCCCTGAGGGCTTCAGCGCGATGGATCGATAACGCCGCCCATGGAGGCATTGCGGCGAAACCAGCCGGCGATGCTGGCGCGTGGCAGGCGGGTCGGCAGTACCTCATGGGGCACGCTGTCGGAGAGAAAGCAGACGAAGGTGCCTGCTTCGGGGCGCACCCGGCCGACCTCGCGCGCCGGCGCCTCGGGATCGAAACCGTCCGGCCCGGCGGCGACAGGCTCGAACAGCACCATTTCGCCGCCGCCGTCGACGGGCCAGTGGCGATTGAGATAGGTGACGGTGGAGATGACCCGGTTGGCGCGGCCCTGGAAGCTGTCGAGGTGGCGCTTGTAGAAGGCGCCGGGTGGATAGCGGGCGAAGTGCGCTTCGAATTCGAACAGGCCGATGAACAGCGCCCGGTTGATTGCTTCGCGCAGCCCGTCAAGCAGGTCGAGATAGGCCCGCTGCGCCGGGCTGATGCGATCGAGCCAGCGGATGGCGTCACCGCGCACCCGGGTGGCAAGCTGGTGTTCGCCGAGGCGGCCGATGCCGGCAGCGCTGAGCGCGTCCTCTTCGTAAAGGGCGTCGAGCTCGGCGATCAGCGCATCGATCAGCGACGCATCGAAAAAGCGGGTCTGATAGCTGAAGCCCCGGTGAGCCAGGTCGTCGATCAGCGCTTCGATGCGCGCGGCCTGCGGTCGTTCGTTGGCCTGCAGTTCGCCGCTCGGTGGCGATGAAGGGGGGTAACGGTCGGTCATGGCGGTCAACCTCGTGACAGGGGCGGCGGTGTTTTACGCCCCGGGTGGCGCAGCGGCGAGCCGGCCGGATAGCGGTCGAGACCAATATCGACGTGGAAGGCGACATCGAGCAGTTCTACCACCATCATCGCCGACAGCCCCCACAGGCAGTGCTCGCCGATACGGTAGCTGGGCACGTAGAGCGGCGTGTCGCCGCGCTGGATAACATCGGTATGCTGGCGCGGGTCGTTCATCAGGGTGGCAAGTGCGACCTCGAAGATCGCCTCGATCTCGTTCGGACTGGCAAGCGTCGTCGAGTGCGGTGCGATCAGGCCGACGAAGGGCGTGACCGCCATGCCATTGGCGGAGAGGCGCTCGGAGAGCCGGCCGATGATCTGCACCCGGTTGGCGGCGAGCCCTACCTCTTCGCCGCTTTCGCGCAGCGCACAGGCCTCGAGGGTGACGTCGCCGGGGTCGCGCTTGCCGCCCGGGAAAGCCACCTGGCCGGCGTGCGAGCGCATCCGGGCGTGGCGCCGGGTCAGCAGCAGAGTGGGGGCGTCATGGGTGACGATCGGCATCAGTACCGCGGCGCGCGGGTAGTGGTCGGCCAGCCGCTGCGGCCGGTAGCGATGCAGTCGGGCGATGGCTTGTTCAAGCATGACGTTTCTCTTGCGCGCCATCGATTGGCCCGTTGGCGTCATACAGGCAGCCCTCTCCGGAGCATTCACCAATCGACAGCGCTGCGGGCGGCAGGGTAGCGTAGTGCATTCGGCAACCCGCCCCGACAACAGAGAGCCGGTGATCGAGGGAATCATGAACTTTTGCAGCCACTGCGGCGCTCCGGTGCGTTTTGCCATTCCGATGGACGATGACCGCCCCCGTTATCTATGCGACAACTGCGGCACGATCCACTACCAGAATCCACGCATCGTGGCCGGCAGTCTACCGATCATGGCAGACCGGGTACTGCTCTGTCGCCGCGCGATCACGCCCCGTGAGGGCTACTGGACGCTGCCCGCCGGTTTCATGGAAAACGGCGAAACCACCCGCGAGGCGGCGATTCGCGAAACCCGCGAGGAGGCCTGTGCCGAGATCGAGGTGGGTGGGCTCTACACCCTGGTCGACCTGCCGCATATCAATCAGGTTTACATGATCTATCTGGCCCGCCTGGCACCGCAGCGCGAGCCCGCTTTTGCCGCCGGGCCGGAGAGCCTCGAAGTGCGGCTTTTCAGCGAGGCGGAGATTCCCTGGGCGTCGCTGGCCTTCTCGACGGTTACCCTGACGCTCGAGCACTTTTTCGCCGATCGCCGTCATGACGGCCTCGCCGGCGACCGGGCGCTGGCGGACTATCCGCTGCACGATGGCGTGATTCGCCGCTGGTAGTCTCATCACCGAGTACGACACAAGAGGGCATGTCAGAACATCGACGGTCAGCCCTGAAAAGCCCTCTCGAGGAGGCGGCATAACGGTTCGGATTAAAGTCGTTCGGCAAGGATGGCATAATCTCCGCCCATAACGATCACCCTACGGACTCCGGATGCTCAAATGGCTCTCCCTGGCGCTGCTGTTGATAGTGGCAGCGCTGCAGTATCACCTCTGGATCGGCGAAGGCGGCCTGCTGGAGCACGGCCGCGTCGAGGCGCGTGCCGATCAGCTGGCAGCCGGCAACGAGGTGCTCGCCGAACGCAATGATCGTCTGGCGGCCGAGGTGGTGGATCTCAAAAGCGGTCTCGATGCCATCGAAGAGCGTGCCCGTAACGATCTTGGTATGGTGCGCAACGAAGAGCAGTTTTACTGGGTGCCCAGCCAGCGCGCCAGCAACAACCCGCCGCAGGTGGCGCCCCCGGGCGCCGACCAGGGCGGCGAAAGCGTCATCGATCAGATTGCCGCCGAAGGTGGCAGCGGGGAGGCGCCTTGAGCCTCGCCCCCTGGCTGATCGTACCCGCCGCCGGTCGCGGTACCCGTATGCGCGCCGACTGCCCCAAACAGTATCTCGAACTCGACGGCCGGCCGGTGCTGACGCATACGCTGGCGCGCCTTCACGACGCCTTTCCGCACGGGCGCCTGCTGCTCTGTCTCGACCCCCACGACCGCTGGTTCGACGACGCCATGGTGCCGTTCGCCGACTGGCGCCGTATCGATGGCGGCGCCGAGCGCGCCGACTCGGTGGCCGCGGCGGTCGGCTGGCTGGGCGAGCGCGTTGGCGACGACGAGCCGGTGCTGGTCCACGATCTGGCCCGCCCCTGCGTCACGGTGGAGGATCTGCGCCGCCTTTATGCCGCGGTGGCATCGAACGAGGCGGGGGCGCTGCTGGCAACCCCGGTAACCGATACGTTGAAGCACGCCGACGGCGCCGGCCGGGTCGCGGCCACGGTGCCGCGCGACGGGCTGTGGCGCGCCCTGACGCCGCAGGGGTTTCGCCTCGGGGTGCTGCGCGCCGCCTTTGAGCGCGCCCGTGAACAGGGTGTGGCGATGACCGACGAGGCCGCCGGCGTCGAGCGGCTGGGGCTTGCGCCAACCCTGGTCGAGGGGCGTAGCGATAACCTGAAGATTACCCATCCGGAAGATCTGGCGCTCGCCGCGCTGATCCTGCGGGCCCAGCGGGAGGCGAAGACGCCGCTGCAAGGAGTTTCCCCATGAGTTCCGCCGACTTCTCCCGGCTGCGTATCGGCCACGGCTTTGATGTTCACCGCTTCGGCGACGGCGATCATCTGATGCTGGGCGGTGTGCGCGTGCCCTTCGAGCACGGCTTCGTCGCCCACTCCGACGGCGATGTGGTGCTGCATGCCCTCAGCGACGCCCTGCTGGGGGCGGCAGCGCTGGGCGATATCGGCCGCCACTTCCCGGACAGCGACGAGCGCTGGCGCGGTGCCAACAGTCGCGACCTGCTGCGCCAGGTGGTGGCGCTGCTCGATGAACGTGGTCTGGCGCCGCTCAACGTCGATGTCACCATTCTGGCCCAGGCACCGAAGATGGCACCGCACGTTGACGCCATGCGTGAGGCGATCGCCGCCGATCTGGGTGTCGATGCCGGCTGCGTCAACGTCAAGGCCACCACTACCGAGAAACTCGGTTTTACCGGCCGCGGCGAAGGCATTGCGACCGAGGCGGTCGCCCTGCTGATCGCCGGCTCATGACCTTGAGCGAACAACCGGCACTGCCCGACTGGCCGCGCGCGCTGGGGACGCCGCCCCATGGTGGCCGCTTTCGCGAATCGGCGGAGGATTTTCGGGTCGAAGAGGTGCTGCCTTTCGAGCCCGAAGGCGAGGGCCAACATCTATGGCTCGAGTGCGAGAAACGCGCACTCTCCACGCCCCAACTGGTGCGCCACCTGAGCCACTGTTTCGAGGTGGCGCCGCGGGATATCGGCGTCAGCGGTCTCAAGGATCACACTGCCATTACCCGACAGTGGCTGTCGGTGGCGCTCGACGGGCACGCCCTGCCGGCCGATCCCGCCGCCCTGATCGAGAACGACAGCGTGCGGCTTTTGCAGTGGCGGCGTCATCCGCGCAAATTGAAGCGCGGCGTGCATCGCGCCAACCGTTTCAGTCTGGTGGTCAGGGGGGCGAGGCCGTGGCGGCCGGTTCGCTGGCGGCGCGCTTTGCCCAGCTGTGCGAGGGCGGCGTGCCCAACTACTTCGGTCCGCAGCGCTTCGGCCATGGCGGCAGCAATATAGCGCGGGCGCGAGCGCTGCTGGCGCAGGGGTGGCGCAAAAAGCGTGACCGCGATGGCCTGCTGCTCTCCAGCGCCCGCAGCCTGGTGTTCAATAATCTGCTGGCCGAGCGCATTGCCGATGCCAGCTGGTGCCGGGGGCTCGACGGCGACATCTTCAACCTTGCCGGTAGCGCCAGCCAATTTGCCGCCGGCGTGCTGGATGATGACCTGCGGCGCCGACTGGCGGCGCTGGATATTCACCCCACCGGGCCGCTGTGGGGCATTGGATCGCCGGAAAGCGACGGCGAAGCGGCAGCGCTCGAGCGCCGCATAGCGCAGCAGGAGGCTGGCCTGGTGAGCGGCATCGAGGCCGCCGGTGCCCGGCCGGCACGGCGTGCGCTGCGTGTGGCGCTGGCGAATACCGCCATCGCGTCGCAGGGCGAGTGCGCGCGGCTGCGCTTCGAGTTGCCGCGCGGCAGCTTCGCCACCGCAGTGCTGAGAGAACTTGTCGTGGCGCCCGGTCTGTAACATCCGGTCGCTTTCGATGTCTTCATGCATACTGCTTTTACGCCGAGTTTTTACGAACTGTCTTCACCAAAAGGATTGTCCATGCGCAAGCTGCTGCTCTCCAACGATGACGGCGTCCACGCGCCGGGTCTTCGCGCGCTCTACGACGCCCTCGAAGGTCAGGCGCGGCTGCGCGTCATCGCCCCCGATCGTGACCGCAGCGGCGCCAGCAATTCGCTGACGCTGGCATGGCCGCTGTCGCTGACACCGATGGACAACGGCTTCTACAGCGTCGACGGCACGCCGGCGGACTGCGTCTATCTGGGCGTCAGCGACGTGTTCGACGAAAGCGTCGATATGGTCATCTCGGGGATCAATCACGGTGGTAACCTGGGCGACGACGTGCTCTATTCGGGTACGGTGGCGGCGGCCATGGAGGGGCGTTCGCTGGGACTGTCGGCGATCGCCATGTCGCTGGTGGGGCAGCACCACTTCGAGACCGCCGGCCGGGTGGCGGCGACCCTGCTGGGGGCGGTGGAGCAGCTGGCGCTGCCGCCACGCAGCCTGCTCAACGTCAACGTGCCCGATCTGCCCTGGGAAGAGATCCAGGGATTCCGCGTTACCCGCCAGGGCCAGCGCGGCACGGGTAGTCAGCCGCACCGGATGACCGACCCGCGCGGGCGGACGCGCTACTGGATTGCCGCTTCCGGGGAGAGCGCCGATACCGGCAGTGATACCGACTTTGCCGCCATCGAGGCGGGCTTCGTGTCGATCACGCCGCTCCAGACCGACCTCACGCGTTTTGGCGCCATCGACGCGGTGCAGGGCTGGCTGGACACCCTGACCGCTTCGCACCGGCATGGCTGACAGCGGCCCAGTGGATATCGACGGGGCCGTCTGCGGCGTCAAAAGTCGTGGCGAGCGGCGCTCATGATCTCGTCGCGACGGCGTCGCCGTGAGGAGCTGGTCGAGAGACTGAGGCAGCGCGGTATCGTCAATGAGCGCGTGCTCGAGGCCATGGCGCGGGTGCCTCGTCATCTTTTTATCGACGAAGCGCTGGGCTATAGCGCCTATGAAGATACGGCGCTGCCGCTGGGCGGTGGGCAGACCATTTCGCAGCCCTTCATGGTCGCGCGCATGACCGAGCTGGCGATTGCCGATAATCCCGCCAGCGTGCTGGAGGTCGGTACCGGCTCGGGGTATCAGGCAAGGGTGCTGGCCGAGCTGGTGGCACGGGTCTACTCCATCGAGCGTAGTGCCAGCCTGGCGCGGCGAGCGCGCGCCTGTCTCGAGTTGCTGGGTCCGCCATGGGTACATCTCGAACACGGCGACGGCTGCCAGGGCTGGCCGACGGCGGCGCCCTTCGACGCCATCATGCTGACCGCCGTGGCACCGCAGGTGCCACCGGCGCTGATCGATCAGACCAGAATCGGCGGTGTGATTATCGCCCCGCTGGGCGACCCGGACGGCGAGCAGTGGCTGACGCGCATCGTGCGTACCCGCCATGCGCCCTCGATCAAAAGGCTCGAGCCGGTATGCTTCGTGCCGCTACAGACGGGAGTAGAATAAGTGAAAAGGCCGTTCTCGCTCTTTTTCAAGGGCATGGGCATGGGTGCGGCGGATGCCGTGCCGGGCGTTTCCGGCGGCACTATCGCCTTCGTGACCGGTATTTATCGGGAGCTGATCGAGACCGTGCGCCGCTTCGGCCCCTCGGCGCTCAAGGCGCTACGGGAAGGCGGCCTGCGCGGTCTTGCTGTGCATCTCAATCTTGCCTTTCTGCTGCCGCTGCTGGGCGGTATTGCGGTCAGTATCGCCAGCCTTGCGCATCTGATCGGCTATCTGCTGGAACATCAGGCCCTGCTGCTCAACGCCTTCTTTTTCGGCCTGGTGGCGGCTTCGGCGGTGGTGGTGTCGCGGCGGGTGGAGCGCCTGCGCATCGGCTTTGTGCTGCCGCTTCTGCTGGGCGCACTGCTGGCCCACTATCTGCCGGTTATACTGCCTTCGGGCGGCGGCTCGCTGATGCTGTTCGTCGCCGGCGCGATTGCCATCAGCGCCATGCTGCTGCCGGGGGTGTCGGGTAGCTTTCTGCTGCTGACGATGGGCATGTACGACACCATTATCGAGGCGATTCGCGGTCTCGATATCGCCATTCTCGTGCAGTTCGCGTTAGGCTGCCTGGTCGGGCTTTTCACCTTCTCGCGGCTGTTGTCATGGCTATTCAGGCATCACTACGCCACGACGTTGTATCTTCTGATTGGTTTTATCGTCGGCTCGCTGCCGGTGCTGTGGCCGTGGCGGACGCTTTCAAGCTATGAAATGACCGGCGACGGTAAGGTGGTGCCGCTGGGTTACAATCTGCTGAGCCCTGGGTCCTTCACTGCCATCACCGGCCAGCCGGCCCAGCTGTGGTGGGCGCTGGCGCTGATGCTGGTGGGCTTTGCGCTGGTGGTACTGGTCGGTGAGCGCAGCGGCAGCGACCGGCCGCAGGCGCCCAACGGGAGCGACAGCGCGCGCCGGGTGTCGAAGTAGCGGATTGCTGGAAACGGAATGTCAAAGGAGCAGGGACAGGGATATGTGGAGCACATCTTTTTTGCCATCGCGATCTCTCTATCGACTCGGCATGGTCGGTTCGCTGGTGCTGCTGGGAGCACTGGGAGGGTGTGCACAAGGCGGCGGCCCGCCGCCGGTGCAGGAGGCCTCGCTCAACCAGAACGCGATGGCCGAGGGCATTTATCACGTTCAGCGCGGTGACACTATTTATTCGATCGGCTGGAAAACCGGCATCGACTATCGGCGTATCGCCGAGCTCAATAACCTTCAGCCGCCCTATGATATCGACCCCGGGCAGGCGCTGCGGATCAGCCAGAATGCCTCGCTTGCCGACAGTGGCGCTGGCGCCTCGGGCGCAACGACCGGCGGCAGCGGCACTCGGGCGATCGCCATGAACGGCAGTGACAGCGGGGCGAGCAGTGGCGGTGACGATAGCTGGCTGGCGCCGGACAATAGCGCCATCGAGCGCAACCGCAGCAGTGCCGATGGCGGCGCCGCTCAGGGAGCCGGCGGCGCATCAGGAGCGGCGGGTGTCGCAGCCGGCGCAGCGACCGCTGGAGGCGGCAGTGGCAGCACTTCCGGTAGTGGCGGGAGCGCCTCGGGCAGCAGCGCTCAAAGCGCCGATCAGAGCCGCAGCAACGCCGGCCAGAGCGGTAACGCCGGCCAGAGTTCAGGTAACCAGAGTTCAGGTAACCAGAGTGCCGCTGGCCGCAACGACAGCGCTACTCGCAGCAGCAGTGCCACGAGCCAGGGCGGCGGCGCGCCCGGCTCGAGTTCGAGCCGGCAGAGCAGCGGCCAGGACACCGGCGGCACCGCGGTGGCCGGTGGTGGCGCCAATGACCGCTCCGATCGCACCTACACGCCGGCTGAAAACATCAACTGGCAGTGGCCTACCGAGGGCAGGGTCGTCGGCAATTTCAGCGACCAGACAAATATCACCGCCGGGATTGATATCGCCGGGCAAAAAGGTCAACCTGTCAAAGCAGCCGGTCCGGGCATCGTCGTTTACGCAGGCGACGGCGTTCGCGGCTACGGCAACCTCGTCATCCTCAAGCACAACGATCAATTTCTCAGCGCCTATGCGCACAATGATACGTTGAACGTCAAGGAAAACGATGTTGTCAGACAGGGTGAGACCATCGCCACGATGGGCTCGACCGACGCTGATAGCGTCAAGCTGCACTTCGAAATACGCCAGGATGGCCAGCCTCGGGATCCGCTGCAGTATCTGCCGGATCGCTGAGTACCAGGGAGATGCTCGACCGTGACGGGCGAGCGTATAGTGTGATGAGCCCCCGCGCCGTACAGCGGTCTGCGGGAGCCTCAGACGAAAAGGGGAAGTCGACATGAGCGTTGTTGAACAGGGATTGCACGAAGACGTTGAGTTCGATGAAAGCGAAAACGAACTCTCGCTCGAGGATAGCGACAAGGAAAGTGGTGACGACGCCTTCGAAAAAGCCCTCAATCGTGAAGAACGTCAGTATCACCAGAGTCTTGACGCCACCCAGATCTATCTCAACGAAATTGGCTTTTCGCCACTGCTGACACCGGAAGAAGAGGTCCACTTCGGACGTCTCGCCCGCAAGGGTGATCCCGCCGGTCGTCAGCGCATGATCGAATCCAACCTGCGACTGGTGGTCAAAATCGCCCGTCGTTATCTCAACCGCGGCCTGACGCTGCTCGATCTGATCGAAGAGGGCAATCTCGGCCTGATCCGTGCCGTCGAGAAGTTCGACCCCGAGCGCGGCTTCCGCTTTTCGACCTATGCCACCTGGTGGATTCGTCAGACCATCGAGCGGGCGTTGATGAACCAGACCCGCACCATTCGTCTACCGATTCACGTGGTCAAGGAGCTCAACGTTTATCTGCGCGCCTCGCGCGAGCTGACTCAGAAGCTCGATCACGAACCTACCGCCGACGACATCGCCAACTATCTCGACAAGCCGGTGGAAACCGTCAAGAAGATGATGGGGCTCAACGAGCGCATCTCCTCCGTTGACTATCCGGTTGGCGCCGAGAGCGACAAGCCGCTGCTGGATACCCTGGCCGACGAAAACGAAGCCGGCCCGGAATCCGACCTGGTTGACTTCGACGTCAAGGCCCACGTCAACGACTGGCTGGGCGAGCTGAGCGAGAAGCAGATGGAAGTGGTCGTGCGCCGCTTCGGCCTGCGCGGTCACGAGGCCGCCACCCTCGAACAGGTGGGCGAGGAGATCGGCCTGACCCGCGAGCGTGTGCGCCAGATTCAGGTCGAGGCGCTCAAGAAGCTGCGCCGCATGCTCGAAAAGCAGGGGCTATCGCTCGACTCCATTTTCGAGTGATCCGGAACATTCAGTCCGGGGCGCTGATCGTGCCGTCCAATGACAAAAGCAGCGCCTGCGGGCGCTGTTTTTGTGTCGCGATAAGCGGCAAGACCTGGTCGCGCTAAACATTCAGGGATGTATGTAAAGAAGCAATCTGTGATAAGCTCACGCCCACCACATCGACGCCGAGCGGTTGCCGCAAGGGCAGGTTAAAAAACACCCGTGCGCCATACTGTTCGGCTGTCTGAACCGGCGGCGCGGCGCAGCCGGTGGCAACATATCAAAGGTTCGAACCCGGGACAGATGCCGTGGTCCCCCATAGGGAATTCCCCGATGCGTAAATTCAGAGTACTGCCACTGCTGGTTGCTGTTTCACTGGCCGGTCAGGCCCAGGGCGCGGATCTGATGTCGATTGCCCGTGATGCACTGATTTACAACGCCGATCTTTCCGCCTCACGCGCGGGTTTCGAGAGCACCCGGGCCGGCGAGGATATCGAGCGTGGTGACCTGCTGCCGCAGATCAGTGCCACCGGCTCGGTGACCCGCTACGACACCATGTCGTCGCAGAGCAGCAGTGCCGGTGCCGCCGGGGGCGGTGGTGCAT
Source organism: Kushneria aurantia DSM 21353 (assembly GCF_000382245.1). Classification (GTDB taxonomy): domain Bacteria; phylum Pseudomonadota; class Gammaproteobacteria; order Pseudomonadales; family Halomonadaceae; genus Kushneria; species Kushneria aurantia. The sequence continues at coordinate 84,419 of NZ_KB907869.1, forward strand.
CGGGCGGCGCTGCCGCGAGCGGCGGTGATGACAACTACGTTGGCGAATCGGTACAGCTGCAGGCCACTCAGTCGCTTTTCAATGCCACCAACTGGTATCAGCTCGAAACCGCCGAGCGCCAGACGGCCCAGCAGGCACTCACCCTGCGCGCTGATCGCCAGCAGTTGCTCTACAACGTTGCCGAGGCCTACTTCGAGGTGCTGCGCGCCAGGGAGCTACTGGATACCCTTCGCGCCGAAGAGCTTGCGGTTGAGCGTCAGCTCGAACAGGTACGCCAGCAGTTCGATGTCGGCATCGTGGCGGCCACCGATGTTTACGAGGCGCAGGCCACCTTTGATCTGACCCGCGCCCAGCGCATCGCTCAGGAGAGTACCCTGCGGGTCAATTTCGAAGCTCTCGAGCAGCTCACCGGCAAGCAGTACGCAAGCATCGACGGTCTGACCGAAGCAATGCCCGTCGAGCGACCCGAGCCGAGCGCGCCACAGGCCTGGGTCGATATGGCCTCGACGCAAAACCTTGATGTACTGGCCGCTCGTGCCGGTGTCGAGATAGCGCGGTCGCGCCTTGATGTCTCGCGCGCCGGTCACCTGCCCACCGTATCGGCCTTTGCCAACTACAGCTACAGCGACAACAATCGTGACGCGCTGCGCGGTCACAACGAGGAGAATCAGATCGGCGTCGAGGCCAGCATTCCGATCTATACCGGCGGCTCGACCAGCGCTCAGGTGCGCCAGAGCACCTGGTCGCTTGAGCAGACCCAGTACCAGCAGACCTCGGCGCTGCGCAGCGCTATTCAGCAGGTGCGCTCCTTCTACGCCCAGTCGGTCAATAACGTACTGACTGTGCAGGCCCAGCAGCGTGCTATCGAATCAAGCCGCAGTGCACTGATTGCCACCCGCAACGGCTATCAGGCCGGCACTCGTACCATCGTCGACGTGTTGCAGGCGCAGCAGAGTCTGTTCTCCGCCATCGCCAACTACGCCGAGGCACGCTACAACTACGTTCTCAACATGCTCAGCCTGCGCCAGCAGGCGGGGGTGCTGGATGTCGATACCCTCGAGGTGCTCAACAACTATCTGAGCGCCGATCAGGCGGTTTCGCTGGATATCAGCGCTCAGGACAACGTCAATCCCCGGGTGGACGATACCCTCTCCGAGCTGGGCATGGACGGGCCGAGCCCGCTGGAGCAAAGCGGCGATGTGCCGAGTCGTGATCTGCCACCGCCCGAGCAGCTCGACTCCCCCCGTGGTGGACTGGGGGTCGATAATCTCGACGAGCTGGATACCGGTCTCGACGAGAGTGGCGGCGGTGCGCTCTACGACGACAGCGGCTACTGACAGCCGGGGCGTTTTCGCATGAGGCCGCTGCAGGCGCGTATCGATCTTGATGCGCTACGCGACAACTATCGACTGGCCTGCGAGCGTGCGCCGGGTGCCAGCGCCATGGCGGTGCTCAAGGCCAATGCCTATGGCCATGGGGCTGTTTCCTGTGCTCGCGCATTGGCACCGCTGGCGCCGGCCATGGCGCTGGCCTCGCTGGAAGAGGGGCGCGAACTGCGCGCGGCGGGTATCGACTGCCCGCTGGTGCTGCTGGAGGGTTTTTTCGAGGCCGACGAGATCGACGAGGCGGTCGATAACGGCTACTGGTGCGTGCTGCACAGCCACTGGCAGGTCGAGGCGCTGCTGGTGGCGCTACGGGCGCGCCCCGGGCGACGCCCGCCGGTGCTCATCAAGTGCGACAGCGGCATGCACCGGCTGGGCTTCTTCCCGGACGAGGCGCGCAGCGTCTGCCGGCGGTTGATGGCCCATCCGGATGTCGGCCGCTGCACTCTGATGACCCATTTCGCTACCGCCGATACCGCCGACGACGCGCAGTTGCGTCACCAAATGGCGGTGGTCGAGGCGCTGCGCGTAGACCTCGATATGCCCGCCTGTTTTGCCAATTCTCCCGCTACTCTGAGTGCGCCGCGTTCGCACGCTGAGTGGGTGCGCCCCGGTATCATGCTCTACGGTGCCAACCCGCTGGAGCGTGACCATCCCGACCATGACCGCTTTGCCTCCCGGCTTCGGCCCGTCATGACCCTCGAAAGCCGCGTTATCGCGGTGCGCGAGCTGGGCGTCGGCGAGCCGGTGGGTTATGGTGCTCGTTTCGTCACCGAGCGTCCCACTCGGGTCGGCGTGGTCGCCTGCGGCTATGGCGACGGCTATGATCGCCATGCGCCAGACGGCACCCCGGTGCTGGTCAACGGCCAGCGTACTGGTTTGATTGGACGCATTTCGATGGATATGCTGACGGTCGATCTGAGCGACATCCCGGGGGCGGATGTTGGCGCGCGAGTGACGCTGTGGGGGCGTGACGAGAACGGCGGTCATCTGGCGGTCGATGAAGTGGCCCGCTGGTGCGATACCATTCCCTATACGTTGCTGACCGGCGTGCTGCCGCGCGTGCCGCGCCGCTACTATCACCATCACGATGATGAGCATGGCGGCGACGATTCGAGCCGGACACCCTGACCGATGCGTCAACGCAAACGACATCACTATCCCGACAGCTTCGCCCATCCGCGCTACTGGCCCACCTGGCTGGCGATAGCGCTGATGCGTGCCGGGGCCTGGCTGCCCTGGCGTCTCAAGCTGTGGATCGGCACCGCCATCGGCGAAATGGCCTTTCGGCTGGGGCGGCGGCGACGGCATATCACTCGCACCAACCTGCAGCTCTGTTTTCCCGAGCTTGGCGAACGTGAACTGGCCCGGCTGGTGCGTCGTACCTTTCACGCCAACGGCATCGGCATTCTCGAAACCGCCACCGGCTGGTGCCGCGACCCGCGCCACCTGCGCCATCGCGTCACGCTCAAGGGCGGCGAACATATGGACGCCGCCAGGGCGCAGGGCAAGGGGGTGCTGGTGATCGGTATCCACTTCTCCACCCTCGACCTGGGGGGGGCGCTGCACTCGCTCTATTACGATGCGGATGTGGTCTATCGGCCGCACAATAATCCGCTTTTCGAGCGTTTCATGACCCGTGCCCGGCGCCATATTTTCGGCGCCGCCATCGACCGCCACGACCTGCGTGGCGTGGTCAGGCGTATCCGCGAGGGGCATACGGTGTGGTACTCACCGGATCAGGACTTCGGCCGCGACGCGAGTGTCTTCGCCCCCTTTTTCGGCGTGCAGGCGGCGAGTCTCAAAATGACCTCGCGTATCGCCCGCATGACCGGCGCGCCGGTCATGCCCTTCATGTTTCACCGCAACCCCGACAACCGCACCTATACGCTTGAGTACCTGCCGGCTTTCGAGAACTTCCCCGGCGGCAATGACGTCGAGGACGCTACCCGCATCAATGCCTTTATCGAGCAGGCGATCCGCCGCCACCCCGAGCAGTATCTGTGGCTGCACCGACGCTTCAAGACCCGCCCGGAAGGGGAGGCGTCGCTCTATCGGCGGGAAAACAGTGCATGAACGCGGCGTCGGTTGTCGTTCAAGGACAGCCGGCCATATGGATATGAAAAATGTCCATTTAGAATAAAGAGGCCGATTCTTTATATTCCCCGTTAATAAGGAAACGGGGCCATCATGAATTTTCAGCAGTTACGCATCGTTCGCGAGACGGTTCGCCAGCACTTCAATCTGACCGAAGCCGCCAACGCGCTGTTTACCTCGCAGTCCGGGGCGAGCAAGCATATCCGCGATCTGGAGGACGAGCTGGGGATTGCGCTGTTCGAGCGTCGCGGCAAGCGTATTCTGGGCCTGACGCCGGCGGGCGGCGTGCTGATCGAAACGGTGGAGCGCATTCTGCTGGATGCCGAGAATCTCAAGCGCTCGGCCCATCAGCTGGCCAATCAGGACCAGGGGCGGCTGGCCATCGCCACCACCCATACCCAGGCGCGCTACGCGCTGCCCGGCATTATTACCCGCTTCAAACAGCGCTTTCCCAACGTGCATCTGGAGCTGCACCAGTGCAGCCCCGCCGAGATCGTCTCGCTTCTCAAGGTGGGCAGCGTCGATATCGGTATCGCCACCGAAAGCGTCAACGCCGAGGACTCGCCCTTCGTCTGCTTTCCCTTTCACCACTGGCACCACGCCGTAGTGGTGCCCGAGGGCCATCCGCTGACGCAGGTGTCGCCACTGACGCTGGCCGACATCGCCGACTACCCCATCGTCACCTACCACCACGGCTTTACCGGCCGAACCCGGGTCGATCAGGCCTTCAGCGCCGCCGGCCTGACGCCCGACGTGGTGCTCACAGCGCTTGATGCCGACGTGATCAAGACCTACGTCGAGCTGGGGCTGGGGATCGGCGTGATCGCGTCGCTGGCCTATACGCCGGGCCGCGACAGCGGCCTCGAACTGCTCGCCAGCGATACGCTCTTCCCGCGCAACACGACCTATCTGGCGCTGCGCCGGGGCCACTTCCTGCGCTCCTTCGCCTATGAATTTCTGCAGCTGTGCAGTTCACAACTCAGCGCTGAAACGGTGCAGCAGGCGCTGAACGCACGCTGACGTCGCTTTTCACGACATCGCGGGCGGTCCACGACGCCCGAAACGACGCTGCCCCCGGCCGCAAGGGCGACAGGGGGCAGCGTAGCGCCTTCGGATCGGAACCCGATCAGGCGTCGATGCGCTTGTACTTCATGCGTTTGGGCGCGTCGTTGCCGACGCGCTTGTGGTAGTCCGCCTCGTAATCGCTGTAGTTGCCCTGGAAGAACTCGACGTGGGACTCCCCCTCATAGGCGAGGATGTGGGTCGCCACGCGGTCGAGGAACCAGCGGTCGTGGCTGATCACCAGCGCGCAGCCGGGGAAGGCCAGCAGGGCCTCTTCAAGGGCGCGCAGGGTCTCGATATCCAGGTCGTTGGAGGGCTCGTCGAGCAGCAGCACGTTGGCGCCCTGCTGGAGTGTCTGCGCCAGCTGTAGGCGGCCGCGCTCACCGCCGGAGAGATCCTTGAGATACTTCTGCTGGTCGGTGCCCTTGAAGTTGAAGCGCCCCACATAGGCCCGCGAGGAGACCTCGTAGCCGTTGATGTTGAGCATGTCCTGGCCGCCGGAAACCGCCTCCCAGACGGTCTGGCGATCCTCCATGGCGTCGCGCAGCTGCTCGACGTAGGCGATATCGACCGTCTCGCCGACCACCACCTCGCCGCTATCGGGCTGCTCCTGACCGGTAATCATGCGAAACAGGGTTGATTTGCCGGCGCCGTTGCCGCCGACGATACCGACGATGGCGCCGGGCGGCACCTGGAACGACAGGTCGTCGATCAGCACGCGATCGCCGAAGCGTTTGGTGACGTTGTGCATTTCGATCACCTTGTCGCCCAGCCGCGGACCGGGCGGAATGTAGATCTCGTTGGTCTCGTTGCGCTTCTGGAACTCGCCGGACTGCAGCTCATCGAAGCGCTCAAGGCGGGCCTTGTTCTTCGACTGGCGGCCTTTCGGGTTCTGGCGCACCCACTCCAGCTCCTTCTTGATCGCCTTCTGGCGTGAGGCCTCCTGTTTGGCCTCCTGCTCCAGGCGCTTTTCCTTGGCTTCCAGCCAGGTGGAGTAGTTGCCCTCCCAGGGAATGCCCTGGCCGCGGTCGAGCTCCAGAATCCAGCCGGCGGCGTTGTCGAGGAAATAGCGGTCGTGGGTCACCGCCACCACGGTGCCGCTGAACTCGGTCAGAAAGCGTTCCAGCCAGGCGACCGACTCGGCGTCGAGGTGGTTGGTGGGCTCGTCCAGCAGCAGCATGTCGGGGCTCGACAGCAGCAGCCGGCAGAGCGCCACGCGACGCCGCTCGCCGCCGGAAAGGTGTTCGACCTTCGCCTCCCAGGGCGGCAGGCGCAGCGCCTCGGCGGCCACCTCGAGCTTGCGCTCGAGGTTGTGGGCATCGCTCGCCTCGATCATGTTTTCAAGGCGCGCCTGCTCGGCGGCCAGCGCTTCGAAGTCGGCGTCCGGCTCGGCATAGGCGGCGTAGACCGCATCCAGCTTCGCCTGGGCATCGGTAATTTCGGAGACCGCTTCCTCGACGGTTTCACGCACCGTTTTACTGTCGTCGAGCTCCGGCTCCTGGGGCAGATAACCGACGTTGAGATTCGGCATCGGCCGGGCTTCGCCGTGATAGTCCTGGTCGACACCGGCCATGATGCGCAGCAGTGACGACTTGCCCGCGCCGTTGAGGCCCAGCACGCCGATCTTGGCACCCGGGAAGAACGACAGAGAGATATCCTTGAGGATATCCCGCTTGGGTGGAACGGTCTTGCCCACCCGGTTCATGGTGTATACGTATTGCGCCATAGGTCAGTAGAGTCGATAGCGTTGGGGAAATGAAAGGAGGCTGTCCGCCACGATGATGAATGACTGTGATGATAGAGATCAGCGGCGGCGGCGACCAGCCCGTCGGCGTTCGACGCGCGCATGGCGCTGACGAAAAGAGCGCCGAACGGCGCACCGTCGCCGCGCTGGACGCAGGGGAGGCGTGCTACTCCTCTTCGTCGTCGTACGGCCAGTCGTCCTTCAATAGCCTGGCCAGACAGCGCTCCTCGAGCAGTGCCTCGACCCGGCGGCGAGCACAAGGTTCGCCTTTTCGTGGGCGCGTGGAAGGCGACCAGCTGTCGTCGTTGACGGCCTCGAAGTCACCGTCTTCCTGCTGATACAGCTCGCTACTCATGGCGCGCGCCCTCGGCTGTCCAAAAGCGCTATATACGCCTCGGGCCGGCGTTTGGCAAGCGCTCAGGAGAGCTCGTCGACGCGCGCGCGCAGGCGCTCCATCTCCTGTTGCGCCTCGACCAGCGCGGTGACGTTTTTCTGCACGCCGATGAAGTAGAGCAGCTGATCCTCTTCATCGTGTACCGGGGTGATCGACAGCTCGTTCCAGAACAGCGTGCCGTCCTTGCGATAATTGCGAATCACTTCCCGGCAGGGCAGTCCGTCCTTCAACGCATCGCGAATGCGATCCAGCCCGGGCTGCTGATTGTCGCCGTTTTGCAGGAAACGGCAGTCGCGATAGAGAATCTCGTCGGCGCTGTAGCCGGTCAGTCCCTCGAAGCCGCGGTTGACATAGATCAGAATATTTTCGTTGCCTTCCTGCTCTGCGACAACAATGCCATCCCCGGAGGCGTTGACCACCCGTTCCAGCAGTTCCGGGCTGATCATTCGCGGTGTTTGCATGAGCGATACTTCCTTGATAAAGACTGTCCTGATACTGCAGGGACTTCCCCGGCCGGTCCCCGTTATCCTGGTTCTGATGCACCAGCGTCATAAAAGCCCATCATATTGATGATCGCTTTCATCGCGCCAGTGTTGATAGTAGCAAAGCGGCTATGTTCGGTTTTTTCAATCAAAAAATCCAAGGAACCACTGCATAAATGCCTGCACGAGCGAATCGCTGCGTTGCGTGGTACTCGAAGACTCGCCTAACCCCATGTTATGTCTCGCCTTCTGCGTTCCATGCGCCTTACCCTTCATCTCGTTCGGCGATTTATTCAGCGCTTCCCTAATGCTCGCTGTACAATTTTTCCTTTTCTGCTGACGGTGGCTTTTTGCAGTATGCATATTGGCTGCAATGTTTACGGCCTCGGCGGCGATCGCCTCGGGAGTCCCCGATGAAAGTAACGATTCACTACTGTACCGGCTGCAACTGGCTGCTGCGCGCCGGCTGGTACGCTCAGGAGCTGCTCTCTACCTTTGGCGAGTCACTCGAACAGGTAGCGCTGGCGCCGAGTCACGGCGGCCACTTCGAGGTGGTCATCGAGGCCGACGGCGAGAGCGAAGCCCTCTGGGAGCGCAAGCGCGACGGCGGCTTCCCGGAGATCAAGGAGCTCAAGCGACGCGTGCGCGATCGGCTCGATCCGCAGCGCGACCTGGGCCACCTCGACCGCCAGACCCCATAGGCGGCGACCGGCGCGGCGCTACCACCAGCGCCACTTCTTGAGCACCGCCATCACCAGCGCGCCCACCAGCATCGACAGGCCCACGACGACTGCGAAGCCCAGCGGGCTGTCGGCGCCGGGAATGCCGCCCACGTTGATGCCCAGCAGACCGGTCAGAAAGGTCAGCGGCAGAAATACCGCAGTAATGATCGCCAGTAGATACATGCGCTCGTTGAGACGCTCGTTATGATCGCTGGTGAGCTGCTCCTGCAGAATCATGGCGCGCTCCTGCAGGGCGCGAAAATCGTCGGCGTAGCGAAACAGCTGGTTGGCCGCTTCGCGCAGCCACAGACGCGCTGCTTCATCGATCAGGTCGTCCTCGGCGAGCTTCGCCAGGCAGTGACTCTGTGGGTCCATGAAGCGGCGCAGGGTGATCAGCGGATGGCGGATTTCGGTCAGCTCGTCGCTGTCGATATCGTCGCGATTGTCATCCATCTGACGGTCTTCAAGTTCGCCCAGCGCGTCATCGAGCTGATGGGCGCGCTCGCCCACCCGGTCGACCATGGCATCGGCAATGGCAGCGAAGACCTGGCTGACGCTTTCGGGGCCCTCTGCGTCACCTTCCAGCAGCTCGCTGACCCGCATTACCGACTGCAGCCGGCGTCGGCGCAGCGTGACCAGCCGGTTGGCGCCGAGCCACACGCGCAGCGACACCAGATCGTCCGGGTCGGCCCCCGGATTGAGGTTGATACCGCGCAGGGTGGTGATACGGCCGCCGCTGAAGTTGGCGACCCTGGGACGGGTATCCTCCTCGGTGAGCGCCTCGATCAGATCCTCGTCGAGGCCGGCGATATCCGCCAGGAAGTAATCGAAATCGGTCTGACTGAAGTCGAGATGCAGCCAGATCGGCGCCTCGCTTCCACGCCAGGCGTGCCCGAGCGCCGAGACGTCGAGCTTTTCACCGCCGCCCTTGCCGTCGAGGCGCCAGGCAAATACCAGTGAGCTTGAAGGTTGAGATGACATGGCAGGCTTTTCCACCCCGGATGTTGCAGGTCATGTCATGTTGTCATGACGTGACCACTGGCTGATTGTCTTGCCGCTCAGCGGCAATGTCAGCGCCAAGTGTAAACGAGGGTGGTGCAACGTGCCGCCGCGGCGTGAGCCGGCGGCGGTTGGTGCGCTCATATCCGGTCCGGGGAGGGTGGAGGACCGCCTGCGATGAGCCATGTCTTAAGAGTCGCTGGCACCCGAGCGCGACTCGGACGATGCTTGCAGTAGCTGCTCGACCAGCGGCCAGACGTTGTCGAGGATCAGCGGCTGGCCCTGCGCATTGGGGTGAATGCCGTCGTTCTGCATCAGGTCGTCGTTGAGGGCCACGCCCTCGAGGATAAAGGTCACCAGCGGGATGTCGAAGCGCTCGGCCAGCGCGGGGTATACCGCTTCAAAGGCCTGGCTGTAGGCGGGGCCATAGTTGGGCGGGATGCGAATGCCGAGCAGCCCCACCCGAGCACCGGCATCACGGCCGAGTTCGATCATTTGTGCCAGGTTGGATTCCAGCTGCGTCGGCGGCAAACCGCGCAGGCCGTCATTGCCGCCCAGCTCGAGCAGCAGGATGTCCGGCGAGTGCTGCTCGAGCGCCTGTGGCAGGCGTGCCAGGCCGCCGGCCGAGGTATCGCCGCTGATGCTCGCGTTGACCACCTCGTATTCACCCGGGTATTGCGTCTCGAGGCGCTCGCGCAGCAGGTTGACCCAGCCCTGGCGCTGCTCGATGCCGTAGGCGGCGCTGAGGCTGTCGCCCAGCACCATGATGGTATCCGCCCGCGCCGGGGCGCTCAGAGTAAAGGCCAGCAGTGGCGTCAACAGCAGGGCGCCACGGGCGAGCCGGCGCAGACAGAATTTCTCTTTCAGGCCATTCAGGTAGCGCAAGATGTCGACTCCAGAAACTCAGGGTTCAGCCACGACGACACAGCACGGCGAAGCGGATCACAGCCAGCCCCCGCCGGTGCTGCGTGCGCAGCGTCTCAACAAGACGGTCACCAGTGGCGCTCGCGATCTCACCATACTCGATGATCTTGAACTGAGTATAAGCGCCGGCGAGTGCGTTGCCATTGTCGGCAGCTCCGGAGCGGGCAAATCCACCCTGCTGTCGCTGTTGGCGGGTCTGGATACCATCACCGCGGGAGAGCTCGAGCTGTTTGGCCATCCGCTGGCGCCGCTCGACGAGGACGGCCGTGCCGGACTGCGGGCCGGTCGGGTCGGCTTTGTGTTTCAGAATTTCCAGCTGCTGCCCACCCTGACGGCGCTGGAGAACGTCATGCTGCCGCTGGAGCTTGCCGAGGGCGGCGGGCGCGGCGACGCCGGGGACTGGCTTGAACGGGTTGGTCTCGGCGAGCGCACCCATCACCTGCCGCGTCATCTCTCCGGCGGCGAACAGCAGCGAGTCGCCATTGCCCGCGCCTTCGTTACCGAGCCCGAGCTGGTGTTCGCCGACGAGCCCACCGGCAACCTGGATCGCGACACCGGCGAGCACATCGCCGAGCTGCTGTTTGCTCTCAACCGCGAGGCTGGTACCACCCTGGTACTGGTCACCCACGATCTAACCCTGGCGGAGCGCTGCGATCGTGTCCTCAGCCTGGATGACGGCCGGCTGAACGAGCGACCGGGGCAGGGTGCCCGGCAGCGTACGGAGGCCTCATGAGTCGCGCGCGTTGCAGCGCCGGCGCCATCCTGCGACTGGCCTTTTCCGGGCTGCGCCGTGACCTGCGCGCCGCCGACGTGCGCGCGCTCTTTCTCGCCCTGGTGCTGGCAGTCGCCGCCACCACCATGATCGGCTTTTTTCTCGACCGCCTTGACAGCGCCCTGACGCGCCAGTCCGGTCAACTGCTGGGCGGCGATCTGGTGCTGCGCGACAGCAACCCCTTCGATCCGCGCATCATCGAGGCGGTCGAGGGGGCCGGGCTGACGACCGCACGGGAGCTGACGCTGGTCACCATGGCCGCTGCCGGCGGCCGCTTTCAGCTCTCCACGCTCAAGGGGGTGGAGCCCGACTACCCGCTCTACGGCGAACTGCGGGTCGATCTCGGCGAAGGCCCGGTGAACACGACCCGACTGCCCGAACGCGGTACGGTGTGGATTCAGCCACGCCTGGGCAGCGCCCTGCAGCTCGAACTCGGCGATGCCATTACGCTGGGCAATCGCGACTACCGCGTGGCCGGCTGGCTGCTGCGGGAGCCCGACCAGAGCATCGGTTTTTCCAGCTTCAATCCGCGCGTCATGATGGACCTTGAAGACCTGCGCCAGTCCGGGCTGGTGCAGCCGGGCTCGCGGGTCGGCTGGAAGCTGCTGGCCGCGGGGCCGATCGACGCCGTCGCCTCTCTCGATAACCGGTTGGAGTCGTGGCGCAATCAGGGCATTCGGGTGATCGACGTGCGCGAGGACAGCCCGCGCATCGGCCGCGCGCTGGAGCGCTCGCAGCAGTATCTGAGCCTCTCCGGGCTGGCCGCGGTGCTGCTCGCCGGGGTTGCGGTGGCAATGGCGACGCGGCGCTACGTCGAGCGCCACCTGGATACCGCCGCCCTGATGCGCTGTTTCGGTGCCACCCAGCAGGTGCTGACGCGCGTTTTTGCCCTGCAGCTGGGTCTGCTGGCGCTGGCCGCGGCGCTGCTCGGCGCGGTGCTGGGACTGATCGGCCAGTGGGCGCTGCTGCGGCTGCTGGTGCAGTTCCTGCCGCTGGAGCTGCCGCCGCCCGGGCCGCTGCCGCTGCTGCTCGGCATGCTGACCGCCGTCGCGGTGCTGATCGGCTTTGCCGGGCCGACGCTCTTGCGCCTCAAACGGGTCAGCGCCCTCAAGGTGCTGCGCCGCGAGCTGGAGCCGATGCCGGCCGCCGGCTGGCTGGTGGTGGCGATCGCCAGCCTGATGTTCGGCGCCCTGCTGTGGCTCTACAGCGGTAATCTGCTGCTGTCGATGGGTATTCTGGTCGGCGGCCTGGTGGCGCTGGCGCTGCTGTGGCTGGTCACCCGCCTGCTGCTGACGCTGCTGTTGAAACTGGCCGCACTGCTGCCCGCCAGCGCGCGGCTGGGCGGGCGCCAGCTGGCACGGCGGCGCGATTCGAGTATCGGCCAGATCATCGCCTTTGCCGTCACCTTCGCGCTGATGGCGCTGATCTCGCTGGTACGCACCGACCTCATCAGCGACTGGCAGACGCGGCTGCCGGCGGATGCCCCCAACCAGTTCGCTATCAACATTCAGCCCGCCCAGCGCGACGGCTTCGTCGACACGCTGGATGGCATTACCGACAGCCGCTCGGCGCTCTACCCCATCGTGCGTGGTCGGCTGGTCGCCATCAACGGCGTCAACGCTCGCGACGCCGTCCCTCCCGAGGAGCGCGACGACGACGAGCTGACCCGCGAGATCAACCTCACCTGGTCCAGCGAGATGCCCGACAACAACCGCCTCAACACCGGTGAGTGGTTCAGCGGCCGCTGGCAGCCGAGCGCCGACGGCGAAGAGCTGCCGCCGCTGTCGGTAGAGCAGGGCATCGCCGATGAGTTCGCACTGTCGCTCGGTGACCGCCTCACCTTCGATATCGGTGGTGAACCGGTCACCGCCGAGATCACCAGTCTGCGCCAGGTCGACTGGGAGTCGTTTCAGCCCAACTTCTTCATGATCTTCCCGCCGGGCGTGCTGGAGAACTTCAGCCATACCTTCATTACCGCCTTCCACGTCGAGGGTAACCCGCAGCAGCGGCTGACACCGCTGATCGAGCAGTATCCGTCGGTATCGCTGCTGGATATCGACGCCGTGCTCAATCAGGTGCGCGACCTGCTCGGCCAGGTGTCGCGCGCGGTGGAGATCGTGCTGCTGTTTATCCTGCTGGCGGGGGTGGCGGTGCTCTACGCGGCGTTGACCGCTTCGCGCCCGGCACGCGAGCGCGAAGGCGCGCTGTTGCGGGTATTCGGTGCCGGGGACCGTCGCCTGGTGCGCACCCAGCTGGCCGAATTTGCCCTGCTGGGAGCGGCCAGCGGCCTGCTTGGCGCGCTGTTGGCAGAGAGCGCGGCGGCGCTTTTGTATGGCGTGTGGCTCGAACTGCCGCCGCGCCCGCATCTGCTGATGTGGCTGATCATGCCGCTGGGCGGCGCACTGCTGATCGGCGCCATTGGCTACCTGCTGTCACGTCCGCTGCGCCGCCAGGCGCCGATGGAGAGCCTGCGCCTGCTGGGCGACGGCTGACGCTCGAATGGCCGCCGGTCGACTATGCTGAAGGGCGACGCTGAAGGGCGAAAGGCGGTGCTCATCGTAATCGCTGGAAATGAACGACTTAACGGGACAACGCCATGCAGGAAAATGACAACAACGAAAGCGGTATCCCGCTGCTGTACATTCAGGAGCTTGTCGACGAGGGCGACAGCGCTACCCTGAAGACGCTCTTTGCCGAGCTCGATGCCTCGCTCATTGCGCGCACCCTGGAGTCCTTCCCGGAGAAATCCGTCGACGAGCTGTGGAGCTGCGTTGCCGAGGGCGTTGTCGGTGAAGTGCTGGCGGAAGTTGATGAGGACATCCGTCAGCGCTACGTCGAAGCGCTCTCCGCGCAGGAAGTGGAGACGATCGTTCAGGGGCTCGACGCTCAGGAAGTGGCGGAGGTTCTCGAGGTCGCCGACGACGACACCCGAGCCAGGGTGTATGCCAGCCTTGAAGGCGGTATACGCGCTCAGGTCGAAATCCTTCACGCCTACGAAGACGACGTGGTGGGTCGCTACATGGACCCGGACACGGTCAACGTCAAACAGGGGGTGTCGCTGGGCGAGGTGCAGCGCTACATCCGTATCTATCATCTGCTCGACGACGACTCCGAGCAGATCATGGTCACCGACCGGGACAAGCGCCTGCTCGGCACGCTGACGCTGATCGATCTGATCAAGCAGCCGCAGAAGGGGCTGGTCGAGGATTACATGGAGGCGCCCTTCACCCTCAACGACCAGATGAAGATCAGCGACGCCGCCACGCTGTTGCGCTCCCGGGAGCTGCGCTTCGCCCCGGTATGCGACAGCAACGGCCTGCTGGTCGGCCAGTTGGACGCCGCCGACGTGCTGGAGATCACCCGCGACGACGCCGACATGACCCTCAAGCACCTTTCCGGCGTCAGCGACGAGGAGGAGGTGTTTACACCGATCATGCGCAGCGCCAGAAGCCGCGGCCTGTGGCTGGGTATCAACCTGCTGACGGCCTTTCTGGCCGCCTTCGTTATCGGCCGCTTCGAAGCGGTGCTCGATCAGATCGTGGCGCTGGCTATCCTGATGCCGGTGGTGGCCAGCATGGGCGGTATCGCCGGTAGCCAGACCCTGACGGTGGTCATTCGCGGTCTGGCGCTGGGGCAGATCGCCGGCAACAACAAGCGCTGGTTGTACAACAAGGAGCTGTGGGTCGGTACCAGCAATGGCGTGGTGTGGGCGCTGGTGGTCGGCCTGATCTCCTTTTTGTGGTTTGGCAGCGCGCTGATCACCCTGGTGATCACGCTGGCCATTTTTATCAACATGAGCGTTGCCAACCTGGCGGGGGTGCTGATCCCGCTGGTGCTGAAACGGCTGAGGATCGACCCGGCGCTATCCGGCTCCGTCATCCTTACCACCGTGACCGACGTGGTGGGCTTTCTCTCCTTTCTGGGGCTGGCGACGGTGATTATTTTGTGAGCAGCGTGGCCGGGCGTCATTCTCAATGACAGTACCCGGCGTGGCCGGCCTGCTCGGTCAGCCGCCGGCGCATGCTGAAGGTGTAGGCCATGGCGCCTGTCGCCTTGAAGATGAAGGCGATAAAAAGCATGACGGTGCGATCAAGAGTTGTAGTATGATGTATTGATGCTGCATTTTTGACGTATAAGCGTTGCGAGGTGATTCTCATGTCCTCCGAAGCCATCCGCGCCCCCCTGGAGCCGAGTAGCTACCGCGCTCCCGAAAGCTTCGACCGTTTCGTCCAGGACCTGCGGGTCGCGGCACGTCCCGGTGGCCAGCCGATCATCAATCCACGGCTCTTCGCCAGTGCACTGAGCATGGACATACAGGTACTGGCCAATCGGGCGCATGTGCACCGTACGACCATCGCGCGTGCCGAGAGCGCGGAAAAACTGCAGGCGTTTCTGCGCGAGGCGATCCGCATTCTTGCTGCCGCCACGGATATCAATGGCAACTTTCAGGATGCGCTGTTCTGGTTTCGTAACGAGCCCATCAGCACTTTCGACTATCAGACTGCCGAGCAGCTGGTCAGTGAAGGCCGTAGCGAAGACCTGCTGCGTTACATTCGAGCGCTTCGGGCCGGAGTTGTCGGTTGATCGAGGTGCCCGCCTACAGGGGACCGGCCTATCGTGTTCATGATCCTCGCTGGGCGTTTATGCCGACAAGTGGTGCAGGCGCCATGGAGCATGGTGGACGCCTCAACAGGATAGGGGTGTCAGCGCTCTATCTGGCTCTGGATGAAGCGACAGCCCTGGCTGAATACAAGCAGTTATCCGCGCTTGTGCCGCCGGGTTTGATGGTGAGCTACGAGCTGGATATATCCAGAATCGTTGATTTCAGTCAGGGCTATTCCTCTGGCCGGGATTCGCTGTGGCAGGAGCTTTTCTGTGATTGGCGAAAACTCTGGTTCAATCAGAGAGTTGAACCTCCTTCCTGGCTTATCGGCGATATGGTGCTGGCATCAGGCGCCAGGGGAATAATGTTTCCCTCCATGGTACGACCAGAGGGTATTAACCTTGTCCTCTTTACCGATCAGCTTATCGACGAGGACAGGCTCTCTGTTTTCGATCCTGATCACCAGCTTCCTCACGACTCAAGCTCATGGAGATGACAAAGCGCCTTTCATGCTTTTTGCCGGCACTCATGGCGTATTGCTCGGCATTGCTCAATGACAGTACCCGGCGTGGCCGGCCTGCTCGGTCAGCCGCCGGCGCATGCTGAAGGTGTAGGCCATGCCGCCGATGGCGCCGATCACGTAAACCCCGGTGCGATAGTCGATATAGCTCTCGAAGCCGTTGACCACCGCCCAGAAGACGAAGAAAAGTGCCAGAAAGATCATCATGTCGCCGGGCATGTCGCCACGCCGCCAGCTCTGCCAGGCGGCGCGGCCGATGACGGCAATCACACCCAGATAGATCATCACCCCGGCCAGGCCGTTGGCGACGAGCAGCGTTACATAGCTGCTGTGGAAGTGGCGCAGGCCGTACTGTTGCGCAATAGCGCCCAGGGTGGTGTTCTCTATCGGGCTGGTGCTCTGCAAAAGCAGCGGGATATGGCTTTTCGGCCCCCAGCCGAACCAGGGGTGCTCGGCAAAAAGCTGCAGGGCGTAGTGCCAGGCGTGGATGCGAAAGCCGATACTGGAGAAGGGCACGTTCGCCAGGTTGCCGGAGAGTACCTCGGCCATCACATGCTGCTCGGCAAACAGCCGGTCGGCGATCTGACTACCGTAGACCAGCGCTACTAGAATGACGGCCACAAGACTCGGCAGCAGCGCCCACAAAAGGCGTCGCCGCAGGGCCGGGTCGCGCAGCCGGCCGCTCGCCAGCGCCACCAGCAGTCCTGCCAGCGCCAGCGCCACCACGACCGCCATACCCAGCCAGGCGGCGCGCGTCATGGTAATCATCCAGGCCGTCAGCGCCCACAGCGCTACCAGCGCGAAAACGCCGCGCAGCAGCCACTTCTGCCAGCCCTTGTGCTGTCCGCTGGCGCGCAGAAAGCGGTGCGCGAAACAGGCCTGAGCAAGCAGCATAACCCCGGCGCACACGCCGGCGTGCTGCCAGTTCTGAAAGCCCAGGGTGGGGCGTCGGCCGTCGACAATGTAATGCGCCAGCGTCGTCGGCGTCTCGCCGGTCAAAAGCGACCCCATCACCATGCCCAGCAGCAGCGCGCTCAGCGTCCACAGTGCGATGCGCACGCTGCCCGCCATGACCCAGGCGATAGGCAGAATCATGAACACCTTGGTCAAGCCACGCATGCTGTTGACCTGGCCCTCCGCCCAGTCGGGAAACATCGCTATCGCCGCCGGCAGGGTAATCAGCTGCGCGGCCAGCCATAGCCCCAGCAGTATCCACAGCGGGTCGGCGAAGGCGTAGCGGCGCCCCGGCTGGCTGCCCAGCGCAATCAGGTAGACCAGCATCAGCAGCGGCTCGAAGGAGCGCGATACATCCAGACTCAACACCCAGGCGAACATATAAAGCAGCAGTGAAAAGACACCGATGCGGTGGCACCAGCGTGTGGTGTTGCTGTAGTTCCAGGCGGGAAGGGGGGAGAGCGGGGGTGTCATGAATCGGTCTGCCGAAAGATGGGCCGAAGGGCTGTGCAGTGCCGCCGCTGCCAGGGGCAGAAGCGCCACGCAAGCGAGTCTAGCAGGACATGGTATGTGTCGTATTCGCGATAGTCATGGCCGCCTTTCAAGTGAAAGCGATTTCGGCGTTGTGTATCATGGCGAGCAGTTTTACACACCCTTTGGGCTGCGTTTTTCCACCGTGGCCCCGGCAGCGAGGTAGGCTCATGTTCACGCGCGATATGACGATTGCAGGCTATGACGACCAGCTCTGGCAGGCGATGCAGGATGAAAACACCCGCCAGGAAGACCATATCGAGCTGATCGCCTCGGAGAACTACACCAGCCCGCGCGTGCTGATCGCCCAGGGCTCGCAGCTGACCAACAAGTATGCTGAAGGTTACCCCGGCAAGCGTTATTACGGTGGCTGTGAATTTGTTGACGTGGTGGAAGAACTGGCGATCTCCCGCGCCTGTGAGCTGTTTGGCTGCGACTACGCCAACGTTCAGCCGCACTCCGGCTCGCAGGCCAACAGTGCCGTCTTTCAGGCACTGGTCAAGCCGGGCGATACCGTGCTGGGCATGAGCCTCAACGCCGGCGGCCACCTGACCCACGGCGCCAGACCCAACTTCTCCGGCAAGCACTACAACGCCGTGCAGTATGGCCTCGATGAGCAGGGCATGATCGACTACGACGAAGTCGAAAAGCTCGCTCGCGAGCACCAGCCGAAGATGATCATCGCCGGCTTCTCGGCCTACTCGCAGATCATCGACTGGGCGCATTTCCGTCGCATTGCCGATGAGGTGGGCGCCTGGCTGCTGGTCGACATGGCCCACATCGCCGGGCTGGTCGCGGCCGGTGTCTACCCCAGCCCGCTGCCCCATGCCCATGTGGTGACCACCACCACCCACAAGACCCTGCGCGGCCCACGCAGCGGCCTGATCCTCTCCGCCCATGGCGACGCCGATCTGTACAAAAAGCTCAACGCGGCGGTATTCCCCGGCGGCCAGGGCGGCCCGCTGATGCATGCCATCGCCGGCAAGGCGGTGTGCTTCAAGGAGGCCATGGAGCCGGAGTTCAAGAGCTACCAGCAGCAGGTCGTCAAAAACGCTCAGGCGATGGCCGGCGTCTTCATCGAGCGCGGCTACCACGTCGTCTCCGGCGGCACCGAGGACCACCTCTTTCTGCTCTCGCTGGTCAGCCAGGGCCTGACCGGCAAGGACGCCGACGCGGCACTGGGGCGCGCTCACATTACGGTCAACAAGAACGCCGTACCCGGCGACCCGCAGAGCCCCTTCGTCACCTCCGGGCTGCGGATCGGCACCCCGGCGGTGACCACCCGCGGCTTCGGCGAGAGCGAATGCCGCGAGTTGGCCGGCTGGATCAGCGATATTCTCGATGCCATGCAGCAGGGCGACAG
Source organism: Kushneria aurantia DSM 21353 (assembly GCF_000382245.1). Classification (GTDB taxonomy): domain Bacteria; phylum Pseudomonadota; class Gammaproteobacteria; order Pseudomonadales; family Halomonadaceae; genus Kushneria; species Kushneria aurantia. Next base: position 102,968 of record NZ_KB907869.1, read on the forward strand.
CAGCGCCGCCGAAGCGCAGGTGAAAGAGCAGGTCGCGGCGGTGTGCGAGCGCCTGCCGGTCTATCGCGCAGGTTAAGCGCTTTCAAAAGCGGTATGATCAACGGTGGGCACGCCAGCGGGCGGCCCACCGTTTTGTTTTTGGCGCCCGTGCTACAACGCCCGAAAGGCCCCGGCACCCCGGGATGCTATTGTTGAACCCCTTGCCGCAGGCGTATACAGGGGGAGGGCGATGCTTTAATTCGGCTATTGGCAACTGGAGCGCAAACTCACTACCCCATGTTTACCGGCGCATCATGAAAGGCAGAACCCTGCTGGTTACCGAGCGGTTTCCGCTGCACTACTTCGGCCCCCTGTTCGATGCCGTCATGATCTGGCTGTCCGGGATGCTGGCCTCCCGGGTACGCTTTGGCAGCTTCGTCCCCCACGACCGCTATCAGCTGGTGCTGATCATCATTGTGCTGCTGATACTGCTGGTCAACATTGCCAGCCGCGGCTACGTGCGCTGGCGCACCACCTCGCTGGCGACCCTCATCTTCAGGACTACCTGCGTCTGGCTGGTAGTGGGCATCGCCGCCGCCTCGCTGATCTATTTCTTCCAGGCCGCGCCGCGCTACTCGCGGCTGTGGTTCGGCATGACGCTGGCGTTCTCCTTCGTTCTCTGCGTCAGTGCTCGCATTCTGGCCAAGACGCTGCTCTCCTGGCTGCGCCTGCGCGGCATCAACCGGCGCCGGGTGTTTCTGATCGGCCCGGGCATTACCCTGCGCGGCATTACCCGCCACATGCGCGCCGAACAGAGCGCTGGCTTCTCGATCAGCGGCATGCACCGCCTGCACGGTGACCCTACCGCCGAGGAGATGGCCGCCATCAACCGCCGCGTGGCCGAACGCCATGTGCACGAGGTATGGATCTGCATGCCGCTGGCGCTGGGCGGCACGGTCAAGTCGCTGATGCAGTCGCTGCGCCACCAGACCGTCGAGATTCGCTTTTTCCCCGAGTTTTCCGATCTGCCGCTGCTCAACCACCGGGTCAGCCGCATAGTGGGGCTCTATGCCATCGACTTGAGCGTCAGCCCCATGAGTGGTAGTGCGCGGCTGGTCAAGCGCGCCGAGGACCTGATTCTGGGCTCGCTGATCATGCTGCTGTGCCTGCCGCTCTATGCCGCTATCGCTCTGGCAGTCAGGCTCTCATCGCCCGGGCCGGTGCTGTTCAAGCAGTATCGCACCGGTCTCAACGGCAAGCGCTTCAAGGTCTACAAGTTCCGCTCCATGGTGATGCACGACGAACCGCCCGGGCAGGTCACTCAGGCCAGCCGACAGGACGCGCGCTTTACCCGGGTGGGCGCTTTCCTGCGACGCACCTCGCTGGACGAGCTGCCGCAGTTTTTCAACGTCCTGCAGGGGCGCATGTCGATCGTCGGCCCCCGGCCTCATGCGCTGGTGCACAACGACCACTACAAGGAGCTGGTGGAGTCCTACATGCAGCGCCACATGGTCAAGCCCGGCATTACCGGCTGGGCGCAAGTGAAAGGCTATCGGGGGCAGACCGATACGCTGGAGAAGATGCAGGGGCGCGTCGAGCGCGATCTGTGGTACATCGAAAACTGGACGCTGGGGCTCGATCTGTGGGTGATTTTTCGCACCGTCGTGATCGGTTTTTGTAACAAGGACGTTTTTTAGCTGTCCATGTCATGCCCTTGAGAGGGGGCCTGACACACTGTGAATAGCAGTGAAAATCGCCCCCTGGTTCTGGTAGAATTATTGGCCCTGTAATTCGCTCTTACCAACCAATGAGCATCTCCATGGCTTCGAAACAGCAACAGCCCCTCACTGACCTTGGTCAGGCGCTGAAGGCGTGCAGGCGCTCTTTCGCCTCTGTCGGGGCATTCAGCATGTTCATCAATCTTTTGATGCTGGTGCCGCCGCTCTACATGCTGCAGGTCTACGACCGCGTGATCACCTCGCGTAGCGGGGACACGCTTTTTATGTTGACCATGATCGTGGTGTTTCTCTTTCTGGTCATGGGCGGGCTGGAGATCGTCCGCTCACGGATGCTGGTGCGCGTGGGTAACCGACTCGACACCCTGGTCAGCGATCGCCTCTACGGCGCCATGTTCCGCAAGAGCCTGCTCACGCCCGGCAGGCAGACCGCGCAGCCGCTCAACGACCTGACCAGCCTGCGTCAGTTCATGACCGGCAACGGCCTGTTTGCCTTCTTCGATGCCCCCTGGATTCCCATCTATATCGGGGTGCTGTTTCTGTTCAACGTCTGGTTTGGCGTTTTCGCCATCTGCGCCGCCCTGATCCTGCTGTCGCTGGCGATCGCCAACGAATACGCTACCCGCGGCCTGCTGGCGGACGCCAATAACGAGCATATCAAGGCCCAGGAGCTGGCCAACTCCAACCTGCGCAACGCCGAGGTACTGCACGCCATGGGCATCCTGCCCGGCATTCGCAGTCGCTGGCAGGCGCGCCATCGTGAGTTCCTGCTCAAGCAGTCGTGGGCCAGCGATCGCGCCGGTACGCTCTCCAACGTCTCCAAGGTGCTGCGGCTGATGTTCCAGTCGCTGATTCTGGGTCTCGGTGCGCTGCTGGTGCTGCGGGGCGAGGTCTCGCCGGGCATGATGATCGCCGGCTCCATCCTGATGGGCCGTGCGCTGGCGCCCATCGACCAGATGATCGGCGCCTGGAAGGGCTTTGTCAGCGCGCGCAGCGCCCACGGTCGGCTGGAAGCGCTGCTGACGGAGATTCCCGCCGAAAGCGAGCGCATGTCGCTGCCCGCGCCGGAAGGTCGGGTCAGCATCGAAAGCATTGCCGCCGGCCCGCCGGGGGCGCGCATGTCGACCATTCGCGGCATCAACTTCGAGGCCGAAAAGGGCGAGCATATCGGCATCATCGGCCCCAGCGCCTCGGGTAAATCGACCTTCGCCCGCGTACTGCTGGGCATCTGGCCCTCTCAGGTAGGCAAGGTGCGCCTTGACGGCGCCGACATTTCGCAGTGGAACCGCCACGAGCTGGGTCCCTATATCGGCTACCTGCCGCAGGATATCGAGCTCTTCGACGGCACCATCAGCGAGAATATCGCCCGCTTCGGCGAAGTCGATCCGGACAAGGTGGTCGAGGCCGCCAAGCGCGCCGGCGTGCATGAAATGGTCCTGCAGCAGCCCGAGGGCTACGATACCTTTATCTCCGCTTCCAGCGGCGCGCTCTCCGGCGGCCAGCGTCAGCGCGTCGGGCTGGCCCGTGCGCTCTACGGCAATCCGCGGCTGGTAGTGCTCGACGAGCCCAACTCGAATCTCGACGACAGCGGTGAAAAGGCACTGGCACGGGCGATCGAGGCCCTCAAGGCGCAGGGCGTCACCCTCTTCGTGATCTCTCACCGCAACAGTGTGCTCTCCGGCATGGACAAGCTGCTGGTGCTCAAGGATGGCGAGGTCAGCATGTTCGGCCCGCGTGATGAAGTGCTCAGCCGCTTCGCTCGTCAGCGCCAGCCCGACAAGCGCCCCGCCTCGCTCGCCGAGCACAGCCGCAAGGCGGCGTTGGGCAGCAACGGCAACGGTTAATCCAGCACACCTCCCGCAGGATCGATCGGGCTTCATCGCCAGGCGGCGTCGAAGCCCCGGAGTACAAGGTTATGTCAAGTAGTCAGATAGCCCACGGCGGCCAGCAACCGCTGCCAGGCAAAGCGGTGCAGCGCGGCAAGGGCGAGCAGCAAGGCAACCCCGAACTGCCCACCAGCGACCGCAGGGTCAAATGGGCGGGCATTATCATTTTGCTGGTCGCCTTCGGCGGCTTCGGTACCTGGGCGGCGCTGGCTCATCTGTCAGTGGCGGTGGTTGCCAGCGGCACCGTCTCGGTGGAGAGCTTCAAGCGCACCGTGCAGCATCTCGAAGGGGGTATCGTCTCGCAGATCAACGTCGCGGATGGCGACCACGTCGAGGCCGGCGATGTGCTGCTGGTGCTCGACGGCACCCAGTCCCAGTCACAGCTCGATATCTCCCGCTCCAACTGGTTCATCGCCAGTGCCCAGGAGGCGCGGCTGCTGGCCGAGCAGCAGGGTGCCGACAGCGTCACCTTTCCCGACGAGCTGCAGAACATGGCGCAGGATAACCAGCGCCTGAGCCAGATTCTCGATGTCCAGCGCAGCCTGTTTCTTTCCCGGCGCAGCTCACTGCAGGGTGAGATCAGCGCCCTCAATGACCAGATTCAGCAGTTCAATGAACAGATCGACGGCCTGCAACAGACCACCGGCATCAATCAGCAGCGCATCGCTTCGCTCAACGGCGAGATCGACGACTATCAGTCGCTGTTCCGCGAGGGGCTGGGCAACAACCAGCGCATCCGCGAGCTGCAGCGCCAGGTGCTGTCGTTCAAATCCGATAACGCCGACGCGCGCGCGCAGATCGCTCAGCTCAAATCGCGCATCAGCGAAAACCACTCGCGCATCGAAACCCAGCGCCAGAACTACCAGCAGGAGATCGGCGAGCAACTGCGCCAGGCCCAGTCGCAGATATCCGACTCCCGTGAACGCATCGTCGCTCTGCAGGACCAGGTGGGTCGCACCGAAATCACCGCGCCGGTTACCGGTACCGTGGTGGGCTTCGATATCCATACCGTGGGCGCCGTGATCAAGGGGGGGGACCCCATCATGAGCATTGTGCCCGACAACGAGGGTTTCATCGTCGAGGCGCGTATTCCGGCCCAGGATATCGACAATATCTACCCCGGCCAGACCGCCGAGATTCGCTTCAGCGCCTTCAACCAGCGCCGTGCCCCGGTGGTCGAGGGCGTGGTCGACCACGTCAGCGCCGACAGCTTCCAGGATGAGAATACCGGCGCCCGCTACTACCGTGCGCTGCTGCAGGTCTCCGAACAGGGGCGGCAGGAGATGACCGACAATATGCAGCTGCTCTCCGGTATGCCCGCCGAGATAATGATCCGCACCGGTGAAAAGACCCTGTTCGAGTATCTTGCCCAGCCGGTGACCGACATGCTCAATCGCGCCATGCGTCAGGACTGAGGAGGTAGCGTGGCAGAATCGACGAAAATCGCCCGCGGGACCGGCCGGCTGATGCTCAGCGGACTGCTGCTGGCCGCCATGCCCGCCTGGAGTGCCAGCTTTGTTGACAGCGTGGCCGTACAGCGCAGCGACGTGGCGCGCCCGGCCTCGGCGCAGCAGAGTGACGGCCTGCCGGGTTCCGGAGTAGTGCCTGCCGGCAGCACCCGCCGTGGCGACGACCTCCCGGCGATCACCCGCGGCAGCCGGATCAGCCTTGATCTGGACGAGAGTGCTCGGGATATCAGCTTGAGTGCCGATAATAGTGCAGGCCATAGCGGCGAAGCCCGTGTGCCCTCGTTGCCGGCACTGTTTGCGCTGGCGCTGGAGCACGACGCCTCGCTGACCAGCCAGCGCCTGCAGGCCGAGGCGCGCGGCCTTGAAGTGCCGCTGGCCTGGTCGCAGCTCAAGCCGAAGGTCGATGTCAGCGTGCAGCGTAGCTATACTCAGACCGACAACATCTACACTGCCGGCGAGGTGAGCAGCTGTCTCGAAAACCCTGAAACCGGCGAGCCGGTCGGCGGCGAGGACTTCGAGCGTCGCTGTGCCGGTGAATCCACCGACACCGTCAGCCAGATCTCGCTCTCCCAGCCGCTCTTCTCCATGGAGCGTTTTCGCCAGGTGCAGAAGGCCAACCAGCAGCGCGACGCTGCGCAGCTGCAGGTCGCGGTCGGCGAACGCGATCTTGCCCTGCAGACCGCCAAGGCCTGGCTCAGTGCCTTCTATCTCTCCCGCCGGGTCGATCTGCTGGAGAGCAAGCGCGAGTCCCTCGATCTGCAGGTGACTCAGGCGCAGCGCGCCTACGATCTCGGCATCGGCGATCGTATCGATCTGTTGGCTGCCCGGTCCAAGTTCGATACTACCCTGGCCGACATTGCCGCCGCCCGCAACGAGTACGACAACGCCCTCTCCACCCTGGAGCGGCTGACCGGCACCTCGCCGGATTTCAGCAACTTCGCCCTGCGCGACCTGCCCGGCGAGGGCTTCGCAACACCGCCGCCGCTGGAGACGCTGGAGGACTCCATCGTCAACAACGCCGACGTACTGCTCGCCGAGGCGCAGCAGGACGTCGCCCGCGCCGACGTCTCGCTGCGTCAGGCCGGCTACTGGCCGGAAGTAAACCTCAACCTGTCGTACTCCGACCGCAACAGCAACGACCCCTACCGCGCAAGCGAGGATGCCCGCGCCGCTGTTCAGGCCAGCATGAACCTCTATGCCGGCGGCCGCACCAGCACCAGCGTGGAGCAGGGCACCCTGCTGCAGAGCGCTGCCATGGCGGATGTCAGCAACGCCCGCCGCACCGCGCTTGAACAGCTGCGCCAGTACCACCGCAGCATCGGTGGCGACATCACCCGCTTGCAGGCGCTGGCGCAGTCGATCCGTTCCGGCGAGCTCTACCTGGAAGCCGCCGACAGGGGCGCGGCGCTCGGTCTACGCGACCTGGTGGACGTGCTCAACGCCCGCGCCGATCTCTACTCCCAGCGCATTCAGTACGTCGAGTCTTTTCGTCAGCTGCTGCTTGATCGCCTCAACATGCGCGCTGCCACTGGCGAACTGGGCACCGACGATATGCTCGCCGTGATGCAGCAGGTGGGTGCCATCGTCGGCCCGCCAGATGGAGGCGATGCAGGCCTGCCTATGCGCGATGCACAAGCAAGTGGGGAGGATAGAGACACGCGAGGATAACTCGTGCGCTGCAGTTTAACGGCCCGCCTGCCAATAACCCGGCTGCATGGAAAGATGCCGCTTGAGTTTTGTCGGTAGCCACCGCTCGGCGCGCCCTAGCCGATAGCCGAGATACTTGAGCGCGTTGCGCAGCAGGGCGGCGGGAATGCCGCCCGGCTGACGGCGGCGCAAATAGCGTAGTTCCGATACCACAAAGCGCTGGCCTTCTTCCTCGGCGCGGCCGGTCATGTCCAGAATCCAGTGCTCGCGGGTGTGCAGCACACCGATATCGAAATAGCGTCGAAACTCCTCGACCTGTGAATAGTTGTGTGAATGATAGACGCGAGCCTCGGCGCAGTAGGCAAGCTGCCAGCCGGCACGCAGCAGCCTTGCCCCGGCCACCATGTCCTCGCCGAGAATAGCGTTATCGGGAAAACCGCCGGCCTCGACAAGCGCCCGGCGTCGATAGGCCGTAAAGGAGTTGGACAGAAAGGCGGCCTTGATACCCAGCCCGCGCATCTGCTCCGGGCTGACTCGATGGGAGCGCTGCGGATAGTTGAAACAGCGCGCATGGGCGGCCACCGGGGTGGCATCGGTGTGCGGCAACTGACGGCCGTAGGCGGCAGCCAGATCGGGGTCGTCGAACGCCTCGATCAGTCGGGCGAGCGCCTGTGGCTCGGCGGGCAGGGCGTCCTGCGTCATGAAGATCACCACCTCGCAGTCGCTCAGCACCTCCAGCGCCCGGTTGCGCGTTGCGCCGTGATTGAATTCGTGGCGGGCAATGACGATTACCTCGCAGCCCGCTTCGCGGGCAGTGCGGGCGGTATCGTCATCGGAGTCGGAGTCGATCACCAGCAGGCGAAAGCCTGCGGCAGCGCTCACTACTTCGGTCAGTCGTTGCCGCCATAGGGTGCCCGCGTTACAGCTGGGAATACATACCCCGGTGCGTCCGGCGAATTTGGCTGCGAAAGAGCTTTTCATATCGGTGTGTGGTTTACTTTTTACTTCCATTACAGTAGTTGCCAGCGTTAGTGTTTTTTCATGAAGGATGAGCCACTCCCCAGCGGCAGCATGACCACACCGCACCGGTCCGAAGGCGACAGCAGCCATGTTGCCATTCTGATGGCCACCTATCAGGGGGCCGATTATCTCGCCGCCCAGCTCGATTCCATCGAGGCGCAATCCCTTGAACGCTGGACCCTGTGGGTCTCCGACGACGGCTCGCAGGATGGTACCAGAGAGATATTGGCGCACTACCGTCAGCGCTGGGGGGAGCAGCGGCTCAAATGCTTTGATGGCCCCCGCGAGGGGTTCGCCCGCAACTTCATGTCCCTGCTCTGCAACGGCGGCATCCGGGCGGACTACTACGCCTTCGCCGACCAGGACGACATCTGGCTTCCCGGTAAGCTCGAAGATGCTATTGAATGCCTTGCCCGACGGGATGCCGAAACCCCGGCGCTCTACTGTTCCCGAACCCGGCTGGTGAACCAGCAGGGTATCGAAACCGGAATTTCCGCCAGCCTGCGTCGCCCACCGGGCTTCGCTAACGCCCTGGTGCAGAACATCGCCAGCGGCAATACCATGGTTTTCAATCACTGCGCGCGCCAGTTCGCCGCCCGTCATGGTGCCCGGCAGGATATACCGCTACACGATTGGTGGATCTATCTTGTGGTTACCGGCTGTGGTGGCTTTGTGTATTTCAGTGATCAGCCCGGCCTGTTCTATCGTCAGCACGCCGGCAATGCCATCGGCATGCGGCTGGGGCCCGGCACGCTCCCACGCCGTCTGTGTCGTCTCTGGCGCGGCGGGCACTACCTGCAGATCGAGCGCAATCTAAAGGCACTCTCCCTGCTACAGAGCGATCTCACGGTGGACAGCCGCCAGAGGTTCGAAGCCTATCTCTCTTCACGTCGTCGCCATGGTTTTCGAAGGCTGGCCTCCCTGCACGCCTCGGGTGTTTACCGTCAGACCCTGACCGGCCAGCTCGCCATGCTGATCGCCGCAGTTTTCAACAAAACATGAGGTACTGTAGTATCTCAGCCCGCTTTAACTCCGATGGCCCCATACTCTAAAAGACGCCATCGATATCGGCACATGAGGCAGTATGGATAACCACACTTTGCGAGCAGCGGCCCCCTCCGGTGCGATGGAGCTATGGCGCTCGCGCGACCTGATTCAGCGCATGGTGCGTCGTGATATCACCTCGCGTTATCGCGGCTCGGTGCTCGGGCTTGCCTGGTCGATGCTCAACCCGCTCATCATGCTGGGGGTCTACACCTTCGTATTTACCGTGGTGTTTCGCGCGCGCTGGGGCACCGGCGGCGATGCCCAGCACGCCGCCTTTGCCGTTAACCTGTTCGTCGGCATCATCGTTCACGGCGTACTGGCCGAAATGCTCAACCGTGCTCCCGGACTGGTGCTTGCCAACCAGAACTACGTCAAGAAAGTAATCTTTCCACTGCAGGTGCTCCCTCTGGTAACGCTGGGCAGTGCCCTGTTTCATGCTGCCACCAGTCTGGCCGTGCTGGTGGCAGCCGAGTTTCTGATTCTGGGTTACGTGCCGTTTACCGCGCTGCTGTTTCCGCTGGTGCTGGCACCGCTGCTGCTGGTGACGCTGGGTGCGGGCTGGCTGCTGGCTTCACTGGGCGTTTTCCTGCGCGACATCGGCCAGACCATGGGGCTGATTACCACCATGCTGCTGTTCCTCTCGCCGATCTTCTATCCGGCCTCGGCACTGCCGCCGGAGTTCAGGGTCATCATGACCCTGAATCCGCTCACCTTCATTATCGAACAGTCACGGCTGGTCATGATCGAAGGCGTACTGCCCAATTGGTGGGGGCTGCTGCTCTACGCCCTGGCCGCCTGGCTGTTTGCCTGGCTGGGCTTTACATGGTTCCAGAAAACCCGCAAGGGGTTTGCCGATGTCCTCTGATCACCTCACCCCGGCAGAGCAAGGGCAACCTGTCATCTCGCTGCGCCACGTTGCCAAAAGCCACTTTATCTACGCCTCACCGCGCGAACGGCTCAAGCAGTTCATCGTGCCGCGCCTACAGCGCCGGCTGGGACTCGAACCGCGTCGCTACGGCCACGAATTTCGCGCCCTTCAGGATATCTCCTTCGATATCGGTCGCGGCGAGACGGTGGGTATCATCGGCCGTAACGGCTCGGGCAAGTCGACTCTGCTGCAGATCATCTGCGGTACCTTGAGTGCCAGCGGCGGTGAAATTCACACCAGCGGGCGAGTTGCCGCACTGTTGGAATTGGGCGCCGGCTTCGACCCGGAGTTCACCGGTCGCGAGAACGTCTATCTCAATGCCTCCATCCTGGGTCTCTCCCGTGAGGAGACGACCGCTCGCATGGACGACATTCTCGCCTTCGCCGATATCGGCGACTTTATCGACCAGCCGGTCAAGACCTACTCCAGTGGCATGTACGTGCGCCTCGCCTTCGCCGTCATCGCCCACGTCGATGCCGACGTTCTGGTGATCGATGAAGCTCTGGCGGTGGGCGATGCCTTCTTCGTGCAGAAGTGCATGCGTTTTCTGCGCCGCTTCATGAAAACCGGTACCGTACTCTTCGTCAGCCACGACACCTCCGCCGTGCTCAGCCTTTGTCAGCGTGCCATCTGGCTGGAACAGGGCTGCATTGTCGCGGATGACGAGCCCAAAACCGTTACCGACCAGTATTTAAAGGCTTTTTTCGAAGCCCAGCAGGGTACTGGCAGTCGTGTCGAAAGTGGCGAAAGCCGATGCGAAGCGCCGCATGAAGACATGGCGCCGCGCGACATGCGCCAGGACCTGATCAACGCCAGCCCCTGGCGCAACGACATTCAGCTCTTCTCCTTCGACCCGGACGCCGAGCACTTCGGCAAGGGCGGTGCCACCATCGAATCGGTGCGCCTGACGGATCGCCATGGCCATCCGCTGGCCTGGGTGGTGGGGGGCGAGGAAGTGTGCCTTGAAGTCGTCGCCCGCATCGAGGACAACACCTTCCTTGAAAGCCCTATCCTCGGCTTTTATATCAAGGATCGCCTGGGGCAGACCCTGTTCGGTGACAACACCTATCTGAGCTACCATGACGCCCCGCCCAGGGGCGGCCCGGGCGATAGTCTCGACGCCATATTCGGCTTTCGTATGCCGACCTTGCCGCGCGGCGACTACAGCATCAGCGTGGCGATCGCCGAAGGCACCCAGGATGAGCACGTCCAGCACCACTGGATCCACGATGCGCTGATGTTCACGTCCCACTCCAGCAGCGTAACGCACGGCCTTGTCGGGCTGCCGATTCACGATATTCGTCTGAAGGTCAGGACACCAGCATGAGCGATAATAAAACAGATACCCTGCCGACCACCGGCGAGCGCTTTGTCCCCGAGCTGAGCGGTGACATGGCGCCCGAGCATCTTCATCGCTATCTTGTCGCCTGCCGGCACGTCGCCGGTAGAAAAGTGCTGGATATCGCCAGCGGTGAAGGCTATGGCAGTGCCATGCTGGCCGAACAGGCCGCTCATGTCATCGGTGTGGATATCGACGCCGACAGCGTGGCGCACGCGCTGAGACACTATCAGCGCGACAATCTCGAGTTCCGCCAGGGCGACTGCGCCGACATTCCGATACCCGACGCAAGCGTTGATGTGGTGGTCAGTTTCGAAACTATCGAACACCACGATCAACACCGGGAAATGATGGCGGAAATCCGTCGAGTGCTGCGACCCCACGGCCTGCTGGTAATTTCCAGCCCCGACAAGCGCGAATACAGTGACCGCAGCGGCTATCGCAACCCCTTTCATGTACATGAACTCTATCGCGATCAGTTCGAGGCGCTGCTGGGCGATCATTTTGCTCACTACCGTGTTCTTGGCCAGCGCATGATCTACGGCTCCGCACTTGTGGTCTCTTCGGAGAGTACATTCAGCGCCCTTGAAAACGGCGCCTTGCAAGCGCTCGATCGTCCCGTCTATCTGATCGCCCTTGCCAGCGACGTTGAGCTGCCGCCGATTGATGGCACCCTGTTGCTGCACGATATTCATGACAGTAGCGCCCTGCATGACGCTCGCCGCCGAGCGCGAGAGGACCTTCTTGGCAAGGAGAGCGAGATAGACCAGCTGTATCGGCAGCGTAGTGAATCCGAAGAGCGTATTGCCGGCCTTGAAAGCGAGCGGGACGCCCTGTGCGCTCAGCGCCGTGATCTTGAAGCCCACATCGCCGGACAGCAAAGGGAGCTCGAAGACACGCTTGGCGAGCATCGACAGCAGCAGGCCACCCTTGAAGATGAGAGACAGCGGCGTATGGACGCCGAAACACGGCTGGCCTCCTTGTGCGAGGAAAACGCCAGCCTGGGCGAGCAGATCGCTCACACTCAATGGCTGCATCAGGCCTACCTGTTACTGCACAGCCATCTCTATTCCCCGCAGTGGCTGCTGAAACGCCTGCTTAAGCAGCTGCTGCTGTGGCCCCGGCGGCGGCTGCAGGAGCAAGAAGACCGGCGCCGTATCGCCGCATCCGGTCTCTTTGATGCCGATTGGTATCGTCAGCACAATGTCGATATCGAACAGCGTGGTATCGACCCTCTGAGCCACTATCTGCGCCACGGCGGTTTCGAGGGGCGCAGTGCCTCCGAACGATTTGACAGCGCCGACTGGCTGCGTCGTTATCCTCACCTGATCGGTGACCATTATCACCCCCTGCTGCACTACCTCGACGTCCAGCAGGCGCCGAACGGGCAACAACAAGAGCCACACGAATTGCCATCGTCGTCGGCAGTCCGGTCCGATGACGCCGAACGCCAGCCGGCTATCAACGACCGCCTCTTTCAGCAGCTCTTTGCCGATGCCTCCTGCACCAGCAATGCCTTCGCCGAGCTGAGCGAGCATCACCTGCGCGGTGATACCCGTATTCGCGCCATAGCGCTCTATCTGCCGCAGTTCCATCCTATCGAAGAGAACAGCCGCTGGTGGGGCAAGGGCTTCACCGAATGGACCAACGTCACCAAGGCGGTGCCGCAGTTCGTCGGCCACGAACAGCCCAAACTGCCTGCCGAGTTGGGCTTTTACGATCTGCGTCTGCCCGCCGTGCAGGAGCGCCAGGCTGAACTGGCCCACCAGCACGGTATCGAGGCCTTCTGCTTTCACTACTACTGGTTCAGTGGCCGAAAGCGCCTGCTCGAAACCCCCGTCGACAATTACGTTGCCAACCGTAATATCGACTTTCCTTTCTGCATCTGCTGGGCCAACGAAAACTGGACGCGCCGTTGGGACGGCCAGGAGAATGACGTTCTCATGGCCCAGTTGCATCGCCCCGAGGACGATCTCGAATTTATCGAGGACCTTGCTCCGCTGCTGCGTGACCCGCGCTACCTGCGTGTCGACGGCAGGGCAGTGCTACTGGTCTATCGCGTCGATATCATCCCTGATGCCCCCGCCATGACCGATACATGGCGACGTTACTGCCGTGAGCAGGGAATCGGCGAGCTGCATCTGGTCGCCGCCCAGAGCTTCGGTATCGGCGACCCGCGCCCCTATGGTTTCGACGCCGCCATGGAGTTTCCGCCCCATGCTCTTCACGTCGGGCAGATCGAGGATCAACTCGACATCCTCAACCCCGACTACGCCGGCCGTGTTTTCGACTACCGTGAAGTCGTGAGCGCGCAACTGGCGCGTCCTGCCCCCGACTATACCCTCTATCGCGGCCTCTTCCCCGGCTGGGATAACGAAGCGCGCAAGCCCGGTCGTGGCCACGTTTTTCACTACGCCAGCCCCAACGCCTACCGACGCTGGCTGGCCGGCGCCTGCCGGCACGCGGACAGCCTTGGCGGCGACAGCCGCCTTGTCTTTCTCAACGCCTGGAACGAATGGGCCGAGGGCGCTTACCTGGAACCGGATCGCCGCCATGGCTACGCCTCGCTGCAGGCCACCCAGGAAGTGCTGGCACAGTTTCCGCAGCCGCACGCCCTGCCCGTCGCCCTGAGTGAACTGGCTCCCGAGCGCCGCCACGATACCGCTGTGATTCTCCACCTCTACTATCCCGAACTATGGGACGAGATCGCCCCTGCGCTTTCTCATCTGGAGGCTGGTTTTGACCTCTATATCTCGCTGCCTGAACAGGTTGAAGATGAGACGCTGGCGCGCCTGCGTGTCGAGCAGCCCGCCGCTTATCTACTGCCTCTGCCCAATCGCGGGCGCGATGTGGCGCCCTTTATCGAAATTATGCGGCGCCTGCTACCCCTGGGCTACAAGAATGTTTGCAAGGTGCATGCCAAGAAAAGCGTTCACCGTGGTGACGGCGATATCTGGCGTGAAGAGATGTTCGACAGCCTGCTGGGCTCAACGGCACGCGTCGACGCCATCCTCGACGCCTTCGCACAGCATCCCGAAGTGGGACTGATCGGCCCCGCCGGTCACTGGCTGGACTACCAGAGCTTCTGGGGGATTGCCGAGGAGAGCCCCGAGCGTCTCGCCGCGCTACTGATGGCGCTGGGAGACATCAAGGGCGTTCCCGAGCGGCTTGGCTTCTTCGCCGGCTCCATGTTCTGGTGCCGCCCGCAGGCAGTGGCAGGGCTGATTGAAGGGCTTCACTGGCAGGACTTCGAGGCGGAGCTGGGTCAACGGGATGGCGCCCTGGGGCACATCGTCGAGCGCGCTCTTGGTCGCGCCGTCGAGCTGGCCGGCTACAGCGCCACCGACACCCTTCATCTCGACGACCCCAGTGGCATGCCCGCGCCGGCCAACGTCTACCGCTATGCCGTCAACTGCCCGCCAGCGGGAGAGGTGCCGCCTCGTCCGGCCGACATCAGCCGCAGGGGGATGCAGGCCTTGCGCCAGCTGGCGCGTAAAAGCACTCTGGCGCGCCGACTGCATCGCGAAATTCGTGCCCGACTGGACTGAAGGCCAATATAAGGGCGCCTGGCCAATTGCCCAGGGGCGACGTTTTTATTGACCGGGGAAAACGCGTCAGTTTTCGCCCTTTTTCCGGATGGCAATTGTTGTTGCGGCAAGGGGGGGGATCTTGTGCGCGCATATAAAGAACACTGTTCTTTTTTTAAAAGCCAGTATTATCAATGGGGTAGAGAAGGTTGCGGCGTTTTCTGGCGCGCCGGTTCCCCGAAAGCTCTGAAAATAGCGGTTTTTCCCTCTTTGCTTTCCACTGTCTGGCACGGTCTCGGTGCTTGCAAAGCGAAGGTGGAGGCTCTAGCATCCCTGATCAGGTGATGTCAGCCATACGAAATTGATTAGCCGGATAGTGCTGAAACAATTAGTTTGATGTCTCACTCAGGGGGCGTGCTGATCGCTTCATTGCCGCGGGGCAGAGCGCGCAGGCGCTACCGCAACGATCGGCGCTGATCGCGGGGAAAGCCCTGATTTGTCCTCCACCAGCGTCGTGGTGGAGGCGGCGCAGGGAAATCACCCAACTGGATCCTGGCGTGGCGGGTGTCGCGCCCAATGCAATAAGTGCACAAGCAAGGAGATTGCCATAATGGCAACGATTAACTTCAATACCAGTTACTACCTTCAGGATAAGCTGGAACAGCTTCAGAACGGCGAAGATGCGGCCCAGTACTCCGACTGGACCACTCAGGACGTCGAGGAGGCCTTCTCGGCTGCCAATCTGACGCCCGAGCAGCACTATGAGCAGTTCGGTTCGGTTGAAGGTCTGAATCCCAGCCCGCAGTTCGACACCGACGCCTACCTGCAGGAGAAACTGGCTCAACTGCAGGACCAGGATGCTACTCAGGCCAACGGCGAGCCCTACGAAACCGCCGCTGATGTCCTCAATGCCTTCCGCGATGCTGGCCTTTCGCCGCTGGAGCACTATAACGAGTACGGCCAGGAAGAAGGTCTGACAGCGCCCGCGGTTCCCGGTAGTGGTGGAGACGACGGTGGTGAAGGTCCCGATGTGCCGACACCGGAATATACTGTCAACTTCGACTCTTCCGAGAAGAGCGGCAGCACCGTTACCGTCGGCGAAGATGGTAATCTCGTGCTGACAGACGTTTCTCAGGGCGACACTGTTAGTCACATCGGCAAGGCGCAGTACGACGAAACCGGGCAGTATCCGACCAGCTCCGACTTCCGTTTCACCCTGAGCAATCAGCTCAACTATGGGAATACTGAAGGTGGTGATACTTTCCAGGGCACTTTCCTCAGCCCGCTGCTGACCCCCACCGGCGGCATTGGTGACGGCTCCATTCTCGATCTGCGTTTCGCCGACCGTCTGGCGCCGGCCGATGATCCCTCGCAGACACTCAGCAACACCCAGGTCAACTACTTCGAGTTCACCTATAACGGTACCGAGTACCAGGTCAACGACGACAACACCAACGGTCTGCTGGGTCAGGCGCGTGACTACGACGCCCTGCTGGAAGCCATCGAAACCGGCATCGAAAACCTTCAGGAAGCCAACCCGGAGCTTTCCGGCCTGAGCGTTACCCGCGGCTCCACCTTCAGCGTCAACCAGTACGACCGCGAAACCGATAACCTCACCGGTGATGATGTGCAGGGTATCTCCATCGTGCTGAGCGCTCGTCAAGGCGATCTGGGTGGCTTCAGCGCCAACGTCACCAGCGTTGATGAAGGCGGCGTCGACTCCTACGCTCGTGCCTTCGACCAGACCACTACCGGCGTTGAGGGTCTGATCCAGACCACCCTCGACCTCAGTAACATCGGCTACGGCTCCCAGGGCGGCTCCGTTAACATCGCCGGTGAGTCCAACTCCAACGTTGGCGTCGAGAAGTTCAACGTCACCACCGAGAGTGGCGTTTGGCTGACCGAACTCAGCTCTACCGACACTGCCAACAACTCGGGCTTCGACCACCTCAAGGTTGTTGAGGTCAGTGGCAGTGGCTACTTCCGCGTCGGCCAGCAGAGCCAGAGCTGGGGCCACAGCAACAACCTGGGTGAGTACTTCACGCAAAATGCCCAGACCGCCGACTGGGTTAGCCCACTGGTAGCCGATACGACTGGCGGCGCTCAGGGCCTGACTAACGTTCAGGACCTCGACCTGACCGGTATCACCGGCAGCAGCGCCTCCTCGGCGATCAATGCTGCGATCGATAACCGCGTAATCGACCGCGACCTCAACCTGACCGACGTCAACGGCAATCCGGCACAGGACAACGTGGTGTACAACTACGACCTGACCGGCGGTGACGACGTGCTCAACATGGGTGTCGATGGCAGCGTGCTGGCCCAGTCCGACTTCGAGCTGGAAATCAGCACCGGTGCCGGCGCTGACGTTGTGCATCTCAGCAATGGCATCACTACCTCGGCTCAGCTGGTTAACCAGCAGCTCAATGACAACATCACCATCGACACCGGCGCCGGTAACGACCGCGTCTGGAGTGAAGGTGCAGGCAACGCCACCATCACCACAGGTTCCGGTGACGACCTGGTGCTGGCCGATAACAGCGGTGATCAGGCTGGAGTCGGCACTAACAGCGGTCGTGCCCAGTTCGTCTTCAACAATGCGACTCAGAACATCAATGATCTCGAGTCCAACAGCGATGTTGACCTGTCCAACGGCGCCAACGGCACTGCACAGAGCTTCACTATCAGCGGCCTGACCGGTGCTGCCACCATGGCCGTTCGGGTGAACTTCCAGGGCTTTGAAGCCGTTACCAACATCAACATTGCCAGCGGAAGCGTCAACGGCGACGGTGAAGCCAGCATTACTGCACTGCAAATCAATCAGGCGATCAAGTCGGCCATCAATGGTAACGATGTTCTGAAAGAGCTGCTGCAGGCGCAGGACGGCAACGGCAACTCGTTGATCGTTAATTCCCGCATCGACGGTGGTATGGAACTGAGCGATCTGAATATCAGCTTCAGCGGTCAGAATTCCGACGGTGAAGGTACGATTTCCTTCCCCGATCTCCTGAGCAATAACGGTACTGAAGACGATAACTCTGACGGCGTCTACGAAACCCAGTTTGGTCAGGACACTGTTGGTGGTACTGATACTGATGTCACTGGCGCTGACAGTACCGTCGAGAGCGACAATACCATCAATGTCGGCACCGGCACTGATGAGATCGTGCTCGGCACTGGCGCGAACAGCAACGATACTGTGGCATTCACCGACTACAACAATGGTTTCAACACCATTGTGAACTTCACTGACGGTGAGGTTGTGGGTAACGGTGCCGATGCAAACGATGGCGACATTCTCGACTTCACCAGCTATCTCGGTGGCAGCTCGAGCGGTCTGACCACCACTGCTGGCGCCCTGAACGATGATCAGATTGCACTGGTCAACAACTTCACCTCCACTGGTTCTGGTGACAATGCCATCAGCTTTGCTGACCTGAACGCCAGCAATCTGCTGCAAGCGCTTAACAGTGATTCCGGAACCTTCTCTGGTTTCTCTGCAGTCTCGGGTGATGCGGGCAGCAATGCTACCAACTACATCCTGCTGGTTGAGAGCGGCGGCACTGCCGGCGAGCACAAGGCGTTCCATCTGACGTCCAACGCGGAGTCGACAGATTTCGCATCTGCTCAACTGATCGGCACGATTGACTTCGGTGTTGATCAGAATTTCGATGCCACCAATTTTGCCTGATCTCCGTGTTTAGGTAATGAGCCTGGCTCGACAGAACCCCCCGCCCAAGGCGGGGGGTTTTTCATTTTTATCTTCTGCACAATGACCCCATCACTGCGCTTATCGGTTTGAACCCCCATGCCCCGCTATATCGCACTCAGTTCACTGCGCCATGCCGAGCACGGCTGGCTGGCAAACCCGGATTACACTTTCGCCGCTGAGCGGCCACTGGCCGAGCTGGTGGCCGAGGAGATGCCACACGCATTGCCCACCCTGCCGCTCGCCTTCCTGCCGGAGGGCGGGGAGTGGCGGCTGGTATCGCTGCTCTCTCTCGATGCCCGCCATAACCTCTTCGTTCACCCCGATGGCCGCTGGCTGGGGGGCTATATTCCTGCCGCCCTGCGCAGCTATCCTTTCGCCCTGCTGCCGGTCGAGAGGAGTGCAAAGAAGGCGCTCTGCTTCGACGAGGAGAGCGGCCTGCTGCTCGAGCACGCCGAGGGCGGGCAGCGCTTTTTTACCCCGGAGGGTGAACTCAACGGCTCGACGTATCAGGTAATGAATTTTCTGCAGCAGCTTGATCAGCGCCGCCGCACCACTCGCCGCGCGGTGACGCGGCTCGCCGAGGCGGAGCTGATCGTGCCCTGGGAAATCAGCCTGGATGGCGAGGAGGGCCAGCGGCAGGCGGTCGAGGGACTTTACAGGCTCGACGAGGCGGCGCTGCGCGCCCTGCCGGGCGAGAAGCTGAGCCAGCTGGCGGACGGCGGTGCGCTCTCTATCGCCTATGCCCAGCTCTTTTCCCAGCACCGCCTGCCGGGGCTCTCAAGGCTGGTGGCGCTGCAGAAAAAGCTCGGCGAACAGCAGCAGAGCGCGGTGGCGGATGTCGAGTCGCTGATGAACGAGGGCGACGACGACCTGACCTTCGATTTCGATAGCTGAACCGCCACTGGATGGCGCTATGAAGGTGTCGTCATGACGGCTAGACTACCCGCTTTTATGACAGCGAAAGGACAATATCCCATGGCACAGCAGGACAATACCGTCACCATCAATGGCAAACCCTACGTATGGAGCGAGCTCAGCGAAGCGGCGCGCGATCAGTTGACCAACCTGCGCGCCTGCGACGAGGAGATCGCCCGCCTCAAGCGTCAGCAGGCGATCGCCCAGGCAGCGCGTATGACCTACTCCCATCTGCTCGAACGTGAGTTGCCGGCTTCGGCCGAAAAGCACTGATCCGTTTGCCGGGTCAAGCCAGCCCTGATACGCCAATGGTCCGCTGACTGGGTGGCGGCGTGGGTGCTGTGGCCCGGGTGGGGGCAGCTGTTGGCGAACTTTATACGGGGCAGGGAGGGGCGATGACGTCAAGGGGAGTATCCGATCTGCGGCTGCGTTTGCTGCTGGGACTGGTGGCACTGTGCTGTCTCGCGACGGTGGGCTGGGTGCAGGCGCACCTGCCGCTCAACGGTGAGGATTACGCCTTTGCCCGGCCTTTTGAGGTGTGGCAGTGGGGGGCGCGTTTCGACTGGATCGTGTTCAAGATCGGCGTGCAGTTCAGCGACTGGAACGCCCGCTTTGGCGAGCAGCTGGCGATCATCTGGCTGAATATGCCGAGCGTGGTGTTCTGGCTGCTCGCGCTGGGCGCCTTTGTGGCCCTCAATCTGGTCATGGCGGCGCTACCCGAGCCCGGCCCCGGCACCCGCGGTAGTGCCTCGCGGGATGCCTTTTGGGTGCGCCTGGGTTGGTCGCTGGGCCTGTTGTTTCTGCTCTGGCCCGGTTTTGAGCTGTTTTTCTGGAAGACCATTATCGCTGGCTATCTGACCCCCATGGTGCTCTGTCTGCTGACGATACTGCCCTTTACTACTGCCGGCCGGCTGAGAAACATGACGTCGAGCGGCAGACGGCTGACGGCGGGCGCCGTGGTTGCCTTTCTGGCCGGCTGGTCGTTTGAAAACGTACCGGTGGCGCTGGTGGTCTATATGCTGGTCAGCTGGTTGCTGCTGCCCGACCGCTTTCGCCAGTGGCGTGCGCTGCTGCCACTGGGTGCGCTGTTAGCGGGCTGGACGATGCTGATGCTGGTGCCATCAACAATGCACCGCATTCACTACTATCGCGAGATTTTCGGTATTACCACCACCGGGCCGGCCTACTATCTGGATCGTGCCGGGCAGGTGACCGCCACTTTTTTCGACACCGCCTGGCCGCTGTTTCTGTTTGCCGTTATGGCGCTGATCGGGCTGGTGCTGCTGCATCGTACCGGGCGGATGCGTCGCGATGTCCGCTTTTGGCTGTTGATGCTACCTGCCCTGCTGACGGTCGGCTCGGTCGCCTCTGCGCCCTATACCGAGCCCCGCTCCTTCATGTTTGCCTGGGTCATCATGTTTGCTTTCGTGATCGAGGGCGCGCGGCTGGCCTGGCACTATCGGCCATCGCTGCGCTGGTTACTGGTGTTGGGGCTTTGCGGCGCGCTGTTCACCCAGGGGGTGGTGCTGGGCACCTATCAGCGCGTCGATGAAATTTTCGACAAGCGTATCGCCTATATCCAGTCTCCGGCGAACCAGGCGGTCTGCAGCAATGCCACCGAGCAGCGGCTGGCGATCGCACCTATCGAGGTGGATATTCCCTATCGCCTGTTCAACAACCGCGATGGTTGGGTGACGGGTAATCTGGATGCCATTGGCACCTACTACGGATGTCAACTGCGCCTTGCAGAAGAGGGTAGCGGCAGTGGCTGAGCGTTTTCCCCAGCAGAATGTGAGGCCATTGCCTAAAGCATGGCGTCCCGAGGTCGATAAAAAGACGGTAGTGAAATATCCTGTGTATTGTCGGACATTCTGAAACCTGCCTCCAGCGAGACGCCGCATGCCTACCATTGCCAGCGACACCGGCAGCAATGTCTCCCGCCCAGGGGATGGGTATGACGGGGTAGGGCGGGTCAGCACCGCTACGGCAGTTGGCAGCGGTACGCTGCTGGCCGGCGGCCAGGCGGTATTGACAGCCGCCCATGTAGTGGAAGGCGATGGCCCGATTCGCGTCGCTTTCGATAGTACGGCGGGGCGTCTCTGGATGTCGGTGGAAAGCATGCGTATCCACAGCGGATACAATGACGGCAACTTCTCCCACGACCTGGCGCTACTGTGGCTAAACGAAGAAGCGCCGCTCTTTATTCCCCGCTATGAGCTTTACCGCGACAACGATGAACTCGCCAGGATCGCTACCATTGTGGGTTACGGTGCCACCGGCAGTGGAACCAGTGGCTACATCCGCGGGGAAGGTGATCAACGCAGCCTGGTGCACAATCGCATCGATCTGTTCAACAGCGATCTTTCCCTTTCGAAGGCTCCCGCCGGTTCTCAACTGCTGGCCGATTTCGACGATGGTAGCTGGCGATATGACACCATTGGCAGGCTCGGCGGGGTGCAGAACACCGGGCTGGGCGATGCCGAGGGAGCCATTGCCCCGGGAGACAGCGGTGGCCCGGCCTTTATCGATGGCCTGCTGGCCGGCGTTGCCAGCTACATCGCCACCTTTACCTATGCCGGGGAGCGTCTGGATATCAATAATGAAACCGACAGCAGCTTCGGTGAGGTCATGGGCTGGCAGCGGGTCAGTCATTACCAGAGTTGGATTGACGATACGTTGGCCGGATTTTCCGGAAGCTCCGTGGACGATGAGGACGGCACGGCTATCGACATGATCGGTAGTGGCGGTGACGATTTGCTGCTGGCGGATAACGGCAGCGGCACCATGAGCGGGCTTGGAGGCAATGACCGTTTTTATGTCGGTTCCGGCGACCTTCGTATCGACGGTGGCGCCGGTACCGATGTGGTACGTGTCGACCTGCCGCTTGCAGCGGTTGTCGTCGGCGAACAGAATAACGGCGTCATTCGGCTTGAATCCGCTGCATTCGGTAGCGACAGGCTCGTCAATGTCGAACTGCTGCGTTTTGCCGACCAGGTGGTATTGACCCGGGAGCCCACCCACCACGCCAGTCAGCAGACGCTTTTCGATCCGGCCTTCTATCTGGCCGTCAACCCTGACGTGGCGCGGGCGGGCGTCGATCCGCTGACCCACTATCAACAGTGGGGCGCCGCCGAGGGACGCGATCCCAATGCCCTGTTCGACGAACGTTTCTATCGCCACGAGAACCCGGATGTCGATGCCGCCATTTCCCGTGGTGAGTTGAACAGTGGCTGGGAGCACTACAGTGCCTGGGGATGGCAGGAGAGTCGCCTGCCGTCGGCCTGGATGGATACCGAAGCCTATCTTCAGGACTATCCGGATATCGCGGCAGCCGGTGTTAACCCTTTCGAGCACTATTTGCGCTGGGGCATTGATGAAGGTCGTACTATCAGTGCCATCGATGGTGAATTGTGGGGCTAAGAGGTTGTTTCAGAACCGGCTTTTGCCGTCGAGAGCACCATGGGCGCTACTATTATCGCCATCCCGATAGACTCTTGCTTCAACCTCCTCGGCTGCTGGCACATGGCGGTGTTTTAAAATGCACTGTAATCCTGTTCGTCATTGGGGCCGCCCGGTTCATGGGAAAGATGAAAACACCAGGAAAACTCTAGAGCTATGTTTCGAAAACGTGGATTCCTGTAAGTTTTTTTATTTTTCTTTTGGAGATTTGTAGTTTTCATCTCAATTGGCCTGCTAGCAATTGGCCCTCCTTCTGATTTGTGTTTATGATAAGAGCCTGTCTCATCCTCGTGGGTGAGCGATGCTGTTGTCTGCATCTCTAGAGTCTTTCCAATAAGACTTGTCCGATTGGAGTTTGTCTGAGAATCAGGCGAGTTCAGTGCTTTTCAGACAGAATCTGGTACTTCCTTTTATTTGAATATTTTTCATGGAATGACTGGAGTGACAAGTGCCGTACGCCTGTCAAACGCAAATCAGTAGGCACTGAATAGAGAGGGCATTTCCTCTTCAGGACGTCAGGATGGAAGACAATTCGTGAAAACCGGAATGGCACGATCCCGAGTTGGCAGCACTCTGGTTGCTGAACAATCGAAGCTGGCGCATTGGCGTCATTGAGCGTTGTAAGGCCAACCTGCCCTCGGGAGTCTGTCTGAAATAGACAAGTAGGCCGATCATATTTCGATAACAAGCCCCAATATAATCATACTATATGAATGCTCTCATCCGTCTCCATGTCAACTCTTCGCAAATCCGCAGGCTGGTCGGCCTGTTGGTATTGCTGGCCTATGCGCTGTTCCTTGTCGTACAGCATTGGCAGGTATTTCCCTACCACGATGATTGGGGGTATGCGGTGCTTAGTTATGTTACCGAGCAGCGCGGATTTGCCGGACAGAATTTTTCACTGCAGCAGTATCTGGCATTTTTACACGATGAATACTTTAATTGGACAGGTCGTGTATTGGCCTTTTTTATTCAAATCGGTCTTTTTCGCATCGGCCTGGATGCTGTGCGTATCGTTCAGATTGTTCTTCTTTTTTTGATTCCGCTGCTGAGCCTGAAGGTTTTCAATTACGAAATTCTTCAGCGTGCGGCCATTGTATGGCCGATACTCTGCTTTTGCGCTCTCCCTCCATTTGTCACTGTCGGCGGACTTTACTGGTTTTCAGCTTCTATCGCTTATGTCTGGGGAATTGTGCCACTACTTTTGGGTGCCTGGCGTATGCGTGTTGTCGGATATCCCGATATGCTATCTTCGCTTCTGATAGCCTTTGCGGCGCTTTTTCAGGAACAGATGGCGATCGCAGCGCTGATTTTTTTGGCGACATTTGCGGTTGTCGAGTGGTGCCGTAAGTCGCAGGTGAGCGTCTGGCGCTGTGCCATTTATGCCATACCGAGTGTCATGGCTGCCATAGCGGTAGTGCTGTCGCCGGGAAACTTCGCACGTAGCCACGCTACCAACAGGACAGGTTCTCTTTTAAGCGGTTTTGGCGACAATTTTCAGACACTGGGGCAATATTTGTCAGGTGCGGGAGAGAGTCACGCCTTTCTTGCCATATTGCTGATATTGCTGGCCACCTTGCTGCCGGATTGTTTAAAAGGACGATTATCGCGTGGTCATGTTGTCATAATCACAATGGCAGTCGTGCTGGGCCTTGTGGTTTTGTGCCTGACAGTGCCCGCAGCGGGAGCCTGGGCGCTTGTGATATTGCTGGCAGCAGCGCTGATATGGAGTGCGGTCCATGGTGATATTCCGCTGACGGTGGCCTGCTGCGGTATGGCGGCATTGGGATCGCTGCTGCTACTGCTGGTATCGCCAAGTGTATCAGGACGCTCGTTGCTTCCTTTCTATTTTCTGATGTTTGTGCCTGCAAGTTATACACTACAACGCTTTTTCAGCAGTGCCGTCAACATTCGCAGGTGGTTCAGGTCGTTTGTAGTCATTACACTTCTTGTAGTGGTTGGTGCGGCCCTGGTGCAAACCCTGAATACCTATGAAGGCTATGCTCTCAATCAACCGGTCAATCAGGAAAATCAGAGGCAGTTTCAGTCAGCGCAGCAACTGTTATCGAGTGCGACATCATCGGAGTTGACTCCCGTTCTGCTTCTCCATAGATTGCCCGATGATCAGTATGCCGAAACCATGCCTTATGAGAGACCGCTGATTGAAAAGTGGATGAAAAAATTTTACGAACTACCGAGTGATTCAGTACTGATCTGGTTGTCTCCCCAAAAGTAAAGGCGAATAGCTGAATTTTAAGGCACTGGGTTGAGGTAGTGATAAGAGTGCGTTTCAGAATCTGCTCTCGGCGGCAGAAGCTGGTTCTGAAATGCACTCTAAGTCTTTCAATTACTCACAAGCCGATGATGCGCCTGGATTCGTAGCGCTGAATCCTGCGGCGAGGTCAGCAAGGCAGGCGGGGGATAGCGTCGTTGCTCCGGGGCGCCCGGCGGGATGGACACTATCTTCACAGGTCGTCATCAAGGGGAGCGGTCTCAAAAAACTGTGATGGCGTCGTCACAGCGGTGTCACTGTTCCGAAGGAGTATAGGCTTTCCAGTTCACTCAGGGAGATGGTCGATATGCCGACCCGCAGTCACGATACCCTTCGTTTTTCCTCCAGCAGTGTTGTCCAGCAGGCTGCTGCCGAGACCGATAGCCTGCCAATGATCGGCGCGGCATCCTTTATCGGTATGACGACGCTGGCCGATGGTCTGAGCTTTCAGGGTACGCCGCTGGGTGGGCTTTCGGGTCTGGTACGAGACGGCAGTGGCGGCTATCTGGCGATCTCCGATGACCGCTCCGATCTTGCCTCGGCACGCTTTTACAGCTTGCGCATGGATCTCGGCGATGGCCGGCTGGATGACGGCGATGTTTACTTCACCGACGTTACCAGCCTGCGCCGCGATGACGGCGATTTTTTCGACACCGGCATGATCGATCCCGAAGGCATCGCCTGGCGGGAAGACGGCACCCTCTATGTCAGCTCCGAGGGTGACAGCAGCCAGGGCATCGCGCCCTTTATCGGTCATTTCGGCCGTGATGGTCAGCTACTTTCGCAGTTGGAGCTGCCGCAGGCCTTTATTCCCGATGGCGAGGGCACTTATGGGGTTCGCAACAACCAGGCACTGGAGAGCCTGACCCTGACGCCGGACGGCGACACGTTGTTCAGCGCGACCGAACAGGCGCTGGTGCAGGATGGTCCTGCCGGTGACAGCGAAAGTGGCAGCTCCTCGCGCATCCTGCAGTACGACGTTCAAACCGGCCGGGTCGAACACCAGTATGTTTATCCCACCGAAGCCAATCAGTTCGGCCTGGTCGAGATGATTGCGCTGGACGATCAGCACCTGCTGGCGCTGGAGCGCAACTACTTTCCCGATGTGGGCAACACCATTCGTTTGTACGAGATCGACCTGAGCAACGCCAGTGACATCAACGGCGTCGACAGCCTCGAGGGCGTGCAGAACGTTCGTCCGGCCGACAAACGGCTGGTCGCCGACCTGGGCGATTACGGTATTCAGCCCGACAATGTCGAAGGCATGTCGTTGGGGCCGAGACTGGCGGATGGCCGCCAGAGCCTGGTGCTGGTCTCCGACAACAACTTCAATGACAGCCAGGATACCCAGTTCATCGCGCTGGCGTTGATGCGCAATGAAAGGCTCGACGGCAGCAGCGGGCGGGATGTGCTGGTCAGCGGGCCGGGCGACGATCTGATTCGCGGCGGGGCCGATGTCGATACCGTGCGTTTCGCCGGTAGCGCCGAGGCGGCGGTTCTGACGCACGATGACGATGGTCGCCTCACTGTGTCTTCTCCGCAGGGCGGTAGCGATACCCTGGAAGGGGTCGAGCTGCTGCGTTTCGATGATGGCGTGCGGCTGGCGGTGCCGTCGTCGCTGAGTGAAAAGTCGCCCGGTTTCGATAGCGCGCTCTACCTTGCGGCCAATCCTGATGTGGCGGAGGCGGTGGCGCGGGGTAAGATCGATGCACTGACGCACTATCAGCAGTATGGTGCCGCTGAGGGTCGGGACCCCAATGCTCTCTTTGACGAAACGGCCTATCTGGAGGCCAATGCCGATGTGGCCGCTGCTGTCGAGCGCGACGAACTGGCCAGCGGCTGGCAGCACTATCTTGAGTGGGGTTGGCAGGAGGGGCGCGACGCTTCGGATGTATTTCATACCGCTGAATATCTGGAGGAGAACCCCGATATCCTGCTGGCGGGTGTCAATCCCGTGGAGCACTGGCTGCAGTATGGCCAGAGCGAAGGCCGCGAGCTGGTAGGGTAGGGTGCCAGGACGGCTGAATCGCTGATCTGCATCGGTGGCGCGGGCTGACGCGTTATTCCGCCCCGGCTGTTGTTTGAGGGGGTGGCGTATCTGCCTGTTGGCCTGCGTTATTGGTCTGCGCGCTCACCTTGTGACGGATGATATAGCGCGGCCTTTGTTTGCTCTCCATATAGATGCGACCGATATATTCGCCCAGCACGCCGATGCCGATCAGTTGAATGCCGCCGAGAAACAGGATGGCGCTCATCAGTGACGGGTAGCCGGGCACCGGGTTGCCGTTGATCAGTTTGTCGAGCACCATCCAGCCGGTGTAGAGAAAGGCGCAACCGGCCACGCTGCCGCCCAGATAGGTCCAGATGCGCAGCGGCACGGTGGAAAACGAGGTAATCCCCTCCAGCGCCAGGTTCCACAGTTTCCAGCCGTTGAACTTGCTCTTGCCGGCGGCGCGCAGCGGCCGGTCGTATTCGACCACTGTGGTTTCAAAGCCTACCCAGCCCAGCAGCCCCTTCATGAACAGTTGCCGCTCCGGCATGGCGCGCAGCGCTTCGACCACCTGTCGTGACATCAGCCTGAAATCGCCCACGTTCTCTTCTATTGGCGTGCTGCTGATGGCGTTATTGAGCCGATAGAACATCAGTGCGGTGCGCCGCTTGAGGTGGCTGTCGTGGCTGCGGTCGCGCCGCTTGGCGAGTACCACATCGAAGCCCGCCTGCCAGCGCTCGATCAGCTGCGGAATAACCTCGATGGGGTCCTGCAGATCGACATCCATGGGGATGACGGCGTCGCCGCCGGCGTGTTCGATGCCGGCGATCAGCGCCGCTTCCTTGCCGAAATTGCGCGAAAAGGTAATGGCGCCGACCAGCGAGTCGCGCTGCGCCAGCTCGGCAATGAGTTCGGCGGTGCGGTCCCGGCTGCCGTCATCGATGAACAGAATCTCGAACTGCTGTTCGGGATTATCCAGCTGTTCGCGCACGGTAGTATGGAAAAGCGCGACGCTCTCTTCTTCGTTAAAGACGGGAACGATCAGGGTAACGATCATGCGCGGCTCCGAAATACCAGAAAACGTGAGAAGAGAAAGCCGAGTACCAGGCTCAGTGCCGAGAAGCCGATCAGGGTCAGTAGTGGGTGCAGGCTGATGGCGTCGGCGGCCCATCCGAACCCCCAGCTCAGCACCCCCATGAAAGCCACGAAGGCTATATAGCGCGGTGTGGTGGCCTCGCTTTTGAAGGTCCAGCGGGCGTTGGCGAAAAACGAGAAGGTCGCTGCGGTCAGGTAGCCGGCGAGGTTGGCGAGCGACTGACTGCCCAAAAGTGCAAAAAGCAGCAGAAAGGTAAGCCAGTGAATGGTGGTGTTGAGAATACCGATCAGGGCGTAGCGAACAAACTGATTTTGCATGAGGTAGCGTTGAACCAGCGGTGTCAGGGTGTTGAGAATCGGCGACCGGGAGCATAACTCTATCATGCGACCATTGGCAGCGGGCGATTTTAAAGGCCTGTTGCTTTTACTGATAATGGTGAAGTTTTAGACTGACCCGCTTTCCACCATAGAGGCCGCGATGAAAATTCTTGTAACCGGCGGTGCCGGCTTTATCGGTTCGGCGGTCATTCGCTATCTGATCAATGAGACCGAACACAGCGTGGTCAACGTCGACAAGCTGACCTACGCCGGCAACCTGGCCTCATTGGGTCAGTCGGCCGAGAGCCCGCGCTACGCCTTCGAGCGGCTCGATATCGCCGATGCCGATGGCCTCAATGCGACTTTCGAGCGCCATCGGCCCGATGCGGTCATGCATCTGGCCGCGGAGAGCCACGTGGACCGCTCGATTCACGGCCCCGCCGATTTCATTCATACCAACCTGGTCGGCACCGGCGTGCTGCTGGAGGCGGCGCGGCGCTACTTCGAGGCGCTGCCCGCCGCGCGCCGCGCGGCGTTTCGCTTCCATCATGTGTCCACCGATGAGGTCTACGGCGATCTCGACGGCCCCGAGGGGCTTTTCACCGAAGAGACCCCCTATGCGCCCAGCTCGCCCTATTCGGCCAGCAAGGCGGGCTCCGACCACCTGGTGCGCGCCTGGCACCGCACCTATGGGCTGCCGGTGCTGGTCACCAACTGCTCCAATAATTACGGCCCCTTCCATTTCCCCGAAAAGCTGATCCCGCTGATCATCCTCAACGCCCGCGCCGGCCGGCCATTGCCGGTATATGGCGACGGTGGCCAGGTGCGCGACTGGCTCTATGTGGAGGACCATGCCCGGGCGCTGGTGCGCGTGCTGGAAGCCGGCGAGGTGGGGGAGACCTATAACATCGGCGGCCACAACGAGCACCGTAATCTCGAGGTGGTCGAGCGCATCTGCGCGCTGCTGGAGGAGTTGGCGCCCACTCACCCCGAGGGCGTGGCGCGCTACGCTGACCTGATCACCTACGTCACCGACCGGCCCGGCCATGACAGACGCTACGCCATCGACGCGGAAAAGATCGAGCGTGAGCTGGGCTGGCGCCCGCAGGAGTCCTTCGACTCCGGCCTGCGCAAAACGGTTGCCTGGTATCTAAACAACGACGACTGGATTGCCGGTGTGACCAGCGGCGCCTACCGCGAATGGACCGAGCGCCAATATGGGGCGCCGCCGGGCAGCGGTACACCATAAGGGCAGCAGGCATCCAAAAGGACGGATCTTCCGATATGAAACGAAAAGGCATTATTCTGGCCGGCGGCTCCGGCACCCGGCTGCATCCGGTAACCCTGGCAACCTCCAAGCAGCTGCTGCCGGTGTATGACAAGCCGATGATCTACTATCCGCTCTCCACCCTGATGCTGGCGGGCATTGACGAGATTCTGATTATCTCCACCCCCCGCGACACGCCGCGCTTCGAGGAGCTGCTGGGCGACGGCCGCCAGTGGGGCATTCGCATCGAGTACGCCGTGCAGCCCTCGCCTGATGGTCTGGCGCAGGCGTTCATTATTGCCGAGGATTTCCTCGCCGGCGCGCCGAGCTGCCTGGTGCTGGGCGACAACGTTTTTTACGGCCACGACTTCCAGCCGCTGCTGGAGCGCGCCATGGCGCAGGAAAGCGGTGCCAGCGTGTTCGCCTATCATGTTAACGATCCGGAGCGCTACGGCGTGGTCGATTTCGATGAGAACGGCCGCGCTACGTCGCTGGAAGAGAAACCGGCGGTGCCGAAATCGTCCTATGCGGTCACCGGGCTCTACTTCTACGACAGCGACGTGGTCGAGATGGCGAAAAATCTCGAACCCTCCGACCGCGGCGAGCTGGAGATCACCGACATCAACCGGCTCTATATGGCGCGCGGCGATCTGCAGGTCGAGATGATGGGGCGCGGCTTTGCCTGGCTGGATACCGGCACCCACGATTCGCTGCTGGAGGCCTCGCACTTCGTCGCCACCCTCGAACATCGCCAGGGGCTCAAGCTCTGCTGCCCGGAAGAGATCGCCTGGCGCCGGGGCTGGATCGATACCGAGGCGCTGCTGGCGCTCGCCGCGCCGCTGGCCAAGAGCGGCTACGGCCGGTATCTGCAACAAACCGTCAAGGCGGAGCGACGCTGATATGCAGGCTATCGAGACCGAACTGCCGGAAGTCGTGATTCTGGCGCCGAAGGTGTTCGGCGACGAGCGCGGCTTTTTCATGGAGAGCTTCAACCGCCGCGCCTTCGAGGCGGCCACCGGCTGTCGGCGCGAGTTCGTGCAGGACAACCACTCGCGCTCGCGCGGTGGCGTGCTGCGCGGCATTCACTACCAGCTGGAACAGACCCAGGGCAAGCTGGTGCGGGTGACCCACGGCCGGGTGTTCGACGTGGCGGTCGATCTGCGCCGCGCCTCGCCCCGTTTCGGGCAGTGGACCGGAGTCGAGCTTAGCGGCGACAACCACCGCCAGCTGTGGGTACCGGAAGGCTTCGGCCACGCCTTTCTGGTGCTCTCCGAGCAGGCCGATTTTCTCTACAAGGCGACCGATTTCTATCATCCCGCCTCGGAGCGCTCGATTCGCTTTGACGACCCGCAGATCGGCATTGTATGGCCCGAGGCGCAGGCCGCTGAGATGGCCCTTTCCGACAAGGATCGCGCCGCACCGCTGCTGGCCGATGCCGAGGTATTCGAATGAGCAATGGCATGGAAACCGGTGAACCTCTCGACTATCTGATTCTGGGCGCCAACGGCCAGGTGGGGCGCGAGCTGAGCCGGGCACTGCAGCCCTTCGGCCACGGCCGCGCGCTGGGCCGCGCCGAGTGCGACCTGGCACACCCCGGGGCAGTGGCCGAGACGGTGCACCGGCTGAAGCCGAAGGTGGTGGTCAATGCCGCCGCCTGGACGGCGGTGGACCGCGCCGAAGAGGAGCCCGACCGGGCGCACCGCCTCAACGCCGGCGCGGTGGCGGAGCTGGCCGGCGCCTGTGCCGAAAGCGGCGCCGCACTGGTGCACTACTCGACCGATTACGTGTTCGAGGGCAGCGGCGAGACGCCGCACGGCATCGACGCGCCGCTGGCGCCGCGCTCGGTGTATGGCCGTACCAAGCTGGAGGGTGAGCGGGCGATCGCCGCCGCCGCTGCCAAAGCGATGGTGCTGCGCACCAGCTGGGTATACGCCGCCCATGGCCACAACTTCGTGCGCACCATGCTGCGGGTCGGGCGCGAGCGCGATCAGCTGAAGGTGATCGATGACCAGATCGGTGCGCCTACCTGGGCGGCCACCATCGCCGACACCACGGCGCTGGCACTGCACGACTGGCGCCGCAGCGGCTGGGCCGACGACCGCGCCGGTAGCTGGCACCTGACTGCCGCCGGCGCGGTAAGCTGGCACGGCTTTGCGGTAGCGATTTTCGAGGAAGCGGTGGCGCTCGGGATCATGGGCGCCGACGAGGTGCCGCAGGTGGTCGCGATTCCTTCC
>NZ_KB907870.1:0-88273 GCF_000382245.1 Kushneria aurantia DSM 21353
GGGTCCGTAGGGGACTCTCACCCCCGAGTCATCCCGAGGCACCACCCTCAGGAACAGCGCCGTCAAGGCGCTGCGCGCCATGCCTGGCGCACCATAAAAACGCCGGGCGCGTGATGCACCCGGCGTTTGCAACCGATCAGCGTTAAGTCCGACAGGCTATCAGGTCATGCTGCTTGTCAGTGGTATCCCTCACCGACGCGCACCTTGCCGCGGAATATCCAGTAGCTCCAGGCGGTGTAGCCCAGCACCACCGGCAGGATGATCAGCACGCCCACCAGTACGACGAACTGCGACCCCGGCGCCGAGGCCGCGTCCCGGAAGGAGTAGGCCGGCGGCACCACCAGCGGCCAGCGGCTGACCACCATGCCCAGGTAGGTGAAGACAAAAAGCCCCACGGTAAGCAGGAAGGGCAGCAGATCGCGCCGGCGACGGTTGAAGTGATACACGCCGAGCGCGCAGAGCAGCGCCGCCAGCGGCAGCAGCCAGATCACCCTGATCTGCGAGAACCAGCGGTCGGCGATGACGTCGTTCATCAGCGGCGTCCAGATGCCGATCAGCACGAAAACCGCCAGCACGCCGAGCAACAGTTTGTTGACCAGCGAACGTGCCCAGACCTGGATAGCGCCTTCAGACTTCAGCACCAGCCAGGTGGCCCCCAGCAGCGCATAGCCCGCCGCCAAACCGACACCGGTCAGCACCGCGAAGGGCGTCAGCCAGTCGAAGGCACCGCCGGTGTAAACATCGTTGGCGGTCTGATAGCCCTGAATGTAGGAGCCCACCACGCAGCCCTGGGCGAAGGACGCAACCAGCGAACCGCCGAAGAAGGACCAGCCCCACAGCTTTCTGGCGCGCTGCGTTGCCGACTTGAAGCGGAACTCGAAGGCGACGCCGCGAAAGATCAGCCCGGCGAGCATCAGAAAGACGCCGATATAGAGCGCCGGCAGCAGGATGGTATAGACCAGCGGGAAGGCGGCAATCAGCGCCACGCCGCCGAGGATCAGCCAGGTTTCGTTACCGTCCCAGATCGGCGCGATGGAGTTCATCATCACGTCGCGGGCGTCCTCGTCGGGTGCGAAGGGAAAGAGGATCCCCAGGCCCAGATCGAAGCCGTCCAGCAGCACGTACATGATCACGCCGAGCGCCACGATAAGGGCCCAGATCAGGGATAGATCGATGTTTTCCATGGTAATGACTCCCGATCAGTTATGGCCGTGGTCGAAGGATACGTCGGTGGCGGAGAGCGGCCGCGCCGGGCGCCCCATGTGCTCATCCGACTTGCCGGCAGCGGGATCTTCCAGCCCCTGGCGAATGACGAGGAACAGATAGTAGACGCCGGCGCAGAAGACCACCGCATAGACCAGCACATAGCCGATCAGCGTCAGCAGTACCATCCAGCCCGACAGCGACGGCGTAATCGCCGCGGCGTAGTCCATCACGCGGTAGATCAGCCACGGCGAGCGCCCGGTTTCGGTGACGAACCAGCCCGACAGCACGGCGAGGAAGGGGGCCAGCGCCATCCCCTGCAGCCCGCGCAGGAACCAGCGCGAGGTATAGATACGGCCACCGCGACGCAGCACCAGTCCGGCGACGGCGAAGAAGATCATCAAAAGCCCCATCGCCACCATCACGCGAAAGCTGAAGAAGACGATCCATACCGGCGGCTGTTGATCGCGCGGCACCTCCTTGAGCCCCGGCACCACACCGTCGGCCTCATGGGTCAGAAACAGGCTGGCGCCATCGGGAATACCGATCTCGAAGCGGTTGGCCTGCAGGTCGCGATCCGGCAGGGCGAACAGCAGCATCGGCGCGCCGGCCTGCGTCTCCCAGTTGCCCTCCATGGCCGCCACCTTCATGGGCTGGTGCTCGAAGGTATTGAGGCCGTGCATATCGCCCACTACCGCCTGTAGCGGGGCGATGAAGAGCAACAGCCACAGGCTCATCGACAGCGCCCGCTTGTGCACCTCGACATCGCGGTTGCGCAGCACAAACCAGGCGCTGACGCCGCACACCACGAAACCACCGGTCAGAAAGGCTGCCAGCGCGAAGTGGCTGAAACGATAGGGGAAGGAGGGGTTGAAGATCGCCTCGCTCCAGGAGGTGACCTGCGCCATACCGTTGACCACCTCGACGCCGGCCGGCGTCTGCATGAAGCTGTTGGTGACGAGAATCCAGAAAGAGGAGATGAAGGTGCCGGCGGCGACCATCAGGGCAGCGAAGAAGTGCACCGGTGGCGACACCTTTTGGCGTCCGAACAGCAGCACACCAAGAAAGCCCGCTTCCAGGAAGAAGGCGGTAAGCGCTTCGTAGCTCAGCATCGGGCCGATAAAGTTGGCGCCGAAGTGCATGAAGTTGCTCCAGTTGGTACCGAACTGGAAGGCCATCACGATGCCGGACACCACCCCGATGCCAAACACCACGGCGAATATTTTGGTCCAGAAATAACCGAGCAGATCCCATGTCCTGTTGCCGGTCGTCACGTATAGCCCCTGCAGCACCGCCACGTAGGAGGCCAGGCCAATGGTGAAGACCGGAAAGATGGCATGGAAAGAGACAACGAACGCGAATTGCAGCCGCGACAGCACAACCGGGTCCAGTTCCATGAATGACTCCTTACAGGCTT
Source organism: Kushneria aurantia DSM 21353 (assembly GCF_000382245.1). Classification (GTDB taxonomy): domain Bacteria; phylum Pseudomonadota; class Gammaproteobacteria; order Pseudomonadales; family Halomonadaceae; genus Kushneria; species Kushneria aurantia. The sequence goes on from NZ_KB907870.1 coordinate 2,621, forward strand.
GCGAGCCGCCGGTTGTTAACCCTGCTGCGCCGGACGGCTCGCCGTTCTTTTGTTGGCCCGGGGCGCAAACGTCACACCAGCGCGTCGCACCACGGGCTATTTAGTCAGAGGCAATCGGCTCGATTCACCCTGACCATCACAAAATGATAACGGCGAGCAGGAAAGAAGCTATAGCGGCGCAATGTCGCACATCGTCCATCAAGGCCAGGACAAGCGCCTATAGCGCCTGAAAACAGCCACCTGGGCGTAGTGTGGCGGGGTGTCGCAGCGACCATGGTCCAATGTCGCGCTATAACGACGCCTAATGGATAGAGGGCGGCACGGTGAGACGGCCGATGCCCGGCAACTTGATGGCGAGATCCAACGGGTCGACGCCGAACACCAGCCCCAGCAGATTGAACTCCAGCCCCTCGTCGCGCGCGGCGAGCACCCCCAGCACGCCGTAGAGCGACAGCTGATAGCCGCTGGCGCTGGGCGCCGGAGCGAAGAAACGCCCCAGCGGATGGCTGTCGTCGATCAGGTAATCCTTTCCCACCGCCAGCGCCGGCAGCGCCACGTCAAGTTGCGGCACCCGGCGCACGACCCAGGCGGTAAAGGTATTGCTGTTGGGGCCCGGCCAGGCGCGATAGGTCTGCGGATAGGGGTAGTCACGCGCCGCCCGCTTGATGGCGGGAATGGCCTGTGCCGCACGCTCTCCCTCGAGCTGGGCAATAACCTGCGGCGTCTGGCCGAACCAGGCGCGATCGGGCACACCGCTGCGACGGCGAACCGTGGGCATGCGCCAGCCCTGAACCTCGAAAGCGGTCCAGTCTGCAGCCTGCCGGGGCTTGAAGGCGATCCAGCTATGCACCGCGAAGGCACCGCGCCATGAAAAGGCGCGAGCGGCGTAGAGCTGTACGATCGCCCCGGGATGCTCAGCGGGCGACGGCGCCAACCCCGCTGGCTCGCAGCTGGCGGTCGACCAGTCGCCGCTGCCGGCACCGCCTGTGAACCATACCGCGGCCGGCCCAGCCAGCAGCAGTACGACCAGCGCCATAAGCGCCGCCATCGTTTTCAAAACCCACATGCCGCGCTCTCCCGCTATTGGCAGACTGCGTCGGTGTCGGCACCGACGCCTCATTGGCATCACTATAGGTCCCGACGCTGAGCCGCTTTTTAACCGGCCGGAGCAGAGACTTGAATTTGCAGGATTTCAGCGCCATAACCGGAGTTATAGCTCCGTTTACCCACCAGAATCGCCAAAGGCCCTGTCATCATGCAGATCGTCGATCCCAAAACCGGTGAACCCATGCCGTCGCCGCAGTCGGGCGGCCAGCCCGGCACTTCCGGCGGCAGCGCCGACACATCGCAGTTTATCGTCGACGTGGACATCTCGAACTTCCAGCAGGTAGTACTGGAGGGCTCAATGCAGACCCCGGTGCTGCTGCAGAGCTTCTCGCCGGCCAGCGAGGCCTGCAAAACGCTGATGCCGGTGCTGGAGAAGATCGCCGGCGAATACCAGGGTGCCTTCGTGCTGGCACGGCTCAACATCGACGAGCAGCAGCAGATTGCCGCCCAGTTGGGAATTCACTCGACGCCCGACGTCAAGCTGATCGCCCAGGGGCAGCTCTACGACCAGTTCCAGAGCGCGCTACCCGAGCGTCAGATCCGTGAGTGGCTCGGTAAGTACATCGAGGCCCCCGCCGGCGGCCAGAGCGTCGACGAGCAGGCCCGAGCGGCGCTGGAAGCCGGCGACACGGCCACCGCCCGCGAACTGTTCAGCCAGCTGATCGAGGACAACCCCAACGATCACGAGTACCGCATCGATTACGCTGCGGTACTCACCCGTGAGGGTGAATATGACCAGGCGCTGTCGATTCTCGACGCCCTGCCCCCGGAATACCGCGACGGCGTCAAGGGCCGCGGGGTGCGCGCCCGAATCGATTTCGCCCGCGAGGCGCTCTCCGATGAAGAGATCGATGCGCTGAGCAGCCGCGACGACAGCGAAGCGCAGTTCCAGCGCGCCCTGCGTGCCGTCGCCGATGGCCACTATGAGCAGGGCCTTGAAGGACTGCTGGCGCTAATGAAGCGCGACCGCGACTACGGCGACGACGCCGCGCGCAAGACCCTGATTCGGGTATTCGACGCTCTCGGCAGCGACCACCCGCTGACGGTCACCTATCGCCGGCGAATGTTTACCCTGCTCTACTGATCCCCGCAGACAGCACCGATAACGGCCGGCGGCGCGTGCCCCGCCGGCCGTTTTGCGCTGCTGGCGACTGTCGGTTACTGCGGCAGCAATAGCGTATCGAGGCGGTCCAGCGCCTCGACGAGACGTTCGCGCTCGGTGCCGAAGTTAAGCCGTGCAAAGCCCGGCCAGCCGAAGTCGGCGCCGTCGTTGAGCGCCACTCGCGCCTCATCCAACAGTTTCTGCCGGGGTGACTCGCCAAGACCCGCCTCGCGCAGGTCGAGCCATGCCAGAAAGGTCGCCTCGGGCGCGGTCAGCCTGACGCCGGGCCAGCGCGCGGCGCGCTCGACGATCAGCGCGCGGTTGTCGCGCAGCTGTGCCAGCAGCGCCTGCCGCCAACCTTCGCCACCGCTATAGGCGGCCCGCGCAGCGGTCTGCCCCATGATGTTGTGCGACGGCATCAGCCCCAGGCAGCCGCGGCGAAAGCGCTGGCGCAGCGCGGGGTCGGCGATCACCGCGCAGGCGCTGGTCAGCCCCGCCACGTTGAAGGTCTTGGACGCCGCCCACAGCGTGATGGTGCGCGACGCCAGCCGCGGCTCGGCCTTGACCAGCGGGGTGTGCGCCTCGCCATCGAGGATCAGGTCGCAGTGCAATTCGTCGGAGCACACCAGTAGCTCATGGCGTTCGATGAAATCGGCCAGTCGACGCAGCTCTTTGGCATCGAATACCCGTCCGGTGGGATTGTGCGGGTGGCACCACAACAGCAGCCGGGTATCGGGCGTTACCGCGGCCTCCAGGGCCTCGAAATCGAGCCGCCAGTGCGGATCATCGGCGGTGGGTTCGCGCATTGGCGCACTCTGCGCAGTGCGCCCGGTGTTTTCCGCCACGTGCAGAAAGGGCGGATAGATGGGCGTTACCGTCAGTACGCCGTCACCGGGGTCGGTCAATGCCAGACTCGCCACGTGCAGCGCCGGCACCACGCCGGGCAGCCACTGCTGCCAGTCGGCCTCGATGGGCCAGTCGTAGTGGCTTTCACTCCAGTCGCACAGCGCCTGTGTCAGCGCGGCGTCAGGGTGGGCGTAGCCGAACACCGGATGGGCGAGCCTTGCGGCCAGCGCCTGCTGAATTACCGGCGCTACCGCGAAATCCATATCGGCGACCCACAGCGGCAGCACATCCTCGTCGAATTGCTGCCAGCGGGTGGAAGGATGCACGCGCCGGTCCAGCGGCGTAGTGAAATCGAACTCCGACATGACATCTCCTGTTGAGTGGCGCGCGTTATGCCCGCAACGACGATGATATACTCGCCCGTCCGGCGCTACTGCCGCAAACATCAACCGCTGCCAACACCGACTCCTGCAAAACAGAGAGGCTCATGAGCGACGCAGAGTTCTACGCCAGCGCCATGGCGGGGCTGCCCTCGCTGATTGCGCGCTGGCTCGAGATCGGTGACGCCTCGCCGGACCGGCTGGGCATCATTCTGGCCGACACCGCGCGCATCGCCAAACTGGGGGAGCCCGCCACCGACCCTGACGGCGCCACCCTCGCGCGCTGGGCGACAGCCGCAGTAGAAGCCGACCGACCGCCGCTGTGGGCGGTAAAAGCGACGCTCTTCCTGCTCTCCCAGATGCCCGCCAGACCCTGCCCACAGGACGATGCCCAGCGCGACGGCTGGGCCTGGGCGTGGCTGCGGCTGCGCCGCTGGGAGAGCTACGAACAGGCCCGCGACGCTCTGCCGAGCTGGCTTCTCGAAGCGCTCGGCGAGCACCTGCAGCGCGCCTGGCGGGACCGCCAGCGCCAGCGGCTTTTGTAGTGACCCGGCGCCTGTCGTGATTCAGTGTCTGTCGTGATGATTCAGCGCCGCCGCGGCGATTTGGGCTTGAACCCCGGCGGACGCGCCGACAGCCACTCGGCGAAGTCAGCGATCTCCGGATGGGCGAGCAGCGCCTCGCGGGAGCGGTAGTGCTCGGCCATTTCACGCTCGCTCAGGACAAGGTGGATATGGTTGTGGCAGGGCCGGCAGATCATCAGAATAGCGCCTTTCATCTCGTCACGACTGAAGCGGCGGCGAAAGCGCTTGCGACCGTGCAGCGCGCGGGGAATCAGGTGGTGGCGGGTCAACGCCGCGCCGCAGCGCCCGCACAGGGCGCAGCAGGCTGACAGCGAGTGGTGGTGGTCGTCGTCCATGGCGATATCGCAACCGGAATACGGAGCACTAGTGTATGACACCTGCGGTGAAGTCTCTCAAACGGGCCGGCGTCGATTTCGAACTGCGCCATTACGACCTTGACGACCACCACGCCAGCCTCGGCGAGTACGTCGCCGCGCGCCTAGGGCTGGCACCGCAGCAGGTGTTCAAGACGCTGGTGGTCAGCGTCGAAGGCCGCCGCCAGCCGGTGGTGGCGATCGTACCGGTGACCGAGACGCTCGATCTGAAAGCGCTGGCCGGGCATTTTGGCGCCCGCCGCGCTACCATGGCAGAGCGCCATGCTGCCGAACGCGCCACCGGCTATCGTCCCGGCGGCATCAGCCCGCTGGGGCAGCGGCTGGCACTGGCCCAGTTGCTCGACGACAGCGCCGCCGCTTTCGAACGAATCCACGTCAGTGGCGGCCGCGCCGGCATCGAGCTGACGCTGGCGACCGAAGACCTGGTGCGCCTCACCGGCGCTCGAATGGTCGCCCTCGCCGCCCGGGATTGATGCCCGGCTTCTCCCAACGCCAGACCCGACAGCGCCAGACTCATGATCATCAGGACCGACCACCCTCCCGACAGCACCCAGCGCGCCATCATCGCCCGTCAGCTGGGCCGCGAGCCGCGCGGACTGCAGGCGGTCACCGCCGAGGATCGGCACGGCACGCCGCTGGCACTGCGGGTCGCCCCACTGGTCGACGGCAAGCCTTTCCCGACGCTCTACTGGCTCAGCAGCCGCGAGCTGACCGTCGCGCTGTCACGGCTGGAGGCGGACGGCGTGATCAAGCGGCTGGAGGCGCAACTCGCCGACGATGACGCCCTGCGCGAAGCCTATCGCGACAGCCATCGCGCCTATGTACAACAACGCTGGGCGTATATCGACGATGCCCAGCGCGCCGAGATCGAGCGGCTGGGCTTTACCGCCGCCCTCACCGAACGCGGCGTGGGCGGCATCAGCGACTGGACACGAGTGCGCTGCCTGCACACCCAGTACGCCCACCACATCAGCGACTTCAACGCCATCGGCGACTGGATCGATCGGCACTATCCGCAGGTCATCGCAAGCGTCGAGCACGGCGACCGGCAACACCCCTCGGGTTCGACATGAGCAGGATTTCGACATGACCACAGCTACCGCTCCCAGCATCTGCGTCTACATGGGCTCACGCAGCGGCCATCAGCCGCACTGGCAGGCCGCCGCCGAAGCCATGGGCGCCGCCATCGCCGAGCGCGGCTGGCGACTGATCTACGGCGGCGGCCGTACCGGACTGATGGGCGCCTGCGCCAGCGCCGCCCTGAACGCCGGCGGTGAGGTGGTGGGTGTCATTCCCGATCATCTGGTCGCCCGCGAGGTCGCCCACGAAGGTCTCACCAAGCTGCTGCGAGTGCCCGACATGCATACTCGCAAGGCGCAGATGGCGGCGCGCAGTGACGCCTTCATTGTGCTGCCCGGCGGCATCGGTACCTTCGAGGAGTTCTTCGAAACCTGGACCTGGCGCTATCTCGGGCTGCACCAGAAGCCGGTAGGCGTACTCAACCACGAGCGCTTTTTCGATCCGCTGCTACAGTTTCTGGACAACACCGTCAGCGCCGGTTTTCTCGACGACACTACCCGTGCCTCGCTGATCAGCGCCGACAGCTGCGATGCGCTGCTGGATCGCCTCTTCTGACCGGCTGCTGCTGACACCCCTGATCATTTAAAGTCTCTGGAGCCCGCCCATGTACGCCATCGCCGTCAACGACGGTCACCTGCAGTGGTGCGAACACGATGCCCTGCCCTCACCCGGCGGCAGCGAGATACTGATCGACGTCGCCTGGGCGGGCATGAACCGCGCCGATGTCATGCAGCGCGATGGCGGCTACCCGCCGCCGAAGGGCGCTTCCGCCATCCTCGGCCTCGAGGTGAGCGGTGTGGTCGCCGCCGTAGGCCCGGCAGCGGAACGCTTTCGTGTCGGTGACCCGGTCTGTGCGCTGCTGGCCGGCGGCGGCTACGCCGAGCAGGTGCTGGTCAACGAAGCCCAGGCGCTGCGCATTCCCGAAGGCATGACGCTGCGCAACGCCGCCGCCCTGCCCGAGGTGTTCGCCACCGCCTGGCTCAACCTCTATATGGAAGCCGACCTGCGTGAGGGTGAACGGGTACTGCTGCACGCCGGCGCCAGCGGCGTGGGTACCGCTGCCATACAGCTGTGCAGCGCGCTGGGCAATCCCTGCTTTGTTACCGTGGGCAGCCAGGCGAAGATCGACGCCTGCCGCAAGCTGGGCGCCGAAGGCGGCTGGAATCGTCACGAGGGCAGCTTCGTCGAAGCGGTGAAGGCGTGGGGCGAGGTCGATGTGATCCTCGATCCGGTTGGCGGCGACTATCCGGGCTGGAACCAGAAGGTGCTCAAACAGGACGGCCGCATCGTGCTGATCGCCTTCATGGGCGGTCGCGAGGCGCAGCTCGATCTGGGCACCATGTTGATGAAACGCCAGCGCCTGATCGGCTCTACCCTGCGCTCGCGCTCACCTTCCAGCAAGGGCAGCGTGATGGATGCGCTGCACGCCCATGTGTGGCCGCTGCTGGAGAGCGATCGAATCAGGCCACTGGTGAATCGCACCTTTCCGATTCAGCAGGCTGACGATGCCATGCGCTATCTGGAAGAGAACAGCAGTACCGGCAAGGTCTTGCTGAGCGTCTCCGGCGCATAAAGCGCTTTTCCGGATTTGCCTTCGACTTTCGCTTGATGCAGGCCTATCCGAACCAGGAAAGGACAGAAGCTGCCGGTTAATCAGTAACTTCGACTTCCACGCGCCCCGGCTTCGAACGTGGGCGAGCAGGGCCCACCACGATACGAACCTCACGACCCAGAAGCGCCAGGCACTCAAGCATTTTGGCTTCACTGATACCGCGAAACTGGCCGCGGAGGAGGCCGGAAAGCCTGGGCTGGGGAATGCCGGTAATCTCGGATGCTCTGGCCTGAGCAAGGCGGCGGCGTTTGATAATGGCGCCGATCTCGGTAGCCAGCCTGGCCTTTATCAGCATTTCTTCGGCGTCAGCATGGCCAAGGTCGGCGTAGATATTGGCGCTACTCTGTTCGATGTCGATCATGACGGATTCCCCTTGCGGTGTTGCTCCACGGCCTTGAGACGTTCGCGTATCTTGTCGATATCCGGTTTGGGCGTGGCGATACCGCTGCTGGATTTTTTCTGAAAACAGTGCAGAACATAAATGGCTCCTTCGAACCTGACCGTATAAACGGCACGGTAGGTATCACCGTGGTGATCCTCCAGGACCTCCAGCACACCGGCAGAACCGAAGCCCTTGAGCGGTTTGACACTGCCATGCCTGCTGCCGGTCTGCGCCAGGTGAAGCGCATAACCAAAGGTATCCTGAACATCGGAAGGCATGGTGAGCAGGTCTTTCTTGCTGGTGGCAACCCAGTAGAGAGGCTTGATGGTGTGAAGTGAATCCATGACATCAGATTATACCGATGTAGGTATAGAGCGAAAGTATCAACAAAACGTCAACACCAACTGCAGGCAAAGGCGTCCATTGAGTGCACAGAATAAGGATATGTGGCTGCGCGCCATACCCGGCGCACCATCAAAAAAGGCCCGGAGCGAAGAATCCGGGCCTTTTTCGGTCTGGCAGCTCGAGCGCCATCAGTGCGTCAGCGTCGACTGACCGTCATCGGGCAGCAGCACAGCGGGCGTCCCCATCAGATGATTTTCGCCGTTCGCCGGCCGGTGCCAGCGTCGCGAGCGTTCGAGGTCGATCGGCAGGCCCAGCTCACCGCGTTCGAAGGCGTAGGCAAGACGCTGGCCAGCACCATCGTGGCCGCCTTCGGCGGCGCGGGCGTACCAGGTAACGGCGCGATCGTCGCGTCGTGCAAACTGGGTACAGCCGTGCTCATACATGCGTGCCACCTGATACTGGGCATCGCGGTCACCGGCCTCGGCAGCCTGCACCACACAGCGCGCCCCCACGGCGCGGTCACGGGCGGTATGGCCGCACCTGAACAGCATCGCACCATAGACCGACAGCGCCTCGACATGCCCGGCCCTGGCGCAGCGACGAAACAGATGCAGGGTAAGACGACGCTTGCGGCTGGAGTCGCTCAGCCAGGGCACGCGCATCAGGCGCGCCGCCAGACGATACTCGAGCCGGGTAAACAACTGAGTGGACCGCAGCATAACAACCAACCTGTCTATGTACCGGTTTCAACGATAAGCGCCGCTGCACCGAGCGGGCAGCGCCCAAACGCCATGCGTACGACTCTCGCCCCGGCAGCCTCACGACGGCCGCTGCAATTCGCTGGGGCAGGAAGGAAAACAGCACGCGCCGGCCGGGGTGTCAGGCCCCGTCCGGCGCGATCTGGCGGCAATATACGCCTCCTTTTCAGGTGACTCAACCCCCTCGATTGACCCCATCGAGAGAGCCGTTCAGGATAGACTTCCACCCGCATTCTCATGCCCCGGAGCCCCCATGCAACGACGCCCACTCGGTGACAGCGGCATCAGCGTCAGCCGTCTCTGTCTCGGTACCATGACCTTTGGCGAACAGAACAGCGAGGCCGACGCCCACGCCCAGCTCGAGCGCGCCCTCGACGCCGGTATCGACTTCATCGACACCGCCGAGATGTACCCGGTGCCGCCGCGTGCCGAGACCCAGGGACGCACCGAAGCCTATATCGGCAGTTGGCTGAAACGCCGCGGCCGGCGCGACGACATCGTGCTGGCCAGCAAGGTGGCCGGTCCCGGGCGCAATATGGACTACCTGCGTGGCGGCCCACGGCTCGACCGCCAGCATATTCGCACGGCGCTTGAGGAGAGCCTGGCACGGCTCAATACCGACTATCTCGACCTCTATCAGCTGCACTGGCCGGAGCGCGGCGCCAACTACTTCGGCAAACTCGACTATCGCCATCAGGACGAGCCCGACATCACGCCGCTGGAAGAGACGCTGACGGCCCTCAAGGAGCAGGTCGATGCCGGCCGGATACGCGCCATTGGCCTCTCCAACGAGACCGCCTGGGGCACCATGAAATGCCTGCAACTGGCCGAGCGGCTGGGACTGCCGCGGGTGGTCTCGGTGCAGAACCCGTACAGCCTGCTCAACCGCAGCTACGAGATCGGCCTCGCCGAGGTCAGCCATCGCGAGAACGTCGGCCTGCTGGCCTACTCGCCGCTCGCCTTCGGTGTGCTATCCGGCAAATACCTCGACGGCATGAAGCCCGAGGGCGCACGCCTGACGCTGTTCGACCGCTTCCAGCGCTACACCTCGGCGCGCGCCGAGGAAGCGACCCGCGCCTACGTCGATATCGCCCGGCGCTTCGACCTCGACCCGGCGCAGATGGCGCTCGCCTTCGTCAATTCGCGCCCCTTCCTGACCAGTAATATCATCGGTGCCACCACCCTCGAGCAGCTCGAACGCAACCTCGCCAGCGAGCAGTTGAGCCTCTCCGATGAAGTGATCGAGGCGATCGAGACCGTGCATCAGCGCCTGCCCAACCCCTCTCCCTGAGGGCGCTCCGGCTGTGTCACGCAGCGCCTCGCGCGTGACACAACCCCAGCCTGACTGTGGCTTAACGGTCTGCGACCGGCCCCCGCGGGGCCGATATACTCGTCTGCACTATTCGGAGAATGACCATGCTCAGCGTTCTGTCGCCAGCCAAGACGCTGGATTTTGACACACCGCCGACCACCGAGGTGGCCACCGAGCCCGACTATCTCGAGGCCAGCCGCCAACTGGTGGATATCCTGCGGGACTTTTCACCGCAGCAGCTGTCAAAGCTGATGAAGATCAGTGACAAGCTGGCCGGACTCAACGCCGCCCGCTTCGCCGAGTGGCAGACGCCCTTCGACCGCGGCAACGCCAAACAGGCGGTGCTTGCTTTCCAGGGCGATGTCTACACCGGCCTTGCCGCCGAACAGTGGGACGAAGCCTCGCTTGAATGGTCACAGGAGCATCTGCGCATTCTTTCCGGCCTCTACGGCATGCTCAGACCGCTCGATCTGATCCAGCCCTATCGGCTGGAGATGGGCACGAAACTGGAAAATCCGGCCGGGCGTGACCTCTACGCCTTCTGGCGCGACACCCTGACCCGCGACCTGGACCGCGCGGTGCAGGCCAGCAGCGGCGACAGGGTGCTGATCAATCTCGCCTCCAACGAGTATTTCGGCGCCATCGAGCACAACAAGCTCGCAAGCGAGGTGATCACGCCGGTGTTCAAGGATGCCAAAAACGGTCAGTACAAGGTCATCAGCTTCTACGCCAAGAAGGCGCGCGGCCTGATGAGTGCCTGGATGGTGCATCAGCGTGTCACCCAAAGCGAACAACTCAAGGCGTTCGACGGCGGCGGCTATGCCTACCGCGACGAACTTTCCGACCACCGCCACTGGGTATTTACCCGCGAAGCGTCATAATGCTTCACCCCATGGCCCGCGCCAACGCCCGAAAACAGCGCGGCTCTTGACCAGGATGTAATGGGAGAAACCCACTCATGCGCCACCTATCCCTGCGCCACCTTTTCATCACCCTGCTGATCGGCATGATGACTTTCGGGATGGCAATCGAACACGCTGACGCCCGCCGCTTCGGCGGTGGCAGCAGCCTGGGCAGCTACTCACGTTCCAGCGGCCCCGCGCATCAGGCCACCACTCCACCGCGGCAGGCCCAGCAGGGTACCCGCGCGATGGGCGGCGCCTCACGCTTCATGGGGCCGCTGGCCGGCATCATGGCGGGTGGGCTGTTCGCCGCCCTGCTATTCGGCGGCGCCTTCGACGGTATCCGCTTCATGGATATTCTACTGATCGCCCTGCTCGCCTTCATCGCCTTCAGGTTCCTCGCCGCGCGGCGTCGGGCAACTCACGGCGGCCCGGCAACCCACCAACACCAGCAGCGCCAGACCCACGACTTCGGCGGTGCCAGCGGTGGCACGGCAGGCGGTGCGGTCAACATGGGCACCACCCCGGCCTGGTTCGACCGCGAGCAGTTTCTGTCCGGCGCCAAGGAGCACTTCATCAACCTGCAGCGCGCCTGGGACAACAACGACTTCGAGCGCATTCAGGAGTACGTAACCCCCGAGCTTTACAACCTGCTGCGCAGCGAGCGGGCGAAGCAATCCGCCAACAATCGTACCGAAATAGTGCGGCTTTTCGCCGAGCTGGGCGATGTCCGCGAATACGGCCAGCAGGCCGAGGCCACCGTGCTGTTTCACGGCATCGTCAGCGAAGACGGGGTGGAAAACGAGTTCAATGAAACCTGGCACCTGACCCGCGAAGTGCGCGACCAGGCCCCCTGGTATATTCAGGGCATCGAGCAGAACAGTCTCTGATCGGCACTGTTCGATCATTCCTTGCCCCGCTCCGGCGGGGCTTTTTTATTCTGGCGAGCCCCCTTCGGGCCGCCTTCACCCCAGCGCTGTCGCCTCGCTCGTGACACCGCGGTAATTCCCTCCCCGCACTAAATAACGTATGTTATTTATCACCATCCCGCAGGATCACTCTCGCCCGAGGCCCTCATGAAACGCTCTCTTGCCCACTCGATCGCTCTGTTGATAATGACTTTGATGCTCGCTGCCTGCTCCTCCAGCACCCAACCCGAGGAGACGGTCGAGCGCTTCTTCAATGCCGCAGCCAAAGGCGACAGTGACACCGCTATCGAACAGATTTCGTTTGCCGGCGTGGGAGCCAATGATATGGCCGCCGCGAAGGGCAAGATTCAGATGATTGCAGGTCAGATGCAGAGCCAGATCGAAAGCAACGGCGGAATCGAATCGCTGGAAACCCTGGAATCCACCATCTCCGAGGACGGACAGCACGCGACGGTGCGCACCCGCGTCACCTTCGGCAATGGCCAGAGCACGACGGACCAGACTCGCCTTGTCAAGCAGGATGGCGACTGGAAAATCACCCTCTAACGCCCTCAGGCCTGAAACGATGCTCTGCCGCGCGCCGCCATCGGCATGCACACGAGGCCTTCGCCCCGCCATGCTCTGCTGCTGGCTGTGGCTATTGTGCTGCGCGACCACCACTACGGCTGCCGAGGGCATCTCGCCGCGCTCGGGCGATCTGATCTTTCGCGAAGGAACCGCATTCGTCAGCGAGGCGGTCCGCCGCCTCGATCGCGGCGCCTTCAGCCATGTCGGCCTGCTGGCCGAGCAAAACGGCCGATGGTGGGTCGTGCATGCCACCCCCGATGCCGGCGAAGAGCGCGGCTCGGGCGTGGTTACCGACACACTCGCGTCTTTTACCGCCCCCGAGCGCTCGCGCCGCTATGCCATCTACCATGTCGATGCCGACAACCGCCAGCGGCGCCGGGCCGTTCAGTGGGCGATGGCCCAGCTCGGCACCCCCTTCGCCATTCTCGGCAGTGAAGGCATCTACTGCACGACGCTGGTATGGCAGGCCTGGCAACAGGCCGGTGTCGACCTTGAGGTACATTTCAGCCGCCTGAACATTCCCCTGGCCAGCGGCGATTTCCTCATGCCCAGCGACCTGCTGGCATCGCCGCGACTGACCCGGGTCTCCTCTTCTGCACCAGCGACGCCGCAGCCCGCAGCCGGATCACCGAACCTCAGCGATGCCGTGCCGCCAGCGCCGTGATACCGGCCAGGGTAGCGCGGTCGCTGTCGATCTCGACGATAGTGTCAAACCCCGCTGCCAGCATCGCCTGCCGGTACAGCGCGCGCAGCGGCGCACTGCCGACCAGCAGCAGCCGCTGGGCGTGCGGGTAGAGCAGACGCTGGGCGCGCACCTCACTGCCGATCATCACCCCGGAAATGAAACTGCCGACCCGGGCGTCGGCGAGTCCGGCATGCAGATAGCGACTGCGCGCCTCGAACAGCGCGTGCAGCAGTCCCGCCGGGTGAGCGGCGGCGTCCAGCCCCTGCGCGAAAGCCCCTTCATGGTAGTCGTCCGCCTCCCTTGCCGGCTCCCCGGGCAGGGTGTGGAAACGCACCGCATGGTAGAGTTCGCCGGTCATGGCCGTCACGAAATCGACCAGCTGCCCCGCCTTTAGCTGCGCCCATTTGCTGTGCGTCCCGGGCAGGCAGCACAGCGTATCCTCACTGTCGTCGAGAGCAAGTGCACCAAACGCCTGAACCTCTTCGCCGCGCATGACATCGACGTGATCGTCGCGCACCACCTTCACGCCTGGTACGATCCAGGCGTTCTCCATACCGGGAGCCGCCACCAGATGCTCGGCAAGCGCCCCGGCATCCACCGGCAGCTCGAGCTGCGGTGCCTCATGCCAGCCGCGCGCCGCTCCCACCATACCGGCAAGGTAGACGGGCGGTGGCTGCGCCCGCTGACGCCAGGGCGCCAACTGCGCGGCACAGTAGTGCGGGAACTCGGCACTGCTCAGCGCCCTCAGACCGGCGTCGGAACGCCGGCTGTCGAGCACCTCGCCGCTGTCGCGACTCACCAGGAAGGCGCGAAAACGACTCGTCCCCCAATCGACGGCGATCAGTTCATCGCTGCTCATGTCGCTGTGACACCGGCGCCCGGAGCATGCGGCCCACCGCCCGAACGCTGCCACTCGGCAATCAGGTCACGTCCGCGGTGGGCGATGTCCGCCGGCGCCCGCCGCGGTTTGTAAAGGCTGCCACCGAAGCCGAAGCCATCAATGCCGGCCGCCCTCCATTCCTCCATATTGGAGAGCTCGATTCCACCCACCGCCAGCACCGGCATCGAGGCCGGCAATATGGCTCTGGTGTCACGGAAATAGTCGATCCCCAGCCGGGCCGCCGGATAGAGCTTGAGCGCGTGCGCCCCGGCGCGCACTGCCGTCAGCGCTTCGGTCGGTGTCATGCAGCCGATGAAGGGTGCCAGCGATTGCGCGACCGCCTCGCCGATAACAGCGGGGTCGGTATTGGGCGTTACCACCAACGAAGCGTTCAGCGCCGCCAGCCGCCGACATGCCGCGGGGTCAAGCACCGTGCCGGCCCCGATGACAACATTATCGGGACAGCGCGCGGTGATACGCTCGAGGCTGCGCCAGGGGTCGGGAGAGTTGAGCGGAATCTCGATCATCCTGAAGCCCACCTCGACCAGCGCATCGAAAACGGCGTCGACCTCGTTCGGTTCGACGCCGCGCAGGATCGCCACCAGCGGCCGCTGCGTCATCGCTGCGTCCAGGGCACTACGTTGGGTATCGTTCATGCGGTCTCCTACCATTCGGCGATGCTGCCATCCTCGTGGCGCCAGAGGGGATTACGCCAGCGGTGCCCGACCGCCGCGCGCTCGATCACGAAGGCCTCGTCGATCTCGACCCCCAGCCCGGGGCCCTCGGGAATCGCGCAAAACCCATCACGGATCGCCAGCACCGATTTGTCGACCAGATAATCCAGCACGTCGTTATCGCGGTTGTAGTGGATACCCATGCTCTGCTCCTGGATAAAGGCATTATGGCTGACCGCATCGACATGCAGCGACGCCGCCAGCGTCAGGGGCCCGAGCGGGCAGTGCGGCGCCAGTGCGACATCATGACAGGAGGCCAGCGAGGCGATCTTCAGCCCCTCGCTGATACCACCGCAGTGGGAAATGTCGGGCTGGACGATATCCACCATGCCGTCGGCCAGCAGGTCGCGAAACTGATAGCGGGTATGCAATCTTTCGCCGGTGGCCAGCGGATAGCCGAGCCCGCCGGCAATCTGCTTGAGACAGGGCAGATGTTCGGGCAACACCGGCTCCTCGACGAACATGGGGTGAAAGGGCTCCAGTTCGCGCAGCAGGGCGCGGGCCATGGGGCGATGAACACGGCCGTGAAAATCGATACCGATGTCTATCCCGGCGCCGACCGCTGCGCGCGCCTCGGCCACACGTGCCACCGCCTCGTCGATACGGGCGTGGGAGTCGACGATCGCCATCTCCGCCGTGCCGTTCATCTTGAAGGCGGTAAACCCCTGCGCCACCAGCGCCTGCGCCCCTGCGCCCACGTCGCCGGGGCGGTCGCCACCGGTCCAGGCGTACATTCGCATGCCATCGCGCACCCGGCCCCCCAGCAGCTGATGAACCGGCACCCCCAGCGCGCGCCCCTTGATATCCCACAGCGCCTGGTCGATGCCGGCGATCGCACTCATCAGAATGGGGCCGCCGCGATAGAAGCCGCCGCGATAGAGCGTGTTCCACAGGTGCTCGATGCGCTGCGGATCCTCGCCGATCAGATAGTCGGAAAGTTCGTGCACCGCCGCCTCGACGGTGGCGGCACGCCCCTCGATGACCGGCTCTCCCCAGCCGTGGACGCCTTCATCGGTTTCGATTTTCAGAAACAGCCAGCGCGGCGGCACCTGCCAGGTTTTCAGTGCTTTAATCTTCACAGGATCATCCCTCGGATCGCCGATGAACAGTGCAATGCAGGGCCATTGAAACCGAAACGGTCATCAGTTCCCGGCCCTGACGGCGTTGATGTCTCCACAACACTCACAGCATCCAGGTCGCCAGCGGCGGCCAGAACAGCAGGGCGAACAACACCAGCAGCTGTAGTGCGATAAACGGCAGCAGCGAGACGAAAATATCCTTGAGGCTGACCTCCGGCGGCGCGACGCCCTTGAGATAGAAGGCGGCGGGGCCGAACGGGGGCGACAGGAAAGAGACCTGCATGTTGACCGCGAACAGAATGCCGAACCAGATGGGGCTATAGCCCAACTGGGTGACGATGGGCACGAAGATCGGCAGGGTCAGCATCGCCACACCGATCCAGTCGAGGAACATGCCCAGGATCAGCAGAATGCCCATCATCACCAGAATGATCACGATAGGGGCGACATCCAGTCCCGTAATCATGCCCGAAATGAAGCGGTTACCGCCCATCAGGTTGTAGACACCGACCAGCGCGGCGGCGCCGATACCGATCCAGATGATCATGCCGCAGGTCATCAGCGTCTGGGCAAGGCTCTCATGCATCGTTTTGAACGAGAATTCGCCGCGCAGCACCACCGCCAGCAGTACGCCGAACACGCCCATTGCCGCCGCCTCGGTGACCGAGGCCACGCCGCCATAGATCGAGCCCAGAACCAGACCGGCGATCAGCGCCGGCACGATAATGGCGCGCAGCGCCTGCCCTTTGGTGGCGAAGGTTTCGCGGCGGTTCTCTTCAGTCAGCGGCGGGCCCATGGCGGGATTTTTCAGACAGCGCACCAACACATAGCCGATGTAGGAGAGCATCAGAATCACCGCCGGCGTAATAGCAGCGGTAAACAGGTCGGCGATCGACACACTGGCGATCAGGCCATAGATAATCAATACGATTGAAGGCGGCATCATGGTACCCAGAGAACCGCCGGCACACACCACACCAATGGAGAGATGCTTGTCGTAACCCAGCCGCAGCATCTGCGGCAGGGCGAGAATACCCAGCAGCACGATTTCACCGCCGATGATGCCGGACAGCGCGGCGAGAAAGAACGCCACCACCACGGTCTGCACCGCTACGCCACCGGGAAGTCGCCCGGCAAACACCCGCATGGCGTTGAAAAGATCCCTGGCGATACCCGAGCGATCCAACAGCGACGCCATGAGTACAAACATTGGCACCGCCACCAGCGAATACTCGGTGACAAAGCCATAGATACGGCTGGTAACCAATGGCATCGCCATCGGCCCGAACCAACCAAAGGTAAAGGCCAGCGCCACCAGACCGGTAATAAAGGCCAGCGGCAGTCCGGTTATCAGCAGGGCGAAGATCGCCCCGACCATCAATAGCGTGCCATCGGCGATCGTCATGATGTCGCCTCCTCGTCCACCTGCTCGGCTACTGCCGGCCGGCCGCGCAGCGACTGAACCAGGTGGATGAAGGACTGCACGCACATGACAACCAGTGCCACCATGATCACGCCCTTGATCAGCGCCGGAAATGGCGGATTCCAGGAGGTGCCGGAACGCTCCAGTTGCCACTCGCCAAACGGATTGTGAGAGGCGCTCCAGAACATCACAAAAGCGGCATAACTCATCGCCAGACAGAAGCCGAAGGTCACCAGATCATTGAAACGGTCCAGCCACAGGCGCAGCTTCGGACCGGCAGTGTCGTAGAGCACCCTGACACGGATATGTCGATTGCTGGCCAGCGCTGCGGGGCCACCGAGCGAAAAGCTGACCGCTACCAGCATTACCACGCTCTCGTGCACCCAGGAGGTGGGTGAGTTGAAGCCGTAGCGCATGATGACCTCGTAGACGCTGATCGCCATGGCGATAAAAATCAGCCAGGCGGCACCGCGCGCGCACCACACCACGCCACGGTCGAAGGTGCTGCGTACCGGATCGGGGGCGCGATCGGTATGCTCCTGGCTCGATCGTGCCAGCTCCTCTTCATGCGCCTCGATGGCATCGCGGCGATGGGAATCCTGTGACATGACGTCTTCTCCGCGTCAGGGTCTGATCGTTAAAGCCGGCGCGCGAGCATCACATCGCGCGCCGATTGACGGCAGGGCTCAGGAGGCATTACTGCTGTCGCCGCTTTCAGTCTCATCGGTGAGCAGGTTATGAGCGCGCAGATAGGCCACCACCGAGTCGTAGAACTCACGTGTAATGTCGTTGCGCTCGGCCCATTCAGCCCACTCCTGACGAGCGATGGCGCGGAACCGGGCGCGCTCCTCGGCGGGCAGGTCGATGATCTCGATATCAGGATTCTGGCGCGCCTCGCTCACCGCCTGCAGGTCACGGGTTTTCAGTTCGGCGACCATTTCATAGGCCAGCGCATCGACCGAGGTAGTGAGAATCGCCCTGAGGTCCGCCGGCAGTTCGTCCCATATCTGCTTGTTGAGAGAGACCGCTACCATCGGCAGCGAGTGGAACCCCGGATAGAGTGGATAAGACGCGAACTCGTGAAGCCCCTGAGCCTGATTGGTGGCAAACACGGTATAGTCAGCGGCGTCAATCACTCCCTTTTCGAGGCCGGTATAGACCTCCGACCCGGGCAGGTTGACCGGTGTGGCGCCGGCCTTTTCGAAGATGTTGTAGACCATACCCTCCGGCGCGCGCAGCTTGAGCCCCTGCATATCCTCGATCGAATGTACCGGCTTGCTCGACGGCAGCGACTCCAGGCCGGTGGCGGCAGCGCCGATAAGATGCACACCATAGGGCTCGACCAGCCGGTTATAGAGCGCTTCGCCGCCGGCGTTGTTCATGTAATCGAGAAAATCGTAAGGATCGCTCCAGGCGCCCACCAGATTGCCGATCATGCCGAAAGCCGGATTCTGACCGGTAAAATAGCTGGGGTCGGTCAGGTGCCCCTGCAGAATGCCGGAGCGCACCGCCTGCAGAGTCTGATTGGCCTGCACCACCGCGCCAACCGGTAGAATCTCGATGGCGATACGGCCATCCGACATCTGCTCGACGTTATCGGCCCAGGCCCTTTTCATCTCGAACTGAGGTTCACCCGATGTCTCCGAGGTCTGGAAGGTCCACTCGTACTCGGCGGCCTTTGCTGCCTGTAGATTGAAGGCCAGCGCGCCCAGCATGGCGGTCACACAGACTTTTTTGACAGTCATTGCAGTCATGATGCGTTACCTCTGTTCCCTTGCAATGGAAATCACGACGCTTGTCGAGACGCGGCAGCCGACCGATCGCTACCGGCCGGCATGCCGAAAGATGACTTAAAGCAGACCGCGGGAGCGCAGAAAGCCGGTGGCCGAGTCATAGATTTTCTGTGTCATGTCATTGCGACCGGCCCACGCTTTCCACTCCTGCTCGGCGGCCTGGCGGAATTTCCTGCGCTCCTCCGGCGGCAGATCGAAGGGGTGCACGTTGGGGTCCTGCTCGAGTTTCGCCAGCGTCTCCAGATCCTGCTCCTTGAGACGCGCAATCAGGTCATAGGCCATGCGATCGAAGGCCGTCTTGAGCGTGACCTGCAGATCTTCCGGCAGACCGTCCCAGATCTGCTTGTTGATCGACACCGCGATCATCGGCATCGAGTGGAAGCCGGGGTAGAGCGGATAGGGCGCGAACTGATGCAGCCCCTGAGCATCGTTATTGGAGAGCACAGTGGAGTCAGCGGCATCGATCACCCCTTTTTCGAGGCCGGTGTAAACTTCCGAACCGGGCAGGTTGACCGGCGTCGCGCCAATGCGCTCGAAGATGTTGTAGACCATCCCCTGGGGCGCACGAATCTTGAGCCCCTTGAAGTCCTCGATGGTTTTGATCTCCACCTTCGAGGGCACCGACTCCAGCGGGAAAGTGGCCGCTGCAATCAGATGCACGCCATAGGGCTCGACCAGCTCGTTGTAGAGCGGCTCACCACCGGCATATTTCATGTACTCGAGAAAGTCGTAGGGGTTCTGCCAGGCGCCGACCAGATTACCCAGCATGCCAAAGGCCGGGTTTTGACCGGAGAAGTAGCTGGGGTCGGTCATGTGACCCTGCAGGATGCCCGAGCTGACCGCCTGCAGGGTTTCGGTCGGCCCCACCACGGCGTTGATCGGCATCACTTCGATCGCAACACGCCCATCGGTCATGGTCTCGATGCGGTCTGCCCACTCCTGCTTGATCCTGAAACTGGGCTCGCCGGAAGTTTCGGACGCCTGGAATGTCCACTCGTACTCGGCGGCCTGAGCGTTGAGGGCGAGCGCGCCAAGCACGGCGATCACACCCGCTTTCAGCGGCAATGCAGTCTTCATGGTTGTTCTCCAGTGGCTTCGGTGACAAGGGTTGTGGGCCGGAGCATCTCCTCCTCGATGCCCAGGTCGATGGCGGTGCGCTCGAGCACCCTGACAGCCGCGCGAGTGGCGGCTTCCGGCTGGCGCAGACGAATCGCTTCCATGACGCAGTAGTGGCGCGCCATGCTGTCGTCGAGCGCCGCTACGTTGTGGCTGGACTGCTCGACGCTCAGCGCTATGGCGGACTTGAGCACATGACTGATCTGCGTCCAGATGAGGTTGTGTGAAGCGGCAAATATGGCTTCATGGAAATCAACGTCGTAATCGGTATAGCTGCGCCCCTGATAGTGACGGTCCGGGGCTTCCATGGCGCTTTTCATACCCAGCCAGGCGGATTCGAGAGCGAGTAGATCAAAAGCGTTGGCGTGCTGTGCGGCCAGCCCGGTCACAAAGGGCTCAACCGCCATACGAAAAGAGACCACTTCACGCTGAATACGCAGATTGGAGCGGGCATAGCGTGCCACCCAGGCACTTAAACGAGGATCAAGCAGATGCCAGCTGGTCAACTCACGAACCCTTGTTCCCTGCCCGGCAATACGGGTCAGCAAACCGACATCGACCAGCATCTGTAGCGCACTGCGTACCGTACCCCGGCTGACCCGGAGGGATTGGCTGAACTCGCGTTCGCCGGGAAGAGCATCATCAGGTTGGTAGCGCCCACTCAGGATCGACTTCGCCAGCTGTTCGGCGATATCGAAACGAGCGCTTTGTCCTGAAAAGCAAGAAACCTGATTCATGTCATCCTACCCGGTAAGACCTGACATCCTTTATGTCGGACATAAAACCAGACCGGCGTAGTGACTTCCTTTAGACATTGGTGCAAACGGGGTCAGCGGTAGCGTTTCGCGTCGCTCCAGGACGCCTCGCCCCCGACCATTCGACGACAGGACAACCATCGCCAGCCGCTATAACATGATGGCGTTGTTTTAAATCACGTCTTTGGGGGCGCCATGTTGTCGTTGTTTGCCGCGCCGGATTGCCATACGCCCGGTTCTCCATGCCGCCGGGAAATCTCCTTCACGATCACCACCCTGTCGCAGCGATGAACATCACAAGACGCCGCACCCGCCGTGTACTGATCGCACTCGTGATTGTGGCGGGGCTACTGCTGATGATGTGGCAGGGCGCACAGCTGGCCCGCGAACGGGCGCTGACCGATCTTCACCATACGGCCGGCAACGCGCTCGAGCTCTCCCGTGCCAACCTCACCGGCTACCTCACCCGACATGATTACCTGCCCCACCTGCTCGCCACCCGCGAGAGCGTGCGGCGCTTTCTCGCTCGCCCCGAGGCGCGGCGCGACGGCCCGGCGCTCAACCGGCTGCTGGATAGCGCCCGCGCCTACGCCGATGTGTCGGACGTCTATCTGCTCGACCGCAGCGGCACCACCATCGCCGCCAGTAACTGGCAGCGCGATGACACTTTCATGGGTCAGAACTACGCCTTTCGCGGCTACTATCGCCAGGCGATCAGCGGCCGCAGCGGACGCTTTCATGCCCTCGGCACGCAGTCGGGGGCGCGCGGCTACTATTTTTCGGCGCCGGTGTGGGCGACCGGCCAGGCACCGGATACCCCGCCCGACGGCGTGATGGTGGTCAAGGTGGGGCTCGACGAGATCGAGCGCGAGTGGCGCAACCTCGACGCCACCCTGCTGGTCAGCGATATCAACGGCATCGTCTTCATGGCCAGTGACCCGGCGCTGCGCCTGAGCGCGCTGCAGCCGCTCTCCGAAAGCGCCCGCCGCGGCCTGCTGGCGACCCGCCGCTACACCGACGAACCGCTGCCGGCGTCGGGGCTCGAAATACTCCAATCCCTGCCCGGCGGCGCCCGACTGGTCCGCCTTGGCGGCCGCGACTACCTGAATCTGTCGCGGCCGCTGGCGCGCTTCAACTGGAGTCTGCATATCCTCGAACCGCTGACGCCGGTGGTGCAGGCGCAGTGGCTGGGGGCGCTGGGAGCCGGCGGCGGCTGGATGCTGATCGCGCTGGGTGGCGCCATCGGCTGGCAGCGCCGTCGGCTGCGTCGCGAGCGCGAGCGCTTCGCCGAACGTGAGCGTCACACCCTGGCGCACGCCCGCGACGAGCTGGAGCGCCACGTGACCGAGCGTACCGCGGAGCTGGTCGACTCCAATCGGCAGCTGTCCCAGGAGATCGATGAACGCCGGCGCGCCGAGGAGAGTCTGCGCCAGACCCGCGATGAACTGGTGCAGGCGGCGCGGCTGGCAGTGCTGGGGCAACTGGCAGCGAGCATCAACCACGAACTCAACCAGCCGCTCGGCGCCATTCGCGCCTACGCCGACAACGCCCGCGTGCTGCTGCAACGTGACCGCCGCGACGACGCCGCTGCCAACCTGGCGCAGATTGCCGAGCTGGTCGAGCGCATGGCCGCCATCAGCGCTCAGTTGCGCCAGTTCTCGCGCAAGGGCGGTGAAACGCTGAGCGATGTGTCGGTACAGGCCTGCTTCGACTACGCCCTGCGCCTGTTTCGCGCTCGTCTCGAGCAGGCTGATATAACCGTCGTCTCACACATGGATGAGTCAACCTGCTGGGTGCGTGCTGATTCGGTACGCCTGGAACAGGTGCTGGTCAATCTGATTGGTAACGCCCTGCAGGCGATGAATGACAGCGCTGAGCGGCAACTGATGGTCGCCGCCGAGCAGGGCGACGAATGGGTTATCCTGAGCGTGGCCGACAGCGGCCCGGGGCTCAGCGAGGAAGCACTGGAACACCTCTTCGAACCCTTCTATACCACCCGTGCCGCCGGCAAGGGGCTGGGACTGGGGCTGTCGATCTCACAGCGCATCGTCAGCGATCTCGGCGGCCGCCTCGAAGCTCGCAACCGAGCGCAGGGCGGCGCGCTGTTTGTCATCCACCTGCCCGCTGCCGCCTGCTCGCAACCACCGGAGACCCCCGCTGATGTCTGACCGCCCGGCCACCCCGGTGATCATCGTCGACGATGAGCCCCACATGCGCTTCACCACCGGCCAGACGCTGGAGCTGGCCGGCTATCAGCCTCGGCCCATGGTCAGCGCCGAACAGGCACTGGAGGCGCTGGCGCGCGACTTTCCCGGCGTACTGATCAGCGATATCCGCATGCCGGGCATGGACGGCATGGCGCTGCTGCGCGAGGTGCACGCCCGCGACCCGGAGCTGCCGGTGATCCTGATCACCGGCCATGGCGATGTCTCCACCGCGGTAACGGCGATGCGCGACGGCGCCTGGGATTTCGTCGAGAAACCCTTCGCCGGCGACGCCCTGGTCGAGGTGGTGCGCCGCGCCGCCGAGACCCGCCGGCTGGCGCTGGAGAACCGCCACCTGCGCGCCGAGCTGGAAGCGCAGCAGTCGGCGCCCGGGCCGCGGCTGGTAGGGCGCACCGCGGCAATCGCACAGCTGGCCACCATGGTGTCGCGCATCAGCCAGGTCGAAGCCGACGTGCTGCTGTTCGGCGAAACCGGCGTCGGCAAGGATCTGGTAGCGCGCGCCATCCACGAGCGCAGCCGGCGCAGCGGCGCGCCCTTCGTGGCGATCAACTGCGGTGCGGTGCCGGAGAGCATTATCGAATCGGAGCTGTTCGGCCACGAAAAGGGCGCCTTCACCGGCGCGGTGGAGAAGCGCATCGGCAAGTTCGAGCACGCCCAGGGCGGCACCGTCTTTCTCGACGAAATCGAGTCGATGCCGCTGACTCTGCAGGTGCGGCTGCTACGGGTACTGCAGGAGCGTGCCATCGAGCGGCTCGGCTCCAACAGCGCCATCGAACTGGATATCCGCGTGATCGCCGCCACCAAGGTCGATCTGAAGGCCGCCGCCGAGGCGGGCCGCTTTCGCGAGGACCTCTACTACCGGCTCAACGTGGTGACCCTGCCGATTCCGCCGCTGCGCGAGCGGCGCGAGGATATCCCGCTGCTGTTTCAGCACTTCGCGGTAGTGGCGGCGACCCGCAGCGGCCTCGAGGCCCCGCCGCTGGACGGCGCCGGCGTATCGGTGCTGCTGGCCCACGACTGGCCGGGTAACGTGCGCGAGCTGCGCAACCTCGCCGAGCGCTATGTGCTGCTCGGCAGCGCCCACGACTATCGTCTCGACGCCCTGCTGGGCGGCAGCGCGGAGGGCAGCGGCGAACTGCCGCTGGCCCAGCAGGTGGAGATGTTCGAAAAGAGCCTCATCGACCAGGCACTGACCCGCTGCCGCGGACGCATCAACGAGGCCTGTGAGCATCTCGGCGTGCCGCGCAAGACCCTCTACGACAAGCTGAAAAAGTACGGCCTGCGTGCCGAGGCGTATCGGCGCGAGGGAGAGCGCGACGACTGAACATCAAGATGGCTACCGCCATACAGCGCCGCGCTGTCTCTCCCACCGCCCGGCGCCCCGGCATGCAGCCCTTCCCGGCTTCGCCGGCATCCGCCAGCCTTATACTTTCGCCCTGGCCCGCGCCCATTCGGCGGCGTTGGCAGCGGTTTTTGCCTTCCGGCATCACCGCTGTGCGGATTTCCGCACACCCCTATCGCTCCAGAATGCGGGAATCCGCCCGCTGATTTGACTATAGTCTCGCGACCAAGGTCGCATTAAAAAATTACAAGATATTGATTTTAAATAAAAATAATCGCCATGGCGCAAAGCTTGCCACTACAGGGGTGTCAGGCGCACCAATGTCACCGACCGGTGCCGCTACCAGAGACACACCACAACGGAGCACCCGCCATGCCCCTTCTTTCGCGCAACACCCTTGCTCTCGCCGTCGCCGCGTCCATGACCACCACTGCCGGTCTGGCCACCATCGGCGCCGCTCAGGCCGGCGACAGCGTGGATCGCAGCGACTGGCCGAGCAGTATCACCGTCGCCACCGCCAGCCAGGGCGGCACCTATTATGTCTATGGTTCCGGCTGGGCCAACCTGATTGCCGAAGAGCTGGGCATTTCCGGCGGTGGCGAGATCACCGGCGGCCCGACCCAGAACATGGCGCTGGTACACAGCGGTGACGTGGCGCTGGGGCTGACCACCATGGGCCCCGCCGCCCAGGCGCTCAACGGCGAGAGCCCGCTGGCGCCGGGCATGGCGATGGATAACGCCTGTGCGCTGTTCCCCATGTATGAAACCCCCTTCTCGATCGCCACACTCTCCAGCAGCGGCATCAGCAGCATCGACGAAATTCCCGACGGCGCGCGCATCGGCTTCGGTCCGGCCGCTTCCACCTCCGACACCTACTTCCCGGAGATCCTCTCCGAACTGAATGTCGACTACGAGCGTCGCAACGGCGGCTGGTCGGATCTCGGCAGCCAGCTGCAGGACGGCCTGATCGATGTGGTCGCCTTTGCTGCCGGCATCCCCATTCCGGCGGTCAGTCAGCTGGAGGTACAGACCGGGGTCAACTTCATCGAGTTCACCGAGGATCAGCAGCGCCAGGTGGTCGAGTCCTTCCCGGTCGCGCCGTTCGAGATTCCGGCCAGCACCTACAGCACGCTCGATCACGACCTGCGGGCGGTGTCGATGTGGAACTTCACCATCGCCAACTGCGATCTGCCGGAAGAGTTCGTCTACCAGATCGTCAAGGTGAGCATGGAGAACAACGACCGCATGCGCGATATCCACCGCAGCGCCGCCAACAGCGTGCCGGAGAACCTTGAGTACAACACCGTGCTGCCCTATCACCCGGGTGCCGTGCGCTGGTATGAGGAGAACGGCTATGAGATCGATCCGTCGCTGATCCGTCAGTAACACGCGTCGCCGCCCCGGTGCGGGGCGGCGCCGTTTTTCGACTCATTCGAGGTAACACACCATGTCCAACCCACATAAAGATCAGAAGCCGGAAGATGACATGATCATCGCCGATGGGGTCGACAACGACGTCGTCGAGCCGGGTCGCCGTGTCTTCTCCGGCTGGCAGTGGTGGCTGTTCGCCGCCATGGCCGTGGCCTATACCAGCTTTCATCTGATCTCGCTCAACGTCTATCCGATCGAGACCTGGACGTTTCGTATCCTGCACGTCTGCGGCGCGCTGATTCTCGGCTTTGGCCTCTATACCGGGGCGCGCTTTGCCGATGACGGCGATAAAACCTCACCGCGCTGGCTCGATGGCCTCGCCGCCGTGCTGCTGCTGCCCGCTCTCTACGCACTGGTGCAGGTCGTGCTGATGCGCCAGAGCATGGCCGGCGGCGCCATGCGCATCGACCCGGCGGTCGAGACCTGGCACTTCGGTGCGCCGCTGATCGCCGCCACGGCGGGCGCTATCGTGCTCTCCTGGCTGATCCGTCGTCCGCGTGGCAGCCTGCCGATCACCGAACTGGTGCTGATGGTGTGCGCCGCCGCCGCCTCCAGCTATCTGCTGCTGATGTTCAACTCGCCGCTGCGCGCCTCGACCGGCACC
This sequence comes from Kushneria aurantia DSM 21353, assembly GCF_000382245.1. GTDB lineage: Bacteria > Pseudomonadota > Gammaproteobacteria > Pseudomonadales > Halomonadaceae > Kushneria > Kushneria aurantia. The sequence continues at coordinate 28,968 of NZ_KB907870.1, forward strand.
GCCTTCGCCCCCATCGGCATCAGCTGGGCGGCGATCGCCGGCTCACTGCTGATTCTGGAGCTGACCCGTCGCGTGGCCGGCATGGCGCTGGTGGCCATCGCCGCCATTTTTATCGCCTATGTGTTCGCCGGCCCTGCCCTGCCGGGCTTTCTGAGCTATCCGGGGCTGTCGCTCAACCGCTTCTTCAGCCAGGTCTACACCGACGCCGGCGTACTGGGGCCCACCACCGCGGTCTCCTCGACCTACATCATTTTGTTCATTATCTTCGCCGCCTTCCTGCAGGCCTCGAAGGTAGGCGACTACTTCGTCAATTTCGCCTTCGCTGCCGCCGGTCGCGCGCGTGGCGGCCCGGCCAAGGTATCGATCTTCGCCTCCGGCCTGATGGGCATGATCAACGGCACCAGCGCCGGTAACGTGGTCTCTACCGGTTCGCTGACCATTCCGCTGATGAAAAAGGTCGGCTATCCCGGCCGCAGCGCCGGCGCCATCGAGGCCGCCGCCTCCACCGGCGGGCAGATCATGCCGCCGATCATGGGCGCGGGCGCCTTCATCATGGCCGAGATCACCGGTATCCCCTACACCGAAATCGCCATCGCGGCGGTGATTCCCGCCATTCTCTACTTCGCCTCGGTCTACTTCATGGTCGACTTCGAGGCCGCGCGCAAGGGCATGCGCGGCATGACCCGCGACGAGATCCCGAAGTTCTCCAAACTGGCACGCCACGCCTATCTGTTCGCGCCCATCATCATCCTGGTGGCAGCGCTGTTCATGGGCTATTCGGTGATCCGCGCCGGCACCCTGGCGACCGCTTCGGCGGCCATCGTCAGCTGGATTTCGCCCAACAGGATGGGGCCGGCGGCGATCCTGCGCGCTCTGCAGCTGGGCGGTACGATGTCGATCCAGATCATCGCGGTGTGTGCCTGCGCCGGTCTGATCGTCGGCGTGATCGGGCTCACCGGGGTGGGCGCGCGCTTCTCCTCACTGCTGCTGGGACTGGCCGGCGTCAGCCAGCTGCTGGCGCTGTTCTTCGCCATGCTGATCAGCATTCTGCTGGGCATGGGCATGCCTACCACCGCCGCCTATGCGGTCGCCGCCTCGGTGGTGGCACCGGGTCTGATCGGTATCGGTATTCAGCCGCTGGTGGCCCACTTTTTCGTGTTCTACTTCGCGGTGGTCTCGGCGATCACGCCGCCGGTGGCGCTGGCCTCCTACGCCGCGGCGGGTATCTCGGGGGACAACGCCATGGGCACCTCGGTGGCCTCGTTCAAGATCGGCCTGGCAGCCTTCATCGTGCCTTTCATGTTCTTCTACAGCCCGGCGATGCTGATGGAGGGGAGTTGGCTGCAGATCGCTCGCGTCGGCGTCACCGCCACCATGGGCATCGTGCTGCTGTCGGCCACCGTGCAGGCGTGGTTCTTCGGCCCGGTAAAGGTGTGGCAGCGGGTGGCGATGTTCTTCGGTGCGCTGTGCATGATCTACGGCGGCATCTATACCGATCTGGCCGGCATCGCCATCGCCGCGGCACTGATCGTCATGCAGCGGCGCGGGCAGAACAGCGACAATACGCCGACAATGGCAACAACCTGACCCGGGGCAAACCACAGGGGCCCCGCACCAGCGGGGGACCGGATTGATAACAAACTCCGCAAAAGCATTGTGGAAACCTGGCGGAGAGGATCGGAACAGCCTGAAACGAGGGTTATTCGCCAGGGATGGCGAATTTAGCGTCCATGGAAGGATTTATAGCGCCCTCGTGGAAGGCCTTTCCGATCCGACAGCAACGCCGGAATACGCTGTCAACAGTTCTGGGGTCCCGCGCCAGCGGGGCCCTTCTCATTGGCACCACGGCGCTACGCAAACGACGGCTTATGGCTGGAGAGAGCGAGCTCCAGCGCCGCCACGCCGGTCGGCACATCCACCTTCAAGCCCAGTTCGCGCACGCTGGTACCCAACGCGTGCAGGGTACGAAACAGGTGATGCGAGCGGCACTGCTCGCCCATCTGACCAATACGCACGATATTGGCCCCGAAGGCCCCGGAGATTTCCACACCGTGATGCTGCGAGATGTGTTGCATCAGGTCCGTCTGTGCCAGCCCCTCGGGCAAATGAATCCCCACTACCGAATTCAGTCGCGACGGCCCGTCAATGTAGAGCTTCAATCCCAGCCCTTCGATACCGGCCTGCAGCGCTCTGGAACAGCGCAGATGTCGATCAAAGCGCCGGGGCAGGGTTTCCTGACACACCAGCCTCAGCGCCTCATGCAGTGCCAGAATGCCTGACACCGGGGCGGTATAGTGATACGACTTGTTGTACCAGAACTGGTGTGCGAGCCTGGCATCCAGACACCAGTGCGTCAGGGAACGTTCGCGCCCCTCGATCACCTGCCAGGCCCGATCGGAAAAGGCGATCAGTGACACCCCGGGAATCGAGCTGAGCCCCTTCTGACCGCCGGTAATCACGACATCCACGCCCCAGTCATCCATCTCCAGCGGCATGGTGCTCAATGTACAGACCGCGTCACAGACCACCAGACAATCAGCCTCGGCGGCGGCCCGGCAGATCGCCGGCAGCGCATGATTGAACACGGTACTGGAGGTTTCTCCCTGTACGATGGTCAGCACGCGCGGACGGTGTGCGCGAATCGCTTCGGCAACGGCGGTCTCATCGGCAGCGCTGGCCACGCCCGCATCCATCTCCACGACGTCGCCACCGGCCCGACGGGCCATCTCTCCCAGTCGACTGCTGAAAAACCCGTTGTTGACCGTCAGCACCCGGGTACCGGGATCCACCAGGTTGATGACGGCCATTTCCATGGCCGCCGAACCGGGCCCTGCCACGCCCAGAATGTGGCGCGACTCGGTCTGAAAGACATAACGCGACATCGCCTTCATCTGTTCGATGATGCGCGCCATGGTGTCGCCCAGATGGTTGATAACAATGCCGTTGGCCGCCGCCACCCGGGCCGGAATGGGTACAGGGCCCGCGCCCATCATGAGCAGCGGCTCATCGGGCAGGATCGCCTCCAGCGGTTCAATCTCGGGCACCTGGTGCAGCATCGTCATCTCTCCGGCAGGGTTTCACGGCCTGCCAGTATGTTCACGAAGCGCGGCGCTTCTCAAGCGACAGTTCAGGAACGCGGCTGTATGGTCGCGCGCGATCCTTTTGTTTCATCCGGTCAGCGCATAGAGCCCCAGCACCGCGCCACAGGTCAGCCAGCCCAGCAGCGCATAGGGTAGATTCCAGCGCAGCAGATCGCGCGAGCGCACCGCATAGCGCTGACTGATCGCCAGATTGCTGCCGGACAGCGGGCTGCTGCCGGTGCCCAGCGCCCAGCTCATCAGAAACATCAGCGCCAGCAGGGTGGCATCCGGCTGCAGCGGCGCGATCAACGGCGCCAGGGTGGCAATGCCGATCAGCGGATGCACCCCGATAAAGGAGAGTAATACCAGCACGCCCAGCGTCAGCCAGGCGCTCAACGCCCCGAAGCCGACCAGCGGCAGCGCGCCGGTGGACAGTGTGGCGGTGAGCGCGGTCAGGCCGGTGGAGAGCACGCCGGCGGCGAGAAACAGTGCGAACTGCGGCGTCAGCCCCGGCAAACCGTCGCGCAGTTGGCGCCGCGCGCGTTCGCGGCGCTGGCCGTTCGGCACCAGCAGCAGCGCGAACAGCGGCGATACCAGAGCGATGATGGTAACGATCGACAGCCCCGGCCAGAGGGCGTGAATAACGATCACCGCTACCGCCAATAGGCCCGGCAGCAGCAGCGCGCCGCGCTCGATGGGGTAGCCGTGAAAGGGCGTATGGGGCCTGCGAATCACGTCGACATAGTTGAGCAGCAATAGGCACAGCGCGGTGAGCACGCCCCAGGGCAGCAGCGTCAGGTAGTCAAGCCCGGGCACATAGGTGAGCGCCACCCCCATGGCGACAAAAAAGGGCGACCAGGTGGCGGCCGCGGTGAAGCCGCGACCCAGAATCAGCGTCTGGGCGCGCTCGAGGCGACCGTCGCGCTGCATCCGCTCGCCGAACACGAACACCACCGAGAGGTTGATGGCGGCGCCGAACAGATGCGCTCCCAGCAGCGTGCCGATCAGGCTGCCATCGCGCGCGTCGTCGCGACCGGCCACCGGTGCCGCCATGGAGAGGAAGCTGACCCCGGCGAACATGATCAAAAGCGGCTGGTTGACCACCAGGGCGTCGTGCAGGGCGCTGTCGGTGCCGCGCAGCAGCGCCAGCGCCCACAGCAGCGCACCCACGGCGAACAGGGTGCCCGCCTGGCGGCGCGAGGCGCGCGGCAGGCGGCCGAAAAGCCCCAGCGTGGCCAGCCAGCCGAGCAGCGCCGAAGGCCACAGCGGCGCGCCCAGCAGCAGGGCAGCGACGCCGAGCAGCAGCATGGCAAACAGCAGCAGGCCGGGCAGTCGTGTCATGAGGCGCTCGGCTAGGGCCGGTGGCTCATCCGCACCTCGAACGCTCCCGGCAACAGCGCGGTCACCGCGCGCACCCGCGCCATCAGGGTAGCGTTGTCGTCAGCGACCACGTTGAGATGGGCCAGCTTGCGGCCGGCGCGGGGCGCCTTGGCGTAGCGGTGCAGATGCACGCCGGGCAGCGCCAGCAGCGCCGCCGGATCGCCCTCCTCGCCGATCACGTTGACCATGCAGGAGAGGCCGCGAGCGGCGGTATCGCCCAGCGGCAGACCGCAGACGGCGCGGATATGGTTCTCGAACTGGCTGGTGGCAGCGCCGTTCTGGGTCCAGTGGCCGGAGTTGTGGACCCGCGGCGCCATCTCGTTGGCCCAGAGTTCGCCATCGCGGGTCTGAAACAGCTCCAGCGCCAGCACGCCGACATAGTCAAGCTCTGCCAGCAGTGTTTCGATATAGCCGTTGGCGCGCGCCTGCAGGGCATCATCGATATCCGCCAGCGGCGCCATCGAGTAGCGCAGAATGCCCGCTTCGTGCTGATTTTCGGCCATCGGCCAGCAGCGCACCTCACCGTCGCGGCCGCGCACGGCGATGATCGACAGTTCGCGCACGAAGTCGACGAACGCCTCGACGATCAGCATCGAATGACCGATCTGCGCCCAGGCCTCGAAGGCCTGGTCGGGATCCTTCAGTACCGCCTGCCCCTTGCCGTCGTAGCCCTCGGTCACCGACTTGGCGACCACCGGGCAGCCCAGCTCACGCGCCGCCTCGGCCAGCGCCTCGGCGCTCTCCACCAGCCGCCAGGCGGGGGTGGGAATGTCGAGTTTCGAGAACAGCGCCTTCTCCCTGCCGCGATGCTGGCATACCGCAATGGCGCGGCTCGACGGGTAGACCGGACGCTGCTTTTCGATGCGCGCCAGCAGCGCCACCGGCAGGTGTTCGAACTCATAGGTGACGACATCGACGGCATCGATAAAGCGCTCGATGGTGGCATCGTCATCGCCGGTGAGGATGTCGCCGATACCCGCGCTGGGCGCACCACCCGGGTCCAGCAGTGTGAAGTGCCCGCCCAGCGGCAGTCCCGCCAGCGCCATCATGCGGCCCAGCTGACCCGCACCGAGGATACCGATACGCATCGCCGGGCTCCGCTCTGTCTCACTGCTCATCGAATGGCTCTCCAGGGCTCGGGGGAAGGTTTACTGCGCCCGCGGGTCGGGGGTGTCGAGCACCTTCTGCGTCTGCTCGGCGCGGAAGGTTTCCACCGCCCTGCGCACGTCAGCGTCGTGGGTGGCGATAATCTGTGCCGCCAGCAGCCCGGCGTTGGTCGCCCCCGCTTTGCCGATCGCCAGCGTGCCGACTGCCACACCGCCGGGCATCTGGGCGATGGAGAGCAGCGAGTCGATCCCCTTGAGCGATTTCGACTCGACCGGCACGCCCAGCACCGGCAGCGGTGTTTTGGAGGCCACCATACCGGGCAGATGAGCGGCGCCGCCGGCACCGGCGATGATCACCTCGATACCCCGCGGCGCCGCTTCGCCGGCATAGTCGAACAGCAGGTCTGGCGTGCGATGCGCCGACACGATGCGGGTTTCACACTCGACGCCAAGGCGCTCGAGCATGGTGACGGCATGCTCCATGATTGGCCAGTCCGACGTCGAGCCCATGATCACTGCCACGCGCGGCTGCATGCTCGCTCCCCCTGTGTAGTCGAAAGGCAGCGAGCGTCCCCGCTGCGTCAAACGGAAAACGCAGCAGGATACCCCCTTGACTGCGGCGGTGAAAGTCCGCTCAGCGACAGATGCCGTAACCGCGCATGCCCAGGTGAAAATGATCGCGGTGGGCGGCGTTGTACTCCGGCCCCAGGGCATTGCCGAAAGTATCGCAGCTCTCGCTTAGCGCACGGTGCAGAAACTCGCCGCGTGGCCCGCCATCCTCCCAGTCGGCAATTACCCGTGCGCGGCTACCGTCGGCAAAACGAAAGCCGGTGACATCCAGCGCCTCGGCGGTGGCGTGTTCGCTGCGCCGGCCACTCTCACGTCCATAGACGTTGCGGCAGGCGAAACTGCCGACGTGATCGACACGACTCACCGGCGCATCGAAAATCTCGCGCGCGGCGGGCTGTAGCCGGTGGCGCTCGTAGAGCGTCCAGGCCAGCGCCATCGGGCAGGTCGCAAGAAAGCTGGAGCTGAACGCGACCGAGGTCGAGCGCACCCGCACCACGTTTTCCAGTTGGCACTGGCCAATCTCGGGGCTTCCCACCGTGGCGTAGTCGATCGCTCCGGCATCGCGGGCACGCGCCAGCGCCGCCGCGCAGCGTTCAGGGTCGCTACCCAGCGCCTTCAACTTCATGGTGGTCAGGGCATTGAGTGGATCATCGACGTTGACCGGCGCAAAGGGATTGTACTGCGCCGGCACACGCTCTGCGCCGGGCCACTGCTGCCATAGCCAGAGCGCCGCCAGAGCGGGAGACAGCAATATCACAAGCAGCAGGTAGCGCATCAAGGCCTCGTCGTTCTCGGTGGCGATTTGCCCTTGTCAGATTAGACGCAGGCGCGCATTGACACATGGCGACCAGATGGGACCGGGCAGTAATATCGAGCGTAAAAAAATCCCGCATGAAAAAGGACATGCGGGATGAGGTGGGGGTGTTGCAGTGCATCAAGGATGCAGGAAACGAAGCAGATCCGAGTCTGGCGTCTCGAATCGAATTCATTATTGCGCAAGACTCGTTATCACGCTAATTAGCAATGCGGATGATCGCCATAAGTCACCTCAATCAAATCATCCGCCTGCACTCTACTCCTCGATATGGCCGGTACCCCGGTCACGGTTGATACGGCGATATTTGACGTCCGGCGTGCGGCGAATGCGCTCCTCGTGGGCGTGGCGCATCTCATCGGCCTCGAAGGCGTCGGCGCCGATCGGCGTATCGTTGTGCTGGCGATAGAGGTTGCGCAGCATCTGCTTGCGATCGGCGCGAAGCTCCTTGATCAGCACATAGATCATACCGTAGACGATCAGCGTGAAAGGCAGCGCCGACACCACCGCCGCCGACTGTAGACCGCTGAGACCACTTTCACCGCCGGCGGTAATCAGAATCAAACAGATGGCAGCGATCAGCACCCCCCAGGTCACGCGCTTGTAAAGCGGCGGGTTGAGCGAGCCCTTGTCGGTCATCTGGCCCACGATATAGGCCGCCGAGTCCGCCGAGGTGACCAGAAAGATAAAGATCAGAATCATCGCCACGATCGACAGTGCGAAGCTGAATGGCATCTGGTCGAACATCACGAACAGCGCCGAGGTGATGTTGTTGCTGGTCGCCTGGGCCAGGTCGGTGCCCTGGAAGATATCCATGTGCAGCGCCGCGCCGCCAAACACGCCGATCCAGGCGCAGGCCAGAATGGGCGGTACAATCAGCACGCCGAAAACGTACTGTTTGATGGTGCGCCCGCGGGAGATACGCGCCACGAAAGTGCCCACAAAAGGCGACCAGGCAATCACCCAGGCCCAGTAGAACACTGTCCAGCTGCTGGCCCAGTCGGTATCGCTGTAGGGGCTCAGACGCAGACTCATGGCAAGGAAGTTCTGCAGATAGTCACCCAGGCCCAGCGTAATGGTCTCCAGAATCGCGACTGTGGGGCCGGTGATGAGGATATAGGCCATCATCGCCAGGCACAGCGCCATGTTGATGTTGGACAGACGCTTGATGCCCTTGTCGAGCCCGGACATGGTGGAAAGCATATAGCAGACGAACATCGCAAACAGAATGATCGCCTGCCACTTAAGCCCTTCGGTGACGTTGAATACGGCGTGCAGGCCGCCGTTGATCTGCAGTACCGCCAGCCCGATCGAGGTAGCCACCCCCATCACGGTCGCCACCACCGCAAAGGTATCCAGCGTACCGCCGGCCAGCACCCTGCCCTTGCCGAGTTTGGCGGTCAGCGGTGACATGACAGTAGAGACCAGACCGGTCTGGCCCTTGCGAAACTGGGTCCAGGCGATGATCAGTCCCACCACCGAGAAGGTCGCCCACTGGTGCACACCCCAGTTGAAGAAGGCGTACTGAATAGCCAGTCGTGCCGCCTGAGGCGTTTCACCCTCGACGTCCCCGAAAGGCGGATTGGCGAAGTGGGTCATCGGCTCGGCCATGCCGTAGAACACCAGGCCCACGCCAAAGCCGCCGGCCAGCAGCATGCTGACCCAGGAGAAAAAGTCATAGGTCGGCCGGCTCTCCTGGGGGCCGAGACGTATCTTGCCGTATTTACTGAACGCCAGCCCCAGCAGAAAGATAACGAAGCCGAATACCGAAAAAAGATAGAACCAGCCGAAGAGATGCGTCACGCCATTGAGCGCGGCGCTGGCGCCGGCGCTGAAGGACTGCGGGAAGATGGCACCCACCGCTACCAGAATGGTAATGACGATGGTGGAGGCAACAAAAACGCGCTGCCTGGGAGCGATGTGCATAGTGGCGCGACCCTTCTGTCATTGTGTGGGATCATCACAGTCTAGTGCAGATAACCGGTGTCAACGCCAGCCTGTTCTTTTTTATACGTTCTTCCCGCGCTCACAGTGGATGAGGTCCCCCTCATCGAGGCAAGGTTGTCAAAACCGGCTGCGTATCAGCATCACGGTCGCCATGCCCAGCGCAGTGAATGCCAGCGAACCCAGCAGATGGGCCGCAATGCCGGCCAGCGCCGCCAGCCAGCGCCCCGCTTCCAGCTGACCCACGATTTCAAGCGAGAAGGTCGAAAAGGTAGTCAACGCGCCCAGAAAGCCGGTGATCACGAACAGCTTCCAGTAGGGTGACAGCGCCGGCAGAAAACCGAACAGCGCAAAGGCGATGCCGATCAGCCAGGCGCCCAGCAGGTTGGCCACCAGGGTCCCCGGTGGCAGCAGCGGAAAAAGCGCGTTGAGCGCCAGCGACAGCCCCCAGCGCAGGTTGGCGCCCAGCGCCGCGCCGAGACCGACTGCCAACAGTGAAAGCCACATCCTGTATCTCCCGGCAAGGATTGCGCTCGCCACCCATTGGGCGTCGCAAAAGCGATAATGGTGGCAGGGGCGCCTGCTGTCGGCAAATTGCCGCCCTGCCCCGCCCGCAAAGTTTGCGCTACCATGGCCGCATTTCGCGCAGGAGATACTGCCATGGCGGCCATGGGTCGTTTCAACAGACTCGAGATCAAAAGACGCGCCGACTTCGGGCTCTACCTTGACGGTGGCACTCTGGGCGATATCCTGCTGCCCTCACGCTATGTGCCACGCGACGCCGACACCGCCCCGGGCGATCATCTCGAGGTGTTCGTCTACCTCGACAGCGAAGACCGCCCCATCGCCACCACCCGGAAACCGCGGGTACAGGTCGGCGAATTCGCTCGCCTGAAGGTGGTGGCGCGCACTCCGGTGGGCGTTTTTCTCGACTGGGGACTGCCCAAGGACCTGCTGCTGCCCCACTCCGAGGAGCGCGCGCAGCGGCCGCTGCAGGCGGGCGATAGCTGCCTGGTGCATGTCTATCTCGACAGCCGCACCCACCGCATCACCGCCTCCATGCGTCTTGACCGCCATCTGAGCCGTGAAGCCCCCGCCTATCGTGCCGGGGAAGCCGTTTCATTGTTGATCACCGGCCCGACCGATCTGGGCTTCAATGCCATTATCAACCATCGCCATCGCGGCCTGTTGCACCGCAGCGAAGTAAGCCGCGCGCCGGCCACCGGCGCCCGTATCAAGGGTTATGTACGCCGCGTGCGGCCGGATGGCGGTATCGATCTGAGCCTCACCCCGACCCACGAGCAGATCGCCGAATCGCTGGAGGAGCAGATCATGGCGGCGCTGCGCGACAACGACGGCGAGCTGGCGCTGAGCGACAGGAGCGATCCGGCACTGATCCGGGAGACCTTCGGGGTCAGCAAGGGCAGTTTCAAAAAAGCGCTCGGCGGGCTCTACAAGCGCGGGGCGATCGTCATCGAAGCCGAGCGGATACGGCTGGCGTAGCCTGTTCGGTCGCAGGCGATACACGGCCAGCCGTCACACACGATTTTTGCCTTGTCGCCTCGGATCGCTATAGTAATGTCGGCTGCTCGCTGACGGCCCCTGTCGCCCGGCGGTGCAGCGCAATCGGTCTCCTCTCACTGTCCAAAGCGAGTCCTGCAGATGTCACAAAACCCCTCTCGTCCGCTCTATATCGTTCACTCGGGCCCAACCCTGCTGGAGACACCGCTGCTCAACAAGGACAGCGCCTTTTCGCTCGAGGAGCGTATCCAGTTCAATCTGCTCGGGCTCCTGCCGCAAAATATCGAAACCATCGAGGAGCAGGCCGACCGCGCCTACCGCCAGTACGAACAGCAGGGCAGCGATCTCGACCGTCACATCTATCTGCGCTCGATCCAGGACAGCAACGAAACGCTGTTCTTCCGCCTGCTGGAAGATCATCTCGAAGAGATGCTGCCGATCATCTACACCCCCACGGTGGGCGAGGCGTGTCAGGCCTTTTCACAGATCTATCGTTCCCACCGCGGCCTGTTCATCTCCTACGACCATCGCGACCACATCACCGATATCCTGCACAGCGCCACCAAGGACAACGTCAAGGTGGTGGTGATCACCGACAGCGAACGCATCCTGGGTCTCGGTGACCAGGGCATCGGCGGCATGGGCATTCCCATCGGCAAGCTGTCGCTCTACACCGCCTGTGGCGGCATCAGCCCCGCCTACACCATGCCGATCGTGCTGGATGTGGGCACCAACAACGACGACCTGCTCGACGATCCCATGTACATGGGCTGGCGCCATGAGCGCGTCACCGGTGATGACTACTACGACTTCGTCGACCGCTGCGTCCAGGGCATCCGCAAACGCTGGCCAAACGCCATCATCCAGTTCGAGGATTTCGCCCAGGCCAACGCCATGCCGCTGCTGGAGCGCTATCGCGACGAGGTGTGCTGTTTCAACGACGATATCCAGGGCACCGCTTCGGTGGCACTGGGCACCCTGTTCGCCGCCTGCAAGGCGAAAAACGAAAAGCTCTCCGAACAGACCATCACCTTCGTCGGCGCCGGTTCGGCGGGCGCGGGCATCGCCGAGCAGATCATTCTCGCCATGCAGGAAGAGGGCATCTCCGAAGCCGAGGCGCGCAAGCGGGTCTTCATGGTCGACCGCTACGGGCTGCTGACCGACGATATGTCGAATCTGGTCAACTTCCAGCGCAAACTGGTGCAAAAGCGCGCCGACCTCGCCGACTGGGATACCGGCGACGGCGATCTCGCTCTCATCGATGTGGTACGCAACGCCAAACCCACGGTCCTGATCGGCGTCTCCGGCCAGCGTGGTCTGTTCACCGAAGAAGTGATCAGGACCATGCAGTCAAACTGCGAAGAGCCGCTGGTGATGCCGCTCTCCAACCCCACGTCACGGGTCGAGGCGACCCCGCGGGAGATTCTCGAGTGGACCGACGGCAAGGCGCTGGTCTCTACCGGAAGCCCCTTCAAGCCGGTTTCGCTGGGCGAGCGTAAAATACCCATCGCTCAGTGCAACAACGCCTACATCTTCCCCGGCGTGGGGCTGGGCGCGATCACCGTGCAAGCTTCGCGGATTACCGACGGCATGCTGATGTCGGCGGCGCGAGCGCTGGCTGACTGTTCGCCGGTAGCAATCGACGGCAAGGGCGCGGTGCTGCCGCCGCTGGCCGACATTCAGCAGGTCAGCCGCAAAATCGCCATCGCAGTCGCCAAACGCGCCCAGCAGGACGGCGTGGCGCTGGAGACCGACGACGCCACCATCGAGAAAGCGATCGACGATAACTTCTGGCTACCGCGCTATCGCCACTACCGTCGCGCCTCCTACTGAGGTCAGGCCTCTGCTACAAACAACAAGAGCGCCCGTGTGGCGCTCTTTGAATAGCGCGAAACTCAATGATGTGAATCAAGGCGAAAGGCTCTCAAGCGGGGCAGAACCGAAGCGAGATCGACGTATTGGCCTTCGCCAAAACCGAAATAGAGTTCGCAGAACAGCGCATAAAGTTTCTCCCGCGCTTCATTAAACGAAGGGTTGGGAACCACCTTGCTCAATGGGGGACACAGCCTCGCCTGTGCAGCCTCTATCGAGTCGAATAGCCCTGCGGCCATGGCAGCGAAAATACAGGCTCCCACGCCGGTGGGAGAGCGATCCGGCACGTAAACATCAACGCCCAGCATGTCGGCATAAATCTGGTTCAGTGGTCGATTTTTCCGAGGTATACCACCGCCGTTGATCACCCTGTGGATATCGAGACCATGCGCTGCCATCCGCTCATGAATGATACGTACATGCATCGCCATTCCCTCCAGGGCGGCATGCATCTCGTCGACAGCAGTGTGACCGAGATCCCAACCCAGCGTGACGCCTGCAAGATCGGAACGGACCAGCACCGTGCGATCACCATTATCCCAGACAAGGCGAAGCATGCCGGTTTGACCTGGACGTCGCGCTTCCAGACCTCTGCAAAGTTCGGAAGGAGACGACCCGGCTCGACGGGCTATCGCTTCAAAAATATCACCGGTCGCCGACTGTCCCGCCTCCACGCCCATCACGCCTGGAAGAACACTACCAGGGACAGCGCCACAGATACCCGGCACTGGTGACATCGACTCACTCCCCATGGCAATAATACATGTTGAGGTGCCGACCACATTGACAATATCACCATAATGGCAACCACTACCGATAGCATCCCAATGACTATCAAATGCACCGAAAGGTATGGGAATGCCCGCTGTGAGCCCCAATTCTTCCGCCCACTCACAAGCAAGATGACCGGCTACTTCAGTGGAGTGCCCATAGCGACCACTCAACCTGTCGTTAATGCCATTCAATAATGGATCAACACGGCAAAGAAAATCCTGAGATGGCAAGCCGCCCCAGGCCTCGCCCCACATCCATTTATGACCCATGCCACATATCGAGCGTGGAAGCACATCTCGTGCACTCAGACCACAGAGCGTTGCGACCACCATGTCACAATGTTCCAGAGCCGTATAAAAACGGTCGCGCTTGTCAGGCTGTGTCCGCAGGAAATGCAGAAGCTTGGCATAACCCCACTCATGTGAATAAGTCCCGCCACACCACTTCAGCGCTTCCAACCCTTCCTTGCGCCCAAGTGCCGTTATTTCAGCGGCCTCGGCATGGGCACGGTGATCACACCACAGGTAGTAGTCATCAAGCGGGTGTAGATACTTATCCACCATAACAACGCTCGAACCGGTAGTATCGGCAGCCAGCGCCGCTATAGTCTTTCCGTCAACATTGCCATCACGGCAGGCCTTGTGCATCGCCGATACCAGAGCGTCCATATGATCCCGATGGCTTTGTTGGGCACACAAGGGATCGCTGGGCGAGCGCTTGAGCGGATACTCGGCTATCGCAGTGCCAACGCTTTCCCCCGTGCTGGTCTCCATAATCGTCACGCGCACACTTAGCGTGCCAAAATCGGCTCCAGCGACCAGTGTCATACTACTTTCTCCTGGCCGTAGGTCGCACTGTTACCATGCTTGCGGAAAAAATGTCGATCGCGCAATGCATCCGGAATAGCCGTAATGTCGGGATTAAGCTGCCTGGTAAACCAGGCCATCCGCGCGCACTCTTCGAGTATCAGAGCATTAAGGGCAGCACTTTTGGGAGTCGCTCCCCATACAAAGGGGCCGTGTCCCGCCACCAGGATCGCTGGAATTGCCATCGGATCACGTCCCTTCAGGGCTTCCACAATCGCCTCCCCCGTCGCGGCTACATAATGTTCACCCAGTTCATCAGCGCGTAGATAGCGCGTTACAGGAATCTCGCCACAAAAATAATCTGCATGTGTTGTTCCGAGACAAGGGATAGGAACGAGGGCCTGAGCGTAAATAGTGGCATAGGTGGAATGAGTATGAATCACACTGCCAATGCCTTCAAAAGCACGATAAAGCACAAGATGTGTATCAAGATCCGAAGAAGGCCGAAGATGGTGGTCAACCCTTGTACCATCCAGACGTACCGCCACCATATCCTCGGATGTCATAGTGTCATAGGAAACGCCCGAGGGCTTGATAACAACCTGACCGCTGGCTCGATCGATTCCACTCGCATTACCAAAGGTGGCCATGACAAGCCCATCGCGAACAGTGTCCAGATTAGCTTCCAGAACGGCCTGTTTTAGATCGAGGATCGACATATCAATAGTTCTCTACAAGATTAGTGAGAGGAGCGCCCCCTCTTCAGAGAGCGCTCATAGGCTCAGCGGTCTGTCCAGCCCACATAATCACCAACATTTTGAGCCGTAATAAGCTTTGGCTCGATTAATATTTTTGCCTGCTCGGGCGAGTTACCCTCAAAAATCTGATAGGCGAGTTTCATTGCCTTTCCCGCCATAACATATGGGTCCTGACTGGCTGTTGCCTTGATAAGCGCATTACCCGACTCAAGGGATTGAACCGTATCCGGGGCGCCATCGACGCCTGTGATAATGATATTATCACGACCAAACTGCCGCGCGGCCAATTGTGCTCCCAATGCCATTGGATCATTGGCACCGAATACAGCATCCAGATTGTTGTAACGTGTCAACAGGCCCTGCATAACGTTGAGACCGCCATCGCGACTGCCCTGGCCATTCTGGTCGTCTGAAAGAACATCAATATTGCTGTTCTTAGCAAAAACTTCCGTACAACCCTTGAAGCGATCATTCAGCGACGATGAGGAGGGGCCTTTGATAATTGCCACATTCCCTTTTCCGTTCAAGGCGTCGACGATGTACTGACATGCCATACGGCCAGCGGCCACGTTATCCGTCATCACAGTAACTTCTGCGCCGGGAGCCGAAACGTCAAAAGCAGCGACAACAATACCGGCATTTTTGGCACGCTGTACAGCCGGAGCAATGGCGCTTTCATCGACCGCATTAAGCATGATGACATCTACGCCAGACGCAATGAAATTGTCTATCTGATTCACCTGCTTGTTAAGGTCATAATCCGCCGACACCGAAGTTATTTTAACCTCAGGATTAATTTCTTTGGCCGCATTAGTAATGCCTTTTATTGTGGCAACAAAGAAAGGGTTCCCCAGCAAAGCAACTGAAATACCCACTTTCTCCAATTGCTTTTCCTGCGCCATAGCGACTCCGGATGTTACGGCAAAGGTAACAGCACAGAGAACAGCAGCGAGTTTTCTATACATGACATTTCTCCTGTTTACTTCATTGATCCAATTTTCCAACTCATAACATCTTAATCAGCTTCCGGCACCACTCTTCAGCCGATAGCGATCCAACGCCACAGCAAGTATGATAACCATACCTTTGATAATGAATTGCCATATATCTGAGACACCAACCAATATAAGCCCATTGGACAGGACAGCAATAATCAGAGCACCAATCAGAGTTCCCCAGATTGACCCCACACCACCGACCAGACTTGTGCCTCCCAAAATAACCGCAGCGATAGCATCAAGTTCATATGCTTGCCCGAGCTGCAAGCCATTGGCAGCGTATAACCGCGCCGCTGACATTACACCACCCAGTCCCGCAAACAATCCCGAAATCCCATAGGCAAAAAGCAGTACAAGCCAGACCTTTATACCGGCTAACCGCGCCGCCTCATGATTACCCCCTGTGGCATATATCCAGGTGCCCAATACTGTGCCCCTCAACACGAACCAGGACAGTAAAACAACGGCGATAGCAATTATCGCCAGCCAGGGAATGCCCAGAATGTCACCATTACCAATAATGGCAAAAGGCAAATCAGAATTAAAAACGGTCGTATCTTCCCCCATTAAGCGGGCGACCCCCCTTACGGTTGTCAGCGCGCCAAGCGTTACAATAAAAGGTGGCAGTTTGAAAAAAGCAATCAACACACCATTAACCAAACCAAATGCCAACCCCACCAGAATCCCGACAGGAACTCCCAACAAGCCAAGTCCGGGCCATAGAGAAGCCTGGACAGCCGCAATAGCTGAAGCAGCCAGTATCGAGCCTACCGAAAGATCAATGCCGCTTGTTAAAATGACAAATGTCATGCCGGCAGCCAGCACAATGTTAATGGAAGCTTGCTGCATCACAATAGAAAGGTTATTAGCCGTAAGAAAATTGCCCGTCATCATTTGAAAAGCGACGGCAAGCAGCACAAGTACTGGTAGCATACCCAGCGCCGTAACGACAGATTTCATTTTCGCAACTTGCCTGGATGAATCCTGAAGGCGTACGGTATCGCTCATGCCATAGTCTCCTTATCCTGGAACACTTCCATTTTTGTTGAAGAGGAGTAGCCTGCACCCGTAGCGAAAGTCATCAACTCTTCCTGTGTCATCACTTTATCGGGCGATGACGCCACTTCACCGGCTATTTCGCCTTCACGCATTACAATGCAACGATCCGCAATACCAATGATTTCGGGCAACTCGCTTGATACCACCACTACTGCGAGGCCATGCTCGGCCAGCTCATCGATAAGACGATATATTTCCGACTTGGCACCCACATCGACACCCCGAGTAGGTTCATCAAGCAGCAAGATTTTAGGATTAACCTCCAGTAAACGCGCAAAAAGAACCTTCTGTTGGTTGCCTCCCGAGAGAGTGCTCACCTTCTGCCTTATTGAAGAAGTTCGAATAGCGAAATGATCAATCGCTCTTTTTGCCCTGAGTGTCGCCATTCTGAATTGGCGTACACCACCGGGATACGCATCCTTTTCTGCAACAGCTATATTAACGTTTTCCGAGATACTCATATCCAGGAAAAGCCCCAACCCCTTGCGGTCTTCTGTAAGGTAGACAATACCTTTTTCCAGGGCTTCGCGTGGCGATTTCGGGTTCACCACTTGACCATCAATAATGATGCGGCCCCGAGCTATATAGTCTGCACCATAGATCAAGCGCAAAAGCTCTGTTCGACCTGACCCGACGAGGCCTGCAATCCCCAGAACCTCTCCACGACAGACTTCAAAAGAGCATCCCTTGACTTTCCCTTTATCGGCAAGTTCCTCGACACGCAACACAACATCCTTTTTTTCTCCAAAAGCATGATGCACCTTTTGATAAAAGGATGATATGTCACGCCCCACCATCATCGATACCAGTTTTTCCGCATTAACATCAGCTTTATCAAGTGTGCCGACATAGGCACCATCACGCAGCACAGAGCAACGATCAGATAATCTATAAACTTCATCCATCCGATGCGAAATATAAATAATGGCAATCCCCTCGGATTTTAGAGATTCAATTACATCAAAAAGCTTTTCTGTCTCTTTCCCCGACAATGACGTTGTGGGTTCGTCCATCACAATAATACGGGCATTGGTGGACAAGGCTCTTGCAATTTCTACCATTTGCCGTTGGCCCAGTGATAGCCGGTTCACCTGGACGCCGGCATCAAAATCAACTTCCAGCCTCTCGAGAATTAATTGTGCAGACTTATGCATCAGAGAATTTTTAAGCATACCTGCCTTGGCTTTCTCGGCACCCAGAAATATATTCTGGGCCGCTGTAAGATTAGGCGCCAGCGACAACTCCTGATAAATGACGGCAATACCATAATTACGCGAGGCACGCGTATTACCTGTAGGCAGTGCGCTCCCTGCCACTGATATCCTGCCGCCACTATCAGGAGAGAGCGCACCGGAGAGAATTTTCATCAGGGTCGATTTCCCGGCACCATTTTCCCCCATCAGAGCGTGCACTTCTCCAGCGGCAACATTCAGCGATATGTTCGAAAGCGCTTTCACCCCACCAAAGGTTTTGGAAATCTGACACATTTCCAGAAGTGGTCGATCGCTCATAGCTCTTTCTCCCTGCCGTTCTCGGCAACCGTATAGCGAACCCCCTGATCTTCCAGCATCTTTGCTTCTACATCCTCAAGACCATCATCGGTTATCAGATGAGCCACTCGCCTTAGCGGTAGCGCAACGAGTGGCGGTGCTTCCTTGAATTTTCGACTATCCACCAACAATACGACTTCGTTTACGCGCTCGGAAAAATGCTGGACAAAGTGCACCAGCAGGGGATGCGATTCGAGAATGCCCTGGGGACCTATGCCCAATGCCCCGACAAAGAACTGAGAGGCGTAAAAGGTCGAGATTTCACGGTTGGGGTCATAAAGAATGCCGGGGTCGCGATGCAGATCGCCACTGCCTACCGTTAATTGGCAACGGCCGAATTCGGAGAGATAGGCAGCAAGTGGCATCGAATGTGTCAGAATGCGCAGGTTCCAATTACCCACGTGCACACCGAAATGAAAGCAGGTCGATCCTGCATGAACGACGATCAGGCTGCCTTCACGTACAAGCTTTCCCGCTTCACGGGCAATCGCTTTTTTAGCATCTACTGCAATGTCGCGATTGTCAGAGAAGGGAAGCGCTACAGCGCGATGCTGGTGGGGCGATTCCACCGCCGCGATACCCCCATAGACCTTCTGCACCTTGCCCAAATCATCAAGCTTGTCGATATCGCGGCGGACGGTTGCTGCAGAGACGCCCAGCATATCGGTCAACTCATTGACGGAGACGAAGGGGCGCTCCATCAACAATGACTCAATTCTGGTGTGACGACTCTTATCGCTCATGGGGCACTCCAAATAGAGCTTTCTCAATCATTTTTGATTTTTTACAATCATATTTTGCACACGATGCCCCTTTTTTGCGTCAAATTCCTTAATCCTTTAGTTCTATGAGCACATTTTTCCACCGTGCCGAGTAGCGGACGGCACCGAACGAAAGCACATTTATGTCTATAACTTTATGAAATACAAAGAAATTATCTCAATGGAAGGCCGCCGCCGAGGACATTCCTTGCGAATGCCCTGGTGACATCACTGAAGCAGGGGAGTGAGATTTCTTGATCATGGTTTGAACTGATCAGAAAATCTGTCTGACAAACGAGGGTTTGTTCCGCCAGCAGAGGCGCTTTATCGATCTGTAAGGCGTATAAGCCGGCCATCCCAATAGAGCTGGCGGTCAGCCAGGTGCCGGGTCGCCTCGATACGTTCGGCGTTGGGGCGATCGGTGGCGGCCAGCCAGGCGTGCGCCTGATCCGCGCTGCGGCCAAAGCGCCTATGACGCTCGACCAGCCACTGCTCACGCCGCTCGGTGTCGACATCGAGATACCAGACCTCATCCAGCAGCTTGCGCACCTCCGACCAGGGCGGCTCCTCCAGCAGCAGGTAATTGCCCTCGGTGATCACCAGTGCGGTAGCGGACGGTACCGCGATACTGGCGGCAATGGGCTCCTCGAGTTCACGATAGAAGTCCGGCGCGTAGATGGTGTCACTCTGTCGGGCGTCCCTGAGTCGCGACAGCAGTGCCACATAGCCCTGCACATCGAAGGTATCCGGTGCCCCCTTGCGCTCAGCGCGCCCCAATCGCGTCAGTTGGCGATTGGAGAGGTGAAAACCATCCATCGGTACGACCTGCATCGTATTGTCCAGCCGCGCTCCCAGCATCTCGCCGATGCTCGATTTGCCGGCGCCGGGCGGCCCCACGATGCCCAGCAGCCGACGGCGGCCGGACGTCATCATGGCACGCGCCATTTCGACGACGGCCTCCTCGATGTCCACTCCCGAGATATCGTGCTGCGATCGCGCCGTCATGGTTTATCCCTGTGAATCATGCATAAAAAAAAGCCGGCCCATGCCGGGCCGGCCCGATTTTTCACGGCTTTGCGCACTCAGAAGCGCTTTTCGATCAGCCCCTCGAGCTTCTCCTGATCCTCGGCGAACTTGCGGATCCCCTCGGCCAGCTTGTCGTTGGCCATGGCATCCTGGTTGTGCTCCCAGCGAAACTCGGCCTCGGTCATCTTCTCGGGGCGCTTTTCGCCCTTGCCGCCGCTGGTGGCGTTATCGGTCAGCTGACGCTCGACTTCACCATCGCTGGAGGCCAGCTCCTCGAGCAGTGCCGGCGAGATGGTCAGGCGGTTGCAGCCGGCCAGTGCCTTGATCTGGTCGGTATTGCGGAAGCTCGCCCCCATCACCACGGTTTCATAGCCGTAGCGGTTGGCATAGTCGGCAACGCCGCGCACGAATTTCACACCCGGATCGTCATCCGGCGCATAGTGGTCGACGCCGTCGTTTGCCTTGTACCAGTCGGTGACGCGACCCACGAAGGGCGAGATCAGAAATACCCCGGCCTCGAAGCAGGCGCGCGCCTGAGCGTCGCTGAACAGCAGCGTCAGGTTGCAGTTGATGCCCTCCTGCTGCAGCTGCTCGGCGGCGCGAATGCCCTCCCAGGTGGAAGCCAGCTTGATCAGAATGCGATCACGGCCGACACCGGCCTTTTCATACAGCTCGATCAGCTTGCGCGCCTTCTCGATACTGGCTTCGCGATCGAAGGAGAGCTTCGACGCCACTTCGGTGGAGACAAGCCCGGGAACCAGTTTCGTGATTTCAGTGCCGACCACCACTGACAGGCGATCGACCGCATGCGCGAGTCGGGCTTCGCGGCTCTGCCCCTCGGTCTCCTTTTTGACCTCGGCAAGCGTCGAGTCGATCAGCTCCTGATAGCCCTGCAGATCGAAGGCCTTGAGCAGCAGCGAAGGATTGGTGGTGGAGTCCTGCGGCTCGTATTTCTTGATCGCTTCAAGATCGCCGGTATCGGCGACGACTTTGGAAAGCGTCTTCAGAGATTCCAGCTGACTGGCCATGGATCACTCCCTGTCGGTTCGGTATTGAACAAGGCGGTCCGTTCGCCACAACCTCGACCGGACCACATGAAACTGGTGTTTCAGGTTGCAGGGCGCATTACAGAAGTGAGCCCTGCAACGTCAACGCATAGGGTCAGGATAGCGACTTTTGCGCTCCACGACATGCTCATCGTCGCTGACACGATAGCGCTTTACGCGATCCTTATTCGAGATCTGGCGGGTATCGCGGTCGATTTCAACCGCGCACTGGCACCTTTCAGGGTGCCAGTGCGTGGTCACCGTCGCTGTCGTCACCGCCACGAGGCGATCGCCCATACTCCTCCAGCCGCACGCTCATACGCGGCGCCGCCAGCTCAAAGCCTTCGTTGTCCATGCGCCTTTTGAGACGCAACTGGAATTCTCGTGTGATCTCCCACTGGGTTACCGGCGCGGTGCGAAACTGCGCTCGCACGATTGCCGCCCCTTCGGTAAAGCTTTCGACCCCCTGCATCTGCAGCGGCGACCAGATACGAAAGCGATACAGCGGATCGCTGCGCATCTCTTCGGCGATCTCCTCGATCATTTGCTGGGCGTAGTCGATGGTCATGTTCCACGGCACACGAATGCGCAGCAGGGCGTAGCCGAACTCACGGGAGTAGTTCTGCACCGACTTGATCTGGCTGAAGGGCACCGAATGGACGATGCCGTCCAGATCGCGCAGGCGTACGGTGCGCAGGCTGAGCTTCTCCACCGTACCCATATTGCCGCCGACATCGACGAAGTCGTCGATCGCCAGGGTATCCTCGACAAGAATAAACACCCCGGTAATCAGATCCTGCACCAGCGTCTGGGCGCCGAAACCGATCGCCAGGCCGATCACACCGGCACCGGCCAGCAGCGGTGTGACGTTGACGCCGAGATTGGCCAGCGCCGCGATCGCCCCGATCACGAAAATGGTGACAAACACCACGTTGCGTAGAAGTGGCGTGATGGTCTCTGCTCGGGCGCGACGTGCCCGACCGCGCTGGGAACGCGATGTGGAGGTCATGGCGCGGTGAATGGCGGTATCCACCATGATCCACACCAGCCAGCTGATCAGAATCGTCAGGCCGATGCTGAGCAGCGGCCGCGCGATCCGTTCACCCAGGCCGTCGTCGCCGTCCAGAGGCAGCAGCGAAAAGCCCCAGCTGAGTGCCGCCAGCTGCGCAAAGAGGGTCCAGCACAGCAGATGCAGCAGCACGGTGCCAAAGCGCGACAGACGCCGCACATAAAGCGAGCGCCGCGACCGACGCGGCGGCTGACGCGCGCTGCGCTTGAGCAGCCCGGTGGCAATCAGCGCGATCACCATCAACGCTGCGGTAAACAGCGCGCGGGCAAGGATCGAGCGCACATCGCCGCTGTAGGTCAGCACCGCGATCAGCGACACCGCCACCAGCAGCAGTGCCGGCACGTGCCAGAGTCCACCCAGCACCCGCAACAGCTCCCCGACGGCGCCCCCTTCACGGCGCTGCGCCCAGGGGCGATTGCGAATCAGATGGCGCACCGGACGCCGAAAACGGATCACGAACAGCCCGGTCAGCAGGACCGCCAGCAGATTGGCGATGCCGGCGGCAAAATCGGTCAGCCCGCTACCCAGTGATTCGCGCAGCTGCGACGAGGTAAACGCATCCCCCAATGCCGCGACGGCGCCGATCCAGAACAGCGGCCAGGCGCCACGCTGACGCAGGCGGCGCAGGGCAACGCGCCGATGCCCCCATGAGAAGAGCGAGAAAACCACCTCACAGATCGAGGCGAACAGCATGCCGCACAGCGCCGCCCAACCCAGGGTAGTGGCCAGCAGCATGCCCGGCGAGGCTCCCAGCCGGAAAACGCCCAGCAGCACCAGCCCCAGTGCCAGCCCGGTGGGCAGCACCCGGCGCAGACAGTAGCGCAACAGGGTCAGCGCGCCGGGCTGTTCGGGCAGTGTCATGGCCACCCCATAGCGCCAGGCAAGAGAGCGAATCAGCGCAAAGAAGAGCATCCCCAGGCCCAGCTGCGCGAGCAGGGTGAGCGTGAAATCGCGCAGCAGCGCGACCCCGCTGTCCAGACTATCGCTCAGCGAGGCGATATCCACCATCGCCTCGTGCCCGCCATGCTGCCAGCGCGTCAGCAGGCTGCGCCCCTCGCCCTGCTGACCGGCCAGCTCGCCGAAGGTGGCCGCCAGAACCCCCAGCAACCCGCCACCCTCGACGCTGCTCTCGCCGTCGGCGCGCGCCTGACTGGCGTCGCGCAGATGGCGCAACTCCTGCAGCAGCGCGCTGCGCTGGTCACTGTTTTCAAGCGTTGTGATCAGCTGGCCGAGAGCAGCACTCATCTCCTGATCCGAGATCTGCTCCTGCTGTCCGGAGCCGCCGCTGCCCGGCATGGACAGTGCCGACGCCCGTGTCGTCTGCGTCCCGACCGCCAGCATCAGTACCATCAGCAGTACCGCCATTAACGTCCGCTCGACTCTGTGCCCTGTGTTACACATACCTGTATTCCTGACTCCCCGGTCGCGGCGACTGCAAAGGTTGAAAAAAAAACGATGCTGGCGCATCATACCCGCCCATTAAATTCGGCCAACACCCTTTTTCCGGAGCGCGCCATGAAATCAGGCATTCATCCCGAATACCGCACGGTCGTTTTTCACGACACCAACGCGGACACCCATTTCAGAATCCCCTCGACGGTTTCCACCAGCGAGACCATCGAGCTCGACGGCGAAACCTTCCCGCTGGTTCGCCTCGATATCTCTTCGGCGTCGCACCCCTTCTACACCGGCCAGCAGCGCCAGGCCAGCAGTGAAGGTCGTGCCGCCCAGTTCCATCGCCGTTTCGGCAACTTCTCCTCGCGCCGCTCCAGCTGATCCGCCAGGCCCGGCTCGGGGCTTCATTGCGAGCCATCGCGGCGCTCCTGTATGCCCGGCAATGCTCGCCGGGCGTCAGGCCCCTCGGCGTCGGTGCAGCACACAAGGCCATTATCCAGCCTTAAGCCAGCATTTTTTGTTGGGCAGAACCTTCCATAGACGCTATTGTCAGAGTTATCGCAATGTCTCTACGGTCGCTACCTTCAAGGAGTGCATATGGCAGACCAGAGCTATAACGCTGCCTGGCGAATGGCTGAACAGATGAAGTCGCGTGCTCGCGCGACCGAACGTCCCGGCACCCTGAAGATGCTCGGCGCCTGGATGGTGTTCGCCTTCATGCTGATGATGGGAACGCTGCTGGCGCTATTTTTTGTGCTGCTGGGCTGGGCAATGATGCCGCTGATTCGCCATCGCATGAAAAAGCGCGCTGAACGCCAGGGGCAGACCTTTGACGGCGAAAGTGCGCGATCGGGCAATCATCCCCATCAGGTGCTGGAAGGAGAGTTCGAAGTACGACGTAGCGCGCACGGCTGATCGCTCGACTTCTCCGCCAGCAAGCCCTCTTCTTTCCTGAAACACCTCGCAGCGCCGGCCACGAGCCGGCGCTGTCGTCTCTCGGCTGCTGTCCTGCCCCACGCCTTTCGAGAACAGCGCGCCCCGAATGGCCTTGAATCTCTCCACGCTCGCCCGGACCTGCTGTATTATAAGCCTGCTAACATTAATACCCTTATTGGACAGGCTCATCCCTTTCAGCCGTCAGAGGTTCTCATGTCTCGACTCGCCGATGTACGTCTCTCCGTGCTCGATCTTGCCCCCGTTCGTCAGGGCGGATCGATCGCCGAGACGTTCGACAACACCACAAGCCTTGCGCGTCGCGTCGAGGCGCTGGGCTACCACCGTTTCTGGCTCGCCGAGCACCATAACGCCGAGGGCATTGCCAGCGCGGCTACCTCGGTGCTGATCGGCCATGTCGCCGGCGCCACCTCGACGCTGAGAGTGGGCTCCGGCGGCATCATGCTGCCCAATCATTCGCCGCTGGTGGTTGCCGAGCAGTTCGGCACCCTTGCGACGCTCTATCCCGACCGTATCGATCTGGGCCTGGGCCGCGCTCCCGGCACGGACGGCGTTACCGTGCGCGCGCTGGGCCGCGACCCGATGAGTGGCGTCAACGACTTTCCACAGCAGGTGGCCGCGCTGCAGGGATATCTCGGCGACAGCGATCCTCTCCAGCGGGTACAGGCCTGGCCCGGCCAGGGCACCCATGTGCCGATCTGGCTGCTCGGCTCAAGCGGCTACAGCGCCCAGTTGGCGGCACAGATGGGCCTGCCGTTCGCTTTCGCCGGCCAGTTCGCACCGGGCTACATGATGGAAGCCCTCCGGCTCTACCGCGATAACTTCCGCCCCTCACAGGTGCTGGAGCGCCCTTACGTCATGGTCGGCATACCGCTGGTCGCGGCGGAAAACGACGAGCTGGCGCGGTATCACGCCACCACGCAGCAACAGAAGTTTCTATCGCTGATTCGTGGCCGACGCATCAAGCTGGCGCCACCGGTGGAGGAGATGGACTGGAGCCCTCAGGAGCAGGCGGCAATCGCCAATAACCTGGGGGCCTCGATTGTCGGTGGGCCGGAGACACTGAAAACGGAACTGGAAGGTTTTATCGAGCGCACCGGCGCCGACGAAATCATGGTCAACTCGGACTTCTACAGCAACGCCGACCGGCTGCGCAGCTACGAGATCCTTGCCGATGTATGGCAGGGGCGGCACTGAACGCCGCCCCTGCCGGGCTCAGGCGGCCCGGGCGCTGTCGCCCTTTGCGCCCGCAGCGCGGTTGCCGAGGAATACCACCACGGCAATCACGGCACCGGCCAGATCGCTGATGAAGCCGGGGAAGATCAGCATCAGCGCACCAGCGCCGGACAGTACCCGCATCGGCAGCGACACCTTCGTCCACAGATAGCCCTCGGCCGCCACTGCCAGCAGCGTCACGCCCACCACGCTGGTCACCAGCACCACCGAGATGTTGGCCAGGGTGGTATCGATCATCAGCATTTCATGGGCGAAGACGAACATGAAGGGCACCACGAAACCGGCGATCGCCAGCTTCATCGCCTGGAAGCCGGTGGCATTGGGTGACCCGCCGCTGATACCGGCACCGGCGTAGGCGGCAAGCGCTACCGGCGGCGTCAGGTTGGCGAAAATGCCGAAGTAGAAGACGAACATGTGAGCGACGAACACCGCCGTATCGCTGCTGCCCGAAAGTTCACGGAACAGCGGCAGATTGAGCAGAATCGGCGCTGCCATGGTGCTGGTGATGATGTAGGTGGGAATGCTGGGCAGCCCCATACCCAGTACGATCGAAGCGATCATGGTCAGCAGCAGCGTGACCATCAGCTGAATCATCGGGCTGGGAATGTGCGAGCCCATCGCTACCACCGCGTCGGCGGCTTCCAGCGCAATGCCGGTAAGCGTCGCCACGCCGACGATAATACCTACCGCGCCGCAGGCCACTGCCACCGGAATGGCGTTGCGCACGCCCCCTTCCATGGCGTCGATACAGTCCTTGACGTCCATCTTCTCGGCTACCAGACCGCGCCAGGCGCGCAGTGCGTTGATAATAATCGGCACCGCGATCACGCCCAGCAGCGACCAGCGTGAATCCGGCACCGACGGCACTACACTACCGCGCAGCAGACCCTGCAGCTGCGGCTCGAACACCAGCGCCAGCAGGATGATCGCCAGACCGATGACCACGCGGCGGGTGCCGCAGATCAGGACGGTCGCCGCGATCGACCAGAAGGCGGCAAAAAACGGCGCCCGACCGTCCGCCAGCAGCCAGATCAGCACTGCCATGGGAATCAGCAGATGGCCGCGCTCCAGCATCACCGCACGCACCGGCGTCAGCTCCGAGCGGGGGATGCCCTTGAGGCCGTTGCGCAGGGCGCGCAGGTGCACCTGAATCAGCACCCCCAGATAGAACAGCAGCGCCGGAATGATGCCGGCCAGCATCACCTGGGTATAGGGTACCGACAGCACCTCCGCCATGATGAAGGCGGCAGCGCCCATGATGGGCGGCAGAATCTGCCCGCCCACGCTGGCTGCCGCCTCGACCGCACCGGCGAAGTTGGGTCGGTAGCCGGTCTTTTTCATCAGCGGAATGGTAAAGGCGCCGGTGGTCACCACATTGGCGATCGCCGAACCGTTGATCGAGCCCAGAAAGCCACTGGCGATCACCGCCACCTTGGCCGGACCGCCGCGAGAGTGCCCCGCTACGGCCAGCGCGAGATCGTTGAAGAGTTGCCCCAGCCCGGACTTGCCGAGAAAGGCGCCAAAAAGGATAAACAGAATAATATAGCTGGCCGATACCGCGATCGCCGAGCCCAGCAGCCCCTCGGTGATATAGACCAGATGCGAGATCAGCTGACGGCCGATGGCCAGCAGGATATTGCTGTTGAGATCAGGATAGAAGGAGAGCCGGGCGTAGATACCGTAGATCAAAAAGGCGGTCGCCAGCAGCGTCAGCCCCCAACCGGTGGCACGCCGGGTTGCATCCAGCACCAGCAGTATGGCGACGATGCCCACCGCCATATCGAAATTGGAGATACGCCCCGCCGAGAGAATGATACGGTCGGCGGAAAACAGCATATAGACGCCAATAGCCAGCGCCAGCAGGGCCAGTACGCTGTCGCGCAGCGGCACCCGGTCGCGGGCGCCCTTGCGACTGAAGGGATAGAGCACAAAAGCCAGCGCCAGCAGGGTATAAAGGTGAATGCTGCGCTGCCTGATATCGATCAGCGGCCCGGCGGTGGAGGTATACAGATGAAAGATCGCCAGCAGTACCCCAATGATGGTGACCAGACGGGCAAAAAACGCCGGCAGACTGTGGCGGATGGCACTTTCGCGATCATATTTCTCCAGCATCCCCGGGTCGATCGCTTCGCCCTTGCCGCTTAGACCGAGTGGTGAGGAGGCCCCGGAGGTGGTCTCTTCGTTCACCGACTGGCTTTTGTTCACCATGTCATAATTCCCTTTTCAACTTTCGGTGGCAACTGCCCGCGTTGTATCCAGTGCCACCAGGGGCGCCATAATGCCGACGCCGCCCACAGCAGTGGTCGCCGCTGCTGCTGTATGCGCAGTATTGGAGCGCTGCCGAGCGATGCCATATCAAAGCGCCGCCCGGCATAGAGCAGACGATAGTGCTCCTGCGAAGCGGCCTGTACCAGCAGCGGATCGACACGCCTGTCGATTCCTGCCATAACGACCCAGCCATTGTCGATGCGCGTGGCGCTGCCGATGCTGTCCGGTACGCCGGCACCGAAAGTGCGAAAGCGCGTGGCCACCAGCCGTGTCCCGCCGGGGACAAGACGGAAGTATTCAATCCAGTCCTCACGCTCCACGGAGTGCTGCCAGCGTAGTGCAAACCCGGTGCCCTCGCCGCCCGGAAAGGCCCAGCGCAGTGCAACGCTATTGTCCGTCTGCAGTACGCCCAGCGTCAGCCACGGCAGCGGCCAGCACAGTCCTGCCAGAAGTGCGACCAGCACCACAATGACCGCCGGTCGCACGCGCCGCTGCTGCACGGTCTGGATCAGCTACCGCTGCCTTGCGTATCGCTGCTGCCATTGCTCTGTGTGTCACCGCTGCCGGAGTCGCCTGTCGAGCCCTGGCTGTGCATCTGCTCATAGAACATCGCCGCCCCCGGATGTACCGGCAGAATCAGGTTCTGATCGAGGCTGGCCGGATCGATCTCGCGCAGCGCGCCAACCGCGACCTGCTCGGAGCCAAGATACTCTTCGAAACGCTGGGCCAGCTGCTCGGCGACATCGTTACGCATCGAGGCCGGGGCGATCAGCAGGTTGCGAATCGACACGGTATCCACCGCTTCGTCCAGGTTGTAACGCTCGGGCGCACCGGCGGGGATTTCGTAGGTCTGATAGTAGGGATAATCGGCCATCAGCTGTTCGGCCGTATCGCCGTCGATTTCAACGAAATGAATATTACTGCTCTGCATCAGGCCGGTGATGTTGCTGTTGGGCACGCCGGAGGTGAAGAAGGCGGCATCGAGATTGCCATTGCTCATCTCGGTGACGCTGTCGGCATAGCCGGTGTGGCTGACGCGAGCGAGATCGCTGTACTCGAGGCCAGCAGATTCCATTACGATTCTGGCACTGGCTTCCACGCCGGAGCCTACCTGCCCTACGCCCACACGCTTGCCGGCCAGATCGCTGATGCTGTTGATGTCGCTGCCATCCATCGCCACCACCTGCACCACGTTGGGATAGAGGCCGGCAATAGCGGTAATATCAGCGGCATTGCCCTCAAAGTGATTCTGGCCGTTGAGGGCGTCGTAGGCGACGTCGCTCATGACGATCGCAAGCTGGTTAAGGCCATCCTGGATATTCTGGATGTTCTGTACCGAAGCGCCGGTCGACACCACCTGGACGTTGCTGACCAGCGGGCTCTGTTCGAATACCGACTTCAGCGCACCGCCCAGCGCGTAGTAGGCACCCGAGGTACCGCCGGTACCAAACACCAGCCGGACCGGCTCAGCCGCTTCACTGCTGCTGGCGCTGTCGGTGCCGTTCTGCGCGCTGCTGCTCTGCGCGCTGCTGCCGCTCTGGCTCTGCTGCTCGCTGCTGCCCTGGTTCTGTTGATCGGTGCCGCTTTGCTGTTCGCTGTCGTCACCACCGCCACAGCCGCTCAGCGCCAGCAGTGTCAATGAAGCCGCTACCAGTCCGACTCTGTAGTCCATGTCTGCTTCCTCTCTCGTCTCGTTTTTAAGGAAACGCTGCATAAATGCCTGCGCTAGCGAATCGCTGCGTTGCGTGGTACTCGAACACTCGCCTAACCCCATGTTATGTCTCGTGTTCTGTGTTCCATGCGCCTTGCGCTTCATCTCGCTCGTCGATTTATTCAACGTTTCCTTAACATGTCCGCCTGGGCGTTTGCGCAGCCACTGTATACAGCAAACTGCGGTGATTACAATTAATTACGCTTGTGGAAGACTGCCGCGAACTTATCCTTTGGTCTTATAGCGCAGGGCGAATAAATGTCATGGGCGCTCCCTGCGCCGCGACGCTTTGTCAATAGCTGCCCTTTTCGACAAAGTTGCGCATCAATCCGGCCAGCGGTGCCGGCATCTCCATCGGCAGCAGGTGGCCGAACCCGGGCATGATCTCGAAACGCGGCGCGGCAAGCTGACCCAGCACCCGTTCACGCTGGGTCTGCGGCGGCAGTGAGGGGTCGCGATCGCCGACGATGACGATAGCGGGATAATCGAGCACTCCCACCTCGTCAGCGTAATCTTCACGGCTGCCGTCACGCGGCCAGGCCTGCCAGGCCTCGGGCGAGGCGCGCATGGCATCCTCTACCGCGTCCCGGTAGCGCTCATCCGAAAGCGGTTGCGCGATGGCACCGTCGATAAACTGCTCGGCCTGTTCACGGCTGTGGTCGAAGGCCTGCTGGAAACTGCGCTCGGCATCGCTCACCGGCTGCGGTCCGGCCGGCGCCGGCGCCACCAGGATCAGCGACTCGAGCCACGGCGGGCGGCGCGAGGCGAGCAGCATGGCCACCTTGCCGGAGAAGGAGTGCCCCACCAGCACCACTCTGTCGAGGCTCAGTGTCTCGATAGTCTGCGCCACGCGATCCGCCATCGAGCGCACGTCGAAGTCGGTTTCGTGAGCGGCATCGCCAAAGCCGGGCATATCCAGCGCCACACAGCGATAGTCGGCTTCGAGATGAGGAATGACCTCCAGCCACTCGCGATGCGAGTTGCCGAAAAAGTGCATCATTACAAAAGCGGGCGATCCTTCGCCGCGATCGATCAGTGGCAGCATGCCAACCTCCCTGTCACAACATTAAAAGGGTGCCCGAGGCCGCCGACCGATCAGGATGCAACGTCAGCGCACATCGAGCTGTCATAGAGGATAGCCCCTGCTCGAGCTTATGAAAGCACGCCCCTTGTCGTGCTGTGCAACGCAATGTCTATACTCGACCAAAGGCGCCGCCCCGGCAGGGGCTCATAACGCAACGGTCAGAAGAGGAATGTCATGGCAATTCAATCCAGCGGCTACATCGTGGTCCGCGAGACGGGCATTATTGGCGTGGGCGAGAGCATTACCGAAGCGGCCGGTCAGGCGCTGGAGTGGCTCGATGACTACGACAGCGTCGAGGCGCTGGTCGGCGCACTGGAGAAGGACGTCGAGAAGGCCCATGCCGCGGATGGCAAACCCTATGTCAGGCGCGCCACCGCAAGGCTGATGGAGGCGGTCGAAAAGGGTGGCACACCGGAGCAGTGGACGCTGGTCGATAACGTAGCCTGCACGGCCGAGGAGGCTACCAGGGTCAGCCGTTAGCCTTCACCCATGGGCAGGACATGAGACAGCCACGGGGTCACAGCAGACGCCGGACACCGGGCAGTGCCCCGACCCATTTCTGCACTCTGGCCGGCCAGTCGCCGGGCTCGCGGCGAAACCGACGCTCGCGCTGTTTGTCGTCGTTGCAGGTCCAGCACAGCCCGTGGTCATCGAGAGTGACACGAAAGCTGCTGTCCGGTTCGAGGGCGCGATCGATGACCCGGCTGAGCTGGGCGTTCAATTCGGGATGGCGCACCAGCAGTCCCATCTCGGTATTCCACCAGATGGAGCGCGGATCGATGTTGAGCGAGCCCACGAATATTCGGTCGTCATCGATGGTGATCGACTTGCCGTGCAGGCTGGAGGCGAGCGCGCCGAAATGATGCTGGCGTCGCCGTCGGTGGCGCTTGCGCGGGGTATGCCCCTCGCGCAGCTCATGAACGCTGGCGCCCAGCTCCAGATAGCGCTGGCGCCAGCCGGCCCAGGCGCCGTTGACGATCGGCGCGTCGTTGGCATCCAGTGAGTTGGTCAGCACCGTCACCGTTACACCGCGCTCGAGCAGGGCTTCGAGATCGATCACCTGTCGCTCGCTGGGAACGAAGTAGGCCGACACAATGCGCACGTGCGATGTCGCCGAAGCGATGGCACGTCCCAGCGCCGGTGCCAGGCTCATCTCCAGTGGTGGATAGCCACGGCTGGCTGCCTTGTCGGGATGGTCCCACAGCAGCTCCCCCTCGCTCGACACCATCTCGCCCAGCCCCCGGGATAGCTCCCGCGCCTCTTCGTGATGGATGGGCAGCCAGGGCGAGTCGGCCAGCTCCTCGCCGCTCAGCAGGCGGGCCAGCTCATCGCGCAGCTGCGGCCACTGATAGTCGGCTTCAAGCGCCACCAGCGTTTCCAGCTCGCGCACAAGCCGACCCTGCCAGTAGGCGTCAAAACAGCGCCTCATCTGCGCCACCACGCTGCCCCCGGCCACCAGCATATCCAGATCGGCGAAGTTGTATTCGCTGTTGACGATGAAATAGTCATCGCTCATGTTGCGCCCGCCGGTAATGCCGAGGCGATCATCCACCAGCCACAGTTTGTTGTGCATGCGTCGATGCGAACGCGCCAGGGTCAACCCCATCGCCAGCTGATGGCTCCAAAACCAGCGCCGCCAGAAGGTCACCGGATTGAACAGGCGCACCTCGATGCGCGGATGCGTCACCAGTGCCCGCAGCATGCGCTGAATCAGAATGGCGCTGATGTCATCGACCAGCAGGCGCACGGCGACACCGCGCTCTGCCGCCGCCAGCAGCTCGGCGGTCAACACCCGACTGGTCACACCGTCCTCGAACTGATAGATGAGAATATCGATGCTGCATTCGGCATGACGCGCCAGATGGGCGCGCACCTCAAACGCCTCCAGACCGTCCGAGAGCAGCCGCATGCCGCTCTCTCCTTCACTGCCCCAGGGGGCGGCCCAGCGCGCCAGCTTGCCGGCGGGTTCATTCGTGCTCATGGCAGGATCCATGGTCGCGCTGCTTCAGCGACCGATTGCGGTGATAGCGGCGCAACAATGCGGACCACAACGCTGCGGCCAGCATGACGGCCAGGGTAATGCCCTGGGCGGGACGAATCAGCGGTTCGGGAAGCAGGGTCTCAAAGAGTATGATCAGGATAAAGCCGACCGCCTGGCTGGTGATCGCCAGAATACGCGGCGTATCGCGGCGGCGCGAGGATCGAGCGCGACGTGAATCTGTCATTAAGCGGTCACCGGCGTGCTGAAAGATCTGTAACCCTGTCAGTCTAACGCATGATGGAAAAATCCCATGCCTTTCGACCCTCCACCGGTGTGGCTGCTGCCGCCGGTGATCGCGGCTCTGGTGGCAGCCAGGTGGCTGTGGCGACAACAGATGAACATCGCGGCCCTGTCACTCACCCTGGCAGCGCTGCTCGGCACGCTATTCGTTACCGGCTATCGGGCAGTCCACACGCCCCGGCCGTACGCGCTCGCGACCCCCGTCGAACTGGTGGATATTGCCGGCAGGCCGCACGGCCTGCCGAGCGAAGTACCCGCACCGCTTGTGCTGTGGCGCAGCGATTGCCAGGCCTGCCGGGCGCGGCTATCGCAACTGGCCGAGCTGCCCGATGAAGAACGCCGCCAGTGGCGGCTGGTCAACCAGGGCGAGGCGCTGCTGACCGTGCAGCGCTATGTGGACAACACCCATCCGAATCGCTTTGCCGACAGGCAGATACTGCTCGACCCGCGCCAGCGGCTTTGGGCACAATCGGGCGAACCTTCGCTACCCACGATCATCGCCCCCTGAGCGCGCCGATACAGCGCACGGACGCTGCCTGTCGCGTCCATTTTGGTTAGCATGGGCGCCCCGAGGTGCAGCCGCCCTCCCGGCCCGCACGAAACGCCCAACCGGGCAGCAACTCCGAGGCATCATGAGCAACTTTACCCCCGGTCAGCGCTATATCAGCGACGGTGAAATCGAACTGGGACTCGGCACCATCCTGCAAAGCGATGCGCGCAGCGTCACTGTCCTCTTTCCCGCCAGCGACGACACCCGAACCTACAGCCTGCGCGACGCGCCGCTGACCCGTGTGATCTTCGGTCGCGGCGACCGCATCGAAACCGACGACGGCATGCTGTTGCGGGTCAACGAAGTGCGCGAAGAGCAGGGGCGACTCACCTACCTCGGCGAGGATGACAACGGCTCTCGCGAGCTGCCCGAAGCGCGTATCAGCGACCACATGCAGTTCCACCAGGCGCGCGACCGCCTGCTCACCGGCCAGATCGATCGCAATGACGCCTTCAATCTGCGCTATCGCAGCCTGCAACATCTGGCACGGGTCGAACGCCACCCCGCCTTCGGCCTGAGCGGGCCGCGCATCGACCTGATTCCCCACCAGCTTCAGATCGCCGACGAGGTCGCCTCGCGCCGGCTGCCGCGGGTGCTGCTGGCCGACGAGGTGGGGCTGGGCAAGACCATCGAGGCGGGACTGATTCTCCACCGCCTGCTGCTCGCCGGTCGCGTCAGCCGGGCGCTGATACTGGTACCCGACAGCCTCACCCACCAGTGGCTGGTGGAGCTTTTGCGCCGCTTCGCCATCGAGGTGACGCTGCTTGACGAAGCGCAGAGCCGCGAGCACGGCGACGCTCCCTTCGAGGCCGCCCAGTTGGTACTGGCCAGCCAGCAGTGGCTGTTCGCCGACGAGACGCGCAGCGCTCAGGCCTGCGCCACTGACTGGGACCTACTGATCGTCGACGAGGCGCAGCACCTGGCGTGGTCACCGGAAAGTGGCGGCGATGCCGGCTATCGCTGCGTCGCAACACTGGCCGCCCGTACCGACAGCGTGCTGCTGCTCAGCGCCACCCCGGAACAGACCGGCGACACCAGCCACTTTGCCCGCCTGCGGCTGCTCGACCCGCAGCGCTATCACGATCTCGAGGTATTTCGCGCCGAGCAGCAGGGCCAGGTGGCGCTGGCCGAGGCCGTCGAGGCGATCAACGCACTGCCCGAGCCGGCGGCACGAACGCGCATCGCCGCTATCGTCACCCAGGATGGCGAAGCGCAGTCGCTGCTGGCACGCCTCGATGATGATGCTCATGACAGCGCGGCGCGCGAAAGCCTGCGTCGGCTGCTGCTGGATCGCTATGGCGTGGGGCGAGTGATGTTTCGCAACAGCCGCCGCCACGTCAGCGGTTTTCCGGCGCGCCGGCTGCACATTGCCGAACTGGATAACCCCGCGCAGTACCGCCGGGTCGAACAGCGCATCGCCCGGGACGACACGCTGCTCAACGGCCTGCTGCTCGAATCCGGGCTCGATTTCCCGGAGCTGCTGTTCTATCCCGAGGCCACCTTCGAGGCGCTGCGCGAAGATGAAACCGAACGCTGGTGGCGCTTCGATCCTCGCGTGGCGTGGCTGCGTCAGTGGCTCAAGTCGCACCCGGGCGAGCAGGCGCTGCTGATCTGCCACTACAGCGAAACCGCCCGTGAGCTCGCCGCCGGTCTACAGGTACTGACCGGGCTGCATGTGCCGGTCTTTCACGAGGGCATGGCGCTGATCGAACGTGACCGGGCGGCGGCGGCCTTCGCCGACGACGAAGAGGGCAGCCCGTTGCTGATCTGCTCGGAGATCGGCTCCGAGGGGCGCAACTTCCAGTTCTGCCATCACCTGATCCTGTTCGACCTGCCGCCCCACCCCGATCTGCTCGAACAGCGTATCGGCCGGCTCGACCGCATCGGCCAGCCCCACGACGTCGAGATTCACCTGCCGCTGATGAGCGGCAGCGCCGGCGCTTCGCTGGCGCGCTGGTACCGGGAGGCGCTGGACGCTTTCAGCGCCCCGGTCGGCAGCGCCAGTGCCGTGTTCGAGACGCATGGGGATGCGCTTTTCGAAGCACTGCTCGACGAGACGTCATTGAAAGCGGTGATCGACGCCTCACGGCAGCAGTGCGAAGAACTCGGCCGACAGCGCGAGGCGGGACGTGATCGGCTGTTGGCACACGGCAGCGTCGATGAAGCGCGCGCCGCCGAGCTGATCGAGGCGGTGCGCTCGCTCGACGACGATCCGGCGCTGGAGCGCTGGCTGGACCAGGCACTGGAGGTGTTCGGCATCGAGTCGCAGGATAGCGGCGAGCAGGTGCGCTATCTCGCCCCCGGCTCGCACATGCTCGACGGCATGCCCGGGCTGATTCGCGGCGAGGAGGGCTTCAGCGCCACTCGTTCGCGCTCGCTGGCACTGGCCCGCGACGACCTGCAACGGCTCTCCTGGGAGCACCCGCTGGTGCGCGAAATGCTCTCCCGCACCACCGGCGGCAGCATGGGCAACACCGCCCTGGCGCTGCTGGCCCACCCCTCGATTCCGGGTGGACGGGTGATGCTGGAAGCCATGTTCCGTACCCGCACCCCCGCCCCACGGGCGCTGCACGTTAACCGCTTCTTCCCGCCGGCCACGGTGCGGGTGCTGCTCGACGAATCCGGCCAGGTGCTTACCGATCGGGTCTCCTTCGGCGGGCTGGCCAAAAACCTGCGTCACGTCAAAAAAGGGGTCGCGCGCAATCTGATACGCGAACGCCTCGAACTGCTGCGCGCTCTGTTCGATCAGTCCGAACAGGAGGCCGACAGGGCCCTGCCATCACTGATCGACGCAGCGCAGGCGGCGATGCGCGGTCAGCTCGATGACGAGATCGCTCGCCTCGAGGCGCTGGCGACGCGCAATCCCGACGTGCGCCGGGCCGAAATCGAAGCGCTGGCGGAGGAGCGCGAGCGGCTGACGGCGGCGATCGGCGATACCCGCCTGCAGCTCGATGCGGTGCGGGTGATCGTCACCGTCGATCCGCAGTAGCGCCAGCGGGGCGTTTCAAAACGCCCCCATGATCGATATTCCCGAGCGCCGTGAGCAGGTTGAAACAAGGGTCTATCGCCAGGCAAGGCGATAGTAGCGTTCAGGGAGGATTCAGAGCGCCCTGTCGCCGCGACCCTCGACAATCGCCGCCATGGCCTGTTCAAGGTGCGGATAGTCGAAAGTGAAACCGGCCTCTTCAAGCCGCGCCGGCTTCATCCGCGCCCCGCCCAGCAGCAGCTCGGACATCTCGCCCAGCACCGGCCTGAGCACCGCCGCGGGCATGACAAAAAACGCCGGACGATTGAGGGCACCGGCCACCGTGCGGGTGAACTCGGCGTTGGTGACGGGATTGGGGGCACCAGCATTCCATATGCCGTCGGCCCCCTCGCGCTGGAGCAGAAAATCGATGATGCGCACCAGGTCATGACGGTGAATCCAGGGCATATACTGCCGACCATCGCCAACCCGACCACCAAGACCGAGCCGGAACATCGGCAGCATCGGCTTCAGCATACCGCCGTCGCGATCCAGCACCAGACCGATACGGATGCAGGCCACCCGCATGGGCTCACCGGCAAGCGCAAGGGCTTCCTCCTCCCAGCGCTGACACAGGCGGTGGTCGAATTTGCGGGTGTCCGCCGGCGGCGTCTGCTCGGTCACCTCATGGCTGCCATGATCGCCGTACCAACCCATCGCCGAGGCCGACACCATGACCGCAGGCGGCGTCGCCATCCGACTGCAGAGCTGGCCGATGTCTCGTGTGGCCTCGATGCGCGACTGCATCAGCCGCTCTTTCTGGCTGTCGCTCCAGCGGCGATTGAAAATCGGCTCGCCGGCCAGATTGACCACGCCATCGACCTGGCGGTCGGCGAAATCGACGGCGCTTCGCGCGGCCGTGACCGGCACGCCGATGCTCGCCTGAGCGTCGTCGGGCTTGCGCGATACCACCAGCAGCTGATGCCCCTGGCCATGCAGGTGCTGACACAGCGCCCGGCCCACAAAGCCGGTCGCCCCGGTAATCAAAATCTGCATATCCTGCCTCCTGAGTACAGCAGCGACGGCATCGCCGTCGGCCCATGACCTGATCCAACCGCGACGGCCGCTTTCCCGGCAGGCGCGCTGTCCCGCGCCCTTTATCCGCATCTCTTCAGCATAGTCACCCGGGCCCGCTGTTGTACATTCGATGTACAACAGTCATATACCAGAGCGGCTGGCACCACAGGGCCGCCTGCGCCAACCTGACACGATCTGAAAAGCGATAATTGAGAGCGGGGTAGAGATTTTGCACAATATTGCCGTGATAGGCGCCGGCATTGCCGGTCTCGCCGCCGCTCGCGAACTCGAAGACGGTGGCATGCGCGTCCATCTTTTTGACAAGGGGAGTCGCCCGGGCGGTCGTATGTCGACAAAAACCACCGACCATGGCGCCTTCGATCTCGGCGCGCAGTACTTCAGCGTACGCGACGACGACTTCGCCACCCTGATTGACGCGGCACAGCGCGATGGCGCCGTCACCGCCTGGCCGCAGTGTATGGCGCGCCTCGATGACAGCGGCTGGCAGCAGCGCAAACCGCACCACCCTCGCTACTGCGGCGCCCCCTCGATGGACGCCCTGCCGCGCTATCTGGCGCAGGGGCTGGCGATCAGCAGCGGCCAGCAGATCGAATCGCTGGTTCGCGATGACGAATGCTGGACACTGCTGTCGCGACAGGGGGAGCGCTATCAGGGTTTCGACCAGCTGGTGCTGGCCGTGCCCGGACCACAGGCGCAAGCGTTGGTGGCGGCCCATCTGCCGGCCGCTGCGCTGCCAGCGAGATGCACCGCCATGACGCCGTGCTGGAGCACCTGGCTGCATCTTGAAGCGCCGCTTGATGACCGCTTTTGGCAGGGCCTGACGCTCGACGCATCGCCGGTGCTGCGCTGGGTGGCGCGCAACCAGGGTCGTAACGGTGCCGCCCCGGACCATGACAGCGGCGAGCGGCTATCGCTGCTGGCGCGTGCCGACTGGTCGGCAATCAACCTCGAGCGCGAGCGCGACGATATCGCCACCGCCATGACGGCGGCCCTTGCCGACGGCCTGGCCGGCACGCTGCCCAATGTAAAGGCGTGCGGCGCTCACCGCTGGCGCTACGCCCAGCCGTACTGCGCCCATCAAAGCGAGGCGGGTTATCACCACTTCGCCGAACAGCAACTGACATTTTGCGGTGACTGGTGCCTCGACGGTCGCGTC
The DNA here is from genome assembly GCF_000382245.1 of Kushneria aurantia DSM 21353. Lineage (GTDB taxonomy): Bacteria > Pseudomonadota > Gammaproteobacteria > Pseudomonadales > Halomonadaceae > Kushneria > Kushneria aurantia. The sequence goes on from NZ_KB907870.1 coordinate 67,800, forward strand.
GAAGCCGCCTGGCTGTCGGGCAGGCGAGCGGCACGCCACCTGCTCGAGCACATCGCCGACCGATCACACTGACGGAATCAAGGACATGGCAAACGCACTGATCGTACTGGCCCACGGCTCCACCGACCCGCGCTGGCAGGCACCGTTCGAAGTGCTCGAACAGCGCCTGCAGGCGCGCCTGACAACGCCCGTTCGGCTGGCCTATATGGAACTCTGCGAACCGCTGGTGGAGAGCGTGGTCGGCGAGCTCCATGCCGGCGGCCACACCAGCATCGACATTCTGCCGCTTTTCTTTGCCGCCGGGCGCCACCTGCGCGAAGACGTTCCGGGGCAGTTGGAGGCGCTGCGCGGCGAACATCGGGGGCTCGAGCTGACGCTGCTCGACCCGGTCGGCCAGCATCCTGCCTTTGCCGACGTGGTGGTCTCCATCGTCGAGGAGAATCAGCGTGGCGCAAGCCAGGGCCACTGATGAGGGCACGGATCAAAACAGGGTGTACAACTACTGTAGAAAGACTGCTACACTAATTTTCAAGAAGATTGAAGTTACCGGCCAGAAGGCCAATGCATTCCGTTTGCAGGTCAAATGGCTCATTTTCGCATCCTGTCGCTGCTCAACGGCCGACAGATTTCTGTCAGCAGGAAACGCGAAGGAGGCTCTCGTTTCTTATGTCCGAGAAAGTGGCAACTACGACTACCGCCGTCGGCGGCCCCCTCTACCCGATCCGGGAGGTCTCCCGCCTGACCGGCGTCAATTCCGTCACGCTGCGTGCCTGGGAGCGCCGCTACGGCCTGATTCAGCCGCGTCGTACGCCCAAGGGCCATCGACTTTACGCGCGTGAAGATATCGAACGGGTCGAGCGCATCCTGCAGTGGCTCAATCGCGGTGTCCCCGTCAGTCAGGTCGGTGAGCTGCTCGACCAGTCGACGTCGCAAGCGGCTTCCGATGCGGCCGAGCAAACGGCTCACCCCGAGGGCGCGACCAGCGCTCCTGATCATGATTGGCAAGCGCAGCGCAATGAGGCTATCCGTGCCGTCGGCGAGTTCAATACCGACCGTCTGGAAAACCTCTTTACCCGCAGCATGGGGCTCTATCCGGTCAACACGGCCATTGCCAGACTGTGGCAGCCGGTCGTCGAGGCGCTGGAGCAGCAGTGGTCGACGCAGCCGTCGCCCACCGCGCAGCGCTGTTTTCTGGAGTCATTTCTGCGTACCCGGCTGGGGCTGCGCCTTTACCACGGCAACCATGAAAACCGAGAGCCGGTGATCGTCATGAGCTACCTCCCCGGCGGGTGCAGCGCGCTCTGGCAGCTTCTGCTGGCCTTTACGGTCAGCAGCGCCGGCTTCTATCTGACGCTGCTCGACGGCCCCGTGCCGCTTGATGAGCTGATCGAAGCCGCCGAGTGCAAAAAGGCCAACTGCATCGTGCTGTCCGGCGCTGCCGGCGCCGATCTGGACGCGCTTCGCCAGCAGTTCTCCGCCGCCGGCGAATCGACATCGATTGCCATCCACATGGGGGGGTCGATCATTCGTCAGCTCTCCAGCGACGAATCCGGCCTGCCGGAGGCGCTGGACAGCGATCCGGCGCGAGCCGTGGCACAGCTCAGGCTGACGACGGCACGCAGTGTCTGAGAGGCGCTGCCATTCCCGCCGGCATATCAATTCGATAGTGACTGCCATCCCACGACCCGCCTTCCGGCGGGTCGCTGATTTAAAAGGAAGCTCCGGTGACGCAACAACGTCAGCTGGTCTGGTTTCGCACCGACCTGCGCAGCGAGGACAACACCGCGCTTTATCACGCCGCGGAGCGCGGTCCGGTGATTGCAGTCGCGACCTGCACGCCGCGCCAGTGGCAGGCACACGGCCACGGCCCCAACAAGCTCGACTTCTGGCAGCGCGGCGTGGTGGCGCTTTCGGAAAAGCTCGACGCCCTGGCAATGCCGCTGAAGATCATCAGCGCCGACGACTTCGATGCCCTGCCCGACAAACTGCTCGAACTGGCCGAGCAGCTGGACTGCCGGGCGCTGCACTTCAACGATGAGTACGGCCTCAACGAATGCCGTCGCGACAGCGCAGTGGCCAAGCGCTTCCACGATGCCGGGCATGAGGTGCACCGCTACACCGATCAGATCGCCTTCGCACCGGGCGAGCTGCTTACCGGCAGCGGCAACTACTACAGCGTCTTTACGCCCTTCTATAAAAGCTGGCTGAAAAATATCGACGCCGCGCGGCTCAATCAACTGAGTGCGCCGAAACGTCAGCAGGCACCTGCCGAGGTAACCCGCGATCACGTGCCGCAGTTCACCCGCCGCAAGGTGACTATCGACGCCAACGATTGGCCGGCCGGGGAAGAGGCCGCACAGCAGCGGCTGGCACAGTTTCTGCAAAAACGCGCCGCTCGCTACGACGAAGAGCGCAATTTTCCCGCCTGCGACAGTACCAGCGGCCTTTCTGCCTGGCTGGCGCTGGGCATGATCTCGTGGCGACAGTGCGTCAACGCCGCCGCGTCGCGCAACGGCGAGCGGCTCGGCGACGGCGACGCCAACCTGACAGGCTGGATCAGCGAGCTGGTATGGCGCGAATTCTATCAGCACGTGCTGGTCGGCTTTCCCCGCGTCAATCGCCATGAGCCCTTTCAGGAACAGACGCGGGCGATGGCGTGGCGTGACAGCGATGACGATTTCAATCGCTGGTGTCGCGGAGAAACCGGCTACCCGCTGGTGGATGCCGCCATGCGCCAGCTCACCGCGACCGGCTGGATGCACAACCGGCTGCGGATGGTCACCGCCATGTTTCTGAGCAAACATCTGCTGATCGACTGGCGTCGCGGCGAAGCGTTCTTTCTGGAGCAGCTGGTGGACGGCGAGCTGGGCGCCAACAACGGCGGCTGGCAGTGGGCGGCCTCTACCGGGACCGACGCCTCGCCCTATTTTCGTATCTTCAACCCCACCACCCAGTCCCAACGCTTCGACCCCGAAGGGACCTTTATCGCCCGCTATCTGCCCGGCTTCGAAAAGCTTGAAAGCAGCAGCCGACATGATCCCGACGCCGAGTCGCGCAGGCGGCTCGACTATCCGCAGCCGATGGTCGACCATCGCGCCGCCCGCCAGCGCGCCCTGGAGGCGTTCAAGTCTCTCGGTTAAACGAGACTGAACAGCGAACCGAGCGCTGCGTATCCGGTCGGGCCGGCCGACGTGCATTTCCGGGGCGCTATCAGTAAACTGGGCGCGCTCCGAGCGGAGTTCCTGCCTTTAGCGAGACTGTTGTAGAGAGGAGCTCCTGTTTCTCCCGTTTTCCGGAACATGTCAGTGACCACGCAACACTCCTTCAATCGCGACGAGCTGCTCAAGTGCAGTCAGGGGGCGCTCTTCGGCCCCGGCAACGCGCAGTTACCCGCACCCAATATGCTGATGCTGGACCGCATCACCAATATCCAGGTCGAAGGCGGCAAGCACGGCAAGGGCGAGCTGATCGCCGAACTGGATATTCATCCCGATCTGTGGTTCTTTCAGTGCCACTTTCCCGGCGATCCGGTCATGCCGGGCTGTCTGGGCCTCGACGCCATGTGGCAGCTGGTCGGCTTTCATCTCGGCTGGCTGGGCAATCCGGGGCGCGGTCGCGCACTGGGCTGCGGCGAGGTGAAGTTTTCCGGCCAGATTCTGCCGGATGCCGAACGCGTCACCTATCACATTCATATCAAGCGTGTGATCACCCGACGCCTGATCCTCGGCATCGCCGACGGCGTGCTGTCCGTCGACGGCCGCGATATCTATGAAGCCAACGACCTGCGCGTTGGCCTTTTCACCTCCACTGCCAATTTTTGATGGGGAGGCACCCATGCGACGAGTGGTAGTCACCGGCCTGGGCATCGTCTCCTGCCTGGGCAACGATCAGCACCAGGTTCTGCAGTCGCTGAAGGAGGGCCGCTCCGGTATCCGCTTTCGCGACGAGTACGTCGAACGCGGCATGCGCAGCCACGTTGCCGGCGTCGTGGATATCGATCTCGATGCCCTTATCGATCGCAAGCAGCGCCGTTTCATGGGCGATGCGGCCGCCTATGCCCACGTCTCCATGCAGCAGGCGATCGAAGACGCCGGTCTCGAGCCGAATCAGGTCTCCAATCTGCGCACCGGCCTGATCGCCGGCTCCGGCGGCGCCTCCTCGGCCAACCAGGTCGAAGCCGCCGACGTGCTGCGCGAAAAGGGGCTGCGCCGCGTTGGCCCCTACCGCGTAACACGCACCATGGGCAGCACGGTATCGGCCTGCCTGGCGACGCCTTTCGCCATCAAGGGGGTCAACTACTCGATCTCCTCGGCCTGTGCCACCTCGGCACACTGCATCGGCAGCGCCGTCGAACAGATCCAGCTCGGCAAGCAGGATATCGTCTTCGCCGGCGGCGGCGAAGAAGAGCACTGGACACTCTCCTGCCTGTTCGACGCCATGGGCGCGCTCTCCACCGGTTACAACGACCGCCCCGAAAAGGCGTCGCGCGCTTATGACACCGCTCGCGACGGCTTCGTGATCGCCGGTGGCGGCGCCATGCTGGTGCTCGAGGAGCTGGAACACGCCCGCGCCCGCGGCGCGAAAATCTACGCCGAGGTGGTCGGCTACGGGGCCAATTCCGACGGTCACGATATGGTCGCCCCCTCCGGCGAGGGCGGCGCACGCTGCATGCAGCAGGCGCTCGCCACCGTCGAGCAGCCGATCGACTATATCAACACCCACGGCACCTCTACGCCCGTGGGCGATATATCGGAACTGAGAGCCCTGCGCAGCATCTTCGGCGACAGCGTGCCGCCGCTCTCCTCCACCAAGTCGCTGACCGGCCACTCGCTGGGCGCGACCGGGGCCCAGGAGGCGATCTATTCGCTTTTGATGATGAAAAACGACTTCATCTGCGCCTCCGCCAACGTCGAGGAGCTCGATCCGGAAGCCGCCGACCTCGATGTGGTGATCGCGCGCCGCGACGGCGTGCGCCTCGAGCGCGTGCTCTCCAACAGCTTCGGCTTCGGTGGCACCAACGCCTGCCTGATCTTTCAGCGCATGAGTGACTGACCAGGGCCGCAGCGGCATCACCAAAGAGGCGGGGCGCCATTGTACTGGCGCCCCGCCTCTTTGTGCCGCATACGCCTGTACTTCAGGCCGTGCCGGGACTTGCTGCCTCGACCGGGCGCGGCACCTCGGAGATGCGCGCAAGCTGGGTCTCGATCCACTGCTCGACGTCCCGGGTCACCGCCTCCGGCGAGCGCTCTGCGGTGGCGATCGGGGCGCCGATCACTACCCGGATCTGACCGGGATGTTTGATAACACCGTGGCCGGGCCAGTGCTCGCCGGCGTTGTGCGCGATCGGCAGCACCGGCACACCGGCACGACAGGCGATATGAACGCCACTCTTGTTGAAGCGCCGGCGCTGGCCCGGCGGCACACGTGTTCCCTCCGGGAAAAGCAGCACCGACAGCCCTTGTGACAGCCGTTCGGCGCCCTCGGAAAGCACCTGGCGCAGCGCCTTCGAAGGCTTCGAGCGGTCCAGCGGAATGGGCTTGAGCAGTCGCAGCCCCCAGCCGAACACCGGAATGCGCAGCAGCTCCTGCTTGAGCACGGTGCAAAGCGGCATCTTCAGCGTTTGCAGAAACAGGGTTTCCCACTCGCTCTGATGATTGGCGAGCATGACCACTGCCCCGTCCGGGATATTGTCACGCCCTTCGATACGATAGCGCACGCCGCAGCATAGACCGAACCAGGCAACGATAAAGCGATTGTAGAGATTGAGCACACGAAAGCGTCCGCCGAGCGGCAGCACCAGCGCCAGCGGCAGCAGGGTGAAGGCACCCACCGTGATCGCCAGCAGATAGCCCGCATAGAACAGCAGACTGCGCAGCAGCTTCATGCGCTGCCCTCCTCACCGAAACGGCGCCGACACCACTGCTCGAGCAACCCGTCCAGCGCCAGTCGCCAGGGCTTTTGATGGACACCGAAGGTCTCCAGCACCCGGCGGCAGTTGAGCACACGCCGCAGCGGCTGGTCGTGATGATGACGCAGCGGCTGAATACGCCCTGTCTGCAGATCCGCCTCGCGGCGAGTGAGATAGAGCTCGAACTGCTGCTGCACCACACTATGAAAGGTGTACAGGCTGACCGGCTCGACGCCGGCAATATGGTAGGCACCCCAGCCACTGGCCCCACTCAGCTGCTGTGCCAGCATGCCCAGGGTGGCACGCGCCACGGCGCTGGCGGGAGTGGGGCAGATGATCTCGTCCTCCGCGGCACGCAGGGTACCACCTCCGGCCAGCTCATCGAGGATATCGCTCAGCCAGCCATCGCGCCCCTCCAGTGCCATCAGCGGGCCGGTACGGATGATAAACCAGGCATCGAGCCGCGTGCGGATACGCTCTCCCACCGCCAGCAGACGTTTGAGACCCTCGTCGCGCGGCGCGGGGAGCACGCTCTCTTCGATCGGCGTTTCGGCGCCATCCTCGAAAATCTGGTCGCTGACAAACCACACCAGTGGCAGTGAACAGGCACGACACGCCTCGAGATTGTCCTCGATAGCGCCGGCATAGGCCGCCAGCTCGGCGTAGTCGACACCGCCAGGCGCACACAGCGGCGGGCAGATAACCGCATCGGGGGCCGCCTCGCGCAGTTGATCGGGGCTCGAGCGCAGCGCGCTCTCGACCACCAGCTCGATATCCTGGCGCGGCGCCACTTCATCGATCAGTGCACGACCGAGGCAGTGGCCGGCATCCAGCAGTAGTAGTTTCATGCGGGGAAAGCCCGACAGAGGACAGAACCAACAGGCGTTAACGCCTCGCCTGGCGGACGATAACGCGGCAGGTGGCCCACTTTACCCAAAATCGCTCGGCCGTGCATCGCCTCCAGCTTCGCTCGCGCGCGAGCGACTCGACTATGCTTGCAGTAACGTTCGACAGGCCGACAGAGTTTTTCCATGCCCGATGCCATCTCCGACACCCGCTGCGTGACTCGACATCCCTGCGGCAGAGGGTTCACCTACCGTGACGAACAGGGCCAAACGCTGAAGGATCGCCACTGGCGAGAATGGATTCGTGGCCTGGCGATTCCGCCGGCGTGGCGCGAGGTCGAGATCACCCTCGATCCGCAGGCACGCATTCACGCCACAGGGCGCGACAGCGCCGGGCGCAAACAGTACATCTACAACCGTGACTGGCGCGAGCGCCGCGAGCAGCAGAAATTCGACCGTATCGTCGATTTCGCCGCTCGCCTCTCCACCATGCGCCGCGTTACCGGCCAGCATCTGGCGCGCGAAGGCATGCCCCGCGAGAAGGTGCTCGCCTGTATGGTACGGCTGCTGGATACGGCCTATTTTCGTCCCGGCAGCGACAGCTACCGCGAACAGAACGACTCCTTCGGGCTGACCACCATGCGTTCGCGCCATCTGACCATCGAGGGTGACGAACTGATCTTCGACTACCGCGGCAAAAGTGGCCAGCAACAGCACAAGATGGTCGAGGATGAGCGACTGGCAACCGTGGTCGCCGAGCTTGATGACATCCCCGGCTACGAAATCTTCAAGTATTACGACGACGACGGTCACAAGGTGCGCGTCAACAGCGACGACCTCAACGACTACATCCACGAGGTCATGGGTGAGCGCTTCAGCGCCAAGGATTTTCGCACCTGGGCGGGCACCTCGATCGCCGCCCTGGCACTCGACGAGCTGGGCGCCGGCGACTGCGAAAGGACCATTCAAAAGCACATCAAAAGCGCAGTGGAGCGCGTTGCCACCACCCTGGGCAATACTCCGAGCATCGCCCGCGCCAGCTACATCGACCCACGTGTGATCGAGTGCTACATGGCGGGACATCTGTTACGCCACTTCCTCGAACAGATCGAGGAAGCGCTGGAGGATGAGGCGCTCAGCGCCCCGGAGGAGCGCGCGGTACTCAAACTGCTGCAGAGCCGGCTGGCGCAGTCGCTGCCCGGCTGACAGCACATCAGCGTGAAGCATCGGTCAGACCGGGCACGACATGGCAACTACTCGAGCCGAATGACCGCGCAGTCGTAGCCTGCCAGCGTCAGCGTCCCGTCAACCCGGTTCCCGGAAAGCAGGTCCGTGCCCTGCGGCAGGGTGTCAAGACGGTACTCGCGGTGCTCGGTGTTCATCACAAACAGCAGACGACGATCGTCGGCCTCGCGCATTGTGACGTCGATGCCGGCCGGAAGATCGTCAATCAACGGCGCCACTGCGGCGTTCTCCACCAGCCAGTCGAGCAGCACCGGTGCCAGTTCATCGCTGAGGTAGGTGCCCAGATAGAGCAGTTGACCGCGCCCCAGGCGGCGTCGCGTAATCACCGCACGACCGGCCAGAAAGCGGTTGGACCAGCGCGCCAGCACCTCGGTATCGGCCGCCGGTTCGACGATCTCGTAGCAGTGGCCGGCGGTCAGTTCACGCCCCATGAAATTGAAGCGATAGCGCCGGCGCGAGGATTCGGTGGGTCGCTCGGTGGGCACGAAATGTCCCGCCGGCGGCATATCCCGCGACGTGAGCGCGTCCTGGTCGGGAGCCGCCAGGCGCCCGAATTCCTCTATCGTCACGCCGGTCAATTCGCTCAGTTCCGGCCCCGGTGCCGGCTGGCGAATCACATGGTTGTGGACGTCGCGCGTACCGCTGCGCGCGCCGATGATGACCGTGCCGCCGGCCTCGGCAAAGCGCCGGATCGCCTCGCTCCAGCCCGCTTTCCAGATCAGCCAGTGCGGTACGTAGAATACCTTCAGTCGCGCCAGTTCATCCTCGGGGTGCACGAAACCGGTCGCGACGCCACGCTCGAAGCAGATCCGGTGCAGCAGTGTGGCATCGTCCTGCGGCGAGGGAAGACCGAGCGGGTAGGTGGTGTGGGCAATTTCATTGTCGAAATCAGCCGCGGCGATCCCCACATCGATGCGCACCCGGGTGCCCATCAGCGGTTCCCTGATGGCGGCGATATCGCGCCCCACCTGACACGCCTCATCGAAGCGCCGCCGTGGAATATCGTCGTGATCGAGCAGCCCCATCCAGTAGATCTCGGCGCCGAAGTGGGCAGGCCGCCAGCGGAAAAACATCAGCCCGTCAGCACCGCGGGCGATCGACGACAGCGCCATACGCCGCATTTCGCCCGGCTCCGGCACCAGGGTAGAAAACATCGGCTGACTGCCCAGTCCCGACTGCTGCTCGGGGACGATGAAATTGCCGGCGAAACCGCGACAGCGGTCCAGAAAATTGGCCTGCTGATAGGCGGGCCCGCCGATGCGCCACTTCTCCTCGTGCAGCAGGGGGTAGACGTCATAGCCGAGGAAGTCGAGATCGTCGGCAAAGCCGTTGCGAAAATCGACATCGGCGATCAGCCCTATATTGTGAAACACAAACCAGTCGTCATTGACGCGCCGCAGGATATCGACCTGATCGCGCTGAAACTGCATCGTGGCGTAGGCCAGAAAGCGATGATAATCCTGCACGTGGCCGGGGCCACAGGGCGCCGGAGCGCCCGAATGCGGCAGCACGATCTGGTCGAAGCTGCGATAGGCGGTGGCCCAGAAGTTGCCGCCCCAGGCCGCGTTGAGCGCCTCGATGGTGGTGTACTTTCTTTCGCAGAAGGACCGAAATCCGGATTCGGCCGCTTCCGACCAGCAGGTCGGCATGCTGGTGTTGAGCTCATTGTCGGTCTGCCAGCCGATAACGTGTGGATTATCGCGGAAGTGGGTGGCCATCGCCTCGGTGATGAGACGTGAGAAGGCGCGAAACAGCGGATGCGTGGTGTCGGCGTGCTGGCGCGAGCCGTGATGCATGCGACGTCCGTCACTGTCGACCCGCAGCACCTGTGGATACTTCTCGGTCAACCAGCGCGGCGGCGTGGCCGTCGGCGTGCACATGATAATACCGAGGCCGTGCGCCGCCAGTATCTCGATGGCACGATCGAAGAGATCGAAGTCATAAACGCCCTCGACCGGTTCGAACAGGTGCCAGGCGAACTCCCCCAGCCGCACGACATTGAAGCCGCACTGCACCATGCGCTGCGCATCGCGCGCCCAGTAGCTTTCATCGACATGCTCGGGGTAGTGCGGCACGCCGTAAAGGAAGGTATCGGTGGCGATCGGCCGCCATGCCGACAGCGGCATATTCGCGGTGTTTTTCATGATTCGGCCTTATTCGGGGCGGACGGGGTATCAAGGGGGCGCCTCGGCGTCATCGTATTGCCGGCGGCGTCGAAGACGTACAGAGCGTCGCTGTCGAAGCCGAGAGTGACGCTGTCGTCACGCCGCATCGGCGTGCGACGATCGGCCTGTACTGTCAGATGGCCAAGGCCGTCTTCCGACTCGCTGGCACGCACCGCACCGGCATCGATATAGGCGATGCTCTCGCGGCCAGGCTCCTCTACCAGACTGACCTGCCCCGCCAGCCGGTGCTCGCCCCCGCCGTCGGTGCGGATATCCTCCGGCCGCAGGCCCAGGGTGATCTCATCACCTGTCACCAGCCGCGCCTCGGGCCGCCTGGCCACCCGGACGCCCTCGAGCCCTTCCAGGCTGACGCCGAACGACTCGTCGTCGACGTCGGCCACTCGCGCCGTCATGAAATTCATCCGCGGCGAGCCGAGGAAACCGGCCACGAAACGGTTGACCGGGTTGACGTAGAGTTCGGACGGTACGCCGATCTGCTCGATGCCCCCCTGATTCATCAGCACGATACGGGTGGCCATGGTCATCGCCTCGACCTGATCGTGGGTGACATAGATCATGGTGGCGTCAAGTCGGCGGTAGAGCATGCCGATCTCGATACGCATCCGGGTGCGCAGCGCGGCATCCAGATTCGACAGCGGCTCATCGAACAGAAACACCGAAGGCGAGCGCGTGATAGCGCGCCCGATCGCCACGCGCTGACGCTGGCCGCCGGAGAGCTGCTTCGGCCGCATGTCGAGATAGTCGCTGATCTGCAGAATGCTGGCTGCGTTTTCGACCGCCTCACGGATCTCCGCCTTCGGCCGGCCGGCCATGCGCAGACCGAAGCCCATGTTCTCGGCTACCGTCATGTGCGGGTAGAGCGCGTAGGACTGAAACACCATGGCAATGTCGCGATCGCCCGGCTCGAGGCGCGTGACATCGCGCCCGTCAATCAATACCCGACCGGCGTCGGCTGGCTCCAGTCCGGCGATGATCTTCAAAAGCGTTGACTTGCCACAACCGGAGGGACCCACCACGACGATGAACTCCTTTTCCGTCGTGGCGAGGCTGATTTTGTCCAGCGTGGTTCGCTGACCGTAGCGCTTAACGATACGGTCCAGTTCAAAATCATTCATATCGTTGGTATCCCGTCGCTCTTTGCCATCGCCAACCTGTGGCCTGTCTCGACGCTCGCGCGGATCAGCCCTTGACCGCGCCCATCGTCAATCCGCGCACAAAATGGCGCTGCATGAAGAAAAATAGCGCCACGGGCGGCAGCGAGATGACGATCGTCGCTGCGGAGACCAGGTCCCAGCTCGCCGCATACTGTCCCATGAGATTGGCCAGCCCCGCCGTGACCGGCTTGACGCTATCGCTGGGCGACAGCACCACTGCCCAGAAGTAGTCGTTCCAGATAAAGGTGAAGAGCAGGATCGCCAGCGCCGCCAACGCCGGACGCACCAGCGGCACGACGACATGGATAAGCGTCTGCAGCGGTGACGCGCCCTCCGCGCGTGCCGCCTCGAACAGCTCATCGGGCAGTGCGGCGATAAAATTGCGCATGAACAGCGTGGCGAAACCGGTCTGGAAGGCGACGTGGAAGACGATCAGGGCCAGATAGGTGTTGTAGATACCCAGCGCCAGGGTCAGGTTGCGAACCGGGATCATCATGATTTGAAAGGGCAGAAAGTTGCCGCCGACAAAGACCGCAAACAGCAGGATGTTGCCGCGGAAGCGATAGCGTGACAGCACATAGCCGGTCAATGTCGACAGGCATAGCACGCCCAGCACCGAAGGAATGGTGATCACCAGACTGTTGAAAAAGTAGTGGCCCATGGGGGTCTGGGTGAACACCCCGAGATAGTTCTCCACCAGCTCGAAGGATGAGGGCCAGCCCCAGTAATTGCCCATCATGATGTCACTACCCGGCCTGATCGATGTCATCAATACCGCCAGCAGAGGCAGCAGCCACAGCAGCAGCACCACCGTCACGGCCGTCAGATAGAGCGCTTTTTTGACCGGCTCGCCGGCCCCGATCTGTCGTGGATACATCAGGCCGTTCCCCTTTCGATACGCAGCATGCGGTAGAGATACCAGGCAATGAAAAGCGCCATGATCACGAAAAGTACCGCCGCGATTGCCGCGCCGTAGCCGAAACGATAGGACTGGATCGACTCTTCATACATTTGATAGGCGAGCACGCTGGAGGAGCCGAAAGGCCCGCCGCCGGTCATGACCGACACCATGTCGAACGAGCGCAGTGCGCCGATAACGGTGATCGCGATGGCGATGAAGTTGACCTGCCTGAGCTGCGGCAACACCACGTGATACAACATGCGAAACCCTCTGGCGCCATCGACGCGCGCCGCTTCGATCTGGCTGTCGTCGAGGTTATTGAGCCCGGCCATGAAGAGAATCATGCAGAAGGAGACCTGAGGCCACAGCCCGGCGATCACTACGGCTACCGTCACCCACTGAGGATCCGACAGCAGTGCCGGAGCGGTGGCGTTCATAGCCCGGAAAACAAGCGCCAGCAAACCGTTGGCAGGGTCGTAGAACCAGGTAAAGACCACGCCCACCGCCACCTGCGACATCACCAGCGGCATGAAGAAAAGTGTCTTGACCAGCCGCAGGCCGCGCAGTTGCTGGTTGACCAGCAGTGCAATCGCCAGCCCCAGTGGCGGCGCAGCCATGAACAATACCAGCCAGATAATGTTGTTTTTCAACGACGTATAGAACTGCGGGTCATGAAACAGGGCAATGTAGTTATCCACGCCGACCCACGACATGTCACCGAGGCCATCCCACTGAAAAAAGCTGATGCGCAGACTTTCTGCCGAAGAGGCCACGATAACGACCCAGAACAGGATGACCCCGGGTGCCAGAAACAGCGTCGGCCATAGCCAGCCGCGATGGCGGTGTAGAAGCGAATGCATGACAACTCCTGATTCTGCGGCCGAAGAGACAGGCGCGCCTGCTTTAGCTGGCATAGGCGCGCTGGCGCACGCGCTCGAGCTGCTGGCGAATGGCCGCTTCACGGTCGGGGTAGACGGTGAACTGCTGGAAGCCTTTCAGACCGGCTTCGGCCATCTGCGGCGGCGTATCGCGGTCGAAGTACTGCGAGGTACCCTGGGTATTGCGCAGCAACTGCGTCGCGGTGCGCGCCAGCGGATCATCGCCCACCGACATATCGCTGCGCGGCGGTACACCACTCAAGGCGCCGACAAAGCGCGACAGCACCTCGGGCTGATAAAAGTAGGCCAGAAACTCTCTTGCCAGCTCCGGATGCTGCGCGCGCTTCGGAATGTGAACCGAGTTGGTGGCGAAATCCTCGAAGGGACCGATCGCGCTGTCATACATCGGGAAGCGAATCAGGCGCAGTTGCTCTACCGCCTCCGGTGACAGCGCGGTGGTGATGAAATTGCCCAGATCCATCATGGCGGCCTTGCCCTGGCCCAGAAAGGAGGCCGCCTGCTGCCAGCCGTAGGAGGTGCCGTTGTGCAGAAAGAGGTCGTCGTGAATCATCTGCGCCCACTGCTCGAAAACCGCATCCAGTGCCGTATCGGTATAGGCCATTTCGCCACGCATCAGCGCCATATGGCGATCAAGACCGTTGATGCGCAGGTCCAGGTGATCGAACCAGCCGGCGGCCGGCCACTGCTCTCGGGTACCCATCGATACCGGGATCAGTCCGGCGGCCTTCGCACTGTTGCAGGTACGGTAGAAATCATCGAACGTTTCGGGGGGCGTCAGGCCATGCTGAGCGAAGATATCGGCACGATAGTAAAGTCCCCAGAACAGACCGCCCAGCGGCAGGCCGTACTGGCGGCCATCGACCGTCACCGCATCGAGCAGCGGCCCCAGCACGCTGGCGTAATTCTCGCGCTCGACCAGCGTCGAGATATCGCTGAACAAGCCAAGCTTGACGAACTGACGCATGCGCTGGCCGGAGAACCAGAAGCAGATATCCGGTGGATCGGCGACCAGATAGTTGCCGATTGCGGTTTTGTTCGCTTCATGGGCCAGGTTGTTGACCGTGACACTGATACCGCTCTGCTGGCCGAAGGTTTCCGCCAGTTCGCGGAAGACCAGATACTGTGGTGTATCCAGATCGCTTATAATGGTCAACTCTTTTGAAGCGGCAAGGGCCGGTACACCGAGCCCTGATAGCAGCAGACCGCTCCCAAGGGCCTGAACCAGACGACGCCGGGTTATGGAGTGACAGACTTCCGCCATGATGCAGGCCTCCTGTTATGACGCGGGCAGTGTTATTTGACCTGAATGCCGCCGACGTCTTTATTTTCTATTCGCTACATTTTCTATTCGCTACCCCCCAACTTTTTCCATTGGAAAAAATAAGTGACGGAACTACAATCAATCATTGGTCGTAGAAGTGACCGGGACGCCAAAACACGCTTCATCATCAATACGTTACGATCATCCGAAAAACTCAGCCGCAGCGCTATTGCGGAGCATACAGGGCTCAGCCCGACCACGGTTTCATCCATCATCTCGGCGCTTCTCGATGAAGGCCTGGTGGTCGAGGAGCAGGCGCTGGACAGCCGCGGCGGCCGTCGCCCGACACCGCTGAGGCTCAACTACACCGCTCACACCGCTGTGGGGATCAGACTCAGGGCCGACAGCATCGAATGCATGCTGACCGACATGGCTGCCCTGCCCCTCGGCCGCCTTGAATTACCACTGACCGACCACAGCCCCGAAACCGTCTGCGCGACCTGCGAAACGGCGGTTATCCGGCTTTTGAACCACTATCAGGACACTTCGCGTCAGCTTGTCGGCGTTGGCGTTGCAATTCCCGGTGTCATCGACAGCCGCGAAGGCATCTGTCGACGCAGCTATCGTCTTGGCTGGCAGGAGGTGGCCTTCGCGCCGATGCTGGAAAAACGGCTGGGAGTCCCGGTGCGGGTCGACGACGACAGTCACGCCTTCGCTCTCGCCCATACGCTATTCGGGGCCGGATTGACGCATGCCTCCTTTGCCGCCGTGGCGATCGGCGAGGGGATCAGCTGCGATATGGTCCTTAACCGGCAGGTGCATCGCGGCGACAGGGGCGCCGCCGGCAAACTCGGTCACACCTTCTGGCAGGCGGATGGCCCGCGCTGCGAGTGCGGTCGCAGTGACTGTTTACAGGCGAGATACGCACTGCCCGGCATGCTTGCCCTGTGGCAACAGCAGGGTGGCGATCCTTATGGGGGGCTGGCCGAGATGAAAAAGGCGCTTGATCGCGGTGAGCTACAAGCCGGGGATGTCGTGCAGCAGGCAGGGCTGGCCATAGGCCAATGTCTGGCGTCTTTCGTCACCGTTATCGATCTCGATCATGTGGTTATCGGCGGCGAGGCAATCGCGCTGGGAGACCAGCTGATAGCCCCCATAAAAGCGCAGCTGCAGGCGCACTGCTTTTACGATACCCATCGCATCGAGATCGACAGCGAAAAGGATCTATGGCGTCGCGGCGCCGCGGCGCTGGTGACGCAGATGTTTTTCAACTTCTGAGTGCCCTTCCCGCAGGGGCGCGCGAACAGGGCACAGAGCGACGTGATGTGGCGCGCCACAGACTCGACAGCGAGCGCGCCTGATCACCATGAAACCATTCACTAGAACGGAATTTCATCGTCGAAATCGTCAAAGCTGCCGGGATTGGGCGCGCCGCCCTGACCACCCTGCTGGTTGCCGCCCTGCTGGCCACCGCCATAATTGCCACGATTGCCCTGACCGCCGCCCTGCTGGCCGCCGCCGTAGTTGCCGCCGCCCTGCTGGCCACCGCCGTAGTTGCCGCCACCCTGCTGACCGCCGCCGTAGTTGCCGCCACCCTGCTGGCCGCCACCCTGGTTGCCACCGAAGTCACCTCCCTGGCCACCGCGGCTGTCGAGCATCTGCATGTCGTTGGCGACGATCTCGGTGGAGTAACGATCCTGGCCGTCCTGGCCCTGCCACTTGCGGGTTTGCAGGCGGCCCTCGATATAGAGGCGCGAGCCTTTCTTGACGTACTGCTGAGCGACTTCCGCCAGGCGGTTGAACAGCACCACGCTGTGCCACTCGGTGCGCTCCTGGCGCTGACCGCTCTGACGGTCGGTCCAGTTGTCGGTAGTTGCCAGGCGCAGATTGCAGACGGGACTGCCGGAGGGCAGAAAGCGCACATCCGGGTCCTGCCCCAGGTTGCCGATCAGAATGACCTTGTTGACTCCGCGGGCCATGATGTTCTCCTGTTGAGTGGCGGTTGAGATGGCGATGGAGAGCGTGGCGAGCTGAATAACCGTAAAACGAAGAGCGAGCAGCTTGACACGAACGTCTATAATAACTGTATGGATATTCACTGCAATGCGACAGCACTGGCTCTTGCGCCGCTCCGGCCGCGCTGTCATTGCGCCCCCGCGTCCGCCACAGCACGGCGGGCGCCTCATTCTACCGACGCTATCCCGACAAGGAAAACGCCGCTTTTGCGCCCCCTGTCGCCCCCCTTCTATAGTGTTGGCTCGATTTCGCTGATGAGGTAGGTATGGACCGTATTTCGGTACGTGGCGCACGTACCCATAACCTGAAAAATATTGACGTCGAACTGCCCCGCGACAGCCTGATCGTGGTCACCGGCCTGTCCGGTTCGGGCAAGTCCTCGCTCGCCTTCGATACGCTCTACGCCGAGGGGCAGCGTCGCTACGTCGAGTCGCTCTCTACCTACGCGCGTCAGTTTCTGTCGATGATGGAAAAGCCCGATATCGATCACATCGAAGGGCTGTCACCGGCGATCTCCATCGAGCAGAAGTCGACCTCGCACAATCCGCGTTCCACCGTCGGCACCATCACCGAAATCTACGATTACCTGCGTCTGCTTTACGCCCGCGCCGGCATACCGCGCTGTCCCGAGCACGATCTTGATCTGGAGGCGCAAACGGTATCGCAGATGGTCGATCAAACGCTGGCCCTTGAGGAAGGCACGCGGGTGATGCTGCTGGCGCCCATCATCAAGGGGCGCAAGGGCGAGCACCAGCAGACACTTACCGAGCTGCGCGCCCAGGGCTTCGTGCGGGTGCAGATCGACGGCACCACCTTCGAGTTCGACGAGCTGCCGACGCTCGACAAGAACAAAAAGCACGATATCAACGTGGTGGTCGACCGCCTGAAGACAAGAGCCGACATTCAGCAGCGTCTGGCGGAGTCCTTCGAGACTGCGCTGGGGCTCTCCGACGGCGCCGCAGTGCTGCACTTCATGGACGGCGAGCACGAGGACCTGATCTTCTCTTCACGCTTTGCCTGCCCCATCTGTGGCTACGCCATCGCCGAGCTCGAACCGCGCATGTTCTCCTTCAACAATCCGGCCGGCGCCTGCCCGAGCTGCGACGGTCTGGGCATGCATCAGTTCTTCGACCCCGACAAGCTGATCCGCCAGCAGGAGCTGTCGCTGGCTGAGGGGGTAATTCGTGGCTGGGACCGGCGCAGTGTGTTCTATTTCAACCAGTTGGAAGCAGTCGCCGCCCACTACGACTTCGATCTCGAAACCGCCTGGCGCAAGCTGCCGCAGCGCGCCCGCGACGTGGTGCTGCACGGCAGCGGTCGCGAGTCGATCGCTTTCAACTGGGTCAACGACCGCGGCCGCAAGGTCACCCGCGAACACCCCTTCGAGGGGGTGGTGCCCAACATGGAGCGCCGCTACCGCGAGACCGACTCCGGCAGCGTGCGCGACGATCTGGCTCGCCTGCTGTCGGTGCGCCCCTGCCCCACCTGCCACGGCAGCCGTCTGCGTCGCGAGTCGCGCCATGTGTTCGTCGCCGACCACTCGATCTCGGAGGTAACCCGCAAGCCGATCGGTGACGCGCGCAGCTTCTTCAGCGACATGGCGCTGCCGGGCCGGCGCGGCGAGATCGCCGCCCGCATTCTCAACGAGATCACCAGCCGGCTGGAGTTTCTGGTCAACGTGGGGCTCGACTACCTGACCCTGGAGCGCAGCGCCGATACCCTCTCCGGCGGCGAGGCGCAGCGCATCCGTCTTGCCAGCCAGATCGGCGCCGGTCTGGTAGGCGTCATGTACATTCTCGATGAGCCCTCCATCGGCCTGCACCAGCGCGACAACGACCGCCTGCTGCGTACCCTCACCCGACTGCGCGACCTGGGTAACACCGTGATCGTGGTCGAGCACGACGAAGAGGCGATCCGCGCCGCCGATCACGTGCTCGATATCGGCCCCGGCGCCGGCGTCCATGGCGGCAAGATCGTTGCTCAGGGGACGCCGGCGCAGATCGAGCAGAACACTGACTCCTTGACCGGCCAGTATCTCGTCGGCAGTCGCCGCATCGAGATCCCCCATCGTCTGCCGGTCAACCCCGAGCGCGCCGTTCACCTGAGCGGCGCCAGCGGTAATAACCTCGACAACGTCGACCTGATGCTGCCGCTGGGGCTGTTTGTCTGCGTCACCGGCGTTTCCGGCTCCGGCAAGTCAACCCTGATCAATTCGACCCTGATGCCGGTAGCGTCGCGCGAGCTCAACGGCGCCACCACGCTGACACCGTCGCCCTTCGAGAGCATCGAGGGGCTCGACAATCTCGACAAGATCATCGATATCGATCAAAGCCCGATCGGCCGCACGCCGCGCTCCAATCCGGCCACCTATACGGGCATTTTCACCCCCATACGCGAACTGTTCGCCGGTACCCCGGAGGCGCGCTCGCGCGGCTACAAGCCGGGTCGCTTCTCCTTCAACGTCAAGGGCGGGCGTTGCGAGGCGTGCCAGGGCGAGGGCATGATCAAGGTGGAGATGCACTTCCTGCCGGATATCTACGTGCCCTGCGACGTGTGCGGCGGGCGCCGCTACAATCGCGAGACGCTGGAGGTGCTCTACAAGGGGCACAATATCCACGAAGTGCTGGAGATGACGGTCGAGGAGGCGGTCGACTTCTTCTCCCCCGTACCGGCGCTGGCACGTCGCCTGCAAACCCTGATGGACGTGGGGCTCTCCTACGTCAAACTGGGGCAGAGCGCCGTGACCCTCTCCGGCGGCGAAGCGCAGCGCATCAAGCTGGCCCGCGAGCTGGCCAAACGCGACACCGGCAAGACGCTCTATATTCTCGACGAGCCGACGACCGGGCTGCACTTCGAGGATATCCGCCAACTGCTGTCAGTGCTGCACCGGCTCAGGGATCAGGGCAACTCAGTGGTGGTGATCGAACACAACCTGGATGTTATCAAGACCGCTGACTGGATCATCGACCTGGGACCGGAAGGAGGCGCCGGCGGCGGCCGCATTATCGCCACCGGCACGCCGGAGGCGATCAGTGCACAGTCTGACTCACACACCGGGCGCTTTCTGAAACCGCTGCTTGAACGCGGCTATTGAGGGAAGCGGCAACTCAAGGCGGTCAGTGTGCAGTGACCGCCTTGTACACACTATCATCGATCTCCGGCAGGCTCTCGAAACCGGGTTTGGCATAGAAGTAACCCTGATGACGTGTCACCCCATGGGCATACAGCCAGCGCGCCTCTTCGAGCGTCTCGACACCCTCGGCCACCACGCCCAGGTTCATTGCATAGGCCATTTTCACGGTGCTGGCGACCAGATGCTGACGGCGCTCGTCGCTGTCGATATCGGTAATCAGTACCCGGTCAAGCTTGAGATGGTGTGGCGTCAGCGTCGTCAGCAGGTCGAGATTGGCATAGCCGGTACCGAAGTCGTCCAGCGCCACCTCAAAGCCCATCTCGCGGTACTCTTCAACGATATGACGCAGGTGGTCGCGATCGGTGACACTCTCTCCCTCGGTGATCTCGAAAATCAGCCGATCCAGCGACCAGTTGACCCGATTGGCGGCCTTGAGCGTGGCCTGAATACAGGCCCTGGGCTCGTAGACCGCGTTGGGCAGAAAGTTGATCGACAGCCGAGACGTCATACCCAGCTGGCTTGCCATTTCAATGGCGCGCACGCGACAAGCCTGATCGAAACGGTAAAGCAGCTCCTCATCGACCTGTGACAGAATCGCCCAGGCCGACTCGCCGCTGGTGCCGCGCACCAGCGCCTCGTAAGCGTCAATACGCTGCTCGGCCAGCTCGACGATGGGTTGAAATGCCATGCTGAAGGCGAACGGCAGCTCACCCTCGCAGTTCTGGCACTCTCCCTTGATAAAATAGCAGTTACTCATAAAGCGCTTACCTCCCCTTCAGCAAACATCGGCATTAGCGCACATTTCTTGAGGGCAAGAGGTAAAACATAACCGTGAGCCGACGCTGAGGCCAGAAGCGATCCAGGGGGGCACCATAACGCTGCAAATCGCCGGGAGCGGTTTACAACGCCGAAGGCGGCCCGAAGGG
>NZ_KB907870.1:88473-131349 GCF_000382245.1 Kushneria aurantia DSM 21353
TTTACAACGCCGAAGGCGGCCCGAAGGGGGTCCGCCAGGGATGGCGGACATAAATAAAGCCGGTCACGGGGACCGGCTTTTCAGGTGATCGCGCAGGGCGGCTTATTCGTCGCCGCTGGCCTCCGCGGGCACCGGGCGATCCACCAGCTCGACGTACGCCATGGGAGCGTTATCGCCGGGGCGGAAACCACACTTGAGTACGCGCACATAGCCGCCCGGACGGGTGGCATAGCGCGGACCCAGCTCGCTGAAGAGCTTACCCACGGTGGCCTTGTTGCGCGTCCGGCTGAAAGCCAGACGACGGTTGGCCACGGTGTCATTCTTCGCCAGCGTGATCAGCGGCTCGATATGACGACGCAGCTCCTTGGCCTTGGGCAGCGTGGTGCGGATCATTTCATGCTCGACCAGCGAAATGCACATGTTCTGGAACATGGCACGCCGATGCGAGCTGTTTCGACTTAGATGACGACCGGTTTTACGATGACGCATGGTTGGGATTCCTTACCAATCTGGGGCGCGAGTCACCCGTTCAGGCGGAGGCCTTGTCATCCTTCAGACTCGCCGGCGGCCAGTTTTCCAGCCGCATGCCGAGTGAAAGATTGCGGGCCTCGAGAACGTCCTTGATTTCGTTCAGCGACTTCTTGCCAAGATTGGGTGTTTTCAGAAGCTCCACTTCGGTGCGCTGAATCAGATCACCGATGTAGTAGATATTCTCGGCCTTGAGACAGTTGGCGCTGCGAACGGTCAGCTCGAGATCGTCGACAGGACGCAGTAGAATCGGATCGATCTGATCCTCTTCTTCTTCGACTTCCTGCTCCTTCTCGGCTTCCAGATCGACAAAGGCCGCCAGCTGCTCCTGCAGAATGGTCGCGGAGCGACGGATCGCCTCTTCGGGATCCAGCGTGCCATCGGTTTCCAGATCAATGACCAGCTTGTCGAGGTCGGTGCGCTGCTCGACACGGGCCGCTTCCACCGCGTAGGAGACGCGACGAACCGGCGTGTAGGAAGCATCGAGCTGCAGGCGACCGATTGCACGCGTCTCCTCGTCACGCTCGGCGCGCACATCAGCCGGCTCGTAGCCGCGGCCGCGCATGATACGCAGCTGCATCTTGAGCTCGCAGCCGTCATTGAGATGGGCGATAACGTGATCCGGATTGACGATCTCGATGTCATGATCGACGGCAATGTCGCCGGCAGTCATGACGCCCGGGCCCTGCTTGTTCAGCGTCAATACAACGTCGTCGCGACCGTGCATCTTGATGGACACGCCCTTCAGGTTCAGAAGGATCTCGATGACATCCTCCTGCACCCCCTCGATTGCGCTGTACTCGTGGAGAACGCCTTCGATCTCTGCTTCGGTAACTGCACATCCAGGCATGGAGGAGAGCAGAATCCGACGCAGGGCGTTCCCGAGAGTGTGGCCAAAGCCGCGCTCGAAGGGCTCGAGCACGATTTTGGCATGATTCGCGCTGACTTCTTCGACCTTGATATCACGAGGCCTCAGAAATTCTGTCACTGAACGCTGCATATGAACACCTATCAGGCTGCCAAACGAATGTTCCAAAAAAGACCGCGCTTATTTGGAGTACAGCTCGACAATCAGGTTTTCGTTGATGTCGGCAGACAGGTCGCCGCGCTCAGGCAGAGCCTTGAAAGTGCCTTCCATCTTCTTCGAATCGACGTCGACCCAGTTGATGTCGCCACGACTGGAAGCCAGCTCGAGCGCCTGCTGGATGCGGGTCTGATTCTTCGCTTTCTCACGAACGCTGATCACATCGCCGGGACGTACCTTGCAGGAAGGCACGTTGACGGTACGGCCATTGACCGCAATCGCCTTGTGGCTGACCAGCTGGCGGGATTCGCTGCGGGTCGAGCCGAAGCCCATACGATAGACCACATTGTCGAGACGGGTTTCGAGCAGTTGAAGCAGCACCTCACCGGTCGCGCCCTTCTGACGGGCCGCTTCCTTGTAATAGTTGCGAAACTGCTTCTCCAGCACGCCGTAGTAACGACGCACTTTCTGCTTTTCACGCAGCTGCGAGCCGTATTCGGAAAGACGCTGACGGCGCTGGCCGTGCTGACCCGGGGGAGTTTCGGACTTGCACTTCTTCTCGAACGCGGTAGCGCCACTCTTGAGAAAGAGGTCGGTACCTTCGCGACGAGACAGTTTGCACCTTGGTCCAGTATATCGTGCCATGAGGTTGTCTCCTTAAACGCGGCGCTTTTTCGGCGGACGGCACCCGTTGTGCGGGATGGGTGTCGCGTCGGTAATGCTCTGCACGCGAAAACCGGCGGCATTCAATGCGCGCACGGCGGACTCACGGCCGGGCCCCGGGCCCTTGACCAGCACGTCGACGTTTTTCACACCATACTCGGCTGCAGCGGTCGCTGCACGTTCGCTTGCCACTTGAGCAGCGAACGGGGTGCTCTTGCGAGAACCACGAAAACCCGAACCACCGGCAGTGGCCCATGAAAGAGCGTTGCCCTGGCGGTCTGTGATCGTCACGATCGTGTTGTTAAAAGAGGCGTGGATGTGGGCGACCGCATCCACTACCTGCTTTTTAACCTTTTTACGGTTACTGCGCGGGTTAGCCATGTTTGATGTTCCTGAACTCTAAACGCCGGACATGCGTTTATTTGCGAATCGGTTTACGCGGTCCCTTGCGGGTACGCGCATTCGTCTTCGTGCGCTGTCCACGCATCGGAAGACTGCGACGATGGCGCAGACCACGGTAGCAACCCAGGTCCATGAGACGCTTGATATTCAGCGTAATCTCACGGCGGAGGTCGCCTTCCACAGCGTACTGGCCGACAGCGGTACGCACTTCGTCAAGCTTCTCGGCGGAAAGCTCCGCCACCTTGACGTCGGGTGCGATACCGACTTGCGTGCAGATCTCCTGCGCGCGAGTACGACCGATACCGTAGATGTAGGTCAGCGAGATCGCCGCATGCTTGTTGTCCGGGATATTGACGCCTGCAATACGGGCCATCAGCTTTCTCCGAATTTGAGCGGCTTGCTCGGTTAGTCATCTTTAAAAGGCGCAATAGCATACCGCCTGTGACCTCACAGGGCAAGAGTATGACATTGACATCCTGGAGATAAACATCGCCATACACCGGAGCGAATGGCGATGTCGTGACAGATGGCGAACGGAGACACGAGAGATCGGCCGGGCCATCTGTCGCACCGGGAGCTCTCCCGACGCGACCGGCATCCGCATAGGCGGATGCCGGCAGAACCGGTCAGCGCATGATACCGCCGCTGCCATAGCCCTTGAGGTTGGCCTTTTTCATCACCGACTCGTACTGGTTGGACATCAGATGCGACTGCACCTGGGCCATGAAGTCCATTACCACAACCACCACGATCAGCAGCGAGGTACCGCCGAAGTAGAAGGGCACCTGCCATGCCACCATCAGAAACTGCGGCATCAGCGAGACCAGCGTGATGTAGAGCGCCCCGAACAGGGTCAGACGCGTCATGACCTTGTCGATATAGCGCGCCGTCTGTTCACCGGGACGAATGCCCGGCAGGAAAGCACCCGACTTCTTGAGGTTGTCGGCCACATCCTTGGGATTGAACACCAGTGCGGTGTAGAAAAAGCAGAAGAACATCACGGCAGCGGCGAACAGCAGAATATACAGCGGCTGTCCGGGACCCAGCGCCTGCGCGATCGTCGACATCCAGCCAAGCCCTTCGCCCTGACCGAACCACTGGCCGATCGAGGCGGGAAAGAGCAGGATACTGGAGGCAAAAATCGGCGGAATGACGCCCGCCATGTTGACCTTCATGGGCAGATAGCTGCTCTGCCCGGCGTACATCTTGTTGCCCACCTGACGTCGCGGGTAGTTGACCGTGATACGGCGCTGACCGCGCTCGATAAAGACCACGAAGGCGACGGTCGCGATACCCAGCGCGCCCAGCGCCAGTATCGGCAGAACATTCCATGCGCCGTCATTGCGCGCCAGCTCGAAGGACTGCCCCAGTGCCTGCGGCAGACCGGCCACAATGCCGGCGAAGATAATCAGCGAAATACCGTTGCCGATGCCCTTCTCGGTAATCTGCTCACCCAGCCACATCAGGAAGACGGCGCCGGCCACAAAAGTCGTGACGGCGGTGAAGTAGAAGGTGAAATCGCCGGTGTAGGCCACCCCGTTACTGACGAGCCCCACTGACATGCCGATCGCCTGCACCAGCGCCAGCCCCACGGTGCCGTAGCGGGTATACTGGCTGATTTTGCGCCGGCCGGCCTCGCCCTCCTTCTTCAGCTGTTCGAGCTGCGGCGAAACCACGGTCAGAAGCTGCATGATGATCGATGCGGAGATGTAGGGCATGATGCCCAGCGCAAAGACGCTCATGCGCTCCAGAGCACCGCCCGAAAACATGTTGAACATGCTCAGGATGGTGCCCTGGTTTTCTCTGAACAAGGCAGCGAGCTGGTCAGGATTGATACCGGGAACGGGAATGTGGGCACCGAGACGGTAGACCACCAGCGCGATGAAAACGAACCTGAGACGTGCCCACAGCTCGCTCAGGCCGCTGCTCTGCGAATTTGCCGGTACTTTTCCTGACTTGGCCATTTAGTCCTCTACCTTGCCGCCGGCCGCCTCGATGGCGGCGCGCGCACCCCTGGTGACCTTCAGACCGCGCACGGTAACGGCGCGATCGATGTTGCCGGAGAGCACCACCTTCGCATAGCGCGTGGCGTTTTTCAGCACATTGGCCTTTTTGAGGCTCTCCATATCGACCACGTCGCCCTCGACGCGTGCCAGCTCGTTGAGGCGCACCTCTTCGCTGACCAGCGACTTGCGCGAGGTAAAGCCGAACTTGGGCAGACGACGCTGCAGCGGCATCTGGCCGCCCTCGAAACCGGGGCGGATGGAACCACCGCTGCGCGAGGTCTGACCCTTGTGGCCGCGTCCGGCCGTTTTACCCAGGCCGGAACCGATGCCGCGGCCAACGCGGCGCGCGGCATGCTTCGAACCCGGTGCCGGACTCAGATTATTGAGTTTCATGGTCATTACCGATCTCCTTCAACGCGAACGAGGTAGTTGACCTTGTTGATCATGCCGCGCACTGACGGCGTATCCTCGAGTTCGACGCTGTGGTTGATGCGACGAAGACCAAGGCCGCGCATGGTGGCCTTGTGCTTTTCGAGCACACCGATAGTGCTGCGAACCTGTGTAACCCTGATGGTACCTGCCATGGCGCTTACCCCGTAATCGCTTCGACGGACAGGCCACGCTTGGCGGCAATCTCGTCGGGGGAGCGCATGGAAGCCAGCCCCTTGACGGTTGCACGCACTACGTTGACCGGATTGGTCGAGCCGTAGCACTTGGCCAGTACGTCATGGACGCCGGCCAGCTCCAGTACCGAGCGCATCGCACCGCCGGCGATGATACCGGTACCCTCGGAGGCCGGCTGCATGAATACCTTCGACGCGCCGTGGTTGGCGCGTACCGGATACTGCAGCGTCTGGCCGCGCAGCTCGACCTTGACCATGTTGCGATGCGCCTGGTCCATCGCCTTCTGGATCGCGACCGGCACTTCACGTGCCTTGCCACGGCCAAAGCCGATACGACCGTTACCATCGCCGACGACGGTCAGTGCGGTGAAACCGAAGATTCGGCCACCCTTGACCACCTTGGCAACGCGGTTGATCTGAACCAGTTTTTCCTGCAGATCACCGCTGCCTCTCTGTTCGTTATTCGCCATCATCGAACCCTTTAGAATTGCAGGCCGCCTTCACGCGCGGCATCAGCGAGTGCCTTGACGCGACCATGGTAGCGATACCCGGAGCGATCAAAGGCAACTTCCGTAATTCCCGCTTCCCGGGCCCGTTCGGCCAGAAGCGAACCGACGCGTGCCGCGGCATCGGCGTTGCCGGTAGCCTCTTCACGCAGCGTCCTGTCGAGCGTGGAGGCACTGACGAGTACCTTGCCGCCATCCGCCGAGATAATCTGAGCGTACATGTGACGCGGCGTGCGATTGACACTCAGACGACTGATGCCAAGTTCGCGGATCTTGGCACGCGTGCGGCGGGCACGACGGAGACGAGCTTCTTTCTTCGCGTTCATAACCCTGCCTTATTTCTTCTTGGCTTCTTTACGAAGGATGCGTTCATCGCTGTAACGAACGCCCTTGCCCTTGTAGGGCTCCGGCGGACGGAAAGCACGAATCTCGGCCGCCACCTGCCCGAGCTGCTGCTTGTCAGCGCTCTTGAGCACGATGGTGGTGTTACGCGGTGTTTCCACCGTCACACCTTCGGGCACTTCGTATTCCACCGGGTGGGAGAAGCCAAGCGTCAGCGTCAGTTTCTGGCCACTGGCCTGGGCACGATAGCCCACGCCGGTAATCTCCAGCGAGCGGCTGAAGCCCTCACTGACGCCAACCACCATGTTATTGACCAGCGCACGGGTCGTACCGGCCATGGCCCAGTTTTTCGACCGAGCGCTGGGCTCGAATGTCAGCTGACTTTCCTGCTGATTGACCACCACTTCGCTGTGGACGGTCATCGCCAGCTGCCCCTGACCGCCCCGGACGGTCAGCCTGCCGTCATCCAGCGTGACTTCCACGCCGCTGGGCAGTTTAACCGGGTATTTTGCAATCCTGGACATCCTGAACTCCTGGGATATGGGCAGATGCCATCGCGGACATCAACAAATCAAAATACGGTGCAGATGACCTCACCACCGACGCCCGCCTGGCGTGCCGCCCGGTCGGTCATAACGCCGTGGGAGGTAGAGACGATGGCAACACCCAGCCCATCCGCGACACGCGGAAGCTCGTTCTTGCCCTTGTAGTGACGCAGCGAGGGCTTGGAGACGCGCTGAATGTGCTCGATAACCGGCTTGCCCTCGAAGTACTTGAGAGTCACCGTCAGCTCAACCTTGACATCGCCCTCGACGGAAAAGTCGGTGATATAACCTTCTTCCTTGAGAACCCGCGCCAGCTCGACCTTGATTTTGGAGGACGGCATGCTCACCGTCTCCCGGGTCGCCATCTGCGCATTACGGATACGGGTCAGCATATCCGCGATTGTATCCTGCATGCTCATCGATAACGCTCCTGATGCAATTACCAGCTGGACTTGGTCAGGCCGGGCACATCGCCGCGCATGGCCGCTTCGCGCAGTTTGTTGCGCGCCAGTCCGAACTTGTTGTAGTAGCCGTGCGGCCGGCCGGTGGCGCGGCAACGATTGCGCTTGCGCACCGGGCTGGAGTTGCGCGGCAGCTGCTGCAGCTTGAGCTGCGCATCGAAGCGCTCTTCGTCCGAACTGTTGACGTCATGAATGATCGCCTTCAACTCGGCGCGACGAGCCGCATACTTGTCGACCAGCTGAGCGCGCTTGCGCTCACGCTCTACCATGCTCTTCTTTGCCATGATCTCACCATTATTTCCGGAAGGGGAAGTTCAGTGCGCTCAACAGCGCACG
The DNA here is from genome assembly GCF_000382245.1 of Kushneria aurantia DSM 21353. GTDB lineage: Bacteria > Pseudomonadota > Gammaproteobacteria > Pseudomonadales > Halomonadaceae > Kushneria > Kushneria aurantia. The sequence goes on from NZ_KB907870.1 coordinate 95,910, forward strand.
ACCTTCTTCGTCGGTGGCGGCCGATGTAGTGATGGTGACATCCAGCCCGCGAACGCGATCGACCTTGTCGTATTCGATCTCGGGGAAGATGATCTGTTCACGCACACCCATCGAGTAGTTGCCGCGACCGTCGAAGGACCGGGAGTTGAGACCACGAAAATCGCGCACGCGCGGAATCGCGATGTTTACCAGCCGGTCGAGAAAGTCCCACATGCGCTCGCGGCGCAGTGTGACTCTGGTGCCGATCGGCCAGCCTTCACGGACCTTGAAGCCTGCAACCGACTTGCGAGCCATGGTCACGACAGGCTTCTGGCCGGAGATCTTCTCAAGGTCGACGACGGCGTTGTCGAGCAGCTTCTTGTCGCTGGTCGCATCGCCGACGCCCATGTTCAGGCTGACCTTGGTGATCCGGGGCACCTGCATTACGTTGGTGTAGCCAAACTGCTCGGTGAGGCTGGCCATCACCTCGTCTTTGTACTGCTGTTTCAAGTTCGCCATGTTGCCACCCGAATCGCGTTAGGCGTCGATCTGCTTCTGCGTCGACCTGAAAATGCGGACCCTGGTACCGTCGTCGTTCATATGAAAGCCGACCCGATCCGCCTTGCCGGTCTCGCCGTTGAAAATGGCAACGTTCGATTCGTGGATCGGGGCCTCACGTTCGACGATACCCCCCTGGTTGCCGGCCATCGGATTGGGACGGGTGTGACGCTTGATCATGTTCACACCTGCGACCACGTAACGACCGTCCCGAAGCACTCGCTTGACGGTCCCGCGCTTGCCCTTGTCCTTGCCGGCGATGACGATGACTTCGTCATCACGTTTGATCTTGCGCATAATTCCGCCTCGCTCCTTACAGCACTTCGGGCGCCAGTGAGATGATTCGCATGAACTTCTCGTTACGAAGCTCGCGCGTCACCGGGCCGAAAATACGAGTGCCAACCGGCTGCTCGTTGGCGTTGTTCAACAGGACAGCCGCATTGCCGTCGAAGCGAATCAGCGAACCGTCCGGGCGACGAATGCCGCTACGCGTGCGGACCACAACGGCCTTGAGGACCTGGCCCTTCTTGACACGGCCACGCGGAATCGCTTCCTTGACCGTTACCTTGATGATGTCGCCGACGCGCGCATAGCGACGATGAGAGCCACCCAGCACCTTGATGCACTGGATCCGGCGCGCACCGCTGTTGTCGGCGACATCCAGCATTGTTTGCGTTTGAATCATCGGTTTTCTCCGAACCTGAACTGATGCAGAAGGTCAGGCTGACGCCTCAACCCCTGGCCTGCTCGACAACTTCAACCAGCGTCCAGGCCTTTTTCTTCGAAATCGGGCGGCACTCTTCGATAGCGACCAGATCACCAGTGTGCGCCTGGTTGGTTTCGTCGTGCGCATGCAGTTTGGTGGAGCGCTTCATGTACTTGCCATAGATCGGATGGCGCTCGCGGCGCTCGATCATGACAACGATGGACTTCTCCATGCGATCGCTCACGACGCGCCCGGTGAGCCTGCGGGTGTTGCTTGTTTGCTCGGCCATCTCAGTCCACCTTCTCGTTGAGCACAGTTTTCACGCGCGCGATGTCGCGACGAACCTGTTTGAGCAGATGGTTCTGACTCAGCTGGCCGGTCGCCTTCTGCATCCGCAGGTTGAACTGCTCGCGCAGCAGTTCGAACAGCTGCTCATTGAGCGCCTCGGTCGACTTGTCACGAAGTTCGTTGGCTTTCATTACATTACCGTCCGTTTCACAAAGGTAGTGGCAACGGGCATCTTCTGAGCGGCGAGACTGAACGCTTCACGCGCCAGCTCTTCCGAAACGCCCTCGATTTCATAGAGCATTCTGCCGGGCTGGATCTGGGCGACCCAGTATTCGACAGAGCCCTTGCCCTTACCCATACGAACTTCGAGCGGCTTTTCGGAGATCGGCTTGTCCGGGAACACCCGGATCCAGATCTTGCCGCCACGCTTGACGTGGCGCGTGATAGCACGACGACCGGCCTCGATCTGACGTGCGGTGATGCGGCCACGTCCGGTTGCCTTGAGGCCGTATTCACCGAAGCTCACGCTGCTGCCGCGATGCGCCAGACCGCGGTTGCGGCCCTTTTGCTGTTTGCGGAACTTGGTACGCTTGGGCTGTAACATCGACTATCCCCTTACCTGGAACCTTTCTTCTTGCCGGGAGCGCCCGTCTGCGAATTCTTCTGCTTCGCACGAACTTCCTCGAGACCGCCAAGAATCTCGCCCTTGAAGATCCACACTTTCACGCCGATGACGCCGTAGGTGGTATGCGCTTCATACACCGCGTAATCGATATCGGCGCGCAGGGTGTGGAGGGGAACACGACCCTCGCGATACCACTCCGTGCGTGCGATCTCGGCGCCGCCGAGACGGCCGGAGAGCTGGATACGAATGCCCTTGGCACCCAGACGCATGGCGTTCTGCACGGCACGCTTCATGGCGCGGCGGAACATCACGCGGCGCTCGAGCTGGCCGGCCACGTTCTGCGCTACCAGCGACGCATCGAGTTCGGGCTTGCGCACTTCCTCGATGTTGACGTGAACCGGCACGCCCATCATGGCGGTCAGATCACGACGCAGACGCTCGACGTCCTCGCCCTTTTTGCCGATCACGATGCCCGGACGCGCAGTGTGAATGGTAATGCGGGCGTTGTTGGCCGGACGCTCGATATGAATATGACTGACAGAAGCGTTCTTGAGACGCTCGGCCAGAAAGCTGCGAACCTCGAGATCGTTATTGAGCTTGTCGGCGTAAGCGCCGCGCTCGGCGTACCACACCGAGGTGTGATCCTTGACGATCCCGAGACGAATACCGACTGGATTGACTTTTTGACCCATCTGGTCGACTCCTACTTCTCGGCTACCTTGACGGTGATATGGCAGGTACGCTTGTTGATGCGATCTGCGCGGCCCTTGGCGCGCGGCTGGATACGCTTGAGCGTCATGCCCTCATCGACACAGATGGTCGAGACGCGGAGCTCGTCAATGTCCATGCCGTTGTTCTCTTCCGCGTTGGCAATGGCCGACTGCAGCACTTTCCTGACCACTACCGCCGCCTTTTTGGGCGAGAAGGTCAGAATATCGAGCGCTTCGTCAACCGACTTGCCTCGCACTTGATCCGCCACCAGGCGAGCCTTCTGGGCGGACAGGCGAGCGCCGCGTAACTTGGCAGCTACTTCTTCCATTGTGGTCCTCTCCCTTACCGCCTGGCTTTCTTGTCAGCCGCGTGACCGCGATAGGTGCGGGTAGCAGCGAATTCGCCCAGCTTGTGGCCAACCATCTCCTCGGAGACGTGTACAGGCACATGCTGACGACCGTTATGGACGGCGATGGTGAGTCCTACCATGTTGGGCAGGATCATCGAACGACGCGACCAGGTCTTGATCGGTTTGCGGTCGTTCTTCTCTGCAGCCGCCTCTACCTTCTTCAACAGATGAAGGTCAATAAAGGGACCTTTCTTGAGTGAACGTGGCACAGCCATTACCCCTTAAATACTGATGTTTGGCCTTGCGGCACCGGTTTACCTGGCCTTGCGACGACGCACGATCAGCTTGTCGGTGCGCTTGTTCTTGCGCGTCTTGTGACCCTTGGTGGGCATACCCCAGGGACTGACCGGATGACGGCCACCGCTGGTACGCCCTTCACCACCACCATGGGGGTGATCAACCGGGTTCATCGCAACGCCGCGAACGGTCGGACGAACGCCTCTCCAACGCTTGGCACCGGCCTTGCCGAGCTGCCCAAGGCTGTGCTCGGAGTTACCGACCTCGCCAAGCGTGGCGCGACATTCCGCCAGGATACGACGCATCTCACCGCTTTTCAGACGCACGGTCGCGTAGTTGCCTTCGCGAGCCACCAGCTGCGCGCTGGCACCGGCACTGCGTACGAGTTGGGCACCCTTGCCGGGCTTGAGCTCGATGCAGTGGATGGTCGAACCGACCGGAATGTTGCGCAGCGGCAGCGCGTTGCCGCGCCGGATCGGTGCGTTGACGCCGGACTCCAGACGATCGCCGGCGGTCACATCCCGGGGGGCAATGATGTAACGGCGCTCACCGTCCACATACTTGAGCAGCGCAATATGGGCACTGCGGTTCGGGTCGTACTCGATGCGCTCGACGGTGGCGGGAACGCCATCCTTGTTGCGCTTGAAGTCGACCAGACGATAATGCTGGCGATTGCCACCGCCAACGTGGCGCGTGGTAATACGGCCGTGGTTGTTACGCCCGCCCGAACGCGACTGCGACTCGGTCAGCGGCGCATAGGGGCGCCCCTTGTAGAGTGCGTCGGTGACGATCTTCACCTTGTGGCGACGACCGGCGGACGTTGGTTTTGTCTTGACTACTGCCATGATCCGTTCTCCTGCCTCACTCGGCGCCGGTGAAGTCTTCGAGCGTTTCGCCCGCAGCCAGGGTGACGTAGGCCTTGCGATAGCCGTTGCGGTGACCTTCACCACGTGCGCTGCGCTTGACCTTGCCCTTCATGTTGAGGACCTGAACGCTGTCGACCTTCTTCTCGAACAGTGCCTCGACGGCCTTTTTGATCTCGGGCTTGGTGGCGTCACCGGCGACCTTGAAGACGTACTGATTGCGCTCGGCGGCGAACGCAGCCTTCTCGGTCATGTGCGGACCCAGCAGCACCTTGAATACGCGTTCCTGATTCATGCCAGCTTCTCCTCGAACTTGCGCAGCGCCGGCACGGTCATCAGCACCCGGTCATGAGCGATCAGGCTGACCGGATCGGCACTGCCGACCTCGACCACATCGACGTTGGGGATATTGCGAGCGGCCAGGTAGAGGTTCTGGTCCAGCTCGTCGGTGACGATCAGCACCCGATCGAGACCCAGCTCGGCCAGACGGCCTACCAGCTGTTTGGTCTTCGGACTGTCCACGGTGAAGCTGTCCACCGCCACCAGACGATCCTGACGCACCAGCTCGGAGAGGATGGAGCGCATCGCGGCGCGATACATCTTGCGATTGACCTTCTGCGCATGGTCCTGCGGACGTGCTGCGAAGGTCACACCACCGGTACGCCAGATCGGCGAACGGATCGAGCCGGCGCGAGCGCGACCGGTGCCCTTCTGACGCCAGGGCTTCTTGCCGCCGCCGCTCACTTCGGCGCGATTTTTCTGCGCGCGGGTACCCTGGCGACCACCGGCCATGTAGGCGGTGACGACCTGGTGAACCAGCGCTTCATTGAATTCCTTGCCAAAGGTCGTGTCGGAAATTTCGACGGCCCCGGCCTCTGAACCTGCGAGATTGAGATTCATCGTTGGTCTACCCCTCAGCGGCGAGCTTTGACGGCGGTGCGCACAATCACGTCGCTGCCGGTCGCGCCGGGCACGGCACCACGAATCAGCAGCAGATTGCGTTCGGCATCGACGCGGACGACTTCAAGGCTCTGAACGGTGACGCGCTCATTGCCCATCTGGCCGGCCATTTTCTTGCCCTTGAAGACGCGCCCCGGCGTCTGGCACTGGCCGATGGAGCCCGGTGCGCGGTGCGACAGGGAGTTGCCGTGGGAGTTATCCTGGGTGCGAAAGTTCCAGCGCTTGACGGCGCCCTGGTAACCCTTGCCCCTGGATGTTCCGGTAACGTCGATGCGCTGACCGGCTTCGAAGAGGGATACGGTAAGCTCGCTTCCTGTCTGCGGATCCTCGTCGCCTTCGGCGAGACGAAATTCCGTCAGGAAACGACCGGCCTCGACACCTGCTTTGGCATACTGTCCTGCGACAGCCTTGCTGAGGTGCTTGGCCTTGCGCGAGCCTGCGGTAACCTGCACGGCGCGATAACCGTCAGACTCAAGGGTCTTGACGCGCGTCACGCGGTTGGGCTCGACTTCGATAACGGTTACGGGCACGGAAGTGCCATCTTCGGTAAAGATGCGGGTCATGCCGCTCTTTTTACCGACCAAACCGATAGACATGTTCAGTCTCCTTTAGTGTACGGGGCTATCACCCGCTATGGCTGCCCTTTCCAGAGCATTCCACTAGCACGTTGTATGACGCCGTCCCGGCGTGTGCGGCAAGCGCTGAACGCTGTCAAAGCCGCGTGAGTGACTAGTGTATAGGGTTAATCGACCTTGATCTGGACGTCGACGCCGGCGGCCAGGTCGAGTTTCATCAGCGCATCAACCGTTTTCTCGGTCGGCTCGACAATATCGAGCACACGCTTGTGAGTGCGAATCTCATACTGGTCACGCGCATCCTTGTTGACGTGCGGCGAGATCAGAATGGTATAGCGCTCACGCCTGGTCGGCAGCGGAATCGGGCCGCGCACCTGCGCACCAGTGCGCTTGGCGGTATCCACGATTTCCTGTGCAGACTGATCGATCAGGCGGTGATCGAAAGCCTTCAAGCGAATACGAATTTTCTGGTTCTGCATTACCCGGGACTCCAGGACATATTCGAGACGATGCAGGACGCCGATGGCGCCTGACCGCCCACGCCCTCACAAAGGACGCGCATTATAAGCAGTCAGCGGCTCGGAGTCAAACATGCAGGTACAAACAAAGGGGCCTCCGGTGGAGGCCCCTTTGGGGTCGAGAGATGCTTACTCGACGATCTTGGCGACCACGCCGGCGCCCACGGTGCGGCCACCTTCGCGGATAGCGAAGCGCAGACCGTCTTCCATGGCGATCGGTGCAATCAGGGTAACCACCATCTTGACGTTGTCGCCCGGCATGACCATCTCGACGCCTTCCGGCAGCTCACAGGTACCGGTCACATCGGTGGTCCGGAAGTAGAACTGCGGACGATAGCCCTTGAAGAAGGGAGTGTGGCGACCACCCTCTTCCTTGGACAGGATGTAGACCTCGGACTCGAATTTGGTATGCGGCTTGATCGAACCCGGCTTGGCCAACACCTGACCACGCTCGACGTCGTCACGCTTGGTGCCGCGCAGCAGCGCACCCACGTTTTCACCGGCACGACCTTCGTCGAGCAGCTTGCGGAACATCTCGACGCCGGTCACGGTCGTCTTGACGGTATCATGCAGACCCAGAATCTCGACTTCTTCACCGCTCTTGATGATGCCGCGCTCGACACGACCAGTCACCACGGTACCGCGACCGGAGATCGAGAAGACGTCCTCGATCGGCATCAAAAACGGCTGATCGATGGCACGCTCCGGCTCGGGGATGTACTCATCCATGGCGCGAACCAGGTTGGCCACGGCGGTGGTGCCCATGCCGTTGTCGTCCTTGCCATCCAGCGCCATCAGCGCGGAACCCACGATGATCGGCGTGTCGTCGCCCGGGAAGTCGTACTCGTTGAGCAGCTCGCGAACTTCCATCTCGACCAGCTCGAGCAGCTCCTCGTCGTCGACCATGTCGGCCTTGTTGAGGAATACCACGATGAAGGGTACACCGACCTGGCGCGACAGCAGGATGTGCTCGCGAGTCTGCGGCATCGGGCCGTCGGCCGCGGAGCAGACCAGGATAGCGCCGTCCATCTGCGCCGCACCGGTGATCATGTTCTTGACATAGTCAGCGTGCCCGGGGCAGTCGACGTGCGCGTAGTGGCGCTTCTCGGACTGGTACTCGACGTGAGCGGTGGAGATGGTGATACCACGCTCGCGCTCTTCAGGAGCGTTGTCGATGGTATCGAATGCACGCCAGTCGCCACCGAACACCTCGGCGGAAACGCGTGTCAGCGCCGCTGTCAGTGTGGTTTTGCCATGGTCAACGTGACCGATAGTGCCGACGTTGACGTGCGTTTTATTACGTTCAAACTTTTCCTTGGCCACTGCTATAACCTCTTTAGATCAGCTGACGGTTATCAGTTTTGGTTGATGACGGCTTCGACGATGCTGGACGGTGCCTCATCGTACTTCGCAAACTCCATGGAGTAGCTTGCGCGGCCCTGGGTCTGAGAACGCAGATCGGTCGCGTAACCGAACATCTCACCCAGTGGCACAATGGCGCGGATGACCTGACCTGCGCTGGTGTCATCCATGCCCTGAACAAGACCGCGCCGACGGTTGAGGTCGCCCATGACGTCACCCATGAAATCTTCGGGGGTGACCACTTCAACACTCATCATCGGCTCGAGCAATACCGCTCCGGCCTTGCGTGCGCCCTCCTTGATCGCCATCGACGAGGCGACCTTGAAGGCATTCTCGTTGGAGTCAACGTCGTGATAGGAACCATCAAACAGCGTAACCTTGACGTTGATCATCGGGTAACCGGCGATGACACCGTTCTGCAGCTGCTCGAAAGCGCCCTTTTCGACGGCCGGCACGTACTCCTTGGGCACCACACCGCCAACGATTTCAGAGTTGAACTTGAACGTCAGCTCCGGATCATCACCGCGGTCGGCATCAGTCATCGGCTCGATGCGCAGATAGACGTGACCGAACTGGCCGCGACCACCCGACTGGCGCACGAACTTGCCTTCCTGCTCGACGCTTGACTTGATCGTCTCGCGATAGGCCACCTGCGGCTTGCCGATATTGGCCTCGACCTTGAACTCACGACGCAGACGATCGACGAGGATATCAAGGTGCAGCTCGCCCATGCCGGAGATAATGGTCTGACCGGTCTCCTCGTCGGTCTTGACGCGGAAGGAGGGATCCTCCTGAGCCAGCTTGCCCAGCGCGGTCCCCATTTTCTCCTGATCGGCCTTGGATTTGGGCTCCACCGCAACCGAGATGACCGGTTCGGGGAACTCCATGCGCTCCAGCACGATTTTCGAGTTGGGGTCACACAGGGTATCACCGGTGGTGACATCCTTGAGCCCCACACAGGCAGCGATGTCGCCGGCGTAGACCTGCTTGATCTCCTGACGGCTGTTGGAGTGCATCTGCACGATACGACCAACGCGCTCCTTCTTGTCCTTCACCGAGTTGTACACCTGGTCGCCCGAGTTGAGCACACCGGAGTAGACGCGAATAAAGGTCAGAGTGCCGACAAAGGGGTCGGTCGCGATCTTGAAGGCCAGCGACGAAAACGGCGCGTTGTCGTCCGCTTCGCGAGTCTCGATGGTGCCGTCGGCGTCGTCGAGCTCACCCTCGATCGCCTTCACCTCGGTGGGCGACGGCAGGTACTCGATGACCGCATCCAGCATGGCCTGCACACCCTTGTTCTTGAAGGCGCTGCCACAGGTGACCAGTACGATCTCGTTATCCAGAGTGCGACGACGCAGGCCTGCCTTGATATCCTCGATGGACAGATCGCCCTCTTCGAGATACTTCTCCATCAGCTCTTCGGAGGCCTCGGCGGCGGCTTCGAGCATATGCTCACGCCACTCCTGAGCAGTCTCCTGAAGCTCTGCGGGAATATCGAGCAGATCGTAGGTCATGCCCTTGTCGGCTTCGTTCCAGGCGATGGCCTTCATCTGCAGCAGGTCGATGACGCCCTTGAAGTCATCTTCCGCGCCCCAGTTGATCTGGATCGGCACGGCATTGGCATTGAGACGCTTGCGCATCTGCTCGACCACCATGAAGTAGTCAGCGCCAACGCGGTCCATCTTGTTGACGAACACCATGCGCGGCACTTCATAGCGGTTGGCCTGACGCCATACCGTCTCGGTCTGCGGCTGCACACCGGAGCTGCCGCACAGCACCACAATGGCACCGTCGAGCACACGCAGGGAACGCTCCACCTCGATGGTGAAGTCAACGTGCCCCGGGGTGTCGATGATGTTGATGCGATGCTCATCGAACTGCTGGTTCATGCCGCGCCAGAAACAGGTGGTCGCAGCGGAGGTGATGGTAATACCACGCTCCTGCTCCTGCTCCATCCAGTCCATGACGGCGGCACCTTCGTGCACCTCACCGATTTTGTGTGAAAGACCGGTGTAGAACAGCACGCGTTCGGTCGTCGTTGTCTTGCCGGCATCGACGTGGGCGCAGATACCGATATTGCGGTAGCGCTTGAGTGGGGTCTTGCGTGCCACGATACGTATCCTGTTGGTTGGAGGCGCCCCCTGGGGCGCCTCTAATGGGAAGCGAACCGGTTAGAAGCGATAGTGCGAGAAGGCCTTGTTGGCTTCTGCCATACGGTGGACGTCTTCACGCTTCTTCACCGCTGCGCCCCGGCCTTCGGAAGCATCCAGCATCTCGCCGGCCAGGCGTTGCACCATGGTCTTCTCGCCACGGTTACGGGCAGCGTCCACCATCCAGCGCATCGCCAGCGCCTGACGACGGGAGGGGCGCACTTCGACGGGCACCTGATAGGTGGCACCGCCAACGCGACGCGATTTGACCTCGACCATCGGCTGGATAGCCTCCAGCGCCTTGTCGAAGATGTCCAGCGGCTCATCATTGGAGCGTTCGGCAACCCGATCCAGCGCACCGTATACGATACGCTCGGCGACGGATTTCTTGCCGCTGACCATCAGGTGGTTCATGAACTTGGCGAGGCGCTCGCTCCCGAACTTGGGATCCGGCAGGATTTCGCGCTTCGCCGCAATACGTCTTCTAGGCATGATAAGCCCTCTGTCAGAAGAGTCCTTCAGGTAAACCCGGAACGGAATACGCCGAGGCGACGTCCGGCCTTACTCTTATCAGACCAGGGGTTGAAAAAAGGGAATCAGGACTTCGGCCGCTTGGTGCCGTACTTGGAACGCGCCTGACGACGGTTCTGCACGCCGGAGGTGTCCAGCGCACCGCGAACGGTGTGATAACGCACGCCCGGCAGGTCCTTGACACGACCGCCGCGAATCAGCACGACCGAGTGCTCCTGCAGGTTGTGACCTTCACCGCCGATATAGGAAGCCACTTCGTAACCGTTGGTCAAACGGACACGGCAGACCTTACGCAGTGCCGAGTTCGGCTTCTTGGGGGTGGTGGTGTAAACGCGGGTGCAGACGCCGCGGCGCTGTGGGCAGGACTGCAGGGCCGGCACGTCGCTCTTCGGATGGCGACGCTTGCGCGGCTTGCGTACAAGCTGGTTGACGGTTGCCATGAATCGGCTCACTCCAATGATGATGATACAAAACAGCAGAGACAGGACGCACCTGCCCCTACTGTTAAAGGCTGCGAATTCTAAGGGTTCGCCAGCGAGGGCGTCAAGCCCCGCGCCGCTGCGCGACGCGGGACAGCGGCCGTTTACAGATCGTCGTCATCGGCATCCAGGGCGGTGAGGTGCTCGCCCAGCTGCTGCTCGACGTCGAATGCCGAAGGCTGCTGATCGAACTGCGCCTCTTCGCGACGACGGCGACGCTCGGCGTGATGCGTCAGGCCGGTGCCCGCCGGAATCAGGCGACCCACCACCACGTTCTCCTTGAGACCGCGCAGATGGTCGCGCTTGCCGGTGACGGCCGCCTCGGTCAGCACGCGCGTAGTCTCCTGGAAGGAGGCCGCGGAGATGAACGACTCGGTAGCCAGCGACGCCTTGGTGATACCCAGCAGCACACGGTCGAACTGTGCCGGGAAGCGCTCCTGCTCGACCAGCCGGGCGTTCTCCTCGACCACCCGCACCAGTTCGACCTGGTCGCCGGGGATGAAGGAGCTGTCGCCGGCGTCGGTGATCTCCACCTTGCGCAGCATCTGCCGCACGATCACCTCGATGTGCTTGTCATTGATACCCACGCCCTGCAGACGATAGACATCCTGGATCTCGGCGGTGATGTACTTGGCCAGCTCGCTGACGCCCAGCAGTCGCAGAATATCGTGCGGGTTGCTGGGACCGTCGGAGATCACCTCGCCGCGCTCGACCGTCTCACCCTCGAACACCCCGATCTGACGCCACTTGGGAATCAGCATTTCGATCGGGTCGCCCTCGGCCGGGTTGATGGTCAGGCGACGCTTGCCCTTGGTCTCCTTGCCGAAGGTGATGGTGCCGGAAGCCTCGGCAAGAATCGACGGCTCTTTCGGCTTGCGCGCCTCGAACAGGTCAGCAACGCGCGGTAGACCACCGGTGATGTCCTTGTTACCGGACGCCTCGACCGGAATACGGGCGACCACCTCGCCGATGCCGATAGCGGAGCCGTCATCCACCGACACGATGGCGTTACCCGGCAGCATGTACTGCACCGGCGTATTGGAGCCGGGCAGCGATACCGCCTGACCCTGGCCATCCTGCAGCATGATCATCGGACGCTTGTCGCGGCCCGAGGAGGGACGGTTGCCGCTCTCGATCACCTCGATCGAGGAGAGACCGGTCATCTCATCCACGCTGCGGTTGATGGTGACGCCCTCTTCCATATCGGTGAACTGTACGCGACCTTCCACCTCGGAGACGATCGGGTGGGTGTGGGGGTCCCACTTGGCCACCACCTGACCCGACTCGACCTCGTCGCCATCCTTGATCGACAGCTCGGCGCCGTAGGGCAGCTTGTAGTACTCCCGTTCACGGCCGTGCTCGTCGGCCACCGCCAGCGCGCTGGAGCGCGATACCACGACCAGTCGACCGTCGCTGCGCTCGACGTGCTTCATGTTATGAAGCCGCACGCTACCGCCGTGCTTGACCTGCACGCTGTCCACTGCCGAGGCACGCGAGGCGGCGCCGCCGATGTGGAAGGTACGCATGGTCAGCTGGGTACCGGGCTCGCCGATCGACTGCGCGGCGATGACGCCCACCGATTCACCGGTGTTGACCTGGTGACCGCGCGCGAGGTCACGGCCGTAACAGACCGAGCAGACGCCGTGGGCCGTCTCGCAGGTGATGGTCGAGCGCACCACGATCTCATCGACGCCCATGGTGTCGAGCTTTTCGCACCAGGCTTCGTCGAGCAGGGTGTCGCGTGCGATCAGCACCTCGTCGGTCTCCGGATCGACTACATCCTGGGCCACCACGCGGCCCAGCACGCGCTCGGCCAGCGAGACGATGATGTCGCCGCCCTCGATCACCGGGTGCAGGGTCAGGCCCTCCTCGGTGCCGCAGTCGGGCTCGGTGACCACCACGTCCTGCGCGACGTCGACCAGACGACGGGTCAGGTAACCGGAGTTGGCGGTCTTCAGGGCGGTATCCGCCAGACCCTTGCGAGCGCCGTGGGTGGAGATGAAGTACTGCAGTACGTTCAGCCCCTCACGGAAGTTGGCGGTGATCGGCGTCTCGATGATCGAGCCGTCGGGCTTGGCCATCAGGCCACGCATACCGGCCAACTGACGAATCTGCGCGGCGCTGCCGCGGGCGCCGGAGTCGGCCATGATGAAGACGCTGTTGAAGGAGTCCTGCTCCACCTCATTGCCTTCGCGATCGGTGACCGTCTCCTTGGAGATGCCGGTCATCATGGCACGGGCCACCTTGTCGTTGGCCTTGGACCAGATATCGATGACCTTGTTGTACTTCTCGCCGGCGGTAACGAGGCCGGAGGAGAACTGATCCTCGATCTCCTTCACCTCGTCCTCGGCACCCTCGATAATCGACTTCTTGGACTCCGGAATGACGAAGTCGTTGACGCCGATCGAGGCACCCGACCAGGTGGCCAGTCGAAAGCCGGTGTACATCAGCTGGTCGGCGAAGATGACGGTCTCCTTCAGCCCCACCTGACGATAGGCGGCGTTGATCAGCTGCGAGATCGCCTTTTTCTTCATCGGCCGATCGACCAGCTCGAACGGCATACCGCGCGGCACGCTGCGATACAGCAGCGCACGACCGACAGTGGTCTCCTTGACCGATACCTGCTCGGTCAGGTCATCGCTGAAGCTCTCGCGGGTCCACTCTCGAATCCGCACGCGGATACGCGCATGCAGATCGACGCTCTGGGTGCCGTAGGCGCGCTCTACCTCGCCGAGATCGGCAAAGGTCATGCCCTCACCCTTTGCCCCGATACGTTCGCGGGTCATGTAGTAAAGACCCAGCACCACGTCCTGCGACGGCACGATGATCGGCTCGCCGTTGGCCGGCGACAGCACGTTGTTGGTCGACATCATCAGCGCCCGCGCTTCGAGCTGGGCTTCCAGCGTCAGCGGCACGTGCACGGCCATCTGGTCGCCGTCGAAGTCGGCGTTGTAGGCGGCGCATACCAGCGGGTGGAGCTGGATCGCCTTGCCCTCGATCAGCAGCGGCTCGAACGCCTGGATACCCAGCCGGTGCAGGGTCGGCGCCCGGTTGAGCAGCACCGGATGCTCGCGGATGACGTCGGCGAGGATATCCCACACCTCGGGCATCTCGCGCTCGACCATCTTCTTGGCGGCCTTGATGGTCGAGGCCTGACCGCTGGCCTGCAGCCGCGAATAGATGAACGGCTTGAACAGCTCCAGCGCCATCTTCTTGGGCAGACCGCACTGATGCAGGCGCAGGGTCGGGCCCACGGTGATGACCGAGCGGCCGGAGTAGTCGACGCGCTTGCCCAGCAGGTTCTGGCGGAAACGCCCCTGCTTGCCCTTGATCATGTCGGCCAGCGACTTCAGCGGCCGCTTGTTGGAGCCGGTGATCGCCCGGCCGCGACGGCCATTGTCGAGCAGCGCATCGACGGACTCCTGCAGCATGCGCTTTTCGTTGCGCACGATGATGTCCGGCGCGGCCAGATCGAGCAGCCGCTTGAGGCGGTTGTTGCGGTTGATCACGCGACGATAGAGGTCGTTGAGATCGGAGGTCGCGAAGCGACCGCCGTCGAGCGGCACCAACGGACGCAGGTCCGGCGGCAGCACCGGCAGCACTTCCATGATCATCCAGCCCGGATGGTTACCCGAGCGGTAGAAAGCTTCCAGCAGCTTGAGCCGCTTGGAGAGCTTCTTGACCTTGGTGTCCGAATTGGTCTGCGGGATCTCCTCGCGCAGCCGCTCGACCTCTTCACCGAGATCGATATCGGCCAGCAGTGCCTGCACCGCCTCGGCACCCATGCGGGCATCGAAGTCGTCGCCGAACTCCTCCAGCGCCTCGAAGTACTGCTCGTCATTGAGCAGCTGGCCACGCTCGAGGGTGGTCATCCCAGGGTCGATCACCACGAAGGACTCGAAGTAGAGCACCCGCTCGATGTCGCGCAGGGTCATGTCCAGCAGCATGCCGATACGCGACGGCAGCGACTTCAGAAACCAGATGTGAGCGACCGGCGAGGCCAGCTCGATGTGGCCCATGCGCTCGCGGCGCACCGATGCCCGGGTCACCTCGACGCCACACTTTTCACAGATGATGCCGCGGTGCTTCATGCGCTTGTATTTGCCGCACAGGCACTCGTAATCCTTGACCGGACCGAAAATCTTGGCGCAGAAAAGGCCGTCACGCTCGGGCTTGAACGTGCGGTAGTTGATGGTCTCGGGCTTTTTGACCTCGCCGAACGACCAACTGCGGATCATGTCCGGCGAAGCAAGCGAAATGCGAATAGCGTCGAACTCTTCGGACTGCGCCTGCGATTTAAGAACTTTGACCAGATCTTTCATGGGGTCGGCTCCGTTGCGGAGTTGTCATGAGCGGGGCCCAACGCCTCGGGGCCCCGCGGACCGTCATAGCTACAGCTGCGGGATGCGCCTGCAGGCTCAGCCTTCCAGCTCGATATCGATGCCCAGCGAGCGGATCTCCTTGACCAGCACGTTGAACGACTCGGGCATTCCGGCCTGCATGCTGTGGTCGCCGTCGACGATGCTCTTGTACATCTTGGTACGACCTTCCACGTCGTCGGACTTGACCGTCAGCATCTCCTGCAGGGTGTAGGCGGCGCCATAGGCCTCCAGTGCCCACACCTCCATCTCACCGAAGCGCTGGCCACCGAACTGCGCCTTGCCGCCCAGCGGCTGCTGGGTCACCAGCGAGTAGGAGCCGGTCGAGCGCGCATGCATCTTGTCATCCACCAGGTGGTTGAGCTTGAGCATGTACATGTAGCCGACAGTGACCGGGCGATCGAACTTCTCGCCGGTACGGCCATCGTAGAGCTCCATCTGGCCCGACTCGGGCAGCCCGGCCAGCGTCAGCAGGCCCTTGATCTCGTGCTCGCGCGCGCCGTCGAAAACCGGGGTGGCAATCGGCACGCCTCCCGACAGGTTTTTGGCCAGTGCGATCACCTCGTCATCGCTGAGCTCGTCGATCTGTTCGCGACGCCCGCCGCTCTGGTTGTAGACCTTCTCGAGGAAGTCGCGCATTTCGCCGATCTGCTGGCCACGGGCGTCGCGCAGCATGGCGTCGATGCGCCGACCGAGCCCCCAGGCGGCCATGCCAAGGTGGGTCTCGAGAATCTGCCCGACGTTCATGCGCGACGGTACGCCCAGCGGGTTGAGCACCAGGTCGACCGGCACACCTTCGTCGTCGAAGGGCATATCCTCGATCGGCATGATTGCCGAGATAACACCCTTGTTGCCGTGACGGCCGGCCATCTTGTCACCCGGCTGAAGGCGACGCTTCACTGCCAGATAGACCTTGACGATCTTGAGTACGCCCGGCGCGAGGTCATCGCCCTGGGTGAGCTTGCGCTTCTTGTCCTCGAAGCGCTCCTCCATCTCCTTGCGACGGTTCTCGAGCTGCTCGTCAGCCTGCGCCAGCAGCTCGTTGAGCGACTCGTCCTGCATGCGCAGCTTCGACCACTGGGCGCGCGGCAGCGCCTCCAGATAGGCGTCGTCGAGGACATCGCCGCGCGACAGCTTCGGTCCGCCGTTGACCGGCTGCCCGGAGAGCTGACGCTGCAGACGCTCATAAGTGGCGTCTTCGGCGATGCGGTAGGTCTCGCGCAGGTCCTTGCGTACTTCGTCAAGCTGGTCCTGCTCGATGGAGAGGGCGCGCGAATCCTTCTCGACACCGTCACGGGTGAAGACCTGAACGTCGATCACCGTGCCCTTCATGCCGGTCGCGGCGCGCAGCGAGGTATCCTTCACGTCGCTGGCCTTCTCGCCGAAGATGGCACGCAGCAGCTTCTCCTCCGGCGTCAGCTGGGTCTCGCCCTTGGGCGTCACCTTGCCGACCATGATATCGCCCGGGTTGATCTCCGCGCCGATATGCACGATGCCCGCCTCGTCCAGCTTGGAGAGCGCCGACTCACCCACGTTGGGAATGTCGGAAGAGATCTCCTCCGGCCCCAGCTTGGTGTCGCGGGAGACACAGGTCAGCTCCTGGATATGGATCGTGGTGAAACGATCCTCATCGGCCACCCGCTCCGAGATCAGCATCGAGTCCTCGAAGTTGTAGCCGTTCCAGGGCATGAAGGCGATACGAATGTTCTGGCCCAGCGCCAGGTCACCGGTATCCACCGAAGGCCCATCGGCCAGAATGTCGCCGATCGCCACCTGGTCGCCCTGGCGCACGATGGGACGCTGGTTCTGACAGGTGTTCTGGTTGGAGCGCAGATACTTGGTCAGGTTGTAGATATCAACGCCGGCTTCACCGCCGATGATTTCATCCTCGTTGACCCGAATAACGACGCGCCTTGCATCCACCGAGTCGACCACGCCGCCGCGCCGTGCCACCGCGCACACACCCGAGTCGCGCGCCACGAAGCGCTCCATGCCGGTACCGACCAGCGGCTTGTCGGCCTTCAGCGTGGGCACCGCCTGACGCTGCATGTTGGAGCCCATCAGGGCGCGGTTGGCGTCATCGTGCTCGAGAAACGGAATCAACGCCGCCGCCACCGACACCACCTGGCGCGGCGAAACGTCCATCAGGGTCACCTTGTCGGGCGCCATGAAGGTGGTCTCGCCCTTGTGACGCACCTGCACCAGGTCGTCGACCAGCTGGCCCTTCTCATCCACCGTGGCGGAGGCCTGGGCGATGATGAAGTCACCCTCCTCGATCGCCGACAGATGCACGACCTCGTCGGTCACCTGACGGTCGTTGACACGCCGGTAGGGCGTCTCGAGGAAACCGTAGTGGTTGGTATGGCTGTAGGTCGCCAGCGAGTTGATCAGACCGATGTTGGGACCTTCAGGGGTCTCGATCGGGCACAGCCGGCCATAGTGGGTGGCGTGCACGTCGCGCACCTCGAAGCCGGCACGCTCGCGGGTCAGACCACCCGGGCCGAGCGCCGATACACGACGCTTGTGCGTCACCTCGGAGAGCGGATTGTTCTGATCCATGAACTGCGACAGCTGCGAGGAGCCGAAGAACTCCTTGACCGCCGCCGCTACCGGCTTGGCATTGATCAGATCCTGCGGCATCAGGCCTTCGCTCTCGGCCATCGACAGCCGCTCGCGCACTGCCCGCTCGACGCGCACCAGACCGACACGGAACTGGTTCTCCGCCATCTCGCCCACGCTGCGGATACGGCGATTGCCGAGATGGTCGATATCATCCACGTCGCCGAAGCCGTTGCGGATGTTGATCAGTTCCTTGAGCACATCGATGATGTCCTCATGGTTGAGCACACCCGCGCCGTCGTCGCTGTCACGACGCAGCCGACGGTTGAACTTCATGCGGCCCACGCCGGAGAGGTCGTAGCGGTCCTCGCTGAAGAACAGGTTGTTGAACAGCGACTCGGCGGCCTCCTTGGTGGGCGGCTCGCCGGGACGCATCATGCGATAGATCTCGACCAGCGCCTCGAGCTGAGAGCCGGTGGTATCCATGCGCAGCGTCTCGGACATGAAAGCGCCGGTATCGAGATCGTTGGTGTAAAGCGTCTCGATCGAGGTGATCCCCGCCTGGCCGAGCTTCTCGACGATCTCGTGGGTCAGCTCGGTGTTACAGGGCACCAGCAGCTCACCGGTATTGGGGTCGATCTGATCCTTCGCCAGCGTCTTGCCGAACAGATACTCCGCCGGCACGTTGAGACGCTTGATGCCGGCTTTCTCGATCTGACGGATATGCTTCTGGGTGATGCGCCGCCCCTGTTCGACGATGACATTGCCGTCGCCGTCGGTGATATCGAAGCTGGCGGTGTCACCGCGCAGGCGTGACGGCACCAGCGCGACAGAGAAGCCATCCTTTTCGACGTAGTAGACGTCGGTCTCGAAAAACTGCGCCAGAATCTCTTCGCCGCTGTAGCCCAGCGCACGCATCAGCACCGTGGCCGGCAGCTTGCGGCGGCGGTCGATACGCACGAAGACGTTGTCGCGCGGGTCGAATTCGAAATCCAGCCAGGAGCCACGATAGGGAATCACGCGAGCGGAATAGAGCAGCTTGCCCGAGGAGTGGCTCTTGCCCTTGTCGTGATCGAAGAACACACCGGGGCTGCGATGGAGCTGGGAGACGATGACGCGCTCGGTACCGTTGACCACGAAGGTACCGTTTTCGGTCATCAGGGGAATTTCCCCCATGTAGACTTCCTGCTCCTTGATGTCCTTGATCGCCTTGTTCGACGACTCCTTGTCGTAGATGATCAGACGAACCTTGACCCGCAGCGGCGCGGAGTAGGTGACGCCGCGCAGCTGACACTCCTTGACATCGAAAGCCGGATTACCAAAGCGGTAGCTGACGTATTCGAGCGCCGCATTGCCCGAAAAACTTTCGATCGGGAACACGGACTTGAAGGCGGCATGAAGACCAATATCATGGCGTCCCTCAGGGGCACGATCCTGCTGCAGGAAGTCGTAATAGGAATCAAGCTGAATGGCCAGCAGGTAGGGTACATCCATTACCTGCGGCAGTTTGCCAAAATCCTTGCGGATGCGTTTTTTCTCAGTGTATGAGTAAGCCATCTGTAGTCCCCAGCTTGTTCACCATGAGTGACCGGCGTGATCGATGCGCCTGTCGATACTGATACAGGCGCCGAACGGCAAGCCCCGCCGGAGAGCCTGCCGTTCAAGAGTTTCCCGGATCGCCCCGATATACTATACCCTTCCGGGCATAATACATCCGGGGGATCCGGCAACAGAAAAAGGCCGGCGGCGGCCACCTCGTGACCGCCACCAGCCGTCTACCGCAACGCTATGGCGTGAAACACCGGTTACTTGAGTTCCACGCTGGCGCCGGCTTCTTCCAGCTTCTTCTTCGCCTCTTCGGCATCTTCTTTCGACATGCCCTCCTTGAGGGTTGCCGGAGCGCCATCGACAGCGCCCTTGGCTTCCTTCAGGCCCAGACCGGTGATCTCGCGAACCACCTTGATGACGTTGACCTTCTTGTCGCCGGGAGCCGTCAGGATCAGGTCGAACTCGGTCTGCTCTTCTTCAGCAGCCGCTTCGCCGCCACCGGCACCGGGACCGGCCACAACCGCTGCGGCAGCGCTGACGCCGAACTTCTCTTCCATCGCCTCGATCAGCTCGGCGACTTCCATGACGGACATTTCAGCGACTGCGTCGATGATATCTTCTTTGCTCAGTGCCATGATTGCATTCCTGTACTTTGCGGGGCAAACCTCTGCCCGATGAAATTGACCGTTGGTAACTCGTTGCGGTCAGGCCGCTTCTTCCTGCTTCTGGTCACGCAGCGCAGCGAGCGTGCGCACCAGCTTGCCGGCGGAAGCTTCCTTCATGACCGACATCAGTTTGGCGATCGCTTCGTCGCGAGTCGGCAGGCTGGCCAGGCGATCGATATTGGCGGCCTCGATGTACTCGCCTTCGTAAGCCAGCGCCTTGACCTCGAACTTCGGCTGCTCGCGAGCGAAGTCGCGGAACAGACGAGCGCCAGCGCCGGGATGATCCAGCGAGAATGCCAGCAGCGACGGACCAACGAAGGTCTCGTTCAGGCACTCCCAGGACGTACCCTGCAGAGCGCGGCGCGCCAGGGTATTGCGCACAACGCGTAGCTGTACGTTGTTCTCGCGTGCCTGTTTACGCAGCGCCGTCATGGCAGCCACGTTGACACCGCGGGAGTCAGCGACAACGACGGAGAGCGCCTGCCCGGCCGTTTCGCTGACTTCAGCGACGATGGCCTTCTTGTCTTCAAGACCCAGGGGCATATTTTCACTCCTTCGTACCGGCCGCGCGAGGCGGCCATCGTGGTGACCGTCTGCCCATGAAAAGCGACAGACCGGATGATGGCGGGCCAGCGATAACCGCCGGCCGGCACCATCTGCGCAGGCGGCTCGACCATACGAGCCATTAAGACGCTGCAAGCAGCGACACCTGCGGTCTTTGACGGCGCCCCGCCCCACCACGGGTACGGGGACCGCAAAGTGTGGATGTTGCCGCCGTGCTCGATGACTACCTTTCGAGCCGTACGGCACCACCCGCCCTGCAATGATCGGCTATCAGATCATTGCAGAGTGATCGACAGTCAGGCCGGGACCCATGGTGGTCGACAGCGAGACCTTCTTGAGATAAATACCCTTCGAGGTACTCGGCTTGAGACGCTTGAGGTCGTTGACCAGCGCCTCGACGTTGCCGCGCAGCGCCTCGGGGGTGAAATCAACCTTGCCAACGCCGGCATGGATGATGCCGTTCTTGTCGGTACGAAAACGCACCTGACCCGCCTTGGCGTTTTTCACTGCGGTGGCGACGTCAGGCGTCACAGTGCCCACCTTGGGGTTGGGCATCAGGCCGCGCGGACCAAGAATCTGACCCAGCTGACCGACCACACGCATGGCGTCCGGCGCGGCGATCACGACGTCAAAGTCGAGATTGCCCTTTTTCACCTCTTCGGCCAGATCGTCCATGCCGACGATCTCGGCGCCCGCTTCGCGAGCGGCGTCAGCAGCCGCACCCTGAGCGAACACGGCAACACGCACGTCGCGACCGGTACCGTTGGGCAGCACGGTAGCGCCACGCACCACCTGGTCGGATTTACGCGGATCGACGCCCAGATTGACGGCAACCTCGACACTCTCCTTGAACCTTACCGAGGAGAGTTCGGCGAGCAGTGCAGCGGCCTCTTCAATGCTGTAAACGCGATTGGAATCGACACGCTCGCGAATCTGCTTCATGCGACGGGAAACTTTCGCCATGATCAGAGCCCCTCCACGTTGAGCCCCATGCTGCGCGCAGTACCGGCAATGGTACGCACAGCAGCGTCGAGGTCGGCGGCTGTCAGGTCGGGCTCCTTGGTACGCGCAATCTCTTCGAGCTGATCACGGGTCACGGTACCCACCTTGTTGCGATTCGGCTCGCCGGAGCCGGACTTGATGCCTGCGGCCTTCTTGAGCAGGACCGGCGCCGGCGGCGTCTTGGTGACAAAGGTAAAGCTACGGTCGGAGTAGACCGTGATGACGACCGGAATCGGCAAACCGGCTTCAATTTCCTGGGTTTCTGCGTTGAACGCCTTGCAGAACTCCATGATATTGACGCCGTGCTGACCGAGCGCCGGCCCCACCGGGGGGCTGGGATTGGCCTTGGCAGCTGCAACCTGCAGCTTGATATAGGCCTGTACTTTCTTGGCCATACTGTATTCTCCAGTTGGGTGGTAACGCCTTCAGGGCAGCAGGCACCAGCCTTTCGCTGTACCCGCCCCTTTCGGCTCCCCGCAAATGGTCACAACCCGTGGCCGTGACCGCGATTTCCGTCGACTCAGGCCTTCTCTACCTGAGAGAACTCCAGCTCGACGGGGGTAGAACGCCCGAAGATCAGCACACTGACCTGCAGACGACTCTTTTCATAATTGACCTCCTCGACCACGCCGTTGAAGTCGGAGAAGGGGCCGTCGATAACGCGCACCGTCTCGCCGGCATCGAACATGGTCTTGGGTCGAGGTTTTTCGGTACCGTCCTGAACGCGACGCAGAATACCCTCTGCCTCGCGAGCGGTAATCGGCGCCGGTTTCTCCGGCGTACCGCCGATAAACCCCATCACCCGCGGCGTTTCGTTGACCAGATGCCAGGAGCGGTCATCCATCTCCATCTCGACCAGTACGTAGCCGGGATAGAACTTGCGCTCGCTCTTGCGGCGTTTGCCGTCGCGCATCTCGACGACCTCTTCGGTCGGCACGAGAATCTCGCCGAAGTGATCCTCCATTTCGTAAAGCTTCACACGCTCATTGAGTGAGCGCATGACCTGCTTTTCGAAACCCGAATAGGCGTGAACGACATACCAGCGCTTAGACATGCAGGCTCCTAACCTATCAGCAACGACACCAGCCAACCGAAAAACATATCGATCAGCCAGAGGACTATGCCCACAATAACGACGGCGGCCAGCACTATCGCGGTGGTCTGCACCGTCTCGGGACGAGTGGGCCAGACGACACGCTGAATCTCGCGTTTGGAGTTGCGCGCCAGCGACATCAGCTCACGCCCTTTCACGGTCATCAGCGCCGGAACGGCAGCCAGCCCGACAAGCGCCACCACAGCGATGACGCGATAAATCATCGGCTGATCAGAGAAATAGACATTACCGACCACGGCAACAGCCACGAGCACAACGGCAGCCGCCCACTTGAGCGCGTCAAACCGCGGGCTCTGCTCTTCAGCGATCTGCTTCATGGGAAAGAAAACTCCTCAGGAGGACGGCAAGACGTCTGACACTTGAAACTGCCAATCCGAGGAAGACTGGCAGGCCAGGAGGGACTCGAACCCCCAACCTGCGGTTTTGGAGACCGCTGCTCTGCCAATTGAGCTACTGGCCTGTAACACGCCCGCACTGCCGTGAAAAGCGGCAAGTACGATAGCAAAATGCTCGACAGCTGGCAACAGGCTGTACCGAACAAAAAGGGCGACCCCACTGGCTCGCCCCTTGAATGGAGCTCATGGACGGATTTGAACCGTCGACCTCACCCTTACCAAGGGTGTGCTCTACCCCTGAGCTACATGAGCGTAACGCTTTACAACGACTGGAGCGGGCAGCGGGGATCGAACCCGCATCATCAGCTTGGAAGGCTGAGGTTCTACCATTGAACTATGCCCGCTTGCCCCGGATCGAGCACTCAGGTGCTCGATCTAAATCTGGTGGAGGGGGAAGGATTCGAACCTTCGAAGCTTTCGCGGCAGATTTACAGTCTGCTCCCTTTGACCACTCGGGTACCCCTCCGAACATGGCGGCATATCTTGCCGCTCCGGCACGCCATTGTCAATGGCTGCCTTCTCGGGCGAAGCGCTTTTCTTCCCCCGAGAACGCGGCGCATTCTGTCAGAGCAGATAAGTGAACGCAAGCGCCTTCTCTATTGCCTCCCGGGAGGGCGGGGCAACGACTGCCGGCATGCCCGCCAGCACCCCGCGACGTTCGCCTTCGGTAAGCGGAAAAAGCACCTCGAGCCCGGCATAGACCATGTCGGGCCACTGAGCATGCGGCAATTCCAGTCCTCGCGACACAATAGCGCCGTCACCACCGGTGACCAGCATCGGCAGCGCGACGCCATAGCGGTCACAGTTTTCCATATAGAGGCGCTGAATGGCACTGACGGCGGCGACGTAAACACCGTGATTGACCGCGTCCGCTGTATTGCTGCCGGGCGCGAGAAGACGTCCCATCTCCTGCTCGGGGTCGATTGCGACACTACGTGTACCCAGCCGCAGGCTCTCCTTCATCAGACGCAGGCCGGGCAGTATGTAGCCTCCCGGATGCCGGCCATCCGGCAGTACAAAGTCCATGGTCACGGCACTGCCACAGTCCACCGTACAGCAGCCGCCGGCCAGCCGATGGCCGGCGATCAAGCCCAGCCAGCGGTCGACCCCCAGGCGCTCGGGAGCGTCATAGCCGTTGCGCACCCCTCCCGCCTGTGCGGTCGAGCGCGCCACCATGATGTTGTCCACGCGACGCTCCAGCAGCGCCACGGTCCCCTCCAGCACATCATGGCGTGCCACGTTGGAGATGCGAATCGCCTCGATATGCCGGGGGTCGGGAATATCGTCGCCGAAGCGCCACTCGTCGTGTGTCCACATCGCCCCACGACCCATGATCGCATCGCTGGCGCTATCCTTCAGGCGCCACTTGGAGAGCGTATTGCCGATATCCAGATCGAGTATCATGACCGGCCACGCAGTGACACTTCTCCGCCGGAGAAAACCATGCGCTCCTCCCCGACGTTCACGATCAAATTGCCAACGTCATCGATATCCTCGACCACACCATCGTAACAGCGCTCTCCACGACTGATGCGCACCTCTCGGCCGGCATGGAAATGGTAGCGACTCCAGGGCTCACGCCAAGGCGCAAAGCCCTCGCGCTCAAAGCTCTGGAGCATACTCATGAGCGCCTCGATCATGCCGGACACTAGCTGGTTGCGGGAAAGACCGGTACGGCTATCGCACAGACTCGCCACCGGCTGACCGATCGCCTCGGCGGCATGCGGCGAAAGGCGCGCATTGATCCCGATACCGATCACGACCTGGCAGGGACCGGAGGCATCGCCGCGCACCTCGACCAGAATGCCACCCAGCTTGCTCACACCCTCTGCACCCGGCGCCAGTAGATCGTTGGGCCATTTGAGACGGATCGGAACTCCCTCGCGCTTCAGCAGCTCGGCCATGACCGCTCCCACTGCCAGACTCAACCCCTCCAGCGCTGCCACACCGTTTTCGAACTGCCAGCCAATCGAGAAGTGAATACAGCCGCCCCATTCGCTGTAAAAGCCGCGGCCGCGGCGCCCCCGGCCTTTTGTCTGCAGCTCGGCCAGGCACACCTCGCCGTGACCGGCGCCCTGTTCAAAGCGCTCCAGAATCCGACTGTTGGTCGAGTCGAGCCTGTCTTCGATAAACAGATGACGCAGGTGGCGGCGCGCCTGATGCGACAGGGCCGCCACGACCACAGCGCCGTCGAGCGGCTCGGGCGGGTCGATCAGACGGTAGCCACGTCCGCGCACGCTCTCCAGCGCCAGCCCCATGCCCTCGATCTTGCGCAGCTGTTTCCATACTGCCGTTCGCGATACGCCAAGATGACGCCCCAGCACTTCGCCGGAGTGGAAATCGCCGTCACTCATGACTCTGATCAGATCACTGATGCTCATAACCCTGTCGCCCTCGCCGGACGCCACCTGCGGTTTGCGAAAACCTCTTTTCTGCACAGACCTGTTAAAGGTGGCGCAAAACGAAGAAGGGTACCCTTTCGGGTACCCCGGTGTAATCCATGCCGTGCAATCGCGTCAGTGATAGCCCTCGCCTTCGCGCACCTTGCCGCGAAAGACATAATAGCTGTACGCCGTATAGGCCAGCACCATCGGCACCAGTATCACATAGCCGATGATCAGAAAAAGCTGACTGGCGCGCGCCGAAGAAGCCTCCCAGAGAGTGACGTCGGGAGGAATGATAAGCGGAAAGAAACTGATTACCAGTCCCGAAAGGCCGAGGAAGAAAAGCCCCAGCACCTTCAGAAACAGCAGCCTTTCCTGAGAGTGCGTCACGCCATTCCAGATACTCCAGGAGAGCAGCGCCACCAGAATCGGCACCGGTGCGAACCATATGATGTTGGGAAAAACGAACCAGCGCTCGGCAATACGCCCGTTGAACAGCGGTGTCCAGATACTGATCACCACCATGGCCGCCACCACCAGCAGGGTCAGCGGGCGCGCCAGTCGATAAAAACGCAGCTGTAGCTCACCCTCGGTTTTCATGATCAGCCAGCCGGCCCCCAGCAGCGCATAGCCGGCCATCAGTGCCAGCCCGGTAAACAGCGCAAAGGGTGAAAACCAGTCGAATCCGCCACCCTGAAAGCTGCGCTCAGTGACCGTCAGACCATTGATAATGCCGCCCAGCACGACCCCCTGACTGAAAGTGGCCACGATAGCGCCGCCGCTGAAGGCGAAGTCGAACCACTTGCGCGAACGGTTCGACTTGAAACGAAACTCGAAGGCGATACCCCGAAATATCAGTGCCAGCAGCATCAGAATCAGCGGTAGATAGAGGGCCGGCAGAATAACCGCATAGGCCAGCGGAAAAGCGCCATAGAGACCGGCACCACCGAGAATCATCCATGTCTGGTTACCGTCCCACACCGGCGCCACCGAGTTCATCATCACATCGCGGCGATGATCTCCCTGAACAAAGGGAAAGAGGATACCCACACCCAGGCTGAAACCATCCATCACCACATACATGGCCACGGCGAAACCAATCAGGAAATACCAGATTACCGGCAGATCAATGGTCATTGTCCAATACTCCCGATCAGTTCTGCTCGTCGATGCTGTTTTCAGCCGCCGACATCGGTCGCTTGGGCTGGCGATCATGCCCGGGGCCGCCATCCGGTACCATGTCCATCGGTTCCGAGCGGATCAGTTTGAGCATGTAATAGATACCAATTCCGAAAATAATGGCATAAACGATCATGAAACCGAGCAGCGAGGTCCACATATAGCCCACGCCATGATGGGAGACCGCATCGGCGGTACGCAGCATGCCGTAGACCACCCAGGGCTGACGACCCGCCTCGGTCGTCACCCAGCCTGCCAGTAGCGCAATAAAACCGATCGGCGAGGCCGTCATGGCAATACGCTGAAACCAGCGGGTTTCGAACAGGCGGCCTTTCCAGCGCAGGTAGAGCCCCAACAGACCGATACCCAGCATGGCAAAGCCCAACCCCACCATGATACGAAAGCTCCAGAATACCAGCGGCACATTGGGCCACTCATCCCGCGGCCAGTCACTGAGCCCCTGAATCTGACCATCAAGGGTGTGCGTCAGAATCAGGCTGCTGGCATAGGGCACGGCAATTTCGAAGTGGTTGGTGGCGTTTTCCATATCCGGCAGGGCGAACAGTACCAGCGGCATGGCACCACTACCCTCCTCGGTGTGCCAGTGCCCCTCCATGGCAGCGACCTTGGCCGGCTGGTGCTCGAGGGTGTTGAGACCGTGCATATCGCCGGCGATGATTTGAACCGGCAGAGCGATCAGGATCGCCCACATCGCCATCGAAAACATCTTGCGCGCCGCCTGATCGCGGCGATTGCGCAGCAGGTGATAGGCACCGACACCACCCACTACAAAACCGACAGAGATAAAGGCGGCCAGCCCCATATGTACGATGCGGTAGGGGAAGGAGGGATTGAACATAATGGCCAGCCAGTTGGCCGGCTCGAAACGGCCATTGATCAACTCATAACCCGCCGGCGTCTGCATCCAGCTGTTGGACATCAGAATCCAGGTCATCGAGATCAGCGTGCCCACCGCCACCAGGCAGGTCGCGGCAAAGTGCAGCCGCCTGCTCACCCGCCCCTCACCGAACAGCATGATGCCGAGGAAACCCGCCTCCATAAAAAAGGCCGTCAGCACCTCATAGGTCAGTAGCACACCGGTAATATCGCCGGCGCGCTCGGCAAAGCCGCTCCAGTTGGTGCCGAACTCGTAGGCCATGACCACACCCGACACCACGCCGAGACCAAAGACCACAGCGAAGATACGCACCCAGAAGCGGTAAAGATTATGATAAACCTCGTTACCGGTTCTGAGCCAAAGCCCTTCCAACACCATCAGATAGCTGGCAAGACCGATCGAGAAGGCGGGAAAAAGGATGTGAAAGGAAACAGTAAAGGCGAACTGGAACCGAGCCAGGTCCAGGGCATCAATACCCAGCATTGGCGTGGGTCTCCCGGTTTTGAGAAGTCAACTACGACGTTGAACTAATGTAGGGCACTATTGATTGGAATGGAAACGGGCGAGACAAAATGCCGCAGCCGGCTGACATCACGGCAGTCGGCTGCGCATAACACCGCTGAACAAGCGACTCAGAGCGGCGTGACGATTGCGGCAAGGACCGGGTCGGCTGCTGGGTGGCGGTAGTCAAAGGCCATTACCGCACTCAGCGCCGTCACTACCATAATCGATATACCAAAAAGCTGACGCGCCCAGCGACTGTCCTCCTCGCGGCGATAGCGAGTGATCGCCACATAGAGCCACCAGCCGGACAGCGCCAGCGACACCGCAAGGTAGACAAGTCCAGTGTAGCCGGCCACGAACAGCAGCAGCGAGGCGACTCCGAAAGCGACGATATAGGCCACTGTCTGTCGCTTGGCCGCGGCAATGCCGCGTACAGCAGGCAACACCGGGATACCGGCGGCACGATAATCATCCAGACGAAAGATAGCGATGGCATAGGAGTGCGGCATCTGCCACAGACTGAAGATGATCAGCAACAGCAGCGCTCCGGCATCGAAACGACCGCTGACGGCGCAGTAACCGATTACCGGCGGCGAAGCGCCCGACAGGCTGCCAATCAGAGTGCCGTGCACCGAGTGCCGTTTCAGATAGAGGCTATAAACCCCGACATAGATGACGAAACCGAACAGCGCCACGCCGGCCGCGAGCGGATTGGCGATGAACAGCAGAAGCAGAAAGCCGACCGCGCCAAGCAGCGCAGCAATCAAAAGCGCAGTGGTAACGCCGATAGAGCCATCGACCAGCGCACGCTTGCGCGTGCGCTCCATGCGC
The DNA here is from genome assembly GCF_000382245.1 of Kushneria aurantia DSM 21353. Taxonomy (GTDB): domain Bacteria; phylum Pseudomonadota; class Gammaproteobacteria; order Pseudomonadales; family Halomonadaceae; genus Kushneria; species Kushneria aurantia. The sequence goes on from NZ_KB907870.1 coordinate 124,883, forward strand.
TCATCAATATCACGGTCGATGACGTTGTTGAACACACAGCCGGAGGCGACAACCAGCGACACCCCCAGCACTGTCGCGAAAAACAGCAGCGGATCGATGCTGCCACGCGACGCCAGAAAGAAACCTCCTGTTACCGAAATCAGATTGCCGAAAACAATGCCCGGCTTGGTCAGCAGGAGGTAGGGCTTCAGGGACATCTTCGCCTTTTACATCATGTTCATGTGCAGGTGATGCATGATCCACAGCGAACCGGCGATCACCAGCACCAGTATGACGACTGCAAAGGCCAGCGAAGTGACGTTCCACCCCCCGTCATCATCGACATTCAGGTGCATAAACAGAATCAGCTGCACCAGCACCTGAACGATGGCAGCAATCGAAATGGTAAGCGCCATGGCGGTAGTACTGAAATTCCCCAACGTCACCACGCCGAATGCGACCAGTGTCAATACGATCGAAATCGCCAGACCGGTGACATAGGACTTCATGCTACCGTGATCGGTGCTTTGGTGTTCATTGCTCATACCATGACTCCAAACAGGTAGACGAAGGAGAAAACACAGATCCAGACAATATCAAGGAAGTGCCAGAACAGGCTGAGGCACATCATCCGCGGCTTTGTCATGTCATCGAGTCCGCGCTTGCGAATCTGAATAAACATGATCGCAATCCAGATCAGACCGAAAGTGACGTGCAGACCATGCGTGCCGACCAGGGTAAAGAAGGCGGAGAGAAAGCCGCTCCTGCCCGGACCGTGACCCTCGGAGATGAGATGATGGAACTCATAGAGCTCCAGCAGAATGAAGCCCAGACCGAGTGCAAAGGTAACCGCCAGCCACTGGAGCACCTTCTCTTTCCTGCCGGCCTGCTGGGCCAGCATCGCCACGCCGAAGGTAAAGCTGCTGACCAACAGCAGCATGGTCGAGACAAAGATCAACGGCAGCGCGACGATGTCATCCGGGCCCGGCCCACCGGCGGTCCCTCTGAGCAGGACCGCGTAAGTGGCAAAGAGCATCCCGAAGATCACCAGGTCGCTCATCAGATAGATCCAGAACCCGAACACCTTCAGGCCGGTTGTATCATGATGCTCGTGCTCGCCGTGGTGATCGTCCTGCTTGAGTGTTTCAGTGGCCATGGTTACGCCTGCATCCCCAGTTTCTCGTGGTACTCCCGCTCGATTCTTTCTACTTCGGCAGCGGGCACGTAGTAGTCGGTATCGTCATTGAAGATACGGAACATGAAGGTCACGAACATGCCGATAATGCCCACAGCCACAAGCCACCAGATATGCCACACCATCGCGAAGCCGAAAATCAGGCTGAACAGCGAGAGGATCGGCCCTTCTGTAGTGTTCCTGGGCATATGAATATCTTCATAGTGCGTACTCAACTCACGCTTGTAGCCACCGGGCTGCTGCTTCTTCTCCCAGAAGGGATCGATCGAGTGAACTTCGGGCAGATGAGCGAAGTTGTAGAATGCCGGCGGAGAGTGCGCCGCCCACTCCAGCGTACGGCCGTCCCAGGGGTCGCCGGTCAGGTCACGATTCTTGTGGCGGTCACGAACGCTGACGAACAGCTGCATGATCAGGCACAGGATACCGAACAGGATCAGTACGGCGCCAAACAGCGCTACAAACATCAGCGGCTGCCACTCAGTCTGCTCATAGGACTGCATACGACGCACCGCACCGTCGAAGCTCAGGATATAGAGCGGCACGAAAGCGAAGTAGAAGCCAATCTGCCAGAACCAGAAGGAACGCTTGCCCCAGGTCTCGTCCAGCTTGAAGCCGAACGCCTTGGGGAACCAATAAGTCAGACCGGCCAGCATACCGAACACTACGCCGCCAATGATGACGTTGTGAAAGTGCGCGATGACGAACAGGCTGTTGTGCAGCACGAAATTGGCACCGGGCACGGCCAGCATCACACCGGTCATCCCACCCAGCGTGAAGGTGATCACGAAGCCAATGGTCCAGAGCACCGGCGAGGTGAACTGAATGCGCCCACGGTACATGGTGAACAGCCAGTTGAATATCTTCACCCCGGTGGGGATGGCGATAATCATCGTGGTGATGCCGAAGAAGGCGTTGACGTTGGCGCCGGCCCCCATGGTGAAGAAGTGGTGCAGCCAGACGATGAAAGACAGTACGGTAATGCCGACAGTCGCCCATACCATGGTCTTGTAGCCGAACAGACGCTTCTTGGTGAAGGTCGCGATCACCTCGGAGAAAACACCGAAGGCCGGCAGTATCAGGATATAGACCTCGGGGTGCCCCCACGCCCAGATAAGGTTGACATACATCATCATGTTGCCACCCATATCATTGGTAAAGAAGTGCATGCCGAGGTAGCGATCCAGTGTCAGCATCGCGATGGTCGCGGTCAGGATCGGGAAGGAGGCAATGATCAGCACGTTGGCGCACAACGCCGTCCAGGTGAAGATCGGCATACGGAACATCGTCATGCCCTTCGTCCGCATCTTGAGAATGGTGACGAAGAAATTGATGCCGGTAAGCGTGGTGCCAATACCCGATATCTGTAACGCCCATATCCAGTAATCGACGCCTACACCCGGACTGTACTCTATGCCCGATAATGGCGCATAGGCGAGCCAGCCGGTCATCGCGAACTCACCGACCACCAGCGAGACGTTGACCAGGATAACGCCTGCCGCAAACAGCCAGAAGCTCAGGTTGTTCATGAATGGAAAGGCCACGTCGCGCGCGCCAATCTGCAGCGGCACCACAAGGTTCATCAGCCCGATCACCATGGGCATGGCCACGAAGAAGATCATGATAACGCCATGAGCGGTAAATATCTGATCGTAGTGATGCGGCGGCAGATACCCCTCGGCGCCACCAGCGGCGATCGCCTGTTGCGAGCGCATCATAATGGCGTCGGAAAAGCCTCGTATCAGCATAACAATCGCTACGAGGAAATACATGATGCCGATCTTTTTGTGATCGATCGACGTAATCCACTCCCGCCAGAGATAGCCCCACTGACGGAAATAGGTAACACCCGCAACGACCGCGGCACCACCGATGGCGATAACAACCGCCACTGACATAACGATCGGGTCGTGAAAGGGGATGGCGTCCAGACTCAGTTTTCCGAACATGAGGTTACTCCGCTGCTTGCGCACTCATGGCGTGCGCCTGATCCGAACTGTGGTTTTGTTCCCGACCGTGGTTACCGTGATTACCATCCGAAGGGCCACCACGGAACCGGTTCAGAATGTCCTGATAAAGATGAGGCGCGATCTGCGAGAAATATTCTACCGGATGGGCAACCGTGGGCTCGGCCAGCGCCTCGTACTCCTGCGGGTAGGTGAGGGTATCGGGAGATTGTCGTACCTGCTGAACCCACTGCTGGAACTCCTGCTCGCTGGTGACGCGGGCGTCAAAAAGCATCTGCGAGAAACCACGACCGCTGTAGTTGGTCGAACGACCTCTGAACACGCCTTCGCGATCGCTCTCCAGGTAAACATCATTATCCATACCGGCCATGGCGTAGATCTGGCTACCCAAAGTGGGAATCATGAAGGAGTTCATGACGGTTCCCGAGGTCACCTGGAAGCGCACCGGCTGGTCGACAGGAAAGGCGACCTCGTTGACGGTGGCAATATTGAGGTCCGGATAAATGAAAAGCCACTTCCAGTCCAGCGATACCGCCTGAATCTCCATAACCTCCTCGGGATTTTCGGTAACCGAGTTGGGGTTATGGGGATCGTACTGGTGCGATGTCTGCCAGGTGATGATTGCCAGGAAGACAATGATGACCAGCGGAATGAACCAGACGAACACTTCGATGATCGTCGAGTGCTCCCAGTTGGGCGTATATTTTGCGGCCAGGTTGGTTTGACGATACCGCCACGCAAAGAGGATGGTCATGATGATGACCGGAATCACGACGATCATCATCAATGCAAAGGCGGTAAAGATCAGTGATCTGAGCCCCTGGCCCACCTGGCCGGCGGGGTCAATGAGGGCCGCGTCACAGCCGCTCAAAAGCAGCAGTGGTACGACCAGCCACATCATCACTCTCAAAGGTTTGAGGGAGTTCCTTTTTCTCATCTCACGCTCTCTTGAACGGCCAGCTTGAACACTTCGCCTGCTATCCTGTCGCATGCGACAGGATCGGGGAAAGCGACGTCAGGGTCGGCTACCCCGTAAGCATCCGCTCCGGATGCCGCGCCAACGGCTGACGCTGCGGGATCATCGAAAATCCTGTCTGGGGGATTACTCGGACAAATGCCTGGTCGGATGTTTCCATCGCGCAGCGAGCGGCGGTCATAATCCGGTACGGCGAGAAGCCTTGCAAACAAGTGGATGCACGAGTTGGCAGTGAACTGCGCTCCACCCCCGGTATTGTTCAGTTTTTCGCCTGTCGACTTCAAGCCCTGTGTGAACTCGAGGCATCTTCTGCGGTCATAGTTGTCAGCGACATCGAACCGCAGTTAGCGTCCACTTCGCCCCGGGGTCGCCTTTCAGGCATTCAGCTCTTCATGGCAAACAGAGCTCTGACGAAATCGGCACGCTGCCTGCGACAAAATACCGCAGCATGATACAACGCCCATCGCACGAGCGCCATGGTTGGCGTTGCGGTAAAACCCGGCCCAACACGGTGGGCGGCACCCTCAGGCCTCGCCCGGGTTTTTTATACTCGCCCGGCGAGCGTAGAATACTTACCCCTGTTCCAGTTCGCGGAGCTGTATGCGATCCCTCCCCTTCCTTCCCGGCGAATATCGCGCCATGATCGGCTTGGGCCTTCTCTATGCATTTCGCATGCTGGGGCTTTTTATGGTATTGCCGGTACTCTCGCTGTACACCCGCGACCTGCCCGGCGCCACCCCTTTTCTGGTTGGCGTCGCGCTGGGTGGTTATGGCCTGACCCAGGCCGTTTTGCAGATCCCTTTCGGTATGCTTTCAGACCGAATAGGCCGCAAGGAGGTCATCGCTGCCGGACTCTGCCTGTTTCTGCTTGGCAGTATCATCGCGGCCCTCTCCTCGTCGATCTACGGCATTATCATCGGCCGCTGCCTGCAGGGCAGCGGTGCCATTGCCGGCGCCCTGATGGCGCTGCTGGCCGATCGTACCCGTGAAGAGGTGCGCACCTCGGCCATGGCTGCGATAGGCATGAGCATCGGTGTTTCCTTTGCTCTCGCCATGGCGATCGGGCCACTACTGGCTGAGTACTTCGGCCTGAGCGGTATTTTCTGGAGTACCTCACTGCTTGCGGTGGCAGGCCTGGTCATTCTGTGGCGTCTGGTACCCGCTGCACCGGCGCGGCGACAGCATCGCGATGTGGGTGTCGATCCGCGCCAACTGATCGCCATGCTACGCCGCCCTGATCTGCTGCGCCTGGATTTTTCCATACTCTGTCTTCACGCACTGCTTACCGCCGCTTTCGTGGCACTGCCGCTGGAGCTGGAGGCGCTGGGTATTGCGCCCCGTTACCACGGCTGGGTCTATCTTCCCATCATGGCGCTTGGTTTTATCGCCATGCTGCCACTGATCATCGCTGCCGAAAAATATCGCCGCATGCGCCCGATTTTTCTGAGCACCGTGGCGATTATGGCGCTTTCGCTGCTGGGCCTGGGCGTTTTTGAAGACAGTCGCTGGAGCGTGCTGGCACTGCTGTTTGTGTTTTTTACCGGCTTCAATCTTATGGAGGCCACCCTCCCCTCCATGATCAGCAAGATCGCTCCGGTGGGCGCCAAGGGTAGCGCCATGGGAATCTATTCAACCAGCCAGTTTCTCGGTGCCTGTCTGGGCGGCGCGGGTGGTGGCGCCATCGTGGGTGTGGCAGGTATCGATGCGCTGTTCCAGTTTTCCGCTTTGCTGGCACTCGTGTGGTTCCTGAGTGTGCTGGGTATGCAGCCGCCACGTCACCTCTCCAGCGAGATCATCGCACTCGACGAGACACTGGACGCCCGAGACAAACAATTAAGCAATCGGCTCGCAGCTATCGCCGGCGTGGAGGAGGTCATGGTGGTAGCGCAGGAGCGAATCGCTTACCTGAAGGTGGACCGCGACAAGCTGGACAGAGAGGCTTTGGCGCACCTATCTCGCCGACAGCAGGAACCGTAGAGCGGCAGAGTCGTTATCGGCAGCAGGCGCCTGAAGAGCAGAGGCCCCGGCAAACCATGTTGCCGGGGCCATTTTTTCACTGCGGGACTAGCGCCCCTACGTAGCGACCATCGGGTCGATTCACTTCGATACTTAAAGCGGTTGTGCGGCCGCTCCGACCGAGGGCGGCACGCCGCCCGACGACGCGAGTGGCCGATATAAAGGGACCCCGACCCTGCCGGGGTCGGGGTCCTGAAAAAGCAAAACCCCGACCATGGGCCGGGGTTTCAAAAAGGGTGCCTGACGATGACCTACTCTCGCATGGGGAGACCCCACACTACCATCGGCGCTGAGCGGTTTCACTGCCGAGTTCGGGATGGGATCGGGTGGGACCCGC
>NZ_KB907871.1:0-77517 GCF_000382245.1 Kushneria aurantia DSM 21353
ACCATCGCGCGCAGATCGAGGCCGTCGACGACCTCGACGATGAAGCGCGCCAGATGATCCTGAGGCAACCACTCATCAACGGATGGCGGAAGCAGATAGGGCGTGTGGCGATCGACAGGGCGGAAGTGGCTCATGGCGGATCCGGGATCAGATGGATGTCGGTATTATCTCATGCCCGGCGTGGAAAGTCCGACAGGCTGCTAGCCTCCTCAAGATCATCAATCCTTTTCTGATCATCCTTGATATATTTTTCAAGGTAACTTTTAACCATCTTTTGAAAGCGAGGATCCTCATAGCCAGAGTACTGTTCAAGACTTCTAGTTCGCGTTCTCTCGAAGCTTCCCCAAAATTTCTTCAACGTCTCTTCCGGGGTTTCCTCAAGCTCGTTCAAATTCCTCCTATTCCTCTCAAGTCGTTGTTTCACCGATCGCAACTCTCTATCGATGAGCTTAGTTCGATACTCATCTGACGGCACAGGCCACCCCTTGACCTCGCCCGGAAAGTCCTCATGATCGGGAGACAGGTTACTGACAACCACTCTGGCCTGTTTGTCGGGCAGAAACTGCACCCAGAGCGTGCCTTCGGCTGGCGTCTCATATTCCGGAATCTCGACGTGAATCGTCTCGTTCAACTTGCCCTCCGCCTCGCGCCTGGCCAGGGATGCTGAGCGCTCATCCGTGGTGTCGCCTTCCAGTGGATAGCTGACCACCACATCGACACTCAGCCCTTCGTGCCACTTCTGAGGCACCGAGTAGCAGCACATGATGCCACCGGCACTATAGGGGCCGATCGATTCTCCGCCTCCGCGATTACTGTTGTCGGAGGGGTCGACCACATAGTAATAACGAATCCCCTGACCGGCGTAGTCCACGCCCGTGACATTCAGGTCGACCCTGTCGTCACCACAGGCGGTCAGTGACAGCAGCCAGAGAAGAAGAAGTCCCCGTTGAAGATAGTGGCGCATGATCAATCTCGTTGCTTGTGAACAGGTAACGTTGTCTGTCGATTCAGGGGGGTCAAACAAGCCACCCCTGTTCAACGGCAGCGCGACGGCAGCACTCGACCTGTTGCGGGTAGGTCTCGACAGACCCCGTGGCATGAGACAGCATTTCCTCGACCCATACGTAACGCTGTGACGGGGTCGTGAAAGCGTTATACAGTGCCGGCTCATGCAACCTGAGGCTATCGATCAGGGCATCAATACGGTTCATATCGATCAGGATTCGAGCCTGTCGTTCATCAAGCGCAAGGCCGGTCATGGCAGTCAGGCTATCGGGCTCGGTAACGGCGTCAACGTCGATAGATACGTCATGCCAACTGCCATCTCGTCCTGTGTGATACCACGCCGTCATATGACCCATCAGCAGTGAACGCTGACTCTCCGTCAGCATCTCGACGATCTGTGGCAGACGGCGCGTATCGGCAAGACGCAGCACGTACCGCATGCCCCGGACGGTGACGATACGAAAGGCGCCCAGTCGCCGATACAGGGACGCCATGGATTCATCGCTGACGACAAGGCTCAGCATGGGCCGGCCGGAGGTCTCTTCAGCGAGCGCTGCCAGACTGTCCAGGCTTTCTTCATCGATGGCAAGGAGTAGCGGCGAGACTGCCAGTACACGCTCACTGACATTGGCGGTATCCTGATACAGCGAACACCAGCGGCCTTCGGGCCATCGCGCCCTGATCAGCGGTAGCACCGTTTCATGCCTGAAGGACGCATCCAGCAAAAAATGGAGACCGGGGCGTGGTTCACGGGCAAGCAGGTTCTCGAGCATTGCCCGTGTTTCGCTGAGCCAACCGGGTGAATAGTGATCGATCAGTGACATGGCACTCTCAGGAAACGTTCACAACAGGGGAACCTCGGGAGAGGTTCTTGAGAAGACACTCCACGCAGATACCGTCCGGCATCTGCGGTAGCGCCACGCTCATTCGAGCGGGTCCGCTGAAACTCTTCAGCGCCCCTCTGACATTGACCCGCCCCGGCGCATGCAGCTCGATGTTGCCGTCCTTGAGGCGCACGTAGGCGCCGCCGCTGACCAGCAGGATCTCCTCGGCCGCCGCCAGGTCGATCTTCTCCTCGCTGGAGGTGACCGTCAGGTCGCGCCGCGCGGTGGCTTCCAGGTTGTCCGACTGCGCCTGCATCTCCACCCTGCCGCGGGCGGCGAAGAGTTTGAGGCCCGCCTGCTGTACGAACAGCGAGAGTTTTTCCGCGACCGATGCCACCAGGCTGCGACCGGTGGCAATGTTGACGTCCTCGCCGCTTTCGATCCCCAGGCTGTGCTCCTGCACCAGGTGGGTCGACTCCGGGGTGCTCAGGGCAATGCCCGCCGGCGAGGCGAGGTACAGCCAGGGCGCCTTCAGGCCGGCGCTCTGGCCGCGGCCGCCGCTGTCGACGGCGCGCTGGGCGGCACTGTCGCCGCCGATCACGTCGCTGCCACCATAGGGAGCATCCGTGTCATCGCCCGCCTTCTTCAGCGAGGTGTTGCCCGCCAGGGATTCGGCGTTGTGCGCCTCGGCGCTGCGGCTCAGTTTCTCGGCCATGTCGTGGGCAAGGCTGAGCTGTCGGTAGGCGGGGCTGAGGTCGAGCTGGTCGCCGCTGGCGCCGGGCTGGCCCCAGCTGGTGAGGTAGAGCCCCCGGTTGGCGCGGATGGCACCGAAGGCGTCGCTGCGCAGCTCAAAGCCGGTGCCACGAAAGGCGCCGCGGTGGTTGCCCTGCTGGTGGATCAGGTAGCCGAGGTTGAGCTGGCTCTTCGCGTTCTCGGAGTTGAGCCGCACCCGCTCCTGGTCGGTGGCGTCGTCGAACACCAGCTCGTTGTAGGCGCTGCCGCGCCAGGTCCTGCTCTTGAACCCGGAGAACAGGCCGTGGCTGTGCCAGCCGGGGGTCTGTTCGCCGTTGTAGACCCGCCCGGTGATCAGCGGCCGGTCGGCGTCGCCTTCGAGGAAGTCGACCAGCACTTCCTGGCCGATGCGCGGCACGAAGACCCCGCCCCAGCCGGCGCCGGCGTTGGGCTGGGCGACGCGCAGCCAGACGCCCGAGTTCTCATCATTCTGCCCCTGGCGGTCCCAGGGGAACTGGACCCGCACCCGGTCGAGGTGGTCGGTGTGGATCTCCTCGCCCCGGGGGCCGACCACGATGGCGGTCTGCGGCCCGCCGATCACCGGCCGGTGGTGGGTCAGCGGGTGGCGGTAGACCTGGCGGCGGCGCTGGGCCTCGAGGTCGACCAGAAAGTGGCCGGTGCCGCCGGTGGCGTAGTCCTTGAGATGGTCGGAGAGACGGTCACTATCGTCCTCGTCCTCCAGTCCGTGCGCCTTTCTGGCGGCGTCGAGCTGGGGCTGCAGGCTGCCGGGCAGGGTCTTCAGGTGGGCCGATATCGGCAGGGCGTTCTCGGCGTGCACGGTGACCCTGAGCAGCAGGAACTCGCGCTCCGCCGGGCCGCCGCTGTCGTGCAGCGGGTGCTGGGTCAGTTCGAACCAGTGGCCGGCCTGCAGCTGGCGCGCGCCGCCGGCGCCACGAAAGCGCTTGACCAGCGACTCGTGGGCTTCGAGGCGGTTTTCGGTGAGGCGTTCGCCGCGCCGGTGGTCGGGGTAGTAGTACTCGCCGGCGTAGTCGTAGAGTTCGCGTTCGGGCAGGTTGCCCTGATCAATGAGGGTATCGAGGGCGGTGCGTTTTTCGAGCCCGGGCTGCTTGTAGTCGAAGGTGGCCACGCTGACCCGGGTGGGCTGCCGGGTGCGCACGCCGCCCCACTGGGTGAGGGCGTCCTCGGTCTCGGTAGCGTCCTGGCGGTGAAAGCGGATCGCCTGCGGACTGACCGGCGGGCAGGTGTCGACGTCGTCGGTGAACACCACGCAGTGGTTGTCGTCCTCGTGGGTGACGTAGTACCAGAGGCCCTCTTCCTCGCACAGCCGGCTGATGAAGTCGAGATCGCTCTCGCGGTACTGCACGCAGTAGCTGCGCGGCGGGTAGTCGCGGCGCAGGTCGAGGCGCCAGCGGCCGGCGGCGGGGGCCGGCGGCGGGGGCGAAGGCGGCAAAGACCTCGGCGAGGATGTCGGGCACCGAACGGTCCTGGAAGATACGGCTGTCGCGGCCCAGCTTCAGCATGTCGAGCCAGGGCACGAGGGTAAGCTGGTAGTAGGCAACGCCGCCGTCCTCGCCGAGCAGGGCGGCCTCGCTGACCAGCCCGTGGAGCGGCCGGTAGCTACCGTCGGCCTGCAGGATCGCAAGCCCTGCCGGCTGCGCCATCAGGGTCTTGAGCTCGATATCGGCGCGCTGTGCGATGCAGTCGAGGGTGTAGGCGAAGGGGGCGCTGACGCGCTCCTCGCCGACCAGCCGGTGGGGGATCAGGTCCGCCCCGGCGATGTCGAGGGTCACCAGCCGCTGCTACTGGGAGAGCGCGATGCCGAAGGTGTCGAAAAGCGCATGAAGTGCCGTGGCGTCGGCCATGAGTCGGGCTCTCTCTTTTATATCGGCCTGTCTATCGACGTTTTACCCTGTCGCTGTTGCGGCAACATGGCAGATGCGAAAGCCGATCCGGTCGTTGTCGCCATGTGCGATTTTTATTTTTAATCGACCTGATGTTTTTTCGTAAAGTTAATTTTTGTGTCGGTGTGGTGCATGCGCTGGCTGCTGAACATCTGACGATGTTGGTAGATGAAGGCGTGCTTGCCTTCAGGCGTCTGGTAAAGTACGTCGCCCGGCTTCCCTAACCCAAAGCCAACACCACCACCAGCACCGCCAGCAGCGCCGCCGCTACCCCCTGCCAGAGACGCAGGGCGCGGTGGCGCCGCTGCGCCTCGCGGTCGCTCTGCTCGGCCACCGAAAACTCCGGTGCGCTCTCGCCCTGCTCGGTCTGGGAGTAGCGCAGGGCATAGATAAACTCGGAGAGTCGCCGAAAGCGCAGCGCGCGCTGCGGCGCCAGAGCGCGCTCCAGGGCGTTGTCGAGGGCGCGCGGCATACGCGGGTTGACCTCACGCGCACTGCGATAGACCAGCCGTGCCAGCGAAGGCTCGTCGCGCAGGCTGTCCGGTGAAGTCTCGAAGGGCATGCGCTCGGTCAACAGCCAGTAGATGACGGCGGCCAGCGAGAACTGATCGCTGCGCCGGCTGACACCCAGTCCCAGGGCGTATTCGGGGGCGCTGAAGGGTGTCAGCCCGGCCTCGCGAGCCAGCGCCAGCGCCGCGTCGTTGTCGTCATCGAGGCGCCTTGCACAGGCGCCGAAATCGATCAACACCAGCTGCTCGTGGCGATCGATCATGATGTTGTCGGGGCGAATGGCCTGGTGCAGTACGTCGCGACGGTGGTGGGCATGTACCGCGCGTGCCAGCTGACGCGCCATATCAAGGCGCTGCTCAAAGCCTGCCCCGGGGTGCTTCTCCAGCCAGCGCTCCAGCGGCTCGCCTTCGATCGGCTGCATCAGGTAATAGAGATAGCGCCGCGGGCGCGGCGGTGGTACTACCTTCACCACATAGGGCGAGCGGATGCGCTCGCCGACCCACTGTTGCAGCAGAAAGTGCTCAAGACAGGGGTTGCGCAGTGACATTGCCGGTCCCGGCACCTTCATTACCAGCCGCTGAGACGAAACGTCGTCGCGCACACCGTAGAGACAGGCGCGGGCGCTTCGAGCGATCAGCGACTCGACCACGAAACCGTCGAGCCGATCGCCGACGCTCAGTTCGGCGGGAATCGGCAACTGATCCGATACTTCAGAAGGCGGCCCCAGCGACTCGGCGGGCAGACTTTCCACCCGCACCAGTTGAAAACAGAAGGCTTCGGCGCCGTAACCACGCTCGCCGGCACGCTCACTGGCCATCGACGCCAGGCGCTCGCAGGCGGCATCGAGATCATCGCCATACTGGCGAATGCTCTGCACAAAGTCGCTCGGCATCAGCGTGCCGCGCACCGCCTGGGTGGTGAACAGAAAGATGTCACCCTGCTTGAGCGGCAGGGTCACGAAGTCGATATCGATGTTGTTGTCCATACCCAGCGCCCGCGAGGGGTAGCGGTAGCCGCCGAGATCGGTTACGTGATCGCGGGTGAGCTGCTCGAACTCGGCGCCACGCAGGCGAAAGACCAGCGTATCGCCCATGTGAAACAGCGCACTGTCGCGACCGCGAAACACCATGGCCGACAGCGAACTGATGTAGCTGCCGCCCACGACATAGCGGCTCTGGCTGTAGCACCAGCCGTTCAGCGCGCGCAGTACGCGGGTAGCGGACGTCTTGAGATCCCAGTGTTCGGGTGTCGAATAGAAGTCGGCCAGAAAACCGCGTACCGAAATGTCGCTCGCCTGCCTGGCAATCGCATTGCGCCAGGTGGAGTCAGCGATAACGGCGCAGGCACCGCGCAACGCCAGCTGCTGTGGCTCATCGGGAATCTGTACCGACATCGAAGAACGATGGCGGCGCTGGTCGGAGACCACGAAGGCATGGCCAAAACTTAGCGAAAGCGCGCTGTCCACGTTGCTGATACCCTGTTTACCGTTCAACGGCACTGCTGCACCGTGTGGATGGCATTATCCCCGCGCCGAGTTGGTAATCGTAGCGCTGGATTCGTATAATTTTTTACCGATTTTCACTCTCGAATCACCAACCCGCAAATGAAAGGACTCGATCGATGAGTTTCGACAGGATCCCCGCCGGCAAGGATGTTCCCCACGATCTGTTCGTGGCGATAGAAATCCCTGCCAACCATACGCCAATCAAGTATGAAATCGACAAGGATCTCGACGCCCTGCTGGTCGATCGCTTCATGCCCACGCCGATGTTCTACCCGGCCAACTACGGCTTCATTCCTCATACCCTGGCCGATGACGGCGACCCCCTCGATGCGCTGGTCGTGACCCCCTATCCGGTACAGGCCGGCAGCGTGGTTCGCGCTCGCCCGGTCGGCATTCTGCACATGACCGACGAGGCCGGCGAGGATGCCAAGGTGATCTGCGTGCCGCACAGGAAACTCACTCCGGCCTACGATCACGTCGAGGAGATCACCGATCTGCCCGAGCTGCTGCGCCAGCAGATCGCCCACTTTTTCGAGAACTACAAGGATCTCGAAAAAGGCAAATGGGTCAAGATCGACGATTGGGGGAACAGCGACGAAGCGTGCAAAACGATCGAAAAGGCCATCGACGCCTTCAAGAAGGACGATCAATAAGCCCTGCTCGCCGCCCGCCGGACCGACCGCCGGGCGGCGCCGTCACTCCCCCACCTTTCTCGACTGCCGCCTGCGGCTGCACCCGCTGTATGCGACTGTATGCGACATGCCTCGGCGCCCTTTTGAACGACCAGAGGTCGCCTGCGCATTCGTGAACAGCGTTTTCTGGACAGCATTTGCTTTTTTCGGCAAACTCGCGGCACACGTTTTTTGCGCACTGATCGTCTGAGATCATGCCGCTATCCTGGCGCTTGTCGAGCAGGTTAACAGCTTCTCTAAAGCCTGCTACAGCGCCCATCGCTTCTTTGCCAACAGGCTTCGACAGCTCGAAGCCGGATAGTTTCAAACACACGGGTATCGACATGGACATTCGCAAGGTCAAGAAACTCATCGAGCTGCTTGAAGAGTCCAATATCAGCGAAATCGAGATTCAGGAAGGCGAGGAGTCCGTTCGCATCAGCCGTAATCTGCCCGGCCAGCAGGGGCAAATGATGCCCCAGCCGCCGATGGGCTATTACGCCCATGGCGCCCCTGCGGCGGCACCCACCGCGCCGGCGCCGGCTCAGCCCGAAAGCGACACCGCCGAAACGCCGGCCACGCCCGCCGGGCATCAGGTGGTATCGCCCATGGTCGGCACCTTCTATCGCGCACCGGCGCCGGGCGCCAAATCCTTCGTTGAAGTCGGCCAGAGCGTGAAAAAGGGGGACACCATCTGCATCGTCGAGGCGATGAAGATGATGAACCAGATCGAGGCCGACAAGGACGGCGTCATCGATGCCATCCTGGTCGAGGATGGCGAGCCGGTTGAGTTCGACCAGCCGATGATCATCATTGCCTGATACAGGGTTGACGCATGCTGGAAAAGGTTCTGATCGCCAACCGTGGCGAAATTGCTCTGCGTATCCTGCGCGCCTGCAAGGAGCTGGGCATACGCACCGTGGCGGTGCACTCCAAGGCCGACCGCGACCTGATTCACGTTCGCCTCGCTGACGAGGCGGTCTGTATCGGGCCGGCCTCCTCGACCGCCTCCTATCTCAATATTCCGGCGCTGATTTCAGCCGCCGAGGTGACCGACGCCTCCGCCATCCATCCCGGCTATGGCTTTCTCTCCGAAAACGCCAGTTTTGCCGAGCAGGTCGAGCGCTCCGGCTTCGTGTTCGTCGGACCCACCGCCGATGTCATCCGCCTGATGGGCGACAAGGTCTCCGCCATCGAGGCGATGAAGGCCGCCGGGGTGCCCACCGTGCCCGGCTCCAACGGTCCCCTGCCGGAAGACGACGAAGAGATCATCGCCATCGGTCGGCGCATCGGTTTCCCGGTCATGATCAAGGCCGCCGCCGGCGGCGGCGGTCGTGGCATGCGCGTGGTGCGTGACGAGGCACAGCTGGTGTCGTCGGTGGCCGTGACCCGCTCCGAGGCCAACGCCGCCTTTGGCAGCGACGTGGTCTACATGGAGAAGTACCTCGAGCGGCCGCGCCACGTCGAGGTGCAGGTGCTGGCCGACGGCCAGGGCGGCGCCATTCACCTTTTCGATCGCGACTGCTCGCTGCAGCGCCGCCATCAGAAGGTACTGGAAGAAGCCCCCGCGCCGCATATCGACGAAAATGCCCGCACCAGAGTGCTCAAGGCCTGTGTCGATGCCTGCATCGAGATCGGCTATCGCGGCGCCGGCACCTTCGAGTTCCTGTATGAAAACGGCGAGTTTTTCTTTATCGAGATGAACACTCGCGTGCAGGTCGAACACCCGGTCACCGAGATGGTCACCGGCATCGATATCGTCAAGGAGCAGCTGCGTATCGCCTCCGGTCTGCCGCTCTCGGTCAGTCAGGAAGACGTGGTGTGCAGCGGCCACGCTTTCGAGTGCCGCATCAATGCCGAGGACTCGCGCACCTTTGTGCCCTCGCCCGGCAGAATCAGCTTCTACCACTCGCCGGGCGGGCTGGGCGTTCGTATGGACTCCCATCTCTATACCGGCTATACGGTGCCGCCCCACTATGACTCGCTGATCGGCAAGCTGATCACCTGGGGCGAAAACCGCGAAAACGCCCTTACTCGTATGCAGAACGCCCTCGACGAACTGCTGGTGGAGGGCATCAAGACCAATACCGATCTGCAGAAGGATTTGGTGCGTGACCCCAAATTCCGCGATGGTGGGGTCAACATCCACTATCTGGAACACAAGCTGGGGCTCTCCTGACGCCGTTGGCATGAAGGCTCCATCGGGAGCGACCGCCGTCGCTCCCCGTTTCTTCTCCCCTTTCGACTCTCTGGAACCGCCATGGCCTGGCTGCAACTCAGGGCACATATCGCGCCACAACACGCCGACCTGCTCGAAACCCTGCTGACCGACGAGGGCGCTCAGGCGATCACCCTCGAGGACGCCGTTGACGATCCGGTCTTCGAGCCCGAACGCGGCACCACGCCGCTGTGGCAGCAAACCGTGCTGACCGGACTCTACGACGATCTCGAGGGCGTCGAGGCGATGATCGATCGCGTGCGTGCCCAGTGGGCCAGTCACGCCATCGACGAGCCCTGCCCGCAGATCGACTGGGAGGTGCTCCAGGATCGCGACTGGAGCCGCGAATGGATGGATGGCTTCGAGCCGCTGCAAATGGGCGAGCGGCTGTGGATCGTGCCCAGCTGGCATGAAGCGCCGCAGCCCGATGCGGTCAATCTGCTGCTCGATCCGGGGCTCGCCTTCGGCACCGGCACCCACCCCACCACAGCGCTTTGCCTGGGGTGGCTCGATGAGCAGGCGCTGGCCGGTCATCTGCGCGACACCACGGTGCTCGATGTGGGCTGTGGCTCCGGCATTCTGGCCATCGCCGCGCTGGCGCTGGGCGCCGGCTACGCGCTGGGTACCGATATCGACCCCCAGGCGCTGCAGGCCAGCCGCGACAACGCCGAGCGCAATGCCATCGAGGAACACCGTCTGCTGCTGGCACCCGCCGAACCGGCACCCAGCGGGCGCTTCGATATCGTGCTGGCCAATATCCTCGCCGCGCCGCTGATCGAGCTGTCATCAATGATTGCCGCGCGTGTGGCGCCCGGCGGTCGCATCGCCCTTTCGGGCGTACTGGCACAGCAGGCCGAAGAGGTCATCGACGCCTACCGCCACTGTGGCCTTCATATCGACGAACCGCGCGAACGCGAGGGCTGGGTCTGTATTACCGGCACTCGACCGGCCTGAAACCTGCTGTCGGGGTCAACCGGCCCTTCAAGATCGGCGGCGCAGTCGCTATCATGGTTTCCCTTTTGCGCGGACACTCCTCGATGGTCACTGCACTGCCCCGTATTGGCCCTCACCGACTTGCCGGGCGCGTGATTCTGGCGCCCATGGCAGGCATCACGGATCGCCCCTTTCGCCAGCTCTGCCGGCGTCTGGGCGCGGGTCTGGTCGTCTCCGAGATGGTGACGGCCGACAGGCGCTTGTGGCACACCCCCAAGTCGCGCCTGCGCCTCGACCACCGCGGCGAACCGGGCCCTCGTTCGGTGCAGATTGCCGGTGGCGACGCGGCCATGCTGGCCGATGCCGCTCGGGTCAATGCCGATAACGGTGCCGAGATTATCGATATCAACATGGGCTGTCCGGCCAAAAAAGTGTGCAACAAGGCGGCCGGATCGGCGCTGATGCGCGACGAAAAGCTGGTCGGCGACATCCTCGAGGCGGTCGTCGCCGCCGTCGATGTTCCGGTCACGCTCAAGATTCGTACCGGCTGGTGCGCGTCGAGCCGCAACGCCCTGACCATCGCCCGTATGGCCGAGTCCGCCGGTATCGCGGCGCTGGCAGTTCACGGCCGCACTCGTGAGCAGCGCTACAGCGGTGAAGCGGAGTACGACACCATTGCCGATATCTGCAGCGCGCTCGACATTCCGGTGTTCGCCAATGGCGATATCGAAAGCCCCGAGCGGGCGCGCCGGGTGCTCGATCATACCGGCGCCGCCGCTGTTATGGTGGGCCGGGGCGCTCAGGGCAACCCCTGGATATTTCGCGAAATCGAACATTTTCTGAATACCGGCGAACGACTGGCACCGCCCGGCGCCGACGAGCGCGCCGCCGTAATGATGCAGCATCTTGACGCCCTCCATGCGCTTTACGGCGATTACATGGGCGTGCGCGTCGCGCGCAAACACATCGGCTGGTACCTGGCCGGCGTCCGTGGCGGCGAGCAGGGGCGCCGGGTGTTCAACCGTATCGAAAAGCCGGCCGAGCAGCGACGGCAACTCGCCATGCTGCTGGCCGATGCCTTACCCCTTGCCGACCCTGATGGAACGCGTGCCGCATGAGTCATCCTCCACTGCCGGATTCCGCCACTGGCGAAGAGACCGCTTTCCGGGCGCACCCAATGCCCGATCAGTCACGCACCCTGCGCCAGGCGGTCGACCAGGCCATGTCGCTCTATTTCTCCCATCTCGATGGCGAGAATGTCACCGACCTCTACGCCATGGTACTGGCCGAGGTAGAGGCGCCGCTGCTGCGCTCGGTGATGGATTACACCGGCGGCAACCAGACCCGCGCCTCGCAGATGCTGGGCCTCAATCGCGGCACCCTGCGCAAGAAGCTCAAGCAGTACGATCTGATCGATGAAGGGCGCGAATAGCCCCTTCATTCAATACGTGAGGCGCTTCGTTCGGCGCGGCGCCTTTCTACCACTGACCCGTCAGGACTTTTGATGTCATCACCAGGCTCTTCGCGCCCCACTACCGCTTCCCGGCCGCTGGCCCGCGCCCTTATCAGTGTTTCCGACAAGCGCGGCGTGGTGGATTTCGCCCGCGCGCTGGAGGCGCGTGGCATCGAACTGCTGTCTACCGGTGGTACTCATCGGCTGCTGGCCGATGCCGGCATCGCGGTTACCGAGGTGTCCCGGCACACCGGTTTTCCCGAGATCATGGACGGCCGCGTCAAGACCCTTCATCCGCGTATTCACGGCGGCATCCTGGGGCGTCGCGGCCAGGATGATGAGGTCATGGCCGAGCACGACATCGCCCCTATCGATCTGGTCGTGGTCAACCTCTACCCTTTCGAGGAGACGGTAGCCGATCCCGACTGCAGCCTGAATGAGGCGATCGAAAATATCGATATCGGCGGCCCCACCATGGTGCGCGCCTGCGCCAAGAACAACGCTTACACCACGGTCGTGGTCAATCCCGATGACTACGACCGGGTGCTCGCTTCGCTGGAGGAGAGCAAGGGCATCGTCGACCCCGAGCTGCGCTTCGACCTGGCGGTCAAAGCATTCGAGCACACCGCCGGCTACGACAGTGCTATTGCCACCTGGCTGGGCCGGCTGGTGGAAAAGCGCGGCGACGACGGCCGCGCGCCGCTGCCGCGTACCTGGTCGACCCAGTACCACAAGCGCTCACAGCTGCGCTACGGTGAGAACCCCCACCAGCAGGCGGCCTTCTATACCGAGCGCGACCCGGCGGCGGGCAGCCTCGCCGCTGCCGAACAGCTGCAGGGCAAGGCGCTCTCCTACAACAACCTCGCCGATACCGATGCCGCCCTGGCCTGCGTGCGCGCCTTCGACGATACCGCCTGCGTGATCGTCAAGCACGCCAACCCCTGCGGTGTCGGCATCAGCCGTGACGGCACGCTCAAAAGCGCCTATGAACTCGCCTTCGCCACCGACAGTGAATCAGCCTTCGGCGGCATCATCGCCTTCAACCGCGAGCTGGATGGTGACACCGCACGCGCAATCGTCGCGCGTCAGTTCGTCGAAGTGATTATCTCCCCGCGTATCAGCGCAGAGGCTCGTGAAGCGGTGTCGGCAAAGAAAAACGTGCGCCTGCTCGCCTGCGGCGAGGGCAGCGGAGAGCGCGATGGCGGCTTTGACCTCAAGCGCGTCTCCGGCGGGCTGCTGGTGCAGTCCCGCGACGACGGTATGGTCGGCGCCGACGATCTCCGGGTGATGACCCGCCGCGCGCCCTCCGAGCAGGAGCTTGCCGATCTGCTGTTTGCGTGGAAAGTGGCCAGGTTCGTCAAGTCCAACGCTATCGTCTATGCCCGCGACGGCCAGACCGTGGGTGTCGGTGCCGGCCAGATGAGCCGGGTCAACTCGGCGCGCATCGCCGCCATCAAGGCGGAACAGGCGGGCCTTGAGGTCAGCGGCAGCGTGATGGCCTCGGACGCCTTCTTCCCCTTCCGCGACGGCATCGACAACGCCGCTGCCGCCGGTATCCGTGCCGTCATTCAGCCGGGCGGTTCGATGCGCGACGAGGAGGTCATCGCCGCCGCCGACGAGGCCGATATCGCCATGGTCTTCACCGGCATGCGCCACTTCCGGCACTGACAGCGCGCTGTAGTGATTTTTGACGCCGCAGGCGGCCCGAAGGTGCCCGCCTGCCTGGCGCACCACAAAAAGGGCCGCCATTCGTTGGGATGGCGGCCCTTTTGCAATGCGCCCTGCTGCGGTAAAAAAGTCGTCAATCGCGGCGCGGCTGGCATCGTCTAGGCTCGCGGCAGAAAGCGCAGGGAATGAAATGGGGCGCGCTTTCCGGGTCGTGACGACCGCCTGGCGTGGTGCGCTGCGCGCTGCTGCGTGTGCTGCGACAGGCCAGAGCCGTCAGCGCCCTGGCGGCGACGACCAGCAAGGGGGCCAGCACCAGTGTGGCGATCGCGGAGAGCGCCGGATCGCGGCTGATCGAATAGACCACCGCCATCGTCATAACCAGCAGAAGCGGTGCCAGAGACGTTCGAGACTGCATGTTTCGGCCTCCCATGTAGCGTCGGCGGCATGGTGCGCCGGGCACAAAGATAACTGCCTTCAATATATTCACGAAGGCGTTCTTTTGCAACCCCGGTTAATTCGATGTCCCGAGGTACCGACTACACTCCCCGCCCGTCGCTACAATATCCATTGCCGAACATGCAGAAGGCCCCGCTTGATGCGGGGCCTTCCTTCTACAGGCTTTCACGAGTGCAGGCTTCACAGGGTCATACAGAGATACTTGGTCTCCATGTACTCTTCAAGACCGTATTTTGACCCTTCGCGCCCCAGCCCGGAGGCCTTCATGCCGCCGAACGGCGCCGCGGCGTTGGACACCAGCCCTTCGTTGATACCCACGATGCCGTATTCGAGACCCTCGCCGACGCGCCAGATACGGCTGATATCGCGGGTATAGAAGTAGGCCGCCAGGCCGTATTGGGTATCGTTGGCCATTTCGAGCGCTTCCTCTTCGCTTTCGAAGGGGAAAACCGCCGCCAGCGGACCGAAGGTCTCTTCGCTGGCCACCTTCATCGAGGCGTCGGCGCCGTTGATCAGTGTCGGCTGGTAGAAACGGCCGCCGAGGGTGTGGCGATGGCCACCGATCATCAGCTCGGCGCCCTTGTCGATGGCGTCCTGCACATGGTCGTGCACCTTGTCGATGGCGTCCTCGTTGATCAGCGGGCCGATGTTGACCCCCTCCTCGAAACCGTCGCCCACCACCAGATCGCCGTTCATGGCCGCTGCCAGCTTCTCGCAGAAGGCGTTGATCACACCCGACTGCACCAGAAAGCGGTTGGTGCAGATACAGGTCTGGCCGGCGTTGCGGAACTTGGCGCCCATCGCGCCCTGCACGGCGGCGTCAAGGTCGGCGTCGTCGAAAACGATGAAGGGCGCGTTGCCGCCCAGCTCCAGCGATACCTTCTGGATGTTCTCGGCAGCCTGCGACATCAGCTGGCGCCCCACCGCCGTGGAGCCGGTAAAGGTAATCTTGCGCACCAGGGTCGACTGCGTCAGGGTCTGCCCGATCTCTTTGGCGTTCCCCGGCAGCACATTGAATACACCGCGCGGTACGCCGGCACGCTCGGCCAGGGCCGCCAGGGCAGTGGCCGACAGCGGCGTCTGCTCCGCCGGTTTGACCACGATGGTACAGCCCGCCGCCAGCGCCGCGGCGGCCTTGCGGGTAATCATCGAGGAGGGAAAATTCCACGGTGTGATGGCACCCACCACGCCAACCGGCTGCTTGAGCACCATGATGCGCTGATTGGACTTCGCGCCCGGAATGGTGTCGCCATAAATGCGCCGTGCTTCCTCGGCGAACCAGCGCATGAAACTGGCGGCATAGACGATCTCGCCCTCCGCCTCGGCCACCGGCTTGCCCTGTTCAAGCGTCATGATGCGACCCAGGTCCCGCTTGTGCTCGAGCATCAGCTCGTACCAGCGGTAGAGAATATCGGCGCGCTCGATGGCGGTTTTGGCCCGCCACTCGGGAAAGGCGGCATTGGCCGCCTCGATCGCACGCTCGGTCTCGGCGCCCCCCAGCAGCGGCACGCGAGCGATCACCTCGCCGTTGGCAGGGTTGTCGACCTCGATCTGCTCGCCGCTGTCGGCAGCCACCCAGCTGCCGTCGATGTAGGCATAGGGCCGAAATAGATTCTGATCGTTCAAGCCATCCATTTTCCTGCTCCCTGGTTGTCTGTCAGCCAAGACAAGAGCCGTTGCGGCGACGCGCTAAAGTCTCCCACCCAGGCTCGCGCTCAACTGTAGACGAGATTGAGAAATTCCTGTCTTGTAGGCAGGTTATCACGAAAGTCGCCCAGCATGACGGAGGTCTTCATGCTGGAATTCTGCTTCTGTACGCCGCGCATCATCATGCACATATGACGCGCCTCGATGATCACGCCCACGCCACGGGCGTCGGTGGCCTGCGAAATGGCAGTAGCGATCTGACGAGTCAACTCCTCCTGAATCTGCAGGCGTCGCGCATACATATCGACGATGCGGGCGAGCTTGGAGAGTCCCAGCACCTTGCCACGCGGCAGGTAACCGATATGGCACTTGCCGATAAAGGGCAGCATATGGTGCTCGCACAGCGAATAAAGCTCGATATCCTGAACGATCACCATCTCGTCGGTATCCGAGGAGAACACCGCGCCGTTGATGATGTCATCAAGGTGCTGATGATAGCCGCCGGTGAGAAAACTCATCGCTTTAGCGGCGCGCTGTGGCGTATCCCGCAGCCCCTCGCGGTTCGGGTCCTCGCCCAGCGCCGAGATAATGTCGCGGTAGTGGTGTTCCATGTCCTCAGTCATTGCATCGTCCGTATCGCGGGCGCCCGATCGCGGCGCAGCGGCGCTGTATGGGAGAGTTGAAATGGCAGGAGCCCACCCGGCTACGCCAGCCAACGGGGTTCGGCGAGCAGCTGGCGCTGCTGCTCCAGCATGCGCAGATGCTGGTCCCAGAAGTGCTCGCTGGCCAGCCATGGAAAGGCGCGGGGAAACGCCGGATCGCTCCAGCGCTCGACCAGCCAGGCACTATAGCGTACCAGCCGCAGGGTGCGCAGCTGTTCGATCCAGCCCAGCTGACGGCGATCGAACGCGCAGTGCTGCTCGTAGCCCTCCAGCAGCTCGGAAAGCTGCATCTGCCAGCCGGGCTCATCCTCGGCACTCAGCAGCATCCATAGATCCTGCACCGCCGGCGCCATGACGCAGTCATCGAAATCCACCAGACCGAAGTCATCATCGCGACCCAGAATATTGCCCGGGTGACAGTCGCCATGAACACGCTGGAAGGCCTCGTCAGGCCAGGCGCGATCGGGCAGTAGTTCGAGCAGTTGATGGCCGATACGCTGATGCGCGCGATGCTGTCTGGCGGTCAACCAGTGGCTGTCGGCAACGTGGTCGAAGCTTGCCCTGGCGATACGGTGCGGATGCAGCGCCGAGCGATGCTGAAAAGACCGGCGCCGCGCCACGGCGTGAATTTCACCGAGAGTACTGCCCAGCGCGAAAAGATGGTCGGGGCGCTCCAGCTCGGGCGCCTGACCCGGCATGAAGTAAAAGATCGCCAGTCGAAAACCGTCGTGGTAGTGAAGGCTCTCGCCGGCGTCGCTGCGCCACAAGCGATTGACCCGGCAGCCCGCCTGCACCAGTTCCTCGAGGAAAGCGTGCTCTTCGAGAATCGCCGCATCGCTGAGCCGGTCGGGGCGGTAAAACTTGGTGACGAAGCGCCGACCTTCCACGTCATGCCACATGAAGACGCGGTTTTCATAGCTGTTGAGCGCGAAGGGCTCACCCTCGGTCAGAAACCCCCGGGCTTCGATGGCGGCCACGACACGGGCGGGGTCGAGTTGTTCAAAGGGGTGGACCATGGCGGACTCCGAAACTTCAGGGAGGCCAATGCTATCAGATCATGCGATCGGCGGGAGTGCGCGCCGCCGCCAGCGCCGTGCAGTGCCATGCACCGGCGCGGCGACAGGCGTTGGCCAGTGCCTCCAGCGTCGCCCCGGTGGTCATGACATCGTCGAAAAGCAGCACCCGCTGCGGCAGCGCCACATCGACGCGATAGGCGTGACGCAGATTGCGAAAGCGCTCGGCGCGCGACAGCCGATGCTGCACATCGCCAACGCGCAGGCGATGGGCAGGTACCAGCCGGCAGCCCAGCGCCGCCGATAGCCGCCGCCCCAGCCACAGGCTCTGATCAAAGCCGCGTTGGCGGGCACGCTCCTCATGCAGGCTGGCCACCACCAGCGCCTCGGGTGGCAACGCACCGGCACTGCGGCGGCGTGCCATCTCCTCCAGCAGCCGCTCGCAGACCAGCCCGTACAGCACTTCCGCGGCCCGGCGGTCAGCACCGTACTTGAAGCGCTGCACCAGCTCGGCGATGCCGCCACCGTACAGAAAGGGCACGAAGGCCTCATCGAATTGCGGCGGCGTGATGACGCAACGGCCGCACTCCAACCTGCCGTCAGCACTCTCCGGCAACGGTTCGGCACAGCGCCGGCAGGGGTGGTGGTTGAGCGGCAGATCAAAGCGGCAGCGATCGCAGCACAGCGCCCGACCCTCGATAGCCGCGAGGCAGAAAAGGCAGTGCCCCGGCATCAGCCAGCCGGCCAGCGCCTCGAGACGGGCGGCCAAGGCTGCCAGTGCCTTGAAGCTACCGCTCATTCATCAAGCTCGCAACGGGAATTGCCGTTTCTCCCGCCTTCATAAGGCTGACCCAGCCCGCCAACGATCAGCACTTCGCCTGGGTCATCGCTATGGCGGGGATTCAATGACCTCTACGGAACTGCTTTCCCAATCTGGCCAGCCATTTCATAAAGGCATCCTGATTGGACTTATGGTGTGCTTTAGGATAAAGGAAGGCTATCAGGCAATAGGCATCCCGATCCATCAACCCCTGAACGTATACCAACGCCGCATCGAGTTCAGGCTCATCCGTCCGGCATTTCATCTCGTCCCATCGTAAACGGCGAGCGTCAAAATCACGGCGTGGCGGCATACAGATATGCACATGCCAAAGCTCGGCAGAAAGAACCGAGGGCGGCTGCAAATAGGGGTCGAACTTACCGAACCGTGGCGCCCTGACATCGAAATTGCTTTCGATACATGTCCTGAAACCTTGAACGAGCTCTGACTTGAGACCGGGATGAGCAGCTTCCACCTCGTCGAACAGATATTCGGTTTCCGGATGGAAGCTCACATCAATCATACGTAATTAGACAGACCAGGTGTGCTGCCGGCTTTTCTGCTCGGACTCGAAACGATCCGCGAGCGCCTTCAGACCTTCACCGTTGGAATCCGTTTCAGCAACGTCAGGCGTTTTCATGGACTGCCAGGCCAGCATTTCAGCGCCCGCCGCGTTAGAGCGGGCCTCAGCCGTAACGCGGCGCAGAGTGTCATAGCCCAGACAGGCGACAACTTCAGCTGAAGCACCACGAGTCAGCCCATCGATGATGTCTTCCATTTCGATCAGCTGCTCTTTTACAGCCGTGAAGTCTGAAGCCTCTACCACGTATTCTTCGGGCTTGCCGGCTATATCGACCATGGCCTGATGCAGGATTCGAGATATGTTGCGCGCACGCTGGATGGAGGCCGCAACCGAACTACGCACATCGGCGATCTCGTGCGTGCCGGTCTTCTGGACTTTGGCGACGTCAGAGATATTGCCCGCTGTGGCCTGAGCCGGCTCAAGGCTACCAAGGCAGAGCCCGAGGGCCCCCAGGGCAGCGCCAGCCATGCCCCAGGAGATGGTTCCTTTACTGGTCATAACGCTTCCTCCCCGCCGGGATGTCCCTTGAAAGACATCGGCCGTCTCGCTACGGTCTTTAACCCGGGCGGCCATCCCGAACGCTAAAACATCACAGGCTGTCGGCACACACCTCGGGGATCTCGGGATTCATGATTTACGCGACACCATTGACCTCCTGCCTGATGACGGACAGCATACACTCAAGATCGTCATGGAACTGCCGGGCCACAGCATCATCGTGATGACACAGCGATACGCACACCTTTCACCGCACCGGGTCCGCGAAGCGGTTAACCGAATTGAATGGCTCGTCACAATCAGGTCACACCGGCAATCAAGCAGCCCAGCTCGAGGAGAGCATCGAGGGTCGAAAAGCCTTGTAGATCAAGATGGTGCGGAAGGAGAGACTCGAACTCTCACGCCTTGCGGCACTGGAACCTAAATCCAGCGTGTCTACCAATTCCACCACTCCCGCGAGTGCGGCGTATTCTAACCGCTGCACAGGGGCAGTCAAATGGCGCGTTTCGAATACAAGAAAAGCCCCTCGAAAGAGGGGCAATGTTACCCGGTAGGATGTCTTGCCTATAGTGTGACCGCTTTATCGCAGCGGGGTTCCACAAGGGGCCATTTTTTATGTCCGCCATCCCTGGCAGACATCCTCTGGACCGCCTTCGGCGTTAAAAATCATTCCCGACGATTTTTTATTCACCCGGCCTGCGTATTCTCGGCAACACCGTCACGGCCTGGCCGTGGCTGAAGCCGGGCAGGCCAATCCTGGTCCAATGCCCTATACCGTAAAACTGTTTATCCATCCATATTATGTTGGACTATGCTGTACGCCGCTGGCACGGAACGCCATCGCACGCTTCTCTTATCGCAGAGACAAAGGGATTTATCATGAAAAGATCGGTCACCTCCCTCCATGCCCAACTGCCGCAGGCACCCTGCTGCCCCGATTGCGGCGTAGCGCTCGAATGGCCGGCACGGCTGCCCGATCATCATCAACTCTACTGCGGCAACGGCCACTATCTCTGTACCATGGGTGAATTCCGTCTGGCCGCCCGGGAGTTGCTCATGGCCGAAGAACTGCTCCACCATCGCTACTCTCCGCTGCGCCGAGCAGGCTGAAGGGAGGCTCCCATGACAAAATTCATTCCCCGTATCGCCATCCTGCTCTCGGTGCTGATGCTGCCGGCGCTGACCACGGCGGCTTCGCAGACCGACAGCGCAGCGCAGCAGCGTTTCGAACAGTCGCAGCAGCATAGCGAGATTCAGCGCCGTCAGGCCGACATCGAACGGCAGCAGGCGGAGCTGCGCCGCCGCGCCCAAAACGCCGGCAGCGCAGCCGACAGTAGCAGCGCACAGCTTCAGCAACAGCTGCGCCAATCACAGCGCCAGCTCAGGCAGCAGCAGCGCGACTACCGTCAGCAGCCTCCGGACAGCGGGCGTCAGATTCCCGACAGCACAAGCAGTGGCAATGACCGCCTGCGCTGATAGACTGAGCGTATTCCCGGCATCGGACTGTGAGGTCGATATGAGCGACGGCGCCTGCTACCCCGAGCATCTTACCCCCTGTCAGGAGTGGGCCGCACGCTGGCTCGACGCCTATCTGGAGTGTCCCGGTGAGGCCTGGGATACCTTCGAGTCAGCCCACCGCACGGCCTTTATTCTCCTGCGGGTGACCCGCCCTCATCTCGGCGCAGAGGTACTGATCGACTCTCTGATCGAGGCGCAGATGGTGTCATGAGCGCTGCAAAATCCGAGCCCGACAGCGAACAGGACCACCCGCCCGGCTATCGCTCGCTGCCCAACCCGCTGCCGAGCAATCTACGCTACCGCGCCGTGCTGTGGCAGGAGCGCCTGAACTGGCTATTGCTGACGGTGCTGATACTGTTCAGCCCGATTGTGCTGAGCCTGGTCATCGCCGGCGCCCAAAACGTTCCCCTGCCCTTTTCGATGCCATCGCTGCCCGCGCTGGCACTCCCCTGGTAAGCCGCGCGGCTACTGGCTGTCGGCGCGCGACAGCGGTGTGGGATGTTTGCCGTTACCGCTCTGCCAGCCCAGGCTGCGCGCCATATCCGCGGCAAACCACCCAAGCTGCTCATGCAGGCGTACGACCTCACCGACAATAATCAGCGTCGGCGGCATCGCCTGAAGCTCGCCACGGCGCTCCGGCAGGTCGGAGAGCGTACCGACATGCACACGCTGGCGGGCCGTGGTGCCCTGCTCCACCAGCGCGATCGGCGTTTCGGCGGCGAGGCCGTGTTCGATCAGCCGTGTGCAGATAGTCGCAAGCGTTCCCAGTCCCATGTAGAACACCAGCGTCTGCCCCGCTGATGCCAGAGTGTGCCAGTCCAGATCACAGCTGCCGTTGCGCAGATGACCGGTGACAAAGCGCACTGACTGAGCGTAGTCACGATGCGTCAGGGCGATGCCCGTATAGGCAGAAACGCCGGTAGCGGCAGTAATCCCGGGCACCACCTCGAAGGAGAGCCCCTGCTCGGCCAGCGCCTGCAGCTCCTCGCCGCCGCGGCCGAAAATGAAGGGATCACCGCCCTTGAGTCGCACCACCCGATAACCGCCGCGCACCCAGTTGATCAGCGCCTCGTTGATGCCCTCCTGGGGAACGCTGTGCTGCGAGCGCGCCTTGCCGACATAGAGCCGCCGCGCCTCGGGGTTGGCCAGCGCCAGAATTTCCGGGCTGACCAGTCGGTCATGAACGATCACCTCCGCATCCCGCAGCCGCTCCAGCGCGCGCAGGGTCAGCAGGCCGGGATCGCCGGGCCCGGCCCCCACCAGTGCCACGTGGCCGCGTCGCAGCCCTGCCGACTCGGTGGGCGCCAGCGTGCGGGTACGCGGCGGTAGACGTACGCTGGAGCGCTGCGGCAACCGCGGCGCGAATACCGCAATACCCAGCTCAATGGCGCGCTCGACCCACTGCTCGTCTCGCTCGCGACAGCCGGTGGCCACCAGCCACAGCTGACCGCTACCGGGCGATTCATCAGTCCGCCGCCAGCCCTGCGCCTCGGCCAGTGCCGCCAACGCCGGCATCGCGTCGCCGTGCAGGGTCAGGGCGAGATCGAGCCCCTCGAACTGACGGGCCAGCTCCAGGGCGTCGCGGCCGGCGCCGATCAGATGAGCCTCGAGGTGGCGCGGATCAAACTGAAGTGAAAGCAGCTCCATGGGTCACTCTCGTCGATTTATTCAGCGCTTCATTATCGCTCGTGTTGTTATCGAACGTCGTCGCTACCTCGACGCCGGCCCTTGCTGCGGCAGGTTGATTACCTCCTGCCCGCCCAGCCAGGGGCGCAGCGCCTCGGGGACCGCGATCGAGCCATCCTCGCGCTGGTGGTTTTCCATCAGCGCCAGCATGCAGCGCCCCACCGCCAGCCCGGAGCCGTTGAGGGTGTGCACCAGCGCCGGCTTTTTCTGTCCTGCCTCGCGGTAGCGGGCGTGCATGCGCCGCGCCTGGAAGTCGGTGGTGTTGGAGACCGAGGAGATCTCGCGCCAGGTGTTCTGGCTCGGCAGCCACACCTCGATGTCGTAGGTTTTGGCCGCGGCAAAGCCCATATCACCGGTGCACAGCGTCACCACCCGATAGGGCAGCGCCAGCGCCTGCAGAATCGCCTCGGCGTGGCCACGCATCTCCTCCAGCGCCTGCCAGGAGTGGTCGGGATGGGTAATCTGCACCATCTCCACCTTCTCGAACTGGTGCTGGCGGATCATGCCGCGGGTGTCGCGGCCGTGGGAACCCGCCTCGCTGCGAAAGCAGGAGGTGTGAGCGGTCATCTTCATGGGCAGGCTGTCGGCATCGAGAATCTCGTCGCGCACCACATTGGTTAGCGGCACCTCCGAGGTGGGAATCAGGTAGTACGCCTGCTCGCCCTCCAGCCGGAACAGGTCGTCGCCGAACTTGGGCAGTTGGCCGGTTCCCAGCAGCGAGTCGCGATTGACGATGGCCGGCACCAGCATCTCTTCGTAGCCGTGCTCCAGCGTCTGATGGTCGAGCATGAACTGCGCCAGCGCCCGGTGCAGTCGCGCAATCGGGCCGCGCATGACGGCAAAGCGCGAGCCGGTAATCTTCGTTGCCAGCTCGAAATCGAGATAGCCGTGAAGACCGCCGAGATCGGTGTGGTCGCGCACCGTGAAGTCGAATTCGCGCGGCGTGCCCCAGCGGTGCAGTTCGACGTTATCCTCTTCGTCGTTGCCGTCCGGCACGCTGTCGTCGGGCAGATTGGGAATGCCGCTCAACAGCTGCTCGAAGCTCGCCTGCAGTTCGGCCAGCTCGTCGTTGGCGCGATCGAGCCGCTCGCCCAGATCGCCCATCTGCGCCAGCAGCGGCTCGATGTCCTCACCCCGCGACTTCGCCTGCCCGATCTCCTTCGAGCGTGTGTTACGCTCACCGCGCAGTTCCTCGGTACGGGTCTGAAGTTCGCGGCGACGCGACTCCAACGAGCGCACCCGGTCGACATCAAGGGCATAGCCCCGGCGGGCGAGTCGAGCGGCAACGCTGTCGAGTTCGTTGCGCAGCAGTCTGGGATCGAGCATGACTATCCTGTCGGTTCGTGACCAGAAAACCCGCTCGGCGCGTGAGCGCGCGGCGGAATCGGTAAAGCGTTCGTCGATTGTAAAAAAATACGCCGCGCGAGACTATCGCATCACTTTACGTCAACACGCTTTACTTCCACGCGTTGCACCACAACGCCTCGAGCGGCGCACCATTATGCGCTCAACCCCGGCGATGGCGACAGCCCATTCCGGGGCACACAGGCCCTTTCGGCAACCGCCCGGGCGCTCACCGCAGCCAGTGACCATCATGATTGCAGACACCGATACTCTTTCAGGCCGCGAGCCGCTCGCCCTTGCACAGCGCTACCGGCAGTTTCTCGACCGCCTTGCCGAACACGGTTTTGACGGCGATATCGCCGCCGACGAGGCCAATCGGGTGGTGCTCGCCACCGACAACTCCATCTATCAGCGTCCTCCGCAGGCGGTGCTTTATCCCCGCAGCGGCGAGGATGTCCGCCTGATCGCGGCGCTGGCCGGCGAGCGCGAGTTCCACGACATCATCATCGCCCCGCGCGGCGGCGGCACCGGTACCAACGGCCAGTCGCTGACCGATGGTCTGGTGGTCGATGTCAGTCGCCACATGAACCGTATCCTCGAGATCGACGTCGACAACCGCCGTGTGCGGGTCGAGGCCGGGGTGGTCAAGGATCAGCTCAACGCCGCACTGAAACCCCACGGCCTGTTTTTCGCCCCCGAGCTTTCGACCTCCAACCGCGCTACCCTCGGCGGCATGATCGCCACCGACGCCTGCGGCCAGGGCTCGCGCGCCTATGGCAAGACGCGCCACCACGTGCTCTCTCTCGATGTTGCCCTGGTCGGCGGCGAGCGCTTCGAAAGCCGGCCGCTGGACGACGCCGAGCTCGAGGCGGCGTGCCGACGCGACGACCGGGTCGGCGCCGTGCATCGCGCCGCGCGGGAGATCATCGACAGCCGCGGCGAGCAGATCGCAGCGGTCTTTCCGACGCTCAACCGCAGCCTGACCGGCTATGACCTGGCCCACCTGCGCACCGAGGATGGCCGTTTCGACCTCAACAGCGTGCTGTGTGGCGGCGAGGGCACCCTCGGACTGGTGATCGAGGCGACGCTCAACGTACTGCCCGTGCCGCGCTTCTCGACGCTGATCAATGTGCGCTACGCGGGCTTCATGGACGCCCTGCGCGACGCCCGCGCGCTGATGGGCGAGGATGACAGCCGTGACGCCCCCACCTCGATCGAGACCATCGACGATAAGGTGCTGATGCTCGCCATGGAGGATATCGTCTGGGAGGGCGTGGCGGACTACTTTCCCGCCGGCGATGAAGACGCCCCGGCGGTGCGCGGCATCAATCTGGTGGAGTTCAATGACGACGACCAGCAGCGCCTCGCCGAGCGCGTCGAGCGCTTTACCGCCGCGCTCGACGGCGACGCCTCGGTCACCCGGCTGGGCTGGACGCAGGCCAGCGGGCGGGAGCGGATCATCGCCGTCTACGGCATGCGCAAGCGCGCGGTGGGTCTGCTGGGCAATGTGAAGGGCGAAAAGCGGCCCCTTCCCTTCGTCGAGGATACCGCCGTCCCCCCCGAACGGCTGGCCGATTTCATCGCCGAATTTCGCGCCCTGCTCGACGAGTACGGCCTCGAGTACGGCATGTTCGGTCACGTCGATGCCGGCGTACTGCATGTGCGGCCGGCGCTCGACATGAAAGACCCCGACCAGGCGGCCATGATCCGCCCCCTCTCCGACCGCGTGGTGGCCCTCACGCAGCGCTACGGCGGGCTTTTGTGGGGCGAGCACGGCAAGGGTATCCGCTCGGAGTACACGCCGGCCTTTTTCGGCGAGCTGTATCCGGCACTGCAGCAGCTCAAGGGCGCCTTCGACCCGCACAATCAGCTCAACCCCGGCAAGATCGCTACCCCACCGGACAGCGACGCCCGGCTGCTGACCATCGACGGCGTGACCACGCGCGGTGAACTGGATCGCAGCATCGATGAACGGGTGTGGCAGCACTACGCCAGCGCCGTCTACTGCAACGGCAACGGCGCCTGCTACAACGTCGACCCCGACGACGCCATGTGCCCTTCCTGGAAGGCAACCCGCGAGCGCGTGCATTCGCCCAAGGGGCGCGCCAGTCTGATGCGCGAGTGGCTGCGCCGCGAGCAGGCCGCCGGCCGCGACGTTCTCGCCGAAGCCGACGCACAGCGCCATGCGAGCCCCCTCAAGCGGCTGGCGGGACTGCCGCGCCGATTACTCAACCGCTATCGTCGGCAAGGCGATTTCGATGACCAGGTCCATGACGCCATGTCCGGCTGCCTGGCGTGCAAGTCCTGCGCCGGGCAGTGCCCCATCCGGGTCAACGTGCCGGACTTCAGAAGCCGCTTTCTGGAGCTCTACCACGGCCGTCGTGCCCGCCCGCTGCGCGATCATCTGATCGCTCGGCTGGAGTCGCTGATGCCGCGGCTGGCCCCCGCCGCGCCGCTCTACAACGCCGTCGTGGCACAACCCGGGGTGCAGCGTCTGGTGGCGCGCACCCTCGGCATGGTCGATCTTCCCACCTTCTCGCCCGACAGCTTCCACCGCCAGCTGAAAAGCTGGGGCATCGCCGAGGCCACGCCCACCTCGCTGGGACGGCTCACCGAGCGGCAGAAGGCGCGCAGCGTGATCGTGGTGCAGGACGCCTTCACCAGCTGGTTCGATGCGCCGGTGGCGCGCCAGTTTGTCGAGTGTCTGACGCGACTGGGTGTGCGGGTCTTTGTTGCCCCCTTTCGTCCCAACGGCAAGCCGATGCACGTGCAGGGCTTTATCGGCGGCTTCGAGCGCGCCGCCCGACAGCAGGCGGCGCACCTGAGGGCGCTGGCTCGCTTCGATGTGCCGCTGGTGGGCCTCGACCCGGCGATGACGCTGACCTACCGTCAGGAGTATCGCGACGCCGTCGAGCCGGCGCTGCTGCCGCAGGTGCTGCTGCCGCAGGAGTGGCTGGTGTCGATGACCACTTCGCTGGCCCCGAGCGGTCTGAGCCGCGACGAGCGGCCCTTTTATCTGCTCGGCCACTGTACCGAAAAGACCAACGCCCCGGGCAGCCAGCAGGCCTGGCAGCAGGTCTTCGAGGCCTTCGGACTGCAGCTGGAGACGGTCGCCACCGGCTGCTGCGGCATGTCCGGCACCTACGGCCATGAAGCGCGCCATCTCGACACCTCGCGCACCATCTATACGCAGTCGTGGCAGCCGGCGCTGGCACGGCTGGATCAGCAGCGGGTGCTGGCCACCGGCTACTCCTGTCGCAGCCAGGTAAAACGCCTTGCCGGGACTCAACTGCGGCACCCGCTTCAGGCTCTGCTACAGCACCTGAAACAGCAGCGCGTGAGCGGCCCCTGACGCTCTTTCGAAAAAGCTGAACGGGCGCTTAGCATCGCCGTCGGTCGCGGCCCGGCGATGCCATTGCATGCGTCCCGGGCAGCGGCTAGTCTGCGCAGCTTTCAGGAAATTCCTGTGGTCGCCGAATCAGTGTCGTCAATGATGCATAAGTCGACATTGGGCTATCCTTCGGGTGCCGTTGACCGGACAACAATACCTTTCGCCTACCGGAACTCCGCCGCATGGAACATATCGCTCTCTATCTGGCCCTGATCGGCCTGCTGTCGCTCGCCTGTCAGTGGGCCGCCTGGCGCGTCCATCTGCCGGCGATCCTGCCGCTGCTGATCGTCGGCATGATTGCCGGCCCGGTGACCGGCTGGCTCGATCCCGACGCCATTCTCGGCGATCTGCTCTTCCCGCTGGTCTCGCTGGCGGTGGCGGTGATCCTGTTCGAGGGCAGCCTGACGCTGAACTACGAAGACCTGCGCGGCCACGGCCGCACCGTCAGCCGTTTGATCACCTGGGGAGTGGTGATTACCGCCATCATCGGCACCCTGGCCGCCTGGTGGCTGCTGGCCATGCCGCTGGAGATCGCCGCGGTGCTGGGCGGTCTGCTGGTCGTCACCGGCCCGACGGTGGTGATTCCCCTGCTCCAGACGCTGCGCGCCAGGGGCAACCTGACCCAGATTCTGCGCTGGGAGGGCATCCTGGTCGATCCGGTGGGCGCCCTGCTGGCGGTACTGGTCTACGAGTTCGTGGCGCTGGGACAGGAAAACGGCGCCATGTCCCACACCTTTTTGATGTTCGGCAAGGCGATGGCGGTGGGGTTCGGCCTCGGCGCGCTGGGCGGCTGGCTGTGGGGGCTGGTGCTGCGCCATCACTGGCTGCCGCAGCGCATGCACAGCTTCGGCACCCTGATGATCATGCTGACCCTGTTCGCCGGCTCCAACGTCCTGTTCGAGGAGTCGGGACTTCTGACCGTCACCGTGATGGGCATCTGGATGGCCAACATGCGCGGCCTGCCGGTGCGTCCCATCATCGAGTTCAAGGAGACGCTGACGGTTTTACTGGTGTCGGGACTGTTCATTCTGCTGGCGGCGCGTATCACTCAGGAACAGCTGGCTACCATCAGCTGGCCCGCCTGGCTGTTTCTCGCCATCCTGATGTTTATCGCCCGTCCGATCACGGTCTGGGTCTGCACTCTCGGTACCGGACTGCACTGGCGTGAAAAGGCACTGCTCGCCTGGCTGTCGCCGCGCGGTATCGTGGCGGCCGCGGTCGCCTCGCTGTTTGCCATCAAACTGGAGCAGGCGGGTGTCGAAGGGGCCGATATGCTGGTGCCGATCACCTTTCTGGTGATCATCGGCACGGTGGTGATTCAGAGCCTGTTCTCGCGCCCCATCGTCAAGGCGCTGGGCGTCAACGAGCCGGAACCCACCGGCTTTCTGATCATCGGTGCCAATCCGGTGGCGCGCGCCATCGCCGGCGAGCTGATGGCGCTGGGCTGGACGGTACGACTGACCGACACCAGCTGGGACGCCGTACAGGAAGCGCGCATGGCAGGACTGCCGGTCTACTACGGCAATCCGCTTTCCGAGCACGCCGTGCAGCATCTGGAGATGACGGGTATCGGCCGGCTGCTGCCGCTGTCGCCCTACCGCGAGCTGAATAACCTCGCCGCCCTGCACTTCGAGCACAACCTGGGCCATGGCAATGTCTTTCGCCTTGCCGAGGAGCCCGGTAAAAACGCCAAGCGTCAGCAGGACCGGGCGCTGGGCCACCTGCCAAGGCTGTTCAGCGAGGAGGCGACCTTCGCCCATCTCGCCAGCCTGATCGCCAACGGCGCCGAGCTGCGGGTGGCACGCATCACCGACAGCTTCACGCTCGATGAGTATCGCCGTATTCATAACAGCCGCCTGATGCCGCTGTTCTGCATTTCCGCCAACAACCGGCTGCGGGTACTGCACACCGCCAACGAGCTGACGGTGCGCTCCGGCGAGCGGCTGGTCAGCCTGATCTATCCCGATTCACCGGCGATGGCCCCCGACGAGCGACAGCAGCGCGCCCTCGACGGCCAGCGCGTCACGCCCGACAACGGCGATAGCCATAACCCCGACCGGCTGCCCTCCTGAGGTACCGAGCGAGCGCCCAGGGGCGCTCGCTCGAGATACAGGGCGCGACCTGTCATTTTTCCTGCTGCCGATAAAAAAGCGTTCCGCGCCGTAAATTCGATCTGATAAGGTAGGCCGCTGCTTTCTCGCCACGGCATCCTGCTGTCGGCACGGAGAGCAACCGCCTCCTCAACACCTACCTGGCACAATCAACAAACAGAGACCGGGAGACAACAACCATGCAGATCGTAATGGGTCTGGTTGGCATCGTTTTCGTGCTGGCCGTAGCGCTCGCCTTTTCCGAAAAACGCCGCGCAATACGACTGCGCACCGTCGTCTGGGCCTTTGCGCTGCAGGCGGGGCTGGGCCTTTTCGTGCTCTACCTGCCGGCCGGACAGCAGATTCTGCTGGCAATATCGCGTGGCGTACAGGCGGTGATCGACAGCGCCGGAGCCGGCATCAACTTTATCTTCGGCTCGCTGGCCGGCGGCGATACTGGCTTCATCTTCGCCATTCAGGTGCTGTCGATCATCGTCTTCTTCTCCTCGCTGATGTCGGTGCTTTATTATCTCGGCGTGATGCGGCTGGTGATCAAACTGCTGGGTGGCGCCATCTACAAGCTGATGGGCACCAGCCGACCCGAGTCGCTCTCCGCGGCCGCCAATATTTTC
Organism: Kushneria aurantia DSM 21353; assembly: GCF_000382245.1. Taxonomy (GTDB): domain Bacteria; phylum Pseudomonadota; class Gammaproteobacteria; order Pseudomonadales; family Halomonadaceae; genus Kushneria; species Kushneria aurantia. Next base: position 29,781 of record NZ_KB907871.1, read on the forward strand.
GTCGGCCAGTCCGAGGCGCCGCTGGTGGTGCGCCCCTTTATCGCCAGCATGACCCGCTCGGAGCTGTTCGCGATCATGGTCGGCGGGCTGGCCAGCGTCGCCGGCAGCGTGCTGGCGGGCTATGCCGCCATGGGCGTCAATCTGCAGTATCTGATCGCTGCCTCCTTCATGGCCGCCCCGGGCGGACTTTTGATGGCCAAGCTGATCATTCCCGAAACCGATGCTCCGGCACATGACAGCGACGTTTCGATCGCCGACGAGGAGCCTCCCGCCAACGTCATCGAAGCCGCCGCCACCGGCGCCGGCACCGGTGTGCAGCTGGCGCTCAACGTGGGCGGTATGCTGCTCGCCTTCATCAGTCTGATCGCGCTGGCCAACATCATTCTCGGCGGCATTGGCGGGCTGTTCGGCCATGGCGAGCTGACCCTGCAGCTGATTCTGGGCTATCTTTTCTCGCCGGTCGCCTTTCTGATCGGCGTGCCCTGGTCGGAGGCGATTACCGCCGGCAGCTTCATCGGCCAGAAGATCGTGCTCAACGAGTTCGTCGCCTTTTCGGCGCTGACCGGCTTCGAAGGCGAGCTGAGCCAGCACAGTCGCGCCATCATCACCTTCGCCCTGTGCGGCTTCGCCAACCTGTCGTCGATCGCCATCCTGCTTGGCGGACTGGCGGTGCTGGCGCCGTCACGGCGCGGCGACGTGGCCCGGCTGGGGCCGAAGGCGGTGCTGGCCGGCACCCTCTCCAACCTGATGAGCGCCTCGCTGGCGGGGCTTTTCCTGGCGCTGTAAGCGCCATTCAGGAGCCAACGATGAGTGATGAACAGCGTCAGACACGCCACAGGCGCGCCATGGAACAGCTCAAGGCGCACGTCGATGAGCGCGTCGCCGGCGCCGACGAGGAGCGCGGCCAGCTGCTGATCTTCACGGGTAACGGCAAGGGCAAGACCACCGCCGCCTGGGGCACCGTGACGCGGGCGCTGGGCTACGGCTATCGGGTCGGCGTGTTGCAGTTCATCAAGGGCGAGTGGGAGTGCGGCGAACGAGCGCGGCTGGAAGCGGATGACAATCTCGAGGTGGCGATCATGGCCACCGGTTTCACCTGGGATACCCGGAATCGCGACAGCGACCGCGCCGCCTGCCAGCAGGTCTGGCAGGAAGCCGCGCGCATGCTGGCCGATCCGAACTGCTACCTGGTGGTGCTCGACGAGATCACCTACATGCTCAAGTTCGGCTACCTGGAGATGGCAGCGGTCAGGCAGGCACTCGAGAATCGCCCCCGTGAGCAGAGCGTGATCGTCACCGGCCGCAACGCCCATCGCGAACTGCTGGCGATGGCCGATACCATCACCGAGATGCAGGAGACGCGCCACGCCTTCAATAACGGATTGAAAGCGCGGCGCGGGCTGGATTACTGAACCGGCGTAAAACGCCCGGCGGCTAGTCGCCGGGTTGCAGATCCACCCACAGGGTGCCGGTCAGCGGATCGCTGAGATAATCGGCGTTGAACGTCGCCATCGTCTCATCGGCGTCGATATCGGCAAAGCGCCCGGGATGGAGCCACTGCGCCAGCTTCTCCAGCACCACCACGTTGAGCGGCGTATTGATCAGATGGTGATAAAGACCGTGCACCCGCCCCTGCTCGACGGCGCTCAGGTGGCTGATCAGCGGCCGCTGGAGAACATGTTCGAGCGACTGCCGCGCCTCCTCCTCACTGACCCCCGGGCCCAGCACCAGTCCGCCGACGTCGCGCAGATAGCTGCCGCCGGTGGCGATATAGACCTGGGGGTCACGGGTCAGCACGTACTCCGGGTCGAGGCGTCCGCTCTTGCCCTTGAGCACGTCGGCGCCGATATTGTCGGCGCCCAGCAGACGCACGAAGTGATCAAAGCTGCCCTGCCCCGGCGAGTTGCAGCACTCGGTCATGCCGGCGTGGGTTTCGATCATCACGCTGGGGCCGTCACTGCCGGCGTCATCTTCGATATCATCGAGCACCGCATCGCGGCGCGCCGTGTAGATATCGATAAAGCGCTGCGCCTGATCCTCGCGCCCCAGTAGCTGCCCCAGGGTTCGCATGCTGGGCACGGTGTCATCCAGCGGATCGGTGGCGAAGTCGATGAACAGCGCCGGAATGCCGGCCGCCTCCAGCCGCGCAAGCAGCGGCTGCGCCTGGGACGGCGGCACCTGGGAGCGACTCAGCACTACGGCATCGGGATCGAGCGAGATGATCGTCTCGGTGGAGATGCCCGCAGGCCCGGGGCCATCGCCGACAATCGGCAGTGCATCGAGCTCGGGCGCACGCTGGCGATAAATGTCGTAGAGGGCACTGTAACGCTTGAGGTCGCTGCCCCAGCCCACCAGCCAATGGGCCGGGTTGTCATCCAGCAGCGACAGGGCGATAAGCTGACGCCCCTCGGCCAGTACGATACGCTCGGCCGGCGCCTCGAGCGTCACATGGCGCCCTTCGATATCCTCCACGCTGATGTCTGCGTGGGCCGTCGTCACCAACGCCGCCAGGGCGGCGCCGACACACCATTTCAATACCAACTGCATGAGTGCTGACTGTCCTCGGAGTTGTCCAATGCCGTTTCGGCGAGCCAGCGGGCATAATGCGGCGCAGGCCGGCGCGACGCAAACCGCGGTGCATAACGCCCAATAAGGCATCGATAGTTGCACCGGCCGCCAACGCCCTTTTTACTATCGGAGTCAGATCAACCCGCATTGCCTGCCAAGGGCCTGCATCGCCGTTCGGAGTTTACTGAATGCCCCCTGCTGTTCGTTTTATATTGCCTGCACTACTGATGCTACCGGCACTTGCCGTGCGTGCCGAAACACCACCCTCACCGCCACAGCCGCCGCATAGCGTCGATGTGCAGGGTCAGGCCAGTCTTGATGTCATGCCCGATCGTGCCAATATCGGCGCCGTGCTGCGCGAAACCACCCCCTGGCGCAGCGGCGACGAGCGCCGCGACAGCGCCCTTGACGAGGCACGCCAGCGACTCGAAGCGCGCAGCAGCAAACTGCTCGACAGCCTGCGGGATCAGGGGATCGAGCCCTCCGCCATCAGCGCCGGCAGCATCAGCGTGCAGCGAGAAAGCCGCAGTAACGACAACGGCGCCGCCGATGCAACGCCGGTGAGCGAACGGCTGGTGATCGAGCGCCGTTTCGATATCGAACTGAGCGAGCTTTCGCGCCTGCCGACGACGCTGGATGCCCTCTTTGCCACCGGCGTCGACAGCCTCGAGGGTATTCGTTACGACGTCGGCGATCGCGAAAAATTCGAGGATCGAGCGCTGCGTCAGGCCCTCGAGCGCGCCCGCCAGAAGGCACAGCTGATCGCCGATACGCTGAGCACAGGTCTCGGTGAGGTCGTCCGGGTAGAAGAGGTGGGAGCACCGGTCATGCGGCCCATGATGGTCAGTGCCATGCGCAGCCAGGCAGCCGGCAGCAGCGCCGACTACTCGCCCGGCACCATCAGTGTCGAGGCCACCGTCAGCGCCAGCTGGACGCTCGACGGCGCGGAGGTGACCCCATGAGCCGCCAGTATGCCATTATCGGCCTCGACTACTTCGGCAAGACAGTGGCGCTGGAGCTGATGAATCAGCGCCATGAAGTGCTGGGCGTGGACTACGACGAAGGGCGCGTCGACGCACTGGCCGACCAGCTCACCCATACCGTGATCGCCGATGCCCGCGACGAACGGGCGCTGCAGGAGCTCGACCTGCAGCGCTTCGATGCCGTTCTGATCGACCTGGGCACCATCGAAAGCAGCATTCTGTGCGCCATGCACCTGCGCAACCTCGAAGTGCGCGAGCTTTGGGTTCGTGCGCTATCGGATGACCATTACAAGCTGCTCAACCACTTCGGCGTCGATCGTATCGTCTATCCCGAGCACGACCACGGCGTCCACGTGGCGCAGAGTCTCAATCACCGCAGCGTGGTCGACATGATCGAGCTGGGTGACGACCAGTATGTGGTCGAAGTGGAAATCACCGCCGAGCTGGTCAAAATACGCGGCGATGAAGGCGGTGTGCGCGTGGGTACCCACGAGTCGGCGCGACTGGTGGCGATCAAGCGCGACGAAGAGCTCGACTGCTCACCGGACGCCGATACCCTGATGCAACCCGGCGATCGCGCCATTCTGATCGGCCATCTGGATGCGCTGAAACAGTTCGATGCCGAGCAGCCGGCATGAAGATCAATGCGCGTTTCAGGCTTCCCGCGCGGCGCTCACCGCGCGGTCTTATCCTGCAGATGCATCCGCCGGAAATTCTGCTGCTGGGCTTTATTACCTTCAGCCTGCTGGGCACCCTGCTGCTCAAGATCCCCGGCGCCGCAACCCTGCCTATCAGCTGGCTGGAAGCGCTGTTCACCGCCACCTCGGCGATCACCGTGACCGGCCTGATCGTGATCGATACCGGCAGCGACCTGAGCTTCTGGGGTCAGCTCGTAGTGGTCACCCTGATTCAGATCGGCGGGCTGGGCTTCATGACCTTCGCCGCCCTGACGGTCGTCATGCTGGGCGGACGCCTGCCGATGGTGCATCAGAGCCTGGTAAGGGAGTCGCTCAACCAGACCTCGGTGGGCGAGATCGGCCGGCTGGTACGTACCGTTATCCTCTATGCGCTGGTCGCCGAGGCGATCGGCATCGTGCTGCTGTCGCTGGAATGGGTGCCTGAATTCGGCTGGCGCAAGGGGCTCTGGGAGAGCATTTTCCACACCATTTCGGCGTTCAACAACGCCGGTTTCTCGACCCGCAGCAACAGTCTGATGGATGACGTCGGCAGCCCGCTGGTCAACCTGACCATCACCGCACTGTTCATTATCGGCGGCATCGGTTTCGCCGTACTGGGCGATCTGCGCGACAAGCGACGCTTCTCACGGCTAGCGTTTCAGACGCGGCTGATCCTGATGACCACGCTGATTCTCAATCTGGTTGCCTTTTTCGTCATTACCACCCTCGAGTGGGACAATCCCGATACGCTGGGTGGCCTGCCGGATACCCTCGACCGCCTGCTGGCGGGCTGGTTCCAGGCGGTAACGCCGCGTACCGCGGGGTTCAACACCCTCGATACGGCCGCCATGACCCAACCCGCGACAGTCTTCACCATGGTACTGATGTTCATCGGGGGCGGCCCCAGCTCCACCGCCAGCGGTATCAAGATCACCACCTTCGTGGTACTGCTGCTGACCGCCCGCGCCTTTTTCCAGCAGCGTGACGAACCGGTGATCATGCGCCGGCGTATCTCCGTCGCCACCGTCAACAAGGCGATTGCCGTGGCGCTGGGGACGGTCTTCATGATCTTTCTGGTGGTGCTGGCACTGACCATGACAGAAGCCAATGCCACGCTCGAGGAGATCCTGTTCGAAACTATATCTGCGCTGGCCACCGTAGGACTGTCGCTGGGATTGACGGGACATCTATCGGCGCCGGGGCAGCTGATCATCATCGTCACCATGCTGGTAGGACGTGTGGGACCGCTGTCACTGGGCTATCTGATCGCCAGGCGACGCGTGCCCGTGACCCGTTATCCGCGCGGCGCGATACAAATCGGTTAGGGTTCTGTTATAACCGATGCTGGACAGTGACTTATCATCCAACTAATGGCTTTAAAGCGCTATGCTCGATTACAAACTTCTGGAAGCGCTCGGTGCTGTCGTTGACCAGGTCGGGTTCGAGCGTGGCGCCCAGGCACTGGGACTGACCCAGTCGGCGGTTTCCCAACGCATCAAACTGCTCGAGGCGCGTCTCGGGCAGCCGGTGCTGGTACGCGCGCCGCGCATCGCGCCTACCCCTCTGGGTCGGCGGCTGCTCAATCACGTGCAGCAGGTACGTCTGCTGGAGCACGATCTTCTCGACCATGTGCCCTCGCTGGGCGATCGTGAACAGCGCCTGCGTATCGCCCTCAATGCCGACAGCCTTGCAACCTGGTGGTCGGAAGCCGTGGCGCCCTTTCATCAGCAGCAGTCGGTGCTTTTCGACCTGGTGATAGAGGATCAGGAGTCATCGCTCAAGCGCATGCGCGACGGCGAAGTGGCGGCCTGCCTGTGTACCACGCCGCGCTCCATCCAGGGCGCTCGCGCTCGCCCGCTGGGCGGCATGCGCTACCGCCCGCTGGCGACCCCCGAGTTTGCCGCACGCTATTTCGCCAACGGCGTCGACCGCATTTCGCTGAGCGAGGCGCCGGCTGTGGTGTTCGGCCCCGATGACCGCCTACAGCACCGCTACGTGGCCAATCTGGGCGTCACCTCGCCCTTTCCGCACCATCTCTGCCCCTCATCCGAGGGGTTTTATCTGATGATTCATGCCGGCCTCGGCTATGGCCTGGTCCCCGACCTCCAGGCGCGGCCGGCGCTGGAGAGCGGCGCCCTGGTGGAACTGGAAAGCGAATCGGACATCGTAGTACCGCTCTACTGGCACTACTGGCGCCAGGGGGGCAACATTCTCGAGGCCCTGACCGACCACCTGACGCGCTGTACGGAAAAATGGCTGACCGACTTGAAGGGCTTTGATAACACCACGGGGATACTCTAGATGACCACCGGGGAAACGGTAGTGATGAAACGACTCGCTGCCCTGGTACTGGCATGTGCGCTGTCGATACCGGCCATGCTGACCGGCTGCTCGACGACGGCCTCGGCACCGCCGATGAGCGTTAGCGCCGAGGCGCTCGATGCGACAACGGCGCACGACGCTGCCCTGGATCTCGCTCGCGAGCGGTGTGCCGCGGGCAATATCGGCAGTGAGGTCGCTATCGTCGATGACGACATCGTTGCCCCCTCTTCACCACAGCCCGCCGAAGGCGGCATCAACGACGACAGCGAGGCTCTTGCCGCCGCCACTTCCGAAGGTGATCGCTGGCGCGCCACGCTCTCGTTTCAGTGCCTCGACCGGTAAGGCTACGCATCGCCCGAGCCGCGCAGGGCGTACACACTCTGCACCTTGTCTGCCATGCTCTGTTCGCGATCCGTTCGCGTGCCGATACGCATCGAGGTGGTAATGCGCGGCGCGCCCATCTCGTGCACCACCTCGTGACAGCGTTTCACTGCCGCGAACACCGCCTCCCACTCCCCCTCGACATTGGTGCCGTAGGCGTGCATCTGATGGCTCAGCCCGGCGTCCTCCAGTACCTGCTGGCAGGCGGCCACATAGGGCGCCACGGAGACGCCCACGCCCAGTGGCACCACGCATAGATCGATCATCACCTGCATCGCGTAACCTCCTGTAAAATATTGAAAAAATCGCCTTTCACTGTATTTCAGAATAGATCAGTGCTGCATGACGCCGTCGAATTGGCTAGATTATTCAGATTGGAAAAAGAAAATAAAGTCAGGCACTGCTTTGAGAGCGGGCATTTCGGGCGTACGTATTCCCGAAAGTGTTGCAAACAGAATAACCGCTTATAAAGGAGAAAGTCATGATCAGCGATACGGCTGAAAACGCAAACAGTGACGCCAATACACGAGCCAGAAAACTGGTCCAGCAGTGGCTCGAAACGGCCGGTATTCAGCTCAACGGCGAGCGCGCCTGCGATATTCGCGTCCACAATCCGGGCTTCTACACGCGCGTTATCCGCAACGGATCGCTGGGACTGGGCGAGTCCTACATGGAAGGCTGGTGGTCCTGCGAACGTATCGACCAGTTTATAGAAAAGCTGCTGCGCGCCAACCTTGGGGAACACGCCCATACGCGCCGTGAGAAGCTCTTTTATCAGCTGCAGACGACCTTCACCAACCTGCAGAGCAAGACGCGCGCCTTCATCGTCGGCGAACAACACTACGACTTCGGCAACGACCTCTTCGAGGCGATGCTGGATGACACCATGTGTTACTCATGCGGCTACTGGAAAGAGGCTACCAACCTGTATGAGGCGCAGGTTGCCAAGCTTGACCTGGCCGCCCGCAAGCTGCGTCTCGAACCCGGCATGCGGGTGCTGGATATCGGCTGCGGCTGGGGCAGCTTCGCCGCCTACGCGGCGCGCCACTACGGCGTTCACGTCACCGGCATCACAATCTCGAAGGAGCAGGCCGAGCTCGCGCGCAAGCGCTGTGAAGGGCTGGATGTGGAGATTGTGCTGGAGGACTACCGCGATCTTGAAGGCAGCTTCGACCGCATTGTGTCGATCGGCATGTTCGAGCACGTGGGTCAGAAAAACTACTCTACCTATTTCTCGACCGTCGAGCGTCTGCTGGCCGACGACGGCCTTTTCATGCTGCACACCATCGGCTCCAACAACTCGAAGGTGAGCGCCGACCCCTTCATCAACAAGTACATCTTTCCCAACGGCGTGCTGCCCTCGGTCGCCCAGATCATCATGTCGACCGAGGATCAGCTGGTGATGGAAGACTGGCAGAACTTCGGTGCCGATTATGATCGCACTCTGATGGCATGGCTCGACAACGTCGAAAGCGCCTGGCCGTCGCTGCCCTATGAGGAAAGCACCCAGCGTATGTTCCGCTACTATCTGGCCAGCTGCGCCGGCGCCTTCCGCGCCCGCGACCTGCAGCTGTGGCAGGTGGTGTTCTCCAAAAAACGTTCCGGACGCTACGACGCCCCGCGCTGAAACCCGCCCTGGCATACACTGCCCGGTGGTAGTCGGGCGGTGGCAATGGCATCATCGGTGGCAGCGGCTTTAGAGCGCGAGACATCGGCCAGTGCGTCGATGTCCGCATTCTCGTGGGCCACTTTTCTCACCACGCAGTAGACGAGGTCACCATCAGCCATGTTCGAGCATATCGAGCGCGTACCCGGGGACGCTATCCTCGGCCTGATCGAAGCCTACAAGCAGGACGACAACCCCCGCAAGGTCGACCTCGGGGTCGGTGTCTATCGTGACGACGAGGGCAATACGCCGGTACTCGCCGCTGTCAAGCGTGCTGAAAAGCGCCTCGAGGAGAGCGAGGAGACCAAAAGCTATATCGGCTCTCATGGTGACGAGCGCTATACCAATGCCATTGCGCGACTGGTGCTGGGCGAGGACTCCTCGGCGCTGGAGGCCAACCGCATCAGCGTTACCCAGTCGCCGGGCGGTACCGGCGCGCTGCGGCTGGCGGCTGATTTCATCGCCACCAGCCTGCCCGGTCGTGCCATCTGGCTGAGCCAGCCCACCTGGCCCAACCACCCGGCCGTATTCGGCGCAGCGGGGCTTGAACTCAAGCACTACCCCTATGTCAATGCCGACAATCGACTCGACTTCGACGCCATGCTGGCGGCGCTCAACGAAGTCCCCGCAGGCGACGTGGTACTGTTGCACGCCTGCTGCCACAACCCGACCGGCTTCGATCTCGATACCGACCAGTGGCAACAGGTGCTGGAAGTGGTCAAAAATCGCCAGCTGCTGCCGCTGATCGACTTTGCCTATCAGGGTTTTGGCGACGGCCTCGAGGAGGACGCCCGCGGCGTGCGGCTGTTCGTCGAATCCCTCGATGAAGTGCTGGTAACCAGCTCCTGCTCGAAAAACTTCGGCCTCTATCGTGAGCGTACCGGCGCGCTGATGATCGCCGCCGCTAACGAAAAGCAGATGCTCGACGTCCGCTCGCAGATCGCTATCACCGCGCGCGAAAACTACTCGACACCGCCTTCTCACGGCGCCGCGGTGGTGGGGGAGATCCTCACCGACGACGAGCTGACCACGCTGTGGCTGAAGGAACTGGCGCAAATGCGTGATCGCATCAACGGCCTGCGCAGCGACTTCGTCGAAGCGCTGCGCCCCCATGGCCTCGCGGAGCGCTTTGCCTTCATTGGCGAACAGCGCGGCATGTTCTCCTATACCGGGCTCGATGCCGATCAGGTCAAGCGCCTGCGCGACGAGTTCAGTATCTACATGGTGGGCTCCGGCCGCGCCAATGTCGCCGGACTCTCCGCCAACAGCCTCGACTATGTGGCAGAGGCCATCGCCAGCGTAGTGCGCTGACCGGCCCGGTTGTTCTCCCGCCGCTGACTGACCGTTCACGGCGGGAATCGCACTCCCCATATCAGGGCAATCGGTTTAGGAAGCGCTGAATAAATCGACGAGCGAGATGAAGCGCGAGGCGCATGGAACGCAGAAAACGAGACATAACATGAGGTTAGGCGAGTTTTCGAGTACCACGCAACGAAGCGATTCGCTCGCGTAGGCATTTATGCAGCGTTTCCTTTATAGTCACAAGGAGATACTCGAACCGCCGCCCTGTTCCCGGCGTCAGCACAAGCCCGAGCGGAGTCCAGCATGTCAGCGCGCTTTTCGCCCTTCGAACTGCTGCTGTTGCAGAGTCGCCGGCCGGCGGATACCGCCTCGCTGCTGATACTGGCATGGATACTGGTCAACAAGACGCACATCCTCGCCGAGGATCAGGAGTATCTGCGCAGTCTGGCGCACGGCTGCGATCACGACGGCGCCCTCGACACTCTGATCGACGCCGCCAGCCAGCAGCCGCTGGCAGACATTCAGCTCGCCGCCGAAGTGCTGATCCAGGAGCGCCACGATACTGCCCTCTCCAACCTGCTGACCCGCGCGATCGGCCTTGCTGCCGGCGGCGGCAGCGTCAGCCACTACAACCGTCATGTGCTGGGTCTTGTCGCCGATCTGGCAGGCATCCAGAACGCCGCTTTTACGCGCCTTTTCTACAGCATCACCGGCCGCTGGCCACAGGCGCCCGGCGACCCGAGCCGCCACGGCTACTGGCCGGCCGATAGTCACGCGGCGGCCTTCAACAGCGCCCCTCGCCCCGGACCGAACCCGCTGCGCGCCATCGCGCGTGGCTTTCACGCCCGGCAACTCAGACTACGCGCCAGACTGCGCCTGCGGCGCCGCCATGCCCGCCATCGACGCTGGCAGCGAGCACATGAGCGCCAGTATCGTTACGAGCAGGCCGAACGCCGGCGCCGCGAGCAACAGCACCAGCGCGACGAACAGCAACGCCAGCAGGAACAGCGCCAACAGCAGCAGCATGAACAGCGGGCAGAACCCGGCAACAGCTGGCGGCGCAGGCTTGCCCTGCAGGTGCTGGAACTCGAGGAGCCGGTATCACATCATGACATCAAGCGCGCCTATCGGCGGCTGGCCCAGCGCCATCACCCCGACCGTTTTTGCGGCCAGGGCGAGCGGCGCATGGCGCTGGCGGCGCAGCGCTTCCAGCGCATCCGTGACGCCTACGACTATCTGATCGAACATGCGTGATCTCTACCAGCGGCTCAATCTCGCCCCGAACGCGTCACCGCGCGCTATTCGCCGCGCGCTGTCGCACTGCAACAATCAGTCGCTCAAACAGGATGTCGAAACCACACTGCTGGTGCCGGCCAACCGGCGCTGCTACGACGCCCATCGCGATGAGCTGGCGGCGCTGGGCCGGCTACGTGCGGAGCTGGGGCTGACCCACGCCGCCCACTGGCAGGGCGAGACGGCCCACGACTTCACCCCGCGACCGCCGCGGCATACCGGGCGCCGCGGGCAGCTGGAGGCGCGTCTGAATCGGGCGCTACACTATGCCGCCGGTCGTCGCCACCACCTGCTGATATTGATCGCCGCCATGCTCTTGAGCGCCGCCGTAACGGCGCTGGTTACCCACTGGCTGATGAGCTGACCGGCGCCGCAGCTGTCGTCTCTTCGGTTCGACCACGCTCACCCAACGCCCGACGATAGAGCCACCAGGCCTGCACGCCGGCAAGCAGATTGCCGACCGCCGCTCCGGCCGCCAGCCCGGTCAGTCCACCCAGCCAGCTGCCCACTATCAGACAGGGCAGATAGCAGACGAAAAGCCGCGCGAAAGAGATGGCCACCGCCCGCCGCGGCCAACCCAGCGCATTGCAGGCCGAGACCACCAGCATGCAGATGCCCAGCAGCGCATAGCTCGGCAGCAGAAAGCGCAGCAGTACGGTAAGCAGTTCACGTACGGCGTCGCTGCCGGCCAGCAAACTCGCCAGCGGCGCAGCCAGCAGCGCCAGCAGCAGGCCCAGTACGAACTGCCAGATGAGCACCACGCGAGCGGCCAGATTCATCAGTGCACGCACCTCCTGCCAACGCCCGGCACCGTAGCAGCGTCCCAGCCAGGGCGGTAGCGACATGGTCATACCCAGCACCACCAGGATCACGAAGGTTTCAAGCCGTGCCGCCAGCCCCCAGGCCGCCACCGCCGTCTCTCCCAGCCGCGCCACCACGGCCGTGGCAACCAGCGCCGACACCGCCGGCAGCAATTGCGAAGCCATGGCGGGCAGTGCAATGCCTGCAAAGCGACGCAGCGAGCGGTGCATCTCGTCCAGCAGTCCGGTTGTACTCAGCCAGTGGCGCCCGGCAAGCCGGCCGCCCAGCACCGCAAGGCCAATGGCAAAGGCCAGCAGCGTGGCCAGCGGCGCACCGGACAGCCCCCAACCTTCGAAGCTGCCCACGCCGAAGATGAAAATCGGGTCCAGAATCAGATTGAGCAGGCTGGTCAGCACCATCATGCGCCCCGGCAAACGGGTCTCGCCGTGGGCGCGAAACAGGCTGTAGCCCAGATAGAGCAGCGCCCCCAGCCAGCTCGCCGCCAGCCAGGGCGTCCAGTAGCTGTAGATCAGCGGCAGCAGCGCCCGATCAGCGCCCAGCAGGGTAAAAATCACCGGTGCCAGCAGATAGAGCCCCAGCATCAACAGCAGCATGATGGCGCTGCAACCGAGCAGCACCAAACTGCCCAGCCGACGAGCGCGCTCGTATTCATCGGCGCCCTGAGCGCGTGAGATGATTGCCGCGATGGCAATACCGAAACCGACCTGCACGCCGATAATCACCGTCGCCACCGGAAAGGTGAACGAATGCGCCGCCAGCGGCCGGGTGCCCAGCCGGGCAATAAAAATACTGTCGATCAGATTGAACCCCAACAGCGCCGCCACGCCCATTGCCATGGGCAGCGTCTGCTGCCAGAGGGTACGGCCCATCTGTCTGGTTGCGGCTGAAGCCACATATCCTCCTGCTGCAAAGTGAAATCTCGCGCCAGTTCAGGCGGATAAACGATATAAAGGCAGGCCGTTCGGCCTGCCTTGCAGGATCGTTGCGAAGCGCCGGCCTGACGGCCGGTAAGGGGGGAAACGGCTTACAACACGTCCAGCCCGCGGGCAAGGTCGTTTTTGATATCGTCGATATGCTCGAGCCCCACCGCGATACGGATCAGTCCCTCATGGATACCGGCATCAGCACGCTGTGTCTCGGAGAGCCGGCCGTGAGTGGTGGTCGCGGGATGGGTGATGGTGGTCTTGAGATCGCCCAGATTGCCGGTAATAGAAAGCAGCCGGGTGGCGTCGATCACCGACCAGGCGGCGTCGCGCCCGCCCTTCACCTCGACGCCCACCACCGCGCCGAAGCCGCGCTGCTGACGCGCCGCCAGTTCGTGCTGGGGGTGAGAGGCCAGCCCGCTGTAATAGACTCGTGCGACTGCCGAATGCGCCTCCAGCCACTGCGCCAGCGCCAGCGCGTTGTCGCAGTGGGCACGCATGCGCAGCCCCAGCGTCTCCAGCCCCTTGGTGAAGATCCAGGCGTTGAAGGGGCTCATGCAGGGGCCGCAGGTGCGCACCACGCCGTGCACTTCCCTGATCAGTGCACTGCTTCCGACCACGGCGCCGCCCACTGCACGCCCCTGACCGTCAAGGTATTTGGTAGCGGAGTGAATGACGACATCCGCGCCATGCGCCAGCGGCTGCATCAGCGCCGGCGTGCAGAAGCAGTTGTCGATCGCCAGCCAGGCGCCGTGGGCGTGCGCCAGCTCGCTCAGCGCGGCGATATCGGCAATCTCGGAGAGCGGGTTGGAGGGCGTCTCGGCAAACAGCAGCTTCGTTTTCGGCGTCATGGCGGCGCGCCAGGCCTCACTATCGGCCAGTTCGACGAAGTGGGTGGTAATACCGAACTTGCCGAAGTACTTCGACAGCAGGCTGATGGTAGAGCCGAACAGCGAGCGCGAGGCAACGATCTCGTCACCGGCTTCGAGAAGCCCCAGTACCATCGACATGATGGCCGCCATGCCGGAGGCGGTGGCTACGCAGGCCTCGCCGCCTTCCAGCGCCGCCAGCCGCCCTTCGAAGGTCTGCACGCTGGGGTTGGTAAAGCGCGAATAGACGTTACCCAGACCGTCGTCGGCAAATTTGGACGCCGCTTCGGCGGCGCTTGCGTAGACGAAACTGGAGGTAGGAAAGATCGGCTCGCTGTGCTCCTGCTCGTCGGTGCGCCGATGGCCGGCGCGAATCGCCAGGGTGTCGGCGTGCAGGCCTTCGGGCAGGCTGCCGTCCTGCTGCGGATTGTCTTTCATGTTGGCGGCTCCCGGCCGAACAGCGCCCGCCGGCATCGGCGAGCGTTATCATGTCATGGGTCTATCAGGATAACGGTATAAAAGCGAATATCCTTTATTCAACTTCCTCGACGTCATTGTGCAGATCCACCAGCGCATGCTCGCCGCTGGACTGCTGTTTGGCGTCGTCACTGCGCGCCAGCTCCAGCCGCGCCAGATAGTCGGGGTCGATATCACCGGTAATATAACGGCCGTCGAACACCGAGCAGTCGAACTCGGTAAGCGCCGGATTGACTTCGCTGACCGCCGCCTTCAGGTCGTCGAGATCCTGATAGATCAAACGGTCGGCGCCGATCAGTTGGCACACCTCGTCGACGCTACGATCGTAGGCGATCAGCTCCATCGCCACCGGCATGTCGATGCCGTAGACGTTGGGATAGCGCACCGCCGGCGCGGCGGAGGCGAAATAGACGTTCTTCGCCCCCGCCTCACGGGCCATCTGGATGATCTCGTTGCAGGTGGTACCGCGCACGATGGAGTCATCGACCAGCAGTACGTTCTTGCCATTGAACTCGATATCGATGGCGTTGAGTTTCTGGCGCACCGACTTCTTGCGCTGCGTCTGCCCCGGCATGATGAAGGTGCGCCCGATGTAGCGGTTTTTCATGAAGCCTTCGCGATAGGGCACGTCGAGATGCAGTGCCATCTCCAGCGCCGCGGTGCGGCTGGTGTCGGGGATGGGAATGACCACGTCGATGTCGTTGTCGGGCCAGTCGCGGTGAACCTTCTCGGCCAGCTTCTGCCCCATGCGCATGCGGGTGGCGTAGACGTTGGCGCCGTCGAGGATCGAATCCGGCCGCGACAGATAGACGTACTCGAAGATGCAGGGCGCCAGCCGGGTCTGCTCGGCGCAGCGCTGGGTGTGCAGGTTGCGATCCAGGTCGATATAAAGGGCCTCACCGGGCGCCAGATCGCGAATCATCTCGAAGCCGGCGACGTCCAGCGCCACCGACTCGGAGGCGATCATGTACTCCGGCCCTTCGGCAGTATCGCGCTTGCCGAACACTACCGGGCGGATACCGTAAGGATCGCGGAACGCCACCAGCCCCTTGCCGTTGATGATCGATACCGCCGCATAGCCGCCGCGGCAGCGGCGATGCACGCGCCGCACGGCATCGAAGATATCCTCGGCGCCGAGATGGTGGCCCTGCTTGCCCAGCTCATGGGCGAAGACGTTGAGCAGTACTTCGGAGTCTGAGCTGGTGTTGATGTGGCGCAGATCGGCGTTGAACAGCTCCTCGACCAGCTGGTCGGAGTTGGTCAGGTTGCCGTTGTGCACCAGCGCAATGCCGTAGGGTGAGTTGACGTAGAAGGGCTGTGATTCGGCCTCGCTGGCGGAGCCGGCAGTGGGATAGCGCACATGGCCGATGCCAAGATGCCCTTTCAGGCGCGTCATGTGGCGGGTATGGAAAACATCCCGCACGAGGCCGTTGCTCTTGCGCAGCAGAAAGCGCCCTTCGTCCCAGGTCATCATGCCGGCGGCGTCCTGACCGCGATGCTGTTGCACCGTCAGGGCGTCGTAGACGGCCTGGTTTACCATCGAGTTGGCCATCAGGCCCAGGATACCGCACATGAGTTCTACCCTCGCTGTCGGTGGCGATCCGATACGCCGCAAAACGTCCTATCGAGCGGTCGGCCGGTTACCGTGCCGAATCAGGTTCGGCGCCGGGCGTCCTGCCGCCCTGCCCGCCATTCTGCGGCGTGCGTTGAAATTGATCCACTGCCTGTTCACCCAGACGCGACGGCAGCGACTGCTGTAAATCCTCGGCACGACGGTTGGCCTCATCGAGCAGCTCACCGTCGCGATCGAGCTGCTGGTAGCGGGCGATCAGCAGGTCGCGTCCCTGTTCGACGCGCGGTATCAGCTGCGACTGCTGCCAGGCGGGCGACTGGCGCAACGGCGTCAGCCCGACCACCGCTACCAGCAGAATCAGCACCAGCGCACCACGCAGGGCGCCGAACAGTGCCCCCAGCAGGCGATTGAAAAACCCCATGCCGGCCCATTCGATCATGGCATGCACGACCCGGATGACCAGTCGCGCCGCGATCAGCACGGCGATAACCACCAGAGCGAAGCCGGCTACCAGCCGAATCTGCGCACTGCCGATATAGTGTTCAAACAGGTCACCCGCCGGCTCGGCCAGCGCTCGCGCCGCCAGCAGAGCGACGATCCAGGCGGCCAGCCCCAGCCCTTCCCGAATAAAGCCTCGCGCCAGGCCGGTCAGGATGGAGAAACCGAGCAGGATTGCAAAGGCCCAGTCGATCCATGTCCAGCTCACTGCCCGGCTCCGCGCTCCACCACAAAACCGTTGATACCGGCACGCTGCTGCAGCTGACCGGCGGCGCGTTCACCCGCATCGCGGCTGTCAAAGGGGCCGATAAAGACCGTGCTCAATTCGCCGCGCGGCTGCTGCCAGGCGTTGAAACCCTGTTCACGCAGTTGGCTGACCAGCCGATCGGCGTTGGCCGACTGGCCAAAACTGCCGGCCTGCAACGCCCAGCCGCCCGCCGAAGCCGGTGGAGCACCGCTACCGGAAGCGCTGCGGCTGGCGCTGGCAGCGCTGCCGGAACCGCGACTGGCTGCCGCCATGATGGGGTCTTCACCGCCGCCGCTACTGCCGCTGCCGCGCTGTGTGGAACTCGGTGCGCTCTGCGTCTGGCGCTGACCGGCCGTGGGAGCGGCCTCGTCGGCGGCGGGCGCCGGCTCGTTGCTGCGCGCCACATCCTCGCTGACGCGCTCTCCGCCGTCGCTTTCATCACTGCTGCGGCCGGGGAAAAGCTGGTTGCTCTGACTTGTCCGGCGGGTGGTCGAATCACCGCTTTGCGGATTCTGTACCGCCTCATCGGCCAGCGGTGATTGGGGCGCGCCAATATTACGCTGCTCGACCTCGACCGGCTGATCGATCGACATCGACGTTCCCCGAGAAGGCGCACTATCGTCATCCGAACGATCAAACAGCATCGGCAGTACGATGATGGCTATCGCCACCACAATGACGGTACCACTGATGCGTTCGCGCATACCGTATTTCATCGCTTCCCTGCTCCCTGTAGGGCACCATCGCTATCGAGCCATTCGAGCGCTTCGGCAACGGTAAAAAAAGAGCCGCAGACCAGCACTTCACTCTCGCTGTTGTGTGCAACCAGCCAGTCGAGACCGGCAGCGGGGCTGTCGGCAGCATAGAGCACCCAGGCGTGGCGCGCTTCGATCAGCGCCGCCAGTGATGCGGCTTCGCGGCCCCGCGCGCCGCCAAGGGTGACCGGCAGCCAGGCGTCCACGACAGGCGCCAGCGCCTCGATCACGCCGGCCGCTTCCTTGTCGGCCAACATGCCCAGCAGGGCGATACGATGGACCGATGGTCGCTCGGCCAGGTGGCGTGCCAGATAGTCGGCGGCGTGCGGGTTGTGCGCCACGTCGAGGCAGAAGCGGCCGACCCACTGCATACGCCCCGCCAGTTGCACACCGGCAAAGGCGCGACTGCAGGCCTCGGCAACCGGCTCGACGCCGGCCAGCTCGAACGCCATCAGCGCGGCGGCGGCGTTATCCAGCGGCAGCGCGGGGTCGGGCAGCGCTTCAAGGCGCGCCGGCGCATCGACCGGGCAGCGCCAGCACCAGCCCTCGCCGTCGGCGTGCCAGGTAAAGTCATCACCGGGGGCGAGCAGCCGCGCTACGCCCAATTCGCGGGCGTAGTCGCCAACGCTTGCCACCATATCGCGGCTACCCAGCACCGCCGGACGGCCGGAGCGCATGATACCCGCCTTCTCGCGCCCGATCTGTTCGAGGTCATCGCCCAGGTAGTCGGCATGATCCAGCGCTACGCTGGTGACTATCGCCACGTCGGCATCCACCACGTTGGTGG
Source organism: Kushneria aurantia DSM 21353 (assembly GCF_000382245.1). Lineage (GTDB taxonomy): Bacteria > Pseudomonadota > Gammaproteobacteria > Pseudomonadales > Halomonadaceae > Kushneria > Kushneria aurantia. Next base: position 47,924 of record NZ_KB907871.1, read on the forward strand.
CGTCCAGACGACCGCCCAGTCCTACCTCCAGCACCGCCAGCTCGGGGCGGTGTTCGGCAATAATCAACAGTGCCGCCAGGGTGCCCATCTCGAAATAGGTCAGGCTGATGTCGCCGCGCGCGGCATCGATGCGTTCGAAGGCAGCGATCAATGCCCTGTCCTCGACCTCGTGACCGTCGATACGCAGCCGCTCGTTATAACGCAGCAGATGGGGCGAGGTGTAGAGGGCGGTGGTCAGGCCGTGAGCACGACCCAGCGCCTCCAGCATGGCGGCCGTCGACCCCTTGCCGTTGGTCCCCGCCACCGTAACCAGCCGGCCGGCCAACGGCCGATCGCGCAACTCGAGGCGGTCAGCGACGACGCCCACCCGTTCCAGCCCCATATCGATGGTTACTAGATGGCGCTGCTCCAGCTCGGCGAGCCACTGCGTCAGCGTGCGCGACATGGCCAATCAGTGCGCCGCGGCACTGCCGTCCAGCGACTCGCTCTCCTCACCGGGGGTCGCCTCGGGGTCAACGGGCGCCGCCGGGCGAGCGGTCAACTTGCGCAGCAGGCGCGCCAGCCGGCCACGCATCTCGTTTCTGTGGATGATCATGTCGACGGTGCCGTGCTCGAGCAGAAACTCACTGCGTTGAAAGCCTTCCGGCAGTTTTTCGCGCACCGTCTGCTCGATCACGCGCGGTCCGGCAAAGCCGATCAGGGCATTGGGCTCGGCAATGTTGAGATCACCCAGCATCGCCAGCGACGCCGACACGCCGCCAAACACCGGATCGGTAAGCACCGAGATATAGGGCACGCCCGCCTCGCGCAGGCGCTCCAGCGCCGCCGAAGTACGCGCCATCTGCATCAGCGAGAAGAGCGCTTCCTGCATGCGCGCGCCGCCCGAGGCGGCAAAGCAGACCAGCGGGCACTGCTGCTCGCGGGCGATGGTGGCAGCGCGTACGAACTTCTCGCCTACCACGCTGCCCATCGAGCCGCCCATGAAGTCGAACTCGAAGGCCACCGCAACTACCGGCTGCCCCTCGAGGGTGCCCTTCATGGCGATCAGGGCGTCCTTTTCTTCGGTGGACTTCTGGGCAGCCGCGAGACGGTCCTTGTACTTCTTCGAATCACGAAAGCGCAGCCGGTCGACAGGCTCCATCCGGGCGGCGATCTCTTCACGCCCATCACTGTCGAGAAACCACGCCAGCCGCTTGCGTGCGTTGAGACGCAGATGGTGATCGCATTTGGGGCAGACGTTGTAATGACGCTCAAGCTCGGGCCGGTAGAGCACGGCCTCGCAGTTGGGACATTTGCGCCACAGACCGTCGGGAATGCTGTTACGACGGTCGGTTCGGGTGGTGCGCCCCATGGAGGGCACAATCTTGTCGAGCCAGCTCATTGGAAATACGATTCCATGTGGTGGGTAATCAAACGGCGCCGCGCACCGGGGCACGGCCTTGTCTGGCGACCATTATCAATCATCGATACCGCTCGGGGCCAGCCCGTCGAGGGTTCCTGTTGCCATGGCGGCTCTCGAGGCGCACTCGATAAAGGCCGCCATGCGCCGGTGATCCTTGATACCGGGAGCGCTCTCGACCCCGCCGGAGACATCCACCGCCAGCGGCTTCACTCGTGCCACCGCTTGCGCCACGTTGTCGGGGGTGAGCCCGCCGGCCAGAATCACCGAACCGGCCAGCTCGGCGGGAATACGCGACCAGTCGAAGCACTCACCGGTACCGCCGGGCACACCGGGGCGATAAGCGTCGAGCAGCAGTCCGCGGGCGGCGGCGAAGCGTTCGGTCTCACGCGCCAGGTCGATGTCCTCGCGCATGCGCAGCGCCTTTATCCAGCTGATGCCGTAAAGGTCACACGCCTCGGGCGGCTCCTCGCCGTGGAACTGCAGCAGGTCGAGCGCGCCGGCACAGCGCGCGATCAGATCAGGCGTCTGGTCGACGAACAGCCCCACCCGGGTAACGAAAGGCGGCACTCGCGCTGCCAGCACTTCCAGCCGGTCGGGGGTGATGGCACGGCGGCTTGCAGGCCACATCACGAAGCCGACGGCGTCGGCACCCAGCGCCACTGCCGCGTCAACGTCCTCCTCGCGTGTCAGGCCGCAGATCTTGATGCGGGTTCTCATGGGCGCCCCTCCTCCGGGATCTCGTCCGGCTGTGACGGCCGACGCGGCTCGCCGCGATAGACCGGGCGTCGGTAGTTTGACGGCGGCAGGCGGCGCTCGCCGCTCCATTCGCCGCGAAACCACAGCGGCGACGGCCCCAGCGGTTCGCGCGGCAGATCGAAACGCGCGTCGTAATAGACATCGACGAAGTGCAGACCCTGGGCCGGCGCGGTCGCTTCGGCGCGGCGGCGATCACCCCGGGCGAGAATATCGCCACAGCGCTCGACGCCCTGACGGCCGTCACCGACGGTGAGCAGCGCCCCGGCAATGTTGCGCACCATGTGGTGGACAAAGGCGTTGGCCTGAATATCGATCACCACCAGCGGGCCGATGCGCTGCACTTCGATGAAATGCACATGGCGCCAGGGGGTGCGGGACTGGCAGCCGGCGGCGCGAAAACCGGAAAAGTCATGCTCGCCCACCAGCGCCTGCGCCGCCTGCTGCATACGCTCGACATCCAACGGTACGCGGTGCCAGATCATCTGCTCGGCGTCCAGCGCCGGCGGCACCGGCTGGTTGGCAATCAGATAGCGATAGCGCCGCGCCAGCGAACAGAAACGGGCGTGAAAATCCAGCGGTACGGGGTGCGCCCAGCGCACCGATACATCGCGCGGCAGATTGACGTTGGTGCCCATCACCCAGGCCTTGAGGGTACGCGGCCGATCGCAGTCGAAGTGGACGATCTGGCGGCTGGCGTGAACGCCGCTATCGGTTCGTCCGCTGCACATCACCTCGAGCGGTGCGACGGCCACCTTCGATAGCGCCTGCTCCAGCGCCGCCTGCACCGAAGGGCCGTGTCGCAGGCGCTGCCAGCCCTGGTAGTGGGTGCCGCGATACTCGATACCCAGCGCAATGCGCCCGGCAATGCGTTCGTTCTCGTCGATGGGCTCAAAAAGGGACATGGCACTCGGTCAAACAGGCAATGAGACGACCCGGCGCGCGGCGGCACACTCAGCGCTTGTGGCGCTGCCCGTGGCGCGCGCTTTCGGGGCGCTCATTATCCGTATCCTCGGGGGAAAACGCCACCTTCGAGCCACGCGCCCTGTCCCCCGTGCCGGGCTCTTCGGGCAGGCCCGGCGCGGACAGTTGCAAGCCGGAAGTGTCGATATCCACACTGGGGCGGCGCTGCTGTTGACGTTCACTCTCCTGCAGTTCCAGCTCCTGGGGCGTCAGCAGAGAGAAGGCACTGCTCGACGTATCGACTCTATCGCCCCGCTCCTGCGGCTCCTCGGTATCGTCCTCGCTCTCCCCCGACGCTACGTGCTCGGGCGTCGACGGCGCTCTCGGCTCGGCCTCATTAGCATCCCGTTGCGCGCGCGCTGCGCTCTCCTGCGGCGCTGCCGACTGACCGGCCTGCGCCTGCGCCTGCTGCTCCTGCTCTCTGAGCGCCAGCGCGGCCAGCGCCTGCTTCAGAATCTCGCTGTCCGGATAGTTTTGCTGCCCCGATTCCAGCAGTTCGCGTGCCTGAGCCAGGCGCCCGTACTGCTCGAAGATGGCCGCTTCATCGCGTATCGCCTGCGCCTGGGTCTCCTCGGGGCTGGGCGTGGCACTGTCAGCGCCACCGCGCGACGCACTCCGGCGGTCAGCCTCGGCATTCTCCTGCTCCGGTGCCGAAGTCTGATCGCTCTCGTCACCCTCTTTTTCGGTCGACGCCGCCAGCCCGATTTCGTCGGCGGTGACCGGGCGGTAACGGCGTTCGCGCCAGGCGCGCAGCGCTATCAACAGTACGGCAAGCAGTGCCAGTCCCGCTGCCAGCCACAGCCAGGGAAAGCCGCCAGCGGCGGCAGTCGACGCGCTGGCGGGGGCAGCAGGCTGCGAGGTTTCGCCAGAGGGTGAAGACGACGCCTGCTGCGCCGCGTCAGCGTCCGGCGTGGCAGCCGACGCGCTGCCGGCACTGGCAGCGTTGCTGATGCTATCAGCGGAATTCGGCGTGGCAGGCGGCGCCTCGCCGGCGGGCGAGGGGGCATCGGTGAGCGACGCCAGGCGCTGCTCATCAAGGCTATCGAGGCGCGCCGCCAACTGCTGCTGACGCTCGTCGAGCGTATCGATCAGCTCGGCGGTACTACCGCCGGCACTGAGCGTGGAGGAGAGCGAGGTCTGCGCCATCTGCTGCGCCTGCAGACGCTCCTCCAGTTCATCGACCCGGCTGCGCAGCGCAGCCAGCTCGGCAGCGGCAACGCCATTGGCAGCGCTGCCGCTTTCGGCAGACGGATTGGCGGCGCCACTGCTGCGCTCGCGGCTCACTTCACGTGGCGCCGGCGGCTGGCGTGCGTTGCGCGGATTGGCCAGCGCCGCCAGCGAATCGGCCGGTGCCATCTGCTGCGTGGTATCGTCGCCACCACCGGCGCCGAGCGACGGCAGCAGGGTGATGCGCGGCGTAATCGCCCCCTGCGGCCAGCGCAGGGTGATCAGCGTCTGCAGCATGGCGCCAGCAAACGGACGAGTACCGCGCATGCGGAGATAAAGCGCCCCCGGCGAGCCCTGTACATCGAGCCGCAGGGTGTCGGTAGCGGCACTGCGCGACAGCCCCAGTGCCTGCCACAGCCGCTCATCGGCCAGCGACGCCTGTATCTGATCGGCGCTCAGCGCACCGCTGTCGATCAGCGGCACCCTCGCCTGCAGCGGTTGATTGAGCCCCGAACTGACCTGCGGCATCCCCACTCCCAGCGCCTGCGCCGGCGAAGCGGGCAGCAAAAGCGTTAAAAGCAGTGCGGCAAACAACGTTATGGCACGCCCTGATGGCATCGGTCTCCTCCGGGTGTCGCGATGATTTCGGCGCCCAACGATTCTAACGCCCGATAAAAAGGGCGCCTCTACCCGAGGCGCCCCGTATCACAGCGACAATAGCGATGGCGTCAGTGGCGCTCGACCAGCAGTGCCAGCATGCGGCGCAGCGGCTCGGCGGCGCCCCACAGCAGCTGATCGCCGACGCTGAAGGCGCTCAGGTACTCGCCGCCCATCGCCATCTTGCGCAGTCGGCCTACCGGCACGCCAAGGGTGCCGGTCACGGCCGCCGGCGTCAGCCCGGCCAGCGTCGCCTCCTTGTCGTTGGGCACCACGCTGACCCAGTCGTTGTGACGTGCAATACGGTCCTCGATCTCATCTATCGGCACGTCGCGCCTGAGCTTGATGGTAAAGGCCTGGGCGTGGGAACGCATCGAGCCGACCCGCACGCAGATACCGTCGATCGGCACGGTATTGGGGGCAAGGCCGAGAATCTTGTTGCTCTCGGCGTTGCCCTTCCACTCCTCCTTGCTCTGGCCGTTATCCATCCTTTTATCGATCCACGGCAGCAGGCTGCCGCCCAGCGGGGCGCCGAACTGCTCGATGGGGAACTGATCGCCACGCATCGCCTCGATCACCTTGCGGTCGATATCCAGAATCGCCGAGGCGGGGTCGTCCAGTTCGGCACGGGCGGCGTTGCCGGCCATCGCCATCTGCTCCAGCAGCTCGCGCATGTTCTGGGCACCGGCCCCGGAGGCAGCCTGATAGGTCATCGAGCTCATCCACTCGATCAGGTCGGCCTCGAAAAGACCACCCAGCCCCATCATCATCAGGCTGACGGTACAGTTGCCGCCGGCGAAGGTCCTGAAACCGTCGTCGAGGCGCTGGTCGATCACATGGCGGTTGACCGGGTCGAGCACGATCACCGTATCGTCGTGCATGCGCAGACTGCTGGCGGCGTCGATCCAGTAGCCCTTCCAGCCGGACTCGCGCAGCCTGTCGTAGACCTGACCGGTATAGTCGCCGCCCTGACAGGTGACGATGACATCGAGCGACTTGAGCGCCTCGAGATCAAAAGCGTCCTTCAGCGGCGGCACTTCGACGCCCACGTTCGGACCCGGCTGACCCACCTGGGAGGTGGTGAAAAAGACCGGCTCGATCCGTTTGAAGCCGTTCTCCTCGCGCATGCGATCAAGCAGCACGGAACCTACCATGCCACGCCAGCCGACAAATCCGGTTTTCAACATGAATAAGTACCCCGAATGGTTATCGTTGAACGAATGCGACACGGCCCGAGGGCGTGCCGTTCTGAATAGTAAAATGGTAGCTTAGGTGCATTCTGAAAAGCCGACCAACAGCGGACTACTTCTGGTCGCCCGCCTTTTTGAATGCCGCCACGACGGCATCGCCCATCTCGGCGGTCGACACCCTGGTGGTACCTTCATAAGCGATATCGGCAGTGCGCAGGCCGTCGTCCAGCACCGCGCCCACCGCCTGCTCGATGCGACCGGCAAGGGAGGCTTCGTCGAGCGAGTAGCGCAGCATCATCGCCACCGACAGAATCGTCGCCAGCGGATTGGCCTGCCCCTGGCCGGCGATATCCGGCGCGCTGCCGTGACAGGGCTCGTACATGCCCTGCCCTGACTCGTTGAGCGAGGCCGATGGCAGCATACCGATCGAACCGGTCAGCATGGCGGCGGCGTCCGACAGGATGTCGCCAAACATGTTGCCGGTGACGATCACGTCGAACTGCTTCGGTGCGCGCACCAGCTGCATGGCGGCGTTATCGACGTACATGTGCGACAGCTCGACGTCGGCATACTCCGGCGCCAGCTCGTTCATGATATCGCGCCACAGCATGGTCACTTCCAGCACGTTGGCCTTGTCGACGCTGCAGAGCCTTTTGCCGCGTTTTTGCGCCATCTCGAAGGCCACCCTGCCGATGCGGCGAATCTCGTGCTCGTCATAGACGTAGGTGTTGTAGCCGTAGCGGCTGCCGTCGTCGCGGGTCTCGCGGCCGCGTGGCTGGCCGAAGTAGATGCCGCCGGTCAGCTCGCGCACGATCATGATATCGAGCCCCGATACCACTTCCGGCTTGAGACTCGATGCCGCCACCAGCTGGGGATACAAAATCGCCGGGCGCAGGTTGCCAAACAGCCCCAGCTCCTTGCGCAGTACCAGCAGCCCCTTCTCCGGGCGCTTGCTGATATCCGACATGCTGTCCCACTGCGGCCCGCCCACGGCGCCGAGCAGCACGGCGTCGGCGGCCCGGGCACGCTCCAGGGTGTCCGCGGCCAGCGGCACGCCGGAGCGGTCGATTTCGGCACCGCCCACCGGCGCCTCGTCGATGGCGATATCCAGCCCCTCATGGCGGCAGGCTTCCAGCAGGCGCCGCGCCTCGCGGGTGATCTCCGGGCCGATGCCGTCGCCGGGCAGTACCAGAATCTTCTTGCTCATGTGTTTTCCTTAAAACGGCTCCCTGGTGGCCCAGAGCACCAGCATATCGGTAGTGAACGATCCATCATCAGCGATCTCGAAGGCATCACGCACTTCCTGACCGACCTGACCCTGAAGGTGCAAAATCGCAGCGCGCATCACATCAGGGGTGCGCATACGCGCAATCCATGTCTCGAAATCCAGCCGCAGGCGCTGACGCGTGCTGGATGTCATGACAAGCCCGGCCTCACCGACCATCTGCGCCCATTCACTCGGGGCGTAATCGCGAACATGGCTGGTGTCGCGCAGCATCTCGACCGTTTGCAGAAAACTATCGAAAAGCGGCTGCTCGGAGGCCGTCACATCAATGAATGCCGCCACGCCGCCGGGCTTCAGAACGCGCCGGGCTTCACGCAGTGCCAGCCCGACATCGCGCCAGTGATGGGCAGAGAAACGGCTGCACACCATATCGAAGCTGTCATCGGCAAAAGGCAGCGCCTCGGCAACGCCCTGCACCGTCCGGATATTGTCCAGCCCGCGCTCGGCAGCCGCCCCGGCCACGACTTCAAGCATCCGTGGCGACAGGTCATAGGCGACGATCTCATCAGCCAGATCGGAAACCCTGAAGCTTACGTGACCGGCGCCACAGCCAAGATCGAGCACTCGGGCATGACACAACCCCTTGAGACGCTCACGCAGCTGATCAAATTCCTGGCCTTCGGCGTGAACGCTGCTGCTCAGGTAGGCTACGGCCTGCTCGCCGAACTGTCGCTCGACAACGCCGCTGTGGTTCTTTTCCGAGCGCGTCTCATGCATCGCGAAACAGCCAGGGCTGGGCAGCACGATGACGGGTTTCGAACTCGCGAATGGCCTCAGAGTTGTCGGTCAGCGTCAGGCCGATATCATCCAGTCCGTTTTCAAGGCAGTACTTGCGGAAGGGGTCCACCTCGAAGGCGATGATGTCGCCGTCGGGGCGGTGAATCCGCTGTGCGGACAGATCGACATCAAGGCGATAGCCCGGCGTGGCCTCGACCGCCTGAAACAGTTGCTCGACGGTGTCGTCATCGAGCGTGATCAGCAACAGGCCGTTCTTGAAGGCGTTATTGAAGAAGATATCGGCAAAGCTCGGCGCGATAATCACACGAAAGCCGAAGTCCTCCAGCGCCCAGGGCGCATGCTCGCGGGAACTGCCGCAGCCGAAGTTGCGTCGCGCGAGCAGCACGCTGGCGCCCTCGTAGCGCGGCTGATTGAGCACGAAGTCGGGGTTGCGCGGGCGCTGCGCACAGTCCTGTCCCGGGTAGCCCTCGTCGAGATAGCGCAGCTCATCGAACAGATTGGGGCCGAAGCCGGAGCGCTTGATCGACTTGAGAAACTGCTTGGGTATGATCAGGTCGGTGTCGACGTTGGCGCGATCCAGCGGCGCGACCAGACCCTGCAGGCGTTCGAACTTTTTCATCGTCTGGTCTCCTTAGGCACTCATCGCATCGGCGCGATCATAGTCATAACTTCGCACGTCGACGAAGTGGCCTTCGATGGCCGCGGCCGCCGCCATCGCCGGGCTCACCAGATGCGTGCGGCCGCCGTAGCCCTGGCGCCCCTCGAAGTTGCGGTTCGAGGTCGAGGCGCAGTGCTCACCGGCGCCCAGTCGATCGGCGTTCATGGCAAGGCACATCGAACAGCCCGCTTCACGCCACTCGAAGCCGGCATCGAGGAAGATGCGGTCGAGCCCCTCCTGCTCCGCCTGACGTTTGACCAGCCCGGAGCCGGGCACCACCATCGCCTGTTTGAGGCTCGACGCCACTCGGCGCCCCTTGACCACGGCGGCAGCGGCGCGCAGGTCCTCGATACGCGCGTTGGTGCAGGAGCCGATGAAGACGCGATCGAGGCGAATGTCGGTCATTTTCTGACCGGCGCTCAGGCCCATGTACTCAAGCGCCCTTTCGAGGCCGCGGCGCGCGGTGTCATCGGCAGCATCGGCCGGGTCGGGCACTCGCTCGTGGACGCCCACTACCATCTCGGGGCTGGTGCCCCAGCTGACCTGGGGTTCGATGGCGGCGGCGTCCAGCGTGACCACCCGGTCGAAGACGGCATCTTCGTCGGAAACCAGCTCACGCCAGCTTTCCACCGCCGCGTCCCACTGAGTGCCCCGCGGCGCGAAGGGGCGCCCGGCGACGTAATCGATGGTGGTCTGATCGACCCCCACCAGTCCCACCCTGGCACCGCCCTCGATCGCCATGTTGCAGATCGTCATGCGGCCTTCCATGGAGAGATCACGAATCGCGCTGCCGGCGAATTCCAGCGCATAGCCGGTGCCGCCGGCGGTGCCGATCCTGCCGATAATCGCCAACACGATATCCTTGGCGGTGACATGGGGAGCAAGTTTGCCCTCCACGCGCACCTGCATGTTCTTCATCTTGCGCTGAATCAGGCACTGGGTGGCCAGTACGTGCTCGACCTCGGAGGTGCCGATACCGTGGGCCAGTGCCCCAAAAGCGCCGTGGGTGGCGGTATGCGAGTCGCCGCACACCACCGTCATGCCCGGCAACGTGGCACCCTGCTCGGGGCCGATGATATGCACGATACCCTGGCGCACGTCGTTGATACCGAAGGTCTCGATACCGAAGCTGGTGGTGTTGTCATCCAGCGTCTGCACCTGAATACGCGAGACATCATCCTCGATACCGGCGATGCCCGCGCTGCGCTCCTTCGCCGAGGTCGGCACGTTGTGGTCGGCGGTGGCGATGTTGGCATCAATGCGCCACGGCCGACGGCCGGCCAGCCGCAGCCCCTCGAACGCCTGCGGCGAGGTCACTTCGTGCAGCAGGTGACGGTCGATATAGATCAGCGAGGTGCCATCCTCGCGGCTCGATACCAGATGCGATTGCCACAGCTTGTCGTAGAGGGTCCGGCCCGCCATGTTGTGCCACTCCTTGCCCGTCGCCGGGCCTTGTCACGGTTCGTCGAAGCCGCCCGCCAGGCGCGACCTCTTTCTATGTAAGGCCTACTCTACGCCCGCCTTTACCATGAAAGCAATTCATGATATTCATACTTCTCATTCCATTTTGGAATAGCCAAAGGCACAGCCCATGGATACCGACAGCCTTCGTGCCTTTGTCGCGGTAGCCGACAGCGGCTCCTTCTCACAGGCGGCAGAGCGGCTTTTTCTCACCCAGTCGGCGATCAGCAAGCGCATCGCCGCGCTTGAAAGCCGCATCGATGCCCCTCTTTTCGACCGCATCGGCCGGCGCATCACGCTCACCGAAGCGGGCCACACCCTGATGCCGCGGGCGCGGCAGATTCTCGCCATGTTCGAAGACACCCAGCGGGCGCTGACCAATCTGAGCGGCCGGGTACACGGCCGGCTTTCACTGGCTACCAGCCACCACATCGGCCTGCACCGGCTGCCGCCGGTACTGGCGCGCTACCGCAAGCGCTGGCCGGAGGTCAGTCTCGACATGCAGTTTCTCGACTCCGAGCAGGCCTATCAAGGCGTGCAGAGCGGCGCGCTGGAGCTGGCACTGGCCACCATGGCGCCGCAGACGCCGGTGCACATCACCGCCGCACCGCTGTGGGTCGACCGGCTGCACTTCGTCTGCGCCGCGGACCACCCGCTGGCCCACGGCACCCGGCTGTCACTGGCGGCGCTGGCCGAGTTCGATGCGGTACTGCCCGGCGAGCAGACCTTCACCCGCGCCATGGTCACCGACGCCTTCGAACGCTCGGGCCTGACGGTCGGGGTGTCGATGTCGACCAACTATCTGGAGACCATCCGCATGCTGGTCAGCACCGGGCTGGGCTGGAGCGTACTGCCGGAGACCCTGCTGGATGACAGCATTCACTGCCTTGATGTGGCGCACCCGCCCATCGAGCGGCCGCTGGGCTATCTGTTTCACGACCACCGCACCCTCTCCAACGCCGCCCGCGCCATGCTGGAAGTGCTGGAGGCGAGCCGCGAAACCGACGGCAACGACATCGCCACCCGGTGACGCGCGCAATATTGCAAATCATCGAAGCAAATGCTCCTATCGAAAGCGGGCAGTCTCTTCCCTGCTGAGCCGCCCGCCTCGCATCGCCACCATCAATACCCAACAACAACCACAAAACATCTCAAGGAACGCCATGAACGCTACATTCAGTGACGCGCCCCGCGGGCACGCCGCCACCCTCGCTTTTTGCCGCCGCGCAGCCGGTCCCGGCCTGTTCACGCTGGCGCTCCTGGCCCTGCTCCCTGCCGACGGTGCCAGGGCCGCCGAGCCGGGAACCGCCGGCGACTCTGCCCAGGGCGAGACCGCCAGCCCCGAGATCACCAATGAAGAGCCGCAGAGCGCCTACCTCTCCGACTGGTACAACCAGAACGTTACCGTCATCGGCAGCAAGAACATCCGCTTCGGCCCGCAGCAGATCGACGATATCTACCTCGAGTACGAATTCTTCGGCCGCAAGGGGCCGCTGGATCTCTATGGCTATATCGACGTTCCCAAGGTATTTGGCATCGGCAACGCCGCCGACAGCGGCGCCTTCGATGATGGCTCGCCGCTGTTCGCCGAGATCAAGCCGCGACTGTCGCTCAATGAGCTGAGCGGTCGCGACCTGAGTCTGGGGCCGATCGAGGAGTGGTATATCGCCTTCAACTGGATCTTCGACTGGGGTCACAACAGCGATAACCGCCAGAACACCCTCTACGCCGGCCTGGGGACCGATATCGACAGCGGCACGCCGGTGGATGTGTCGTTCAACTTCTACGGCCGCCGCCAGTGGGAGAACTACGGCGCCAGCAACGAGTTCGAATGGGACGGCTACCGCGCCCAGCTGGAGTACAGCCTGCCGCTGGCCAGTTTCGACAACGGCGCCAGCCTGTTTTACGCCGGCTTCACCAACTACGACTTCGGCTCCAGCCTGGGCGACGACAACGCTTTTCGTACCAACGAGGCAGTGGTCGCCACCAACGCCTTTGTCTACTCCTTCACGCACCTGCGTTTTCTCGCCGTGGCGCGCTACTTCCACAACGGCGGTCAGTGGAACGACGGCAGCCTGCTCAACTTCGGCGCCGGCGACTTCACCGTGCGCAGCACGGGCTGGGGCTACTACTTCGGTGTCGGCTGGCAGTTCTAGCAGGCTGCAGGCCCTTGCCGGCAGGCCGGTACGACGCTTTCAGGCGTCGTCCGGCCACCTGCGGATTTCCACAACTCCCTCCCGAAGCCGCTGCTGCGTACCTGCAAGTGTCGCCCGGGTTGTCTCAGCCCGAAGCAAGTGCACCAGTACGCCAGGATTTGCCGTCTCCCCCGGCCTCGCCGTCGCCTTCAGAGTGTCACCCGTGATCGACCAACAGACAGGCCGCCGCCTGGCAACATTCCGCTCTGGACGTTCTCTTCTTCGTCATCATCTGCACCGGACTGTCTTCGTGAGTGTTCACACCCTCCAGTCAGCGACAGGATCTGCCATTGCGCAATCTTGATGCGCAAAAAATAGGCGCATAAACTGAATGCCGTGTTCCCCGAGGGGGCTCAACGGAGGGCTCAACCATGCAAAATGCTGAAGCTTCGAAAGCTACCCGAAAGCCAACGAACCTGTCGCTGGATAGTGCACTTCTAAAAGAGGCAGAATGCCTGGGTATCAATGTCTCACGTTCCGCAGAGGCGGGGATCGCTGAGGCTGTGAAACTGCATAAGCAGGAAAAGTGGCTGAAAGAAAATGCCAGATCCCTGGCGAGCTCGAACGCATACGCTGATGCTAACGGTCTGCCTCTCGCACGATACCGTCAGTTCTGATGGCCCGCTTCGACCTCCTGGAAAATGAGGGCGGGAGCGGCTATCTGCTGGATGTTCAGGCAGACATTCTCAGCGGCCTGAACACCCGGGTTGTCGTGCCACTGCTGCCCAAATCCTCCGCGCCGTCCCCTGCCCAGCGACTAAATCCTGTATTCAGTATTGAGGGACAAGAGCTGGTAATGGCCACTCAGTTCATGGCTGCTGTACCCGAAGGTGAATTACGCTCTTGCGTTGGTAACCTTGCTGATCAGCAGGATGACATCTCTGGAGCGTTGGAGATGCTTTTTTTGGGTTTTTGAGGCAAAACCTGGTTTGCAATGGCGTACCCGAAGTTGCCTAAGGAACCACTGCATAAATGCCTGCACGAGCGAATCGCTTCGTTGCGTGGTACTGATGCGCCAGCCCGGTCGAAAACTCGCCTAACCCTATGTTATGTCTAGTTTTCTGCGTTCCATGCGCCTCGCGCTTCATCTCGCTCGTCGATTTATTCAGCGCTTCCCTGGCAGGCTGCAGGCCCTTGCCGGCAGGCCGCCTCCTGGATACGTATGCAAGCCACGTTGTCAGGCCTTGTTGCGGGCGATGACGTCTGCGGCCGTCAGCGGCCGATAGCTGTCGTCCGGCGCATTGAATGCATGGACCAGTTCGGTTCTCAGTCGCTCGAAGCGCTCCTGCTCGACACGCTCCTTGTCGCGCCGGATCAAGTCGCAGATGTACTCGCTGACGTTCTCGTACGAACCACTCTCACCGACATTGGCGGCGACGAAGTCGTTGAGCGCGCCATTGAGACGGACGGTCATGGTGGTCGGCGGCGTGGTGCGAGACATGGCAGCTCCTCCAAAGCAAAGCGGGTGAATGTATTCAATATATTCAAAAAAACAATACAGGATCAATCTGTTTGCATTTCCGAGGGGCGATGTCGCCGCCAAATTGGCAGTTACCAGGCCAGGAGCCGATATCCCTCACTGGTCATAACCTTGCCCCACTGCTGCATCGTCTTCTTCAGTGTGCCGATGGCACGAGCGCGCCACCGTGGTACTACCAGGCATCCCTCCAGGTGGGTCATACGCTGGAGCAGGCGGTCACTACATACCGCCCAAAGCGCCGTAGCGATTTGGGCGGTCAACTGCAGCGCCCGGCCAGGTTTTCGTACACCATATACTGCGCTTTCGACGGTGCATCGCCCGGCCGCTGTCAGCCGTCCTGATTATGCCGAGCCGGCGTTTGTTCGGCACTGGAACAGCCGTGCTCCATGGTCACCGAAGGGCTGGGGCAGCGCGGCCGACCGGTTTCGCGAGCGGGTACGCCGACTGCGGTGGTATGGGCAGCGACCGGTTGCAGCACCACGCTGCCGGCGCCCACCTGGGCGCCGAAGCCGATCTCGATATTGCCCAGCACCGTGGCGCCAGCACCGATCAGCACGCCGCTGCGCACCTTCGGATGGCGCTCGCCGCGCTCCTTGCCGGTGCCGCCAAGCGTCACGCCCTGCATAATAGAGACGTTGTGACCGACCTCGGCGGTCTCTCCCACCACAATGCCGGTGGCGTGGTCGAACATGACGCCGTGCCCTACCGAGCAGGCCGGGTGAATATCCACACCGAACAGCCTGCTGGCACGATAGTTGAGGTGATGCGCCAGTTCACGGCGCTGCTGCTGCCAGAGTACATGTGCCAGGCGGTGGGTCTGCAGCGCCTGAAACCCCTTGTGCCACAGCACAACGGAAACATGGTCATTGATCGCGGGATCACGCTCGCAGACCGCCTCCAGATCGAGCGCGGCATACTCGGCCAGTTCGGCATGCTGCGGATAAAGCGCCGCAAAACAGGCCTTCAACGCCTCGACGGGCAGTTCATCCTCGGCCAGCACGCTCGCCAGCGTCGCGGTCAATACGCCTTCGAAATCGGCGGGCTCGAAGAGCCGGCGCTGCAACAGCGCACTCAAAAGCGGTTCCCGCTGGACGACGTCACGCGCTTCGCACTGCAGGCAGGAAAGCAGACGTTGCTGACGTACGCTCTGGTTCGCGGCATCGACTGTTGCAAACGACATGAGCGGGCTCTCCATGCTGCCCGGACGGGTTGTCAGTATAAACATCGCAGGCAATGATCACAGCCGCCCGGGTTGCCGATAGCGTTTCATGGGCCGCACGTATCGCCGGCAAATCGGCGCTACAGCCGCTACGCTGTGAGTTCGTTCAAGGCGCCATATCACACACCCAGGCTCGAACCCATTACCCATGCCCCACGCATCAGAGTCATCCTCCCAGCAAAGCGACAGCCAGGAAAAACAGCCAACGACCCTCAGCGTGGGCCTGATACCGGCACCGGAACTGCCCGAGGCGCTGGTCGCCAGTATTGTCGACGAGTTGAGCGATCTGTTCGAAAGCCACGTTGATAATCGCTATCAATGGCAGGTGCAGAGCGAAACCGACCCGCTGATCGGCGCCGAGGAGTCCACCGACGAGATGCTGTATCAGGCGCGCCGGATGCGGCGTGACCGGGAGTGGGACTACGTTATCTGTGTGACTGATCTGCCCATCTACCGCAACAATCGGCTGGTGATCGCCGAGGCCAGCGAGGCCTACCGGGTAGCACTGATCTCGCAGCCGGCGCTGGGCGCCTCACCCATGCGCAAGCGGCTGCGCGAGGCGGTCATTCACCTGCTCAACGAGATGCATCACGGCAGTTCCGAGCAGGCGCGCGAGCGCCAGCAGAGCCACAACAGGCATCAGCTCGGCGCACGCCGACGCCACGGCCTGCGCAACAATAACGCTCGGCATCTGCTGGGGCAGCGACTTTCGGAGCTGATCGCGCCGATACAGCGCATCAGCCCACAGAAGACCGATGACCAGGTCAGCGTGCGCTTTACCGCCCGCTGGCATTTCACCGGGCGCTGCAAACTGCTGGCCGGCATGGTGCGTGCCAATCGCCCCTGGAGTATCTTTCCGACCTTTCGCAAGGTGATCGCGGTGGCCTTCGCCACCGGGGCCTACGCGCTGTTGCTGCCCAGCCTGTGGCGGCTGGGCGACGCCTATGAGCCGTGGCGCTTCGTGGTGCTGATGATCGGCTCGCTGGCCGCCATGGTAATCTGGATCGTGATCGTTCATGGCCTGTGGGAACCGCAGCGACACCGCCACGCCTTCCCGATGGCGACCCTCTATAACCTCACCACGCTGATCACGCTGAGTATTGGCGTGCTCTTCTACTACGCCATGCTGCTGGTGATGTTTCTGGTCTCGGTGATCATTTTCGTGCCGCCGGGGCTCCTGGCGCAGGTACTGGGCCACGCCATCTCGCCATGGCACTATCCGTCGCTGGCCTGGCTGGCCGCCTCGGTGGCGACCGTCGCCGGCGCGCTGGGTTCAGGGCTGGAGAGTGACACCAGGGTGCGCGCGGCGACCTATGGCTACCGCCAGCAGAGCCGCCAGCAGCGCGTGCGTCAATTGACCGAGGACAATTCGAAGCAGGAGAGCTGATCAGCACTGCCCCAGGCGTGGCGTCGTGACATGCACATCGCCGTTCTGGGCGCGCTGACGCAGCAGGTGATCGAGTAGCGTCAGCGCCATCATCGCCTCGGCGATGGGCGTGGCGCGAATGCCCACGCAGGGGTCGTGGCGCCCTTTCGTCACCACCTCGACCGGCGCGCCGTGAATATCGATGGAGCGGCCCGGAATGGTAATGCTGGAGGTGGGCTTGAGTGCCAGCCGCGCTACCAGCGGCTGGCCGCTGGAGATACCGCCCAGCACGCCGCCGGCGTGGTTGGAGAGAAAACCCTCGGGGGTCATCTCGTCGCGATGTTCGCTGCCGCGCTGGGCGATGCTGTCGAAGCCGGCGCCGATCTCTACCCCCTTGACCGCGTTGATCCCCATCAGCGCATGCGCCAGGTCGGCATCGAGACGGTCGAACACCGGCTCGCCGAGCCCCGGCGGCACGCCTTCGGCAATTACCGTAATGCGTGCGCCGACGCTGTCCTGATCGCGCCGCAGCTGGTCCATGAAGGCCTCCAGCTCGGGCAGACGCTCAGGGTCGGGGCAGAAAAAGGGGTTGTCCTCTACCCCGTCCCAGCTTTTGAAGTCGATAGCGATGGGGCCGAGCTGGCTCATGTAGCCGCGCACGCTGATTCCCAGAGCGGCAAGATATTTTTTGGCGATCGCCCCGGCCGCCACCCGCATGGCGGTTTCACGGGCGCTGGAGCGGCCGCCGCCGCGGTAGTCACGCCGGCCGTACTTGTGGTGATAGGTGTAGTCGGCGTGGGCAGGACGGAACTGCTCGCTGATCTTCGAGTAGTCCTTCGAGCGCTGATCGGTATTGTCGATCATCAGCCCGATCGGCGTGCCGGTGGTCAGCCCTTCGAACACGCCGGAGAGAATACGCACCTCATCCGCTTCGCGGCGCTGGGTCGTGTAGCGCGAGCTGCCCGGGCGGCGGCGGTCCAGATCGCGCTGCAGGTCCGCCTCGCTCAGCTCGAGGCCCGGCGGGCAACCGTCGACGATCGCCCCCAGCGCCGGGCCGTGGCTCTCGCCGAAAGTGGTCAGGGTAAAGAGTTTGCCGAAGGTGTTACCGGACATGGTCTATTCCTGGTGTCAGAGCCGCGCGCCGCGGCCGGTTATTCAAACACCCTCTCAGGCGAAGGCATCGGCCCACTGCTCGAGCTGCTGCGCGGTCAGGGCGAAAACGCCGTGACCGCCGCGCTCGAACTCGAGCCACAGAAAGGGCACGTCGGGCCAGTTGTCGATAACGTGGCGCTCGGAGTTGCCCACCTCGACCACCAGCACGCCGTCGTCGCTTAAGTAGTTGCGCGCCTCGCGCAGGATACGGCGCACCAGGTCAAGCCCGTCGTCGCCGGCGCCCAGCGCCAGCGGCGGCTCGTGGCCGAATTCGGCGGGCATGGTGGCCAGGTCGCCACGGTCGACGTAGGGCGGGTTGGCGACGATCAGATCGAAGCGCTGCCCCGCCACCGGCGCCAGAAGGTCACCGATCACCGTCCGCACGCGCGCGCCCACATCATGGCGAGTGATATTGGCGCGGGCCACCTCGATGGCCCCCTGGTCGACATCGGCCAGCGTGACCTGTGCAGTGGGCATCATCAGCGCCGAGGCGATGCCGATACAGCCGCAGCCGCAGCAGAGATCGAGAATGTGCTCGGGGTCGCGCTCGGCGAACCAGAAGTCGAAACCCGACTCGATCAGCTCGGCGATCGGCGACCGGGGGATCAGCACCCGCTCGTCGACATCGAAGGGAATGCCGGCGAAAAAGGCTTCCCCCAGCAGATAGGGCAGCGGCCGCCGCTCGATAGCGCGGCTGCGCAGCAGTGACACCAGTCGGGCACGTTCGCTGCGCAGCAGGCGGGCGTCGATGATCGCCGGGTCGATATCGTGCGGCAGGCGCACGCCGCCCAGCACCAGCGCCACCGCTTCATCCCAGGCGCTGGCGGTGCCGTGGCCGAAGTGCAGATCGTGAGCGTTGAAGACGCTGACCGCCAGCCGCAGCCAGTCACGCAGCGTGATCAGCTCGTCGATCAGGGTGGCATCATCCAGTTCGAGGGGCGCGGCGGCGGGCAGGGCGCGATGGGCGGCGTCGCTCATGGGGATTTGGCTACCGTGTTGGTTCGGGGATGGGCCAGTGTACCCTTGCCGCTGCACATGACAAGCCGCAACGCCCCGGCCTGCACCATGACGCCCGGAACGCTACAATGGCGATACCCTCAACCCAGTGCCCAGCGGAGAGAGCATGTCCCGCCGACACCGGATCGACGACAGCGAGCAGGCGATCTTCCGCGAGGCGATGCGCGGCAGCGATGTGCGCCCGGTCCACCACGACCGCGCCGACACCGGCAGCCCGCCGCCGCGTGCCGACTACCGCAGCCGCCGCGAGGCGGCCACCAGCAGCGCCGGCGATATCACGGCGCCGTCGTCGCGCACCTCGGATGGCCGGGTCGAGCCGGTGCGCCCCTCCGAGGCACTGCTGTTCGCTCTCGATGATTTGCCGGCGCGCACGCTGTCACGCCTCAAGCGCGGCCAGATCGACTGGCAGGCGGGGCTCGACCTGCACGGCCGCGACCTGGAACGCGCCCGCCACGAGCTTGAAGACTTCCTGCGGGAGGCGCGCGATAACCGCGCCCGCTGCGTGCTGGTGGTACACGGCAAGGCGTGGTCCGGTGCCACCCGCTATCCGGTGATCAAGAGCCACGTCAACGCCTGGCTGCGCGAACTGCCCGAGGTGCTGGCGTTCTGCTCGGCGACCAACCGCGACGGCGGTACCGGCGCGGTCTATGTGCTGCTGCGGCGAACCCGCGACGCCGCGGAGTAGGCGTGTGCTGCCGCCAGGCGCAAACAGAGCCGCGCCATCCCCCTATTGACAGGCGGCCACGATCCTGTCCGCTACCCCCGCCACGCTGTGCGGCTCGAGATGCAGATGATGCCCACCGGGCAGGCGGTGACGGGTCAGGGTCGGCATATCGTGGCGCACGCCGTCACGGTCCAGGTGGCCGTCGATGATGCCCTGCTCGGCCTCGATCAGATCCACCGGCGCCTCGATCGCCAGCAGCATGGCACGCGACTGCGCCGGCGTCAGTCGCACCTGGGAGGGACGCAGCAGGCGCGGGTCGGTGCGGTAGCGCACCCGCCCGTCGTCATCGCGCAGGTTGCGCTCGATCAGCGGCCGCGCGGTGTCGTGGTCAAGCGGCGTGATGGCGCCGGCAACGCGGGCATCCAGCGCCGCTTCCAGATCCGCATAGGCAGGCGGTGGCGACAGCGGACGGCGCACGCCCAGCACGCCGTTGCGCAGTTGACGCACCGACTGTTCGGCCGGTGTGACCAGCGCGCCGATGCCGTCGATCAGCCACAGCCGCTCGACCCGCTCCGGCAGCGCCGCCGCCAGTAGCGAAGAGACGCAGGCCCCCAGCGAGTGGGCCAACAGCGTGGCGCGTTCGAGCCCGAGATCATCCATGGCGTCGAGAATATCGTGCAGATAGTCCCACAGGGCGTAGTCGGCGCCGCTGCCCAGCCAGTGCGAATGGCCATGACCGGCGAAGTCGAGCGCCACGATACGCACATCGAGCCGCTGCGCCAGCAGCGGCGCCAGCCGGCTAAAGGTGGCGGCGTTGTCCAGCCAGCCGTGCAGCGCAAGCCAGCTCGGCGCCTGCGCGCTCAGGTCATCACGCGCCCACTCCAGCGCCGCAAGGCGATCGCCGGCCAGGCGGCGCTCCCGGGGTAGTAGACTCATCCTGCTGCTCCATCATGATCGTCACGGCCGCCACCATACGACGCCCCGGACGGCGATGCGAGTCGGCCGCGACTCGCCATCACCACGGCTGAAAGCGTATTATGATGCGCGGCAACTCATCCTGTAACCGGAGAAACCATGCCCGCCCATAACGCCGAGCGCCATAAAAGAGATACCCGCCTGCGCAATCGCCTCTTTTTTGCAGTCATCGCCGTCGCCCTGATCGTCGCTTTCGTGACGCTGTAAAAGCCCCTGCCGCCGTTTTTGACCCCCCGCCAGGCTATCGGAACTCGCTCATGGACCCATTGGCGATCTTCGCCACCACTTTCAACGCCACTGCACCGGTATTTTCGATGGTGTTGCTGGGTGTGGTACTCAGGCGACTCAAGTGGATCGACGCGGACTTCATCCACACCGCCTCGATGCTGGTATTTCGCGGCGCCATGCCGACCCTGCTGTTCCTGGCGCTGATCGATGCCGACATGGGCGAGGCACTGCAGCTTGACCTGATGCTCTACCTGGCCTTCGCCACCCTTGCCAGTTTCGCGCTGATCTGGCTGTGGGCCAGTCGCCGGGTGGCGCACGACGACCGCGGCGT
Organism: Kushneria aurantia DSM 21353; assembly: GCF_000382245.1. Lineage (GTDB taxonomy): Bacteria > Pseudomonadota > Gammaproteobacteria > Pseudomonadales > Halomonadaceae > Kushneria > Kushneria aurantia. Next base: position 68,825 of record NZ_KB907871.1, read on the forward strand.
CTATGTGCAGGCCGGCTTTCGCGGCAACGGCGGCATCCTGGGGCTGGCGGTAGCCAACAGCATGTACGGCAGCTTCGGCCTCTCCGCCGGCAGTATGCTGGTCGCCACGCTGATTCCGCTCTATAACGCCCTGTCGGTGGTGGTGCTGGCGCGTTACCAGCCCGGCGCCAGAGCCGGCTGGCGCAGCATTGCCCGCAAAGTGGCCACCAACCCGCTGATTCTGGCGGTGATCGCCGGGCTGGCCTTTGCTGCCAGCGGCCTGCAGCTACCGGGCTGGCTCCACACCTCGGGCGAGTATTTCGCCGGCATTACCCTGCCGCTGGCACTGATCAGCATCGGCGGCACCATGTCGGTGGCGGCGATACGCGAGGCGAGCGGCGTGGCGCTGGGCGCCAGCCTGATGAAGCTGGTGTGGGTACCCCTTGCCTTCACCGCACTGGCGGCACTGATCGGCTTTGGCGGGCGTGAGCTGGTGATGCTGTTTATTTTTCTCTCCAGCCCCTCGGCCGCCGCTAGTTTCGTGATGGCGCGGGCGATGGGCGGCAACGCGCGGCTGGCCGCCAACGTCATCGCCGTCACCACGCTGTGCAGCAGCCTGACGGTGACGCTGGGCATCTTCCTGCTGCAGCTCGGCGGGCTGGCCTGACAGCGCCGCCCGCCAGCGCTCAGGCGATCGTCGCATTCTGCGGCGTGACGTGACGCACCAGCCTGGCAAGCCCGGCAGCCCACACCTCGGCCTCCAGCTCGACCACGTCGGCGGTGCCCATCGGTAGCCGCGCATTGGCGCCGCCGTCCACCAGTTGACCGACCAGCTCGGCGACCAGCGGCATATGGCTGACAAACAGACAGGGCGCATTGTTTTCACGCGGGTCGAGATGATCGGCAAGCCAGTCGATCATCTCCTGCGGCGGCGCATCCGGGGTCATGATCGGCAGTGTCATGATGTCGTCGACCTGCAGTGCCCGGCCGACGATGCGTGCCGTCTGCTGGGCGCGATCGTAGGGGCTGGCGACGATCGTCAGGCGATGCGCGTCGTCACCCATGAGGGAGGCGAACCAGTCGGCGATCCGCGCCACCTCCTGCTGGCCGGTGGTATCCAGCGGCCGGCGCGCATCGGGCGATCCCGAGGCGGCTTCGCCATGACGCATGACATAGATTTTCATTGCGATAGATCCCTGGCTGCGGTTTGTTCCTGAGCCCGCCGCGTCTCTTCCCGCGGCAGGGTAAATTCAACGTCGCTGCTCTGTTCACTGCGCATCAGATCGACCGCCACCTCGCGCGGCGTGGCGCCTTCGAACATGACCCGATAGAGCCCGCTGGCCAGCGGCATGTAGACGCCGTCGCGGCTGGCTCGTTCTACCACCAGCGATACGGTATTGACCCCCTCGGCGACCTGCCCCAACGCCTCGACCGCTTCTTCAAGGCTGCGTCCCTCGCCAATGGCGTAGCCGACCCGGTAGTTGCGCGACAGATTCGACGAGCAGGTGACGATCAGATCGCCGACCCCGGCCAGTCCCAGAAAGGTCATGGGGTTGGCGCCCTGGGCGACGGCGAAGCGGCTCATCTCGGCCAGCGCACGGGTAATCAGCATGCTGCGGGTGTTCTCGCCCATACCCAGCGCCGCTGCCATGCCCACAGCGATAGCGTAGATGTTCTTGAGCGCGCCTCCCATCTCAACGCCGTAGCGATCGTTGCTGGCGTAAACGCGAAAGTGGTCGCAGGAGAGCGCCGCCTGCACCCGCGAGCGGGTCAGTTCGTCGTCGCTGGCCACCACACTGGCGCTGAGATGATGGCGGGCGATTTCGGCGGCAAGGTTGGGACCGGAGAGTACACCAACATGCGGGCTGCCGGTCTCTTCGATCAGTACTTCGCTCATCAGCATGAAGCTTTGCGCCTCGATACCCTTGGTGGTACTGACCAGAATGGCGTTGGGATTGAAATGTGGCGCCGCCTGGCGCACCACCGTGCGAAAGCCGCCGGAGGGAATGGCGATCAGTACCAGTCCGGCCTCCTCCAACACCCATTCGAGATCGGTGGAGGCGTGCACGTCGGGGTGGATCTCGAAGTCGGGAAGATAGCGGTGATTGATATGTTGGCTGTTGATATTGTCGGCCAGCGCTTCGTCGCGCATCCACTGGCGCACCCGCGCGCCGCCGGTAGAGGCGATACTGGCCAGCGCCGTACCGAAGCTGCCACCGCCCAGTACCGCCACCGGCGGCACGTGGATATCACTGATCGCCGGCGTCGACTGTTGTTCACCGCTCATTGAGGCACTCCCTGCTGAAGATAATGTTGCTCAGTGTAGCCTCGCGACACCGGCGCGGTCATTGTAATGCGTCAGGTTGTCGTTTGATGAACACATGGCGGTTGGCGCGCGGCGCTGTAAAATGGCCCTCTGCCTCTCCGGCGCCACGGTCAGAAAGGCGCCGCCCAGCGCGGGCAGCCCTTTTGCCTCTCCCGTAACAGAACCAGCAGGAGCGATCAGCATGCGCATTCTTTTTGTCGAGGACGATCAGCTGCTGGGCGATGGTGTCGAGACGGCACTACGCCGCGACGGCCACGACATCAACTGGCTGACCGACGGCCAATCGGCGCTTGCCCATCTCGAAAAGAGCGACACCGAACTGGTCATTCTCGATCTCGGCCTGCCGGATATCGACGGCATGGCGGTGCTCGAAAGAATTCGGGAACGCCGCCACGATCTGCCGGTGCTGATTCTGACCGCCCGTGACGGTCTCGAGGACCGCGTGGCGGGGCTGGATGCGGGCGCCGACGACTATGTGCTCAAGCCCTTCGAGATTCATGAATTGCTGGCCCGCCTGCGCGCCCTCGGCAGGCGGGCCGGCGCGCGCGGCCAGTCGGTCATTGATCTCGGGGCGCTGCATATCGACCCGGCACGCCACGAAGTGCACTGGCAGGGCCAGCCGGTGCGTCTGGGGCGGCGTGAGTACACCCTGCTGCTGGAGCTGGCACGCCAGCCCGGCCAGGTCTTTACCCGCCCCCATCTCGAAAAACTGATCTACGGCTGCAGCGACGAGATCGAGTCCAACGCGCTGGAGGTGCATATTCACCACCTGCGCAAAAAACTCGACAGCCGTCTGATCCTCACCCTGCGCGGCATCGGCTACCGCCTCGACGATGCGCTGACATGACCTCCATCCGCCGCTATCTGACCCGCGCCGTATTGGGACTGGTACTGGCAGGCGCTATCGTGGCAGGCGCCGCCGCCTGGCTGGTAACGCGCCACGAGATGGAGGAGATCTTCGACGCCCAGCTGGCGCAGTTCGGGCGCATACTCACCGCCATGCTGGATATCGACATGGATGCCAGCGACTACCGGGAGCTGGCCGAGCGCATGAGCCAGCCCGGCCATCTGGCGCGCTTTTACAACATGGGCGACAACATCGACCCTCGAGCGATACTGCCCGATTCGCCGGACGTCCAACCCAGGCGCTATCACCACGAAGAGCGCATGCTGTCGCTGGGCTTCTGGAACGCCGACGGCTCGCCGCGCATGCTCAGCGCCGAGTGGAACGACAGCGGCCCCTTCCCGGCGCCGGCGCACAACGGCTACCGCTGGGTCGACTACGGCGGTGAGCGCTGGCGGGTCTTCAGCCTGTTCGACAGCCAGCACAACGTCTGGGTCTCGACCGGCCTGCGCAGCGACTTCAAACAGGAGCTGGCCAACAAGATTCTGCTCGGCAACAGCCTGCCCTTTCTGCTGATCATGCCCCTGCTGGGTATGGCGCTGTGGTGGGTGATTCGCCGCGGGCTGCGGCCGATCGACCGCCTCTCGGCGGAGGTAGCACGACGCTATCATCAGGATCTGACGCGTATCGAGGGGACGCCACCGCAAGAGCTGCGCGGTCTGCGCGACTCGCTCAACGCCTTTATCGAACGGCTGCGGCTGACGCTGGAGCGCGAGCGACGCTTCACCGCCGACGCCGCCCACGAGCTGCGCACGCCGCTGGCGGGGCTCAAGGTACACATCGACAATGCCGGCAGCGCCGGCGACGAGGAGTACCGGGTGTCGCTTGACAAGGCACACAGCGGCATCGAGCGACTGCAGCGGGTCGTCGAGCAACTGCTGACGCTGGCCCGGGTGGAACGCGACCCACCGCGCCGCCTCGAACCGGTGGACCTTTACCCTATTGCCACCCAACTGGCCGGTGAACTCTGGCCACTGGCCGATCAACGCCGGCAACAGCTCGAAGTGAGCGGCTGCGAGACGCTATGGGTGCGCGCCGAGCCCACCGAGCTTGGGGTATTGATTCGTAATCTTGTGGATAACGCGCTGCGCTATACGCCCGATGGCGGCAGCGTCACGCTGCACCTCTCCCGCGACGAGGCATGCGCTACACTGAGTGTGCTCGACAATGGCCCGGGCGTACCCGAAGCGTCGCTCGAGCGGATTACCGAGCGCTTTCACCGCGCCAGCCATCGCACCACCGGCAGTGGCCTGGGACTGGCGATTGTCAGCGAGCTGGCGCAGCGTCAGCGCGCGACCCTGTCGATCGTCAATCGCACCCCCCATGGCCTTGCCGTCAGGCTCAGTTGGCCTGCCTGAATGACACGAAGGCTCACTCAATTTCGCCCCTGAGGCGCCGATAATGTCCGTTCGAGATGCATTGTGCATCATGAGTGCGCGATGCCAATTTCCGCTGCCGTGAGCGTCAGGGCATACCGTCATGCGTCATTGCGATCCCCCCAATCCTGCGCGTCGTCGCTGCCTGGCGGTACTGGCAGCGCTTGGCGTGGGCGGCTGGCTGGGATCGCGGCTGCCGATAGCGCTGGGCAGTGGCGGCAACGATCAGTTAATAGCCAGCATGCGCCGTCTCTACGGCGAACAGGGCGTTGCCAAACTGCAGCAGTGGATGCAGCTGGAAGCGCAGTTGCGTAGTCACAGCGACAACGCGACGAAACTGCGCGAGATCAACGACTTTTTCAATCGCCATGTGCTCTGGACCGACGATATCGAGATCAAGGGAGTCGAGGATTACTGGATGACGCCACTGGAGACGCTTGGCGAAGGGCGCGGCGACTGCGAGGACTACACCATCGCCAAATACGTCGCCCTGCGCCGGCTGGGTATCGGTGATGATCGCCTCAGGCTCATCTATGTTCGCGCCCGACTGGGTCGCAGCAGCGAACCGATCGCCCATATGGTGCTGGGCTATTTTCCCGCCCCCAATACCGAACCGCTGATTCTCGATAACATTGTCGGTAGCATTCAGCCGGCGGCCCGGCGTACTGACCTTTTCCCGGTGTTCAGCTTCAACAGCGAAGGGCTATGGGCAGGCGGCTCGAGCCAGTCCCGCGCCGACCCGCTGGCACGGCTATCGCGCTGGCGCAGCGTGCTCGAGCGCATGCGACAGCAGGGCTTCGATTGACAAGGATACCAACAAGGAGAGCACGGCCATGTCCCTGATCCGGCAACTCTGGCTGGTGATCGCGCTGCTGCTGGTACTGACCTACGGCGCCAGTCTGCTGATCGGCATCAGCAGCAGCCGTCATTACATGCAGCAGGAACTGGAGATCAAGAACAGCGATAACGCCAATGCGCTGGCGCTGACGATGTCGCAGCTGGACAAGGATCCGGCCACCCTGGAGCTGCTGCTATCCGCCCAGTTCGATACCGGTTTCTATCGCTTTATCGAGCTGCGTGATCCTGCGGGTGAGGTGATTGTCGAGCGCAACGCAGCGTCGCCCGACGGCAGTGCGCCGGAGTGGTTTATCGAACTGGTGAACTTCACACCGCCACCCGGAGAGGCTGTGGTTCAGGACGGCTGGCGTCAGTTTGCTACCCTGCGACTGCAGAGTCAGCAGCGCTACGCCTGGGATGCACTGTGGAACGCCGCGCTCAACCTGACCGGCTGGTTCGCCCTTGCCGCCGCCGTGAGCCTGGCGCTGATGGCGGTCATCGTGCGCTTTATCAAGCGACCGCTGCAGGCGGTGATTGGTCAGGCCCGCGCCATTGGCCAGCGCCGCTTCCCGGTAATAGCCGAACCGCGGGTGCGTGAACTGCGCGAAGTCGCCCATGAAATGAACCGTTTGTCGCAATCGCTGCACAAAATGTTCGAACGCGATAGCGCCAGCATCGAGCGGCTGCGCTATCGACTGCAGCACGACAGCCTGACCGGCGCGCTCAATCGCGACAGCTTCATGGATCGCCTTGATGCAAGGCTTCACAGTGATGATAGCGAAGCCAGCGGCGCTCTTGTCATGGTGCGCTTGAGCAATATCAGGGAACTCAATGCGGTACTGGGCTTTGCCGCCACCGATGCCATCATCGTAGGGCTGGTAGACGTATTGGGAGTACTTGTTCAACGCTACGACGGTGTTATCGGGCGTCTTAACGGCGGCGATCTGGCGCTACTGCTGCCGGGCCTGGATCACTCTGAACCGCTGGCCGATGAACTGACCCAAAAGCTGGATCGCCTGGTCACCTCGCAACAGCACAGCCCTTCGCCGTCAGTGGCCAGCGCCATCTGCCGCTATCACCGCGAGGACGACCGCCGCTCACTGCTGGCGAGGCTGGATAGCGCGCTGGCGCGGGCCGAATACAGCCCCGAAAACAATCAACCGGCGCTGTGCAGCAGCGATACGGCGCCGCTGTTCAGCACTCGTGAACAGTGGCATCAGGCGCTTGAAGAGGCCTTTGCATCGGGCTTTATGCTGGCCGCCTATCCTGTGCGCGACGGCACCGGCGAACTGCTTCACCACGAAATGCCGTCACGACTCAGGCTCAACGGCGAATGGCAGAGCGCCGCCATCTTCATGCCCTGGGTGCGGCGCCTCGAACTGGACACCCACCTCGATATGGCAGGGATCGACCACGCTCTCGAACGACTGGCACAAGGCAGTGATGCGGTCAGCGTCAACCTTTCTACCGCCTCGATCAGTGACGCACGCTTCGTGCAGCAACTGCGTGAACGCCTGATCGCCCGGATAGGTCTGGCGCCACGGCTGTGGCTGGAGGTCCCCGAGCGCGTACTGCAGGATGCGGGAGAGAGTTTTCGCGCCTTTTGCAAGGCGCTTCAACCGCTGGGCTGCCCACTGGGTTTGGAACATGTCAGCCACAGCTTTGGCCAGATCGCCGAACTCAACGACCTGGGGATGACCTTTATCAAACTGGATGCCTCCCTGGTACGCTCCGCGGTACGCGACGGCGAGCATCGCGCCGTGCTGCAGGGCGTCGTAACGCTCTGCCACACCCTGGGCATCATCATGATCGCCGAGGGCGTTACCAGCAGCGAAGAGAGCGAATGGCTGTTCGAAATGGGCCTGGATGGCGTCACCGGGCCGGGCGTGAGCTGACTGTCGGGTAGCGCCCGGAGGGCGGCATCAGATCACTATATGATGCCGCCCTCCTCGCCCAGCAGGTCGATACGGTTGCCGCGCCGCAGCGATTTACGCTCCATCACCTTGTTGCGTGCCGCTTCGGGCAAATCGGTGAAGCTGATCACGCCTTTGGAAAGCAGTACTTCGAGAAGATCCTCAACCACGCGCACGAAAGCCAGGTCAGAGGCGATAAAACGCGCCTCCTGCTCACTACGCCCCGACATGAAGGCCATCAGCTCGCCGCTCTCCAGCTCGACCACCTCACGGCACTCCTCGGTCGGCTCTCGGCTCGCCATCACGATCTCGCCACTGCTGTCACGCTTGACGTAAAGCATACCGCTCTCTCCTGACCCGAACTTTGCTGACCCAAAAAAGGCCGCTCTCGCGAGCGGCCTGTCATCACAGCTTATCGGACATTACTGATCGATCTTGAGCTGATCGTTGTTCAGCAGATGCTTGATAACGTCCTCACCGCTCTGGCTACCACCGAAGCTGTCGAAGCTGCGTCCCTCCATCACGATCGTCTGATCGGCGTTATCAGCGCCGCTCAGTCCCCCGCTGCTGCTGACGTGAAGCACCGTATTGCCATCTTCCTCGGTCGCGGTGATGTATTGACTCAAATCTTCATCATCGTCCCGATTGCCGAGCAGCGAGGAGATATCCAGCTTGTCGCCTTCATCCTCTCCGCTGGCATTGAAGTCCCGAACGGTGTCCCGTGCCGGTGAGTCACTGCCACCCTGGTCTCCCAGCTCCCAGGCGAAGGTGTCGGCACCGATGCCACCGAAGAGAGTATCGTTGCCTGCACCGCCGATCAGCGTATCGTTGCCGGCCTCACCGTGAAGACTGTCATCGCCGCTACTGCCACGAAGCGTGTTGTCGCCGGCGTCACCGCGGATCGTATTATCGCTGGCGGCTGAGACTGCCATCGCACTGCCATCATCCTCTGCCTGCGACTGTGCGACTGCGCTCTCCTGCTGCGCACCGATGGCAATCTGCTGCGTGATACTCGCACTATCACCGTCACTGTCGGTGGCGCCGATCGTGAAGGTGATATTGGTATCGTCCGCCATCTGCTGGTACTGAACGAAATCCCAGGTGCCGTTGCTCGGCGTCAACCTGATATCGAACAGCGCCTGGCCGTTACTATCGACTGCCCGCAGGCCCTCACCCTCCAGATCCTGCGTCTGATAGCCCTCGATACCCTGCAGCGTATAGCCCTGAACGCCGTCGCCGGCGACAGCGCTGACCCGACCGGTAGCAGAGGCAATCACCACACCGCCGGGATTATCCTGCAAAAAGCGGATCGACTCGACCGAGAAATCACTGTTGGCGTTGGGGCCTTCAGCAGCACC
>NZ_KB907871.1:79152-80321 GCF_000382245.1 Kushneria aurantia DSM 21353
GCGACTGGCTCACCAGGGCGCCGTTACCCTCGAGGCCCCTGGCTTCGACCGTGAAGTCACCGAACCCTATCGACTGTGCATAGGACCAGTCGCCGTCGGCAAAACTGTAATCACCATCCTGGATGGTGGGGACGTTGGCCGCATCGGTTGTCGGGGTGTAGGTGCTCTGACCGGCATTGAAGCTGATACCGTCATCCAGAATTTTCAGATGACTGCCCGGATCAATCGAGCTTTCTGTGCTATTACCCGCGTCATCGCCCGCCGTTACGGTCAAGCGGATACCGGCACCTTCCAGGCTGACGGCTTCATTGTCCTCGCTGGTGTCGGGATGGCTCACCGCCATCGACTGGGCAAGCGTGACGTCGCCCTGATCGTTGACGCTGATGCGCAGGGCTTCTGCGCCATCTTCACCGCCAACCCTGCCAACGACCTCCCCGTTTTCCATGTAGAAACGGATGGCTTCGCCGCTGGCCGACACCGTCAGACCACTATCGCTACCCGGCTGTTCCAGGCCAAGAGCATAGCCGGTAACGTTACCGCCATTGACCGTGAAGCTGTTGGCAAGGCTCGAGGTTGTTGATGTCTCATCTGCCCCGCGCAGGCTGGTGTCATCGGTGGTCAGCACCGTCTCACTATCATTGACTGTGATTGTCGGAGCAGTGGTATCAACCTGATACGGCAGCGCCGCGTCAGTGGTGAAACTGTTGCCGGCCTCATCCGTCAGAGTGATGCTGGCGCTTACCGCGCTATTTTCAGCCAACACGCTACCCGGCACATCGATATTCCAGACCAGATCGTCGCCATCGGCAGTGACCTTGCCTTCATAGCGCTGGTCACCCACTTGCAAAACAACCGTATCGCCGACTTTGGCATCGCCCTCGATATTCTGGCCACCCCAGCCCGCATTGACCTTGCCGCTGACCGTAATCGTTTCGTTGGCCTCGGTGGCATTGATGACATCATCACCAGCAACGGTCTGAATCCAGATAGCCGTTGAGGGTACATCGGTGTCAACTTCATATGGCAATGTGGTATTGGGGCCCGAGAAGGCGTTGCCCGCGTCGTCGGTGCCGCTGACATAGGCCGTCACCTGGCTGTGAGCGGCCAGATCACTGCCTGCTACGTCGATGCTCCAGCTGTAATCGTCCTGCACCGTGCCGGTGTAGGTG
>NZ_KB907871.1:82321-122120 GCF_000382245.1 Kushneria aurantia DSM 21353
ACCTGGCTGTGAGCGGCCAGATCACTGCCTGCTACGTCGATGCTCCAGCTGTAATCGTCCTGCACCGTGCCGGTGTAGGTGACGCTGTTCTCGCCCTCGCCGATGACCAGCGTCACCGTATCGCCGGGACGGGCGTCGCTCTGCCCACCTTCCTGCACGTTAACGCGACCGCTTACGGTGACCGTGCCGCCTGCTTCCTCGGCGTTGATCACATCGTCACCAGCGATGGTGTTGATACCGATGGTGGCGCCCGCCAGGGTGTCGACGTTGGTCGAAGCAGTATCGCCACCGCCGGCGTTGCCCGCCAGGTCGGTATAGCTGCCCTGTTCGACGCGGGCCGTCGCCTCCCCTTCGAAGTTGGGATAAGGATGGAATGAGGCGGTATAGGTCACCGAACCATCGGCGTTGGTCTGAGGGTCACTCAGATCACTGAGGGTGCCGCCTGTCACCTGCACATCGTCGAGGTCGAAACCGCTCACTGCCTCGCTGAAGGTGAACGTCACCGTCGGGTTTTGCGAATTGGTGGTGTAGTAGTCTCCGACCTGCTCCTGATCGCTGCCCTCAAAGCTGGTCGTTCCCTGGAAGGCAATATCGAGGCTCGGCGCATCCGTATCGGCATCTGAATCGGCGTCCGCGTCGGCGTCCGAATCGGCGTCCGCGTCCGCATCGGCATCGGCATCGGCATCGGCATCAGCGTCAGCATCCGCATCGGCGTCGGCGTCGGCATCTGCATCCGCGTCGGCATCCGCATCCGCATCCGCGTCGGCATCCGCGTCCGCGTCGGCGTCGGCATCCGCGTCAGCGTCCGCATCGGCGTCCGCGTCGGCATCGGCGTCAGCATCGGCATCGGCATCGGCGTCGGCATCCGCGTCGGCATCCGAATCGGCATCGGCATCGGCATCAGCGTCGGCATCGGCGTCGGCGTCGGCATCCGCATCGGCGTCCGCATCCGCGTCAGCGTCAGCGTCAGCGTCCGAATCGGCGTCGGCATCGGCATCCGCATCAGCGTCAGCATCGGCATCCGCATCCGCGTCGGCATCCGCATCCGAATCGGCGTCAGCGTCCGCATCAGCATCAGCATCAGCATCGGCATCGGCGTCCGCATCCGCGTCGGCATCGGCATCGGCGTCGGCGTCGGCGTCCGCATCTGCGTCGGCATCGGAATCCGCGTCGGCATCCGCATCGGCGTCAGCATCCGCATCCGCATCCGCATCAGCGTCCGAATCGGCGTCGGCATCCGCATCGGCATCGGCGTCCGCATCGGCATCGGCATCGGCGTCAGCGTCGGCGTCGGCATCGGCATCGGCGTCAGCATCCGCATCGGCGTCGGCGTCGGCGTCGGCGTCGGCGTCGGCGTCCGAATCTGCGTCGGCGTCCGCATCCGCGTCGGCGTCCGAATCGGCATCCGCGTCGGCATCCGCATCGGCATCCGCATCGGCATCGGCATCGGCATCCGAATCGGCATCGGCATCGGCATCGGTATCGGCATCGGCATCGGTATCGGCATCGGCATCGGCATCGGCATCGGCATCCGCATCGGCATCTGCGTCGGCGTCCGCATCCGCATCCGCATCCGCATCCGCATCAGCATCCGCATCGGCGTCAGCATCCGCATCAGCGTCCGAATCGGCATCGGCGTCAGCATCCGAATCAGCGTCCGCATCCGCATCCGCATCCGCATCCGCATCGGCGTCAGCATCCGCATCGGCGTCGGCGTCGGCGTCGGCGTCCGAATCTGCGTCAGCGTCCGCATCCGCATCCGCATCCGCATCAGCATCAGCATCAGCGTCGGCGTCGGCGTCGGCGTCGGCGTCGGCATCCGCATCGGCGTCGGCATCCGCATCGGCATCCGAATCGGCATCCGCGTCGGCATCGGCATCAGCATCGGCGTCAGCGTCAGCATCGGCATCGGCATCGGCATCGGCATCAGCATCGGCATCGGCGTCAGCATCCGAATCGGCGTCAGCATCGGCATCGGCATCGGCATCGGCATCGGCATCGGCATCGGCATCGGCGTCCGCATCGGCGTCGGCGTCAGCATCCGAATCGGCGTCCGCGTCGGCGTCGGCGTCGGCATCCGCGTCAGCATCCGAATCGGCGTCCGCATCGGCATCAGCGTCCGCATCCGCATCGGCATCGGCATCGGCGTCCGCATCCGCGTCGGCGTCGGCATCGGCATCGGCGTCGGCGTCGGCATCGGCATCGGCATCGGCATCGGCGTCGGCGTCGGCATCGGCATCGGCGTCGGCGTCCGCATCTGCGTCGGCATCCGCATCAGCGTCCGAATCGGCATCGGCGTCAGCATCCGAATCTGCGTCGGCATCGGCATCCGCATCCGCATCCGCATCGGCATCGGCATCCGCATCGGCGTCGGCATCCGCATCGGCATCCGAATCGGCATCGGCATCGGTATCGGCGTCAGCATCCGCATCCGCGTCGGCATCCGCGTCGGCGTCCGCATCCGCGTCGGCGTCCGCATCCGCATCCGCATCCGCATCGGCGTCTGCGTCCGCATCGGCATCCGAATCGGCGTCGGCATCCGCATCTGCGTCGGCATCCGCATCAGCATCGGCATCCGCGTCAGCATCCGAATCAGCGTCCGCATCCGCATCGGCATCGGCATCGGCATCGGCATCGGCGTCAGCATCCGAATCAGCGTCCGCATCCGCATCGGCATCGGCATCCGAATCAGCGTCGGCATCCGCATCAGCGTCAGCATCCGCATCGGCATCAGCGTCCGCATCCGCGTCGGCGTCCGCATCCGCGTCGGCATCCGCATCCGCGTCGGCATCCGCATCCGCGTCGGCATCCGCATCCGCATCCGCGTCGGCATCAGCATCCGCATCCGCATCCGCATCCGCGTCAGCGTCCGCATCCGCATCGGCGTCAGCATCGGCATCGGCGTCGGCATCGGCATCGGCGTCCGAATCGGCGTCCGCGTCGGCATCGGCGTCGGCATCGGCATCCGCGTCAGCATCCGAATCAGCGTCCGCATCCGCATCCGCATCGGCATCGGCATCAGCATCCGCATCGGCATCCGAATCAGCGTCGGCGTCGGCATCCGCATCGGCGTCAGCGTCCGCATCGGCGTCCGAATCGGCGTCCGCATCAGCATCCGCATCCGCGTCAGCGTCAGCGTCAGCGTCCGAATCGGCGTCGGCGTCGGCATCGGCATCCGCATCCGCATCCGCGTCGGCATCCGCGTCCGCGTCGGCGTCGGCATCCGCGTCAGCGTCCGCGTCCGCATCGGCGTCCGCATCGGCGTCGGCATCGGCATCGGCATCGGCGTCGGCATCCGCGTCGGCATCCGAATCGGCATCGGCATCGGCATCGGCATCAGCGTCGGCATCGGCGTCGGCGTCGGCATCCGCATCGGCGTCCGCATCAGCATCCGCGTCGGCATCGGCATCGGCATCGGCATCGGCGTCCGAATCGGCGTCAGCATCGGCGTCCGCATCAGCGTCGGCATCCGCATCAGCGTCGGCATCCGCGTCAGCGTCCGCATCGGCGTCGGCGTCGGCGTCAGCGTCCGCATCCGCATCCGCATCAGCATCAGCGTCGGCGTCGGCGTCGGCGTCGGCGTCGGCATCCGCATCGGCGTCGGCGTCCGCATCGGCGTCCGCATCAGCATCAGCATCAGCATCTGCGTCGGCATCCGCATCGGCATCGGCATCCGCATCGGCGTCGGCATCCGCATCGGCATCCGAATCGGCATCCGCGTCGGCATCGGCATCAGCATCCGCATCCGCATCCGCATCCGCATCAGCGTCCGAATCGGCATCGGCGTCAGCATCCGAATCTGCGTCGGCATCGGCATCGGCGTCGGCATCGGCATCGGCATCGGCATCGGCATCGGCATCAGCATCAGCATCGGCATCAGCGTCAGCGTCCGCATCTGCGTCGGCATCCGCATCGGCATCGGCATCGGCATCAGCATCGGCGTCCGCATCGGCGTCGGCGTCAGCATCCGAATCGGCGTCAGCATCGGCATCGGCATCGGCATCGGCATCAGCATCGGCATCGGCGTCCGCATCGGCGTCGGCGTCAGCATCCGAATCGGCGTCCGCGTCGGCGTCGGCGTCGCCATCGTCGTCGAGGGTGTCAGCAAATCCACCCCCTTCAACAAAAGCCGGCTCCGGCGCGTCTACAGCGCCGGAGTTGAATTCAAGCGGGTTAACGCTTTCGCTAATGCGAGCGAGAACGACAAAACCGTGGCCGCCACCTGCTGCACCGCCGGCGCCGGCACCTGCCGCAGGAGCTTCCAGAAGCTCGAGGAGATCGCCATCCTGGTTGTCCAGAGCCACAAGCAGCGATTCCACGTCATCATCCAGGACACTGGCATCTTCTGCGGCAACAATGTCTTCGGCATCCAGTTCGGGGGAGATCAATACCTGCTCTCCACCGTCCACGGTGACGATGCCACTGTTATCACCAAAATCCAGCGACACGCTGCCATCGGCAGCGGTAACAAGTGTCTCGCCTGGCGCCAGTGTGTCTCCAACGCTGAGTTCGCGCAGCATGCCGTCTTCGCCGCGCGCCCAGGCCTGGCCGGAAATTGCCGTAACGGTGATTGCCATATATCTGTTCTCGCTAGAAATTCAATAAAAGAAGGCGCCGCGCGGCGATGGTCGGAAGGTGACGAACTGGCGGCATTATGGCGTCAGACTACTCCGGTCCTGCATACCGTCCTATTGTACCGATGGACAGTACGTGCCTCGGGAGACGCACGGAAAGGATGGCCGGCGCGTGAGGGTCGATATGGATAGCCGGCGAAAAATTCCAGCACGGTAACCCCCGGATGATCCGGGACCGTAACGCTATGGGGTGGTATCCGTATCGCTATTTACAATGGCCTCAAAAGCCAGGAGCAGCCCATTGATCATATTGAGCGCGCCGGCATCGTTGAGATTGCGATAGCGCTGGCAGAATTCATGGGCTCGGGCTGCCAGCGCCACATAGTGAGCAGCCATGGCTGGTGTCCCGAACTGCAACCAACATTGCCTGGATTCAGGATCCTGCCAATGTGTAGCTATAAGCTCGTAGGCCTCAGTGTGAATGTTTGCCGAAAGAGGCCAATAAGCACCAAGTGTATCGAAAACCCAGCCTTGCCAGTCCATAAGCAATATTTGATCATCCATGCTCGCCAGACGCGCACTAGCAGGATTTTGTATCGCAAGAAAGCCAGGAACCTTTTCAACTTCAGCCAACATAAGCGGCCATAGCCTTATGAGGCGGTCAACCTGAAAACTATCCCTGTCCTGCTGGACAAGGTAATTAAACCGCGTCATCGCCAGCTCGCGCATGCGTTCTGGCAACGAAGGAAAAGTAGCGGCAAACTGACCAACAAGATTGTTAGGTAAAGATATATTGCAAAAATCTTGACGCAACTTTCCCATCCAGGGCTTACGCTCTTCCGCATTTTTCCACTGAGGCCGCTTGTTACCTACTGTCAACAGCAAAAAGCAGCACCATGAAAAGCGCCCGTTTTCAATCAGTTCGGGTATTGATGAGCTGCCACTGTGATGGTAACTGCCAACCGCATTCAATAATGCTGCTTCATGAAGCGCCTCATTTTCTCGCGCAGGTATATAGCATTTGAATAGCAAATATCGTGGCGCCTTCTCTCCGCCGTCATGCTGGATTATCACTTGTGCCACACCACGGCCATGCAGGAGACGGCACTGACAAACAACTGGATTGCCAATAATATACTGGCGCCCAGTCAGCCATGGCAATAACCAGTGCGCAATAGCCGCCTGTTCGAACCGCTGCGTAAAGCTTGTAGCCGAGGGAAGTGCGATCTGCTGTGAACGAGGCAACAGCAGCATATTAATTTGTTGAAACCTTTTAATAATTGAAAGAAAATTAACCAAAGCATTGACGCTTGACGCCATTAGCTGCCGCATACTCAGCAGCAAAACAAAGAGCACAAGAAATGGACGCATGGCGTCGTGAAGGTAATCCAAAAAAATAATTGAAAAACTCAGCACAAACCCGATGTTAATTAACGTCAACACGTTATTTTGAAGTGTTTGCTGGATTTTATTCACGCGCTCAAAGCAGTAAAAAAAACGCAGCCAGCCCACAAGAAAAAAAACAAACATTACCGCCAAAAAAGCCAGCAACTGGTGCAACATCGCGATTAATAAAATAAAAAGCACTGCAATCAAGATGGAAGACAGAGCACTGATTACAACTGATAACACACGTCTCCCCAGCAAACGATGATTGTTAACCATTCGAGTCTTGTTCAGCCGTTTAAATATGGCTTCTGATAAATCTACAATCGCCTTTTTTATCCACCACTTTAGCAGCGCATAGCTACAAAAACAGATTGCCGTCAGCATTATCAAAAGCGTTATTTCATCATTACTTCCTTCAGCGCCGGAAACCAAACCTTCAATACGATTATGGCCGGTCAGTAGCACTTGCAACAATTGCCAAGGCAGTAATAGGCTCGCCACCAGCATGATCTGGCTGACCATCTGCATAATCAAAATGACACCTACACGCCAACGAAATGGCCATAGGACGAAGCGAAAAAGCGCCATCATCAGATCATGTACCTGATGGACGCGAACCTCATCTACTCCACTGTCTGTTAATGGGTCGCTCATTAGTCCAGCCTTGATGCTATAAGTCGCATGAAGGCACGTAACTCATCGGACTGCTCATTTTCAGGAACATAAGAAACTACCGCATTATGAATAGCGGAAAGAATAGCCCAATTGTGATCCGGACTGTGTTGCTCGGCCTCGGGCCAACCATATTTTGGCCACTGATGCTGTTGTGCAAGCAGCGCACTGGTTTCGCAGAGTGATTCAAAAAGCCAAGCAATAAAACCACCTCCATAGAGTTCAGTAGAGGAAACTACTCTACTGCCGTCAAGGTAACGTCTATCGCGAATCGCGGTGGGAGTATCAATTTTACTTTTGAAATCGACCAGATAAAATAAACGCTGCCAGAAAGACGCTGCATCATAGCTTTTACTTAAAAGCGTCTCCAGAGCTTCAGCCTTGGCGGGCAAAATCTCCTCATTTTGCATACGACCGCTGAAAAGACCTTCTGACCAACGGGCCAATCCTTCCTGTAGCCACGCCTGTTTGAACATCATGTATGCATTCAAATACATGTGGAAAAGTTCATGAGCAGGCGTCAGGTTTTTTGCAGGATTGACCTGCCCTCCCAGTGCCATACGGATATGGCACTCCCGATTGATTGCGCTGCGCACCACTTCATCATAGGCCTTTCCGCCACGGCCACGCCCGGCAAGCAAATTGGCCATAATAAAATCGGCTTGGTGATAACGAGGCATATCCAGAGGTGGCACCAGACCCAGTATCTCGCGATAAATCTCGTCAGCAGTGTCCAGTTGAAGCCTCAAGTCATCGAGACGAGCCCTGGTCCAAGCTTGGTACATATCGTTGGATGCTGCAAAATAACGAATATTACCAAAATTTTGATCAGAACCTTCCTTGTAGACAAGACTTTCAGACGCCCCGTCCCGCTGAAGGTAGTAGCATTCACCGGATATTATTGACTTGGCACTTGCCAGATTCGTCACTGATAAGGTTATGCAGATCAACATTACAGTGATTACCCAGCATCCTTTTATAGAAATAATCATGTTTACTTTTCTTCTATACATGCCGTAACCTGGCTCCATTTATTTACGAGCGCGACCGATTTTTACTCAGAAAAAAGAGCGTGCAGACCAACACCGTGAGAGGCCTTTATCAAAACACTATCATGTGGCTTCAGATATCGGATTAACGACTTCGAAAGCGCTTTGACATCTTCGAAATAAAAAACACTAGCAGACTCACCATTCAACTGTTGCGCCAGAACACGGCAGTGTTCGCCACAAAGCAGGACTTTCCTGACCGACATTGATTCAAGCAGCGGAGCCAACTCAATATGAAACTTCTCAGCGGCGTCACCAAGCTCCAACATATCGCCAACGATTACCAGCTTTTGCGAGGGATCAACAGGCTGGGCGTCGTAGGTTTCCAGTGCCATCCGCATAGAAAGCGGATTAGCGTTGTAAGCCTCATCAATAAGATTGATGGGAATTCCCTTGTAAATAATAGAACGTCTTTCTCCCCGCCCTGACACTGCCCTGAATGACGTCAGTCGATCAATCACGGTACCCAACGGAAGATTATCGTATCGAGCTACGGCAAGCACCGACATTGCATTAAGCATCATGTGTCGTCCGGGGGCCTCCATAACGAGGTCATGAACCTTACCATCAAAGACTACGCTTCCACGACTACCGGTATAATCAAGCAAACGCAGGTCGGCATTTGTATGCTCGCCAAAGCTGACAACTCTTAGACAACGTCGTGCAGCCTGTTCAGCAAAATAGCTATAATAAGGCATATCCCGGTAAAGTACTACCAATCCACCCGGAGACATTCCGTCGAAAATACGCGCTTTCTTGCGAGCGATTTCATCGAGAGAGGAGTGATAGAGCAGATGAGCTGCATCAATGTTGGTTACAATGGCAATATCCGGGCGAACGAGTTCCGTACTCCTGCCCATGGAGCCTATGGCCATTTCGACTACCCAATAGATTGCCTGCTGTGGCATGGAAGAGATATTCAAGGCAATACCAGTCGGCAAATTGGCACTACCAACAGTCCGACCCACCTCTCCGTTATATGCCAGTGCATGAGCCAGCATCGTTACCGTAGTGGTTTTACCTGCACTGCCGGTTACACCAATAACCCGACCTGCATAACCGTGTCGCTGACGCGCCGCTATCGCCAGTATCGCTGATCGCGCATTGCGCACCTCTAATACGGGCACACCGATATCACGATAGGGATCACCATCATCGCAGATTACTGCAGCAGCGCCTCTGGCGACCAAAGTCTTTACTATTGCAAATGGCAGGAACCCCTTGTCCATCGTCTTGCTTCTAGCAACAACCACCTGACCGGGCTGAAAAGAGCCCAACCAGCCACATATTCCATTCGCTTGCCACTTCTTCGAAGGCGAAGATAGCCATGTGCCTCCTGTTACTGCTGCCAGTGTCCTGGCATCCAGTCCGGCTGAAAGCGGTTTGACTACAGTAGCACCATCCTCACGAAGCATTTTCTGATAGGCAATCAGCCCCGACAGGTAGTGTTCCACGTCGTCGATACGCACGCGAAAGGCGTGGTGGCGAATGAAGAAGCCGCCCGTTATGGTCGCGGGTGACTTGAAAAACATCGCCATTTCCGGCCAGAAGAAGCCATTCATCAGGTGATACGCTCTGGCATGCAACGCCTGATAAAATGCCGCAACATCGAAATCGTCGAGAAGATCGGAAAACGCCGGAAACGCTTTCAGCCTTTCGAGGGTACAGTGAAAGGCCATCGACAGTTCGAGAAGAGTGGGAAAGGTGGTGATCCGTTGATGAATAAAGTCGATGTAACCGGCAACATTGCGCACCGCGAAAGCGAAATAGCGCCGCTCGGGACGATAACGCACCAGCTCGTTGGTGCAGTAGGCCAGCCAGTGGTCATGGGCCTTTTCGTGGCCGTTGGCGATAAAATAGTCGAACGCCCTGACCACGCAGTCGAGCCAGCGTGAATCCCGGGTCCGACCGTACAGGCGCATCAGAGCGAAGGCGGCTTCGCCGTCGTAGTAGATAATCCGGTTTTTCTCCTTCACCGACAGGTCCGCCGCATCAATTACGTGCACGAAGCTGCCGTCACTCGCCTGCATGCGGGTAATGCCCAGCGCCAGAGCATCGGCCAGTGCATCATATTGGCCATCCGCCATCACCTGATGAAACTTCACCAGCGCCAGTATAGTGACCGCATTGGCCCCCAGCTTGATGCTGTTGTCACTCTCCGCCACATAGGCGGCGCCCTCGCGGTGGACGACGAAGTGCAGGCGAAGATCCTCCAGCGCCAGACGGATTCGCGCCTCCACCCGGGAAAGCTCGCCCGCGCTCAGAAGCTGCTGCTCGCGGCAGGCTTCATACCCTTCCAGCAGAGCGTAGGTGCTGCTGGCGTGGCGCAGCACGTTGTAGCTGTCGATTCGGCGGTCGAAACACGGGAAATAGCCGTAGACGTAGCGTCCGCGAGGGCCTATCTGGTGGCTCAGAAAGCGCGTGCCCGAGGCGATCAGTGCGGCGCTTGCCTGTGTCGTCAGTGCCGGCATCTGTCGCCGGCCCCACTGCCTGGGACGGGTCTCCAGCGCATGAACCCGAACCTCCGCCTCGCTGACCTCGAGGAAAACTCCTTCGGTAGAAAAGCTCCATGCCGGCATCTCCTCGGCAAAGCTCGGCATTCGGCTCGAACCGTGACGTGCCCTGATATAGCCTTCCAGCCGCGGCTGATTGACCCGGGCGTGCGCTATCCGGCCGCCGGGATAGAGACAGGCGTTGGCGTTGAGCTCCATTTCACCGAGCAACAGCAGTGAAGTATCCTTCCCCCGAAACGCCAGCCCGCTGCGAAAGTAGTTGCGTTTATAGCGCTGGATCTCGTCCTGTAGCGGCTGCCATTGCCATTCACGCACCGCGAAGGGCCACTCCAACCGGCACCATAGCAGCGGATGGTTAAACTTCCCTGCCAGCCGCGCCAGCGCCTTCTCCACCACCGGTAACAGCGCCGCCCAGCGGCCCGCATGCAGAGCGTCCGGGTCGAGCTGCACGGTGGCCACCCTGGCGCGCTCATAACCGTCGCTCACCGACAGCAGCATCAGGCGGGAAAACGCGTCCTGACGGGCATGCCGATACCGCCACATGGGTATTAACGGATCGCTCAAGCGCGCCAGCGCATGGGCAATATTCGCCTCGCTTGCGGATGGCGAAGCACACTCAGCGCTCGGCAGCGCGATGGTCAGCAGGGGGTCGCCTGCCCTCGCAGTGGATATAGCCGACATCGTCGTACTCAGCGTAATTTCCGAAAGGAAGCCGCCGGCTCGGGTGGCGGGCAGCGGGCGTTCAGATGCGCTCGGAAAGGTGCTCTCTGGAAGGCGCCAGTTTCAGAATCAATTGCAGACGATCGCGAACGCAGAGCTTCCTGAAAATAGCGCTCAGATGTGCCTTGACCGTTCGCTCACTGATATCAAGCTGCCGCGCAATCTCCTTGTTGGTAGCACCACGCGACACCGACAAGGCAACGCTGCGCTCTCTTTCGGTCAGGCACTCCAAAAGCGCCGAGTTGATCGTCTGATCGGACGGTGCACGTGCCTGGAGCGCCTTCAGGGAGCCTCCCAGCACTCTCGCCAACAGCTCCTGCCCGACCCAAACACCGTGGTTGCTCACTACCAGCGCGACCTGTTTGAGCAGATCGGGCGCGGCCAGAGTGTGCACATAGCCGCGAGCCCCCGAGTCCAGTGCGCTCAGCGCTTCGCGCTCATCGGAGGCGTAGCTCAATACGACGACATGGGCGCCCTGACCGGCCAGAACAGGAACGAAATCCAGCCATTGATCGACGCCGGTGGAGAGCCAGGCGAGATCGCCGGCAGCCACCGTCTGCTCTGCGTCTGCGGGCATCAACGCCGCCGCATCGTGGAAAGCTTTCATCCAGCGCCCCTGCAGGCTGCCATCAGTCGTTATAAACCAGTGATTCATCAACGCTCTCCCAGGGAATCGCGCCAGGCGCGCAGAACGGGCTTGAGCAGATACTGCATAACGGTACGCTTGCCGGTAACGATATCGACCTGAGCGATCATGCCGGGAATGACCGTCAGGTCTTTTTCGAAAGCCCCTTCCTCGGAGCGCACCCGCACGCGATAGAAGGTATTACCGTCTTCGTCGGTGACGGTGTCGGGGCTGATATTCACCAGCTCGGCCTCGAAGCCGCCATAGAGCGAGAAATCATAGGCGGTCAGTTTGATGATGGCGCGCTGCCCGGGATGCAAAAAGGCAACATCGCGCGGCGCGATACGCGCTTCCACCAGCAGCTGTTCGTCGGTGGGGACGATCTCGATGATGTCCTGTCCGGGCTGTGCCACACCGCCCACGGTATTGATATTGACACTCTGTACGATACCGTCGACCGGCGAGCGCAGTTCGGCAGTGGTGACGCGATTTTCAAGCCCGGTGCCCGACTCATTAAGCGCCGCGAGTTCACCGCGCGCCTGGGCAAGCTCCGTGCGCCAGTCGCTGACTCGCTCCGAGCGGGCCTCGTCGATCTTGGACTGCGCCTCCTCGATTGCCGACTGCAGCTGGTCAACCCGGGCGCTGGCCTGATTCAGCTCGCCGCGAGCGTTTGAGACCTCACGTTCGAGCCTCAACACTTCGACTTCGGAAACCGCACCGGTATCGAGCATGGGACGCGTCATCGATAATTCCTGCGATGCCAGGTTCAGACTCTGCCGTGCGGTAGCCACTCGCGACTGAGTCTCACGCAGTTCATCGCGACGCTGACTGAGCTGCTCGTTGAGAATCGCTATTTCCTGCGACGTCTCCTGGCGCAGATTCTGATAGAGCTGGCGCTCATCAGCGACGATCTCGGGCGCGTTCTGCTGCAGCTCATCGCTCGGTTCGAACGGCACATCCTTGATCAACGCCTCGAGTCGTGTAATGCGCGCCTGGAGCGCAAAAGCCTGAACGCGATTCTCGCGGAAGTTGGCGACAAAGCGGGTGGGGTCGATGCGCATCAGCAGCTGGCCCCGGTCAACCCGCTCCCCCTCACGCGCCAGGATCTCCTGCACGATACCGCCATCCAGCGAGGACAGCGTCTGCAACTGACTGGCCGGAACAACACGCCCTGTGCCGCGGGTAACCTCGTCGATCTTGCCAAAACTGGCCCATACGATCAGCGCGATCACCACCAACACCATCGCATAGAGCAGCCAGCGCGCTCGCATGGGCTCCTGCTGAATGCGCGCCCAGTCGGCGTCATGGTTCCAGTCGCGGTCCAGATGCAGGCCGGTTACGCGCCGTGCAAAGAGGCGATCAATCAGCGGTCGCAGCGGCTTGCCACCCTTGTGCGAAAAGCGTCCCAGCGCCTCGAAGCCCTTCTGCTCCAGGGTGCGCTGATCGTCTCCCTTTTTGTCTTTCCGAGCTGCGCTCATGATGACGCCTTCCCGATCTGACCGCTGCGCAGCGCCTCGATGACGGTGTCACGCGCACCGTCCGCCACCACGCGCCCGCCATCCACTACCACGATGCGATCGACCAGCGACAGCAGCGACGTGCGGTGTGTCACCAGCAGTAGCGTACGTCCCTCGGCGTACTCGGTCAGACGCCGCTTGAAAGCTTCCTCACTGGCGTAGTCCATGGCGCTTGAGGGCTCATCGAAAAGCAGAATCTGCGGATTGTGCACCACCGCTCGGGCAATACCGACCGCCTGACGCTGACCGCCGGAGAGCTGGTTGCCCATCTCCCCCACCGGCCAGTCGAGCCCGCGTGGATGCGCATCCACCATCGGCTTGAGTCCGCTCAGAGTCAGGGCTCTATCCAGCATCTGGCTATCAATACCGTCGCTGCCACCGCCCATCACGACGTTGTCACGCAGCGAGCCGTAAAAAAGCTTGATCTCCTGCGGCACATAACCGATCTGGCGGCGCAGCTGGCGCGGATCGAACTGGGCGATATCGATACCGTCGACCATCACGGTGCCACTGGTAGGCTGATAGAGTCCCAGCAGCAGCTTGTTGAGACTCGACTTGCCGGAACCGACCTGGCCAAGCAGGGCCACCTTTTCGCCGGCAGTGATAGAGATATCGATATCACTGAGAGCGTCACGCTCCTCGTCCGGGTAGCGCAGGCCGACATGACGAAAACGAATATCGCCGCGCACCACCGGATGATCGACCTCAGCCCGGGTGCGGTCGTTTTCACCGGGCAGTTTCATCAGGTTGTCGAGGTTTTCAAGAGCGGCGGCGGCGTGCTGATACTGGGTCAAAATCGCGGCCGACTGACTGATCGGTGCCATCGCCCGCGAGCTCAGCATATAGGCAGCAATCAGTCCACCCTGAGTCAGATTGCCATCCAGAATCATGTAGACGCCGATGATGATCACCACTACCGAGACGGTCTGCTGTGACCACATGGCCACGCTGGATACCGAGGAGCTGGCCATACGCGTCTGTGCCGAGGTGCGCGACAGAAAAGCAGTGGCTTTCTCCCAACTGCGCTGCAGTCGACTTTCAGCGCGCAACGCCTTGACCGTTTCCAGATTGGAGACCGCCTCGACCAGGTCGCCGCTGCGCTGCGCGCTGGCGCGCAGACTGGTTTCCGTAAGCGTATGCAGCCTTCGTTGCGCCATGAGAGCAAAGATCATCATGAAGACAATGCCCACCACCAGCGGGATGACCAGCGGCGGCCCGATCAGCGCAACCACGGCCACGAAAAGCAGCGCAAAAGGAAGATCGGCCAGCGCAACCACGGTAGCCGAGCCGATAAAGCCGCGCACGGACTCGAAGGCCTGCAGAGACGATACAAAAGAGCCGGTCGAAGCGGGACGCTGCTCCATCCGCATATCCAGCACGCGCGACATGATGGTCGAGGATATCCTGACATCGGCACGACTGGCGGCCAGGTCGATAAAACTGCTGCGCATCAGGCGCAGTATCAGATCGCCGATCAGCACCACGCCGACCCCGGTCGCCAGCACCCACAGCGTATCGGTAGCCAGGTTGGGCACCACGCGATCGTAGACGGTCATTACAAAAAGCGGCATGGCGACCGCGAAAATATTGATCACGACCGAGGCGATGATCACATCGCGATAGAGCCGACGATTATCGCGAATGGCATCCCAGAACCAGTGCCGCACACGCCTGCGTTTGGCGTGCTCGCTGCGGGCATCCATGCGATAGCGCGGTCGTACGTAAATCGCCCGGCCGCTGTAAACCCCATTCAGCGCCTCCAGCGACATCTCGGTAGCGGCGTCGTCAAGCTCCGGAAAGATGACACTCGCGGTGCCGTTTTCGGCATCAACACCCGCCAACACACAGGCGCGGCCGGGCTCCAGCAGCAGCACCGCCGGCAGTAGCGCGGGATTGATGGCAGCCAGTGAACAACGCGCATGTCGCGCACTCAAGTCGGCCCTTTCCGCCGCGCGAACGAACGTGCCCGGTGTTAGACAGCCCGCCTCGAGCGGCACGCCGGAAAGCAGGTGGTCGCGAGTCACCTCATGACCGTGCTGGTGACAGATCACCTGTAAACAACTCAGTAGCTCGTCCGATGAAGGCGCACTGGCGTTTTCGGTATTGACCTCTTCACTCATTGTCGCTTGTGCTACCCTGGCCGTGTTAACGCACCGACAGCCGTTGGCCCGATGCCGTTTAAAAAGCTTTGCGGTGGTAGGCCGGGCAGGCGGCTATGGCCTTACCCGCCCGGCATCGCTGGTAGTGGCGTATCGGGAGCTCGCGCTTATTGCAACGGCTCGACGTCAAAGCTGCCGGTTTCGGGCCACTGCGTCTGTTGCGAGCTCCCCATACCGGAGCGAACGTCGCTGCGCAGCCCCTGGGTCAGCTCATCCAGCGTGAAGCCGCCTGGACTGGTGACACCACAGCTCATATCGGCCGAAATGTTTTCGGGCTTGACTTCATCGACCAGGTCGGCGGTTTCCAGATGAGATACCTGCAGCGCGGAGATCAAGCGGCTGGTCGCCGCCAGAGTGCGCGCGAAAGCGAGCCGCTGGTCATACCAGCCATCGACGTAGTCACGGCTTGACTCGAAATATTCGTTCTCGTTGTCGAGCAGGTCCAGCAGCGTGCGCTGACCCAGCTCGAACTGCTGTTGATAGGGCACGCGGATACGGTCGATCGACTGGCGATGCTCGTTGAGATAGCGCAGCTGCTCTTCATAGCGCACCGCATCCCGATAAGCGATCTGGGTCGTTTGACGCACATTGTGACAGGCCTGCTCCTGCTGCTGCCAGGACTGCTCGAGACGATCACCGGCGGCTCGCCAGGCCGCGACATCGCTGCCGCCACGATAGAGATTGATCGAGCCGACCAGTTGAACGGTGGTCTGGTTTCGGCGCTCTCCAAAAGTACTGTCTTCATTGTTACGGCCCGTGGAGGCCTGCAACGACAAATCAGGATAGAAAGCGGCCTCGCGGACATCCTGATTGGCACGCTGCGCCATGCGGTTTTCATAGGCCGAATAGATCTGCGGGTTGCTGTTCATGGCTTCCTGCAGAGCAACTTCGACGCTGGGCGGCATCAGCTTCTCCAGTTCGGGAAGCGGCGCCAGCTGGCGTGGCGGCAGTTCACCCACGATGCGCTGATAGCGCGCCACCACATCGTGAAGGTTGGCTGCCTCGGTCATCAGGTTGGATTCGGCCAGCGCCAGGCGACCCGTAATCTGCTCGAGGTCGACACCGCGACCGGCGCCGGAGCGTGCGCGCTGTTCGATCTGATCGAAGACAGTAAGATGCTGGGCGTAGTTGCCGCGCGCCAGTGACACCAGATCCCGATAGCGCATCACATCCAGATAGGCCTGATAGGCGTTGAGCGCCGCCTGCTCGCTGGTATCAAGGAAGTCGAAATAATTCTGGCGTTTGATGTGCTGAAAACGATCGACCTGGCTCGATGTTTCAAAGCCATCAAAAAGCATTTGCTGAAGGGTCAGCTCGTAATAGTCGGTCTCGTAGCTGCCCTCGCCATCATTGCTCTGGCTCTCTCTGCCGGCACCGCCGCTCAGATTGACCGTGGGCAGGAAACCACCCCATGCCTCGCGCGCGTCATTGCCGGAGGCCTGGATGGCATTCCAGCTGGCACGCACCTCGGGATTTTGAAACAGGGTTCGTTGCACCACCTGGGTGACGTTGGTACTTCCGGGAACCGAGAGCTCCGGGAGCACGAAATCATTGTCGGTAGCGGGCTGAGGTAGCGGCGATGGCGAGGAAGAGAAGGTTTGCGACTTACCGGACAGGGAGGTGGAGGCGTTTGGCAACGCCTCGGCAGCAGCGGTCAGAGACACTGGAAGCGTAGCGGCTATCAGAGCAGCGAGAATAGATAGCCGGCTTTTATACAATGAGCCTTGCATGGTGTATTCCTTTGCGTTCGGGTCCGACAGGCAGGAGATACCTGTCAAATTCATTGGTTCTTTGATTTTCTACCCGGGCCTCACGGCGACGCGAACGACACCATGGCGCATCCTTTCCCGGCCTTCCCTGAATCAATGCCCGCCGCCCAGGCCATCATATCCATGGCCTCCCGACTCCTCCTGACAGCGAACGGCAGGAATATACAAAATAGAGCAAACCTTTACAATCGGGTCAAAACGACTGGTTGCGTCCCGTTCCGACGACAGAGAAGTTCCATTACTTATTGATATTTAAAAAAATATAGCTTTAAGTAATAGAACAGAAAAGGCGTGGGCTTCAAAAAAGGCAATCTAAATTTACAAAAAACCCGGCTGATGCCGGGCGTTATACAACCTTTCGTAGCCTATCCGGCAGGACTCAGGCCGGGTCCTGCTCGTCATCTTCCTGGCGCCGAACTTCCTCGATCAGAGAGGAGTTGGTGCTCAACAGTGATTGCAGTGCGGCGAGATAATCCTGGCCGCGCGTCGAGTAGCGCTCAAGCGAGGGAATCAAGGCGAGCGCGTTGACGTTTTTGCCCTGTTCACGAAGCGCTGCGCGCTGCTTGCGCATGCCCTGGTAGGCCTTGTGCGTATTGAGATTGCGCATATAGGCGGCGATACCGTCCTGTAGCGAGTCAAAGCTCTGAAAGCCGTTGCCATTGCCGGCATGCTCCAGCCCGCAACTGTTTCCAAAGCAGCGCATACCGAACAGGTTGTTACCCTCGCGAGCAAAGCGCGATGTTCCCCAGCCGGACTCCTCTACCGCCTGAATCAACACCAACTGAATAGGAACGGTATCGACACGCTGTAAAAGCGTTGTCCAGTCGACATCATTTTCACTGCTGCAACTCAGACCATAGCGCTCGCACAAATCGGCCAGCTGCTGACGCGAGGCGTCATCCCAACGCTGACCTATATTCATCTGCAAAAGCCAGTCTCGATCACTTCTGATCGCGTTATTGGCCTGCTCGATCAGCGGGATCATGAGATTGAAAAATGCGATCTTGCGTTCGGAACCGGCCTTGTATTGACGCAGGTCCGGCATCTGTTGAGTAGACCTGCTGGTGTCGGCGTGCAGCGGTGCAGGAGAGCCGACCATCATAAGCGCCAGCACGAGCGTCAACGTCGTCAAAAGGCGATGCATTCGTGTCATATCGAATGACTCGTTTTCGAAGCGGTTGGCGAGGTTACCATAGCGTTACTGCAAGTGTCGCCATTTATCGACACTTATCCATGCACATCGCCGGTAATAGCCGAAATTGCTTTCAGCGCGAGTGCGAAGAGGGGCCGCCGACGCGGCCCCGAGGGAGCTTTCAAATGCCCGACAGGATCAGGCGGAGAGCATGGCGTTGAGGCGTCGTACATAGGCAGCCGGGTCGTCCAGACTACCGCCTTCGGCGATAATCGCCTGATCGAGCAGCACATTGGCCAGATCGTTAAAGCTATCGCCTTCGCTGGAATCCAGCCGGTTGATCAGGGCGTGATCCGGATTGATCTCGAGAATCGGCTTGACCTCGGGCACGCTCTGGCCGGCGGCCTCCATCAAACGACGCATCTGATAGCCCATCTCGTTTTCGGGCAGCACTACGCAGGCCGGCGACTGGGTCAGCCGATGCGTGACACGCACTTCCTGAACCTGATCGCCCAGCGCCTCGCGGAAACGCTCGACCAGTCCTTCTCTGGCCTTTGCGTTCTCCTGCTGCGCCTGCTTCTCTTCCTCACTGTCGATATCACCCAGGTCCAGGTCGCCACGGGTAATGTCGGTCAGCTGATGACCGTCGAATTCACTGAGATGCGTCATCAGCCACTCATCGACCCGGTCGTGCAGCAGCACGACCTCGATGCCCTTCTTGCGGAAGATCTCGAGGTGCGGACTATGGCGTGCGGCATTGAAGCTGTCGGCGATGATGTAATAGATCGCCTTCTGACCTTCCTGCATACGGCCGACATAATCGGCCAGCGACTGATCCTGGGTGGCGCTGTCGGTGTGGGTGGTAGAGAAGCGCAGCAGCCCGCCGATCTTCTCACGATTGCTGTAATCCTCGGCAGGGCCTTCCTTGAGCACTGAACCGAACTGGTTCCAGAAATTCTGATACGCCTCACTGTCATCGGCCAGCTTGCCAAGCATATCCAGTGCACGCCTGGTCAAAGCGCTTTTCATCTTCTCGACCTGCGGATCCTGCTGCAGAATTTCGCGCGAAACGTTGAGCGACAGGTCGTTGGAGTCGATCACGCCCTTGACGAAACGCAGATAGAGCGGCAGGAACTGCTCGGCGTCGTCGATAATGAAAACGCGCTGCACGTAAAGCTTGAGGCCCCGCGCGCCCTCGCGCTGATAGAGATCGAACGGTGCTCGTGAAGGCACATAGAGCAGGCTGGTGTACTCCAGCTTGCCCTCGACCCTGTTATGGCTCCAGGTGAGCGGATCACTGAAGTCGTGAGCAACGTGTTTATAAAACGCCTTGTACTCGTCTTCGCTGATCTCGGATTTGGGCCGGGTCCAGAGTGCCTGCGCCTCGTTGACCGTTTCCCAGGTGATGGTGGTATCGGTCTCTTCATCGCCTTCCTGCACAGTCGGCATACGCACGGGTACATCGATGTGGTCGGAATACTTTCGCACCAGCGACTTGAGACGGTACTCGTCGGCAAACTCGAGCGCGTCCTCCTTGAGATGCAAAACGATTTCGGTGCCGTGCTCGGCGCGTTCGATATCCGCCACGGTAAACTCGCCTTCACCACGCGAGCGCCACTCGACGCCCTGCTCTGCGGGCGTGCCGGCCAGTCGGGTGCGCACCACGACTTCATCGGCAACGATGAAGCCGGAGTAGAAACCGACACCGAACTGGCCGATCAGTTTGGCATCCTTTTGTTGCTCGCCGGAGAGCTGCTTGAGGAAATCAGCGGTACCCGAGCGTGCGATAGTGCCCAGGTTGGCGATCACATCCTCTCGGTTCATGCCGACGCCGTTATCACGCACAGTAACGGTCTTTGCCTCGCTGTCGAATTCGATCTCGACGCGCAGATCGGCATCACCTTCGTATAGACCGTCATCTTCCAGCGCCCGATAGCGCAGCTTGTCGCAGGCATCGGCGCCGTTGGAGATCAGCTCGCGCAGAAAGATCTCGCGATTGGAGTAGAGCGAGTTGATCATCAAATGGAGGAGCTGCTTGACTTCGGTCTGGAAGCCGAGCGTCTGTTCTTGCGCACTCATTATCTGAATTCTCTCCGGACGCTTGAGAAAAGGATGAAGATGAAAACCGTGTTGGTGCGCCACCGGACGTGACGCAGCCGAAACTCGTCGAGCGCGGCCACATCGCCGCACCCTGTAGAATTTTAATGGGGAGAGATTTTCGGTTTTTCAAGGGGGCAGTGAGAGACGCAGCGGCGCTGGCTGCCGAACGCTCAGGCGCTGTCGGTATTTTTCTGCTGGCGCCACTGTCGATAATCGTCGAGCTCTTCATCCAGTTTGGCCAATAGCCAACCGCCGATAATCACATCATCCAGCCAGCCCCAGCCGAGCAGAAAGTCGGGAATGAGGTCGATCGGGCTGACGATATAAAGCACGCAAACGCCCATAAGCATCACTGCACGGCGCGGTAGCGGCCGGTAGGCACCCCGCCACCAGTCCCGCATCATGGGAAAAAACGTTTTCAATGCCTTGAAGATACGCCAGTAGACTCGGCCGCGACCGCGAATCAGCCCAATGGGATTGAGTCGACCCTTCATATTCACTCTCCAGGGAAATGTTGCCTTGCAGAAGCACGGCGCTGTTACCGACTTCCATCCTGAAGATAGCAGTCGTGGGTTCGCCTGCCGCCCTTATCTGATACAAACTGTGCCGACCAGCGAAACGCCGCTTCAGTACAACATTGAAGCGGCGACCCAATGCGACAGATGACAGGAGTAATCCGGGTGAGTTTGAGGTTTCAATGGGCCCGGCGGTGCATGGGCATCGTGCTGGCGATGGCGACGGCCGCAACGGTACAAGCCGATGACGCCGCCGTGGATCGCGCACTGCAGGCGGCCAGAGCACAGCAGTGGTCGCAGATCGATCAACGAGCAGTCAGTGGTCATCCGCTGGAAGGCTATATCGACTACCACCGTTTGAAAGCGCGCCTGCCCGGCGTCTCTGCCGCCGAGGTGAATGCTTATCTCACACGCTGGCAGGATTCGGTGCTGTCGCAGTGGATGCGTGGCGTGGCGCAGGACGCCTGGGGCGTGCGCGGCGAATTCGATCGCTTTCTGGCCATCAGCGACGGCCCACCGGACGTCACACGGCGTCAGTGCTGGTATTACCAGGCATTGCTGGATCGCGACCCGCAGCGCGCGGCAGTAGGCGGCCGTGAGCTGTGGCGCGTGGGGCACTCACAGCCCGATGCCTGCGACGCCCTCTTCACCCGGCTGCGCGCCAGTGGCGAGATCGGCGCCGAGGATATCCGTGCTCGCCTGCTGCTCGCCTGGCGCGAGGGCGAGAGTGGACTGGTCAACTACCTGCTCGGCGAGCTGCCGATGGCTGACAGTCCGTTTCGCAGCGCCTTCGAGCAACTGCGCGCCGACCCGACGACGCTTGCCCGAATTCCCGCCCGGCTGCCTGCCAACACGGCCGGCGCAGCACCACTCTACAGTACCGCCATGGCCGTATTGACCCGCCAGGACACCGCTCGCGCCCTTGATACATGGCGCCGGGTCAAGGGCCGCACACCGCTCACCGAGGAGCAGCAGTTCGCCATCGAGCGCGACCTGGCCTACTACTCGATAGTGCGCGATATCGCGGCCAACGCCCAATGGGCCGATGCCGTCGCCGTACAGCTGAACGATCAGCAGCTTTTCGAGCTGCGCGCACGCCAGGCACTGGAGGAGCGCAACTGGCGCAGCGTGATCGGCTGGGTCGATCACATGCCGCCGGACGAGCGCGCCGGCGCCCATTGGCAGTACTGGCTGGGACGTGCTTATGAGCAGCTGGGCGATCAGCCACGGGCACGCGCCGCCTGGCAGCAGGCCGCCGGTGAGCGCAACTTCTACGGCTTCGCGGCGGCCGATCGTATCGGCCAGCCCTACGCACTCAACAATCGCCGGGTCGCTATCCCGCCGGCGGATCTCGAGGCGGCCGCTGCCCTGCCCCTTGTACAGCGTATCGATGCGCTGCAGCGTATCGATGAGCCGGGGCTGGCGCGCGCCGAGTGGTACTACGCCATGCAGCGGCTGAGCGATGCGCACAAGCCCGTCCTGATCCAGTACGCCCTTACCCGTCAGTGGTACGACCTGGCGATCCACGGCGCGATCGGCGGCGACTACTGGGATGTGCTGGCGTGGCGCTTCCCACAGGCCTATGCGCCACTCTTTCAGCAGTGGGGCGCCGAAAACGGCGTCGATGCCTGGTTTTTGATGGCACTGGCACGCCGTGAAAGCTCGTTCAACCCGGAGGCACAGTCACCGGTTGGTGCCCAAGGACTGATGCAGCTGATGCCGGGCACCGGCGAACACGTCAGCCAGCAGTTAGGGATTCCCTGGCGCGGTGTCGCAAGTCTCGAGCAGCCGGCACTCAACGTCCGCCTGGGCAGCGCCTACATTCGCGACATGGCGGCGCGCTACAGCGGCAACCGCATCGCGGCGGCGGCGGCCTATAACGCAGGCCCGGGTCGCGTCGATCGCTGGCTGGCAGGTAGCGACGAACCCTTCGATCTGTTTATCGAGGAGATTCCTTTTCGCGAAACCCGCGAGTACGTCAAGGCAGTGCTCGCTTATCGGGTCATTTTCGAAAGCCTTGCACGAGGCAGCAGCGAGGGTGTTCAGATGATCGACGCAAGCGAACGCAACGCACGTTACAGCAACGCTCTGCGCCGCTGAGAAAACCTGCAGGAAGGTGGGGTGGTCAGAGCAGCATCGTCAATAGCCACCCCACCCCCATCGTGGCGACCACAACACCGATCAGGATGACCAGACCGTCGCGAGCGATCATGCCCAGCGCAATCAAAAGCAGCATGCCGGCCGGCAGTGCGGCGGCGAAGGGAAGAAGCTCCAGCGGCGCCATCGACAGACTCAGCAGCACCACCAGCAGTGCAATAACGCGCCGTGCGAGGCCGCTGTCGACGAAGGTCAGGCGAGGTTTCAGCAGTCGCTCGACACTGTCCGTGCGCGGCGCGATACGCTCGACGGCATTGTGAAAACGTTGCTCACCGATCGAGACGCGCCTCAACCGCCGCGGCAGCCAGGGGTAATCACGACCGAACAGCTGCTGAATCGCCACCAATGCCATGAACAGACCGCAGGCGGTGGGGATGCCCGGTATCGGGCAGATCAACGCCAGTAACGCCGGCACTACCAGCATGGGCCCGAAGCCGCGCGATGCAAAGGTCTTCAGGATATCGTCAATGCTGATGTCGTTGCCGTGATGCCGTTGATCGAGCATGCGCAGTAGCCCACTCAGTCTGTCGCTGTCCGTCATCTCTCCGCTCGCCTCGTTACTGGCATGAATGTCTTTTGTCATGGCCGCCGGCGCGCGGCCATGACCCATGCAGCGCTATGCGTCGAGTGCTGTCGGCTTCTCAACACGTGATTCGGCTTCAATAAAGACGCGTTTAATGTCCTGATAAGCCTGTTTGAGCTCGCTGTCGAGCTCGCTGATCACCTGCTCCATCTGCTCGGCGGCCATGCTGCGACGAAAGCGCACGCTCAGATTGACCAGAATGAAGTTGGGTCCCATATGCATGGTCAACACCTCGTTGACCTTCTCGACCTGCTGATGCGCGCCGACCCGCTGACGAATATCGTCGACGACGCGCCGATTGGCGCTTTCGCCGATCAGCAGCCCCTTGGTCTCGACAGCCAGCCAGACCGCGGTGCCGCCCAGAATCAGCCCGATCAGCATCGAGGCGATGCCGTCAAACTCCTCGATACCGGTCAATTGCACCAGCACCAGCCCCAGCAGCGCAATCAAAAGCCCCAGCAGCGCGGCCGAATCCTCGAACACCACCATGAACATCGAAGGGTCCTTGCCACGCCTTACCGCATCGACATAGCTCCACTTGCCCTTCGTTTTGCGGAAGCTGTTGAGTGCGAAAAGCCAGCTGCCGCCCTCGAACAGGATCGCCAGTGCCAGCACGATATAGTTGATCAGCGGTGAAGAGACCGGCTCGGGGTCGATAACGTGAATGACACCTTCATAAAAGGAGATACCGGCGCCTACCGCAAAAATCAGGATGGCCACCACGAAACTCCAGAAATAGATCTCCTTGCCGTAGCCGAACGGGTAATCGGAATCCGGCGGCTTGTGCGAACGACGCAAGCCCAGCAACAGCAACACCTGGTTGCCGGTATCCACCACCGAGTGGATGCCCTCGGAGAGCATGGCGGCACTACCGGTAAAAGCGGCGGCCACAAATTTGGTAATGGCCACCAGCAGGTTACCCGCCATGGCGGCGTAGATTACGACCCTTGATTCGGAAGCCATCGGTCTCTTTTCTCCATTGTCACGGGGCGATAGAAGGCCGCGCGACGCCCCATGAGTCAGCTCGGCTGCGCACTCTCACCATGATGCCTTATCGATATCTGGTCGTTGAGCGTCCAGAAATCATAGAGCACACCCAGCAAAAAGAGGCCACCGGTGCAAAGATAGATCAAACCGGTGATCCATTTGCCCAGGTACATGCGATGAATGCCGAAAACCCCCAGAAAGGTCAGCAGTATCCAACTGATGGAGTAACTGCGGCTACCGGCATGAAAGCGCCTGTCGGCCTGACGATCCATCAATGGGATCAAAAAGAAGTCGATCAGCCAGCCGATCAGAAAAAGACCGAAGGTGAAAAACCAGATCGTGCCGGTTACCGGCTTGCCGTAGTAAAAGCGATGCGCGCCGGTGAAGCCGAAAAGCCACAGCAGATAGCCCAGAAGCTTGCTGTGCGTATCGGAAGGCAGGGCGGCGCCAGAGGGCATGGTGTTCATGGGCAGTCTCCTCGCGGGGTAACATTGCCGCTCAATATGGAGACGCTGGCGCCAACTCTCAATCATGGCCCCTCAGGCTCGATCGATCAGACGCCCGCTGATGCGACGCTCCATTCCCAGAAGGCCGGAGACCTCGCCGGAGTTCTGGACGACCTCGAACCCCACTCGCTCGTAGAGCCGGCGGGCGGGGTTCTCGGCAAACACCTTGAGCCGCATGCGGCTGGCACCCAACGCCTCCTGTCGGGCGATCCACTCGCGCAGCACTCGATCGCCCACCCCGCGGCCGCGCCAGCCGTCAACCAGATGCAGTTCGCGCAGATAGTGAATATCTTCGACCGAATCCCATGCGATCAGCCCCACGTCACGCCCCTCGCGTATCACAATGGCCGTTTCCAGCCGCAGCCATTGCTCGCGGAAAAGGCGCCGGCTGAACATCATGCGCCGCTTTTGCCAGTAGGGCGACATGGTCTCCTCCACCAACCGCTGGGCGAAACGCAGATCCCCCCGGTTATTCCCCTCTCGCCAGTCGGCGGGCCACTCCGGCTGCGAGGTGACAGCGCTCACAGCACGCCCAGCTCGCGCAGGCGTTCCTTGAGGTAGCTGTCAGCGCTGTGACGCTCGGACAGCACGACCTCGGGGCGCGGATGCAGAAAAAGCGGCAGCGACAGACGTGCACGCCCGCGAGCGGCGTCAACCGGGTTGATGACACGATGGGTCGTCGAAGGATAATAGCCGTCGGAAGCTTCCTGCAGCATGTCGCCCACGTTGATCACCAGTTGCCCGGGATCACAGGGTACCGCCAGCCACTCTCCGTCGCGCCCTTTCACTTCCAGGCCGGACTCATTGGCGGCCGGCAGCACAGTGATCAGATTGATATCCTCGTGAGCCCCCGCACGTACCGCTCCGGGTTCCTCACTACCGGAGAGAGGCGGATAGTAGAGCACGCGCAGCAGCGTTTGACGGCTGTCGCGAATCATTCCCGAAAGCGGCGCCGAAAAACGCTCGGACACCTCGACGGGCGTGTTGGCCTCGATCCACCCCAGCAGCTCGGCGGCGACGCCCTCGGCAATGCGATAGTACTCGCGGATGTCGGCTTCAAGCTGCTCCGGCACGGGCGATTCAGGGTAGATGTGGTAATACTCCTTGAGATCGCGCTGGCGCTGTCCCTTTGCGGTCTCGGAGACACTGGCCGGAAAAAAACCGGCGTGGGTGGCCGGGTCGTAGCGCCAGCGATGCTTTTCTTCGCTTTCAAAAAAGGCGGCCCAGCCGCTGTAGATGCGCTCGACCAGCGCGGCGGGGACCGGATGGTTGCGCACTACACCGAAGCCTGTCTCGCGCAGGGAGCGAGTGAATTGCTGCGGCGCCTGCGCATCCTGATAGTCAACGTTGCGGACCTGCATGCCTTTTCCCCTTGACGGTTGGGTATGAAAGGCATGATGGCACGTGCGCAAGGAATGGCAAATTATGCTTGACCTTGCGACGCGTGCTGGATCATGCTTCGCGAGTAGCTTTACAGGTAGCTGGCGGCATCGGTAGTGCCGAGCGTCACGATCCTGAAAGCCCAACGTAATATTACGGGCTGCGGCTCGGCATTGACTCGAAAAACGCAAGGACATCAAGATGGCAACCGGCACCGTCAAGTGGTTCAACGACACCAAGGGATACGGCTTTATTTCTCCGGACGAGGGCGGCGACGATCTGTTCGCTCACTTCTCCGAGATCCAGGCAGAGGGCTTCAAGTCGCTTCAGGATGGTCAGAAGGTCTCCTTCGAAGTGACTCAGGGCAAGAAAGGTCTTCAGGCCGCCAACATCAAGGCTATCGACTGATCATTCAGCGACGGCCCTGAGCAGCAGAAAAGCCCGCGCACAGCGCGGGCTTTTTGTTTTTCAGGCAGCCTTCGCCGGATCATTCAGGGCGTGTTGCTGTTGGCCTCGGGATTATTGATCTGGTTGGCACGCTCGGCCTGCTGCATCGTCCCCGAGCTGCCAACATTCGCCTCGGTGTTGCCATCGCGCGCCTGCTCGCGCTCGTCCTCAAAGCTACCCACTGTCTCGCTGGACTGATCAGCGGCGGCATCCTCGAGTTCATCGCGGCTGTTCTGTTGCGCTTGCTGCGCCTGCTCGGCCGCCACGTCAGCGGGTGCCGGCTCATCCTCACCGCCACAGGCCGTGACGGCCCATGCCGTCAGCAGTGCAAACCCCAAAACCGGAAGAGTACTGGCTTTCATTGATCGTTCCCGCATCGCGTTGATTCAAAAAACGGATTCAAGGCCCTGTGTATCAAGACCCTGTATACAATGAAGCATAGTCGATGGCGACCCGGCCCGCCTGGCCACCGCCCAGTCTTCAGCGGCCGATATCTTCATACCAGAGTTCGGGTTTTTCTCGAATAAAACGCGCCATCAGCTCAATGCAGCTGTCGTCCTGCAACACCTCGAGCGTGACGCCGAGCTCGCGCAGATGCGCCTCGGCGCCCATGAAGTTACGATTTTCGCCGACGATCACATGACGGATGCCATAGAGCTCGATCGCCCCGGAACACATCGCACAGGGTGACAGCGTGGTATAGAGCGTGCATTCGCGATAAACCCGTGCCGGCAGCCGTCCGGCGTTTTCCAGCGCATCCATTTCGGCATGCAGTACCGCACTGCCAAGCTGCTGGCGGCGGTTGTGGCCACGACCGATAATACGTCCATCGTGAACGATCACCGAGCCGATGGGTACACCGCCCTCCTCGAAACCGCGACGCGCTTCCTCCAGCGCCGCCTGCATGAAAGAATCGGACGCCATTATTCCCCTCCCCTGTGTTGGCGCTATGGCGTGCTGCGATGCGCCGTCTGCTGATTGCCGCGATACACCAGTGTGCACTCCTGCGGCAGGATGACCGACAGCGCCCCGGCGCGGACACTCACCTCGCCGTGGGTGAACTCGTGGAACTCGCCGTCAAGATTGATCGGAATCGGCTTGTCGCTGTCAAACGACATCGACGTGACCTGCTCATAGCGCACCATACCGCCGTTGCGCGGCAGTTCGCGAAGCTCGGGTATGGCGCGGCCGATGTTGGCAAAGGAGAAAGGGCGTATGGTCAGCACATCCAGCAGGCCATCGTTGAGCAGCGCCCTCGGCGCCAGCTCCTGACCACCGCCGGCCTGACAGCCGTTGCCGATCGCCAGTACCACCAGATTGCTGTGAAACTCCTCTCCACCGCTGCGAATGCGGCAGTTAAAGGGCTCGAAACGCCACGCCTGGGTCACCCCTACCAGCGAATAGGCCCCACCGCCCAGCAGTTTCTTGAGATAGGGTGGCGTATCGCTGGTCACCCTGGCGCCAAAGCCGCCCGACGCCATATTGATGAAATGAATGTCGTTGAGCCGCCCCACGTCGATACTCCAGGGAGTACCGTAAACCGCCAGCGACAAGGCATCCAGTGGCGGCCCGGGAATGCCGGTGGCGGTCGCGAAATCGTTGGCGGTGCCCATGGGGATGATACCCAGGGTGGGCCGATCGGCCGCGGGCAGTGCCATCAGCGCGTTGGTGGCCTCGTGCAGCGTGCCGTCTCCACCGGCAATCACCACTCGCTCGATGTCACGGCGGCTGGCCTTCTCGAGGAAGCGGCCGATATCGCCGCTCTCCCAGGTGACCCGAACCGACAGGCTGATGCCCTCGGAGCGAATGCGCGACACCGCGTCGCGAAGCGCGGGATTGCCAACCCCCTTGCCATTGACGATCAGCAGGACATTCAAACTTGCACACTCCTCGGCAGCCGCAAAACAGTATCGGTCGCGAAAACACGGGTGGCGCTGCACCGGCGCTTCACAAAGGCCAATATCATACTTCAGGATAGCATCGGGTGCGCCGCTTCGGGCTATAGGCCCGCGCGGGATCGCACCCCGATCGCTTACCGGAGAGACCATATGACCGCCACCACCATGGACAGCATCAGCTGGCAGGATATCCGGCATGCCGCCGATCGCCTGGCCGGCGTTGCGCATCGCACCCCGGTGTTACGCTCACGTCAGGCCGACGAACAGTGTCAGGCACGGCTCCATTTCAAGGCGGAAAACCTGCAGCGTGTGGGCGCCTTCAAATTTCGCGGCGCCTATAACGCCCTCGCCACCCTGAAAGAGCGCGGTGAAAGCGGCGTGCTCACCTACTCCTCCGGTAACCACGCCCAGGCCGTGGCGCTATCGGCGCGGCTGTCGGGACTTGCGGCGACTATCGTGATGCCCGCGGACGCGCCGGCATCCAAGGTCGCGGCAACCCGGGGCTACGGCGCCGAGATCATCACCTACGACCGCTATCGCGAGGACCGCCAGGCCATTGCCGAGACGCTGGCCAACGAGCGCGGAGTGCAAATCGTACCGCCTTACGACCATCCCGAGGTGATCGCCGGCCAGGCGACCGCCGCCTGCGAACTGTTCGAGGAGACCGGACCGCTCGACACCCTGGTGGTATGCCTTGGCGGCGGCGGCCTGACCGCCGGCTGCGCGCTGGCCGCCGAGCGGCTGGCGCCGAACTGCCGTATCGTGGCGGTAGAGCCGCAGGCCGGCAACGATGTTCAGCGCTCGCTGGCGGAGGGGCGCATCGTCACCATTGAAGCGCCACGCACCCTCGCCGACGGTGCGGCAACCACTCAACCGGGACGGCTTACTTTTCCCATCATTCAGCGCCGGGTCGAGGAGATCGTTACCGTCAGCGACGACGCCCTTGTCGAGGCAATGCGCTTTTTCGCCGAACGCATGAAAATGGTTGTCGAGCCCACCGGCGCGCTGGCCGCGGCAGCGCTTTTCCAGCGGCGTATCGAGGTGCGCGGTCAGCGCGTCGGTGTCATGATCAGCGGCGGCAACGTCGACCTGGACCGCTATGCGCAGCTTCTGAAAGGCGTGACGTTAGGCTGAACATACCCTCGGGTTTTATAAATCCAAATAGAATAAAAGCATTATAATCTATACCTTTTAATTCATTCGGAGTCCTGTCAGGATTCGCCTCCCTTCCCCGGGACGACAACAAGGATAGTCAGCATGTCACAAGGCCCGCTGCTCGATACCAACAGCCCGTTGAGCACCGATCAGGCCGGGCGCCTCAACGAGGTGCTGGGCCAGCTCGATCGTGATCAGCGCAGCTGGCTGAGCGGGTATCTCGCCGGACTCAACGCCTCCGGCGCCCAACCCGGCGCGGTCGAAGGCGGCGCACAGAGCACCGCCGCCCTGCCCGAAATTACCGTGCTTTACGGTAGCCAGACCGGCAATGCCGAAGGCGTTGCCGAGCTGGCGCGTGACCATGCCATGGCGCACGGCTTCAATGTGCGGCTGGTCGATATGGCCGACATGGCCAAAAAGGACCTCAAGGACCCCGCCAACCTGATGGTCGTGGTCAGCACCCAGGGGGACGGCGAGCCGCCCGATACCGCCATCGGTTTTTACGAGTTGATCAGCGGTCGCAAGGCACCGAAGCTGGACGGCCACCGCTTTGCGGTGCTGGGGCTGGGCGACTCCAGCTACGAGCAGTTCTGTCAGATGGGCAAGGAATTCGACGCCCGCTTTGCCGAGCTGGGTGCCGAGCGCATCAGTGACCGGGTCGACTGCGATGTCGACTATGACGAAGCCGCCGAGGCCTGGATCGAAAGCGTGCTGGCGCGCTTTGCCGAGGCGACCGGGGCCGGTGCGGCGCAAACTACAGCAGCAACGCCGGCCGCAGCCACTGGTGGCGACAGCCCGTGGTCGAAGAAAAACCCCTTCTACGCCGAAGTGCTCGACGCCGTGGTGCTCAACGACGAGGGTTCCAGCAAGGAGACCCGCCACATCGAGCTGTCGCTGGAGGACTCGGGGCTGGCCTATGAACCCGGCGATGCGCTGGGCGTGGTGCCGCACAACGATCCCGGCTATGTCGATGAGCTACTGGAAAAACTGCGCCTCCACCACGACAGCGAACTGGAGAGCGGCTCGCGGATTCGCGATGCCCTGCTGGCAGAGTTCGAAGTCACGACGCTGACCCGCCCTTTCATGGAGAAGTGGGCCGAGCTCAGCGACGACGCCGAACTGCGCCGGCTACTGGGGGAGGACGCCCGCGACGAGCTGAAGGAGTGGATTTACGGGCGCCACATCATCGACGTCATCGAACAGTTCCCGATCGAGAATCTCGATGCCGCCACCTTTACCCGGGCGCTGCGCAAACTGCCGCCGCGACTCTACTCGATCGCTTCGAGCTACAATGCTGACCCCGACGAAGTGCATCTTACCGTCGGCGTGGTGCGCTACGAGTCCCACGGTCGCAGCCGCAACGGCGTGACCACCGGCTACTTGGCCGATCACGTCCAGCCCGGTGACCGAGTGCCGGTCTATATCGACCGCAACAAGAACTTCAAGCTGCCCCATGACCCTTCGGCGGCAATTATCATGGTGGGGCCGGGTACCGGCGTGGCGCCCTTTCGCGCCTTCATGCAGGAGCGCGACGAGCTCGGCGCCGACGGCGACAACTGGCTGTTCTTCGGCGAGCAGCACTTTCGCAGCGACTTCCTCTACCAGGCGGAGTGGCTCAACTGGCGTGAAAAGGGGCTGCTGACGCGACTGGATGTGGCCTTCTCACGCGATCAGGCGGAAAAAATCTACGTGCAGGATCGCATTCGCGAAAAAGGGGCCGAGGTGTGGCAGTGGCTCGAGAACGGCGCGCATTGCTACGTCTGTGGTGATGGCGACCGCATGGCGGCCGACGTTCACCGCGCCCTGCTTGATGTCATCGGCGAACAGGGCGGCCTGGATGAAGAAGCGGCCGCCGGTTACCTGCGCGATCTGCAGCAGGCCAAACGCTATCAGCGGGATGTTTATTGATGAGCGATATCATTACCCGACTCCGTGACGAGTCACTTGACGAATACGCCCCCAACGAACGGCTCAAGGTCGACAGCGACTATCTGCGTGGCCGGCTGATGGAAGACATGGCGGACAACGCCACCGGCGCCGTCAGTCCCGACGATACGCAGCTGACCAAGTTCCACGGCTTCTACATGCAGGACGACCGCGACGTGCGCGATCAGCGCCGGCGCAAGAAGCTGGAGCCGCTCTACTCCTTCATGGTGCGCCTGCGCCTGCCCGGCGGGCGCATCTCCAGCGCCCAGTGGCTGACACTCGATGATGTCGCGACGCGCTACGCCAACGGCACCCTGCGCATCACCACACGTCAGACCTTTCAGTATCATGGCGTGTTCAAAAGCAATCTGCGCGCACACCTGAAAACCGTCAACGACGCCATGATCGACACCATCGCGGCCTGCGGCGACGTCAACCGCAACGTCACCTCGACGGCCAATCCGCACCGTTCGAAGGTGCATCGCCAGGTGTTCGACATTGCCGATGCGATCAGCACTCATCTGCTGCCCCGCACCCGCGCCTATCACGAGATTTTTCTCGGCGAGGAGCGCGTCGCCGGTGGCCCGGATGAGGTGATCGAGCCGCTTTACACCCAGCACTATCTGCCGCGCAAGTTCAAGATCGGTCTGGCGGTACCGCCGGACAACGAAACCGATGTGCACACCAACGACATCAGCTTTATCGCCGTTGTCGAAGGCGGCGAGCTGAAAG
This sequence comes from Kushneria aurantia DSM 21353, assembly GCF_000382245.1. Classification (GTDB taxonomy): domain Bacteria; phylum Pseudomonadota; class Gammaproteobacteria; order Pseudomonadales; family Halomonadaceae; genus Kushneria; species Kushneria aurantia. The sequence continues at coordinate 114,827 of NZ_KB907871.1, forward strand.
GTTTCAACGTCGCCGTGGGCGGCGGTATGGGCAGCACTCACGGCGAACCGGCCACCTACCCGCGCATCTCCACCCTGATCGGCTTCTGCGCTGCCGATCAGGCCGTCGACGTGGCGGAGAAAATCGTGCTGGTGCAGCGCGATAACGGCGATCGCAAAAATCGCAAACACGCCCGTCTCAAGTACACCGTCGATGATATGGGCGCCGAGACGTTTCGCGCCGAGGTAGAAAAATATCTCGGCCACGCGCTCGAAGAGGCGCGCGATCTTGCCACCACCGATACCGGCCCCTTTACCACCACCGGCGACATTCTCGGCTGGTACCAGGGCGAGGACGGCCAGTGGCACTACGGCCTTTTCATCGAGAACGGCCGCATTCGCGACTATCCCGACGACAACCCGATCCACGCCGGCATGCAGTTGATGAGTGGCATGCGCGAAATCGCCCGACTTCACGATGGCGATATCGTCCTGAGCTGCAATCAGAACCTGATCATCAGCTGCGTGAAGCCGGCAATGCGCGAACAGATCGATGCCATCATCGAGAGCTACCACATGCTCAAGAGCGTGACGCCGCTGCGCCAGCACTCGATCGCCTGTGTTGCCTTTCCCACCTGCGGACTGGCGATGGCGGAGAGCGAGCGCTACCTGCCCACCCTGCTGGACAAGCTCGACGCCGTCATGAAGGAAGCCGGGCTCGAGGATGATCCCATCATCGTGCGCATGACCGGCTGCCCCAACGGCTGCGGGCGCCCTTTCATGGCCGAGATCGGCTTCGTCGGCAAGGCGATCGGACGCTACAACCTCTATCTGGGCGGCGACTTCACCGGCACCCGCATGAACAAAATGTATCGCGAAAACATCGACGAGCAGACCATTCTCGACGAACTGACGCCGATGATTCAGCGCTACGCCCGTGAACGCGAAGAGGGTGAAGGTTTCGGCGACTTCGTGATTCGCGCCGGGATCATTAAGGCGACGGTCAACGGCCTCGATTTTCACGCGGCCTGATACCTGCAAGGCCCCGCTGTAGTGGCTGGGGCCTTCTGCGTTTTTGACACAGCTTACCGAAAAAAAGGCCCCATCACCGAGATGGGGCCTTTTGGCGTTTCTCGATCAGAGAAAACGCGGCGGCGGATCTTCGGTATAGGCCTCTTGCTGCCAGGCCGGATACTGATCGGCGCGCTCCCAGACCTGATAGTGCAGTCTCGACAGCATGATGGGGTCGTCGAGCATCAAAAGCTTGTCGCGATTGGCCATCCGCTGCGGCCCGCCGACCAGCGCCTGGCGCACCATGGCCTGACGCTGCGACTCGATCGCTTCGGACTTGTTGTGGCGCGCCACACCCATGGCACAGGCCAGGGCGTTATCGATCGGGTCGACCACACTCTGGGCGAAGGTCGCCGGTGCCGGTTGAGCCTCGGCATTGCGCACCAGCCGCCAGGTCGCGCGCAGTTCATGCGGCGGTCGCGACTCCTCGGGAATCAGGAACATCCGCCCGCGAAAGGCCGCGCGCCCCAGACTCACCTTGCTGGTGATCACCGATACCGGAATCGACAGCATCAGAGCGCCCACGATCGGCCACAGCCAGAGCAGAAAGCGCGGGTCGAGCCACACCACGAAAAGCGTCCAGGCAATGCCAAACAGGGTCTGACCGCCGTGACGGCCTATCGCATCGCGCCAGGTGGTCTCGCTGAAATCGCGCTGCGGCGACTTCCACTTCACCTCCACGCCGAACAGCGCCGCCAGCACGAAGCGGGTGTGAAACAGCATGCGCACCGGCGCCAGCAGCATCGAGATCAGCGACTCGACCACCATCGAAAGTCCCAGTCGCAGCGGGCCACCATAATCGCGTGAGCCCTTCGCCCAGACCACGATAACGCTGAGAATCTTGGGCAGGAACAGCAGCGTCAGGGTGGTGGAAAACAGCGCCACCGCGCGGCCCGGATTCCACTCCGGCCAGCGCGGGAAAAGCTGCATTGGCTCGGTAAAGTAGGCCGGTGTGGTCAGGGTGTGCACCGCCAGCAGAGCGGTCGAGAGCATCAGAAACAGAAACCACAGCGGCGCCGACAGATAGGACATCACCCCGGTCAGAAACACCGCGCGATGCACCGGGTGCATGCCGCGCACCAGAAACAGCCGGAAGTTCATCAGGTTGCCCTGGCACCAGCGCCGGTCGCGCTGTAGTTCGTCAAGCAGATTGGGCGGCATCTCCTCGTAGCTGCCGGGCATGTCGTAGGCGATCCACACGCCCCAGCCGGCACGGCGCATCAGCGCCGCCTCGACGAAGTCGTGGGAGAGAATTTCGCCGGACAACGCGCCCTTGCCGGGCAGCGGCGCCAACGAGCAGTAATACATAAAGGGCTCGACGCGAATAATGGCGTTGTGCCCCCAATAGTGCGACTCGCCCAGCTGCCAGAAATGCAGGCCGGCAGTGAACAGCGGCCCGTAGACCCGGGTGGCAAACTGCTGCAGACGGGCGTAGAGATTGTTGCTGCCCGCGGCCAGCGGCGCCGACTGGATAATACCGGCGTCCGGATTGGCCTCCATCAGCTGCACCAGCCGGCTCAGACAGCGCCCGCTCATCACACTGTCGGCATCCATCACCAGCATGTAACGGTATTTGGCGCCGAAGCGGCGGCAGAAATCATCGATATTGCCGCTCTTTTTCTTTACCCGACGTGCACGGCGGCGGTAGAAGATGCGACCGAAACCCTCGACCTCGCGGCACAGCCGCAGCCAGGCGTGGTTCTCCGCCACGCACAGATCGGGATCATAAGTGTCGCTGAGCACGTAAAAATCGAAGTGATCGATATTGCCGCTACGCTTGACCGACTCATAGGTCGCCCGCAGGCCGGCGAAAACGCGGTCGACATCCTCGTTACAGATCGGCATGACAATGGCGGTGCGCGCCTCGTCACTGATCGGCTCATCGCCGCTGCTGGAAGCGGAGATACTGTAGCGATCGCGCCCCTTGAGCAGCTGGAAAAAGCCCATCAGCGCTGTCCAGAAGCCCGCCGACACCCAGCAGAACAGCAGCGCGAAAAGAATCAGCTCGGCCAGTTCCAGAAGCTGCGCCCCCTGGTAGGGCAGCACCGTGCTCATGTACCAGACCGCCACGGCGCTCTGCCCTATGACCAGCAGCAGCAGAATCCAGCGCCGGATCATACCCACGGTTTGCCAGCGCTGTTGCCGGGGGGCTTCGGGCCCGCTTTTTCGCCTGCGCCGCTGCTGCTCACTGCCGCGGCGCAGGTGATAGCCCTTTTTCAACCGCCTGATGGGATTGGTAGTCCAGGGGTGCGGCGCGATGGAGGTACGCTGAATCGGCGGCATGGTACGCAGACAGGCGCGACCGGCCGAATCCGTACCCAGCACCTCGGGAGGTGCCAGGGGGGCGCTGCCGTAGGCCAGTTCGAGCCGGCGCAGTACCGAAGCGCTGGCCGGATCGTCCTGCGGCGGCGGCTGGCCGCCGAGGTCCTCGTGGACGCGAAACAGCGGCACATCCTGCTCGGCCATCTCGAGCAGCTCGCGGCGCTCCGTCAGGCGCGGTGCGTTGCGCGCCAGGCGCTCCAGATAGGCGCGCGCCGGGCTTTGGTGAGCGTCATGATCATCCATTGGCAGGCAGCACGTAGTTCCAGGTTTCGGTCAGGCGCTGCGCACTGCTCTGACCATTCTGACCACTACTCTGCGAATCGCTGCTCTCCAGATAGGCTTTGATGTCGACCGGCTTCGCAGTGTCTTTGGCCTTGACGCTCACCTTGAGACGATAGCCGCCCATGGCAGGATTGCGCACCACCTGGCTGCGCACCAGCTCACCGTTATCGCCGACATCAAGATTGGCGCGAATGTTGCCGTCGTTGTCGGTGGATTTCAGCGGCGGGCCGACAAAGTCGACCACGAACATGGTGCTGTCATCGCTCTGGCGCACCAGGTTGTCCTGGATTACCTCACCCCGCGAGCGGCGGGTCTGCGCCACCCAGCCCAGATCAGGATTGTGATAACGCGCCTCGTCGAGCGTCCAGTTGATGGTGTAATTGTAATCGAGCGGCTGATTGGTGGGCAGATCGGCGCTCGGCTGCCAGAAACTGACGATGTTGTCGTTGGTCTCGTCCGGGGTGGGAATCTGGATCAGCGCCAGCTGACCTTCACCCCAGTTGCCCTGCGGCTCGATCCAGGCACTGGGACGCAGATCGTAGCGGTTTTCAACATCCTGATAGGCGTCGAACTGGTGGTCGCGCTGTAAAAGCCCGAAGCCGCGTGGACTGCTGGCCGGATAGCTACTGTCACTGAGTCGTGCGGGATTGGCCAGCGGGCGCCACAGCCACTGCCCGTCCTGACCGGCAAGCAATAGACCTTCGGAGTCGTGAATGGCGGGACGAAAGTTGAGCTGACTGGCGGGCTGGGCCGAGCCGTAGAGATACATGCTGGTCAATGGGGCAATACCCAGCCTGGAGACCTGGCGACGCAGGAAAAGACGCGACTTGACGTCGACCTGGGTATCGCTGCCCGGACGCAGCACGAAACGGTAGGCACCGGTAGCGCTGGGTGAATCGAGCAGCGCATAGATGATCAGATAGCGGTCCTCGGGCTGCGGCTTGACCACCCAGAACTCGCTGAAGCGTGGAAACTCTTCACCGGAGTTCAGGCCGGTGTCGATCGCCAGACCACGCCCCGACAGACCGTAGCGCTGCCCCTTGCTGGCCACACGAAAATAGCTGGCCCCCAGAAACACCATGGTTTCCTGCTTGTGATGCGGGTCGGCGCCGTAATTGATGCTGAAACCGGCAAAACCGAGATTCTGAAACTGTGAAGGGTCGACGTTCAGATCGCCGTAGTTGAAATTACTCGGCGAAAACTGCAGTTCATTGACGCTGTCACCATCCACCGCATTGACGGTCACCGGCGTGTTGTAGTGCATGCCCTCGTGGAAAAAGCTCAGATCAAAGCGCAGGTCGTCATCGCGCCAGTGCGACTGAGCGGGCTTGTACTGAATCTTCTGATAATCGGCGAACCCCAGATTGGCCAACGCGTCGGGCAGGTTATTTTGCGGGGCGCTATAGCTGCGCTGCGCCAGCTCCTGCGCCTGCTGGCTGACGTCCTCGAAGTCGAAGGCGAAAAGTGGGAAGGATGACAGCAGGGCCGCCATCCCCAGGGCATAGACAGCGCCTTTTTTCTTCATTACTGAAAGTGTGTCGCCGGATAGACGGCGACCAGGGCAAGACGTCGATAGGAAATTGCGCATAAGCATCCTTGAAGCACCCGCACTGACTCTGACGGGCGTGATTGTGCAGTGGCCAACAGGCGGCATGATCATCGGCACCGGCACCAACATCCTGTAGTGCCGTTGTTAAGGAAACGCTGCATAAATGCCTGCGCCAGCGAATCGCTGCGTTGCGTGGTACTCGAACACTCGCCTAACCCCATGTTATGTCTCGTGTTCTGTGTTCCATGCGCCTTGCGCTTCATCTCGCTCGTCGATTTATTCAGCGTTTCCTTAAATGGTGCTGTTTAACATGTCGCCTCGGTGGATTCCAGTAGCGACATACCAGAGCACGCGCCAAAAGCCATATTTCGAAAGGCCACCTGATTTGTACAGGCTATTCTAACCGTGATTTTATTCATTCTCAGCAGTCGGCATCAAAGGCACGCCTTTATTTACCGACTGTTACATCGAGACATCCTTTTTAACCTTTGCGGGCTCCCCGAGCCCTTCAATAGCAGTCCTCAGGATACCGGCCCCCATCACGCCCAGCAGCATCAGCAGCCACTGCGGCGGCAGCGGCAGCAGCGTCATCAACGACGCTATCAGCGCACCGCCGCCCATCTGAAAGCAGCCGATCAGCGCCGAGGCACTGCCGGCACGCCCGGCGTGCGGCGCCAGCGCAAGGCTCATGGCCGCCCCCAGCGTGAACGAGAAGCCGGTGGCCATCAGGGCATTGATCAGCATGAAGGCAGCTACGCCGGCAAAACCCGCCAGCATGGTCAGCCCGTGCAGCACACCCCCCAGTACCATAATATTCAGCCCAAGGCGGATCGCGCCGCCCTGGCCGAGACGGCGAATCAACAGCGGCGCGACAAAATAGGCCGCCACGTTGATCGCGGCGACGCCACCGAACCAGGCACCGAAGGCGATCTCGCTCAGCCCTGCCTGCTCGATCAAAAGCAGCGGCGCGGTGGTCACATAGGTGAGGATTACCGACATACCGATGGCGGCCACCAGGGCGTAAAACAGAAAATGGCGATCGGCGAGAATGGCGGCAAAGGTGTGGGGCCGGAACTGCGGATATTGTGGACGCAAATGGCGCGGTCGGGTCTCCTGCTGGCGCCACAGACACAGCAGTGACACGGCCAGCGCAAACAACACCATGAAGACAAAGCTGGCACGCCACTGCCACAGTGAGGCCAGTACGCCGCCCAGCAGTGGCGCCAGTGCCGGCACCACACAGACCGCGGCGTTGAGCAGGCTATACACCCCGGCACCGCGCTCGCCACTGAACCGATCGCGTACGCAGGCAAAGGCCACCACGGTAGCAATGGCGGCGCCGACACCCTGCAGCCCCCGTGCCACCTGGAAAAGATCGAGACGTTCGGCCATAGCGGCGACAAGTGCCGCCAGCGCATAGAGCAGTGCCCCGACGAGCGCCATGCGCCGACGTCCCAGCCAGTCGACCAGCGGCCCGGCCAGCAGTTGGCACAGCCCCATGCTGATCAGATAAAGCGTGATCGACCAGCGCAGCGCTGTACTATCGACGCCAAAGTCACGCGCCATTACAGGCAGCGAGGGCAGAAAAATATCCACCCCCATGGGGGTCAGTACGATCAGCCCCATCATCAGACCGATCAGCCATCTGTTGCCCTGCTCTGCGTACATGTTCTGCTCCCTGCGGCCGCTGCACTTTAACCGGCCATATCGCGACCAGCCACCCCATTCGCTATTCAATCGACCACAACACGACTAGGCTGATGTCAATCGGCACAATGTAGAACAGGTCGAAGTAGTCGCCCCTGCTAAACCCCGATTTTTTCCGGGGAGTCGAATTCGGCTCTCCTTATACTGGCCAATGAGCACAAAAAATTGAAGATCATTGACCGGACATAACGCCAAAATAGACCTGAAAAGCGGAAAAAGTAACAGACAAAAAGAAGCTCCCTGAGCTTCTTCATGACTTTCCTCAAATTCATGCCGACACCACACAGCAGCGCATGAATCCGATCGCCCTTGCGCCCTTTCAGATAACAGCGTGACAGCAATCCTTCGCTTTTCATGTGACCGATGATGGGTTCTATACTGTTTC
>NZ_KB907872.1 GCF_000382245.1 Kushneria aurantia DSM 21353
AACGCCCCGACAGAGCGCTTTTTCAGAAGCTTGAAAACGGAATGGATACCGGAGATCGGTTATTCGTGCTTTGTCTCGGCGAAGCGGTCAATCACGGATTATCTGATCGGCTATTACAGTGCTCTCCGGCCCCACAAGCATAATGATGGGCTGCCGCCCAATGTGGCTGAGCAGCTCTATTGGAAGACTCAAAAGACAGTGGCCTGAATTACTTGACCACTACAATTTGCCGCCATATCTGCTGATCCTCGGGTCATGAAGTGCTTTTCTGGCACCTTGAAGCCCTCGGAAAGCGATTCCCTGGCGGAAAACTGTGAAGCGCTAATTTCCGAAAGAGGATGGGGAGTATGGGCGGTCGAACTGCTGGAAACCGGCGAATTTATCGGTAATGCTGGTGCGTTTTGGGTCCACTCCGCAGCCTGCGGTGGCGCCGCGCATAAAACGTCTGCCTTATGCGGGCGTTCGTGTTTGCAGGGCCCCGCCGAGAGGCCTAAAGGCCAATCCCGGCTATCGAAAGAGATAATTTCCGGCTTGCGTTGGGTGAAACTATATTGTGCGTTAACGGTCTGTAACCTTACAGGACATCAACGGAGCTGCGTATGCTGATCCGCTTGCGTGACCGCCGCACCCTCGGCGAAAACGACGTCACTCCCGAAGCCATCTATCACGCCCGCCGCCGTTTCATGGCCGGCGCTGCCGGCCTTGGTATGGCCGCCGCGCTGCCGCGCGGTGCGCTGGCAGCGTCGAACTACGACGAGGTGGAGGAGGGCAGCGGCCCGCCCTGGTTTACCCGCCGTTTCGATAACGTCGCGTGGCAGGCGGTGACCGCCGGCGCGGATGACACGATCACCCCCTATGGTGATGCCACCCACTACAACAACTTCTACGAGTTCGGCACCGACAAGCGCGATCCGGCCGAAAATGCCGGCCAGTTGACCACCGAGCCCTGGACTGTCGAGGTCGACGGCGAGGTCGGTCGCCCTGGAACATTCGATGTCGATCAGCTTTTGGGCGAGCACCGGCTGGAGGAGCGCATCTATCGACTGCGCTGCGTCGAGGCGTGGTCGATGGTGATTCCTTGGCTGGGCGTGCCGCTGGCCGACCTGCTAAAGCGCGTCGAGCCCACTTCGAAGGCGAAGTTCGTGCGTTTTCAGACCCTGGAGCGGCCCTCCGAGATGCCGGGGCAGCGCTCGCGTTTCGCCTATATCGACTGGCCCTACCAGGAGGGGCTGCGTCTCGATGAGGCGATGCATCCGCTGACGCTTCTGACCGTAGGCATGTACGGCCGCTCGTTGCCCAACCAGAACGGCGCACCGGTGCGGCTGGTGGTGCCCTGGAAGTACGGTTTCAAGAGCATCAAGTCGGTGGTGCGCATCTCGCTGGTGGAGGATCAGCCGGCCACCGCCTGGAGCAGTATCAACCCTCGCGAATACGGCTTCTACTCCAACGTCAATCCCGATGTCGACCATCCGCGCTGGAGCCAGGCACGGGAGCGGCGCCTGCCCAACAGCCTGTTCAGTCCCAACATGATCGATACGCAGATGTTCAACGGCTATGAAGACCAGGTCGCCTCGCTGTACAGCGGCATGGACCTGCAGAAATATTACTGAGGATGTGAGGCGCTGATGCTACTGGCCTGGCGGTTGGCGGTGTTTGCCGCCGCTCTGTGTCCCTTTGCGTGGTATGCATGGCAGGTCTACAGCGGCAACGGCGGACCGGAGCCCGGGCAGTATCTGCTGCTCAATTTCGGCGTCACGGCGCTGATTCTGCTACTGGTGACGCTGTCGCTGACGCCGTTGATGAAACTCACGCGCTGGAAGGGATTTGCACTGGTGCGGCGTCAGCTAGGGCTGTGGACTTTCAGCTATGCGGTGCTGCACCTGCTCTGCTACCTGCTGTTCATTCTGGGGCTCGATTTCTCGGCGCTGGGCGATGATCTGGTGCGGCGCCCCTACATTATTGTCGGCTTTGCGGCGCTTTTGATGCTGCTGGCTTTGGCTGTGACCTCCAACCGCTACGCGATGAAGCGCCTTGGTAAACGCTGGAAGGCGTTGCATCGCATGGTTTATGCCGCACTGGCGCTGGTGCTGTTGCACTTTTTCTGGGTGGTACGGGCCGATATGGGGGAGTGGCTCAACTACGCGCTGGTGGCGGCGTTTTTGATGGCGCTGCGGATTCCTGTCGTGTCGCGCCGGCTGAGCAGAGTACGGCCGCGCCGAGGAGTGGCCCGACGCGGCTGAGATGGCACACAAAACGCCGCAGCGCTGTGCTGCGGCGTCGTGATGCCTGGCGCGAAATCTGACGCGCTATTCCATCGCCGTCAGCACCAGCTTGCCGGTGGCATGACCCTCTTCCAGCAGGCGATGAGCGCGCGTCAGATTGTCGACGCTGAGGGGGCCGATGATCTCGCCCAGGGTGCTGCGCAGCCGGCCCTCGTCGATCAGCCCGGCGATGGTGGCGAGCGCCCGGCCCTGCAAATGGCGCTGTATATCGTGCAGCGGACGGGCGAACATGAACTCCCAGTGGAAGCTGGCCGCTTTGGGCTGCAGGGCGTTGAGATCGACCGTTTTATGGGTCTCGGCAATGGCCACGATCTCGCCCAGTGGCTTGATCAATGCCACCATGTTGTCCCAGTGCACGCCGATATCGTGGCAGTTGAAGATGTAGTCGACCTGCGCCACGCCGAGATTTTCCATCTCCTTGACCAGATCGTGGTGATTGACCACATCATGGGCGCCCATATCGCGGCACCACTGCGCCGAGTGCTCCCGCGAGGCGGTGGCGATCACGCGAATACCGGTGAGCTGGCGCGCCATCTGGAGTGCGATCGAGCCCGCTCCGCCGGCGCCGTTGATGACCAAAAGTGTCTGCTCGCCGTGGGCGCCGGTGTCGCGGGTCAGGCGCAGCTTGTCGAACAGCCCCTCCCAGGCGGTCAGGGCGGTCAGCGGCAGGGCAGCACTCTCCTCGACTTCGAGACTCTGCGGGGCACGGGCCATCAGCAGGCTGTCGATCAGTTGGTATTGGGCGTTGCTGCCGGGACGGGTGACCTCGCCCGAGTAGTAGACCCGGTCGCCAACGCTGAAGCCTTCGGCGTCGCTGCCGAGCGCCTCGATAGTACCGACCGCGTCCCAGCCGAGAATGGTCGGCTCGCTCAGTTCGCCAAGGGCGCCGGCGCGCACCTTGGTGTCGACCGGATTGACCGACACCGCTTCGATGCGCACCAGCGCATCGCGGCCCTGCACCTCGGGCCGCGGGATGTCGCTCTGCTCGAAGGCGCCGGGCTTTTGAATGTCAACGGCGCCACGGGTGGTGATGGCTTTCATTGCTATCCTCTTCGATACACAGGCGCGTTCAGCGCTCTATAAATGACAGTATCAAATCTGGACCATGGCGCCGGCCTATGCCAGCAGAGCACTGTGCCGACGTGATGCCGGCCACTTGAGGAGTGTCAAAAATGTCACAGGATTGGGTCGATTTTGCCCGCAAACTCCGCTCCATTGCCCAGACCGGCCAGACCTATACCGACAACAAGTATGAGCTGGAGCGCTATCGTCAGCTGGAGACGCTGACCAATGAGATGTTCGCGGCGCTGGCCGATACGCCGATCGAGCGGGTCGAGAACTTTTTCATTCCCGATCATGGCTATGCCACGCCCAAAGTGGACGTGCGCGGTGCGGTGTTCGAACAGGGGCGGGTGCTGCTGGTGCGCGAGATCAAGGACGGCTGCTGGACCCTGCCGGGGGGCTGGGCCGATGTCACTGAAAGCCCGAAGGAGGCGGTGGTCAAGGAGATACACGAGGAGTCCGGCCACCGCGTCGGTGAGCCGCGCCTTGCCATGCTCAAGGACCGCTCGCGCCACCCCTATCGCCACTATTCGCCGGCCCACATCTACAAGCTCTTTTTCGTCTGCGATCACCTGGGCGGTGAGTTTGTCGTCAACAATGAGACCGATGCCGCCGACTTTTTCGATGTCGATGATCTGCCGCCGCTTTCCGAGGGCAGAACGCTGGCCGAGGATATCCACCAGTGTCTCGACTTTTACAATTCGGGGGCACCGGGCATCTACAGCGATTGAGCGCCATGTCTCCTTTTCAGCGCCTGCTGCACGCCGACTGGAGTCTGCAGGGGCGCAAGCGACGGGTCGCCGAGGCGACCCGTGAAGGGGGCGGCTGGCGTCTGTCGATACCGGTCACGCCGGGCGACACGAGCATTTGGACGGCGGCGCTGATGGTGCCGGATCAGCCGCCAACGCTGGTCGGCTTCGATTTTCCCATCGGCGTGCCGGCGCGCTGGGCACGTCGCGCCGGGCTCGAGCGCTTCGACACCCTGCTGGCAGCGATGGGGCAGGGGCGCTGGGTGGATTTCGACACAGTGGCTGACAGCGCCGCCGATGTCGCTCTCGAGCGCCCCTTCTTTCCGCGTCGCGGGCTGGTCGGCGTACGCCGCCGGCAGCTGGTCGAGGCGCTGGGGCTCGACGATTTCGACGATCTCTATCGCCACTGCGAGCGCACTATCACGGGGCGTCGTCCAACGCCGCTGTTCTGGACGCTGGGCGCTGCGCAGGTGGGGAAGGCGGCGCTTTCGGGTTGGCGCGAGGTGATTGCGCCGGCCAGAAGGGCGGGGGCGGCGCTGTGGCCCTTCGATGGCACGCTTTCAACGCTCGCCGGTGGCGGGCGGCCGGTGCTGGCGGAGAGCTGGCCGAGCCTGGCCGCACGGCGGCTGGGGGTGGCGCTGAAACCCGGACAGAGCAAGCGGTGTCAGGCGGACCGCGCCGCGGTGGGCCGTGCGCTGCTGGCGCTCGATCTGCCGATCACTTTCGATGCCGACCTGGCACGGGAAATGGTTGCGGGCTTCGGTCCCTCACCGGCACGCGAGGACGATTTCGACGCCCTGCTGGGGCTGGTGCTGATGGTGGCGATTGTCGAGGGGCGCATGGGGGCCGAGCCAGGGCTGAATGATCCGCAGCGCCTGCTCGAGGGGTGGATACTGGGGCTTGAAACGTAAGGGGCTTGAAACGTAAGGGGGCTTGAAACCTAAGGGGCCGCTCAAGCGAGCGGCCCGTTATCGAGACCCGTGGCGATCTGGCTCACCCCACCTGCTGGCCGGCCTGTACGATCTTCATGGCGTTGGTGCCGCCCTGGGCACTGACATGATCGCCGCGGGTGAGAATGACGTAGTCCCCCGGCGAAGCAAGGCTGCGCTTTTCCAGCTCCGCCACGGCGCGCTGGTTGACTTCGCCGTTGGGCATGTCGTCGGTATTGAACTCGATCGCCAGCACACCGCGATACATCGCCATGCGGCGCAGGGTGCGCGGGTGGGCCGAGAGCGCCACGATGGGCAGCCCGGAGCGAATGCGCGAGGCGATCAGCGGCGTATAGCCGGTCTCGGTCAGGCAGGCGATGGCGGCCACGCCCTCGAGATGGTTGGCGGCGTACATCGCCGACAGCGCTACCGTTTCGTCGACGCGGTGGAATTCGTCGCTCATGCGGTGCTTGGATTTCTGCGCCGCGCGCTCGCGCTCGGCGCCAAGGCAGCAGCGGTTCATCGCCTGGATGGTTTCCACCGGGAATTCGCCGGCGGCCGTCTCGGCCGACAGCATTACCGCGTCGGTGCCGTCGAGCACCGCGTTGGCGACGTCGAACACCTCGGCGCGGGTCGGCAGCGGCGATTCGATCATCGACTCCATCATCTGCGTCGCCGTAATCACCGCGCGGTTGAGCGTGCGGGCGCGGGCGATCATGCGTTTCTGCACGCCGATCAGCTGGGCATCGCCGATCTCCACGCCGAGATCGCCGCGGGCGACCATGACCACGTCCGAGGCGAGAATGATGCCGTCCAGAGTGTCGGCGTCGGCGACCGCTTCGGCGCGTTCGACCTTGGCGACCAGGGCGATGTTTTGTCCCGCCTCACCCATCAGTTCGCGGGCCCGCTCCATGTCGGCGCCGGAGCGTGGGAAGGAGACGGCGAGGAAATCGACCTCCAGGTCGATGGCGGTTTTCATGTCCTCGAGGTCCTTGTCGGTCAGCGCCGCCGCCGACAGACCGCCGCCCTGCTTGTTGATGCCCTTGTTATTGGAGAGCTTGCCCCCCACCTTGACACGACACTCGATGCGCGAGCCTTCGACCTGCTCGACTTCCAGTTCGATACGGCCGTCGTCGAGCAGCAGGACGTCGCCGCTGTCGACATCGTCGGCCAGTTCCCTGTAGTCGCAGCCGACCTGGTGCTGATCGCCTGCATCGCGGCCAAGGCTGACATCAATGACGAATTTGCTGTCGTTGGAAAGCTCGACGGGTCCGTTGGCAAAGCGTGCGATGCGAATCTTGGGGCCCTGCAGATCGCCCAGGATCGCCACGTTGCGCTGCTGACGCCCGGCCGCTTCGCGCACTGCCGCGACTCGGCGGCGGTGATCGTCGGCGCTGCCATGGGAAAAATTGAGTCGCACGACATCCACGCCGGCCCTGACCATGGCGTCCAGGACCCCCTCCCGGTCACTGGCCGGTCCAAGGGTCGCCACAATCTTGGTGCGGCGGATGGGATCATGGAACGTTCTCGACATGAAGGACTCTCCTGATGCGGTGTCGGTAGTGCTTCACTATACCTTTACGACGGGTTCGGGTGCGATGCTGGTGTTCAAAGTCTCGGCGATGGTCGTGCTATTGTCGAGGCTATCCACACTGCAGGGAACGATGACCGCCGCGACATCCGGTGTACCGAGCGGTGAATCGGTGGCCTGTAGCGCCGGCGCCGGTGCCAGGGTAGGGTAAGCGCAAATTTCGAGCGCATGCGGTGTTGCGTCACAGGCCGAAGAGACATGATCCGGTACCACCGGTAAAAGAGATGGAGACCTATGGGCAAGTCACTGGTGATCGTCGAGTCGCCGGCCAAGGCCAAGACCATTAACAAGTACCTCGGCAACGATTTCATCGTGAAGTCGAGCGTGGGCCATATTCGCGATCTGCCCACCAGTGGTAGCGGCAAAAAGGCCGCTGACCCCTCCGAGCGTGCGCGCCAGGCGGCGGCAACGCGCAGGATGTCGGCCGATGAGAAGGCGGCGTTTCAGAAGCAGAAACAGCACGATCAGCTGATCCGCCGCATGGGCGTCGATCCCGAGCACGGCTGGGAAGCACACTATGAGGTACTGCCCGGCAAGGAGAAGGTGGTCGACGAGCTCAAGAAACTGGCCGAGAAAGCCGACGCCGTCTATCTCGCCACCGACCTTGACCGTGAGGGGGAGGCGATCGCCTGGCACCTGCGCGAGACCATCGGTGGTGACAGCGATCGCTACCGTCGAGTGGTCTTCAACGAGATTACCCGCAACGCCATTCAGCAGGCTTTCCAGGATCCCGGCGAGCTACAGCTCGACCGCGTTCACGCCCAGCAGGCGCGGCGCTTTCTGGATCGCGTGGTGGGCTTCATGGTCTCGCCGCTGTTGTGGAACAAGGTCGCCCGCGGCCTCTCCGCCGGCCGCGTGCAGTCGGTGGCGGTGCGTCTGATCGTCGAGCGCGAGCGCGAGATTCGCGCCTTTGTGCCCGAGGAGTACTGGGACGTTCACGCCGATCTGAAAAGTGCCTCCGGCGACAGCATCCGCTTTGAACTGGCGCGTCTCAACGGCGACAACTTTCGCCCCGGCTCGCAGCAGGAGACCGAGCAGGCAATGGCGCCGCTACGCGACGCCGCGCTTTCGATCACCGGCCGCGAGGATCGTCCCACCTCCAGCAAGCCCGGCGCGCCCTATATCACTTCGACCCTGCAGCAGGCCGCCAGCGGCCGTCTCGGCTTTTCGGTCAAGAAGACCATGACGCTGGCGCAGCGTCTCTACGAGGCGGGCTACATCACCTATATGCGTACCGATTCGACCAATCTGTCACAGGACGCCATCGAGATGGCGCGTGGCTACGTCGAAGAGGAGATGGGCAGCCGCTATCTGCCCGAGTCGGCCAACCGCTATGCCAGCAAGGAGGGCGCCCAGGAGGCACACGAGGCGATTCGTCCCACCGACGTGCGCCTCTCGGGTGACGCTCTGAGCGGTATGGAGCGCGACGCCGAACGCCTTTATGAGTTGATCTGGCGCCAGTTCGTCGCCTGTCAGATGGTGCCGGCGCAGTATCTCTCCACCACCCTGAGCGTCGAGAGTGGCCCCTTCGAGCTGCGCGCCCGCGGCCGGGTGCTGAAGTTCGACGGCTGGACGCGGGTGCAGAAACCCGGCGGCAAGCGCGAGGAGGATCAGGCGCTGCCCGACCTGGAAAAAGGCACCGCGCTGGAACTTGTCGCGCTCGACCCGAAGCAGCACTTTACCCGGCCCACCGCGCGCTACACCGAGGCAAGCCTGGTGCGCGAGCTCGAAAAGCGCGGCATCGGTCGCCCCTCGACCTATGCAGCGATCATCTCGACCATTCAGGAGCGCGGCTACGTGCAGCTTGAAAGCCGGCGCTTCTACGCCGAGAAGCTGGGCGAGATCGTCACCGACCGGCTGGTGGAGTCCTTCCATGACCTGCTCGACTACGGTTTTACCGCCCGCATGGAGGATGAGCTCGACCGGGTGGCCGGCGGCGAGCGCGACTGGCGTGAGCTGCTGGACAGCTTCTATGGCGATTTTCACGCCCGTCTCGAACACGCCGAGACGGAAGACGGCATGCGCCCCAATATGCCGGTGGAGACCGATATCAGCTGTCCCAGCTGTGGCCGGCCGATGCAGATTCGCACCGCTTCGACCGGGGTTTTTCTCGGTTGCTCGGGCTACAACCTGCCGCCCAAAGAGCGCTGCAAGACCACTATCGATCTGCTGCCCGGCGAGGAGGCGGTGCCTGCCGATGCCGACGAGAGCGCCGAGACCGACGCCCTGCGCGCCAAACGGCGCAATCCGCACACCGGGACGGCAATGGACAGCTATCTCATCGACGAGACGCGCAAGATCCATATCAGTAACGACGACGACGGCTACTACGAGATCGAGCAGGGTCAGTTTCGTATCAAGGGCTACGAGGGGCCGACCATCGAGTGCGACCGCTGCGGCGCCGAGATGCAGCTGCGCTCCGGGCGTTTCGGCAAATACTTCGCCTGCACCAACGACGACTGCAAAAATACCCGCAAGCTGCTGCGCAGCGGTGAGCCGGCACCGCCCAAGATGGACCCCATCCCGATGCCGGAACTGGCCTGCCAGAAGGTCGAGGATCACTATGTGCTGCGCG
The DNA here is from genome assembly GCF_000382245.1 of Kushneria aurantia DSM 21353. Lineage (GTDB taxonomy): Bacteria > Pseudomonadota > Gammaproteobacteria > Pseudomonadales > Halomonadaceae > Kushneria > Kushneria aurantia. The sequence goes on from NZ_KB907872.1 coordinate 9,189, forward strand.
ACGGCGCCAGCGGTCTGTTCCTCGCTGCCAGTCAGTTCCCCAAAAATCGCGAAACCCGCCCGCCGCTGGTGAAGGAGCTCAAGGCCCATGCCGCCGAGCTGCCCGAGAAGTACCACTACATGCTCGAGGCGCCCGAAGCCGACAGTGCCGGCAACCCGGCCCAGATCCGCTTTTCGCGCAAGACCAAAAGCCAGTACCTGCTGACCGAGGATGAGGGCAAGGCGACCGGTTGGAAAGCGTTCTGGCAGGACGGCAGCTGGGAGGTCGAATCAGGCAGCAAGGGCAGTGAAAACAAGGGCAGTGGGAAAAAAAGCAGTGCCGGCAAGGGCGGCAGCGGTAAAGGCAGCGGCGGCAAAAAGGGCGGCAGGCAGGCGTCATGAGCGATCAGGGCCGCACCAACCAGCTGCTCTATCAGGCGCTTTTGATGCTCGAGGTGCCGCCGGGCAGCGACGAGCACGGCGAAGCGCGGCGCATGGCGCTGGAGGAGGGGGCGCTTTCGATGCTGGCGCTGGCTCTGGAGAGCCTGGTGCGCGAGATCGCCCATACCTGCCGCTGGCCTGACATGCCCTGGCGCGAGGTGCTGGTCAATCCACCCGGGCGTGTCGCCGAGATCGAGCAGTTACGCGAGCTGATGGCGCGCCCCGACAGCTGGCTGAGCCGGCTGCTGGGGCATATCGACCATCTCCACACCGCCGAGGGCGCGGCACGGCACGGTCGTCGCGAGCGTACCATTGCCACCAGCCTCAACCCGGCGCTGGGTCGCGAGCTGCTGGCGTGCCATGAGGCCTTTCGCCAGCTGCTGCCGCAGCTACGCGAGACCAGCCACGAGTGGTAGAATACCCTGTTCGTTCAATATTCAGGGGGCGCCCGGCCTTGCAGCCGGCGCCCCTTTTAAGCTGTTTCTCTACGGTGGTTCATGACAGATACATCGGTACTGGAAATCGTTGAACTCGATGATGGCCGCTTTGTGCTGCGCTCGGCGGATGGGGAAGAGGGGGAGCCGCTGGCCAGCATCAGCTTCTCGTCGCAGACGCTGGAGATGCTGCGTCATCACCGCTTCGACGTGGCGCGGGAGATGCTTGACCATCTGATCGAGCGTTCGCTGCTGGGCAACGACGGCGACAGAGAAGAGAGCGTGCCCGCCGCCATTCACTGAGTGTGATGCTATAAAAAGCCGACAGCGCCCCGCAGGGCGCTGTCGGCTTTTGACGGCGCAGGCGGCACAGCGCGAATCAGAGCGTGCTGCCGTCGCCGCCGCGAATGACGCCTACGCCGATGCCTTCGATCTCCAGTGGCTGGCGCTCGAGGTCGATCTCGATGGGGGCGAAATCGGGGTTTTCGGCAATCAGGCTGACCCGGCTGCCACGGCGCTGGAAGCGCTTGACAGTCACCTCGTCCTCGAGGCGTGCCACTACCAGCTGGCCGTCGCGTACCTCGCTGGTGCGATGCACCGCCAGCAGGTCGCCGTCGAGAATACCGGCGTCGCGCATCGACAGACCGCGCACGCGCAGCAGATAATCGGCCCGCGGTGCGAAGAAGTCGGCCGGCATCGGGCAGTAGCGCGCAATATGCTCGGCGGCCAGCACCGGGCTGCCGGCGGCCACTTCGCCGATCACCGGCAGACCTGTGTCGCTCTCCTCGTCGCCCTGATGGGCCAATCGAATACCGCGCGAGGTGCCCGGGATCATTTCGATAACCCCCTTGCGGCGCAGTGCACGTAGATGCTCTTCCGCCGCGTTGGGGGAGCGAAAGCCCAGTGCCGCGGCAATTTCGGCACGGGTTGGCGGGTAGCCGAGCGCATCGATGGTCTGCACGATGAAGTCGAATACGGCCTGTTGGCGTGCGGTCAGCGTTTGGGTCATGGGCAGTCGCCATTGTCGATGTATACAGTATGTGATTGTATCCAGTCGTTGCCGTGATGCAAACCGGCGCGATGCGTAAAGCTTTTTCATAACACCGGGAGTTGAATTGATGCCGGACATGGCGACGGCGCCTTCCGGCCCGCTGATGTGCGATATCGCGGGCCAGTGGCCCAGCGATGAAGAGCGCGACTGGCTGTGCAGCGACGAGAGCCTGGCGGGCATCATTTTGTTTGCGCGTAACCTGCAGAGCGCCGCGCAGATGCGCGCCCTGTGCGACGAGCTGCGTCGCTGCCGCCCCGGGCTTTTGATCGCCATCGACCAGGAGGGCGGCCGGGTACAGCGCCTGCGCGAAGGCGTTACCGCACTGCCGCCGATGGCGGCGCTGGGCGAACTGCATCGTCACCGCCCGCAGCAGGCGCTGGCGCTGGCCCGTGATATCGGCTGGCTGCTGGCGATGGAGATGGCCGCCTGCGGGGCCGACTTCTCCTTCGCGCCGGTGCTCGATCTCGACGATGCACGCTGCCCGGCAATTGGCAACCGCGCTTTCGCCAGCGACCCGGAGCGCGTGGTGGCCCTCGCCGGCGCCTTTATCGAGGGGCTCGATGAGGCCGGTATGGCGGCGGTTGGCAAGCACTTTCCCGGCCACGGCGGCGTGACCCTCGATTCTCATCGGGTACTGCCCGAGGATGAACGCTCGCTGGCGGCGCTGGCATCGCACGATCTGATCCCCTTTCGGCAGCTGGCACCACAGCTGGCGGGTGTCATGCCGGCGCATGTGCGCTTCACCGCGGTTGATGAACAGCCGGCCGGTTTTTCGCCGCGCTGGCTCGATTACCTGCGCCAGGATATCGGCTTCGATGGCGCCATCGTGTCCGATGATCTCAACATGAAGGGGGCTGCCATTGCCGGCGGACCGGGCGAGCGGGTAACCGCGGCGCTCGCCGCCGGCTGCGATATGGCGCTTTTGTGTAACGATGCCGAGGGTGGCGCACAGGCGCGCCGGACACTGCATGGCTATCAGATGACTTCGGCGCAGAAAAAACGTATTGAGCGTCTACGCTTTAGCGGCCGCGCCGATGATATGGCGGCACTGCAGGCCCGGCCACGCTGGCACGATATACGCCAGCGGCTGGCGCCCTTGATGGCAGGCTAGCAGCCTGTCGGACTTAACGCTGATCGGCTGCAAACCCCGGGCTTTTGGCCAGTTTCATCGCTCGGAATCGTTAAATAGCGGGGCTATTTGCCTCATCCGAGCGATGAAACCGGCTCAAGATCCGTCGTTTTCGCGACGACCGGTCAAGCCCGACAGGCTGCTAGTGCAGGGCCATCGCCTACCCATATTCAGTGATCAGGGTTAGACATGACGCAGGAGTCGAATGGCGACCGGGCCTCAGCAGCCGGTCGGCTGGCATCTTCCGGCAATGACGCCACCCAGTACTGGCAGCAGCAACTCGACAGTGTCCGCGAGTGGGCCGCCACCAGCTTCGGGCTGCCGGGCTGGCTGTTGACCATTCTCAGCGTGACGGCGGTGGTACTGCTGCTCGATCTGCTCTGCTATTTTCTGCTCGGCCGGCTGGAGCGCCGGCTGTCGAAGAGTCCGCGGCGCTGGGACGATGCACTGGTTCACGGGCTGCGCCGGCCGCTGCGGGTGTGGCTGTGGCTGGCAGGCATCTGCGCGATTCTGACCCTGGCCGCCCAGGCGCTGGAGGCCGGGGGTGTCACTCCCTACACCGCGCTCGCTTTCGGCCTGATCACGCTTGCGATGCTGCTGTGGACCGAAGTGCGGCTGATGAAACGCCTCGAGCAGCGGCTGGTCTTTCCGCCCGGCAACTCTCATGCGAAGGGCGTCGATCAAACCTCTGCCTCGGCAATCACCAAGATCGTCGGCTCACTGACCCTGCTGGCGATAACGCTTGTCGGCCTGCAGATGCTCGGCGTGTCGGTATCCAGCCTGCTGGCGCTCGGCGGGGTCGGCGGCATTCTGATCGGTTTTGCCGCCCGCGATGTAATGGCCAACTTCTTCGGCGGCATGGTCATCCACCTCGACAAGCCCTTTCGGGTCGGCCACTGGATCCGTTCGCCGGACCGCGAGATCGAGGGCGTGGTCGAGGATATCGGCTGGCGACTGACGCGTATTCGCACCTTTGCCGGCCCGCCCATCTATGTGCCCAATGCCGTGTTCAGCCATATTGTGGTGGAAACGCCGTCGCGCATGCACGTCAGGCTATTGTGGGAGACTGTCGGGGTACGTTATCAGGACGCCCACGCGGTAGAGGCGATCACCCGTGATATTGCCGACATGCTCGGCCGCGACGACGATATCGAAAACGACGAGCTGATTACCGTTACCGTCAACGGCTTTGCTGACACCTCGATCAATATCATGATCTATGCCCTCACCAGGGTGATCGACTGGCAGCGTTTCAACGAGGCAAAGCAGCATATTCTGCTGGCGGTGCGCGATATCATCTACCGCCACGGCGCCGAGCTGGCAACGCCTGCTTCAAGGGTGTATCTACCCGATGAGATAAAGCTGCGTCAGGCGCGGGATCAGGAAGCGCTTGAGTCGGATGACAATAGCCGCCAGCATGGCGAAGCCGATGACGCTCGGCGCGGCAGCCAGCGGCGCCGCAACGCGGGGCAACGAGCGCCCCTTGAGAGTGACGAACAGAGTGATGCAGAAGGCGATGGCTGAGACTCCGACCGGCGACTCTGAGCACAGAGCGCAAAGACAGGACATGACGCGGCTGATGGCTGACGCCGACTGCCTGTTCGAACTGCCCGCCGTGGAGCGGGCGCTGGACGACATGGCGACGCGCGTCAGCGCCGATCTGAGCGAGCGTCTGCCGGTCTTTTATTGCGTGATGAACGGCGGCCTGATCACTACCGGCCATCTGCTGACCCGGCTCGGTTTTCCGCTCAAGGTCGATTACCTGCACGCCACCCGCTACCGCAGCGAGCTGCGCGGTGGCGAGCTGTTCTGGCGGGTGTCGCCGGAAGTACCGATGAGCGGCCGCCACGTGGTGATCGTCGATGACATTCTCGACGAGGGCACGACACTGGCGGCCATTATCGACTACTGCCGCCGCGCCGGTGCGGCAAGCGTTTCCAGTGCGGTACTGGTGGAGAAACAGCATCAGCGCAAGGCGGTGCCCGGGCTCAGAGCCGACTACTGCGGCCTTGAGGTGGAAGACCGCTACGTATTCGGCTTCGGCATGGACTACAAGGGCTACTGGCGCAACGCACCGGGAATTTTCGCGCCGCGGGGGCTATGACGCAAAAGCAGTGCGAGTGGGGTATGCTGACCGGGCTGCACGCCATGGCCGGCCGGGTTCAGTCGGGAGCACCGTGCTCCTCCAGATAGACACGCAATGCCTGGTTGAGGCGCGTCTGCCAGCCGGGGCCGGTCTTCCGAAAAGTAGCCACGACATCGGGGTCAAGTCGAAGCGTTATCTGCTGTTTGGGGTCTGTAAGACGAGGGCGGCCGCTCTGTCTGGCATGCTCTGCACGCTGTACGATCTCCTCGACAGGTTCTTTCCCTTTCGACCAGATACCGCGCTCGAAATCTTCGTCGGTCAGCTCGGGCGCCTCATCAATATCGACCCAGTCGGTCTCGGTATCCCTGCTGTTCGCGCTCATTGGCTTTCCTCATACTGATGATGCGGCGATTTCCTTCGCGCGGCGTCATAATGGTTGGAAGCAATATCCCGCCTCGAGTCCCGGATTCGCGCTTCGCTACGCCGCCTGCGCCTTTTTATTGAAGCGCTCCAGCAGGCCTTCAAGCTCGACAAAACGGGACTCGGCATCCTCCATCGGGGTCTCGAAACGCAGGGTGTCGGCGCCATCGAGGCGGTAGCGATCGGGTGCCTTCTGGATCATCTCTACCAGCGTGATGGGTTCAACCAGGGTCTCGCTGCCGAACTGCACCCGACCGCGCCGGTCGCCGGCCTCCAGCCGCGTGATTCCCAGTCTTTCGGCGCGCAGCCGCAGCGACGCCTGACGGAAAAGGTGTTTGACCTGCTCCGGCAGCATGCCGAAGCGGTCGATCATCTCCACCTGCAGCTCGCGCAGGTCGCCATCGTTGGTGGCGTTGCTGATGCGCTTGTACATGATCAGCCGCTGCTGAACGTCGTGAATGTAGTCATCCGGAATCAGGGCTGCCACGCCGAGGCTGATCTCGATGCTGTCCGCCATGGGCGCCTCGATATTGGGCGTTTTGCCACTTCTGATGGCGTTCACCGCGCGGTCGAGCATCTCCATGTAGAGGCTGTAGCCGATGGTCTCGATCTGGCCGCTCTGCTCCTCGCCGAGCAGTTCGCCGGCACCGCGAATTTCAAGGTCGTGGCTGGCCAGGGTGAAGCCGGCGCCCAGATCCTCCGCCTGACTGATCGCCTCCAGCCGCTTGCTGGCATCGCCGGTCATCTGCTTTGGCGGCGGTGTCAGCAGATAGGCGTAGGCCTGGTGGTGGGAGCGTCCCACACGCCCGCGCAGCTGGTGTAGCTGGGCAAGGCCGAACTTGTCGGCGCGCTCGATGATGATGGTGTTGGCACTGGGCACGTCGATGCCGGTCTCGATGATGGTGGAACAGACCAGTACGTTGAAGCGCTTGTGGTAGAAATCCGACATCGCCCGTTCCAGCGCGCGCTCCGCCATCTGGCCGTGGGCGACGCCGACGCGAGCGTCGGGCACCAGTTCGCGCACCTTGTCGGCGCTCGACTCGATGGTGCGAACCTCGTTGTGCAGGTAGTAGACCTGGCCGCCGCGCAGCAGCTCGCGCAGAATCGCCTCCTTGAGAACCGACTGATTGCGCTGTTGCACGAAGGTCTTGACCGACAGCCGCCGCGCCGGCGGCGTGGCGATGATCGACAGATCGCGCATGCCGCTCATCGCCATCGACAGGGTGCGTGGAATGGGCGTGGCGGTCAGGGTCAGAATATCCACCTCGGCGCGCAGCGCCTTGAGCTTCTCCTTCTGATTGACCCCGAAACGGTGCTCCTCGTCGACGATCACCAGACCAAGATTGGCAAAGGCCATTTCGCGGCCCAGCAGCTTGTGGGTGCCGATGACAATATCGGCGCGGCCGTCGCCGAGGCGCTCGAGCGTCTGCGACTGCAGCTTGCCACCCTGAAAGCGCGACAGAATATCGATATTGACAGCGGTGCCGGCAAAGCGGTCGCGGAAGTTGTCGTAGTGCTGCTGGGCGAGCAGGGTAGTGGGCACCAGTACCGCCACCTGGCGGCCCGACTGCACGGCGAGGAAGGCGGCGCGCATCGCCACTTCGGTCTTGCCGAAACCGACATCGCCGCACACGACCCGATCCATCGGCTGTTTCGAGGTCATGTCGTGGATTACGGCGTCGATCGCCATGCGCTGGTCGGGGGTTTCCTCGAAGGGGAAGTCGGCGGCGAAACGGGCGTATTCATCTCCCGGTGCCTCGCAGGCGAAGCCTTCGCGCGCCTCGCGGCGAGCATAGATGTCGAGCAGCTCGGCGGCACTGTCGCGCACTTTTTCGGCGGCGCGGCGGCGGGCCTTTTCCCATTGGTCGCTGCCCAGCTTGTGCAGCGGCGCCGACTCGTCGCTGGCGCCGGCGTAGCGTGAGATCAGGTGCAGGCTGTCGACCGGCACGTAGAGACGTGCGCCGCCGGCGTACTCCAGGGTCAGAAACTCTGCCGGCGTGCCGCCGGCGTTGAGGGTGTCAAGCCCCAGATAGCGCCCCACGCCGTGGCTCTGGTGTACCACCGGGGCGCCCTCGCGCAGCTCCGAAAGATGACGGATCGCCATCTCGCCATCGTTGGTGGCTTTGGCGCGCCGCCGCGTCTGACGCACCACCTCACCGAACAGTTCGGTCTCGGTCAGTACCACAACGCCGTCATCCTCGAGCCACAGGCCGCTTTCCGGCTCGCCTTCGGCCAGCCCGTAGTGCGCCTCGCCGCTGATAAAGCCGTGCCAGTCGCTGTCGGCGAGCTCCAGGCCCAGCGGCGTCAGTGACTCCTCCAGCGCCTCGCGTCGACCACGCGACTCTGCCACGAACAGCACGCGCTGAGCGGGGTTGGCGTCAATGAAGCCTTTCAGCGCGGCCAGCGGGGTCGAGGATCGGGCGTCGATGGCCACCTCGGGCAGAGCGCGGCCCGTCACCACGCGCCCTTCGCCGTCGCGGCGCCACTGCAGTCGCGGGCAGCGGTTGATGGCACCGAACAGTTCGGCCACCGGGATAAAAGCGCGCGCCGGCGGCAGTAGCGGGCGAGTCGGGTCAACGCCGAGGTTTTCATGGCGCTGGGCGATCGACAGCCAGTGCGCCTCGGCAGCTTCGAAGACGCCGTGCAGCAGGGCGCAGCGCGTATTGTCGCCAATGTGATCGAGCAGGCTGGCGGTGGTCTCGAAAAAAAGCGGCAGATACTGCTCAAGCCCGGGCGAGGGGATGCCCTGCAGAGCGTCGAGATAGAGCGGGCAGTGGCGCGGGTCGACGTCGAACAGGGTCTCGAAGCCCTCGCGAAAGCGAGCGATCGCCTCCGGCGTGAGCGGGTACTCGTGGGCCGGCAGTAGTTCGACCTGGTCGATGCGCTCGGCGGAGCGCTGGGTATCCGGGTCGAAGGTGCGCAGGGTGTCGATCTCGTCATCGAACAGGTCGATACGCAGCGGCTGCTCGCTGCCGACCGGGTAGAGGTCGATCAGCGCGCCGCGAAAGGCGTACTCGCCGGGCTCATAAACCGTCTCTACCGCGCGATAGCCGGCGCTGTGCAGCTGATCCCTGAAGTGCTGTCGGTCGAGGCGGTCGCCAACCGCCAGCTGCAGCGCCTGGATGGCGACATAGTCGCCGGGCGGCAGGCGCTGCATCAGGGTATTGACCGGTACTACCAGTAGTGCGTTCGGGTCGCGCTGCAGCCGGCGCAGCGTGCGCAGACGCTCGGAGACGATGTCCTGATGAGGTGAAAAGCTGTCGTAGGGCAGCGTTTCCCAGTCCGGAAACAGCAGCACCTCGCGATCACTGTAAAAGCGCAGTGCCGCCAGCAGCTGCTGAGCGCTGGCCGAGTCGGGAGTGACGATCAGAAGCGGTGTTTCACCGCGTGCTGCAAGCCGTGCCATGGTCAGCGCGTCGGCGCTGCCGTGAGGTATCTGCCAGCGCGTGGCTTCCCTTGCCGGGGAAAGAGCGGGCGGATCGAGGGGCGTAATCTGCGAGCTTTGCGAGACCATTACGTGGCTTTGAGTTCCGGTAACGAAAATGACAGAAGTATCGTGGCGGGCACTGTGTGACGCAAACGAGGCTCGCATTCTAACCGCCCTGGCGGGATTGATCGAATCGGCAGTAACAGGCGGGTTGCAGACAGTGGCGCGGCGCTGTTGGCAGGACATGGATGGCGCCATAGCGGGGATGCAGTGTAGTCCGGCTACACTGGTTGCGACTATACGAACGTTGTAGCGGGCGCTGGCCCTTCAGGATAATGCTGCCCTGTCGGAGGCCGCCGCTGCCCTCTGCGCCAGCGGAGAGCTGGGCGGTGTTCGAAGCATTGCAGCTGCCGAGAGAGGGCCCGTAACAGTGCCGCTGGAACCGATCGTCGCCGGCGAATCCGGTTTGGCAATCCGACCCTGAAAAAGGGATTTATAAAGCGCTGCGCAAAGCAGCCACGGGGTATGGCGGATCACTGTCGGGCAGGCGCTGCTGGGTATCGCAGTCAAAAAGGAAACGCCGGGTGAGTAACGAAGAGGTGAGCATCGTCGATGGCTGCAACGTGGTGCTCTACGTCTGGTACGACAACGAATTCGGCTACAGCGCTCAGGTGATCCGCCTGGTGCAGCATATGGCACACGCCGGCCTGCCATCCTTCCCTGATTCCGCCGAGGCCTTTGCCCGCCAGCAGGAGCGGTAAGGCGCACGTCCTGGCCCGGCATCTGGATGCCGCGATCGCTTCCTGCGGTCGCGGCGTTTTTTTATGTTTCCTCCGGGTGCAAAACGTGTCAGGTTGTGCACGACCGTAGGGTGTGTCCGCCGGGTTTTAGACTTTGGTATGAGTCAGGCGCGATCGGTTATGCAGAGGGCAGCATTACTCAGGCATCGAGTAGTTTTTCGTATCCTCAGACTTTATAATGCGCTGGCTCATTTGCATTAAAAGAAACGGTTCGCTTCGCGGATCGCCGAATCATCCCATCTGATTGATCCTGAACCCCGGGGAGCCGCGGGCCGATTATCGGCATCCCGCGCGCAAAAACGCGCTTCCTGCACAACAGCATCAGATTCGACTACTGGGCGAGACTATGATCGAAGTCAAACGAGGCCTGGATCTCCCCATCGCGGGTGTACCTTCTTCACAGCAGATCGATGACAGCCGGGCAGTGAAGCATGTCGCCGTGCTGGGGCCCGACTACATCGGTATGCGACCCACCATGGAAGTGAAGGAGGGGGACCGGGTATCGCTTGGCCAGCTGCTTTTCACCGACAAAAAGACCGAGGGCGTACGTTACGTGGCGCCGGCAGCCGGTGAGGTTGTGGCCATCCACCGAGGCGAAAAGCGTCGTCTGCTGTCGGTGGTCATTCGCGTCGACGACACGCAGGAGCGTGACAGTGCCGCGCTCTTCGACCCGGTGGAGACCGCGCAGCTGGAAGGCCTCGAGCGCGACCATGTCGTCGAGCGGCTGGTGACCTCCGGGCTCTGGACGGCGCTGCGCAAGCGCCCCTTTTCCCGCGTGCCGGCGCTTACCGAGCAGCCGCTCAATATCTTCGTCACCGCCATCGATACCCATCCGCTGAGTGCCGACCCGGCATCGATTATCAGTGAGCGCAGCGACGACTTCGTTAACGGTCTGAAGGTGTTGAAGCGCCTCACCGAGGGCAAGGTCTACGTCTGCAAGGCGCCCGATGCCGAAATACCCGGTGGCGATGTCACCGGCGTGCAGCAGGAGAGCTTTGGCGGCGTACATCCGGCCGGGCTGCCGGGAACGCATATTCACTTTCTGTCGCCGGTGGGGATCAGTCGTCAGGTGTGGCACCTGGGCTATCAGGATGTCATGGCGATCGGCACGCTTTTCACCAGCGGCCGGCTCGATACGCGTAGAGTCGTGGCCGTTGGCGGCCCGGCGGCGGCCAACCCGCGACTAATGCGAACCCGCCTGGGCGCTAGTCTCGATGAGCTGCTGGAGGGCGAGATCGGTACCGATAGCGAGGTTCGGGTTATCTCCGGTTCGGTATTCGGCGGCTCTACCGCCAGCGGTGCCACGGCCTATCTGGGGCGCTATCACAACCAGCTGTCGCTGCTCGAGGAGGGCCGCAAGCGGGCGCTGTTCGGCTGGCTGTCGCTGGGACTGGATCGTCACTCGAGCACCGGCATCTATCTGTCGCGTATCACCAAACCGGCTTCATTTCGGCCCAATACCAGTACCAACGGCTCCGAGCGTGCCATGGTGCCGATCGGTGCCTATGAGCAGATCATGCCGCTGGACATTCTACCGACCCAGCTGTTGCGTTCGCTGATTGTCGGCGATATCGAAGTGGCGATGCAGCTTGGCTGCCTCGAACTCGACGAGGAAGATCTGGCGCTTTGTACCTATGTCTGCCCGGGCAAATACGAGTACGGCCCGATTCTGCGTGACAACCTGACAACCATCGAAAAAGAGGTCTGATGATGGGGATCCGTCAACTCCTCGACAAGGCTGAACCGCACTTTCACAAGGGTGGTCAATACGAGCGCTTTTATGCACTCTATGAAGCGGTCGATACCATCTTTTATACGCCGCCCTCGGTGACCAGTGCCACCTCTCACGTTCGTGATGGCATCGATCTCAAACGGGTGATGATTACGGTCTGGCTGTTCACTTTTCCGGCGATGTTCTTCGGCATGTATAACGTTGGCCTGCAGGCCAACGTGGCGATCGCCCAGGGCTTCGGCGACATGGGCGGCTGGCGTGAAGCGATCGTGATGGCGCTGGCCGGTGGACACAATCCGGAAAGCATCTGGGCCAATTTCATACTGGGCGCCACCTGGTTTGTGCCGATATACGCGGTGACCTTCATTGTCGGCGGTTTCTGGGAGGTGCTGTTCGCCATCCGCCGCGGCCACGAGGTCAACGAGGGCTTTTTTGTCACCTCGGTGCTGTTCGCGCTCATTCTGCCGGCTACCGTGCCGCTGTGGCAGGTGGCATTGGGGATTACCTTTGGTGTGGTAATCGGCAAGGAGGTGTTCGGCGGCACCGGCAAGAACTTCCTCAACCCGGCACTGACCGGCCGCGCCTTCCTCTATTTTGCCTATCCGGCGCAGCTCTCCGGCGACAGCGTCTGGGTGCCGGCGGACGGTTATAGTGGCGCCACTGCGCTCTCTACCGCCGCTCAGGGGGGCGTCGATCAACTGGTCCAGCAAACGCCCTGGATCAACGCCTTTCTCGGCTTCATTCAGGGTAGCGTGGGGGAGACGTCGACGCTTTTGATCCTGCTCGCCGGGGTCGCACTGATCTGGACCCGGATCGCCTCCTGGCGCATCATCGCCGGGGTGTTCGTCGGCATGGTGGTTACCTCGACGCTGTTCAATCTGATCGGCTCCGATACCAATCCGATGTTCGCCCTGCCGTGGTACTGGCATCTGGCGATCGGCGGTTTTGCCTTCGGCATGGTGTTCATGGCCACCGACCCCGTATCGGCCTCGATGACCAACACCGGCAAGCTGATCTTCGGCGCGCTGATCGGTTTCATGACGGTGCTGATCCGGGTCGCCAACCCCGCCTTCCCGGAAGGCATCATGCTGGCAATTCTGTTTGCCAACCTGTTTGCGCCCCTGATCGACCACTTCGTGGTGCAGGCCAATATCAAAAGACGGCAGAAGCGTCTGATGCCGTCGCGGGATGAGGAGGTCGCCTGATGGCTGCCAACAACTCCACCAGAAAAACCATCATCGTTGCACTATCGCTTTGCGTAGTGTGCTCGGTGGTGGTTTCCACCGCTGCGGTGGCGTTGCGGCCCATTCAGCAGCAGAACCAGGAGCTGGACCGCAAAACCAACATTTTGCAGGTGGCCAATCTGCTGCAGCCGGGCCAGAGCATTGCCCAGCAGTTCAGCGAGATCACTCCGCGAGTGGTCAATCTGGAAACCGGCGAATACGCTGACAATGTCAATCCTGACACCTACAATCAGCTTGCCGCCGCTCAGGATCCGGCGCAGTCGCGTACTCTCAGCGGTGCCGATCCCGCCGGGCTGGGGCGCCTCGAGAACTATGCCACGGTCTATCTGGTTGGCGATCCCGAAAACCCTGACGAGATCATTCTGCCGGTGCGCGGCCAGGGGTTGTGGTCGCTGATGCTGGGTTATCTGGCGCTGGAGGGTGATGGCAACACCGTGGTGGGGCTTTCCTACTACTCTCAGGGAGAGACGCCGGGGCTCGGCGGCGAGGTCGACAATCCGCGCTGGAAGGCGCAGTGGCCCGGCAAGGAGATCTATCCGCCGGGCAGCATGGATCCCGCCATTCGGCTGGTCAAGGGTGGCGTCAGCAGCAGCACGCCGGATGCCGAATACAAGGTGGACGCGCTCTCGGGTGCTACCCTGACCAGTAATGGCGTTACCAACATGCTGCAGTTCTGGATGGGCGAACGAGGCTTCGCCAACTATCTGGCACGCTTTCGTGACACTTCGCAGGGGGCCTGATCATGGCTAAAACAGATACCGCCGGACGGTTGCTGACAACGCCGATTTTCAAGAACAACCCCATCGCACTGCAGATACTGGGCATCTGCAGTGCGCTGGCGGTTACCAACTCGATGCAGACCTCGCTGGTCATGGGGCTGGCGGTCATTGTGGTGACGGCATTTTCCAACATGTTCGTATCGCTGATTCGTCACCACATTCCCTCGTCGATTCGCATCATCGTGCAGATGACCATCATCGCGTCGCTGGTGATCGTGGTCGATCAGGTGCTGCGTGCCTTTGCCTATGGTCTGTCGCAGCAGCTGTCGGTATTCGTGGGACTGATCATCACCAACTGTATCGTGATGGGGCGTGCCGAAGCCTACGCGATGCAGAATGGCCCGGCGATGAGTTTCCTTGACGGCATCGGTAACGGTCTCGGCTATGCCTTCATTCTGCTGGCGGTCGGCTTCTTCCGCGAACTGCTGGGCTCGGGGTCGGTGTTCGGCTTCACTGTTCTGCCGACCGTCAACGATGGCGGCTGGTATGTGCCCAACGGCCTGATGCTGCTGCCGCCTTCGGCGTTTTTCGTCATTGGCCTGCTGATCTGGGCAATTCGCAGCTTCAATCCCGAGCAGGTCGAGAAAAACGAGTTCAACATCACGACCAATACCAAGACGACCACGGAGGCGGCCTGATGTTTGAGCACTATCTGAGCCTGTTCATCAAGGCGGTCTTTGTCGAGAATATGGCGCTGGCCTTCTTTCTCGGCATGTGCACCTTCCTTGCCGTCTCCAAGAAGGTCGCCTCATCGATCGGTCTGGGGGTGGCGGTTATCGTGGTGCTGACCATCACGGTGCCGGCCAACAACCTGATCCTCAACTATCTGCTACAGCAGGGCGCACTGAGCTGGACGGGTATCGAAGGCGCGGAAAATATCGATCTCTCCTTTCTCGGTCTTCTGAGCTACATCGCCGTTATCGCCGCCATCGTGCAGATTCTGGAGATGTTTCTCGATCGTTTCGTGCCGGCGCTCTATAACACTCTGGGCGTTTATCTGCCGTTGATCACGGTCAACTGCGCCATCCTCGGGGCGGCGCTGTTCATGGTGCAGCGCGACTACGCCTTTGGTGAATCGGTGATCTATGGCTTTGGTGCCGGTGTCGGCTGGGCGCTGGCGATCGCGGCGCTGGCCGGTATTCGCGAGAAGCTCAAGTACAGCGATGTACCGGCCGGCCTGCAGGGGCTGGGCATTACCTTCGTGACCGTGGGTCTGATGTCGCTGGGTTTCATGTCGTTTTCCGGCGTGCAGCTGTAAGCGGCGGTAGTTGACGGGCAAGGAATCAAGTCATGGTAGATACATCTGTCATTCTGCTCGGCGTTGTGATGTTCACGCTGATCATTCTCGCGCTGGTAGGCATTATTTTGACGGCACGCAGCCGCCTGGTCAGCAGTGGCGACGTGACCATCGAGATCAACGGTGATCCGGAAAGCACCATCACCACCCAGGCGGGTGGCAAGCTGTTGCAGACGCTGGCCGGTAACGGCATCTTTCTCTCCTCCGCCTGCGGCGGCGGCGGCTCCTGTGCTCAGTGCAAGTGCCGCGTGCAGGACGGCGGCGGGTCTATTCTGGCTACCGAAGAGAGCCATTTCACCATGCGTGAAAAGAAGGAGGGGTGGCGCCTCTCCTGTCAGGTGCCGGTCAAGCAGGATATGAAGATCGAGGTGCCGGAGGATGTCTTCGGGGTCAAAAAGTGGGAGTGCGAGGTGGTCGATAACGACAACGTCGCGACCTTCATCAAGGAGTTGACCCTGCGTCTGCCCGAAGGCGAGAACGTTGCCTTCCGCGCCGGCGGCTACATGCAGCTGGAAGCGCCGGCCTACGATATCAACTTCAGCGATTTCGAGATCGCCGAGGAGTATCGCGGCGACTGGGATAAATTCGGCCTGTTCAATCTGCGCGCCAAAACCACCGAACCGGTGATACGCGCCTATTCGATGGCCAACTACCCTGAAGAAAAGGGCATTCTCAAGTTCAATATCCGTATTGCTACGCCGCCGCCCAAATCCGAGCATCCTCCCGGCCTGATGTCGAGCTGGGTGTTTGGCCTCAAGCCGGGCGACAAGGTAACAGTCTATGGGCCCTTCGGTGAGTTCTTCGCCAAAGAAACCGATGCCGAGATGATCTTCATCGGCGGTGGTGCCGGCATGGCGCCGATGCGCAGTCACATCTTCGACCAGCTCAAGCGTCTGGGGTCGGAGCGCAGGATCTCCTTCTGGTACGGCGCTCGCTCGATGCGCGAGTCGTTCTACAACGACGAGTACGACAGGCTCGAGGAGGACAATCCCAACTTCGAGTGGCATCTGGCGCTCTCCGACCCCCAGCCCGAGGACAACTGGACCGGCAAGACCGGCTTCATTCACAACGTCCTCTATGAAAACTATCTCAAGGATCACCCGGCACCGGAGGACTGCGAGTACTACATGTGTGGTCCGCCGATGATGAACGCCGCTGTGGTCAAGATGCTCACCGACATGGGCGTCGAGCCGGAAAACATCATGCTCGACGATTTCGGCGGCTGACAGATCGATCGGGCCGGAGCCATGCTCCGGCCCTTCTGTTTGGACCGGCCGAACGAGTGCGACCTGTCGCGCGGCGGTTTAAAATGGAGACAGCGTGAACAACGGGAGGCGATCATGTTGATATGGCTATTGGTACTGGGCTTTATGCTGCTGCTGGTAGCCGCCATGTCGGTGGGCGTACTGATGGGGCGCAAACCGATCAGCGGCTCCTGTGGCGGACTCAACAAGCTGGGCCTGAAAGAGGGCTGCGACATCTGCGGCGGCAAGGATGAGGTATGCGAAGAGCGCCAGCGCCGCGAGCGCCGCAACGACGTGTTTGATGCCGCCATGGCGGTTGACGCCGGGCGCCCCCGCGGAGCCGTCAACAGAGCGGAGTGAAGCAGGTCGATGTCGAACTACCATTACGATGTACTGGTGCTGGGGGCGGGCCCGGCGGGCGAGAGCGCCGCGATCAACGCCGCCAAGCGCGACCGCCGGGTGGCTATGGTCGAAATGCAGACTTCGGTGGGGGGTAACTGCACCCACCGCGGCACCATTCCCTCCAAGACGCTGCGACACGCCGTCAAGCAGCTGGTGCAGTTCAATCAGAATGCGCTCTTCAGTGACCCGGGAACCTCTCATCGCATCTCCTTTCCGCGACTTCTCGAGCGCTCGCGGCGAGTGATCGAGCAGCAGGTGGCGATGCGAACGCGCTTTTATGCCCGTAACCGCATTGATCTCTATTTTGGCACTGCGGCGTTTCATGATGCTCATACCGTCGAGGTGCGCGACAACCATGGTGCCGTAGAGACGATCTCTGCCGAGGATATCGTCATTGCGACCGGCTCGCGTCCCTACCGGCCGGCGGACGTCAACTTTCGCCATCCGCGTATCTACTGTTCGGACACCATTCTCGGGCTGAGCCATACGCCACGGCGCATTATCATCTACGGTGCCGGGGTGATCGGCTGTGAATACGCCTCGATATTTTCCGGGCTGGGGGTCAAGGTCGATCTGATCGACAACCGCGACCGGCTGCTGTCGTTTCTGGATGACGAGATCAGTGACGCGCTCTCCTACCATCTGCGCAACGGCGGTGTGCAGATTCGCCATAACGAGGAGTATGAGCGCGTCGAGGGCGACGAAGAGGGCGTCAATCTGTATCTCAGGTCCGGCAAGCGGATGCGCGCCGAGGCCTTCATGTGGGCCAACGGCCGTACCGGCAATACCGATGCCCTGCAGCTGGAAAATGCCGGGCTCGAGGCCAATTCCCGCGGTCAACTACAGGTCGACGAAAACTACTGCACCAGGGTGTCGAATATTCATGCGGCGGGCGATGTGATCGGCTGGCCCAGTCTTGCCAGCGCCGCCTATGACCAGGGGCGCTCGGCCTCCGGTAGCGCGCTCGATGAGGCGAGCCGCTACGTCAACGATATTCCTACCGGTATCTATACCATCCCGGAGATCAGCTCGCTGGGCAAAAACGAGCGTGAACTGACCCGGTCGCGTGTTCCCTACGAAGTGGGGCGGGCCTTTTTCAAGGATACCGCCCGGGCGCAGATCACCGGTGACACGGTGGGCATGCTCAAGATTCTGTTCGACCCCCGTACATTGAAGATTTACGGCATCCACTGTTTCGGCGATCAGGCTTCCGAAATTCTTCACATCGGTCAGGCGATCATGAATCAGCCAGGGGAGGCCAACAGCCTCGACTACTTCGTCAATACCACCTTCAACTATCCCACCATGGCGGAAGCCTACCGCATCGCCGCCTGGAACGGTCTCAACCGCCTCGGCTGAGAGCTCCCGGCCACGCCTGCCAAAGGCGTGGTCTAATCGTTTTGTTGCTCGATATCCAGCGCCAGCTTGTTCAGCAGCCAGCGGCTGAGCCGGTTGGGACGTACGGCAGCGGGCAGCGCGTTCATCATATAGAGCCGCCAGAACATGAAGATGCCGCCGAACAGGAAGAGAATGCTGGCGGCGATGAACTGACCGACCGCCAGACGAAATACTTCGTCGCTGGTGTGCTGGCTGTCGAAGTGCATCAAATAGGGAATCGTCGCGACCAGAAACAGCGTCGAGCCGATCAGAAAGGTCACCAGCGTCAGGTTGAACAGCACCATGCTGATACCGGTCGGCGATTTGACCAGCTGCGGCAGATTGAGAAAGGCCCCCACAAGAAACAGCACCGAACCGATGATGAAGCACCAGGCGCCAAGCGCGTCCCAACCCCAGCCGGGGAGAAAATAGAGGCTGCCGAGCGCGAAGAGTACGCTGGCGACGAAGTAGCTGGTGACGGCCACCAGTTCGCCTACGCCGCTGAGGCCGAGATGGTGGTGGTGGTACCAGTAGCGCAGCGTCTCGTACAGATCATGGGTGGTAACCAATAGATAGCAGAGCGAAGCGGCGAAAAACAGCCAGGCGGCGAGCGCGTGAAACGCCGACAGCGAGGGCAGGAAAAGCACGCTGGCGAGAATGAACCCAAGGCCGCCCAGCATATAGGTGCGGGCATTGAAGGTTTCCCAACGACTGTGTGCGTTACGATCATCGGCACTGCTGGTGGGACTGTACATGCGTCGACGGCTGGCAACCATGTGGGGCATAGTGCGACTCCTCGCGTTGCCGGGTGAAGAAAGGGGAGTGGTGGGGCAGTTTACTGTCGATAACGATAGACCCGCAGCGAGGGAATAAAGGGCTCGCTCTCCAGCTTCGAGTCGCCGCGCAGGGCGCGACTGCGCTTTTCCGGCGGCTGCGCCGGCGGTTGATTGAGCTGTGGCAGGCGAGCGTCGTCATGCGGCACGAACAGCGGCAGGGCGATGTTCAGTGCGCGTCGTTCGCGGCCATCCTCGAGCGGCTCGCGATAAAACAAATTGGCCCGCATCAGCGGCGCCTGACGCTGTACCTGGGCCAGCATCTCGCCATCCGGCAGTCCCGCCAGCTGGCGATACTGCAGCTGAATATGCGCCGCCTGATTGTCCAGCGCGGCGAGTTTTTCCGCCACCTCGGCAACGCTGAGGCGTTTGATGGAACGACCGCTCGAGTACCAGGCGAGCCGTACCCGGGCCACCGGCGCCTCGGCCAGCGGCAGGTGGCGCCAGCACTGCTTGAGATGCAGCCGCGCCATGCCACCGCTGCGCAGGTGATCGTGCAGCTCGGGGTGGCGAAACGGCAGCGTCGCCTTGATATCCGCGATCATGCGCGGGTAGTGCTTGCGGATGCGCCCAAGCTGTTCAGCGAAAATCTCCTTGCAGCGATTCACGGCCTGCGCCTGCGCCATCAGGGTTTCGTCGGCGGCCACCACGCCCACCCAGTCGCGAGTGGCGCGGCCGTCCTGGCCATCCTGATACCAGAAATCGGTCAGTGCCCGTGACAGCCAGTCGAAGCTCGCCTCGCCGTTGAAAGCCCACATTGCGGGCCGCTGGTGTCGTGCCAGGGCAATCAATGCCTCGCTTTCCTCGACAAGTGCATCGAAGGTCTGCTCCAGTTCGGCCAGCCAGCGGTACTGTGGTTCCATGCCCCCTCCAAATATACCGTTATCCTGGCAGTTTAAGCGCAGCGGCAGGTTGCCGCCAGTGCGTTGTGCAGGCTGGCGACGGCATCCTGATCCATGTCGTTGATCACTGCGCTTTCAGCGGCGATCGATATAGCGCTCGGTCAGTTCGCCGTAGGCGTCCACCCGGCGGTCGCGCAGGTAGGGCCAGATGCGACGCACCTGCTCACTGCGCGCTGCTTCGAGTTCCACCAGCAGCTCTTCGCTTGCGGTACCGCCATGCGCCAGCAGTTCGCCCTGGGCGCCGGCGATGAAGCTGCCGCCCCAGAAGTCGATGCCGCTGCCCACGCCGCTGTCGTCCTCTTCATGCCCGATCCGGTTGGCGACCAGCACCGGCACGCCGTTGGCCACGGCATGGGAGCGCTGAATCAGCGTCCAGGCATCTTTCTGGCGACCTTTTTCGGCGTCGTCATCGTCCGGGTCCCAGCCAATGGCCGTGGGGTAGAGCAGCAGTTCCGCACCGGCCAGCGTCATCAGGCGGGCGGCCTCGGGATACCACTGATCCCAGCACACCAGCACGCCCAGACGGCCCACCGAGGTGTCGATGGGGGTAAAACCGCGCCCGGCGCCCCGGCCGGCATCGCCGGGGGTGAAATAGAACTTCTCGTAGAAGCCGGGATCATCAGGAATATGCATCTTGCGATAGCTGCCCACCAGACCGCGGTCGCCGTCCAGTACCACCGCCGTATTGTGATAGAGACCCGGGGCGCGGCGCTCGAAGATCGACCCCACGATCACCAGTTCGAGCTCTTTCGCCAGTGCCGCCAGCCGCTGCGTGGTCGGACCATCGAGCGCCTCGGCGAGTTCGAAAAGGTCGGTGTTCTCGCTCTGACAGAAGTAGCGGGTAGCGTGCAGCTCCTGCAGCAGCACCAGCTCGGCGCCGCGTTCGGCCAGCGCGCGAATGCCGCGCTCGCTGGCCGCGAGGCTGCGCGACTTGTCGTTCCAGCCGGCCTGCTGAACCACGCCGGCCCTCAGGGATGCTTTCATATCCGTTTCTCCTCGGCGGTTGTGGCGCCGAATGCCGACACGTCGAGGGCACCGACGGGTAGTTGCATGGTCAGACAGTGCAGGCTGCCGTGCTGGCGTATGACCTGGCGGCAGTCGATGGGGATGATATCGCGCTGCGGAAAGGCTTCGGCCAGTGCCGCCAGCGCATGGCGGTCGGCCGGATCGGCGTAGCTCGGCATCAGCACCGCACCGTTGATGATCAGGAAGTTGGCGTAGGTGGCCGGCAGCCGGTGACCGTCCTCCGGGTCGAAGCAGGGGCGCGGCCAGGGCAGGGCGATAAGCCGATAGGGCTCACCGTCGGGACGCCTCGATGCCTTCAGTTCGGCTTCCATGGCCGCCAGCGCCTCGAAGTGTTCGTCGTCGGGATCGTCACAGCGCACATAGGCGATGGTCTGTGCATCGCAAAAGCGCGCCAGGGTATCGATATGACTGTCGGTGTCGTCGCCGGCCAGGTAGCCGTTGTCCAGCCACAGCATCCGTTCAACTCCCAGCCGTTCGCGAAAATGACGTTCGACGGCGGCCTGGTCGAGCTGCGGGTTGCGATTGGGGTTGAGCAGACACTCGCGGGTGGTCAGCAGCGTGCCGGCACCGTCGCTCTCCAGCGCGCCACCCTCCAGTACTAGCGGCTGACAGGATTCCAGCGGCGCGGCGAACAGCCGCTGGCGCTGCAGTTCACCGTTGAGGGCGTTGTCACGCTCGGCGGCGAATTTGCCGCCCCAGCCGGTAAAGCGGTAGTCGAGCAGGGTCAGGGTGTCGCCATCGCTGACGGCCAGCGGGCCGTGGTCGCGCGCCCAGGTGTCGTCGCCGGGCGCTACGCACAGCAGCAGGCGATGGCGGGGCACTCCCATGTGCTCGAGCGTCTGCGCGACCCGTCGGCGTGTTATCTCATCGGACAGCGTAATCATCACCGGCTGATAGCGCGCGATCACTTCGGCAAGGATGAAAAAGGTCGCCTCGATGGTGTCATAAAGCGACGCCCAATCGCTGTCGCGGCCCGGCCAACTGAGCATGACTGCCTGCTGGGGGGCCCATTCGGGAAGAAGACGACGCGTTGTGCTGTTCACGGCGACGGGGGAGTCCTGTGTCATGCCGGGCGATCTCCGGGTTGCGTCCCTCGGTCGGGCGTCATTCCAGCATTGCCGACGGCGCGGTGAAGCCGGGCGGCAGCGCCACGCGGCAGTGCGCGGCGAACTCCAGCCGCCTGTTGTGGTCCATTGTTCAGTTCAGATTACCGCTGATGCAGCGCCGCGCGAAAATACGTACCATGACGCCTGCTGTTTAGCCCTCAATCGCCTTCCGGATGCCTGATGCTCGATCGTATACCCTTTCTGATCGGTCTGCGCTACACGCGGGCCAAGCGCCGCAATCACTTCATCTCCTTTATTTCCCTGACCTCGATGCTGGGCCTGACGCTGGGGGTGGCGGTGCTGATCCTGGTGCTGTCGGTGATGAACGGCTTTGACCACGAGCTGCGCAGCCGCGTGCTGGGCATGGTGCCGCATACGCGCATTGAAGCACAGAACGGCGTGCAGGACTGGAAAGCACTGGCCGAGCGGCTGATGCACTACGATCACGTCATCGGCGCGGCACCCTACATCGAGCAGCAGGGCATGTTCTCCGTCAATGGCCGCACCCAGGGGGCCGTGGTCGAGGGGATTGTACCGAATGCCGAGAAAAAGGTGTCGATCATCGAGGACCACATGGAGGCCGGCTCGCTCGATTCGCTGCAGGATGGCTCCTGGAACGTAGTGTTGGGCAGCCTTTTGGCGCGTAACCTGGGGGTTGGTGTTGGCGACAGCGTGACCCTGCTGGTACCGGAGGCCTCGATCACCCCCGGAGGGGTCTTTCCACGTCTTCGGCGCTTCAACGTCTCGGGCATTTTTTCGGTCGGTGCCCAGCTCGACGGCAATCTCGCCTACGCCAGCCTTGGCGATATCAAGACGCTGGCGCGGCAGGCGGGCGAGGCACAGGGTATCCGCCTGGAGCTTGACGATCTGTTTCTGGCACACAGCGTGACACGCGACATTATCAACGACATGCCGCCGGGCTATCGCGGCATCGACTGGACCTATACCCAGGGCAATCTGTTTCAGGCGATCCAGATGGAAAAGCGCATGATCGGGCTATTGCTGACGGTGATTGTGGCGGTGGCGGCGTTCAATATCGTCTCCACGCTGGTGATGGTGGTGACCGACAAGCGCGCCGACATTGCTATTTTGCGCACCCTGGGGGCGACGCCAGGATCGATTATGGGCATCTTCATGGTGCAGGGGATCACCATCGGCGTGATCGGTATTGTGCTGGGCGTGATCGCCGGCATCGGCCTGGCGCTGTCGATCGCCGACATCATCAGCTGGGTCGAGGCGGTATTCGGCATTCAGTTTCTCGACCCCAATGTCTATTTCATCAGTTACCTGCCGTCGCGGCTGGAGCTCTCCGATGTCGGCGTGGTGACAGGTGTGGCGCTGCTTTTGAGTTTCCTGTCGACGCTCTATCCTGCCTGGCGTGCGGCGCGGGTGCAGCCCGCGGAGGTACTGCGCTATGAGTGATACTGTCATGAGCCATCAGGAGCAGAACGCCGAGAGCGGCGAGGCGATGCTGGTCTGCCGCGATCTGACCCGTGTCTATCGCGAGGGGCCACAGGATCTTACCGTCCTCGACAGCCTCGAACTGAACGTGGCGGCCGGCGAGCGTATCGCCGTGGTGGGCAGTTCGGGTAGCGGCAAGACCACCCTGCTCAATCTACTGGGTGGGCTGGACCGGCCTACCCACGGCACCATCAGGATCGGCGGACACGCCATCGCCGGTCTTTCGGAAACCGCGATAGGGCGCTTTCGCAATCGCCATATCGGCTTTGTCTATCAGTTCCACCATCTGCTGGCGGAGTTCACCGCGCTGGAGAACGTCGCCATGCCGCTGATCATTCGCGGCCAGCGGCGCGCGGCGGCGGCAGAGAAGGCGCGTGCCCTGCTGGAGCGGGTCGGTATGGCGGCGCGCGGTGAGCACAAGCCGGGCGAGCTCTCCGGCGGCGAGCGTCAGCGGGTGGCGATCGCCAGAGCGCTGGTCACTGATCCCAGCCTGGTGCTGATGGACGAGCCCACCGGTAACCTGGATCAGACCACCGCGCGCCAGATTCTGGCACTGATGGACGACGTCGCCGAGCGCTCGCGCAGCGCCTTTGTGGTGGTGACCCACGATATGGCGATCGCCCGCCACCAGGATCGGGTACTGCGGCTGGACGGCGGGCGTTTGACTGCCGACGATTGAACCGAGCGTCACCTCGTCATGAAAGCAGACGGCCCGCTGCCGAATGGCAGCGGGCCGTTTTGTAACGGTAATCGAGGTGAATTCAGTTCTGCACCGACATCACCGCGCCGCCGTCGACGCGAATGTTGGCGCCGCTGATGAAGGAGCCGCGCTCGGAAACCGCCAGCGCAATGGCAGCGGCGACCTCTTCGGGTTTGCCGCGACGCTTGAGCTTGAGTCCCGGGCGCTCCTCGTCGAGAAAGCTCTTGACCGCCTCGTCGAAAGAGCAGCCGCGCTGCTCGGCCAGGCGTTCCATCATGCCGTCGGTCATCGGCGACTCGATGAAAGCCGGCGATACCGTATTGCACAGGATGCCGTGTTCCGCCTCACCGTAGGCGAGATTCTTGACGAAGGTCGCCAGCGCCGCCTTGGAGACGTTATAAACCGCTTCGTCCCAGTAGGGCTGCACGGCGTTTTCCGAGGTGATGCAGACAAAGCGGCCCCAGCCGTTGTGGCGCATGGTGGGCAGCGTGGCGCGCGCCATGTGTACCGCCGACATGAAATTGATCTGCCAGGTGGCGGCGTAGTCGTCGTCGCTCATCTCCAGTGGATGACCCTTGGCGCCGGTGATGCCTGCCGTATGCACCACGATGTCGATAGTGCCCCAGGCGTCCAGCGCACGTTCGGCCAGCTCCTGCGCCTGCTGCTGATCGGTAAGATCAGCGGCATGACACACCACCTCACCGTCGATCTGCGCTGCCGCTTTATCGAGGCTGTCGGCGTCCATATCCGAGATCACCAGTTTGACGCCCTCGGCGGCCAGTTCTCGCGCGGCGGCCATGCCCAGACCGCCGTCAGCGCCGGTGATGATGGCAACACGATTTTTGATTCCAAGATCCATGAGTTTACTTCCCTGTAACGCTTTGCTTTGAACGACCGGCGTCGCTGCCGGCTGCGATAAATCGATACCGCGCTACTTAACGTAGTTTAATTCGTGCCGATGAGTAAAAGAGGCGGGCGGGAAAGAGAGCGTCAGGGGTTAGCGTCGGCGGCGTCGACGGCGCCGATTGAGCACATGCCAGCGCCAGCCGAGCCGGGCCAACAGGTTGGCACTCAGTGCCAGTATCAGGCCACACACCAGTGAACCCAGCAGCAGGGCCGGCATGGCGTCGATCAGCTGCTCGGTGAACCAGCTGATGCTGACCTTGTGGGGCAGTTCGCCCGGCGGCATATGCAGCAAAAAGGCGCCCACCCGGTAGCTGACGTAGAAGACCACCGGCATGGTCAGCGGGTTGGTCAGCCACACCAGCGCCAGTGCCAGCGGCAGGTGGCCGCGCAGCCACCAGGCGCCCAGCGCGGCAACCAGCATCTGGCAAGGAATGGGCATCAGCGCGCAGAAAAGCCCTACCGACAGGCCGTTGGCGATGCTGCGGCGGGAGACAATCCATAGCGACGGATTGCCCAGCAGCGGGTGGATCAGGCGCAGCGAACGCCGTCGCCGGATCGACTCCGGGTCGGGCAAAAAACGCCGTAGAAAGCGTTGCAGCATCAGACGGGTCTCGGGTTCAACGGTCGCGACATGGTTTCGATAATCCGGTGAAGTACTGCATTCGCACAGGACAGATTCGACAGGTTTTTCATACCACAATGGGCCTGACACTACCCGGCGGCCTGCGTCTGGCACTGTTGGCCGCTGCCGCGATATCCGGCGTGCTCTGTGCCGAGCTGTCGCCCCATCAGCGGGGGTGGTGGCTATGGGGCAGCTGGCTACTGGCCGCTGTGCTGTGGCGTCGCCAGGCATGGCTCATGGCGGCGATATTCAGTCTGGCACTTTATCACGCACTGGCGCACGTGCCGACGCCATTGGTGGACGGTCTGGCACGTCAGGATGTCACCCTTGTAGGGAGCCTGACAGAGATCGAGACGCTCGAGCAGCGTGCCAGGCTACGTTTCAGGATCGATAGCTGCCACTCGCCGGCGGGGCTACCCGACTGCGACGGGCTGGGCCATGCAAGGCTCAGTTGGTATGCCGCGCCGGAATTGAGCGTCGGCGAACGCTGGCGTCTCACCGCACGACTGCTGCCGCCGCGCGGGCTGCGCAATCCAGGTGCCTTCGATTACGGTGGCTGGCTGCGCCGACAGGGCTATGGCGCAACCGGTTACGTGCGCGATGCACCGGCGCCGCAGCGTCTCGAGGCGGGCGCTTTCAGCCCTCTTTCCGCCGCCCACGACTGGTTGACAGCCAAAGTGACCGACGACAATACGAGACGCTGGCTGCGGGCGCTGACGCTGGGCGAGGGGGAGGCGCTGGAAAGCGAGCAGTGGGAGCTTTTGCGCGTCACCGGCACCACCCACCTGGCGGTAATTTCCGGTCTTCATGTCGGCATGGTAGCGCTGGGGACGCTCTGGCTGTGTCGCCAGCTGTCGCGCCGGCTATGGCCGCGCAGCTGGCGCATGCAGTGGTGGCCGCTACCGGCCGCAGCGCTGGCGGCGCTGGGCTATGCCATGCTGGCGGGTTTCGCGCCGCCGGCGACCCGCGCTGCCATTATGGCGGTGATAGGGCTCTGGGTGGTGAGCGGACGCCACGCACCGGGAGTGTGGCAGGGCTGGTGGCTGGCGCTGTTGCTGGTGGTGCTGGCGATGCCCGATGCGCTGTTTCGGGGCGGTTTCTGGCTTTCATTCGCTGCGGTGGCGATTTTGATCATCGCCTGGCGCTGGCGCCAGCGGGTGGCCGGCTGGTGGGCAATGCTGCGCACGCAGTGGCTTTTGAGCCTCGGCGTGGGAGCGGCGACGCTGGTGCTGTTTGCACAGCTGGCGCCGCTGTCACTACTGGTCAATCTGCTGGCAGTCCCCTGGGTATCACTGCTGATGGTGCCGTCGGCGCTGCTGGGTTGGCTGCTGTCGCCGCTGCCGATGCTGTCGCCGCTGCCGATGCTGGGTACGCTGCCGTGGTGGTTTTTCGGCGTCGCGGTGGATATGTTCGAGACCGGGCTCGAGCGGGTGCGTCAACTACAGCCCGACTGGCAGCCAGCGGCGCCGCAGCTTGCGGCGCTGTCGGCAGGGCTGGCGCTTTTGTGCCTGATATCACTGCTGCCGGGGCTGACGCGGCGATTCAGGCTGCTGGGCGGGGCACTGACCTGCACCCTGGCACTGGGGAGCTCATCGTCTCACTTGCCGGCGCACGGCGACGTAAGGCTGATCGTTCACGATGTCGGCCAGGGGCAGTTGATCGAGATTCGTACCGCCAGCCGGCGCTGGCTCTACGATGCCGGGCCGCGCTGGCGCAGCGGTTTCATGCCGCTGGATACCCTGTGGTCGCAGCCACAGCGCTTTGACGAGGTGGTAATCTCCCATGGCGACAACGATCACGCCGGCGGTGTCGCGGCGCTCATGGCGCAGCACCGCGTGGCCCGCTGGTGGGCGCCGAGCGCCGACGAGGTCGAGGGTCCGACGATAGTGCCCTGCCGCCAGGGGGTGTCGCAGGAGATCGATGGTGTGCGCTTCTCCTTTCTTTGGCCTCGCAGCGCCATGCTGCCGCAGTCCGCCAACGAACGCTCCTGCGTGCTGCTGATCGAAACGGACCATCAGCGGCTGCTGATAACCGGCGATGCCGGTCGCGCCGTAGAGCGCCAGCTGCTGGATGACATCGAGGGACCCGTCGACCTGCTGGTCGCCGGCCATCACGGCAGTACCACCAGCTCCACGCCGGCGTTCGTGGCGGCACTGCGGCCTCGTCACGTGGTTTATAGTGCCGGCTATCTCAATGCCTACGGCCACCCGGCAGATGAGGTGGTAAGGCGCTTTCGCGCCGCCGGCAGCTGCCAGTGGAGTACCGCCCTCGACGGTGCTCTGACAATTGAAATACGCGCAGAAAAGCTCGGGATCGACGCTATTCGTGGCACCAGCGGTGTCGGATGCGAGACTGACAGGGTAGAATCGATCTCTTCCTGAGCCTGCACCGCTTTTGAAGCAGAGGGCGGCGACATCCAGAGCCTGCAAGGGTTAGCGTGATGACGTCCTTCTCCGGCTTCCCACCGTCCGGCAGGAGATAATGTGAATCCCAACGCCAGCCTGACTCTCTATAGACGCCTGCTGGGCTATGTGCGCCCGTTCTGGAAGGCATTCGTCATTGCCCTGATCGGCAATGCCATCTATGCCGGCTCCAGCACGCTGTTGGCGCGCGTCATGCAGTTTCTCACCGATGGACTGCAAAATCCCGATGCTGCTTTTCGCCAGCTACTGCCCCTGATGCTGATCGGTATCTTCATCGCCCGTGGTATCGGCACTTTCATGGGCTCCTACGGCATGCAGTACGTCGCGCGTAACGTGGTGCACAGCCTGCGCATCAATGTCTTCCGTCAGATGCTGCACCTGCCCGGACGCTTTTACGACGAACACAGCGGCGGTCATCTCATCTCGCGGGTTACTTACCACGTCGAACAGGTTACCGGCGCCGCCACCAAGGCGCTCAACGTGGTCCTGCAGGAGGGCATGCTGGTCATTGGCCTGACGCTTTACCTGTTCTGGACCAACTGGAAGCTGATGCTGATTTTCATGGCGGTCACGCCGCTGATCGCCGCCATCGTCGGCTGGTGCGGCAAGCGTTTTCGCAAGCTGTCGCGGCGTATTCAGCGTTCGGTGGGCGAGGTGACCCACGTCGCCTCCGAGACCATCTCCGGTTATCGGGTGGTCCGCACCCACGGCGCTGAGCGCTATGAATACGACCGCTTCGTGCGCGCCAGCGATGACAACCGGGTGCAGAGTCTCAAGGAGGCGCTGACCAAGTCGATCAGCGCGCCCGTCATTCAGACGCTGGTGGCGATGTCGCTGGCGCTGCTGGTATGGCTGGCGCTGGCGCCGGAGCTGTTGGGCAACATGACCGCCGGTGAGTTCATCGGCTTCATTACCGCGGCGACCATGATGATCAAACCGATCAAGTCGCTGACCGAAATCAACGGTCTGATCCAGAAAGGGCTGGCAGCGTCGCAGGAGCTGTTCGAACTGATCGACCGCCCGCAGGAGCCGGACAACGGCCACCATGACCCGGGTCGCGTGGCCGGCGATGTAAACTTCGAGGCCGTGCGCTTTTACTATGACGCGCACCAGCCCGATGTGCTGAGCGGCATCAGTCACCGCGTGCAGGCCGGCGAGATGATCGCGCTGGTGGGGCGTTCGGGCAGCGGCAAGAGCACGCTGATGAATCTGCTGCCGCGTTTTTACGACCCCACCGGAGGGCGGATTACCATCGATGGCGTCGAGATTCGCGACTATACGCTGCAAGCGCTGCGTCGCCAGATCGCACTGGTGACACAGAATGTTACCCTGTTCAACGCAAGCGTTGCCGACAATATCGCCTACGGCATTGATAACGCGCCGCGCGACAGGGTGCGCGAGGCGGCACGCGCCGCCTATGCCGACGGCTTCATCGAGCGCCTGCCCAATGGCTTCGATACCGTGGTGGGCGACAACGGTGTGATGCTCTCCGGCGGTCAGCGCCAGCGTATCGCCATCGCCCGGGCGATCTTTCGCGACGCCCCGATCCTGGTGCTTGACGAGGCCACTTCGGCACTCGATACCGAGTCCGAACGCTATATTCAGCGGGCGCTGGAAGAGGTGTGCCAGGGGCGCACGACCTTCGTGATCGCTCACCGGCTGTCGACCATCGAGCGCGCCGACCGCATCCTGGTCATGGATGGCGGTGAAATCATCGAGGCCGGCGATCACCAGAGCCTGCTTCATCGGGGTGGCGCCTATGCCGCCCTGCATCGACTTCAATTCAGCGAGGACGAGCGTCATGAACCTGTTCGCGAAGCCTGAAACACGCCGTCTGCAAAGGGTGTCGACAACATCGTGAGGCGACTTCAGAACGCATGGTACAGCGATGCCCGCTGGCCGCGCCTGCTGACACCGCTGGAGCTGCTCTACAAGCGTGCCGTACACTCGCGACGCGACGCTTTCGCCACCAGCCGGCGGCAGGTCTGGCATGCGCCGGTACCGGTCATCGTGGTCGGCAATATTACCGTCGGCGGGACCGGCAAGTCGCCGCTGGTCGCCTGGCTGGGGCGCTGGCTCTCCGAGCGCGGCTGGCGTCCCGGTATCGTGGCGCGCGGCTACGGCGGTCATGCGCCGCGCTATCCCTTCTACGTCGATGAACACAGCGACGTCGGCTATGCCGGCGACGAACCGGTGATGCTGGCCCAGCAGACCCGGCTGCCGGTGGTGGTCGACCCCGATCGGCCGCGCGCGGCACGCAAGCTGGTCGCCGCCGGCTGCGATATTCTGCTCTCCGATGACGGCCTGCAGCACTTTGCCCTGGGGCGCGATATCGAGCTGGTCGTGGTCGACGGCGCACGCGGTTTCGGCAATGGTCGCTGCCTGCCGGTGGGGCCGCTGCGCGAGCCGCTGTCGCGTCTTGCCGAGGTGGATGCGGTGATCTCCAACGGCGACCCGCAAATGCCGGCCAGCGCGTCTCACTACGCCATGACCACGGTGCCCGCCGCCTGGCGTCATCTCAACGATGGCGTCTGCTATAGTATCGACCAATGCCCCTTCAGCGGCCGCGTGCATGCCATGGCCGGGATCGGCAATCCGCAGCGCTTTTTCGATACGCTGACAGCCCTGGGGGTCGATCACCAGCGTCATCCGCTGCCGGATCACTATCGCTTCTCGGCGTACGATCTGCGCTTTACCGACAATCTGCCGGTCGTCATGACCGCCAAGGATGCGGTCAAGTGCCGCCCCTTTGCCAACGAGCGCTGCTGGTCGCTGGACATCGAGGCGCGTCCCGAGCAGGCGTTGGTCGACTGGCTGTCAAAGCGTCTGCAGGCTCTTTAGCGTATATTGCAAAAAACGCTGGCACACTGCTCTCTGCGAGGGCTCGGCCCTGCAACGCCTACCCGGCAGGCATCATGGAACCTTCGGAAACGCTGAATAAATCGACGAGCGAGATGAAGCGCAAGGCGCATGGAACACAGAACACGAGACATAACATGGGGTTAGGCGAATGTTCGACCGGGCTGGCGCACCAGTACCACGCAACGCAGCGATTCGCTGGCGCAGGCATTTATGCAGCGTTTCCCTTACAACCCGGCGGCAAGGAGAAGCGTAATGGACAAGGAACTGCTGGCAATGCTGGTCTGCCCGGAAAGCGGCGGCAGGCTTGAATACGACCGTGAGCAGGGTGAGCTGATCTGCCGCGAAAGCGGGCTGGCCTATCCGATCATCGACGGTATTCCCGTCATGCTGACCGGTCGAGCGCGACGCATCAGCGTCGAGGAGGAGCTGGGGCACGGGCCGTCACCGCAGACACCATGACACCCTCCTTCGTTGCCGTTATTCCCGCCCGCTTTGCCTCAACGCGCCTGCCCGGCAAGCCGCTGCTGGAGATCGCCGGGCGCCCCATGATAGAGCATGTGTGGCGCAGTGCCTGCGCAAGCAGCGCCGCGCGCGTGGTGATCGCGACCGACGACCGGCGTATTGCCGAGTGCGCCGAAGGCTTTGGCGCCGAGGTCGCGATGACGTTGCAGACGCACGTCAACGGCACTTCGCGGCTGGCCGAGGTTGCCGAACGCCTGCAGCTGGAGAGCGATACCTGTGTAGTCAATGTGCAGGGTGATGAGCCGCTGCTGCCCAGTGCCATGATCGATCGCGTGGCCGAAACCCTGGCGGCCGACGCTGGCGCTGCGGTGTCGACACTGGCCGAACCGATCGACAGTCTCGATGAGCTGATGCGCACGGCTACGGTCAAGGTGGTGTGCGACAACCGCGGTCGCGCGCTCTACTTTTCCCGTGCGCCGATTCCATGGGATCGCGATCGTCTCGATCTCGACTGTCGTCAGGGGCCGCTTGGCGGTGGCTGGCTACGTCATATCGGCATCTACGCCTACCGCGCCTCCTTTCTAAGGCGCTATTGCGAACTTCCCATTGCCCCGCTGGAACAGTGCGAGCAGCTCGAACAGCTGCGCGCGCTCTATCACGGTTTTACCATCGCGGTGGCCACCGCGCCGGAGCACTATCCGGCAGGCGTTGATACGCCGGAAGATCTCGCAAGGGTGCGCGCCCTGCTGCGCGAAAAACACTGAGGAGAGACATTGATTCGCATACTTTTCGTCTGTCTTGGCAATATCTGTCGCTCGCCGATGGCCGAAGGGCTGATGCGTCGACGCCTTGAGCTCGAGGGGCTCGAGGATCAGCTCGAGCTCGACTCCTGCGGCGTCGGCGACTACCACGCCGGTGACCCGCCCGATCCCCGTGCGCGACGTGAAGCGCAGCGACGCGGTGCCGATATCGAAGCGCTGCGCGCACGCCGTCTACGTCGTGATGACTTCGAGCGTTTCGACTATCTCCTCTGCATGGATGACAGCAATCTCGAGGCGCTGCGCGCCATGGCGCCGCCAGAGAGTCGCGCCCATGTCGGGCTGCTGCTCGATTTTGCGCCGTCGCGTGGCGAGCGCGAGATCGATGACCCCTGGTTTGGCGGCGCGGATAACTTTACCCGCGTCGCTGATCAGTTGGAGGCCGCCTGTGACGGCCTGCTTGATCATCTACGCGGTCAGGGCAGGCTGCATTGAGATTCGAATATGACGCCACGCTGCGCGAGCACAACACCCTGGGGTTCGACTGCCGCGCCGAGGCGCTGGCAGAGCCCGGGGATATCGCCGAGCTGAGGCGGGTGCTGTCGCTGGGGCGTCACTGTTTCTCGTCGCTGACGCCGCTTGGCGGGGGCAGCAATGTGGTGCTGCGTGAGCGTCTGCCGGGCCTGGCGGTACGCTACTGCGGTCGGCGTCTGTGGCGTCAATCGCCTGGCTCGAGCGAAGCGTTATGGCATGTTGAAGCGGGTGTCAACTGGCATGAGCTGGTAGTGGAGAGCTGCCTCGAGGGCTGGTGGGGGCTTGAAAACCTCGCCCTGATTCCCGGTTCGGTGGGGGCGGCGCCGATCCAGAATATCGGCGCCTATGGCGTCGAGGTCGGCGAGCTGATCGAGGCGGTGCACGTCGTGCATATCGACGACGGTCGCTATGAGATTCTCGACCGACAGGCCTGCGAGTTCGGCTATCGGGACAGCCTTTTCAAGCGCCGTCTTGCCGGTCGCGTGGTCATCGTGCGGGTGGTGCTGCGGCTGCGACGCGATGGCTCACCGCGTACCGACTATGGCGACCTGGCCGCGCGGCTGCCGCGTCACCCTTCGTCGATGGAGATCGCCTGTGCCGTGTGCGCGCTGCGCGGCGAGAAACTGCCTGACCCGCAGCGGCTCGGCAATGCCGGCAGTTTTTTCAAGAATCCGATAGTGAGCGCGGCGCACGCCGAGCGATTGCTGGCGCAGTGGCCGACGCTGCCACACTGGCAGACCGGCAGCGGCGTCAAGCTGGCCGCCGGCTGGCTGATCGAAGCGTGCGGCTGGAAGGGCGTGCGCCGTGGCGGGATAGGGGTGCATCAGCATCAGGCGCTGGTGCTGGTGCATTACGGCGGTGAAACTGCCGAGACGCTGCTGGCGGTGGCCGACGATATTCGCCGTTCGGTAATGGCGCGTTTCGACGTTGAGCTGGTGGCCGAGCCACAGCTGCTGGGCGAGGCGCCGAACGGTTTTCATCAGCGCTAAGCTGAAAAGGGGCTCACCCGCGACGGGTGAGCCCCTTTAATGTGCCGTGGCGCCTCCGGCGTGCTGATCAGCCCTCGTCCGAGGTGCTGTCATCGCTCGCACCGGCGTCACGCTCGCGCTGCTGCTGACGGCGGCGTTCGCGCGGGTCGTTGTGAGCGCGACGGCGTCCGCGCTGGCGTGGTTTTTTGCCGTCAGCGGCCGTGCCGGCAGGCTCGCTGCTGTCACAGGCGCTATCGTCGCCAACCGTTTCAGCGCTGTCGGTGGCACCGGAAGCGGCGGGGCGTGATGTCGCTTCGACAGACGCATCGCTGGTTTCGCTTTCAGCGGGTGTCGCTGCTGCCGTTGTTTCGGCCACTGGCGTCGGGTTCTCAACCTGCTCGACCGAGGGTGAAGCGGCGTCGGTTGCCCCATGATCGGCGGCATCGCGGCGAGCCACGCTTTCGCGATTGACGTCGCGTTTATCGCCATGCTCGGCGCGCTCGAGGGCGGCAGTCGCCGCTTCATGCTCCGGTGCTGCCAGCTGTGGCTCCTCTCGCGGTGTCGCCTCGCTGGCCGGTTCGGCGCCATGCTGCGCGCTGCTGTCGTGAGTCGCTCCGCTATCGGTCGATGCCGCAGGGCCATCACTGTGGTCCGTGGCGTCGGCGTCGGGCGATGAGGCCGTTGTCTGCTCGTCGGACGGTGATACTTTCGCTTCACCCTTCGGGGGGGCGTCACGATTGGTGGCGTCCGTCACGCTTTCGGCGCGTGGGGCCGGGCGAGAGCGGTCACGCCCGAAGGTAGCGCTGACGGCGTGCGGTGCGCTGTGGTCGCCCTGCGCGGCGGTTGGCTGCGCGGTCGTCGCATCGGCTGAAGCGGTCGACTGCGCGGTCGTTGCGGCGGCCGTCTGTGCGCTGCTATCGCCGGC
Organism: Kushneria aurantia DSM 21353; assembly: GCF_000382245.1. Classification (GTDB taxonomy): domain Bacteria; phylum Pseudomonadota; class Gammaproteobacteria; order Pseudomonadales; family Halomonadaceae; genus Kushneria; species Kushneria aurantia. Next base: position 43,518 of record NZ_KB907872.1, read on the forward strand.
GCCTTCGCTACCTGCAGCGGCACTGTCACCGCCGTTTGCGGCCTGTGCCTGCAAGCGCTCCTGCTCGGCAACCGCCGCCGGCGACAGGGCGTGCTGGCGGCTACGCTGACGCGGGTTGTTGCGGCTGCGCTTCGGGCGTTCGCTGGCAGTGTTGGTTTCACCTTCACTGCTGCGAACCTCACTGCTCTTGTCGCCGTTTTGTTCGGCGCCTTGAGCAGAGGTCGCGTCGTTGACGCTTTGGCCGGCGTTTTGCGATTTGCGTTCGGCGCTGGACCGCGAGTCGGCTTTCGCCTCGCTCGTTTTGGCGCTGTTGCGTTCGCTGCTGTCGGTCTTTTCGGTCTTTTCGGTCTGGCGGTTATCGGCGTCGCGCTTGCTGTCATTGCGCTTGCTGCCGTTGCCGTCAGGACGCGACCTGTTGCCATCACGTGATTTGTCCTGCTTCCGGGAACGGTCGTTGCGGTTGCCGTTCTGGGGCTGGCCGTCATCGCGTCGATGATTACCGCCGCTCCTGTTCGAGTCGTCGTCGCGCTGGCTGGCACCACCGGCGTCGCGCTTGCCGCTGTCGCCATCCTGCTGACGCTCGCTGCTTTTGCTGCCGCTGTTATCGCGTCGTCCGTCGCCGCTGTTACGACGGTTGTCGCTGCCGTTACTGCGGCGAGTAGTGCTGCTGTCGCCGGTTTTCGAGGTGTGCTGCGAGCTGCTCTCCGGCTGCGGACTGCGCTCGCCGCTACCGGTTCCGCCGGCGCTGTTGCCACTGGTATTGCCGGCACCGGCGTCGCTCTCTTCGCTGCCCATCAGGCGGTTGATGCCCTTCATCAGGCGCGACAGAAAGCCGTCGCCGGTAGTTTCGCTGTCGCTGCTCGCTGAGCTGTCGGCGGTGGAAGGTGCCGGCTTGCGGTGGGTGACGCCGTTGACCGCCGCTTCGGCGCGTTTGACCGGCTTGCGCCAGGTCTCGCTTTCATCCTCCGGCGGCTCGAACTCTTCGGAGAGTTCGAAGCTGGAGCGGGCGGCGTCTTCGCTGTCGACCTGGTCGTCGCGCAGACGCTGCACGTCGAAATGGGGCGTTTCCAGATCGGGCTGTGGCAGCAGCAGCACACGCACGCCCTGGCGACGCTCGATGTCGAAAAGTACGCTGCGCTTTTCGTTGAGCAGATAGGTCGCGACCGATACCGGCAGCATGGCACGGATCTGGGAGCTGCGATCCTTCATCGCCTCTTCCTCGATGAGGCGCATGATCGACAGCGACAGCGAGCGTACATCGCGGATGGTGCCCTGGCCGTTGCAGCGCGGGCAGACCACACCACTGGTTTCGCCCAGCGAGGGACGCAGCCGCTGACGCGACATCTCCATCAGCCCGAAACGCGAGATGCGACCGATCTGTACCCGCGCGCGGTCGAGTTTGAGGGCATCGCGCATGCGATTTTCCACTTCGCGCTGATTGCGCGCCGGCGTCATGTCGATGAAGTCGATCACCACCAGCCCGCCGATGTCGCGCAGGCGCAGCTGTCGCGCGATTTCGTCGGCCGCCTCGACGTTGGTCTGCAGCGCCGTCTCCTCGATATCACCGCCCTTGGTGGCGCGCGAGGAGTTGATGTCGATCGAGACCAGCGCCTCGGTGTGATCGATCACCACCGAACCGCCGGAAGGCAGTTTCACTTCCCGCTCGTAGGCGGTTTCGATCTGGGATTCGATCTGAAAGCGCGAGAAGAGCGGTACGTCATCATCGTAGAGCTTGATTTTCTGCTGGTAGGAGGGCATCACCTGACGCACGAAGGTGAGCGCCTCCTCGTGCACCTGCGGGTCGTCGATCAGCACTTCGCCGATATCCTGACGCAGGTAGTCGCGCATGGCGCGGATGATGACGTTGGATTCGCGATAGATCAGAAAGGGAGCGGCGCGCTGGCCGGCTTCCTCGGTAATGGTTTCCCATACCTGCACCAGATAGTCGAGGTCCCACTGAAGTTCCTCGCTGGAGCGGCCGATACCTGCGGTGCGTACGATCACGCCCATCTTCTCGGGCATGGTGAGCTGGCCCATCGCCTCCTTGAGCTCGCTGCGCTCTTCGCCCTCGATGCGGCGCGATATGCCGCCCGCTTTGGGGTTGTTGGGCATCAGCACCAGGAAGCGACCCGCCAGGCTGATAAAGGTGGTGAGCGCAGCGCCCTTGTTGCCGCGTTCTTCCTTGTCAACCTGGACGATGACCTGCTGGCCCTCCTTGATCACCTCGCGGATGTTGGGCCGACCGTTGCCGGAAGGCTCTTTCGAAAAATATTCGCGAGAAATTTCCTTGAGGGGCAAAAAGCCGTGACGATCGGCGCCGAAGTCGACGAAGGCGGCTTCGAGGCTGGGTTCCACACGGGTGATGCGGCCGCGGTAGATATTGGCTTTCTTCTGTTCACGGGCGCCGGATTCGATATCCAGGTCGTAAAGGCGTTGGCCGTCGACCAGCGCAACCCTGAGCTCTTCGGGCTGGGTTGCGTTGATAAGCATGCGTTTCATGTTGTCTCACTGACAGAGCGTGTCGGAGAGCCGATGGCGACGCGACAGACCGACCCGCCGCCCGGGGCGACGGTAGGCAATCTCGCACGACATCAACGCTGCCGGGTCTCGGTCCAGAGTGTTTGTGCTCAGCGCATGTCTACAAGTGTATTTCAACTCCCGCGGCGCATTTCGCGCCTCGCCGGAGAGGCTTCATGATCATGTTGAGTACGTGACAGTCCGGGGACATGTCGCGGCGTCCCGAGGGCTCGGCCGGTCCCGCCTGGTTGCTGTCACACCTGGTAGCCATCAACGCCTTGGCGCCGGCTGCCGACACGGTATAAAGGTTGATCCCGTGATAAAAATCCGGGTACTTCACATGGTTTTGAATCGGTGCGGCGAGGTGGGAATTGCATCCACAGCGCCAGCACGTCATCCGAACATTGGCGGACGGCGTCCGCGATTGCTGTTCCGTGCTTCGGCCTGCGTGTCGTCCGGTGCAGGCGCTACCGGGGCATCCGGGAAGCTCCCGGAATATAACAGTAAAGACCGGTAGCCACAATCGGCGCCGGCAGGGCGCCGATTGGTTACAATGGCCGACGACGAACAGCGACGAGAGTGGTGGTTATGGCCGAAGGGCGGGGCGTGCAGTGGCTGGATGTCGATGAGCAGCATGACGGTCAGCGGCTGGATAATTTCCTGCTGGCGCATCTCAAGGGGGCGCCGCGTACGCTGATCTATCGCATCATTCGGCGCGGCGAGGTGCGGGTCAATGGCGGGCGCGTCAGGGCGCATCGGCGCCTCGAAAAAGGTGACCGCCTGCGGGTGCCGCCGCTGCGCCTGCCTGAAAAGATGGCGCAGGAGGTCAGCGACAATCTGCGTGCGGTGCTTGCCGACAGCCTTCTCGTCGAGCGGCCTCAATGGCTTCTGTTCAACAAGCCTTCAGGGCTTGCGGTGCACGGCGGCAGCGGTGTCACCATCGGCCTGATCGAGGCGCTGCGTCAGGTGCGCGACGACCCCTTTCTGGAGCTGGTGCATCGCATTGACCGCGACACCTCCGGCTGTCTGCTCGTCGCCCGCTCTCGCGAGGCGCTCAATACTCTGAGCGACGAGCTGCGCCGACACGGCATGCAAAAGCGCTATCTGGCGCTGGTCGAGGGGTACTGGCCTGCGCAACTTGTGTGCGTCGAGACACCGCTGGAGCGCTTCGAGCTGGCCAGCGGCGAGCGCCGGGTGCGCGTCAGCGCCGCCGGTAAACCGGCCGAGACCCGCTTTGCAGTCGTCGAGCGCTTCGACGGCGCCACCCTGGTGGAAGCCGAGCCGATCACCGGACGCACCCATCAGATTCGCGTGCATGCTGCTGACGCCGGCCATGCCGTACTGGGGGACAGCAAATACGGCAGCAGCGCCGGGCAGCGGCCGGCACAGCGTGGCGGCCTCGAGCGACTTTTCCTGCACGCCCGTGCCCTGAGCTTTACCGACCCCGCCAGCGGCGAGCGCGTCGAGATGCAGGCGCCGCTGGCGCCGTCGCTGACGGCGGTGCTGGCGCGGCTGCGCTCAACGAACTGAGCCGGGCAGCCTGCTGGCGGGCGATAACTTCGAATCAGAGAACTGCCCATGCGTTATCGGCTGATTATTTTTGACTGGGACGGCACCCTGATGGATTCGGTACCGCGCATCGTCGACTGCATGCAGCGTGCCGCGCGGGATGTCGGCTGGCTGCCGCTGAGCGACGCCGCCGTGCGCGATATCATCGGTCTTGGCCTGCCGGAGGCGATCGCGAGACTCTGCCCGGGGATCGATAGCGAGCGCGCCGAGAGATTGAGAGCGCGCTACTCTCACCACTTCGTCGCAGCCGACACCAAAGAGGCGCCGATGCCCTTTTTCAGCGGCGTCGAGGCGGGGCTCGAGCAACTCGCGCGTGAGCCCGATGTACAACTGGCCGTCGCCACCGGCAAAAGCCGGCGCGGGCTCGATCGCATCTTCACCGAGCGAGGCTGCGGTCACTGGTTCGATGCCAGCCGTACCGCCGATCTGACTCGCTCCAAGCCCGATCCGTTGATGCTCGAAGAGCTGCTGGCGACGCTTGGCGTTCCGCTCGAGGAGGCCGTCATGATCGGCGATAGCGTGCACGATCTGGGTATGGCGCAGGCGCTGGGCATGGACCGCGTCGCGGTGAGCTGGGGTGTGCACGATATCGATACGCTGACGGCTTTTGCGCCATGCTATGCGGCAACCACATTCAGTGACCTGATGGCGTGGCTGACACAGCCACGCGAGGCGGACAAGCGAGGCGATCAGCCATGAGCAACGAACGTGACAGCTGGACCGAGGGGGAGATGGTCGAGCGCAGCGCAAGCCGTGAGCAGCGCGAGGGAGAGAGCGCCATGGCGCAGGCGCTGCTGGAGATGGTGCGTGAGCAGCGCCGCAGTCGACGCTGGAAAATTTTCTTTCGTTTCTGTTTCTGGGGGTTCTGGCTGCTGGTGGCGGCGGCCGTGGCCTGGCTGGTGATCAGCGACCGCGAGGCACCGGGGGCTTCGCAGTCCGTTGGCGTGGTGGACATTCGTGGGGTGATCGCCGACGATGCGCCGGCCAGCGCCGAGCGCGTTATTCGTGGCCTGCAGCGTGCCTGGCAGGGCTCGAGTACGGCGGTGGTGCTGGATATCAACAGTCCCGGCGGTTCGCCGGTGCAGTCTCAGCGCATCTACAATGAAATTCGCCGCCTGCGCGCGCTCGACGACAAGCCGATCATTGCCGTGATCGAGGATATCGGCGCCAGCGGCGCCTACTATGTGGCGTCGGCGGCGGACAGCATTCATGCCGCGCCGGCCAGCCTGGTGGGCTCGATCGGCGTGATCTACGCCGGCTTCGGCCTGCAAAATGCCATCGAGCGGCTGGGCGTCGAACGGCGCGTGATGATCGCCGGCGACAACAAGGACATGCTCGACCCTTTCCAGCCGCTGGAGCCGCGTCAGGTCGACCACTGGCAGCGACTGCTGGACGAGACGCATCAACAGTTCATCGACGACGTTCGCGAGGGTCGTGGGGAGCGTCTTGGCGATAATCCGGAGCTTTTCTCCGGCCTGATCTGGAACGGCGAGGAGGCGCTGTCGCTGGGACTGATCGACGGCTTTGACAGCGTGCCCGATATCGCGCGAAGGCTTACCGGCAGCAGCGAAACGGTGGATTATACCGTCAGCGGCGATCCGCTGGAGCGCCTGTCGCGTCGGCTGGGGCAGGTGGCAGCACACTATCTGGGCATTGAAGGCTATGGCGGCACGGCGCCGATCCGCCTGCAGTAAGTGCTGTGCCGGCAGTGTGCTTTGACACCTTCTTTGACAATCCCTATTATGGCGCGCCTATGTCAACCACGCGACAATCGTCAATGACACCACTGCCCAGAACGGTCGAGCCCTGGCGGCTCGCCGCAGCCGGCGAGCGGCTCGAAGGCTGCGTGTTGCTGTCCGGCCTGCCGCGTATCGTCGAGGCGATCGGGCAACAGGACGCGGCGTGTCGAGTGGTGCTGAATTTCGATATCGATCAGCAGCGTCAGCACTATATCGAAGGGCGTCTTGATGTCGACGTTCAGCTGCCCTGCCAGCGCTGTCTGCAGCCCATGCCGGTAAGCCTTGAAAGCGAATTCCTGCTTGGCATGGTCACCGGCGATGAGCGAGCCGCAGCGCTTCCGGGACGCTACGAGCCCGTGATGGTCGATGACGAACAGCTGGATCTTCTGCCCATGATCGAGGATGAACTGCTGCTGACACTGCCGCAGGTGGTCTATCACGACGAAGAAGATTGCGCCGTTTCTCGTGCTGCCCTGAGCAGCGGTGAGGAGGGCGAGCCGGCGCCGGCGAGAGCCGATAATCCGTTCAGTGTGCTTCGCTCTCTGAAGAATCACTGAGTCATTCAACACCCGAGTTACAAGCGGAGATTTCTCCATGGCTGTGCAACAGAATCGCAAGTCTCGTTCGAAGCGCGGTATGCGCCGCGCACATGATGCGCTGACCACGCCGGCGCTTGCCGTCGATCGTGAAACCGGCACCACGCATCGTCGCCACCACGTCGCACCTGACGGCTACTATCGCGGCCGCAAGGTCGTCGACGTCGAAGAGTGATCGACAGTGGCGATGTCGCCACTGCGTATCGCTATTGATGCCATGGGCGGGGACTACGGTCCCCGCGCTACTGTGCGCGGTACGGCTGCCGCGCTCAGTGAGCGTCGCGAGCTCGTGGCGACGCTCTATGGTCGCCGCCATCTGCTTGATGTGGAACTCTCCCGCCTGCCTTCTTCGCTGTCATCGGCGCGTCATCGCATCGCTATTGTCGAGGCGGGCGATAGCGTTAGCGCCGAAATGACGCCCTCCAGTGTGCTTCGCAGCTCCCGCATGACCAGCATGCGCGCAAGCCTTGATGCCCTGTGCCGTGGCGATGCCCACGCCTGTGTCAGCGCCGGTAATACCGGAGCACTGATGGCGCTGGCGCGTCGCGATATCGGGATGCTGGAAGGCATCGAGCGCCCGGCGATCAGTGGCAAGATTCCCAACGCCTCGCGCGGTCCCTGCTATATGCTGGATCTGGGCGCCAATGTCGATTGCCGCCCCGCGCATCTGGTCGACTTTGCCTTCATGGGAGCCCGAATGGTGCAGCTCATTGATGGCGTTGCGAATCCGCGAGTGGGTCTTTTGAATGTCGGTGTCGAAAGCATCAAGGGCGAGCGGCGCGTGCGCGAGGCCGATCGTCTGCTGCGCGAGCGAGTGCCGCTGCCTTTCGATTATCGCGGCAATATCGAGGGTGACGACGTTTTTACCGGCGACATCGAAGTAGCCGTTTGCGACGGCATGGCCGGCAATATCGCCCTGAAAAGCAGCGAAGGTCTGGCGCGCATGCTGGGCCAGCGGCTACGCGACGAGTTTCAGCGCGGTTTTTATGCGCGACTGGTGGGGCTGCTGGCACGTCCGGTGCTGCGACGCTTCCTGCAGGAGCTGAGTCCTGTGCGCTACAATGGCGCCAGTTTTCTCGGCCTGCGCTCGACCGTGGTCAAGAGTCATGGCGGGGCGCGCTGGAAGGGCTTCGCCTGGGCCGTCAAGCGTGCTGCTGACGAGGCGCGCCAGGCACTGCCGCAGCGCCTGATGCTGTCATCCTCGGAGCACGGCGGAGAGGGTAGCATCGGCTCGTGACGGCCACTTCCGGCGTCGGCCGCACGCCCTGCTGGCTGCCGTGACGGGTTCGCTACCGGACGCGCGGTGTGCATTTTTAATTCATGATGTTTTGACAGGTGATAGTGATGAGCAACTCTCTTGCTCTGGTCTTTCCGGGTCAGGGCTCCCAGCATGTCGGTATGCTGCGCGAGCTCGCCGAACGCTACAGCGTGGTGCGCACGACCTTCGAGGAGGCGTCGGACGCCCTCGGCTATGATCTCTGGCACGTCACCCAGGAAGGGCCCGACACCCGCCTCAATGCCACCACCTGCACCCAGCCGGCCCTGCTCACCGCTGGCGTTGCCATCTGGCGCGTGTGGCAGGAGCTGGAGGGCCCGCGTCCGCTGGCCATGTCCGGTCACAGCCTGGGCGAATACAGCGCTCTGGTATGCGCCGGTGCCCTGAGCTTTGCCGACGGCGTGCGGCTGGTGCGCCTGCGCGGCGAGGCGATGCAGCAGGCCGTGCCCGAGGGTGCCGGCGGCATGGCAGCCATCCTCGGCCTTGAAAACGGCGACGTCGAGGCGGCCTGTAGCGAGGCCGCCGAGGGCGAAGTGGTGTCAGCGGTCAACTACAACTCGCCAGGGCAGGTCGTGATCGCAGGCGACCGTTCGGCGGTAGAGCGTGCCATTACAAGGTGTCAGGAGCGCGGTGCCAAACGCGCCGTGCCGCTGCCGGTCTCGGTCCCCTCGCACTGTGCGCTGATGAAGCCGGCGGCTCGGCGCCTCGAGGAGGCGATGAACGATATCGATTTTCGCACGCCGCGCTACCGTGTCGTGCAGAATGTCGATGCGCGCTGGCACGAGGAAGTCGATGCGATCAAGTCACGACTGGTGGAGCAGCTCTATCGGCCGGTGCAGTGGAGCAGCTGTATCGAAGCACTGGGAGAAGACGGTGCGGGCGTTTTCATCGAGTGCGGCCCGGGCAAGGTGCTGACCGGGCTGGGCAAGCGTATCGCCCGCCACAACCGCGGGCTGGCGGTCAACGATCCGGAGACGCTGGGAGCGGCCATCGAGCTGGCGCGTGAATCGGGCGATAACATCTGACAGACAAGAGAGCAGTTTATGAGCGAGGCAAGAGTAGCGCTGGTGACCGGTGCCACACGCGGTATCGGTCAGGCGATCGCCCGCGAACTGGGACGCCAGGGGCACACCGTCATCGGTACCGCGACCAGTGAAGAGGGCGCGCGGCGTATCGGTCAGGATATGGCCGAGCAGGGTATTGGCGGTACCGGCAGAATGCTGGATGTGACGGATCGTGAGTCGATCGAGCGCGTTCTGTCCGCAATCACCGAGGAGTTCGGCGCACCGCTGATTGTGGTCAATAATGCCGGTATCACCCGCGACAATCTGCTGATGCGCATGAAGGACAGCGACTGGGACGAGGTACTGGATACCAACCTGGGCTCGGTCTATCGTGTGTCAAAGGCCTGTCTCAAGGGCATGACCCGGGCGCGTTTTGGCCGTATCGTCAATATCAGCTCGGTAGTGGCCGGCATGGGCAATGCGGGGCAGGGCAATTACGCGGCCGCCAAGGCGGGCATGGAGGGGTTCACCCGCTCACTGGCGCATGAGCTGGCGGCACGCAATGTCACCGTCAACGCTGTGGCGCCGGGTTTCATTGCCACCGACATGACCAGTGAACTGCCTGAAAAGCACCGGGATGCGATGCTCGCGCGGATTCCTCTTGCACGGCTTGGTGAGCCTGCTGAAATCGCCGCCGCCGTCGCTTTTCTGGTCAGTGACGGTGCTGGCTATATCACCGGCCAAACGCTGCATGTCAACGGCGGCATGAGTATGAACTGAAGCGGATACAGGGCAGCGCTTTCGCTGTTTCTGTATTGTTGCGTCGACCCATGACGGTCTATAAACTACCGCCAGTTCCAATCTGGCGACTCGTAACCAGGAGTAATGACAAGATGAGTACCATCGAAGAGCGCGTTAAAAAAGTTGTAGCCGAACGTTTGAACGTCAAGGAGGAAGAGATTCAGAACAGCTCTTCCTTTACCGAAGATCTCGGCGCCGACTCGCTCGATACCGTGGAACTGGTCATGGCGCTTGAAGAGGAATTCGATACTGAAATTCCCGACGAGGAAGCCGAAAAGATCACCACCGTGCAGGAAGCGATCGACTACATCGTCGCTCACCAGTAAGTGGGTATACCGCCGGGCCCTGGGTGCCGGTCGGTCGATAGAGCCGCCCCATTATTCGGGAGCGGCTTTATTTTTGTGCACCGCCCGGTGTGTTGACGTTTATGATGAGGCGTGACTGAACGGCCACGATGAAAGTCGCCCGGCCCCGCGCCCCGGACAACATAACTGATATAATGATGTGCTTGTTTCAAGGCGGCGGGCAGAGGATCAGGTCTCGATCCCGGCAGTGCACCGGCCGCACTCAACCGTTATCCTGGAGGGAAAGCGATGCCTCGTAAAAGGGTCGTGGTGACCGGCATCGGTCTGGTTACGCCTGTCGGCAATACTACCGAAGAGACCTGGGAAAGCATCAAGGCCGGCCGCAGCGGTATCGGCCCTATCGAGCATTTCGACGCCAGCGGTCTGAACACTCGCTTCAGCGGTGCGGTCAAGGATTTCGAGCCGTCGCGATGGTTCAATCCGAAGGACGCGCGCAAGATGGATCTGTTCATCCAGTACGGTATGGCAGCCTCGGTGCAGGCGGTCGGCAATGCCGGTATCGAATGCACGGAAGAGAATGCCCATCGCATCGGCGTGGCGATCGGCTCGGGTATAGGCGGCCTGCCGATGATCGAGACCAATCATCAGGCGCTGCTCAAGTCCGGCGCGCGTCGCGTTTCTCCCTTCTTCGTGCCCGGCTCGATTATCAACATGATCGCCGGTAACCTCGCTATCCAGTACGGTTTCCGCGGTCCCAATATCGCCATCACCACTGCCTGTACCTCCGGCACCCACAATATCGGTTACGGCGCGCGGACGATTGCCTATGGCGACGCCGATGTGATGATCTGCGGCGGTGCCGAAATGGCCAGTACGCCGCTGGGGGTCGGCGGTTTCTCGGCGGCGCGAGCCCTCTCCACCCGCAACGACGACCCGCAGGCTGCCAGCCGCCCCTGGGATCGCGATCGCGACGGTTTCGTGCTCTCCGATGGTGCCGGGGTGCTGGTGCTCGAAGAGTATGAACACGCCCGCGCCCGCGGCGCCGACATTCTCGCCGAGTGCGCCGGTTTCGGCATGAGCGATGACGCCTGGCACATGACCGCGCCGCCGAGCGACGGCGCCGGCGCGGCGCTGGCGATGGGCAACGCCATTCGCGATGCCGGCCTCGACCCCTCGGCGATTGACTACATCAATGCCCACGGCACCTCGACCTCGGTCGGCGACCTTGCCGAGAGTCTCGCCGTGGAGCGTGTCATGGGCAGCGCCGCCGGCAGAGTGGCGGTCAGCTCCACCAAATCGATGATTGGCCACCTGCTGGGCGCTGCCGGCGCGGTCGAGGCCGCCTTCTCGATCCTGGCGCTGCGCGACCAGGTCGCGCCGCCGACCATCAACCTGGACAATCCCGATGAGCAGTGTCGGCTCGACTATGTGCCGCATGTCTCGCGGGAGATGCGCATTCGCCATGTGCTGTCCAACTCCTTCGGTTTTGGCGGTACCAACGGTTCGCTGGTGTTTTCACAGATCTCATGATGGGTGAGGACGGCCGGGCCGGTTTTCCCCTGGATGACCGTGGCGCCGCCTATGGTGATGGCCTGTTCGAGACGGTACTGGTGCGCGACGGCGAACCGCTCCTGTGGCGGGAGCACTGTGAGCGCCTCGAGGAGGGCGCTGCGCGTCTCGGCTTCGAGGCCCCCGAGCGCGCCGAGCTGGATGCGCTGCCGGCGCGTGCCGGTGCCGGCGAGAAGATATTGAAGATCATGCTGACTCGCGGCAGCGGCGGCCGTGGCTATGCGCTGCCCGACGTAGCCTCGCCACGGCTGCGCTATCGCATCGTCGCCTTTACACCGGCGGCGCAGCGCTGGCGTGAAGGCGTCAGCATGCGGCTGTGCCGACTGCGGCTGGCGGAGCAGCCGCTGCTGGCGGGCCTCAAGCACCTCAACCGGCTTGAGAACGTGCTGGCGCGCAGCGAGTGGCAGTCACCGGATATTGCCGAGGGGTTACTGCGCGATCAGCACGAGCGCGTCGTGGAAGCGACCGCCATGAATGTCGCCTGGCTTGAAAACGGCCGCTGGTTGACGCCGTGGCTGGCGCGCTGTGGCGTCGCCGGAACCCTGCGCCGGGCGCTGCTGGCGCAGGGGCTGGTGGCCGAGGTAGACGATGCCGGCCTCGAAAGACTGGTCAAAGCGTCCTCATTATGCCTTTTCAATTCGGTGCAGGGCGTGTGGCCGGTTCAACGTCTGTTCGACGAGACTTGCAGCCACCGCCTGGGGCGCTGGACAATCACCACCACTTCCGGGCAGCGCGAGCTGCAGCGGGAAGCGCACAGCCTGCTGGGCCATCCGCTTCCCTGACGTCCGGGTATCGTTGAGCGGGGCCCGTAATGCGATGGATCAAGGCGGCGCTTTTGGCGCTTGTGGTAGCGGCCGGGGGGGCGATCGCCGGCTGGCTGTACTGGCAGCAGCAGCTGGATGCGCCCATTGCACTGTCAGCGAGTGAAGTCTACGAGGTGCGCCCCGGTATGGGCGCCTCGCAGATTATTGCCGAACTCGAGGCGCGCGGTATCATCGCCGCTCAGTGGCCCTATCAGTTGCTGGGCGTGTTCGAACCGCAGCGTCTGCGCGGTCTGCGCGCCGGGGAGTTCCGTCTCGAGCCGGGCATGAATGCCGCTCAACTGCTGGCCAAACTCTCCAGCAACGATGTCGTGACCTATCGGTTGACCGTTCCTGAAGGCCGCACCTTCGCCGACATGCGCCGTCTGCTGGGCGATGCCGAAGCTCTCGACCACGAAACCCGTGACATGAGCGATGCCGAGCTCATGACCGCGCTGGGTCACGAAGGGGAGCTTCCCGAGGGGCGCTTTTTCCCTGACACCTATGTCTGGCGTCGCGGTGTGAGCGATATGGAAATTTTCCAGCGTGCCTATGATCGCATGGCGAGCGTGCTGCGTGAGGTGTGGCAGAGCCGCGACGACGATCTGCCCATCGATACGCCCTATGAGGCACTGATTCTCGCTTCTCTGATTGAAAAGGAGACCGGCGTTGCCGCGGAGCGCTCGCGCATTGCCGGTGTGTTCAAGCGGCGGCTGGAGCGCGGTATGCGTCTGCAGACCGACCCCACCGTTATTTATGGCCTGGGCGAGGATTACGACGGTTCGCTGTCGCGTGCCGATCTCGAGCGCCGCACCGATTGGAACACTTACGTGATCAGCGGTCTGCCGCCGACGCCGATCGCTCTGCCGGGGCGCGCCGCGCTGGAGGCTGCGGTGCATCCCGCCGCGGGCAGCGCCCTCTATTTCGTCGCTCGTGGTAACGGCGAGCATCAGTTTTCCGATACGCTGGCCGAGCACAACGCCGCCGTGCGGCGCTATATTCTCGGCGAGGGAGAGAGTCCTTGAGTCTGCCCGGGCGCTTTATCACCCTGGAAGGAAGCGAAGGGGTGGGCAAGAGTACCAATCTTGATTTCGTCTGCGAGCGTTTGCGCCGCCGCGGTCTTGAGGTGGTCGCCACTCGTGAGCCCGGCGGTACACCCGGTGCCGAGCGCATTCGCGAGCTACTGCTGAGCGCCGATGACGACGACCCCCTCGACGAGACCGCCGAGCTGTTGCTGATGTTCGCCGCCCGCGCCCAGCATCTGGCGCGGCTGATTCGCCCGGCGCTGGCGCGCGGCGCCTGGGTGGTCAGCGACCGCTTTACCGACGCCACTTTTGCCTATCAGGGTAGTGCCCGCGGCCTCGATCCGAACGTGATTGCGCAGCTGGAAGCGCTGTCTCAGCGGGGGCTCAAACCTGACCTGACCCTGTGGCTCGACATGCCGGTAGGGCGGGCTTCGGCGCGGCTGTCGCTGCGCGGCGGCGACGCCGACCGCTTTGAGCGCCAGCGCGGCGACTTCTTCGAAAAGGTGCGCGACGGCTATCGACAGCGCGCCGAGGGTGACCCCGAACGCATTGTACGTGTCGATGCGGATCGGTCGCTGGCGGCGGTACAGGCCGATATCGGCGCGATAATCGACAGTCGTTTGCCGGCAATGACCGATTGATATGGAACTGACCCCCTGGCCCTGGCAGCATGGTATCTGGCAGCAGCTGCTCGCTATTTCGCGCCGCGATCGCCTGCCGCATGCGCTGATGCTCAGTGGTCCTTCGGGGCTGGGCAAGGAGCGTCTGGCGCAGGCGCTGATAGCGCTCAAACTGTGTAGCCGCCCGGGCGATACCGCCTGCGGTGAGTGCCACGCCTGCCGCATGCTGCGCGCCGGTTACCACCCGGACCTGCTGGAGATCGCGCCGCGCGAGAAGGGCAGGCAGATCGGTATCGATGCGGTGCGCGAGATCAACGCCTTCGCGGCCCAGACCGCGCAGCAGGGCGGCTACCGTCTGATCAACCTGGGCCCCGCCGAGGCGATGACCACGGCGGCCGCCAACGCCCTGCTCAAGAGCCTCGAGGAGCCCGGCGCCAATACCCTGTTCATTGTGCACAGCGACCTGCCGTCGCGCACCCTGCCCACCATTCGCAGCCGCTGCCAGCAGTGGCGTCACCCGCTGCCCGACGAAAGCGTGGCGCTCGACTGGCTGGCCGGTGAGTTGGAAGACAGCGAACAGGCGCATTTCTGGCTGCGGGTGGCCGGCAACCGGCCGCTGCTGGCCCGCCAGCTGGCCGCTCCGGAGGCGCGCAAACTGCGCCAGCAGCTGCGTGAACAGTTCGAGTCCATGATGCGCGGCGGCGATCCGGTGGCCGAAGCGGCGCGCATGGACAGCCGTGCGCTGAGCGAAATCCTGTGGCACGGCATTTCATGGCTTGAGGATCTGATCCGACTGGGCACCACGGCGCAGAGCGAGCGGGTGCGCAACAGCGACCTGATGCCGCTCTATCGCCAGGCGATCAAGAATGGCCGAGTGCGCGACTGGTTTCGCCTGCTCGACTATGCCCATGAACAGCGTCGCCTGCTGAGCAGCGGCGGCAATCCCAATGCTCAGCTGGCGCTGGAGTCGTGGCTGATACGCTGGGCGACCCTGCTGCGCTCCTGAGCGTGACGAGCGGCGCGCGCCCATCGAGGGTCGGCATCAGGTTGTTACCACAAGGTTGCGGCCCTGCGCCTTGGCCGCATAGAGGCGAGCGTCGACACGCTCCAGCAGCGTTTCGATATTCTCCTCCCGGCGCAGTTCGGCCACCCCGATACTGGTGGTGAAGTTCACATCCTGACCGTTCAGGCTGCGCACGCTGCAGTTTTCGCAGCGCTTTCGAATGCGTTCCGCCACCTGTATGGCGTTCTTGCGCACGGTGCCCGGCAGGGCGACGATGAACTCCTCGCCGCCATAGCGTGCCAGGATATCCGTTTTGCGCGACTCCTCGCGCAGAATGTTGGCAAAACGCTTCAGTACCTGATCGCCGGTAGAGTGACCATGGAGGTCATTGATTCTTTTGAAGCGGTCCAGATCCAGCATCAACAGCGTCAGGGAGTGCGTGACGCACCTTCCCCTGTGATCCGAGTGCAGTCTATCGATCAGCCTGGCGAGGTCGACCATCAGCACGCCGCGATTCAGGAGTCCTGTCAGTGGATCCTGACTGGCCTGACGATACAGCCGCAGCAGAGAAGTGATGGCCGAAAAGTTGGCCCATAGCGAGATGATCAACAGTAGACACATCAGCCACAGATCCTGCCAGCCTTCGCCGGTGAAAATCAGACCATTGATGTACTGGGAAAAAACTTCCAGTGCAATCAGAATCAGCCCCAGTCCCAGACTCTCTATCAGCGTCAACGGAAAGACGCTGAGAAAGGCGATCAGCAGGAAGGGGGTAAAACTGTAGCCGAACAGCTGCTTGTTGACGTGATCCCCCAGTATCAGTAGCACCAGCAGATAGAACAGTGCCGGCGTCAGGATCAGTGTGGCGAGCAGATGACGTATGCCATTCAGACCGGTGGCACTGCGCCGGCCGCGTACGATCACCAGTATGAAGGCACCGATCATGGCGAGGCGCGCCAGCAGGAGAGAAGTGTGGATCGAGGCCGGTGTAATCAGCAGATCAACGACGCCCCATAGCGGCGTCAACAGCGTGAAGACGACGGCAACCAGCAGGACGCGATTGCGCAGATAGTCGCCGCGGGTCACCCTGAAATCCCGCGAATGGTTTCGGCTGGTTAACGTATCCTGTATCACCGAGAGTAGTCGCAAGCGATTGCCTGTAAACTGTGACAGGAACTCGGGAGCCGGAGAACGCCGTCGCTGGTGGGGAGTCAAAAGTTTCTCCAGAACCATCACCGGGAAATTTCGCCTCTATCCTGTGCACTTCCGGTGCCGACGGCAATGCGACAATGTGCCTCAACCGCATGCTCCGACGCTATCCGGCCGCGTTGGTGTACTGCCCTCCATTTTCGCCCCTCATCGCCGATAATGGTGGTGTCACGCTATTTCGCTCTGGAGCCACCCATGACCACTCGTGCCCTCTCGCTCGCCCTGGACGATATTGAAACCCTTGGCGCGAGCTGGATGCCGCAGTTGGAAAACGGGGGGCTTTTCATGCCGACGCGTGATGCCTTTCACCTTGGTCAGCGGGTCTATCTGCTGCTGAGTCTGCCCGGCGAGCAGGAGCGTCGCCCGGTTTCCGGCGTGGTCGCCTGGGTCTCCCCGGTGGGTATGACCGGCCGCCGCACGCCGGGGATCGGCATACATCTGGATGCCGAGGAACAGCCGCTGCGCGTGCGCATCGAAGCGCTGCTGACCGAGGCGCCGCCGGATACGATGCGCAGCTATACACTCTGAACGCAGCGCTTGTAGGCAGTATTCAGAGGTTATTTATACCGTTATCTTGATTGTTAGGCCGATAAATCCCTGCCATACAACGCCAGTGCTGGGCGTCCCAGTGGGCAATCTGCGATAATGCCTCGCCATTGAACCGCCCATCCCCCATGCGGCGCCCGAAGGGCGTTTGCCGGAGACGACATTTAATGGCGCAGCAGCTCTCCCCGACTTCCCGGCTGGTGGATTCCCACTGTCACCTTGATCGCCTTGACCCCGCCAGCGGCGAGGTCGACGACATACTGGTCCGTGCTCGCGCAAGCGGTGTGGGCGCCTTTCTGGCCGTGGCCACCGATCTCGACGGCGTGCCCGGCCTGGTAGCGTTGGCGCGCCGCCACGACGACGTTTGCTTCGGCGTTGGTACGCACCCGCTGCATACTCCCGCAATCGAGCCGTCGCTTGATGATATTCGCAGCGCCATCGCGCGTTTCGAGCCGGTGGTGGTCGGTGAGATCGGTCTCGACTTCTGCCTCGACGCCGAGGGCCAGCCGCGTATCCCGCGCGACGTGCAGCTGGCGCGTTTCGACAACCACCTGCGCGCCGCCCGCGAGGCCGAACTGCCGGTCAGCGTCCACACCCGCGAGGCTAAAGAAGAAACGCTCGACATGATCGCCCGCCATCTCGATCCCGCAGTGGGCGGTGTATTGCACTGTTTCACCGAGGATCTCGACATGGCGCGGCGTGCCGTGGGCATGGGCCTGATGATCTCGCTGTCCGGCATCGTCACCTTCGCCAGTGCCGAAGGCGTGCGCGAGCTGGCGCGTCTGGTGCCGCTCGACCGTCTGCTGATCGAGACCGACTCCCCCTGGCTGGCGCCGGTGCCGTATCGCGGCAGGGCCAACGAGCCGGCACATGTCATCGAAGTGGCGCGCACCATCGCCGCCGAACGCGGCATCAGTCTCGATGAAGTAGCGATGCAGACCACCGCCAACTTTTATCGCCTTTTTTCCCGCGCGGTGCCGCAGGATCCGGCGCTACGCGAGCCGTTGGGCGCATGAGTGACACGCCGTTGCAGCGCTCGGTGCCCTTCGACGCCGACGAGGGGCAGTAAATGCAGCTCACCGATCAGCAGCGCGCCGTAGTGGAGCACGGCGACGGCCACGCCAGGGTGTTCGCCGTTGCCGGCGCCGGCAAGACCGCCACCATGGTGGCGCGGGTCGCTCGCCTGCTCGAACGCGGCGTCGAGCCGTCACGCATCCTGGTGCTGATGTTCAACCGTGCCGCACGGGAGGATTTCGCCGCGCGGCTGTCGACGTTGGCGCCCGACGGCGGTGCGCTGCCGCAGGTGCGCACCTTTCACTCGATCGGCCTGCGGCTGGGGCGCACCCTGACCCGCTGGGGCGCGCTACCGCCGCGTCAGTTGCTGGAGGGTGAGTGGCAGCGTGAGCGACTGGCGCGCCAGGTGCTGCAGCATCATCTGGCCGACGAGCCCGAGCAGCTCGCCATGGCGCTCGAGGAGGAGCGCATCGAAGCGCTTTTACAGTTCTGCGATCTGGTCAAGGCGGAGTGTGTGTCGCCGCAGCAGCTTTATGAGCGCGGCGATTTCGGTAGCGAGACGCGCCATTTCCCCGACGCCTTCATGGCGATCGAGCGCCAGATGCACGACCGTGGGGTGATGAGCTGGGCCGATCTGCTGTTTCGCCCGCTGCGCGCCCTGCATCGCGATGAACAGGCGCGTGAGCGCCTGCAGGGGCGGCTTGATCACATCATCGTCGACGAGTATCAGGACATCAACGAGGTGCAGCTGCGGCTGTTGGCCATGCTGGCGGGGCAGAGCGCCAGCGTGATGGCGGTGGGCGACGCTCGCCAGTGCATCTACGAGTGGCGCGGTGCGCGCCCCGACGCCATGAAGGCGCGCTTCGAGCGACTGTTCGGCGCGCCGGTCGACTATCCGCTCAGTTGGACCTTTCGCCACGGTCATGGGCTATCGCTGATGGCCAACCACGCCATTCGCGCCAACCCCGACGGCGGCGATCAACTGACCCTCTCGGCGCCGGATAACCCGCTGACCCGTATCGAGCGCGACAGCGGTGTCGAACGGCTGGTGGCACTGCTGCGGCAGTGGCAGCACGGCGGCCGGGCGCTGTCGGAGTGCGCCGTGCTGGTGCGCAGCTGGGCGCTCAGCGTGCCCATTCAGCTGCGCCTGCTGCGCGAGGACATTCCCTTTCAGCTGGGCCGCGAGGAGCGTTTTGTCTTTCGACTGCCGCTGGTGCGCGCGCTGGCCGGCTATCTTGAGCTGGCGCGGCGCCCCGGGCTGCTTGGCGACGCTGAACATCTGCTGCTGCTCTACACCCAACCGGGCACCTTTGTCAGCCGTGAGTTGCTGGCGCCGCTGACCGACGAGCTGGCGCGACGCGGCCGCTGGCCCGATCAGCACACCGCGCTGAGTGGCCTCAAGCCGTTTCAGAAACGCAATCTCAAAAAACGCTGGGCACTGCTGCGTGAGCTGACACAGATGGGCGACAGGCCACCGGCGGAGATTCTTGCCCACGTGGTCGAGACGCTCGATGCCGAGAAGCTGCTGCGCCGTGCCGCGGCCCGCCGTGAGAAGGGCGAGGAGGATGTGCGTCTGCTCGACGTACTGATCGAGCAGGCCGGTGAACTGGCCGATGACCCGGACGCTTTCATCGCCCTGCTGCGCGACCCGGTGATCGACCGCGGCCCCGGCGTACTGCTCTCCACCGTGCATGGCGCCAAGGGGCTGGAGTGGCCGCTGGTGGCGGTTTCCGGCCTCAACGAGGAAGATTTTCCCCTCTATTCGCGGGATAATCCGCTGACGTCCGCCAGTCTGGAGGAGGAGCGGCGCCTTTACTATGTTGCCATTACCCGCGCCCGCGAGCACCTGCTGCTGCTCTCCGATCGTGCCGGCCGCCGGCCCAGCCGTTTTGTCGAGGAGAGCGCCTGGCAGCAGTGCGATCGCCTCGGCCGTGCGCTCGATGAGCGAACGCAGGGGACGGTCGAGGTCGGCGAGCCGGCGCTGGTCAATCGCTATCTGCGCCAGATCGGCGCCGACCAGTGGCTGAACGCCTGCGCTGCCACCCGTGAGGCGATGGCGCTGAACGCCGGCGCCCACTGGCAGCCGGGTGAACACCTTCGCCATGCGGTATTCGGTGAAGGCACCATCGAGGGCGTCGAGGGCGAGCGCGAACGCTGCGTCCTCGACGTGCAGTTCAACGCAGCCGGTCGACGCCGGCTGATTGCATCCCGCGCACCGATCGAGCGCGTGGATTGAAGACAAGGAGTTGCCATGACCACAGCCCTTACCGATGTCACCAACCTGTTGATGTGGCAGCGCGGCGATACGCCGCTGGTGATCCTGGACTGTCGGGCAAGGCTTGCCGACCCCGACGCCGGCCGACGCTTTTATAACGAAGGCCATATTCCCGGTGCCTTCCACGCAAGCGTTGACCACCATCTGTCGGCGCCGCCGGCGGGCGCCAACGGCGGTCGCCATCCGCTACCCGCACCGCAGCAGTGGCAGCGCCAGTTGCAGCAGTGGGGCATTACCCCACAGACGCGGGTGGTGGTCTATGACGATCTCGGCGGCCAGCTGGCGGCAGCGCGCGCCTGGTGGATGCTCAAGTGGGCCGGTCACGACGATGTTTATGTGCTCAACGGCGGCATTCAGGTATGGCAGGCCGAGGGCGGCCCGCTGGAGAGTCGCGAGCCGCGTGTCCATGAGGTCAGCGACTGGCAGTGTGATTTTCAAGCGCAGATGATCGCCACCGCCGAGGAGGTTGCCGAGGGCGAGGCGCTGCTGCTCGATGCTCGCGGTGCGGCACGCTTTGCCGGCGAGGAGGAGCCGGTCGACAGCCGTGCCGGCCACATTCCCGGTGCGGCCAACCTGCCGGCGTCGTCACTGCTCGACGAACGCAACTGTGTTGCCGCCAGCGATGCGCTGGCGCAGCTGATTCCTGCCACCGGGCAGTCGAGCATCGCCTACTGCGGCTCAGGCGTCTCCGCCTGCATGATCATTCTTGCCCATGCGGCGCTGGGACGGCCGC
The DNA here is from genome assembly GCF_000382245.1 of Kushneria aurantia DSM 21353. GTDB lineage: Bacteria > Pseudomonadota > Gammaproteobacteria > Pseudomonadales > Halomonadaceae > Kushneria > Kushneria aurantia. The sequence continues at coordinate 64,119 of NZ_KB907872.1, forward strand.
TGCCGCGGCTCTATCCCGGTTCGTGGAGCGAATGGAGCAGCGATCCCGAGAGACCGCTGGCCACCGGCCACTGAGCTTCGGCCACGTCGGGCGGGCGTGTGGCGGCGCGTTCGAAGTCGCCACCTGCGCTGCTACATGTTCGGGTAGCCCGGTCCGCCGCCGCCCTCCGGCGGTACCCAGCGGATGTTCTGCGACGGGTCCTTGATATCGCATGTCTTGCAGTGAATGCAGTTCTGGAAGTTGATGCGAAACACCGGCCCGTCGCTGTGCTCCTCTATTTCGTAGACACTCACCGGGCAGTAGCGCTGCGCCGGCTCGGCGTAGCGGGGCAGGTTGACCTCGATCGGTACCCGTTCGTTCTCCAGGCGTAGATGGCAGGGCTGATTCTCCTCGTGATTCGTATTGGAGAGATAGACCGACGAGGGTTTGTCGAAGGAGAGCACGCCATCCGGATGCGGATAGTCGATCTTCGGCATGTCGCTGGCGGGGCGCAGCCGCTGATGGTCCGGTTGCGGGTCGCGCAGCCGCGGCAGACGCCCGCCCAGCTTCTGGTCCAGCCAGCTCCAGGCGCCACCGCCGAGCATCCCGAAACGGTGCATGGCAGGGCCGAAATTACGCTGGCGAGCCAGTTCGGCGTATGTCTCGCCGGCCCTGAAGCGCTCGTTGAAGGCGGTCAGCCGCTGGCCGCCCGCGTCGCCGGCGGTCAGCGCCTCGGCGACCGTTTCGGCGGCGTCCATGGCGGAGCCCATGGCGCTATGCAGCCCCTTGATACGGGAAAAATCGAGGGTGCCGGCGTCGCAGCCGATCAGCAGGCCGCCGGGAAAGACCATCTCCGGCAGGCTGTTGAGCCCGCCCTTGGTGATCGAGCGGGCGCCGAAAGCGAGACGCTCACCGCCGGCGAGATGCTGCGCGAGTGTCGGATGGTGCTTGAGGCGCTGAAACTCGTCGAAAGGCGACAGCCAGGGGTTGTCGTAGGCCAGGTCGACGATCAGGCCTACCATCACCTGGCGCTCGGCGCCGTGATAAAGAAAGCTGCCACCCTGGGTATTGCGACCCAGCGGCCAGCCGGCAGAGTGGATGACCAGCCCCGGCTGATGGTTCTCCTCGGGCACCTGCCACAGCTCCTTGAGGCCGATGGCGTAGTGCTGTGGGTCTCTGCCGGCGGCAAGGTCGAAGCGTTCGATCAGCTGCTTGCCGAGATGCCCCCGCGAGCCCTCGGCAAAGAGCGTGTAGCGGCCGTGGAGTTCGATGCCGGGCTCGAAGCCGGCCTTTTCGTTGCCGGCGCGGTCAAGGCCCATATCGCCGGTAATCACGCCGGTCACTTGGCCCTGCTCGCCAAACATCAGCTGCTGGGCGGGAAAGCCGGGGAAGATATCCACGCCCAGCGCTTCGGCCTGTTCGGCCAGCCAGCGGCACAGGTCGGCGGCGCTGATCAGATAGCTGCCCCGATTGAGCATCGAGGGCGGTACCAGCGCCTCGGGAAAGCGCAGCGCACGCCGGCTGTCGCGCAGATAGAGGATTTCATCCTGACTGGCGGCAACGTGCAGCGGCGCGCCGCGCTGATGCCAGTCGGGGAACAGTCGGTTCAGCGCCGAGGGATCGAAAGCGGCGCCGGAGAGGATATGGGCCCCGACCTCGGCACCTTTCTCCAGCACACAGACGCTGAGTTCACGCTGCTGTTCGGCGGCGTACTGCATCAGCCGACAGGCCGCCGACAGACCGGCCACGCCGGCACCCACGATCACCACGTCGAACGACATGGACTCTCTATCCATTGAAAAAGACTCCGTCCATCAAAAAAGCACTCCTGTAGCGACCCGGCAGTGGTTCCGGGTACGCGCAACCTCGGCATGTCATGCTGTCCGGCGGTGGGCGTGTTACACTGATGAGAATAGATCGCAACGGTGCCCGGCTGCGCGCCAATAACCCGCTATTATCGCACTGTCGCGCCTCGGGCCCAATCCCGCCGCCTTCAAGTCGGCGGCGTCGCAGGACACCATGAGGAAGCAATGAAAGTACTCGTCGCTATCAAGCGCGTTATCGACTACAACGTTCGCGTCCGGGTGCGCGAAGACCACAGCGATGTGGATCTCACCCACGCCAAAATGGCCATGAATCCCTTCTGCGAGATCGCCCTCGAGGAAGCCATCCGGCTGAAAGAGCAGGGCATCGCCAGTGAGGTCATAGTGGTATCGATCGGTGACAAGGCGGTGCAGGAGCAGCTGCGCACCGCCATGGCGCTGGGTGCCGACCGCGCCATTCATGTCAGCGCCGAAGGGCGCATCGACTCCTTTGCCGCGGCAAAGACGCTGGCTGCGGTGGTCGAGCGCGAAGCGCCGCGGCTGGTGCTGCTGGGCAAACAGTCGATCGACAGTGACAGCAGCCAGACCGGCCCCATGCTGGCGGCGCTGGTCGGCATGGCGCAGGCGACCTTTGCTTCCAGCATCAAGATAGACGGCGATACCCTCAGCGTTACCCGCGAGATCGATGCCGGTCTGGAAACGCTGGCGATGTCGCTGCCGGCGGTGGTCACCGCCGATCTGCGTCTCAACGAGCCGCGCTATGCGCGTCTGCCTGCCATCATGAAGGCCAAAAAGCGTCCCATCGAAGCGCTCGATGCCGCCGAACTGGGCGTCGACGTCACGCCTCGGCAGGAACTTGTGAAAGTCGAGTTGCCGGCCGAGCGTCAGGCCGGGGTGCGCGTTCATTCGGTGGATGAACTGATCGACAGGCTCAGAAATGAAGCGAAGGTGATTCCATGAGCGAAGCAAGGACACTGGTTGTCGCCGAACAGATCGATGGCCGGCTCTCCGCCGCCGTGGCACGTGTGGTGGCGGCGGCAGCCGGGATCGGCGCGCCGATCGACCTGCTGGTGGTTGGCAGTCAGGCCTCGCAGGCGGCGCAGCAGGCCGCCCGGCTGGAAGGCGTGGCCGCTGTGATCTGTGTCGAGGACAGCGCCTTTGATCATCTGCTGGCGGAAAACACCGCGGCGCTGATCCAGTCGCTGGCCGGGCCCTACAGCCATCTGCTGAGCGCTTCGACTACCGGCGGGCGCAGCCTGATGCCGCGTGTGGCGGCGCTGCTGGGCGTCGGTCAGGTCTCGGACATTATCGCCGTCGAGTCGCCGGACACCTTCGTGCGGCCCATTTACGCCGGCAGTGTGGTGGCCACTGTGCGCAGTCTCGACGACAGGAAAGTCGTTACCGTGCGTCCCACCGCCTTCGAGCCGGTCGGTGAGCAGGATGGGGTAGATGTGGCAAACGCAGCCAGCACCGGTGACCAGCGGCTGGCGCGCTTTGTCAGTGAGCAGCTGGCCGAGGGTGAGCGCCCCGAGCTGGGTGGCGCGCGGGTTATCGTCTCCGGCGGTCGCGGGCTGGGCAGTGCCGAGAACTTTCGATTGATCGAAGCCCTGGCCGATCGTCTGGACGCGGCGGTGGGGGCCTCGCGTGCAGCGGTCGATGCCGGCTACGTGCCCAACGACCTGCAGGTAGGGCAGACCGGCAGGATGGTGGCACCGGAGCTCTATATTGCTGCCGGTATCTCCGGTGCCGTTCAGCATCTGGCCGGCATGAAGGACTCGAAGGTGATCGTGGCCATCAACAGTGATGAAGAGGCGCCCATTTTTCAGGTTGCCGACTACGGTCTGGTGGCGGATCTTTTCGAGGCGCTGCCGGAGCTCGAGCGCAAGCTGTAGAAACAGCCGGGTTGCAGAATCACGAAGCGCGATACAGGGCTTGAACGCAAGTGAGGCCCTGTTCTGTGCTGCGGTGTCGAAGGATGACGTCTATGTCAAGCGTTCGGCAATCCATATCTTGATAAGCGCCTGACGGCTGATGCCAAGTCGACGAGCCTGTTGATCCAGTCCGGTGACGACCCAGGCAGGGAAGTCGACATTCACTCTTTTGCTCTCGATATTGGGCCGCCGGGCGTGTTCCCAATCGAGTGCCCCGGTCATATCCTCGCCGTCATCGAAGCGGCGTTCGAATTCAGTCGCTTTCATAGTGTTCGATCTCCTTTTGTCGGGCGCGACGTACCGAGATGAGGCGTATTCCCGAATCTCTGTAGGTGCAAACCGCGGCCCAGTGTCTAGCGTCGATCATGCCGAATTGCTGGATTTTTGTCTCCCGCTTCGAGCGGTTATATCAATGTCATTGATAACCATTCCTGTTTGTATTAACTTCGTGGCACCTCATCCGGGCGCCCGTTCGGGTGGCCTGCTGCTATTCGTGACCCTTGCCGGAGACTCATGTGAGGACCCACCGCTATTTACACCGCTTACAGGGCTTCGTTGCCTCTCTGTTATGTGCTTTGGCGTTACCCGCCCATGCCAGTGAGAACGCCAGCGACAGTCTGGTTGACGAGAGCATCGATGCTCAGCAGCAGCAGAGCGAGATTCAGCGCCGCATCGACAGCGCCGACGACGAGACGCAGGCGCTCATTGAGCAACTGCGCAGCGCACGCGACTCGGCACAGCGTCTCGAACGCTATAACCAGCAGCTTGCCACGACGCTCAATGAGCAGCAGGCGCGCATCGAGCGCCAGCAGCAGGCGCTCGATTCACTGGACGAGACCCGAGCGGCGCTGCCCGACCAACTGACGCAGATGGTGTCGCGGCTGCGGGCGCTGGTCGAGGCGGATATGCCGTTTCGCCGCGACGAGCGCCTTGCGCGACTCGACAGCCTCGAACAGACCGTAACCGACACCTCGATACCCGCCGCCGATCGTCTCGAGCAGCTGCTGTCGGTGTGGCGCACCGAGTTGAACTACGGCCGTGAAATGGACAGCTGGCGCGGCCGGCTGGTCGGCACTGACAGTGACCGCGAGGTGCAGTATCTACGCGTGGGGCGCGTGGGCTTTTACTACCTGAGCCCCAACGGTCAGCAGGGGGGCGTCTGGCAAAGCGCGGAAGGACAGTGGCAGCCACTTGACAGCAGCCAGCGCAGCGCGGTCGGGCAGGGGATTCGCATTGCCAACGAACAGCGCAGCCCCGAACTGCTGTCGCTGCCGCTGTCGGTGGAGATCCGTGACGGCCGCCAGCGGCAGCCGAGCGCGCCGCAGCAGGAGTCGTCGTCATGATCCGTGCCGCACTGCGTACAGCCCTTGTGACGGCCGCGCTGCTGCCATCGCTGCAGCCGGCGCTGGCAGCGTCGCAGAATAGCGCCAATAACCTCGACCGGGTGATTGCCGATTTCGAACAGGCCGCCGAGCAGGCTCGCCAGCGCGATATGGCACGGCTGGAGAGCCTGCTGGATGACCGCCGGCAGCTGGAGCAGGCGGTCGAACAGGCGCAGGCGCGCCAGCAGGCCGCCGAGCAGCGCCGTGAAACGCTGGAGCAGCGTCAGCAGTCGCAGCAGCAGGCGATCGACGACATCAATCAGCGTCGCAGCGGCGACGAGGGTGAGGATCTACAGCCGATGGTCGAGACGCTGCGTAACAGCGTCAACGCCATCGACAATGACCTGAGCGGCAGTTGGCTGATGATCGGCCGCAACGCCAGCGGCCTGCCGCAGCTGGAAGAGAATGCGATTCCCGCTAGTAGCGATCTGAGCCGCTTCAGCGATGCCATGTCGCGGCTGATCGCGCGCAGCGCCGATGCCGAGCGCAACGAGCTGCCGGTAGCCGGCAGCGATGGCGATATCGCACCGCGACCGGTGGTGCGACTGGGGGGCGTCAGCGCTTTCAGCGGTAACAGTCTGCTGCGCCTACCCCGTGCTGATGAGCCGCTGGCGGTCGCCGAAAACACGCCTTCGAGCGCCGCTTCCGAGCTGGCGGCACTGGCCAGTGGCGATGGCCACACCATGGTGTTCGATCCCACCGACGGTGAGGTGTTGAGAGCCCTGGCGCAGCAGCCGAGCCTTCGTGAGCGTATCGCTCAGGGCGGCGTGATCGGCTATATCACCCTCGCGCTGGGAGCGCTGGGGCTGCTGATGGCGCTGGCGCAGTTCATCTGGCTGCTGCTGGTCGGGGCGCGCACCCGCCATCAGCTGCGCGACCTTGACCATCTACGCGATGACAATCCGCTGGGTCGCGTACTCAAGCGCTTCAGCGGTGAGCGCTACCATGAACCGGAGGTGCTGGAGGCGCGCCTTGATGAAACCCTGCTGGCCGAGCAGCCGGCGCTCGAGCGTGGTCAGGCCGTGGTGCGAGTGATCGCCGCCATTGCGCCCCTGATGGGGCTTCTGGGTACCGTCAGCGGCATGATCGGCACGTTTCAGGCGATCACCATTTTCGGCAGCGGCGACCCGCAGATGATGGCCGGCGGCATCAGTCAGGCACTGGTGACCACCGTGCTGGGGCTGGTGGCGGCGATCCCGCTGCTGTTTGCCAATACCGCGCTGACCAGTCGCAGCCGGCGCCTGATGAATCTGCTCGAGCGCCACGCCAGTGCCCGGCTTGCCGACCGCCTCGATGCCCAGCATCACGAGTACGAAAAAGAGGCTCGGCGCCACGGTAGCCCGTCATGATCGAGATGGTGTCGCAGCCCATTACCCGGCTGGTGTATGCCGGCGGGCCGGTGCTGGTGGTGATCGCCGCCACTGCGGTACTGCTGTTCGCGCTGGCGCTGGAGCGGCTGATCTATTGGCGACTGCGCTATCGACGCCAGCGCCGTGCGCTTATTCGGCGCTGGCAGGCGCGTTCCGAGCATGTCAGCTGGAGTGCACGCACGCTGCGCGAATGCTGGTGTGGCGAGCTGATCGAAGCGCTGCGCGTGTCGCTGCCGTGGCTCAAGCTGCTGGTTGCGCTCTGCCCGCTGCTGGGGCTGGTGGGCACGGTGACCGGCATGATCCAGGTCTTCGACAGTCTCACCGTCACCGGTGTTGCTCAGGCACGCAGCCTCTCCGACGGTGTCGCTCGCGCCACGCTGCCGACGCTTGCCGGCATGGCGGTGGCGGTGGTCGGTATTCTGTTCACCAGCCGTTTTGAACAGGTTGTCAGGCGCGAGGATCAGCGCCTTCACGACCGCCTGACGCGCGCCACGGAGGCCGACAATGCGTAGACGCCGCAGCCAAATGCAGGAGGAGACGACCGGCGTCGATCTGACGCCGATGCTGGATGTGGTCTTCATCATGCTGATTTTTTTCATCGTCACTACCAGCTTTGTGCGTGAAAGTGGCGTCGAAATCGAGCGCCCCGAGGCGAGCCAGGCGAGCGAGCGCCCCGATACCCAAGTTCTGGTGGCGATCACGCCGGAAGGGGCGGTGTGGGTCGATGGCCAGGCGGTCGACAGTGATAGCGTCGGCGAGCGGGTGCGTGCGGCGCTGCCCGACGGCGAGGGCAGTGTGGTGATCCAGGCTGACCGCGCCTCGCAGACCGGCCTGTTGATTCAGACGCTGGATCGCATCCGCCAGGCGGGCGTCGATAACGTGGCGGTGGCGGCATCGCCGGGGGGCGAATGATGGGCAGGGCGCTGGCGCTGGTCGGCGCACTGGTGCTTGCCCTGCTGCTGTTCTGGGGACTGGCGCTGCTGGTGGCGCCGCCTGAGCGGCAGATCGAGCAGCAGGAGCGGATGACCATGGCGATGGTCGATGATGTCGCCGTCCCCGCCGAGGCGCAGCAGAACAGTCCGGCGATGAGCGCTGCAGCTCCACCACCGCCGCCGCCGGCAGCTCCGGCGCGACCGACCCCGGCGCCACAGCCTGCAGAGCGTGCACAGAGCGCGATACAGCTTGCGCAGCGCGAGGTGGCCGAGCCACAGGTGACCGAGACGGCGATGGACGATGCGCTTCCGGAGCTGGAGGTTGAACAGCCCGAACCCGAACCGCAACCCGAACCGCAACCCGAACCGCAACCGACGCCCCGGCCCGATCCGCAACCGAGTCCGTCGCCGCAGCCACAAACGACGCCGACCCCTTCGACCCAGGGCAATCAGCAGAGTCGCCAGCCGGGAGAGCGCAGCGGTGGTACGCCGCAGGGAGCGACCCGGTCACAGGGTGGTGGTATGGTCGACGCCCGCCCTACCAACCGTGTGCAGCCCAGCTACCCGATGCGCGCGCGGCGGCGTGGCCAGCAGGGTTTTGTCGAGATGGAGTTCACCATTCGCCGTGACGGCAGCGTGGCCGCCGACTCGATTCGTGTTATCGACGCCGAGCCGCAGGGCGTTTTTGAGCGCTCGGCGCGCGAGGCGGCGCAGCAGTGGCGCTTTCAACCCCGTGATGCGCCGGCGCGTACCCGTCAGCGCGTTGTTTTCCAATTGAGGTGAAGCGCATGGGATGGATAGCGTTGCGGACACCGTCAGCTACCGCAAGGCGGCTGCTCAAGGCCCTGGCCATCGGGTTGGCGTTGACGCTGGCGACTCCGGTGCTGGCGCAAGGGCCGGCGCTGTCGCAGAGCAGCGTCGACCGCCTGCGTACGCTCGAGCGCCAGCTTGAAAGCGGCGACTATGCCCGGGTGCTGGAGAGTGCCCGTTCGCGCGCGGCCGACGCCGGCAGCAGTGGCGCCGAACAGTGGTCGCGGGCGCTCTATCTGCAGCTGGCTGCCAGCGCGGCACGCCACCTGGGCAACCCCGGTGAAGCGGCGGATCTGTTGGGCCGGGCGCGCGGCGTCGCTGCCGCACCCTACGCCAACCGGCTGGAGTGGCTGACCCGCGAGGCGCGGCTGCGGCTACAGGCCGGAGAGCTCTCCCGCGCTGCCGAGTTGTTCGACCGCTGGCGTGGCCAGGCGCAGCTGCCGATCGAGGACCTGTGGTTGGGGGCACAGCTGCACGCCCGCCTGGAACAGTGGTCACAGGCACTCGACTGGGTCGAGGCGGCGCGCGGGCGTGACTCCTCGCCGAGTGATGATCACCTGTCGCTGGCGGCAACCGTCTATCAGCAAAGCGGTCAGCTGGACAGGGCCGGGCCCATCGCCGAGGCGCAGCTGACGGGGCATCGCGATGATCCCGAGCGCTGGCGCCAGACCGTGGCGCTCTACCAGCGGCTGGGGGCCAACGGGCGGGCCGCCGCGCTGTGGGAGGCGGGCTGGCAGCGCGGTGTGTTGAGCGGGCCGGAGGCGCTGCTGACGCGCGCCAGGCTGCATCTCGACGGCGGCACCCCGGCGCGCGCCGGTGAGATTCTGGCGCAGGCGCTGGAGACCGGGCAGATCGAAGACAGCCTCGACAATCGGCGTTTGCTGGCACGCGCCTGGGCAAAGGCGCGCGAACGCGAAAAGGCGCTCGACGCCTGGCGTCAGCTCGCCGAACGCAGCAACGCCCCCGGCGACTGGCAGCAACTGGGCGAGCTGGCCTACGGCTGGGGAGCCTGGGAGCGTGCCCGGCAGGGTCTGGCACGCGCTCGCCAACTGGGTAGTGACACCCCCGGTCAGTTGGCCCTGATGGAGGGCGTTGCGGCCTATGAGATGGGACAGATCAGCGACGCCCGACAGGCTTTCACAAGCGCCAGTAGCTACGACGACAGCGCCGTGCGGGCGCAGCAGTGGCTGGCGCTGCTGGCAACAGAGGCGAGCGGATCGCCATCCGCCTCGCCGGAAAGGGCGTCGTGACGCCAGCTTTCGCCACGCCGCAAGGGTAGCGCCCGTTTACCCCAGTGACAGCTGTGTCCACACCGGGGCGTGGTCGGAGGGTTTTTCCATGGCGCGCAGCGGGTAGTCGATACCGGCATCGCTGACATATCCGGCCAGCGCCCGGCTGGCGAGGATGTAGTCGATACGCAGTCCCCGTTTGGGGTCGCGCTCGAAGCCCTTTGAGCGGTAATCGAACCAGCTGAAATAGTCGTCGACAGCGGGGTGACAGTGTCTGTAGCTGTCTTCCAGCCCCCAGTTTTCCAGCCGCGCCAGCCACTCGCGCTCCTCGGGCTGGAAGCTGGTCTTGCCCTCGCGCAGCCAGCGCTTGCGCGCCGACTCGCCGATACCGATGTCAATATCACGCGGTGAGATGTTGAAGTCACCCATCACCGCGACCAGCTGATCGCTGCTGTAATCCTGCTCCAGGTGGCGTGAGAGTTGCTCGTAGAAGTCGCGTTTGTAGGGAAACTTGGTGGCGTGCGCGATGTTCTCGCCCTGTGGAAAGTAGCCATTGAACACGGTCAACTCGCCGGCCGGGGTCGCCAGCCTGACCGCGATCATGCGCCGCTGGGCGTCGTCGCTGTCGCCGGGCAGGCCGTAATGCACGGCAAGCGGCGCCTCGCGGGTCAGCAGTGCCACGCCGTAGTGTCCTTTCTGGCCGTAGTAGTGGACGTGGTAGCCAAGGCCGCTGATCGCCTCCAGCGGAAACTCGCTGTCCTGTACCTTGGTCTCCTGCAGGCCGATGACATCGGGGGCGTGGGCTTCAACCAGTGCCTCGAGTTGATGCTGGCGGGCGCGTATACCGTTGATGTTGAATGAAACCAGACGCATGTCTATCCCTATCGGGGGTCAGTGGTCGTTGTTATGGTGTTCGCCGTGCAGCGGTAGAACGGGGGCGTCATCGTGGCGCGACTGCTTGCGCGCCGCCTGCGCCTTGCGCTGGTTGCGCTTTTTGCTGACGTAGCGCGGCGATGACTGCACCTCATCCGGGTTGTCGTGGCGCCAGCGGCGGTAGTCCTTGCGCTTGCCGGTGCGCAGGGTCACCCTGTCGGCCAGCGAGCGGGTCTTTTTCCTGCGGGTCATGTCGGCTCCTGACGGGGCTTGCCCGATATCGATGAATGACGCCATGTTAACAATTTGCGGCGCTATTGGCCCGCCGTTGCCGACAGTCAGTGCCGAGGATGAGTGCCGCTGGCGAGGGCGGACCCCGGCAGTCGTAAATGATACAATCACTTCGACCGGGGCGATGTGGCTGCCCACCTTGCCACCGCCGATGCCGCGCAACGCGCGTTCCGGCCCCAGCCTCGGCGCTATCCACTTCAACCCGGAGCGATCGCATTTCATGAGTGAGTCGGAAAACTCGCAGCCGACCCAGCCGTCGGCAGATAACAGTGAGCACAACCGCCGACCCAAGCGGCGTCGGCGCAAGCCAGGGCGCAGCAATCGCACTCAGCAGGCTGCCCACCAGAAGGCGCTGCCGGAAGTAGCGCCGGTGGCGGGCAAGTGGCGATTTCAGGATTTTGAGCTGCCTCGCACGCTGATGCAGGCGATTGCCGAGCAGGAATTTCATTACTGCACGCCGATTCAGGCCGAATCCCTCAAACATGCGCTGCTGGGCGGCGATGTGGTCGGCAAGGCGCAGACCGGCACCGGCAAGACAGCCGCCTTTCTGATTTCGATTCTGGCCTACTTTCTGGAAGAGGAGGCGCCCGACGGTCAAAAGCCAGGTGCGCCGCGAGCGCTGATCATCGCGCCGACCCGTGAACTGGCCCTGCAGATCGAAAAGGATGCCAAAGCGCTGATGCGCTATACCCCGCTGAAGGTGGCGAGTGCGGTCGGTGGCATGGACTATCAGAAGCAGCGTTCGAAGCTCGAGAAGAAGATCGACATGCTGGTGGCCACGCCGGGCCGGCTGCTCGATTTTCATCAGAAGCGCGATGTCGATCTGAGCCAGGTCGAAGTGCTGGTGCTCGATGAAGCCGATCGCATGCTGTCGATGGGCTTTATTCCCGACGTCAAGCGGATCATCGGTGCTACGCCGAAAAGCGCCGAGCGCCAGACCTTCCTGTTCTCGGCGACTTTCACGCAGGACATTCTCAACCTTGCCGCCCAGTGGACCCACCAGCCGGCCCATGTCGAGATCGAGACCGACACCTCGACCGCGCCCAATATCGATCAGCGCGTCTACCTGGTGAGCGACGCCGAGAAGTTCACCATTCTGCGCCGGCTGATCGAGCGCGAACGGCTCGAGCGGGTGATGGTGTTCGCCAACCGTCGCGATCTGGTCAAGAGCCTCGACGAGCGGCTGCGCAGTGCCGGTATCAACGTGGCGATGCTGTCCGGCGATGTGCCGCAGCGCCTGCGCCTGAAAACCCTCGAGCAGTTCCGCGACGGCGAAGTCGCAGTGCTGGTGGCAACCGACGTGGCCGGCCGCGGCATTCATATCAGCGACGTCAGCCACGTCATCAACTACACCCTGCCGGAGGACCCGGAGGACTACGTCCACCGTATCGGGCGTACCGGACGCGCTGGCGCCCGGGGCACTTCGATCAGCTTCGTGGGCGAGGAGGACGCCTATGCGCTGCCCGAGATCGAAGGCTTCATCAAGGACAGCCTGCCCTGCCAGCAGCCACCGGCGCATCTGCTCGGCGACGACTGAGCGGTATGCAATTTCATCGGCCGCAGTGCGGCCTCGCAGGTGAACGGCCTTGCTCGACGAGACGCTGAAAAACGAGATCCAGAGCGCCTACCGCAGCGTGATCGAGGCACGCTCGCTCAAGCCGCGCTACGGTCAGCGTCTGATGATGGCCGAGATCGCCCGCACGCTGGGCGATATCGAGGCCGACGAGCAGGGGCGGCGGCAGAGTCGTGAGCATGTCTGCGTGCTGGAAGCCGGCACCGGTACCGGCAAGACGCTGGCCTATCTGCTCGCTGCGCTGCCCATTGCCCGCGCGCGCGGCAAGCGGCTGATCGTCTCTACCGCCACGGTGGCCTTGCAGGAGCAGGTGCTCAATCAGGATCTGCCGATGCTCAAACGCCACAGCGGCCTCGACTTCGACTATGCGCTGGCCAAGGGGCGCGGGCGCTACGTCTGTGTGGCGAAGCTCGATCAACTGATGGACGGCGCCGAGCAGAACCCCACGATGTCGATGTTCGAGCAGCATCTGGCCTCCAGCGGCGAGGAGATCGGCGAGCTGGCCCGTGAACTGGCCGAGGCCTACGGCAGCGGCCGCTGGCAGGGTGACCGCGATAGCTGGCCGCGGGCGATTCCCGACCGCCAGTGGCGGCAATTGACGGTCGATCACCGCCAGTGTACCAACCGTCGCTGCGGCCACTTCGGCGCCTGCGCCTTTTTCCGCGCCCGGCGCGGCATGGACGAGGCCGATGTCATCGTCGCCAACCACGATCTGGTGCTGGCCGATCTGTCGCTGGGCGGCGGCGTGGTACTGCCGGCGCCGAAGGAGAGCATCTATGTCTTCGACGAGGCGCATCACCTGCCCGACAAGGCGCTGGAGCACTTCTATCATCGCCAGGGCGTCAACGCCGCGATGCGCTGGCTGGGTCAGCTGAAGAAATCCCTCACTGAGCTCAACACCGCGCTGGGCGTACAGCCTACGGTGGCGCGGCTGCTGGGGCAGTTTCCCGAGCTGCTGGCGGCGATCGAGCCGCGCCTTGGCGAGGCCTTTCGCATGGCGCAGTCCTGCGTCGATCAGCGTCCCGAGGAGCACGACAGCCTCAACCACCGTTTTGCCGCGGGCCGGCCACCCGAGCCGCTGCGCGAGGTGGCGACGGCGCTGACCACGCCCTTCGCCGAGCTGTCACGTCACCTTGAAAGCATCAGCGATATCCTGCGCGAGAGCCTCGACCCGGACAAGGCGACCGGGCTGGCGCGTGAGCAGGCGGAGGCCTGGCTGCCGCTGGTGGCGCTGCTGCACGGTCGCGCGCTGGAGGCGCACGCGCTATGGCAGGCGTTTGCCGCCGAGGACCCCGCCGGCGAGGCACCCCAGGCGCGCTGGCTGACCTTCGAGCAGCGCGGCGGTGAAGCCGAAGTCATCTTCTCGGCCAGCCCGGTGAGCGCCGCCGCAACCCTGGCGCAAACGCTGTGGGGCAGCTGTTTCGGCGCCGTGCTGACCTCTGCAACGCTGACCGCGCTGGGCCGCTTCGATCGTCTGCAGGAGCGCGCCGGGCTGGCCAATCGCTATCGCTATCAGGTGCTGCCGAGCCCGTTCGACTACTCCCGCGCGGTGCTGTCGGTGCCGCGCGAGGCGGTCGACCCGGGCGATCGCGACAGTCACGAGCGGGCGATCGTCGATTTCATCGAGGGGCTGGATGAGCGCGAAGCGGCACTGGTGCTGTTCTCCTCGCGCAAGCAGTTGCGCGCGGTGGCGGCACGGCTGGATGACGACTGCGCCGAACGGGTGCTGTCACAGGAGGAGATGCCCCGCAGTGAACTGATCGAGCGCCACCGTCAGCGTATCGACGACGGCGAGGGCAGCATTATTCTGGGGCTGGCGAGCTTCGCCGAGGGTATCGATCTACCCGGTGACTATCTGACCCATGTGGTGATCACCCGGCTGCCGTTTTCGGTGCCGGACGACCCGGTGGGGGCGACGCTGGCGGAGTGGATCGAGTCCTGCGGCGGCAATCCTTTCATGCGCATTTCAGTGCCGGACGCCTCGATTCGGCTGGTGCAGGCCTGTGGTCGGCTGATTCGCAAGGAGGTCGACAGCGGCCGCATCACGCTGCTTGACCGCCGCGTGCTGACGCGCCGCTACGGACGCGCGCTGCTGGATGCGCTGCCGCCGTTTCGGCGTGAAATCGAGGGCGTCGAATCGCTGGCGTCGTGACCCCCGACATGCGTCGTACCGGTTGCCGCTACTGGCCGCGACAGTCGTAATAACGCCGGAGGGCCCGATCATCGGATCGGGCCCTCCGGCGTTGCCAGGCTGGCTGCCCGAATGCCTCAGGCGTGGCGCTGACGCGAGGCGAGGGTGTCGCGCAGCTTGTCGTTGGCTTCCAGCAGCACCCGCTCGGTGGTTTCCCAGTCGATGCAGGCGTCGGTGATGGAGACACCGTACTCCAGCCGGCTCGGATCGTCGGTGAGCTTCTGCGCGCCCCAGTGCAGGTGCGACTCGATCATCAGACCCATGATGGAGGCGTTGCCCTCCAGGATCTGCTGCATGATGTTGTCGACCACCAGCGGCTGCAGCGCCGGGTCCTTGTTGGAGTTGGCGTGGGAGCAGTCGACCATGATGTTGGCACGCAGACCGGCGCCGGAGAGCTCCTGTTCGGCCAGTGCCACACTGACGCTGTCGTAGTTGGGCTTGCCGTTACCGCCGCGTAGTACCACGTGGGCGTTGGCGTTACCGCGCGTACGGATCACTGCCACCTGGCCCTGTTGATCGATACCCAGGAAGTTGTGTCCCGAGGCCACCGAGCGCAGGGCATTGATCGCCACGTCGAGACTGCCATCGGTACCGTTCTTGAAACCGACCGGCCCGGAGAGACCGGAGGCCATTTCGCGGTGAGTCTGCGACTCGGTGGTGCGGGCGCCGATTGCCGACCAGCTGATGCAGTCCTGCAGGTACTGCGGTGAAATGGGGTCGAGCGCCTCGGTGGCCAGCGGTAGGCCCATCTCACACAGCTCCGTCAGCAGTCCGCGGGCGACACGCAGGCCGTATTCGATATCGAAGGAGTCATTGAGGTGAGGATCGTTGATCAGCCCCTTCCAGCCGGTGGTGGTGCGTGGCTTTTCGAAGTAGACCCGCATGACGATGAACAGCGAATCGCTGACCCGTTCGGCCAGTTCGCGCAGTCGACGCGCATAGTCGCGCGCCGCTTCGGTATCATGGATCGAGCAGGGGCCGATGACGACCAGCAGCCGCGGATCCTCGCCGCATAGAATGCGCTCGATGGTGCGACGACTGTCGATCACCGTCTGTTCGGCTTGCTGTGAAAGTGGAATTTCTCCCTTGAGGGCTTCGGGAGTGATCAGCACATCCTGGGACAGGACGTTGAGATTATTGACCTGTTGCTGTGACATGAGCGCGCTATCCGGGCAGACCTTGATAAAGCAGTGTTGGGCCGCTTTGAATCGGCCCCTGAAGGGAAGTTGATACTATCATGGAACTCGGGATGCATGTTGTGGTCAAAAGGGGCAAACAGGCTCCGGAGATTTCCGCCGGCCGTGACGACGGTGCGGAATGGAACATGGATAAACGGGAACAGCACATTGTCGGCATCCGGAACCGGAAATGTCAGATCATGATGACAGTATCGTGTTTTGGTTATTTTTTATGTGATCTGAAGAAACGGCTGCCGGGGCGTGTTCCCTGCTGTTGCGGGGGATTGTGAATGGGGAAGGAAACCGACCACCAGTTGGTTGAACGAGCGCAGAAGGGCGATAGCCGTGCCTTTGATCTGCTGGTGCGCAAATATCAGCACAAGGTGCTGGGACTGGTTGGCCGTTACGTTCAGGATCATTCAGAGGCACAGGACGTTGCCCAGGAAGCCTTCATCAAGGCTTACCGGGCACTGGGCCGTTTTCGCAACGAAAGCGCCTTTTATACCTGGATGTATCGTATCGCGATCAATACGGCCAAAAACTATCTGGTATCGAAGGGGCGTCGACCACCGGGCAGCGACATGGATATCAGTGATGCCGAGGTGCTTGATCAGAGCGGCCGGCTGGCGGATATCGAGACGCCGGAGTCGGCGATCGCCCGCGATCAGCTCGAGCGCGTGGTATTCGAAACCATCGAAAACCTCCCCGAGGATCTGCGTACAGCGATCACCCTGCGTGAGTTCGACGGTCTCTCCTATGAGGAGATCGCCGGCATCATGCAGTGCCCGGTAGGAACGGTGCGTTCGCGCATTTTTCGTGCCCGGGAAGCGGTCGACAATCGTATTCGACCGCTGATGTATCCGGAGCAGGAAGAAGATCTGGTGCGTGAGCAGCAGTAGTTAAGGTCGGTTCGCCGAAAGATGAAGCGCGGTGAGTAAACTTGTGCGATGTCGCGTTGTCTACGACAGGGTGACAGTGCGTCACGACCGGTTTGAGGATGTCAGGCTATGAATCAGAGAGTACGGGAATCCCTTTGTGCATTGATGGATGGAGAAAGCAGCGAATTCGAGACTCGCAGGCTTTTGAAATCGCTGACTGAAGAGGCTCCCGACGAGGCTGATAGCTGGCGGCGCTACCACGTCGCGAGCAGTCTGATACGCGGTGAGCGTGCCATTGATGTCGGCGTCGATATCTCGGCGGCCGTTCGTGAGCGTATCGAAACGGAGTCGCTGGTCCCCGAAGTTGCCCAGCAGTCGGAGACACGACGATCTTCTCCCTTTTCCTTCATGGGCAACGCCGCCATTGCGGCAGCGGTCAGCCTGATGGTGATGACCGGCGTTCAGGTCTATCGTGCCAATAGCGGTGTTGAAAGCGTACCTGCTGCCGGCGGCGAACTGGCTTCGGGCACCCTGCCATCGCGTGAAGGTGTCGGCATGGTCGGCAGCGACGGCTCGATGGCGTCACTGGCTGCCTTTCGCGGCGGTGACAGCGGCGCCGTGATGCCGATCGGTGCGCGCACATCGTGGTTTACTGCCCCGGGCGCTCAGGACTCTTCTCGCAATGATCGTCAGCAGGCGCAGGTGCTGGAGAGCTATCTTGATCGCCATGTCGAACAGGCCGGCCAGCGCAGCAACGCCTGGATGTCCGGTATTCAGGTGCCGGGCGACTTTGGTGGCGATGCGCAGAGAGCTGCCAGGTAATGCGGCAGTGGTTTTGCATTTCGCTGGTGAGCGTCGCGTTGCTGGCGTCGGTGCCGCCGGTCTCTGCGTCACAGGAAGAGGCTTCCGTCGGAGAGGGTGAAGCCGACACCAGTATCGACTGTCAGCAGCTGGATCAGCAGCCCGAAGACAGTGCCAAAGCATGGTTTCGGCGCAGTCTGGTCGCGCAGCACTGCTATGGTTTTCAGGCCGTCGGGCTACGTCTGGGGATGGGCTCGTTGCGCACCTTTCTTGTCGAACAGCGTGTCGATGCCGACGGTCACGAAAAGCAGCACATACAGTATCTCGACGGTCGCGCCGAAAGCATCGATGAGCACGGCGGGCAGTCTGCGCCATGGTGGATCGGCGGTGCCGGTGACCACCACCCCGCTTCAATAAACGCCACCGTCGACCGGCTGGCCGAACTTTACGATTTTCAGATGGTTGCCCGGGATGTGGTGGCGGGTCGTCAGGCGCTGGTGCTCGACATCCAGCCGCGCGACGATCAGCGTTTTCCTCATCGCCTGTGGGTTGATCTGGCCAGTGGGCTGCCGCTGCGCCAGCAGTTGCTTGACGGTAACGGTCAGGCGATGGATACCGTACAGATCGTGCGTCTCGATTCACTGGTACGCATCGAGGGCAGCGTGGATATCGGCAGCAGTGCCGATCAGGCCGCTATGACGTCGATGGGGTGGCAACCGCAGTGGCTGCCGCAGGGATTTTATCGCCAGCCGGCGCAGAGCAGTGTCGAACTCGGTGGTGTCGAAGTCGAGCGCCAACTCTACAGTGATGGTCTGGCGACCCTGAGTATTTTTATTGCACCTGTCAGTGAGTCTGTTGCGCTGCGCGAAGGTGTTCACAGGCTGGGCAACTTTCGTGCCGCCGCGCGGCGTGCAGAGCATGGCGGCGGCGAACATCAGATCATTGCGGTGGGAGCGATTCCCGCCGGTGTGCTGAGCCGTGTGGTTGCCGGCGTCGACTGGCGCTAGCAGCCGGTCGATCCAAAAACTTTTTTTTAACTGAAGACCGGAACCCGGCGCCTGCACCGTGGGTCAATGAAGATAGTGTCGTGCGAGTCAGGCGTTGCGAAGCCGCATGACACATCGCAACATCCTGAAGAAGTCCCGTTTTCAATCCAGCGTGTTCGGAGCTCCATATGGCATATCCCGCTCTGGCGTCGCGACGGTTCGCAGGTCCGCTGTCGCCCGACCAATTCCGATTTTTTGCCCTGCTTATTGCCCTTGCCGTACTGCTGAGCAGTTTCGCGCTACCCGTCCGCGCGGATGAGCAGCGTGGCAATCTGCCCGACTTTACGGCGCTGGTGAAAAGCGCTGCTCCGGCGGTGGTCAATATTTCCACCACGCGCGAGGAGAGTGCCGGCCCCGGCATGAACCAGCAGCAGATACCGGAGATCTTTCGTCATTTCTTCGGCGATCAGATGCCCCCCGGATTCGGCCCGCGCGGTCCGCAGCGTCCCGGCGGTCGCACTCTGAGTTCGCTGGGTTCGGGGTTCATTATCAGCCCCGATGGCTACATCCTCACCAACGCCCATGTCGTGGACGGCGCCGATAACGTTACCGTGCGTCTCAACGACCGGCGCGAGCTCGATGCCGAAGTAGTCGGTACCGACCGCAAGACCGATGTGGCGCTGATCAAGGTCGACGCCAACGATCTGCCCACGCTTGATATCGGTAACTCCGATAATCTCGAGGTGGGCGAATGGGTTGCCGCCATCGGCTCGCCGTTTGGCTTCGATCACTCGGTGACCGCCGGTATCGTCAGCGCCATCAACCGCACCCTGCCGACCGACACCTATGTGCCCTTCATTCAGACCGATGTAGCGATCAACCCGGGTAATTCGGGCGGCCCGCTGTTCAATCTGGATGGCCAGGTGGTGGGCATCAACTCGCAGATCTTTACCCGCAGTGGCGGTTTCATGGGCGTCTCTTTCGCTATTCCGATCAACGTGGCGATGGATATCGCCGATCAGCTGCGCGATAACGGTCAGGTACAGCGTGGCTGGCTGGGCGTAGTGATTCAGCCGGTCTCCGACGATCTGGCCGACTCCTTCGGTCTCGATCGCGCCCGCGGTGCCCTTATCGCCGAGGTGGCGCCCGACAGCCCGGCGGCACAGGCCGGCCTGCAGGCCGGTGATATTATCCTGCGTGCCGGTGATACCGATATCGACTCTTCCGAGATGCTGCCGCGCGTGATCGGTCGTCTTTCACCGGGTGACAGCATCGATCTGCGGGTTCAGCGCGATGGCAGCGAGCGTACCATCAGTCTTGAAGTAGGGCAGTGGCCCGAAAGCGAACAGCCCGGCGATGCCGGTAGCTCGGTCGGCAACGAAAGCGGTCGCCTTGGCGTGGCAGTTTCCGAACTGACTGCCGATCAGCGTCAGCAGCTGGAGATCGACAGTGGCGTACTGGTACGCCAGGTCGCGCCCGACAGTGCCGCCGAGCGTGCCGGTCTGCAGCCCGGCGACGTGATCGTGACACTGGCCGGGCAGAGCATCGATTCCGCCGCGACCCTGCACAAGGTGGTCGAGGGGCTGGAGAGCGACCACCCGGTACCGATGCGCGTCAACCGCGATGGGACCACCCTGTTCGTCGCCCTGCGGCTGGGCGACGCCGGCAAGTGAGCCCTGCGTCGATAGCATGGATGGGGCCCTGTGGGGCCCCATTTTTGTGGACGGATGCCTGCCTATCCCTACTACGGCCAAAACGCTACAATGCCGCCATCTTTTTTTAACGCATGCCCCACGGCCAGCGGCAAAAGCCCGTATGGTCTGCGTCCATGGAGCGGAATTTCCTGAATGCCGGAAACTGAAAATAGAGGCGAGATCAAGCATATACGGAATTTCTCGATCATCGCTCACATTGATCACGGCAAGTCGACACTGGCCGATCGCATCATTCAGATCTGTGGTGGACTGAGCGAGCGCGAGCTCAAGGAGCAGGTGCTCGACTCCATGGATCTCGAGCGTGAGCGAGGTATCACTATCAAGGCGCAGTCGGTAACGCTTGATTACCGTGCGCCGGATGACACCCTCTATCAGCTCAACTTCATCGATACGCCCGGCCACGTCGACTTCTCCTACGAGGTGTCGCGCTCGCTTTACGCCTGCGAGGGCGCACTACTGGTAGTCGATGCCGGACAGGGCGTCGAGGCACAGTCGGTGGCCAACTGCTATACCGCCGTCGAGCAGGGGCTGGAAGTGCTGCCGGTGCTCAACAAGATGGACCTGCCGCAGGCCGACCCGGACAAGGTAATCCACGAAATCGAGGAGATTATCGGCCTCGAGGCTGACATGGCGCCGCGCGTATCGGCCAAGACCGGGTTGGGCATGGAAGGGCTTCTGGAGCAGCTGGTCACCTTCATCCCTCCCCCCAAAGGGGACGTGGAGAAGCCGGTGCAGGCGCTGATCATCGACTCCTGGTTCGATAACTACCAGGGGGTGGTATCGCTGGTGCGCCTTTTTGACGGCACGCTCAAAAAGGGCGATAAAATCCTGATGAAGTCCACCGGTCGCGAGTGGGAGATCAGCGACATCGGTATCTTTACGCCGCGCCAGAAGAGTACCGGCGTGCTGCGTGCCGGCGAGGTGGGGTTCGTGATCGCCGGCATCAAGGACATTCACGGTGCGCCGGTGGGTGATACCATCACCCATGCCAAAACGCCCGAAGTCGAGCGGCTACCCGGCTTTCAGAAGGTCAAGCCGCAGGTCTACGCCGGCATGTTCCCGATCAGTTCGGATGACTATGAGGACTTCCGCGACGCCCTTGAAAAGCTGGCGCTCAACGACGCCTCGCTGGACTATATTCCCGAGAACTCCGATGCGCTGGGCTTTGGCTTTCGGGTCGGCTTTCTCGGTACGCTTCACATGGAGATCATCCAGGAGCGACTGGAGCGCGAATACGGTCTGGATCTGCTGACCACCGCGCCCACCGTCATCTATGAACTGGAGATGGACGACGGCGAGATCAGCTACGTCTCCAACCCCTCCAAGCTGCCTGATATGGGGCGGGTCAACGAGATTCGCGAGCCGATCGTGCGCGCCAGTATTCTGGTGCCGCAGGAGTATGTCGGCAACGTGATCAGCGAATGCGTGGTGCGTCGTGGCGTACAGCTCGACATGCAGGTGCTGGGCAGCCAGATGCAGCTCATCTACGAGCTGCCGATGAGTGAGGTGGTGATGGACTTCTTCGACCGCCTCAAGTCGATCTCAAAGGGGTATGCCTCGCTCGACTATGGCTTCGAGCGTTTCGAAGCGGCGCGACTGGCGCGTCTCGATGTGCTGATCAACGGCGACAGGGTCGATGCGCTGGCGACGATCGTGCATCGCGAGCAGGCACATCAGCGCGGCCGCGCACTGGTGGAGCGGATGCAGGAGATGATTCCGCGGCAAATGTTCGATGTCGCCGTGCAGGCGGCGTTGGGTGGTCACGTGGTGGCACGCTCGACAGTCAAGGCGCTGCGCAAGAACGTTACCGCCAAGTGCTACGGCGGTGACGTGTCGCGCAAGCGCAAGCTTCTCGACAAGCAGAAGCAGGGCAAGAAACGCATGAAACAGGTCGGCAAGGTGGAGATTCCGCAGGATGCCTTCCTCGCCGTACTCAAGGTCAACAGCGACTGAACGCGGCCTCGCGCGGTCGAGACGAATACAAGGCAAACCATGGATTTTTCGCTTCTGCTGGTAGTGGCCGTGTTGGTCACGGGTGTTATCTGGCTACTCGATATTGCCGTGCTGCGACGCCGGCGCGGCGCACCCGAGGCGGGCAGTCGGCCGCCTGGCGAGACGACCCACGGCGACAGCAGTGGCGTGAAAGAGCCCTGGTACGTTGACTATTCGCGTTCCTTCTTCCCGGTGCTGCTGATCGTACTGCTGCTGCGCTCCTTCGTGGTCGAGCCGTTTCAGATACCGTCAAGCTCCATGGAGCCGACGCTGGATGTGGGCGATTTCATCGTGGTCAGCAAATTTGCCTACGGACTCAGACTGCCGGTGCTCGATACCAAAATCGTCGACACCGGCGAACCCGAGCGCGGCGACATCATGGTGTTTCGTTTTCCCGGCGATGAATCGGTCAACTTCATCAAGCGAGTGATCGGGCTGCCCGGCGACAGCGTGCGCTATCAGAACAAGCAGCTTTATATCAACGGCGAACCGGTGCAGAAGGTGCTCATCGAGTCCGGCGTTGGCGAACAGCAGGCGCGTGATCTGTATCGTGAAAATCTCGACGGTGTCGAGCACATGATTTTCAACAATCCCGGCTATCCCGGCCCGCAGATGGATCAGGTCACCGTGCCACCGGGCCATTATTTCATGATGGGCGACAACCGCGATGACTCCAACGACAGCCGTTACTGGGGCTTCGTGCCCGAGCACGATATCGTCGGCCGTGCCTTTGCCGTCTGGATGCACTGGGATGGCGGACTGCCGGACTTCACCCAGGCGCGTCTGCTGCATTGAAGCCGTTGCCGCAGAGCCTTTGTCGTTGCCATCATGATCGATTCAACACCAATCCAATAAAAGCGAAAATGTCGTGAGCAGTTCCCCTGATAACCTGAGCGGCCGCATCGGCCATCGATTTCATGATCGGGCGCGCCTCGAACTGGCCCTGACGCACCGCAGCTATGGCGGTGCCAACAACGAGCGACTCGAGTTCCTGGGCGACTCGATCGTCAACTTCGTGGTTGGCGAGGCACTCTACGAGCGCTTTCCCCAGGCGCGGGAAGGCCAGCTTTCGAGGCTGCGGGCGCGACTGGTCAAGGGTGAGACGCTGGCCGAGCTGGGGCGCGAATTCGAACTGGGCCAGTATCTGCGTCTGGGCTCGGGTGAGATGAAAAGCGGCGGTCATCGCCGCGACTCGATTCTTGCCGACGCCATGGAGGCGATCATCGGCGCGATCTATCTCGACAGCGACATGGAGACCGTTCGCCGCTGTGTGCGCCACTGGTACAGCCAACGGCTGACGGCGCTCAACCTCGAGGACACCCAGAAAGACCCCAAGACGCGCCTGCAGGAGTTTTTGCAGTCGCGCCAGATAGCGTTGCCGCGCTATGACGTGCTCGATATCGAGGGTGAGGCGCATGCCCAGCAGTTCACCGTCAGCTGCCATGTCGAGCTGCTCGACGAGCCCACCCTTGGTGTCGGTACCAGCCGCCGCTACGCCGAGCAGCAGGCCGCCGAGCGCGCGCTGGCGCTGATCGAGCCCGGCGGCCGCTGATGGCCATCATCCAATAGAGGAAAGCGCATCATGAGCGATACCGGCTCCGACAGTACCGCCGAGGGCAGGGTGCGCTGCGGTTTCGTGGCGATCGTCGGCCGCCCCAACGTCGGCAAGTCGACCCTTTTGAACCGCATTCTGGGGCAGAAGATCTCGATCACCTCGCGTCGGCCGCAGACGACTCGCCATCAGGTGATGGGGGTCAAGACCGAAGGCGATAGCCAGGCCATCTACGTCGATACGCCCGGCATTCACCATATGCAGCGTGACCGCAATCGCGCCATCAACGCCTTCATGAACCAGGCGGCCAGCCAGGCGCTGCGCGATGTCGACTGTGTGGTCTTTATCATTGACCGCAGCCGCTGGACCAGCGAGGACGACGCCGTACTGGCAAAGCTGGAAAACGTCAGCGCGCCGGTGATTCTGGCGGTCAACAAGGTCGATCGCATCGAGGATCGCTCGACGCTGCTGCCGTGGCTGGCCGAACTGGAAAAGCGCCGCAGCTTTGCCGCCATCGTGCCGCTTTCGGCGCGCCACGGCACCAATGTGGCGGCACTGGAAGAAGAAGTAACGCGCCACCTGCCGGAAGGTATTCACTTCTTTCCCGAGGATCAGATCACCGATCGCAGTCAGCGTTTTCTGGCCGCCGAACTGGTGCGTGAAAAGGTCACCCGCCAGCTCGGTGACGAGCTGCCCTATCAGATGACGGTGGAGATCGAATCCTTCCGCGACGAAGGTCACATCATCCACATCGATGCGCTGATGCTGGTCGAGCGCGATGGCCAGAAGAAAATTCTGATCGGCGAGAAGGGCGAGCGGATCAAGAAAATCGGCCAGGACGCGCGCCTCGATATGGAGCGTCAGTTCGACTGCAAGGTGATGCTCAAGCTGTGGGTCAAGGTGAAGCGCGGCTGGTCGGACGACGCCCGGGCACTGAAAAGTCTCGGCTACGATCTCGAATGAGTCGTGGCCATGACGTTGGGTGACAGTCATGACATTGAGTGACCGTGTCGCATGAGCATGTCGCTGCAGCCGGCCTGGCTGCTGCACCGCCGGGCGTGGCGCGAAACCAGTGCGCTGGTCGATCTGTTGACCCTGTATGACGGCCGTATCCGCGGCGTAGCGCGCGGTGTCATGCGTCCCGGCAGCCGTACCCGTCATCGCTTGCAGTCCTTCGCGCCGCTGCACGTCAGCTGGCGCGGCGATGGCGATCTCAAGACGCTGCGCGATATCGAGTCGCGTGGCCCCGGGGCGCTGCTGGCCGGCGAGGGGCTGATCTGCGGTCTCTATGCCAACGAGCTGATGACTCGCCTGCTGCCGCTCTCGCTGCCGGTGGAAACCCTGTTCGCCTTCTATGCGGCGCTGCTCGAGGCGCTGCCCTTTCCCGATCGTCGCGCCGCCGCGCTGCGCCGCTTCGAGATCACCCTGCTGGAAGTGCTGGACGCCGAGCCGGTGTTTCTCGATCCGCTTGATCGCGCGCTGGACGACGAGCAGCACTACCTTTATGACCCGGCACTGCGCCGTTTTCGTCCGGCCGAGGAGGGCCGACCCGCCTTCGATGCGCGGACGCTTCAGTGGCTGGCGCGAGGCGACTGGGAGTCCGCCGGTGTGGCGGGTAGCGCGCGGGCACTGGTGCGCCAGGCGCTGGCGCCGTTGTTGGGCGAGCGCGAGCTGCATTCACGGCAGCTGATGCGCCAATTGGTGCGCCGTCGGCGTGGCGATAGCGGCGCCTGACAGCCCCTCTCTCACTTTGACATCGCAAGGAGCCTCATCATGGCCGAACTTATCGGGGCCTCCCCGTCAAAGGCGCGCACCGGCGGCTGGCCGTCGCGCCCTCTGCTGGGCGTCAACGTCGATCACATTGCCACCCTGCGTCAGGCGCGCGGCACCCGCTTTCCCGATCCTGTTCAGGCTGCGCTGCTGGCCGAACAGGCCGGCGCCGACGGTATTACCATGCACCTGCGTGAAGATCGCCGCCACATTCAGGATCGCGATATCGAGCGGGCGGCCGACATGCTCAATACCCGTCTCAATCTCGAAATGGCGGTGGTCGAGGAGATGATCGCGCTGGCCGAGCGGATCAGGCCCGCCAATGTCTGCCTGGTACCGGAAAAGCGCGCCGAGCTGACCACCGAAGGCGGTCTCGACGTGGTCGCCAATCGCGACCGCATCGCGGCGGCGTGTCGGCGGCTGAAGGCGGCGGGCTGTGAGGTATCGCTGTTCATCGATCCCGATCCCGATCAGATTCGCGCCGCTCTCGAGGTCGGCGCCCCCGTGGTCGAGCTGCACACCGGGGCCTGGGTCGAAGCATCGCGTGAGCACGCGCCGGTGGCGTTCGAGCGTATCGCCGCGGCGGGGGAGATGGCCTTTGAAATGGGCCTGGTGGTGAATGCCGGTCATGGCCTGCATTACCACAACGTCGAGGCGGTCGCGGCATTGGCCTGGTGCAACGAACTCAACATCGGCCATGCCATTGTCGCGCGCGCCGCCTTCAGCGGGCTTGCCGAGGCGGTTGCGGAGATGAAGCGGCTGATGGTCGGCGCCCGCGACAGCGCCAGACTCCAGCGCGCCGCACGCCTGGCCGGTGGTGACAGTCGCGGTACCGCGGATGTCACAACTGACGACACCCACGGCCAGCCTTTATAATACGAGTATCTTATTGTGCGGCGGCGCGGCCTCGGCGGTCGCCTGTCGCCCCAGGGAGCCCAGCCATGCAGTACCCCACCATTGAATCCACCGTCGGCAACACGCCGCTGGTGCAGCTCAAGCGCATCAGCGCCGGCAGCAATACGCTGCTGGCCAAGCTGGAGGGCAACAATCCGGCGGGTTCGGTCAAGGACCGTCCGGCGCTGTCGATGTTGACCCACGCCGAGGCGCGCGGCGAGATCAGCCCGGGTGATACTCTGATCGAGGCGACTTCCGGTAATACCGGCATTGCGCTGGCCATGGCCGCCGCCATTCGCGGCTATCGCATGAAGTTGATCATGCCGGCCAATGCCAGTAGCGAGCGCAAGCAGGCAATGGCCGCCTACGGCGCTGAACTGATCGAGGTAAGCCGGGAAGAGGGCATGGAGGGCGCCCGCGATCTCGCCGAGCAGATGATCGCGCGCGGCGAGGGCCGGCCACTCAATCAGTTCGCCAACCATGACAACCCGCTGGCGCACTACGAGACCACCGGTCCCGAGCTGTGGCGCCAGACCGGCGGCGAGATTACCCACTTCATCAGTTCGATGGGGACCACCGGCACCATCATGGGCACCTCGCGCTATCTCAAGGCGCAGAACCCCGCAGTGCAGATCATCGGCCTGCAGCCCGAGGATGGCGCCAGCATTCCCGGCATTCGCCGCTGGCCGGAAGCCTATCGGCCGAGTATCTTCGAGCAGAGCCGGGTCGATCGCGTCGTCGATATTGGCCAGCAGGAGGCGGAAGAACATATGCGCCGGCTGGCGCGCGAGGAGGGCATCTTCGCCGGTGTCTCCTCCGGCGGTGCGCTGGCCGGCGCGCTGCGTCTCGCCGAGACGCTGGACAACGCCGTGATCGTCTTTATCGTCTGCGATCGCGGTGACCGCTATCTCTCCACCGGACTCTACGCGCCGGAGCAGAGCTGATATGGCCATGCTGGGGCAGCAGCGCACGCCGCGCCGGGCACAGCGCAAGCGACGCGAGTCCGCCACCGGTGACGGCAACGACGGCGCTTCGGTCATCATCGAGCGGCTGGCGCACGACGGCCGCGGCGTGGCTCGCGATGCCGACGGCAAGACGCTGTTCGTCGATCGCGCGCTGCCCGGCGAGCGTGTCGAAGTGGCGGTACATACCCAGCGCGGGCGCTTTGACGAGGCCCACGTCAGGCGTGTGCTGACGGCCTCGCCCGAGCGCGTCGAGCCCCCCTGCTCGCACTTTGGTCGCTGCGGCGGCTGTGATCTGCAGCATCTGAGCAGCGCCGGCCAGCAGGAACACCGTCGCCGGGTACTGCGCGAGCATTTCCAGCGCCACGCTATCGAACTGCCGGAGATTGCGCTGCTCTGCGGCGAGGCGCTGGGCTATCGCCGCCGGGCGCGGCTCGGGGTACGTGTCGGCCGCGATGGCCAGCGCCATCTCGGCTACCGCCTACGCGGTCAGGATCGACTTTTCGACGTTACCCGGTGTCCGATTCTGGAACCGCGCCTGGAAGCGCTGCTGTCGCCCCTGCGCGAGGTGGTCGATAGCCTCGAGGCGCCGCGTCGGCTGGGCCATATCGAGCTGATGGCCGGGGATGACGCGATCATGCTGACGCTGCGTCAGCTGCGTCAGCTGCGCCGGGTGTCCGGCGATATCGCCCTTTGGCAGGCCTTTGCCGCCGAGCGGGGCGTGTTGTTGACCTTCGACTTCGGGGCCGACGGCAGCGAAAGCCGGGATGCGCCTAAAGACGAAGAGCGGCGCGATGCCGACGCCGAGCACAATAGCGAGCGCGCGCCGCGGCGTCTCGAGCGACTCGACGGCGAGCCACAGCGCTGCCTGACCTACCGGCCGCTGGACGATGGGCCGCCGGTCGAGGTGGAGAGCGGCGATTTTCTGCAGGCCAACGCGGCGGTCAATCGACAGCTGGTGGCACAGGTGCTGGCCCATGCGACACCCGCCGAGGGGACGACGATCGTCGATCTGTTTGCCGGCGTGGGCAACTTCTCACTGCCGCTGGCCGCCGCGGGCGCCGAAGTGATCGCCTATGAAGGGCGCGAGACGATGGTGCGCAGGCTGCAGCACAATGCGCGCCGGGCCGGTCAGGGGGAGCGACTCACGGCGCACTGTGTCGATCTTGCCAGTGCACCGCAGTGGCCGTCGCACTGCGCCGTGGCACTGCTCGATCCGCCGCGCGGTGGTGCCATGGCGCTGTGCGAAGCGCTGGCCGAGCGCGGCCCGGCGCGCATTCTCTACGTCTCCTGCGAGCCGGCGACCCTGGCACGTGACATCGATCTTCTGGTGCGGGGTGGCTACCGCATCAGCGAGGCACTGGTGGCGGACATGTTTCCCCAGACCGCGCATCTCGAAGCGCTGCTGGTGCTTGATCGCTATCGGGTCTGATACCGCCCAAAGAGCGCATTTTAAAACAGTGCCATGCGCCTGGCGCCGGGAAAAAGTTGCCGCAAGGGTCTTTCGACATGGATGTCGAAAGTAGCGCCCATGAAGGGGTTCATAGCGCCCTTGTGGAAACTTTCTCCCGGAGAGACGTGATTCAGCAATACCTTCCGGGTGGGACGCCGCCATAAGGGTCTGCAATAACAACGGGACAGCTGCGATATGGTCAAGGTTCGCGAAGATCAGCCGCTCGACAGCACAGGGCGCGTCGATATTTCCAGTTGGGTCGCGCGCCTGCAACACGAGATCAGTCTGCGCGATCCGGCGGCGCTGGAGCACGCCTGTCGCTATGCCGCCGGCGTCAATGATAAAGCCGCAAGTGCGCAGCCGGCCTGGCGTGATATCTACTCCGCCTTTCGCATCGGCCTTGAAATGGCCGACATTCTCGGCGAACTCAAGCTCGACCAGCAGGCGATTACCGCCGCCGTGCTGTATCGCAGCGTGCGCGAAAAGCTGGTCACCGTGGCCGCGGTGGAGCGTGAATTCGGCCACGAGGTGGCCGGTCTGGTCGACGGCGTGCTGCGCATGGCGGCGATCTCTCAGCTGCAGGCGCCGGACAGCGGCATGAGCCAGCACAATCAGCAGGAGAACCTGCGCAAGATGCTGGTGACCATGATCGATGACGTGCGGGTGGCGCTGATCAAGATCGCCGAGCGTACCTGCATGCTGCGTCACGTGCGTGACGGCTCCCGTGAGCGCGCCGAGCGGGTGGCCCGTGAGGTATTCGACATCTATGCGCCGCTGGCGCATCGTCTCGGCGTCGGCCAGCTCAAGTGGGAGCTGGAGGATCTCTCCTTTCGCTATCTGCACGAGAGCGAATACAAGGCCATCGCCCTGCAGCTGGCGGAGAAGCGCCTCGACCGCGATCGCTACATCAGCGATGTGGTACAGCGTCTCAGACATCTGCTGGAAGCGCACAACATCACCCGCCATGACATCTCCGGGCGCGCCAAGCATATCTATTCGATCTGGCGCAAGATGAAGCGCAAGCGCATCGACTTTTCGCAGGTCCACGACGTGCGTGCGGTGCGGGTGCTGGTGCCCGAGGTGACCGACTGCTATACGGTGCTGGGCATCGTCCATTCGCTGTGGCACCACGTGCCCAACGAGTTCGACGACTATATCGCCAACCCCAAGAAAAACGGCTATCAGTCGCTGCATACTGCCGTCTTTGGCCCCGAGAACAAGGTGCTGGAGATTCAGATTCGCACCTTTGCGATGCACGAAGAAGCAGAGCTGGGAGTCTGTGCCCACTGGCGCTACAAGGGTCACGACGTCGACAATCGCAGCCGCGGCTACGAAGAGAAGATCGCCTGGCTGCGCCAGGTGCTGGAGTGGCAGGAGGAGGTCGGCGAAATTACCGATCTCAGCGAGGGCTTCAGCTCCGATATCGCCCCGGATCGCATCTATGTGTTCACTCCCGACGGCCACGTCATCGATCTGCCGCGTGTCGCCACGCCGATCGATTTCGCCTACCGGGTACATACCGAGGTGGGCCATCGCTGTCGCGGCGCCAAGGTCGACGGTCGCATCGTACCGCTCACCTATCGCCTGCGTACCGGCCAGCAGGTGGAGATTCTGACCGCCACCAGCGGTGGCCCCAGCCGCGATTGGCTGAGCCCCGCGCTGGGCTATGTGCGCACCTCACGGGCAAAGGCCAGGATTCAGTCGTGGTTCAAGCTGCAGGCGCGCGAGCAGAATATCGACGAGGGGCGGGCGCTGCTGGAGCGTGAGTTCCGCCGCCTCGATCTGGAAAAACTCGACCGTGAGCGGCTGGCGCGAGCGGTCAACTACACCGGCATCGAGGATATGTACGCCGCCATCGGCGCCGGTGATCTGCGCATCGGCCAGGTGCTCAACCAGGCACAGCAGCTGTTCGGCGACAGCGACGACGACGAGGAGCTTGACCGGCTGCTGACCCGGCCGCGGCGCCACGGGGCCAGGGAGTCCAGCGACAGCATCACCGTGCTGGGGGTGGGCAATCTCAAGACGCAGATGGCCAACTGCTGCCATCCGGTGCCGGGTGACGAGATTGTCGGTTTCATCACCCAGGGGCGCGGAGTGACCGTGCACCGCCAGGAGTGCCCCAACATTTTGCAGCTCAAAAGCGAGGAACCGGCGCGCATCGTACAGGTGGACTGGGGGCGCCAGCAGCCGATCCAGTATCCGGTGGACATCGAGATTCGCGCTTGGGACCGCTCCAACCTGCTGCGCGACGTGACCGGTATTCTCTCCAACGAGAAGGTCAATGTGCTGGGTGTCAACACGGCTACCGATCGCGACGATCATCTCGCGACGCTGAAAATTACCCTTGAAGTTTCGGGGCTGGACGTGCTGTCGCGACTGATCAACCGTATCAGCCAACTGACCAACGTGACCGATATTCGCCGCCTGCGCCAGGGCGGCGGTGGCACCTGACGGCGGGACACAGCGATGACCGATGGGCGCTACGACCTCAATGACCTTCTGACCCTGATGGCGGTGCTGCGCGACCCGCAGCAGGGCTGTCCCTGGGATGTGCACCAGAAATGGGATTCGATCGTCCCGCATACGCTGGAAGAGGCTCATGAGGTCGCCGATGCCATCGAGCGGCGCGCCTTCGATGAACTGCCCGGCGAGCTGGGCGATCTGCTGTTTCAGGTGGTCTATTACGCGCAGTTCGGCGCCGAGGAGGGGCGTTTCGACTTCCACGACGTGGTGCATACCCTCACCACCAAAATGATCGAGCGCCATCCCCATGTCTTTCCCGCCGGGCGGCTCGACTCACGCCGTGAGGGCGTTCCGGCGGCCGAGGTGGATAGCGCTCGGGTAGGACAGCGCTGGGAGGCGCTCAAGGCCGACGAGCGCGAGGCGCGCAGCACCCGGGCCGCCACGACCTCGCTGCTGGATGACATTCCCCGCGCGCTGCCGGCGCTGTCGCGCGCCCACAAACTGTCGAAACGTGCCGCTCGCGCCGGCTTCGACTGGCCCGACCATCGTGGCGCGCTGGACAAGATTTACGAAGAACTGGGCGAGCTGGAAGCAGAGATTGGTGCCGACGACAGCGAGCGCATGCAGGCCGAACTGGGCGATCTGCTGTTCGCGGTGGTCAATCTGGCGCGTCATCTGGGCGTCGACCCGGAGCAGGCGCTGCGCGGCACCGGCGCGCGCTTCGAGTCGCGCTTTCGCTTCGTCGAGCAGTGCGCACGCGAGGCCGGCGACGACATCGGCGTTTGCGACCTGGCGACGCTTGAGGGCTACTGGCAGGCCGCCAAACGGCGCGAGTGATTATGCCGCCCTGCGACTTTGGTCGCAGGCGGGCAGTGTAGTGTTGTGGTTGTGGCTGGCTCGCGCCAGGCTCAAGGCCTTGTCCACCAGCCCGGTACGGAGCCTTTCATGTCTCAGCACTCACCCGACGTCTCCAGCCCCGCCGATGACGGCACGCTGGCGGACAACGTTCTACATGCGTCACTGCGCGAGCACGTGCGGCTGCTGGGTGACAATCTCGGTCGCACCATTGCCGATGATCTCGGCGCGCCCTTCGTCGAACGTATCGAAACGATTCGCGCGCTGGCCAAGCGCGGCCGTCAGGACCCCCAGGGGCGCGCCGAACTGATCGACTATCTGCGCAGCCTGCCGGAAGAGAGCATGCTGCCGGTGTGTCGCGCCTTCAACCAGTTTCTCAACCTTGCCAACCTCGCCGAGCAGCACTATCGCGGCCGCTTTCGCCGCGTCGAGGACTATCGCCCCGGCACCCAGCCGCGTCTCGACGAGCTGCTCGAACGTCTTGACGAGGCCGGTCACGACGGCGAAGCGCTGCTCGAGCGGATCGCTTCGATGCGCGTCGAGCTGGTGCTCACCGCGCATCCCACCGAGGTGGTACGGCGCACCCTGATTCGCAAGTACGACGCCATCAACGAGTGTCTGACCGCGCTGGGCGGTGCCGACGAGTACCCCGAGCGTCTCGAGCAGCTGCAGTCGCGCCTGGCCGAGCTGGTCAGCCAGGCCTGGCATACCAGCGAGATCCGCGCCGAGCGGCCGACGCCGGTCGATGAGGCGCGCTGGGGGCTGGCAGTGATCGAGCAGTCGCTGTGGCAGGCGGTGCCGACCTTCTATCGCGAGCTCGACCAGTTGCTGCTGGCCCGCGCCGGCCGGCGTCTGCCGCTGGACGCCTCGCCGATCCGCTTTGCTTCCTGGATGGGCGGCGACCGCGACGGCAATCCCAACGTCACCTCCGAGGTAACCCGCGAGGTGCTGCTGCTGGAGCGTCACCGCGCCGCCGAGAGCTTTCGCCGTGACGTCGAGCAGCTGCGCCTCGAACTGTCGATGTGGAAGGCCACCGATGAGCTGGTCGAGCTGGCCGGTGGTCCCTGCCCGGAGCCCTATCGACGTGTACTGAGCGACCTCGAGCAGCGTCTGGCGGCGACCCGCGACAAGGCACAGATGATCTGGGAGGGCAGTGGCTGGAGCGGTGAGCGCCCAACGGTGGAGACACAGCAGGCGCTGCTGGCGCCATTGGAAGCCTGCTATCGCTCGCTGATGGCCTGCGGGCTGGAGGCGATCGCCAATGGCGCACTGCTCGATACCCTGCGCCGCGTGGCCTGCTTTGGTACCACCATGACGCGGCTCGACATCCGCCAGGAGTCGACCCGACACAGCGACGTCCTCAGCGAGCTGACCCGCTATCTGGGAATCGGCGATTATGCCCAATGGAGCGAGGCCGAACGGCGCGATTTTCTGCTCACTGAACTGGCCTCCAACCGGCCGCTGATTCCCGCTGACTGGCCCTGTTCCGACGAGGTGCGCGAAGTGCTCGACACCTTCGCCGTGATCGGTTCGGAGTACAGCGAGGCGCTGGGCTCCTATGTCATCTCGATGGCCGGTCAGGCGAGCGATGTGCTGGCGGTGGCGCTGCTGATGAAAACGGCGGGGGGCGGTATCTTTCTGCCTGTCTCGCCGCTGTTCGAAACCCTCGACGACCTTGATCGCGCCGGTAGCGTGATCGACGAACTACTGGCGATGCCCGCCTATCGTGAACTGATCGGTAATCGCCAGGAGGTGATGATCGGCTACTCCGACTCCGCCAAGGACGCCGGCCAGCTGGCGGCGGCGTGGGCGCAGTATCGCGCCCAGGAGCGGCTGGTGGCGATCTGCGATGGCCACGGGGTGACGCTGACCCTGTTCCACGGCCGCGGCGGGGCGGTAGGGCGCGGCGGCGGCCCGGCTCATGCGGCAATTCTGTCCCAGCCGCCGGGCTCGGTGCAGGGCAGCCTGCGGGTGACCGAGCAGGGCGAGATGATTCGCTTCAAGTTCGGCCAGCCGCGCATCGCGGTGCGCTCGATGGAGATCTATCTGAGCGCGGTGCTGGAGGCGACGCTGCTGCCGCCGGTCGAGCCGCTGCCCGAGTGGCGCGATGAAATGGATCGCCTTGCCGCCCGCGCCCACGAGGTTTATTCGGGGATTGTGCGTGAAGATCCGGCCTTCGTGCCCTACTTCCGTACCGTCACGCCGGAGACGGCGCTTTCCGGCCTGCCGCTCGGCTCGCGGCCCGCCAAGCGCCGCCCCACCGGCGGGGTCGAAACGCTGCGCGCCATTCCGTGGATCTTTGCCTGGACCCAGACACGCCTGATGCTGCCCGCCTGGCTGGGCAGCGACGCCGCCTTCGGCGAGCGCATCGAAAGCGACGCAGGGTTGGCACAGCTGCGCGAGATGATGACGAACTGGCCCTTTTTCGGCACCTTCCTCGATATGCTGGAGATGCTGCTGGCCAAGGCGGATGTCGATATCAACGCCTGGTACGAGCAGCGACTGGTCGGCGACGAGGCCTCCAGGGCGCTGGGCAGATCGCTGCGCGAGCGGCTGGTGGGGCTCGAGAAGACGCTTCTTGCCATTCGCGACCAGCAGCATCTGCTGGAGCACGCACCGCTGATTCGTCAGGCGGTGGACGTGCGCAACCCCTATATCGACCCGCTGCACGGCCTGCAGGCGGAGCTTCTGTATCGCAGTCGCGAGCAGGACAACCAGCTGTCGCCGGACCTGCAGCGGGCACTGATGGTGACCATGGCGGGCATCTCGGCGGGGCTGCGCAATACCGGTTGAGTTGTCCCGGCGGGCCGATGAGCAGGGGCGAGCGGGTCATAGGCGAATGCAATCAGCAATATTGCCCCGCGCGTCTTGAAAAGTGTCTGAAGAGACCTAACTTTACAGGTTATCGCGTTGGTTCGCTGCGGCGTGCTGCGTTGACCCTTTTGAACGAAGTGGCGGTCGAATGCAAC
Organism: Kushneria aurantia DSM 21353; assembly: GCF_000382245.1. GTDB lineage: Bacteria > Pseudomonadota > Gammaproteobacteria > Pseudomonadales > Halomonadaceae > Kushneria > Kushneria aurantia. The sequence continues at coordinate 98,971 of NZ_KB907872.1, forward strand.
GCTCGATCGCCGGACGCAATCCGCTTTTCAGAGCAAACAAGGAGTTGGACCATGGCTTACAAGCTTCCCGAACTGCCCTATGCCTTTGATGCGCTGGAGCCGCACATCGATGCGCAGACGATGGAACTCCACCACGGCAAGCATCACAACACCTATGTGAACAACGCCAACGCCGCTCTCGAGAAGATCCCCCAGGAGCTGGCAACGCTGGAGCCGGAAGATCTGCTCAAGCAGCTCGACCGCGTGCCGGAAGAGCAGCGTACCGCACTTCGCAACAACGCCGGCGGTCACGCCAACCACCGTCTGTTCTGGCAGGTGATGACGCCCAACGCTCGCGGTCTGAAGGATTTCCCCACCCTGATGGGCGAGATCGAGAGCACTTTCGGCAGCGTCGAAGCCTTTGCCGAGAAGTTCGAAAACGCTGCCAAGGGCCGTTTCGGCTCCGGCTGGGCGTGGCTGGTGGTCAAGAATGGCAAGCTGGACGTCGTCTCCACTGCCAATCAGGACAGCCCGGTCTCCTCGGCGGCCTACGGCGGCTGTGACGCCACGCCGATCCTGGGCGTTGACGTCTGGGAGCACGCCTATTACCTCAACTACCAGAACCGTCGTCCGGACTACCTCAAGGCATTCTGGAACGTGGTCAACTGGGAAGAGGTCGAGAAGCGCTACAACGCTGCCAAATAACACGCAGCGTCAGCGCTTTCGCCACAACGCCGGCCTCGGGGCCGGCGTTGTTGTGTCGGGCACTATTTCGACTTCTTCCGCCGTGAGCCACTGGTGCTGCCCGAGCGTCTGCGCGGCCTGCCGGCGCTGCCGCGACGTCCCTTTTGATCACGCTCGGAGGGCGGCGCTTGTTCGCCGCCGGCGTCGCGCATGGCCGCCTTCAGACGCTCCACATCGGCCGTCGGTATCAGCCGTTTGAGCTCAGTGGTCATGTCGCGCACGAAGTCTTCCATCGAGGCGTCGCTGTCGCGCACCGCGGCCAGTCGCTGCTCCCACAGGGCGGTACGTTCAGGCCCGGAGAGACCTTCGGGCAGCGCATCGATCAGTCCACGGCCGCGCCTTGTGGCGTGAATCGAGCCGCTGCGGCGCACAATGTAGTGGCGGCTCAGCAGTGTTTCGATCATGCCGGCACGGGTCGCCTCGGTGCCCAGGCCGTCGGTTTCGCGCAGCGTGGCGCGCACCCGGGCGTCTTCCACGTAGCGTGCCACATGGGTCATGGCGTTGATCAGACTGGCGTCGTTGAAGGCCTCCGGTGGCCGGGTCTGGCGATTTTCCACCGCGCAGTCGACGACTTCCCCGGTCTCGCCCTTCGTGACGGCCGGCAGCGGGTTCTCTTCCGGCGTGTTGAACAGTACCCGCCAGCCCGGCGCGGCAATACGCCTCCCCTTTGCGATAAAGCGCTCGCTGCAGGCACTCAGGGTGACACGGCTGTCACGGTACTCGAAGGGGGGATAGAACTGCGCCAGCACGTTGCGCGTGACCAGTTCGAACACCTGCTGTTCGTCCTGCGACAGCGCGCCCGCTGTGCGGCCGGTGGGGGCGATAGCGTGGTGGGCACCGACGCGCTCGTCGTTGAAGGCGCGCGAACGGCGGCTGGTGTCGGCCCCCGACAGCCAGCTCGACAACCGTTCGCTGCCGCGACAGGCGCCGGTAAGCGTTTCGGCAACCCCCTTGAGATAGTCGCGCGGCAGATAGCGGCAGTCGGAGCGCGGATAGGTGATGAGGCGGTGGCGTTCGTAGAGGCGCTGGGCGGTATCCAGCACCCGCTGAGCAGGCATTTTGAAGCGCCGTGCGGCGTCGATCTGCAGAGTGGAGAGCGAATAGGGCAGCGGCGGCCCCTGGCGCTGCGCTTTCTCTTCCACCTCGCTGACCTCGGCGCGGCTGCCGGGCAGTTGCTCGGCCAGCGCGTGTGCCGCTGCCGGGTCGAGCAGCCGCCGCTGGTCGTCGAGGCGATGCTGCTCGCCGGGCTGCCACCAGCCGCGCAGGGCGCCGCCGGGTAGATTGAAATCGGCCCACAGCGGGTAGAAGTCGACCGGCTCGAAGTTCTCGATCAGCCGGTCACGGCGCACGATCAACCCCAGCAGCGGCGTCTGCACGCGGCCGATGGAGAGCACGCCGTCGACGCCGGCCTGCTGGCCGGTCAGCGTCCAGGCGCGGGTCAGGTTGATGCCAAACAGCCAGTCGGCGCGGGCGCGTGCCAGGGCCGCCTGATAAAGACGCTGAAAGCGGGCGTTGTCCTGTAGCGACTGCCAGGCGCGGCGCACCGCCGGCGGATTCATGTCGCTGATCAGCAGCCGTTTGACCGGCCCCTGCCAGCCCAGGTATTCGATCGTCTCCTGCACCAGCAACTGGCCCTCGCGGTCCGGGTCGCCGGCATGAATCACCGCCTCGGCACGGCGGATCAGCTTTTTGAGCAGGGCGAGCTGCTGTTTTGCCTGCGCCCGCGGGGTGAGCTGCCAGCGGGTGGGCAGAATGGGCAGATGATCGAGGCGCCACTGTTTAAAGCGTGCTTCGTACTCCTCTGGCGCGGCCTGCTCGAGCAGATGACCGAAGCACCAGCTGACGGTGATCGTGTCACCCACCATGGCACCCTCTTCGCGGCGGAAGCTGTCCGGCAGGGCGGCGGCTATGGCGCGTCCCAGCGAGGGTTTTTCGGCAATGATCAGCTGCATGCAGGAATCGTTGGCGGTGTTGTCAGAGCAGTTTGACCAGTGCCACGACCAGACCGCCGACGGTGGCAATGAAACCGATCAGCCACATGAACTGGCGGTCATGGCGTTTCATCATGGTATCAAAACGATCGTCGACCTGTTTGAAGCGTTTGTCGATCTGTTCGAAGCGTTTGTCGATCTGTTCGAAGCGTTTGTCGACCTGTTCGAAGCGTTTGTCGACCTGTTCGAAGCGGGCCAGCATCTCCTGACGCTGCTCTTCGAAGCGCCTGTCAGTTTGGGCAAAGCCTTCGCGCATCAGCTCACGCTGATGCTTGAGCTCCTCCTCGACACGCACCATGCGCTCGCGCAGCTCGACCTCGTAGACCGCCGGCGGCTTGCCCAGGCTCTGCTCGGCCAGCCACTCGCCGAGGTGCGCCTTGAGATAGGCGATATCCTCTTCCGTCAGCGTCATGGGAACTCCGAATGAGTGAACATTACCCGCGCAATATACCACGGCCGTTGAGGCACGGCATGGTGGCCGGGCGTCGCTTCAAGAGTGTGAGCGTGGCCGCTTGCCGACTGCTATCCCAGCGCGCGGCGCGCCCTGACCAGCGCCCGGTACCAGCGTCGCGGCACGTTGCCGACGCTGGGCGGTCGCTGGCTGAGCATGCTGACGTTACGGTGCATGGCGTGCTGGTCGATGTTGGAGAGCATGTTGAGGGTGCTTTCGCGCGCGCCGTACTGGCGATGCAGAAATTTTACCGCCTCCGGCTCCAGTGCCACGTGGTAGTGGCGCACCAGCGCGATGGCCAGCGACTCGGCGCTGCGCGACAGGTCGTCGTTGATCTCGTTGACCATCGCGGCGCCCAGCGCCGCCTTGGCGGCGGCAGAGAGATCGGGTTCGAGATGACCGAAGTAGGCGGCGTTGGTGGCATTGATGGCGCGCTGCACCTCCGGGCGCGACAGGCCGATATGCGGATCGAGCGCCAGCGCGATCTCGATCGCCATGCGCTTGGCCATCTCGACGTCCGCTTCGTGGCGTTCGGGACTGATGCGGGTATCGCCGTCGCGCGGGCGCTCGCGCTCGGCGCGAGTCTCCTTGAGGTAGCGCGACAGGTGGCGACACACGCGCCCCTTCTCGCTGTCGGTCAATTCGATATGGTTTTCGTGAATGCGCAGACCGCGCTGACCGGGCCCCACCTGCAGACGGGTGGCATTGTCGCTCATCTGCTCGGTCATCGCTTCCCAGCGCTGGGAGTGGCGAATCAGCGAGGCGTGGCTGCGGCCAATGCGGTCATAGCTCTCCTCCACGGTGCGAAACAGTTTGAGCGCGTTGGTCAGCGTATCGGCGCGGTTTCTGAGTTCGCGGCGCTGCTCGCTGTGTCCGGCCGCGACCTCGACGGCCAGTTGCTGAATCTGTTCGGCCAGCCTGTCCATGGCGTCACGGCAGCGGCTGGCGAGGGTCTCGGCGCGCAGACCGGCGGCGGCGTCTTCCACCGACGTATGCGACTCCGCCAGATAGACGGTCAGCGCCCTGAGACGCGAAAGTCCGGTGGCCTGCTGAATACGGTAGCGCGAGCGCGCCTGTTCGAGGTCATCGAGGGTACGCGCCAGTAGCCAGCGGCCGCTGTACTGGAAGGTGAGCATGGGAATGCGACGGCCGCAGATCAGCTCGAAGCCGAGAATGATCATCTCCTCGACATCCTGCAGGGTCATCAGCAGCTCGTTATCCTCCTCGATGGCGGCCAGCACACGCTCGATGAAGTTTTCGTCGCGGGGCACGCCGCAGTGCAGATCGGGAGCGCGGCCGACCAGGCGATCGCGCAGCAGCGAGATCGCTTCCGGCGCCAGATCGGCCAGTTCATTGAGGCGTGGATCGACGCTGTCGCGGCTATGGGCCACCAGATCACGGATACGTGCCTGCAGGCCGAGGCGCCGATAGATATCGATCTGGCTGATCAGGCGGGCACTTTCGGGGTCGTCGAGCAGCTCCAGTGCGGCAAGCTCGACCCCTTCAGGGGAGAGATCGTGCTTGCGCAGCAGCATGGCGGCGGCTTCACGACGGCGCGCATCGCCCTCCAGGCTCTCGACGATCAGATCGCGGGTGATCAGTACCATCTCCGGCAGGGTGTCGATCACCTGCGACACCCGGGCAGCGGAGCGCTCCTGTTTGCGTCCCCGGGTCAGATGGTGGGCAAAGTTGGCGACAATACCGGCGACGCCGGTAATCAGCGCGTAGGAGATGAAAAAAATGTAGTTTTCCATCGTCGGTCCGCGGCCGTAACCGAGCAGATAACCGACGAAGGCACCCAGCAGGGTGACCGGTCCGCTGATCCACAGGATCTGCATGGTACTGCTGGTCCAGGCGACCTTGTCGACGGCCTGGGTGATGCGGCGAATACGATCGCGCCCTTCGCGTTCGAGGCGAACGCTGGGCGCGTCATTGCGGGAGCGGCGGCGAAGAGCTGAAAACAAGCGGGAATTTCCGAATCCTGGTGACACCGCCAGCATGGGGGACGGGTCGTTGGCGGCGGCTGCCAGGTTATCACTCCCGCCGTCGGTCGGCCAGTCCCATGGATTGATGGGCATCACGCTGCGCGCGCAGGACGTGCTATCGTGCAGTAAAAAGGGCCGGCATCGACGGTGATGGCGAGCGTCGGCCAGCGCAGACCGCGCAGAGAATACACCCGGTGGAGATGTTTTATGCTGGCAGCCTGGATTGATCAGCTTCTGGGGTTCGCCGGGGGAATGCTCGAAGTGCTGCGTCGCGAGGAGCGCTACCCGACGCTGATCCAGTGGGCGCATGATGAGGGCGCCGAGCTGCTGGGGGGCGACATTGCGCTGGCCCAGGCGCTGGCTCCGCTGCTGTGGAACCAGACGCCGCTGGAGCGGCTCGATTTCGATATCGAAACACTGGCTCACCCGGAGCCGGGGGAGCCGTGCTGGTGCGACTCGGGGCGCCGCTTCGAGCAGTGCTGCGCCCGTGTCGTACTGCCCGGGCCGATTCCGCCACAACTGATGTGGATGCTGTCGCTGCAGCGCTTTCGCGGCGCTACGCTGCGCCGCGCGCTGGGGAGCGGGCGGGCGCCTGCTCAGGCGCTGCTGGAGGCGGGCGTCATCAGCGCCGAAAGCGGCCAGCTGGGGCGTGCCCAGACCATTCTGGAAGCGCTGTTTGCCACCCCGGACTGGTATGCACTGCCCCGCGAGAGCGAGCCGGCCTTCGAGCTGCTCAGCGATGTCTATCAGGAGCGCGGCTTTACCCGCAAAAAGGCGGCACTGCTCGACAGTGCGGTGGATCGCGGCCCCGATTTCCTGCGCGGTGCGGCGCTGAAGCGGCTTTGTCTCATCTATCTCGACAGTGATGACCTGCCGAGCGCTCGCGAAACTTTCGTGCGCACGCTCAAGGCAATGCCCGACGAGCCGGCGCTGGCCTATCTCGAAAGCATGCTGCTGCTGCATGAAGGGCAGCCGCAGCAGGCCCGTGAGCGCGCCGATTTCTGGCGCCGACGGCTGACCCAGCATGGCGCTATCGATGAGGATCAGCAGGTCTTTCTCGAACAGCTGGCGCGCGACCCGGGCGGCACCCTCGCCGAGCAGATGCTCTACGCCGAGGAGGAGCTTGCCGAACCGCTGGAGGCGCTGACCCGGCTGCTGGTCGAGCGCGGCACCGGCGCCCGGCTGTCGCTCGCCCTCAATAGCGCCGGGCGGGTCGAATATCAGCAGGGCGATCTCGATCGTGCGCGCTATCAGCAGTGGCGGCGCTGGTTCGGCAGCCAGTGTGCCGAGGAGCCCTGGGAGGGGCTGGTGGGCGACCCCTGGCTGGACGCCCGTGAATGGCTCGATGCGCTCTGTCTGCACCCCGAGTGGCTGTCGACGCCGGCGATACTGCAGGAGCTGGTCATGGCACTGACCGGGCGCTTTGGCAACCTGCCGTGGATGTTCGATCCCGTCTTCGAGCCGCTGGTGGCACGCTTCGAGCAGTGGCTTGACGGTATCGAGCAGTTCCAGCGTCCCTTTGTGCGCGACGACGGCGACAACCGTATTCTGTTTCGCCTCGGGCTGGGACTGGTGATCGGTATCGAGCGAGGCGCGCGCAGCCGCGCCCGTTCGCTCTCCGAGCGGCTGCTGCGGCTGGATCGCGAGGACAGCCTCGGTTTTGGCGAGCTGCTGCTCGAGCAGCTGCTCGGCGACGGCCAGAACCAGCAGGCGCTGGCACTGATCGACGAGATCGAGCAGATCGACAGCGACGAGCCGCGCTGGCTGGGGCTGCTGCTGGGCCGCTCGCTGGCGCTTTACCGCCTGGCGCGGCAGGAAGAAGCCGAAGAGACGCTGTCACTGATTGCCCGCGCCAACCCCTGGGTGCTCGATCTGCTGACCCGCGCCAATCCGCGTCGCGAACCGCTCGACAGCGAGACGCCACCGCCCGGTTCGCGCGCCGAGGCCTGGCAGTACCGCGTGCTGATGCGGGCGCAGTGGCGTGCCACTCCGGGGGCGCTGGATTGGGTGAGCAACTGGTTGCGTGACTCGGTTGAAAATTGAGCGCCGTTTAACGCTGCGGTAGCAGCACCCACATCTGCCCCGGCTGCTTCATGCGCGCGGCGTTGGCACCCGCCTCGTCGCCATGCCCCCAGAAGTAGTCGGCGCGTACCCGACCGCGAATCGCGTTACCGGTATCCTGCGCCATCATCAGGCGTTGCAGATGCCGGTTGGACAGCGGCTGTGTGGTGGAGAGAAATACCGGCGCGCCGAGGGGAATCTCGTTGGGGTCGACGGCAATGCTGCGCTGTGCGGTCAGCGGTACGCCCTGAGCGCCGACCGGCCCGTCGCTGTCGCCATGGCGGTCATCGAGTTCGCGGAAGAAGACGAAGCGCGGGTTGACGTTGAGCATCTGCTGAACCCGCTGTGGATGGCGCTGTGCCCATGCCTTGATACCCGCTAGCGTCGCCTGGGCGGGTGTGATCTCGCCGTTGTCAAGCAGCTCGCGCGCAAACGACTGAAACGGATGCCGGGTAGCACCGGCGAAGGCAACGCGCATGACGCCGCCCTCTTCGAGCCGAATGCGCCCGGACCCCTGGATCTGCAGGAAGGCGGCTTCGACCGGGTCGTCGACCCATACCAGCTCGCTGCCGCGCAGCACGCCACTGCGGATCAACTCGGCGCGCGATGAGGCGAGCAGTGAACTGTCATCGGGATTGCGATAGAGCGCTGTCTGATAGCGGCCGTGGCGATACCTTGAGCCGTTGAGCACCGGCTCATAGTAACCGGTGATGGTGCCTACCGTGGTGCCGTCGCGGTTGGCCAGCCGCCAGGGCGTGAAGTGATGCTCGAAATAGCGTCGAATGGCGTGGCTGTCGAGGGGATCGACGTGGCGTGCGTCGTTGCACGCCGTTGCCCAGTCGGGCTTTTGCGCCAGCGTGCGACAGCTGATCAGAAAAGCGCTCCAGGCGCTCAGCAGGTTGTCCGCCTGCCAGCCGGGCAGGGCCTGCCAACTGGTGGCGCGCAGCGGTGATTGGCCGCTGTCGCCGGGGGCTACCGGGGTGGGCTGAAAGCCTCGTTCACTGGCGCAGCCGTAGAGCAGCGCGACCAGCAGTGTCGCTACCAGCAGGCGCAGAGTACGACCGTGCTGACGCGAAAGGGAGAAGGACAACAGGGCCATGGTCATGCGTCTCGATCCGCGCGCTGCCGGGCAGCGCGCGAGGGTGGAACAGGGGCGCCCGCCTTCGACGGCTATCGGGCACCGTCGGTGATGTCGCGCCACTGGCGAAAATACCAGAGGATCGCCAGCCCCGGAATGGCGACCAGGGTGCAGATCAGAAAAAACAGATCCCAGCCTACCGCCTCGGCAAGAATTCCGCCGGGCGCCGAGATCACGGCGCGCGGCAGCCCCATGATGGAGGAGAGCAGGGCGTACTGGGCGGCGGTGAAGCGCTTGTCGGTGAGCGCCGCCATAAAGGCGAGAAAGGCGGCGGTGCCCATGCCGGCGGCGGCATTTTCGAAGCTGACCACCGCCGCCAGGGCGGGAATGGAGTGGCCGACATGGTTGAGCCAGATGAAACCGGCCGTCGAGACCATTTGCAAAAGGCCGAACCACCATAGCGAGCGGTAGATACCCAGCCGCAAAATGATCAGCCCGCCAATGAAGATGCCGCCCAGCAGCGGCCAGAAGCCGAATATCTTGGCGGTAGCGCCGATCTCGGCGTTGCTGAAGCCGATCGCCTTGTAGAAGGGGATGGTCAGATTGGAGGCCACCGAGTCGCCCAGCTTGTAGAGCAGAATGAACAGCAAAAGCCACCAGGCGCCGGGGCGTTGCAAAAAATTGCTGATGGGCTGAATGAAGGTGTCACGCAGCCGGCCGCGCTCGGCAGGTCGATGGCTGTGCGGCTCGGGGGCCAGCAGAGTGACGACCAAACAGCCGGCCATGATCGCGGCCATGACCAGATAGGTATTGCCGAAGCCGATAGCATCGGCCATCAGCATGCCGCCGCCGGAAACCAGCAGCATGCCGATACGGTAGCCGTAGGTGTAGAAACTCGAACCGACGCCCAGCTCGCGCTCGGGCAGATGTTCGCGGCGGTAGGCGTCGATGACGATATCCTGACTGGCGCTCAGGAAGCTGATGCCCAGCGCCAGCAGCGCCACCCAGCCCGGCGCCAGCGCCGGGTCGCTCAGCGCCAGTGCCACGATCAGAGCGATCAGCAGGATCTGTACCAGCGCCAGCCAGCCGCGTCGACGCCCCAGTATCGGCAGTTCATAGCGATCCAGCAGCGGTGCCCAGAGAAACTTGAGCGTATAGGGCACGCCCAGCAGCGCCAGCATGCCCACTGCTTCCAGCGAGATACCGGCATCGACCATCCACGCCTGCAGCAGGCTGACCGTAAGCAATAGCGGCAACCCTGCGGCCAGCCCCATCAGGAAGGTGATACCATGGCGCGTCAGCGCGGCTGTGACTGTAGCGATCGACTTCAATAGGTGCCATCCAGTTGAGCTGGAGAGTGTTTAAAAAGCAAGGCGCTCGCACGTCAACGCCTTTCAGCGCGCTGATTCTCTCAGAACGCCAGGGTTGCGGCCACAACCGGGAGACGCCTTGATGCCGACATCAGAAGACGACGGCGTGCGCTGGTACGCCGTACAGTGCAAGGGCGGGGAGTCCTTTCGCGCCAGCGAAAACCTCCAGCGACAGGGTTATGATATCTATCATCCGCAGATCAGCGTCGAGAAACGCCGGCGCGGCCGTGATGTGGCCGTCGCAGAGCCGCTTTTTCCCGCTTATCTTTTTATCGCGCTGTCGCCGCAAGCCAATCGCGCCCCGATACGTTCGACGCGCGGTGTGGTGAGCCTGGTGGCTTTCGGGGGTGAGCCGATCGCTCTGCCGGAGGGGCTGATCGAGACGCTGATGGCGCGGGAAGGTTCGTTGGCCGAATCCGGCACCCGACCACTTTTGCAGCCCGGGCAGGCGATCGAGATTACCGAAGGCCCGTTTCGCGAGCTGCAGGGCAGGCTGATGCAGTGCCGTGGCGAGGAGCGCGTCATCGTGCTGCTTGAGCTTTTGCAGCGTGAGCACCGTGTTTCACTGGGCCGACATCAGGTGCGACCTGCCGGCGTCTGAGCTCGCTACTCCACCCACCAGTGATGATCAAGGCGCGCCATAACGCGCTCGGGATACCAGCTCTCGCCGAGGCTGCCGTTGTAGCGCGCCAGCGCTCGGGTGATATCGCCATCCTCGCGTTCGAGGTAGAAGGCGAGGATGGTGCAGCCATAACGTAGATTGGTGGCGGGATCGAAAAGATTGTCTTCACGGCGGCCTATTTCCGTCTTCCAGAACGGCATGACCTGCATCAGACCGCGCGCCCCGGCTGAAGACAGGGCCTCGCGATCGAAACGGCTTTCGACATCGATCACCGCCAGCACCAGCTGGCGGTCGAGACCGGCCCGCGCCGCTTCGCGGTGAATCTTCTCCAGCAGCGCCAGCCGCTCATCACGGCTTTCAAGCCAGGGGCGCAGGCGGGCGCTCATGTCGGTCAGCCACACCGTGGTATCGAAGCGGTCGCCCTCATGGGCCGTGGTGGTGGCGAGCGCACCGGCGAGGCGCTGAATCAGCGCCGGGGCGACCGGTTGCGACTGTGCCGCGCCGTTTACACCTGCGGAGAACAACAGTGTGGCGCAAAACAGCGCCACAGCGGTCCGCTCAGGCCAGTTGCCGGCGAATGAAGTCAAGCGCTTCGTCCTGCGCCACCATGGTGATATCCGCGTCACGGCGTCCCTTGTACTCCAGCTCGCCCTTGTCGAGGCCGCGATCGCCGATCACCAGCCGATGGGGAATGCCGATCAGTTCGAGATCGGCAAACTTGACTCCCGGGCGTTCGTCGCGGTCGTCGAGCAGCACCTCGATGCCGGCGTCGCTGAATGCACGGTAGAGGTTTTCGGCCGCGTCACGCACGGCCTGCGACTTGTGCATGTTCATCGGCACCAGCGCCAGCTGATAGGGCGCCAGCGTCGCCGGCAGGGTCATACCGCGCTCGTCGTGATGCTGTTCGATGGCGGCCGCCACCACGCGGGAGACGCCAATGCCGTAACAGCCCATCTGGAGCGGTACGGCCTGTCCGCTGCTGTCGAGCACCGTGGCGCCCAGCGCCTCGGAGTATTTGCTGCCCAGCTGGAAGACGTGGCCCACCTCGATACCGCGGGCGATGGAGAGCGTGCCTCGGCCGTCTGGCGAGAGATCGCCGGCTTCGACGTTGCGCAGATCGGCAACGAGCGGCAGCGGCAGGTCGCGCTCCCAGTTGATGCCGAAAAAGTGCTCGTCGTCGCTGTTGGCGCCGGCGCCGAAGTCGCTCATCATCGCCACGCTGCGGTCGATCACCAGCGGCATGTCGAGGCCGATCGGCCCCAGCGAGCCCGGCCCGGCGCCCACCGCAGTGCGAATCTCCGCTTCGCTTGCCATGCTCAGGGGGGTAGCGACCGCTTCGAGTTTCTCCGCCTTGATCTCGTTGAGCTGGTGGTCGCCGCGTACCATCAGCGCCACCAGGCCGCCTTTGCTGCCGTGCACCATCAGCGTCTTGACGGTCTGTTCGATGTTCAGCCCGTGCTCTTTCACCAGTGCGGCGATGGTGCGCACGCCGGGCGTGTCGACACGGCGCAGCGCTTCGCTCGGCGCCGGGCGCTCGCGGCGCTCGGGTACCGCCTCGGCCTTTTCGATGTTGGCGGCGTAGTCCGATTCGCTGGAGAAGATAACGGCGTCCTCGCCGGAATCGGCCAGCACGTGAAACTCATGCGAGCCGCTGCCACCGATCTCGCCGTTATCGGCCTGAACGGCGCGAAAATCGAGCCTCAGGCGGGTGAAGATACGTACATAGGCATCGAACATGCGCTGATAGGACTGCGCCATCGATGCTGTGTCGAGGTCGAAGGAGTAGGCGTCTTTCATGATGAATTCACGCGCGCGCATGACACCGAAGCGCGGGCGAATTTCGTCACGAAACTTGGTCTGGATCTGATAGAAATTGCTGGGCAGCTGGCGCCACGAACGAATTTCGTTGCGCACCAGATCGGTGATCACTTCCTCATGAGTGGGGCCGTAACAGTAGTCGCGTTGGTGACGGTCGCGAATGCGCAGCAGCAGGTTGCCGTACTGATCCCAGCGGCCCGACTCCTGCCACAGTTCGGCAGGCTGCACGGCCGGCATCAGCACCTCCTGGGCGCCGGCGCGGTCCATCTCCTCGCGCACCACCCGCTCTACCTTGCGCAGGGTACGCAGCCCCAGTGGCAACCAGGTGTAGAGCCCTGCACCCAGCTTGCGAATCATGCCGGCGCGCAGCATCAGCTGATGGCTGACGATATCAGCGTCGGCGGGCGTTTCCTTGAGTGTCGAGAGTAGCAGTTGACTGGCGCGCATGAGTCCCGGTTGTCCCTCGGTACAGGTGAAAGTGAGGGCAATTGTACGGTCAAGTGGCAGGCGTCGGCAAAACGCCGCCGCGGCGAGCGTGGCGCTTGCGGTCGACGATATACCGTTATCGGGTTGAGCGGCCTATACTCTTGCGAACCGGTATGTAAAAAGAGAGGAGCGCTTATGATGAGGCTGACCGCAGCGGCAATGACGATTTTGATGGCGCTGGCAGTGCTGGGTGGCTGTGCCAGCCGTGACGATACCGAGTTCGTTTTCGAGTCGCCAACGGTCAACGATCAGGGCACCAGTTCGGGGCAGCGCGCCTGCATGCCCGACCCGGATGGTCCCAGTAGCTGCAACTACTGAGCGTCAGTCGAGAGATAAATGCCCCTTGCAGCAGCGTCATGCTGCTGGAAGCAAAACGGCACCCCGAAGGGGCCGTTCGGATTGATGACAAAGCCCGTAAAAGCCTTGTGAAGACCTTGCGGAGAGGGTCGGAAACAGCCTGCAACGAGGGTTATTCGCCAGGGATGGCGAATTTAGCGTCCATGGAAGGATTTATAGCGCCCTCGTGAAAGGCTTTTCCGATCCGACAGCAACTTTGTCAGCAGGCTCAACGGCACCCCCAAGGGTGCCGTTGACAGTAGCGGAGGGATAAGCGCTGATCAGAACTGGACGCCGACCGATGCCATGGTGGCGTCGAGCCGGTAGTCGCTGTCCATGTCGTAGCGACGGTATTCGGCGCGGGCGAAGACCGGCACGGTCTCGAACTGGTACTTGAGGCCCAGACCGTAAACCGGATCGGTGCCGTACTGGTTGCTGGCCGGACCTTCGGCATCGGCATCCCAGTAGGCGGCACCCACGCGAGCGTAGCCGGAGACGCCGTAGAACAGCGGCAGTTCGCCGATGGCGCTGAGGCTGTAGGTTTTGGTCTTGTAGTTACCGCTGCCCTGGTCACTGGTGTAGTCGATCTCGCCCAGATCGGCGTAGTTGATCTCGGTGGAGAACCAGTCGTTGAACTTGTAGCCCACGAAGGCGCTCTGGGCGGTATCGTTGTTGTCGCTGACGCGGCTGTTGGTCAGGGTAGCGTTGTCGCTGAAACCTGAAACGTTGGCGTCGTGAACGATGGTGTTACCCACGCCGACGCCGGAGTAGATGCCGTTGGAGGTATCAGCCATCGCCAGCGGTGCCATGGCCACGGCAGAGGCGAACAGCGGTGCAACAACCAGAGTAAATCCTTTCATCATGATCTCCTTGCATGAGTCCTGCATTGGCGGGAGCTTCCTGCTCCCGGTCAAGCAAAGTCGGGATCGATATCCCGGTTACGGAACGGTGTTTCTGAACAACTTTTAGCACGCCTTTTGCGTCCCGTAAATCATGGCGCAGATTGCATTTTCTATCGACTGCGATTGCAAAATTTTACAGTTGGATGACGTCACCGGGTTAATGGCAGGTGGGGACTGGGGTGACGGTAGTGGCAGCGCTACAATCCGTGCCCGTGATTTGCCCAACCGTGAGTACCGACATGTCTGCTACCCAGTCGTTTGACACCCTCATGCCCGACGAACTGCTCGCCTTTCTTCCCTGTCGCACGCCGCAGGCGTGGATCGATGCGGCGCTGGGCAACGAGCGCCTGCTGATGATTGACCACGCCCAGTGCGAAAAGAAGGCCGCTTCCACCGCCATGAGCCTGATGTATCGCTACACCGGGCACAGCGAGCTGCTGACCAAAATGTCGCAGCTGGCACGGGAGGAGCTTTTGCATTTCGAGCAGGTGGTCAACCTGATGCGTGAAAGGGGCATCGACTACCAGCATCTGAGCGCTTCACGCTATGCCGGTGGGCTACGCGAGCACGTCCGTGAGCAGGAGCCGGGTCGGCTGATCGATGTGCTCATCATCGGTGCCTATATCGTCGCCCCTGCTAAACCCCGATTTTTTCCGGGGAGTCGAATTCGGCTCTCCTTATACTGGCCAATGAGCACAAAAAATTGAAGATCATTGACCGGACATAACGCCAAAATAGACCTGAAAAGCGGAAAAAGTAACAGACAAAAAGAAGCTCCCTGAGCTTCTTCATGACTTTCCTCAAATTCATGCCGACACCACACAGCAGCGCATGAATCCGATCGCCCTTGCGCCCTTTCAGATAACAGCGTGACAGCAATCCTTCGCTTTTCATGTGACCGATGATGGGTTCTATA
>NZ_KB907873.1 GCF_000382245.1 Kushneria aurantia DSM 21353
ATCTTCCGGATAGCTATTGGGCTTCGAGTTTCTTGGCCCTCTCGCCCGGATGTGGCTGCCTCATATGCGGTTCCTGTTCGTCGGGCCAGGAGTTTGCCTGCAGCTTCCTTCAGATTCCGCCTCGCGACGGACACCCTTGCTGTTCGGCTAACGGTTCCCGCTACCAGGGTCCGTAGGGGACTTTCACCCCCAAGTCATCCAGCCAACCACCACGGCGGACCGGATAGCGCCTAGTCGGCGCTGCGCGCCATGCCTGGCGCACCATGAAAAAGGGGCACCCGGAGTGCCCCTCTCGATGACCGATTGAACCCCGGACAGGCGGTTACTCGGCCACCACGACCACGCGCACGCTGGTGTGCACTTCGGCGTGCAGGCGCAGTTCGATGTCGTACTCGCCGGTCTGGCGGATCGGGCCATCGGCCATGCGTACTTCGCTGCGGGCCACGTCGATGCCGGCCTGGGCGATCGCCTCGGCCAGATCGCGCGGACCGATCGAGCCGAACAGCTTGCCTTCGTCACCGGCGCGAGCAACCAGCGAGAGCTCGATATCGGAGAGCTCTTCGGCACGACGCTCTGCTTCCGCCTGACGCGCCGCGGCGTCGGCTTCCAGCTCGGCGCGGCGGGTCTCGAACGCCTCGACGTTGGCTTTGGTCGCCGGTACGGCAAGGCCGTAGGGCACCAGATAGTTACGACCGTAACCCGGCTTGACCTTGACCTGGTCACCCAGGCTACCCAGCTTACCGAGCTTGTCGAGCAGAATGACTTCCATCTCGTAAACCTCTTGATGTTATCTGCTGGCCAGACGCCCGCGGAGATCCGCAAAGGTGTCGCTCAGTGCCAGCAGCAGCACTATCACTAACGTGGGCCAGGTGGTCAGCAAAAGCGCATAAAAACCGACCAGCCACAGCCCGCTCATGGACTTGATACCTATCAGACCGTGCACAAGGGCGATACCGGCCACCAGCAGCGGCACCCATGCCATCAGGGCGGCACCGGGCAGCGCCCCCACCACGCCCACCAGAGCCATCAGGATGGCGCCGGCGAGCTCCAGCTTCGATAGCCGAAAGCGGTGAAACTCCTCGCGGAAACCGCCCGGATTGTAGAGCGCCGCCTGCCAGCTGCGCGCCAGCGCAAGGCAGATAATCGCCGCCACCATCACCATCAGGGCGGTTACGGCCGCGATCATCAAACGCGCCAGCATATCGACATCGACCCCCTGACCCGCATACTGACTCAGCAGGTTGTCGATCTCGGGCGCCTGGCTGCGCACCTGCGCGATCAGCTGCGCGGCGTTGGGCGGTGCAAAAACGCCCAGCTGGATCAGCACCGCAACGACCAGCGCGCCGGCCAGCAGTGTCTCACCCCAGCGAAAGCGCTCACGCAGGATGATGGCCATCAGGGTCACCAGCAAAATGCTGGCCAGCGGGATGGCGTCCCCCTGCATCCACCACCAGCCGGCAGGCAGTGCGGCGGCGATCACCACCGGTGCTGCCGGCCGCAGGCCGCGACGCAGCGTGACCAGGGCGCTGACAGTCGCCGAGAGCCAGAACAGCCAGGGAATCAGAGCGCCTGCCAGGGCAACGCCGACCGCCCGCAGCGGACTCTCCATCAGCCATCGTGCAAAAGCCTGCATGGCGTCTGACGACTTACTGGTGGCTGTCGGTGTAGGGCAGCAGCGCCAGATAGCGCGCGCGCTTGATCGCGGTAGACAGCTGACGCTGGTAGCGCGCACGGGTGCCGGTGATACGGCTGGGAACGATCTTGCCGGTCTCGGTCACGTAGGCCTTGAGCGTGTCGAGATCCTTGTAATCGATGTACTTCACGCCTTCGGCGGTGAAGCGGCAGAACTTGCGGCGACGGAAAAAGCGTGCCATTGGGGTCTCTCCGGTTGACTGTCAGAGCAAATCAGGAAGCGGTTTCGGTCGACTCGGCGTTTTCGCTGCGCTCACTGCGCTCGGAGCGCTCACGCGGCCGGTCGTCGTCGGAACGCTCGCGACGGCGCCCCTTGTCCTCGGCCGCCTTCATCATCGGCGAGGCTTCGGTGACCGCTTCGGTGCAGCGCACCACCAGA
The DNA here is from genome assembly GCF_000382245.1 of Kushneria aurantia DSM 21353. Taxonomy (GTDB): domain Bacteria; phylum Pseudomonadota; class Gammaproteobacteria; order Pseudomonadales; family Halomonadaceae; genus Kushneria; species Kushneria aurantia. The sequence goes on from NZ_KB907873.1 coordinate 2,072, forward strand.
TTGCGGATGATGGCGTCGTTGAAGCGGAAGATGTTCTCCAGCTCGGCGAGGGTTTCGCTCTCGCACTCGACGTTCATCAGCACATAGTGTGCCTTGTGGATCTTGTTGATCGGATAGGCCAGATGGCGACGCCCCCAGTCCTCGAGACGATGAACGGTGCCACCGTTTTCGGTCACGAGGTTGGTATAGCGCTCGATCATGGCGGGCACCTGCTCGCTCTGGTCCGGATGGACCATAACCACGACTTCATAATGACGCATGATGTCTCCTTTCGGTTTGACAGCTTCCCTCAGGCGGCGACCCTGAAAGGTGCCTGACGCATGAGAAGCAAGGAGTAGCTACTGCTGAGACTGTAAACTTCAGTGTGAACTACAGGCTGGTATTCGCGGCGCGGTAAAAGCATGTCGGCGCCGCTATAGGCGGCGCCGAGTTCAATGCGTTACGGACACTGCCGCCGCGAAACCGCGCTATTGTAAGGATGCTACGGACGACTTGCAAGCCGCTCGGCCCGCTGCCGCACTGCCTCGAACAGACAGATACCGGTCGCCACCGAGACATTGAGGCTCGACACCTGTCCCGCCATTGGCAGCTTGACCAGTACATCGCAGCGTTCACGGGTCAGCGGGCGCAGCCCCTTGCCCTCGGCGCCCATCACCAGCGCCAGCGGACCACTCAGTTCGGCATCGTAGAGACTGACCCGGGCTTCCCCTGCCGCACCCACGACGGTCAGGCCGGCCTCGTCGCGCAGTCGCGCCAGGGTGCGGGCGAGATTGGTGACCTGATAGACCGGCAGGCCTTCGGCGCCGCCGCAGGCGATCTTGCGTACCGTGGCATTGAGCGGCGCAGAGCGGTCACGGGAGACCACCACGCCGACGGCGCCGGCAGCAGCGGCGCTGCGCAGGCAGGCGCCGAAGTTGTGCACGTCGGTGACGCCATCCAGCACCAGCAATAGCGGTGCTTCCTGCTTTTGTGCCTCGAGATGCCAGAACAGGCTCGCCTCGTTTTCCGCCACCAGCGGCGGGCAGAAGGCGACGACGCCCTGGTGGGCCCCCTCGGCGACGGCGTCGAGGCGTTCACGCGCCACCTGCTCGATCCTTACGCCCTGCTCGACGGCGCGAGCGATGAGGTGTTCGAGTCGCTCCCGGGCGCGCCCTTCCTGCAGCCACAGCTCACTCGGCCAGTGGCCGCTGTCGAACAGGGTCTCGACGGCATGTACGCCGTGCACCGGGTCGAGCCCGCGCGGCGCGGCGGGTCCGGCCTGAGCCTGGCGCCCACCGGCGCGGCGTTTGCCGCCCTCCTTCGCTGCCATCAGCCCTGCTCTCCCCTGTCAGCGTCGGTGGACTTGCGCTTTTTGCTCTTTCTTTTCTTCTTTTTCCTGTCGCCGGCGGGCGCGTCACTCTCTTCAGCAGCGTGTTCTTCACGAGAGAGACGCTTGCGCGGCTGACGCGGCGCGTCGTCGCTCTGCGCTGCGTCGGTGGCCCCGGACTCCGACTGACCGTCAGCCTTGCCAGCGGCAGTGTGTTCGCCGCCCTCCTCATCCCGGCGGTTCTGGCGCTCACGCCTGCCGGGACGGCTCTTGCGTCGCTTGCGCGGCGGCTTTTGGCCCGCTTCGTCGGCCGGCGCGGTATCGTCGCCGCCGGGCTTTTTACGTACCCGGCGCCGCGAGCGCGGCTGTGCCTCGGTGAGCGAGAAGTCGATCTTGCGGTCGTCGAGATCGACCCGTGCCACCTGAACGGTCACGCCGTCGCCGATGCGATAGACGATGCCGGCGCGCTCGCCCTTGAGCTGAAAGCGCTCGGCATCGTACTGGTAGTAGTCCGAGGGCAGATTGGAGATATGCACCAGCCCCTCGACGAAGTGCTCGTTGAGGCGCACAAAGATGCCGAACTGGGTCACCGAGGCGATGGTGCCGTCGAAAATATCGCCCACCTTGTCGGACATGAACTCGCACTTGAGCCAGTCCTCGACGTCGCGGGTCGCCTCATCGGCACGCCGCTCGGTCAGCGAGCAGTGTTCGCCCAGTTCGACCATCTGCTCGAAACTGTAGGGGCACCAGCGCTGCGCTTCGTCCTTCGGCGCTCCCTCGACGCGCTCCACGCTTTTGCTGTCCTGCGAGCCGCGGATCACCGAACGAATGGCGCGGTGCACCAGCAGGTCGGGATAGCGGCGAATCGGCGAGGTGAAGTGAGCGTAGGCAGCGTAGGCCAGCCCGAAGTGCCCCTCGTTGTGTGGCGAATAGACCGCCTGATTCATGCTGCGCAGCATCACCGTCTGAATGATGTCGGCATCGGGACGATCCTTGACCGTCTCGCGCAGGGCCTGGAAATCCTGCGGCGAGGGTTTGCCCTTGTCACCGCTGGCGCCCAGCGTCAGCCCCAGCTCTCCCAGGAAGGTGCGCAGGGTTTCGAGCTTCTCGTCGGAGGGCGCGGCGTGTACGCGGTAGAGCGCCGGCAGCTTGTGCTTCTCGAGAAAGCGCGCGGTGGCCACGTTGGCCGCCAGCATGCACTCCTCGATCAGCTTGTGAGCATCGTTGCGCGAACGCGGTACGATACGATCGATCTTGCGATCCTCGTTGAAAACGATCTGCGTTTCGGTGGTCTCGAAGTCGATCGCGCCGCGCACGGTGCGCGCCTTGCGCAGCGTCTGATAGAGTCCGTAGAGCGACTCCAGCGGCTTGACCACGCTGCTGTATTCGCGGCGCAGCGCCTGCCCCTGTTCACTATCCGGCTCCTGAAGCATGGCCCCCACTTTGGTGTAGGTAAGCCGCGCATGGGAGCGCATCACGCCTTCGTAGAATTTGTAGCGACTGATGTCACCACTGCGCGAGATGTTCATCTCGCACACCATGCAGAGGCGGTCGACGTCGGGGTTGATCGAGCACAGCCCATTGGAGAGCAGCTCCGGCAGCATCGGCACCACCTGGCCGGGAAAGTAGACCGAGTTACCGCGCCCCCGCGCCTCTTCATCCAGCGGTGAGTCGACCTCGACGTAGTGGGAGACGTCGGCAATCGCTACCAGCAGCTTCCAGCTACCGGACTTCGTTTTCCACGCGCAGACGGCGTCGTCGAAGTCCCGGGCGTCCTCGCCGTCGATGGTGACCAGCGGCAGATCACGCAGATCGACCCGGTGGGCCTTGTCCTCTTCCAGCACCTCTTCGCTCATGCCGCGAATCTGGTCGAGCACCTGATAGGGGAACTCGGCCGGGATCTCGTGCTCGCGAATGGCGATATCGATCTCCATGCCGGGGTCCATGCGCTCACCCAGCACCTCGGTCACCTCACCCAGCGCCTGCTGCCGGATGCCCGGCGCAGTGGTGATGCGCACCTGCACCACCTGGCCATCCTCGGCACCGGCTTCGTCGCCCGGATTGATCAGAATCTCGTGAGCGATGCGGCTGTTTTCGGGTACGACCACGGCGATATCCGGACCGCGCTTACGGTAGTGGCCGACCAGCGTCTGCGTGTTGCGCTCGAGAATTTCGTTGACACTGGCCTCCTCGCGGCCGCGGCGGTCACGGCCGCTGATCCGTACCCGCACCCGGTCGCCGTCGAACAGCCGACGCATCTGGCGCGGCGGAATCACGAGATCGGGTTTGGCGCCGTCGTCACGCACCATAAAGCCGATGCCGTCGCGGTGACCGACGACCCGGCCATCCAGCAGCAGTGAGGGGTCGATGATTTCAAAAGCGCCGTCCTTGCGACGCAGAATCTGACCGTCACGCTCCATGGCGGAAAGCCGCCGCCGTACCGCTTCGAGACGATCCTCGTCCTCGATGCCCAACTGGCGACTGACGTTTTCGTGGGTGATCGGCTTGCCGTGCTCGGTGAGAATCTGCAGTAGATATTCGCGACTGGGCACCGGATTATCGTACTGGCTGGCCTCACGTTCCGCTTGCGGATCGTCGGCAGGCGTCCATTGACTCATAAATGACTTCCCTGAAACGGTTGTGTTGTGATCGCGGCGGGACGGCAGGCAGCAGTACGCGAGTAATTGGCATATTTCATGAAACGATTATAGCGGCGCGACCAGGCCGACCCAAACTTCCAGTTCAAAAAGGCCGATGTCGCTATAGATTAACGCAATTTAAACGCCATCTGTGGCCACCTCTTGCATCAGCACAAAATTTGCGTATTATTTCGGCCCACCTGCCCGGGTGGCGGAATTGGTAGACGCGCCAGCTTCAGGTGCTGGTGACCTTAGGGTCGTGGAGGTTCAAGTCCTCTCCCGGGCACCATCCGATGTCAAAAATCCTTCTCTTCGAGAGTCGGTGACATCAACAGGGTGGTGAATACGACAGTCGCAGGGACGACGCATTCAGGTAGACAGCACAGGTACAGATCGAACGCCCGGATGGCGGAATTGGTAGACGCGCCAGCTTCAGGTGCTGGTGACCTTACGGTCGTGGAGGTTCAAGTCCTCTTCCGGGCACCAAGCGTTCGATGCTCCCCTCTGCTTTATCATGCCGGCAGCGCATGACACCCGGCCCGGGTGGCGGAATTGGTAGACGCGCCAGCTTCAGGTGCTGGTGACCTTACGGTCGTGGAGGTTCAAGTCCTCTCCCGGGCACCATCTCTCTTTTATGCCTTGCCTGCCATCGATTCCCGCGACTGATGACGCGCTACTGCGACAGTTTCCAGCCGCTTGTGTCGACGCCGGATTCCAGCACGCTTTCGATGCGATCCGGCAGCACGGCAAAAAAATCCAGACCGGTACGATTTTCCACTTCATCGACGCTCACTACAAAGCGCGACAGCGGCTCGCTGCCCTGCACACTCTGCGGCACGATAAAGGCCAGCATCCGCGTGGGTCCGCCGCCATAGCCCGGCGCCACCAGAATCTTGTAAAAGGCGTCGGGAATCTCGATCAGCGACGGCAGGCGGCGGATATCGGCGTCGAAAATCGGCCCGGCGGTTACCCACAGGGTGCCCAGCCGCGGCGCGAAGTCGTCGATCACCACCTCTTCGAGGCGCCGCCAGAGTCGGCGGTTGAGCTTGGGACGCTGCGGCGACACATTGCTGATCAGAAAGCTGTCGCGCTGCGCGCTTCGTCCGTGCACGGCGGCAATGGCGTAGTTGGGCGCCATATGGCCGCGATCGAAGCCGCTGCCACTGTAGTCGTCGCTGGTGACCGGCCAGAACGTGCGCCAGTCATCGTGAAAGGCATCGGGGCGCTCGCCAACACGTGGATTGGCGATCGGATCGAGGCGATAAAGCGTCCACAGCGGGTTGGCGCGCAGATCCGACCAACCGGTTAGAAAACCGTCGTTGCGCAGGGTGCGGTGCAGGGTTTTCCAGTCATACCACTGCTGCGCCTGCGGCGTTCCCATCCAGCTCATCTGCGCGCGAAAATCGCGCTCCTGCCAGTACCACAGACCGTAAAGCACCGCTGTGATCAGAATGCCGGCCACACCGGTACGCCTCAATCGCGCGATCATGCCTCGACGCCCTGCGCCATTATGCTTCTCCACCTGAAAGTGACGACCAACGGAATCAGGCGATTATAACCACCACCCGCCGCAATACCGACCCCGATCTCTGCTTTTGCAGAGCGCTTGTGTCATGGCGCCATTATTTTTAATATCAGAAAACATGATATTGATGTAACGGACCGTACCGATGCCCTCGACTACCGGCGGCAAATTCCTGATTCTCGACCCTTACAGGGATTTTGCGATGCTCCGCGGGCTCGCCTCTCGCGCCAGAATCGACATTCTGCAACTGCTGCATGATCGCGGCCCTACCAATGTCAATCTGATCGCTGCAACACTCGCGCTACCACAATCCTCGGTCTCCTCTCATCTGACGATTCTCGAGGAGGCCGGACTTATCGAGACGTGGTCGAACAAGGGACGCAAGGGCAAACAGAAACTTTGCCGGGCCCTGCATGACGAACTGGTCATTGCTTTCGGCAACCGTGCAAGGACCGGCAGCAACAGTATCGAAGTTGCCATGCCGGTGGGGCTTTACTCGACCTATGATGTCACCGCGCCCTGTGGGCTGTGCACCACCGACAACATCGTCGGCATGCTGGATGTGCCTGAAACCTTTTTCAATCCGGAGCGCATGAAAGCGGGCCTGGTGTGGTTCACCAGCGGCTACGTCGAGTACCAGTTCCCCAATAACGCCCGTCTCACCCGTTCCGAGGTCAGTTCGCTGGAGTTCTCCATGGAACTGAGCTCGGAGGTGCCGGGCACCAATGCCGACTGGCCATCGGATATTTCGGTATCGGTCAACGGCATCGAGCTGGGCCTGTGGACCTCGCCGGGCGATTTCGGCGACCGGCGCGGCGCCCTTACCCCCTCATGGTGGAAGCTCAAGGGCTCACAGTACGGTCTGCTCAAGCGCTGGAGCGTCAATCATCAGGGCACCTTCATCGATAGCATCAGACTTTCGGATGTCACTATTGATCAGCTACGGCTCGCCGAGCATCACTCCATCAAGCTGCGCATCGGCGTCAACCCGAATGCCCGCCACCCCGGCGGCATCAATATTTTCGGGCGCGGCTTCGGCAATCATGACCAGGATATCGTGCTACGCCTGAACATCGTCGAATAGCGTCACCGACACGGCATTCGACCTTTGACGATGTTGACCCCTTTACACTCTCGGCTTTGAATATCAAAAAATCGGATAAAACCCTTTTTTCTGATACTAATGCCGGGGGCCCTTTTCATGCAGATTCGTGCCAGTGTCCATCGTGACTTCACCATTGCCGTCATTGATGATCGCCTTTATTCCGCCTTCATAGAGCACATGGGTCGGGCAATCTACTCCGGCATCCATGAACCGGATCACCCGGAGGCCGACGAACGTGGTTTTCGTCGCGACGTGATGTCGCTGGTACGCGATCTGCATATCCCCACCATTCGCTACCCCGGCGGCAATTTTGTCTCCGCCTATCGCTGGGAGGATGGCGTCGGCCCCAGCGAGCAGCGCCCGGTGCGCCTTGACCTTGCCTGGCGCACCAGGGAGACCAATCAGGTTGGCATCAACGAGTTCGGCGCATGGGCCGAGAGCGCCGGTATCGATATGATGCTGGCGGTCAATCTGGGCTCGCGTGGCCTCGAGGAGGCGCGCAATTTCGTCGAATACGTCAATCACCCCGGAGGCACCTGGTGGTCCGATCTGCGCCGCAGTCATGGCGTCGAAAACCCCTGGAATGTCAATCTCTGGTGTCTTGGCAACGAAATGGATGGCCCCTGGCAGATCGGCCACAAGGAGGCGAAGGAGTACGGCCGGCTGGCCGACGAGACCGCCAAGGCCCTGCGCGGGCTGACTCCGACGGCCGAATTCGTGGTGTGTGGCAGCTCCCACGACCACATGCCGAGTTATCCCGACTGGGAACGGGAGGTGCTGGAGCAGTGCTACGACAACGTCGACTACATCTCGCTGCACAAGTATTTCGGCAACCGTAGCGGCGATACTCTGGATTATTTCGCCACTATCGAGGAGACCGGGCGCTACATCCAGACGATTGCCGGCGTCATCGACTACGTCAAGGCGAAAAAGCGCTCCGCGCGGGATGTCTACATCTGCTTCGACGAGTGGAACGTCTGGTACCACAACCGCGACGAGGACGACCGCCGCGTTGCGCAGTGGGACTGGCCGGAGGCGCCGGCCCTGCTGGAGGAGACCTATAACTTCGAGGACGCACTGCTGGTAGCCGGCCTGATCAACGAATTCATCCGCCGCAGCGATCGCGTCCGCATTGCCTGTATCGCCCAGTTGGTCAATGTGATCGCCCCGATTCGGGCCGAGCGCGGCGGCCCGGCCTGGCGACAGACCATCTACTGGCCCTTTCAGTTCGCTTCTCGCTACGGTCGCGGCCGGGCGCTGCGCGTCGCAGTTGACGGACCGACCTACAACGCCCCGAACGCTTCCGACGTCCAGTATCTGGATATCGCCGCAGTGCATAATCCCGCCGAAGGCGCACTCACCTTCTTCATCATCAACCGCCATCTCACCGAGCCGGCCAGCCTCGATCTCGATCTGCACGGCTTTGACGGCGCGCGTCTGGACATGCACCACAGCATGAGCGGCCACGATCCGAAGGCGAGCAATGGGCCGGATCGTCCCGACCATATCGTTCCCGTGCCCGGTAACGGACTCGGTGTCGAGGATAACCGTCTCAGGGGCGAGCTGGCACCGCTCTCCTGGCACACCGTACGACTGGGGGTATAGATCATGTCGGGTATCGAGCTTGCCAACGTTTCGAAATCCTTCGACACCACCGAGGTCATCAGAGGCGTTTCGCTGACCGTCGACAAGGGCGAGCTGGGCGTTTTCGTCGGCCCTTCGGGGTGTGGTAAATCAACACTGCTGCGCATGATCGCAGGACTGGAAGAGACCACCAGCGGCCGAATCAGCATCGGCGATCGTGACGTAACTCGCATCGAACCGGCCGAGCGTGAAGTCGCCATGGTATTTCAATCCTACGCGCTCTATCCCCATCTCAGCGTGTTTGACAACATGGCCTTCAGTCTGCGACTTGCGCGCGCTTCGAAAGCGCAAACCCGCGACATGGTGCAGGAAGCGGCACGTATTCTGCAGCTCGAGGAGCACCTCGACAAGAAACCGGCTCAGCTCTCCGGCGGTCAACGCCAGCGCGTGGCGATCGGCCGCGCCATTGTTCGCCAGCCGAAAGTATTTCTGTTCGACGAACCCCTCTCCAACCTCGACGCCGAGCTGCGCGTTCAGATGCGCCTCGAACTGGCACGCCTGCACCGCCGCATTGGCGCCACCATGATCTATGTGACCCATGACCAGGTCGAGGCGATGACGCTGGCAGACAGGATCTTCGTTCTGCGCAACGGCATGGTCCAGCAACAGGGCGCGCCACTGGAACTCTACAACGACCCCGATAACCGCTTCATCGGCGGCTTCATCGGCTCTCCTGCAATGAATTTCCTCGACGGCCACGTCACTGCACAGAACGACGCAGGTATTGAAGTCGCCGTCGACGGCGCCGACGGGCAGCGGCTGCACGCCCGGCTGGCGTCGAAACGCGTTACCGGCGACAGGGTCACGCTGGGCCTGCGCCCCGAACATCTGCACCCCAATGCCGATGGGCTGCGCGTTCGCATGGAGATGGTGGAGGCGCTCGGCGGTGTCTCCTACCTGCATACCCGTACCCCTGATGGCACCGAGCTGGTGGTCGAATATCGCGGCGCGCAACCGCCTGCCGACAGTACCGGGATCGCAGTCGGTATCGATCCGGCCAACGTGGTGGTGTTCGATTCGCAGGGGCGGCGACTGAGATAGGCACAGGACCGCAGCACAGGGCCTCCAAACGAGAAAAGGAGAAGGACAATGATATTCCTACGCAAGCGCATCATGGCTATCGCTCTGGCCTCCATGATTCTTCCCGGCACTGTATTCGCGCAGCAGCACATCAGTTGGTGGGACTTTTTCGTCGGCGGCGACGGCGTGCGTATGAAGGCACTGACCTCACAGTTCAACGACGAGCATGCGGACATCAATATCGATGCGACATCGCTTGAGTGGGGCGTCCCCTTCTACACCAAGGTGCGCACCTCGGTAGCGATCGGCCAGGGACCCGATATCATGTCGTGGCACCTGTCGCGGCTGCCGCTGGGCCTCGAAGAGGGCGTCCTGAGCCCGATCACCGACCATGATCTCGAGGTAGCAGGGCTATCCAGGAGTGATTTCTTCCCGCATGCCATCGAGGCGGCCAGCGGTCCCGACGGTCAGCTCTACGCGGTACCCTTCGATATTCACGCGCTGGTGCTCTATTACAACAAGCGCTATCTGCAGGGAACCGATTATCTCGATGCCAGCGGCAGACTGACCGGCATTGACAGTCTCGAGGATTTCGAATCCGCCATGGCGGCGGCGGCCCGCAACGGGTCGCGGGTACCGCTCTCCTATGGCACCTCCGAAGACGCCCCGGTCTTTCGCATCTTTTTCACGCTGCTCAAACAGATGGGAGGCATCCTGATCTCACCCGATGGAGAGATCCTGCCCGGCGACAGCACGGCAAAGGCAACCCGGGCTATCGAAATCATGACCCACTGGTTTGATGAGGGCTGGCAGCCGGAGCAGACCAGTTATGAAGCCTCGGTGGCGCTGTTCACCTCCGGCGAGGCGGCCTTCATGCTCAACGGCGTCTGGGAGGTGCCCACCGTCAAGGATCTCGCGGCGAGCGGTAAACTCGGCTTTGACTGGGGAGTGGTGCAGGTTCCCATGCTGCTCGACCAGCCGGCCAGCTGGGCCGACAGCCACGCCTTTGCCATCCCCGCCAACGCGCGCAACCCGATGTCGCCGCAAAAACGCGAAGCGGTCATGACAGCCATCGGCTGGATGGAGCGGCACTCACTGGAATGGGCCGGTGCCGGTCATATCCCTGCCTACAAGCCGGTTGCCGAGAGTAGCGAATTTCAGCAGATGGAACCCAATGCGACCTACAGCGCACTGGTCGACACCGCCATGTATGACCCGCGCTCGCCGATCGCCGGCGTGGCATCGCCGGTCTACGACGCCGCCGTCAATATCCTGGCGCCAGCCATCAATGGCTATCTATCGCCCGAGCAGGCCATCGCACAGTTCAAATCCGAGTTGCAGTCGCGTCAGCGCTGATACCACATCTGCCGCACGCTCCTGCGAGCGTGCGGCAGCGCGCCGGGAGACAGAAAGATGACCATGATCCACAACCGTCGCCGACACTATCTCGTTGCAGCCAGCCTGGTTGCCCCCTTTATGGTGATCCTTGCGCTGGTCTTTCTCTACCCCGCCATCCGGATGGTAGCGCTGAGTTTCACCAACGGCCCTCTGATCGGTGCCGGAGACTGGGTCGGACTGGACAACTATCGGCGCCTGTTGAGCGACAACCTCTTCTACACCTCGCTGAAAAACAACGGCTACTTCATCGTCCTTACCGTATTGCCGACGACTCTGCTGGCGCTCGCCATCGCACTGATGATCAACCGCCTTTCAGGGCGGCTACAGGCCACCATGCTGGCGCTGTTCTTTCTTCCCTATATTCTGCCGGTGTCGGTGGTCACCCAGATCTGGAGCTGGATGCTCGATTTCCAGTTCGGCATCGTGCAACCCCTGCTGGCCTTCATTACCGGCAAGCCGATCCCCGTATTCCGTAATCCACACTGGGTGATGCCGATGGTGGCACTGGTCACTATCTGGTGGACCAACGGTTTCAACGTACTGCTTTTTATCGCCGGCCTGCGCAACATCCCTGTCGACCTATTCGAGGCGGCGTCGCTGGACGGCGCCAGCCGTCGCCAGAAGTTTTGCCGAATTACCTGGCCCTTGCTGTGGCCGGTCACGGCGCTGGTACTCACCCTGCAGTTGATTCTTCAGCTCAAGATATTCGATCAGGTCTATCTGATGAGCCAGGGCGGCCCCTTCAACTCCTCCTATGTACTGCTGTTGATGGTCTATCGCGAGGCCTTCCAGCTCAACAACGGCGGCTACGCCTCCGCCGTGGCGCTGGTGTTGTTCGTGCTGATCATGGTGGTTTCCGTCCTGCAGTTTCAACTCCTGCGGCTGGGAGGAGGAAAGCGATGACCCGCACGAGAAAAATCGAAAATGCCTGCCTGACGGCGATAACAATGGCGGCGGCCGTCCTGTGGATCTTTCCGCTCTACTGGGCACTGGTCACCTCACTGCGCAGCGAGGATCACGTCGTCAGCCGCAACGCCGGGCTGCTGCCCGATCAATTCAACCTGTCCGCCTATATCGATGCCATCTTCAATACGCAGCTTGTCACCTGGTATATCAACTCCATCGTCACCGCGCTGATCATTACGCTGCTGGTGATCGTCTCCGGCATGATGTGCGCCTACGCCCTTTCGCAGATGCGCTTTCCCGGGCGGCGCCTGCTCTATGTGGTGGTACTGGCCAGTTTCATGGTGCCGAGCCAGGCGCTGGTCGTTACCCAGTTCATCCTTATGGATCAGCTCGATCTTATCGACAGCTGGGCCGGTATCATCCTGCCGCAGCTGATCGTGCCGGTGGTCATCATCGTCTACAAGCAGTTTTTCGACGCCGTGCCCGGGGAGATGCGCGAGGCGGTGGTACTGGACGGCGGTGGCGACTACACCCTGCTCTTCCGGGTCTATCTGCCGCTCAACCGTGGGATCACCACGGCGCTGGCGATCATCACCTTCATCATGGCCTGGAATCAGTTCTTCTGGCCGTTTCTGGTGGTCAACAGCGAAGCGATGATGACCATTCCTGTCGGTATTACCCAGGTCAACGATGCTTTCGGCGTGCGCTACGCGCGGTTGATGGCAGTGGCGTTACTGGCGGCGATGCCGGTCGCGCTGGCCTATCTGATCTTCCAGCGCCGGGTTACCGAGGCAGTGATGATCTCATCAGGGGTCAAGGGCTGACCGGGGGCGAGAAGGCGCCTTTATTTGCAAGCGCCCTCAACGATCGCCGGCACCCTCACGCCTCGGGCCAGCTGTGGCGCTCGACCACCTCGTCATCCTCGACCGATTCGAGATGCACCGGAAAGCCCCACAACTGATGCAGATAGCGCAGCACCGGTGCCAGCGAGGCGTCGAGTTCGCGCCGGTCACGACGCTGGTGGCGCAGGGTCAGCGAGCGATCGCCGTGAACGTCTGCCGCCCACACCTGAATATCGGGCTCGCGCTGGCCCAGGGCGTACTGCGCCGACAGCGCTTCGCGTACCCGGCGATAGCCGCGCTCGTCGTGAATGGCGTCGATCTCGATCATGTCGTCCTGGTCGTCATCGACGATCGCGAACAGGTGCAGATCGCGCATCACCTGCGGCGACAGGAATTGCTGGATAAAGGATTCGTCCTTGAAGTTCTGCATGGCGAAGTGCACCGTCTCCAGCCAGTCACTGCCCGCCGTGTCGGGGAACCAGCGGCGATCCTCTTCTGTTGGCGTTTCGCAGATACGGCGAATGTCGCTGAACATGGCAAAGCCCAGCGCATAGGGGTTGAGGCCGCTGTAGTACGGGCTGTCGAAAGGCGGCTGCGCCACCACCGCGGTGTGCGACTGCAGAAACTCCAGCATTACCCCTTCATCGATCAGCTTGTCATCGTAGAGCCGGTGCATGATCTGATAGTGCCAGAAAGTCGCCCAGCCCTCGTTCATCACCTGGGTCTGGCGCTGCGGGTAGAAATACTGCGCCAGCTTGCGCACGATGCGCACGATCTCGCGCTGCCAGGGGGCCAGCAGCGGCGCGTTCTTTTCGATGAAATAGAGCAGATTCTCCTGCGGCTCGGCGGGGTAGCGTGGCCGGTCGCGCAGCCCCAGCGGGTCGTCACCGGCGGGGGCGCGCTGCTCCCGCGGCGCCTGCGGAATGGTGCTCCACAGGGTATTGAGCTGCTGCTGCAGATAGGCCTCGCGCTCCTGCTGGCGGCGGCTCTCCTCCTCGGCGGAGATCGGCGAGGGGCGCTTGTAGCGGTCGACGCCGTGGTTCTGCAGGGCGTGGCAGGCGTCCAGCAGCTGCTCCACGGCATCGACGCCGTGGCGCTCCTCGCACTCCGCCACGTAGCGCCGGGCAAATACCAGATAGTCGACGATCGCCGAGGCGTCGGTCCAGGCGCGGAACAGATAGTTACCCTTGAAAAAGGAGTTGTGGCCGTGGCAAGCGTGGGCCATGACCAGAATCTGCATCATCAGGGTGTTCTCTTCCATCAGATAGGCGATGCAGGGGTCGGAATTGATCACCAGCTCGTAGGCCAGACCCATCTGGCCGCGCCGGTAGGCCTGCTCGACGGAGAGAAACTGCTTGCCGAACGACCAGTGGCTGTACCCCACCGGCATACCGATGCTGGAGTAGGCGTCCATCATCTGTTCGGAGGTGATGATCTCGATCTGGTTGGGGTAGATGTCCAGCCCGAACTCGCCGGCGATGCGATTGATCTCGCGCTCATAGTACTCGAGATCGGCAAACGACCAGTCGGAGCCGCGGGCGTGGTACTCCTCGTCGTGAATCGCGCTGACGCTGTCGCTCATGCTCCACTCCCCTCTTCGCGGCTGCGAAACAGCTCGCGAAAGACCGGATAGATGTCGCCGGGCTCGACGATACGGCGCATCGCAAAGCGCTCCTCGAAGCGCGCCTGAACCCGCTCGTACTCCTCCCACAGCGCCTGATGGGCGTGGGGCGTAATCTCCACGTAGGCGTAGTACTGCAGCTGCGGCATCAGGGTCTGCTCCAGCAGCTCGCGGCAGCGAATCGAGTCGTCGTCCCAGTTGTCGCCGTCGCTCGCCTGGGCGACGTAGAGGTTCCACTGCGCCGGCGGATAGCGCTCGGCGATCACCTGCGAGAGCAGATCGAGCGCACTGGAGACGATGGTGCCACCGGTTTCGCGGGAGTAGAAAAACTCCTCCTCGTCCACCTCGCGCGCCGCGGTATGATGGCGAATGAAGACCAGCTCGACACGCTCGTATTCGCGCTCGAGAAAGAGATAGAGCAGCAGAAAGAAGCGCTTGGCGATGTCCTTGTGGTTCTGGGTCATGGAGCCGGAGACGTCCATGACGCAGAACATCACCGCCCGGTTGGAGGGCTGCGGCTGGTCGATGAGGTTGTTGTAGCGCAGGTCATAGGTGTCGATGAAGGGCACCGCCGCCAACCGCCGCTCAAGGCGCGCGATCTCCTCCTTCAGTTCGCGAATGCACTGCGGATTGCGCAGCACCGGGTCCTTGCGCTCCTCCTCTTCCAGCGCCTGCTGCGCTTCCAGCAGCGCCCGCTTGATCGGCGCGCGCATGGCGATACGCCGCGCCTGGGCCTCGCGCATCGAGCGCACGATATTCATCCGTGCCGGCACCCCCTGACGCGACACGCCGGCGCGCACCGGCCGCTGCTCCTCGACCTCGGCCAGTTGCTTGCGCACCAGGTGCGGCAGTTCGAGGCCGTCGAAGATGAAGCCGAGGAACTCCTCGCGAGAGAGCGTGAAGGCGAACTCGTCGACCCCTTCCCCCTGTCGGGAGGCATTGCCCTCGCCGCTGCCGCTACCACCGCCACGGCCGCCCGGGCGGCGCAGCCGGTCGCCCTCGACGAACTCGCGGTTGCCGGGGCTGACGATAGTCCGTCGGCCACTGTTGCCGTGTCGAAACACCGGCTCGGAGATATCGCGGCCGGGGATGCTGACCTTCTCGCCACGCTCGATGTCGGTAATCGAACGGCGGTTGATGGCCTCCTCCACCGAGCGCTTGATGTGTTTGCGGTAACGGCGAATGAAACGCTGGCGGTTGACCGCACTCTTGTGCCGCGCGTTACGCCGTCGATCGATGAAATAACTCAACACGCACCTCCTTGCAGGCCAGGCGGATGCCGCTATGGCGGCCTACTGCGACTTGCGTACGCGCAGGTACCACTCGGAGAGCAACCGCACCTGCTTTTCGGTGTAGCCACGGGCCTTCA
The DNA here is from genome assembly GCF_000382245.1 of Kushneria aurantia DSM 21353. Lineage (GTDB taxonomy): Bacteria > Pseudomonadota > Gammaproteobacteria > Pseudomonadales > Halomonadaceae > Kushneria > Kushneria aurantia. Next base: position 17,447 of record NZ_KB907873.1, read on the forward strand.
TGCGATCGACGAAATCCTCGTGCTTGCGACGATCGGCACTGGAGGCCTTGGCGTTGAAGGAGATCACCGGCAGCAGCTCCTCGGTGTTGGCGAACATCTTGTGCTCGATCACACCGCGCAGCTTTTCGTAGGACTGCCAGCCGGGGTTGCGCCCCTCGTTCTGGGCGCGCGCGCGCAGCACGAAGTTGACCACCTCATGGCGGAAATCCTTGGGATTGGAGATGCCGGCCGGCTTCTCGATCTTCTCCAGCTCCTCGTTGAGCGACTGGCGGTCGAGCAGTTCGCCGGTCTCCGGGTCGCGATACTCCTGATCCTGAATCCAGAAGTCGGCATAGGTCACGTAGCGATCGAAGATGTTCTGGCCGTACTCGGAGTAGGACTCCAGATAGGCGGTCTGAATCTCCTTGCCGATGAAGTCGACGTAGCGCGGCGCAAGGAACTCCTTGATAAAGCGCAGATAGCGGTCGTGCATCTCGGCGGGCAGCTGCTCCTGCTCGAGACGCTGTTCCAGCACGTAGAGCAGATGCACCGGGTTGGCCGCCACCTCGGTGGAGTCGAAGTTGAATACCCTCGAGAGGATCTTGAAGGCGAAACGGGTCGACAGCCCCTCCATACCCTCGTCGACCCCGGCGGCGTCGCGGTACTCCTGGATCGAGCGGGCGCGCGGGTCGGTGTCCTTGAGATTCTGACCGTCGTAGACCCGCATCTTGGAGTAGATGCTGGAATTTTCCGGCTCCTTGAGGCGCGACAGCACCGAGAACTGCGCCAGCATACGCAGCGTATCCGGCGCGCAGGGCGCCGCGGAGAGCGAAGAGTGCTCGAGCAGTTTCTCGTAGATCTTCATCTCCTCGGAGATGCGCAGGGTATAGGGCACCTTGACGATGTAGACGCGGTCGAGAAAGGCCTCGTTGTTGCGGTTATTGCGAAACTGCTGCCACTCGGATTCGTTGGAGTGAGCCAGAATCACGCCGTCGAAGGGAATCGCCCCCATCCCCTCGGTGGGGTTGTAGTTGCCCTCCTGGGTGGCGGTCAGCAGCGGATGCAGCACCTTGATCGGCGCCTTGAACATCTCGACGAACTCCATCAACCCCTGGTTGGCGCGGCACAGCCCGCCGGAGAAACTGTAGGCGTCGGGGTCATCCTGGGAGTAGAGCTCGAGCTTTCTGATATCCACCTTGCCGACCAGCGAGGAGATATCCTGGTTGTTCTCGTCACCGGGCTCGGTCTTGGAGATGGCGATCTGGTTGAGCCGCGAGGGGTAGACCTTCACCACCCGAAAGCGCGAGATATCACCGCCATATTCGCGCAGCCGCTTGGCTGCCCATGGCGACATCACGCTCTTCAGGTAGCGCCGCGCAATGCCATACTCCTGCTCGATCATCTCGCCATCTTCATCGGCGTTGAAAAGTCCCAGCGGTGACTCCTGCACCGGCGAGTCCTTGATGGCGTAGAACGGCACCTTCTCCATCAGCGCCTTGAGCCGCTCGGCAATCGAGGATTTGCCGCCGCCCACCGGCCCCAGCAGATAGAGCACCTGCTTGCGCTCCTCCAGCCCCTGGGCGGCATGGCGGAAGTAGGCGACGATCTGCTCGATCGCCTCCTCCATGCCGTAGAACTCCTCGAAGGCGGGGTAGCGGCGGATCACGCGGTTGGAGAAGATACGCGACAGGCGCGGGCTCCGGGCGGTGTCGATCACCTCCGGCTCGCCGATCGCCTCGAGCATGCGCTCGGCGGCGCTGGCGTAGGCCGAGGGGTCACGGCGGCAGAGTTCCAGATACTCAGGGAGGCTCATCTCCTCCTGAAGCGTGCGTTCGAAGCGGTGCTGCACATGATCGAAAATGCTCATGGACATCTCCTGAAAACCGGCAGCCGCCACAAGAAAACGGCCACCCTGGGTCAATCGGTCACTGGAGCGCTCCCACTGTCAAATGGCTCTTCCTTTCGCATCGGCAGGAAAACGCAGGTCACTTTATCGGCCTCACCGTGGCGCCCCGTCGTGACGAAGGCGCCGTATCGGCGCTACAAGTGAATGTGGCGGACGTCGCTCGCGCGATGGCCCTGCGTTGAATCGGGTGAAGGTAATATCAGCAATATCACTATCTGCCGTTTTGTGCCAGCACCTCCTCGAGATCGCCGAGCAGTGAATCGATCAGCTCCGTCGACGTATTCCAACTGCACACCAGCCGCACGCCGCCCTCACCAATGAAGGTGTAGAAGGTCCAGCCGCGCGCGCGCAGCCCTTCGATCGTTGCTGCCGGCAGCTCGAGGAAAACGCTGTTGGCCTGTGCCGGAAACATGGTGTGAATACCCAGCTCGGCGGCGCCCGATGCCAGCCGCGTCGCCATGGCGTTGGCGTGGCGAGCGTTGTCGAGCCAGACATCGTTTTCCAAAAGCCCTAGCCAGGGGGCGGTCATGAAGCGCATCTTGGAAGCCAGCTGGCCCGCCTGCTTGCAGCGGTATTCGAAGTCAAGCGCCATCCCACGATCGAAAAAGATGATCGCCTCGCCGAAGGCGAGCCCGTTCTTGGTGCCGGAGAAACAGAGTACATCGACGCCGGCGCGCCAGGTGATATCGGCGGGCGAGACCTCGAGTGCGGCACAGGCGTTGGCAAAGCGGGCACCATCCATGTGAATACGCAGATCGTGGCGGTCGGCCACTTCGCGAATGGCTTTCAGCTCATCGAGGCTATAGACCGTGCCGACCTCGGTTGCCTGGGTCAGCGAGACCACTTTGGGGCGCGGATAGTGGATATCGCTGCGGCGCGTCACCATGCGCTCGATCCCCTCGGGGGTGACCTTGCCGTGAGCGCCCTCGACGGTCAGCAGCTTGGAGCCGTTGGAGAAAAACTCCGGGCCGCCGCACTCGTCGGTCTCGATATGTGCCAGTTGATGGCTGATAACGCTATGGTAGGACTGGCACAGCGATGCCAGCGCCAGCGAGTTGGCGGCGGTGCCATTGAAGACGAAAAAGATTTCGCAGTCGGTTTCGAACAGTGTTCGAAAGTGCTCGGCGGCGCGCTCGGTCCATTCGTCGTTGCCATAGGCCAGGTCATCGAGCTGGTTGGCGCGGATCAGATACGCCATCGCCTGCGGACAGATACCCGAGGTGTTGTCGCTGGCGAGAAAGCGCGGCTTCACTACATCGAGATCATCGATACTGAGTGCGCCACTCATGCTGCTGGTTGTCATGGTCCTGCTTCCACTGCTTTTTATTACCCTCGACCGAGGATCTCACCCGGTCGCATGAGCCTATAGCATCAGACGTGGGTACTGGCAGTGCAAGTGGTAATCACGCAATGAGGTGCGGTCCACCCGGGACGGCAGCGTAAAACACGCAAAAGAAGCAGGTGATGTTCAGAACGGGCCAACAAAGGAAGAGTGGCGGACCGGACGGGACTCGAACCCGCGACCTCCGGCGTGACAGGCCGGCATTCTAACCAGCTGAACTACCGGTCCGCGTCTTGTTTCCATTCGACGATGTCTTGTCTCTATCTGATGATAGAAAGTATTCGACGATAGAAAGCGGGCATCATCGGATGATGATGGTGGGTGGTACAGGACTCGAACCTGTGACCCCCAGCATGTGAGGCTGGTGCTCTAACCGGCTGAGCTAACCACCCGCAATTCGATCCGCTATTGCCCCGAACAGCAGCGTTCGAGTTCATTACAGCGGTATCGAGGGGAAATTCGAATGGCGGACCGGACGGGACTCGAACCCGCGACCTCCGGCGTGACAGGCCGGCATTCTAACCAACTGAACTACCGGTCCACTCGTTTCGAAAATGCGCACTGGAATGAAGAGATGGCGGACCGGACGGGACTCGAACCCGCGACCTCCGGCGTGACAGGCCGGCATTCTAACCAACTGAACTACCGGTCCGCATACGACTCTTCAAGAGTGCACCATGACAAGGCGGAACATCCATCGATCAGTGACCGTTCGAACCCGTCGTTTCGAGCGATGGTGGGTGGTACTGGGCTCGAACCAGTGACCCCCAGCTTGTAAGGCTGGTGCTCTTCCAACTGAGCTAACCACCCGTCTCGTCATGTGGCGCGTATATTACCGGCCACAGCTGAAAAGTCAAACGCTTCCTTGCCGCGCGAGAGGGTACGAAAACAGCGTTGCGTAATCCGCTGCGCTGCGCGGTCAACGGGTTGACTCAGGAGCCCTCTGCGGCCATCAGGTTGACGCTTTCAATACGGTCGCGCTGCATGCGCTGCTGCTTCTCTTCAAGGCCGTGAAAATCGAACAGATCGCGGTCGGCAAGCTGCGAAGGCGCGATATTGGTGATCGCCCGAAACATGCTCTCGATACGCCCGGGGTGCTTTTTCTCCCAGTCGGCGAGCATCTCCTTGACCACCTGGCGCTGCAGGTTCTCCTGACTGCCGCAAAGATTGCAGGGAATGATGGGAAACCCCATCGCTTCGGAGAAGTCGGCGATGTCCGCCTCGGCACAGTAGGCCAGCGGCCGGATCACCAGGTTGCGGCCGTCGTCGGAGAGCAGCTTGGGCGGCATCGACTTCAGCGAACCGCCGAAGAACATATTGAGAAAGAGCGTCTCCAGCATGTCGTCGCGGTGGTGGCCAAGCGCGATCTTGTTGGCGCCGATCTCCTCGGCGAAGCCGTAGAGGGTGCCACGCCGCAGCCGCGAGCAGAGCGCACAGGTGGTCTTGCCCTCCGGCACCTTCTCCTTGACGATCGAATAGGTATCACGCTCGACGATGTGATATTCGATACCCAGCGCGCGGAGATACTCCGGCAGCACGTGCTCGGGAAAGCCGGGCTGCTTCTGGTCCATATTGACCGCCACCAGTTCGAAGTCGACCGGTGCGTTACGCTGCAGATTGCGCAGAATCTCCAGCATGGTGTAGGAGTCCTTGCCACCGGAGAGGCACACCATGACGCGATCGCCAGCGTTGATCATGGCGTAATCGATGATGGCGTTGCCCACCTGGCGACGCAGCCGCTTCTGCAGCTTGTTGAACTCGCGTTTCTCTTTGGCCGCGGCACTGGGCGCCGAGCCATGATGCAGATCCATTTCCGGCATGACAGTAACTTCGGTGTGATGCGACATTGGCGCCAAGTTTATCATCGCGGGCAGCGGCGGATGAAATCGCCGGGACCGACTGGCCTTTCCCGGTAATACAAAAGCATCGTCGGCGCCGAGCAGAGCGCCACATTCAGGCAGGGATCATCACCATGTTTCAGGGCTGGCTTCTGGTCACCATCGCACTTTTCTACATCGCCACGCTGTTCGCCATTGCCTGGCGCGGCGACCGGCGCGCCAGGCGGCTGGGGCCGGCGCGCCGGCGGCCAATGGTCTACAGCCTGGCACTGGCGGTCTACTGCACTTCCTGGACCTTCTACGGCAGCGTGGGCCAGGTATCACAGTCGGGACTGCAGTATCTGAGTATCTTCCTCGGCCCGGTTCTCGCCTTTTTGCTGTTCTGGCCGGTATTGGCCAAGATGATCCGCGTCGCCAAGCATCAGAACGTCACCTCGATCGCCGACTTCATTGCCTCACGCTACGGCAAGAACCAGGCACTGGCAGCACTGGCCAGCCTGGTGGCGCTACTCGGCACCCTGCCCTACCTCGCCCTGCAGCTGAAGGCGATGGCCGCCGGCTTCACGGTCATGACGGCCGACAACGATGTCGTGCGCTCGCCGCTGTGGGGCGACACCGCCTTCTACGTCGCCGCTCTGATGGCACTGTTCGCCATTCTGTTCGGCACCCGACATACCGACGCCACCGAGCACCACGAGGGGCTGATCCAGGCGATCGCCTTCGAGTCGGTGGTCAAGCTGGCCGCCTTCGTGCTGCTGGGCGGGATCGTCACCTGGGGCACCTTCGGTGGCCTTGGCGACCTGTCGCAGCGGGCCATCGACGATCTGGCCAGCGGCAGTCATTTCAGCAGCGCCACCTTCGGTCAGGGCTTCTGGACCCAGACGCTGCTGGCCCTGCTGGCGGTTTTCTGCATTCCGCGCCAGTTCCACGTTACCGTGGTGGAGAACACCAGCGCCGACGACAGCGCCCGCGCCCGCTGGCTGTTCCCGCTTTACATGATCGCCGCCGGCTTTTTCGTGCTGCCGATGGGCATTGCCGCCATGACCCTGTTTGGCGGCAGCGATCTGGACAGCGACAACTGGTTACTCTATCTGGCGCTGGCTCTCGACCAGCCGTGGCTGACCATCGTCACCTTTATTGGCGGCTTTGCTGCCGCCAGCGGCATGGTCATCATGGCGGCAATAACGCTGTCGATCATGATCGCCAACGAGGTGGTCATTCCGCTGCTTTTGCGCTTCAAGGGCTTCGATGCCCACCACGGCGACTATGCTCGCTGGGTGCTGCGTATCCGCCGCGTCATTATCGTTGCCACGCTGGCGCTCGCCTGGGGATTCTATCGGCTGGTCGCCCCGGCCAACTCGCTGGCCAGCCTCGGCATCCTGTCGCTGGCGGCGCTGGCTCAGTTGGCTCCCGCCCTGATCGGCGGGCTCTACTGGAAACGTGGCAACTGGCTGGGTGTCTCCAGCGGCATGACGCTGGGTTTTCTGATCTGGGGCTGGACGCTGCTGCTGCCGACCCTGGTACGTGCCGGCCTGTTCGACTTTCCTCTCGACGCGGGACCGTTGGGCATTGCGCTGCTCAGCCCCACCAATCTACTCGGGCTGTCGCTCGATGACCCGACCACTCAGGGCGTGCTGCTGTCGCTGGGGGTCAATCTGTTCTGCTATATCCTCGTGTCGCAGTTGACTACGCCGCGAGTGGTTGAACGCATTCAGGCCTCGCTGTTCGTCGACAGCGCCGATACCCATCAGCCGCGGCTCAACCGCCCGTGGCGCGGCAACACCACGGTGGGCGACCTGAAAAGTCTGGCGCGGCGTTTTCTCAACGAGGATCAGGTCGAACGCGCCTTCAGCGACTATGGCTGGCGCTATCAACAGCGCCTGGAGGCCAATATGCGCGCCTCTATCGACATGGTCGGCTTCACCGAAAGACTGCTCTCCTCGGCAATCGGCGCCTCCTCGGCGCGCATCGTGGTCAACTCGGCGCTGTCAGGACGCGACGTATCGATCTCCGATGTGGTGTCGATCGTCGACGAAGCCTCCCAGGTGCTGGAGTTCAACCGCTCGCTTTTGCAGGCCACCGTCGAGAACATCAACCAGGGTGTGATGGTGGTCGACTACAAGCTGCGCATCGTGGTGTGGAATCAGCGCTATCTGGAACTTTTCCGCTTTCCCGACCATCTGGTGCGGGTCGGCGAACCGATCGAGCGCATCTTTCTCTATAACGCCGAGCACGGCGAGTACGGTCCCGGCGACCCTCATGAGCACGTGCGACTGCTGATGGACAATATCCGCAGCGGCCGCGCTCATCACTACCAGCGCTACCGCCAGGACAACAGCGTGCTCGACATCCACGGCAACCCCATGGCCGGCGGCGGCTTCGTCTACACCTACCAGGACGTGACCGAGCAGAAGCGCACCGAGGAGGCGCTGATTCGCTCGGAGAACAACATCCGTATCTATACCGACAACGTGCCGGCGCTGATCGCCTACTTTGATCGCGACTGCCACTACCTGTTTACCAACCGCGCCTACGAAACGGCAATGGAAGTCGATCGCCTACAGGCGATCGGCAAGCGCGCCGAGGACATCATGCCGGTTTCACAGTGGCGCGAACGCGCCCCCTGGATGCAGCGCGCGCTGAACGGCGAGCGGGTCTCCTGGGAGCTGTCGCAGCGCGATCGCGAAGGCGGCACCCGCTATATGCTGGCCACCTATACGCCGCACTTCGGTGAGGGCGGCCGGGTGCTGGGGTTTTTCGCCCTCTACCAGGACATCACCGAGCGCCGGCTGGCGGAGATCGCCCTGCGCGAAACCAACGAAAACCTCGAGGAGCGGGTGCGCGATCGCACCCACGAGCTTTCCGAGCTCAACGACGCGCTGCGCAAGGAGAATCGGGTGCGCTCGGAGGCCGAACAGGCGCTGCGCCAGGCCAAACAGGTGGCGGAGAACGCTAACGCCTCCAAGACCCGCTTTCTGGCCGCCGCCAGCCACGACCTGCTGCAGCCGCTCAACGCCGCACGGCTGTTCACCTCGGCGCTGACTCAGCGCCTCGAGCAGAGCGAGCACCACGACACCCTGCTGCACATCGATAACTCGTTGCAGGCCGCCGAAGAGCTCTTGAGCACCCTGCTGGATATCTCCAAGCTCGACTCCGGCGCCCTCACGGCGAGGCGTCAGGTGTTCGCCCTCGACGACGTCATGCGCCCGCTCTACGCCGAGTTCTCGGTAATGGCCCAGGATCGCGGCCTCGAACTGGACATGGTCGAGACCCGCGCGGTGATCGACAGCGACCCTCAGATGCTGCGCCGTATCGTGCAGAATTTTCTCTCCAACGCGCTGCGCTACACCCAGTACGGCCGCGTACTGCTGGGCTGCCGGCGGCGCGGCGAGCGCCTCGCCATCGAGGTATGGGATACCGGCCCGGGCATACCCGAGGCGAAGCAGACGGAGATCTTCCAGGAGTTTCGTCGTCTCGATCAGAAATCGCGCCATCGCGAAAGCGAAAAGGGGCTGGGGCTGGGGCTGTCGATCGCCGACCGTATGGCCAGGGTGCTCGACCATCCCATCAGCGTCCGTTCGCGAGAGGGACACGGCACCGTTTTTGCCCTGACCGTGCCGCTCAAGCGCGGCGAAGCGCCCGATCGCCGCTCAACGCAGGAGAAGCAGCGCAGCGCCGGCAATCGCATCGGCGGCGCGCGGGTGCTGTGTATCGACAACGAACGCATGACGCTGGAGGGCATGAAGGCGATGCTGGAGGGATGGCAGTGCGAGGTCTTCACCGCCACCTCGATCGGTGGCGCACGCTCGGTGCTGCGCAACATGGACGGCGAGCCGGACGCCGTGCTGGCCGACTACCATCTCGAAAACGAGGTGACCGGCCTGATGGCGCTGGAGGCGCTTACCGAACGTTTTGAAGGAGACGTGCCGGGCATCGTGATTACCGCCGACCGCACCGAGGAGGTGGCCGACGAGGTCAAGCGCGCCGGCTATCAGCTGCTCAACAAGCCGGTACGGCCGGCAGCGCTGCGGGCGCTGCTGACCCGCACGCTACAGGCCCACAGGCGCCTGCATTGAGCGTTACGCCGGGCGCAGGACCGCAGGACATCGTTCGCGGAACCGACCGACAGGCCGGCGGCTACTCCTCGACGCGCTGCGGCTCTACCTCGAGCTTTTGCGCCGCAATGACCGCCTGAGTGCGCGAGTGCACCCCAAGCTTGCGCAGTATGGCAGTGACGTGCGCCTTGATGGTGGCTTCGGAGACATTGAGATCGTAGGCGATCTGCTTGTTCAAGAGCCCCTCGGTAAGCATGTTGAGCACGCGAAACTGCTGCGGCGTCAGAGAGGCGATGGCGGCGGCGAATTTTGCCTCTTCCTCGTCACCATCGCCCAGCTGATCGGCCATCGCCTGAGGCAGCCAGACTTCGCCATCAAGGATGGCGCTGATGCCGCTGGCGATGGTATCCAGCGATGCCGACTTGGGAATGAAACCGGAAGCGCCATAGTCCAGCGAACGGCGCACCACCTGCAGCTCCTCGCTGCCGGAGATTACCGCCACCGGAATGTCGGGCATCTGACCGCGCAGCTGAATCAGGCCGGAAAAGCCGTGTGCCCCCGGCATACGCAGATCGAGCAGAATCAGGTCAGCATCGGGATGCCGGGTGACCACCTCGATAGTGGCCTCCATGGTATCGGCTTCAACGATCTCGGCATTGGCCGCCACCTGCCTTAGCGACTGGGTCAATGCCGCGCGAAAGAGTGGATGATCATCCGCAACGATGAACTTCTGAGCAAAGGCCATGCAGTTTCCTCCAGGGTTCCCTTTCTACTCGGGAAGGCCCGGTCAGATGGTATTCAGGGATCGCGGCAGCAGGACTGCCATTAAAAATCGCTGACCGGCCTTTTTCTGAACACCGGACAGCGCGCCGTGCGGTTTTCGAACAATTCGTTACACCTTTAGCCGCATGCTATCCCATTTTTTTAGTGACAGAAACGCATGTCGGCAACCGGTCTTTCCGGTTGCCGACATTTTATTCCCCCTGTAGCCGGCCACCCTTTTCATAGCCCGGGTCCGGTACCGGCTTTCACTTGCTCTCGCGGGCCGATGATCAGCGATTGATGCGGTTTTCGATCAGCGCGTCCACCACGCCCGGATCGGTCAGCGTGCTGGTATCTCCCAGCGCGTCCACTTCGTTGGCGGCGATCTTGCGCAGGATACGGCGCATGATCTTGCCCGAGCGTGTTCTGGGCAGGCCGGGGGCCCACTGTACGATGTCGAGCCTGGCAAAAGCACCGATATCGCGGCGCACCGTCTCGACAAGCTCCTGGCGCAGCGCCTCGCTGGCCGTGGCCTCCTGCATCAGGGTGACATAGGCGTAGATGCCCTGCCCTTTCACATCGTGCGGAAAGCCCACCACCGCGGCTTCGGAAATCGCAGGATGGGCCACCAGCGACGACTCGATCTCGGCAGTGCCGATGCGGTGGCCGGAGACGTTGAGCACGTCGTCGATGCGTCCGGTGATCCAGAAGTCGCCGTCGGCGTCGCGGTGCGCGCCATCACCGGTGAAGTAGTGCCCCTCGAAAACACTGAAGTAGGTCTGCTCGAAGCGCTCGTGATTGCCTCGGATGGTGCGCGCCTGGCCGGGCCAGCTACCCTCGATGACCAGACTGCCCGAGGCTTCGCCTTCCAGAATATTACCCTGGTCGTCCAGCAGCGCCGGGCGCACGCCGTAAAAGGGCCGCATGGCGGCGCCGGGCTTGAAATTCTCCGCATCGGTCAGCGGCGCCATCATGTGACCGCCGGTTTCGGTCTGCCACCAGGTATCCATGATCGGACACTGGCCGTTACCGATCACGTCATGCGCCCAGTGCCAGGCCTGGGGGTTGATCGGCTCGCCCACCGTGCCGATCAGCCGCAGGCTGTCGCGGCGGCTGCTGTCCATGATGTGTTCGCCATGGCCCATCATGGCGCGAATGGCGGTTGGCGAGGTGTAAAAGATGGTGATGCCATGATCGTCAATAACCCGGCCTACCCGACCGTAATCGGGCGGCCCGCCCGGAATACCGCCGAACATGAAGGTAGTGGCACCGTTGGCCAGCGGTCCGTAAACCACATAGGAGTGGCCGGTAATCCAGCCCACGTCGGCGGCGCACCAGTAGACGTCATCCTCGCGCAGACCAAATATCTCGCGATGAGTCATGGCGGTGTAGAGCAGATAGCCACCGGTGGTGTGCACCAGCCCCTTGGGCGCCCCGGTCGAGCCCGAGGTGTAGAGAATAAACAGCGGATCCTCGGCGCCCATCGCCTCCGGTTCGCACTCGGGGCTGTGCGTCTCGATCAGCTCGCTGGCGTTGATATCGCGCGCTTTCCAGTCGATCGGTGCGTCGCCGCAGGGCACCAGCAATACATGCTCAATGCACGCCGTGCCTTCCAGCGCCAGCGCCTCATCGACATACTTTTTCAGCGGAATCTGTTTGCCGCCGCGCTGCGAAATATCGGCGGTGATCAGCACCCGCGCGTCGCAGTCGCGAATACGGCTGGCCAGCGCCTCCGGCGAGAAACCGCCGAACACCACCGAGTGCACCGCACCGATGCGGGCACAGGCCAGCATCGCGATCGCCGCCTCGGGAATCATCGGCATGTAGAGCGTGACGGTGTCGCCACGCCCCACGCCCAGCGAGCGCAGCATGTTGGCAAAACGCCCCACCCGGTCGTGCAGCTGGCGATAGGTCAGGGTGCGCTGATGTGACGGATCGTCCCCTTCCCAGACGATAGCGGGCTTGTCACCGCGGGTGTCGAGGTGGCGATCGACGCAGTTGACGCAGGCGTTGAGCACGCCATCCTCGAACCAGCTGATATGCGAATGGTTTTCACCAAAGCGGCCCTTGAGCACCTGCTGTGGCGGCTGCATCCACTGAAGCTGTTGCGCCTCTTCGCGCCAGAAGGCCTCGGGCGACTCGATCGACCTGCGGTAGCGCTCACGATAATCCTGCTCGCTGACCGGGCTCGGATAGTGCGGCGAGCCTGTTGCGCTGGCGGTACTGGTCATGAAGCCTCTCCTCGGTCCAAACAGATGCGTAATACTTACAAGGATGCCATTACGGCCAGATTAATCCCTCGGCGGGGGGCACCGACTATTAGACGATAGTCACTCCCGTGGATGATCGTCACTCCTCGCCGTCGGTACCGCTGAAGCGCAATATGTCGCCGCAGTGGCGGCAGCGATAACGACTGCCCCGCAGGGCGTTGAAATGGCGCCGATTGCTGAAACCATGGGTTCGGCAGCGGCATTCGTAGCGCCAGGGCGCCGGACTGGCGCGGGACGTGTCGAAGCGGTGGGTGACTCGCGGCGGCAGCTGGAAGATATCGCGCATGGCACGCTGCCACTCGCGACCATGGGGGCGTATCCGCGGGCCATGGGTGTGATGTACCACCCAGTGGGCCATCTCGTGCGGTACGATTTCGTCAATAAAGGCCTGCGGCTGCTCACGATAAAGGGTCATGTTGAAACGCAGTCCGCCACGGCCGAAATGGGCCTGGCCGGCACTGCGACCGTGCAGATCGCACCACACACCGGGGCGCGGCAGTCGCGGATGAAAACTGCGCGCCCGCTCGAAGCACTGTTCGACGCTCGCCAGCAGGCGCTCTCGATCGATGGGTGGCGTCTCGTTCAAGCGACTGGCGTCGGTCCCGCTCATGAGTGCTACTATCCTCCTGTTATTTACGGGCGGCGAGTGACCGCCCGCGCCTACCGACCGTACCGCAATATGGACTGCCATGAACGATAGCACGGCCGACACCCCCGAAACGGCGCCGCTGATCGACGACGAACGCCTCGATGCCCTGTTCGAGTTTCTCGACGGCGAGCGGGTCAGCGAAGAGGCGCTTGATCTGTTCGCCGCCCACGGCCTGATCACGGCGCTGGCGATTGCGCCGCTCGAGCACGACGCCGACAGGCGCCACGCGCTGGTGCTGGAAAGCGAACCCGAGTGGCAGGACGACGCCGAGCGCCAGAGTGTACTCGGCGCGCTGGATGACATGCATCGCGGCGCGCGCGAACTGCTGGAGAACGGCCTGATCCCCGACCTGCCCTTCGACCTCGAATTCGACGCCGACGACATCGGCGAAGAGATGCATCCCATCAGACTGTGGTGTGCGGGCTTCATGGCGGGCGTCTTCAACGACGAGCAGGCCTGGTTTGGTGAGCAGGAAGCGGCGGCCGCCGAGCTGCTGCTGCCCTTCATGACGCTTTCCGGTCTGTTCGACGACGAGGATCCGGAGCTGGCCGCCGCCGGGCACGAGCCGCGCAGTGCCAGCGCACTGGCCGGTCAGCTGCCGGAGCTGACGCTGGATCTGTTTCTGCTCTACCGCGCCCCACCCGAAAAGCCTGCTGCCGCTAGCGGGTCAGATAAAAGCAACAGGAAAGCCGGCAGTCCCGGCCACGGCGGCAAAAAGCGCGGCGGCCGGCGGCGCCAGTGATCCGCGCTCTCGGCGTCAGCGCAGGCGCGTGATCAGCGCATCCAGCAGCCCATACCACCACTCGCGCAACCGCTGACGCCGCGGCCGGGACGCCCACTGTTCGGCCTCTATTTCTCGGCACTGGGCAAAGCAGCTTCTGAACAGCGTGGCCATCTCGTCGGCGAAGCGAGGGTCGTCGACCTCCTGATTGGCCTCCAGGTTCCACTGCAGGCTCCAGTGGTCGAAGTTGCACGACCCCACCGTCGCCCAGCCGTCGCAAAGGCTGAACTTGGCATGAATGAAGCGTGGCTGGAACTCGAAGATACGCACGCCGGCCTTCAAAAGCCGGGTAAAAAAACGCTGACCGGCATAGCGTACGCTGGGATGATCATGGTCGCGAGCGGCCAGCAACAGGCGCACATCGACACCGCGGCGGGCGGCGCGTACCAGCTGCCGACGCAGCGTGAGGGTGGGCACGAAATAGGGCGTGCAGATCCAGATATGTCGCTCGGCGCGGCTCACCTGGTGCTGCAGCGAGTGGCGAATCGCCTGGTAGCGATAGCCGCGCCCCCACACCACACGGCCGGTCATGTCGCCCTTATCGCCCGTCTCGACCGGCGCCGACGGCACTTTCGGCAGCAGGTGTCGCTGCCCGTTCACGGCCTGTGCCAGGCGTGAACGCCAGGTACGCTCGAAAAGCGTTGTCCAGTCCGCCACACAGGGGCCTTCGATGCGCAGGGCGATCTCGAACCAGGCGTTGAGAAAATGATCGCTGACGCCAAAACCGCCGGTAAAGGCAGTGCGACCGTCGACCACCACCAGCTTGCGGTGGTCGCGGGAGATGAAGCGGCCCAGATGGAACAGCGACAGCATGTTGAACTCGCGCAGATGAACGCCCGCTGCCATCAGTCGCTGCTTGCTGGTGCGTGACAGCGACCAGGAGCCGCAGGCATCGCACAGCAGCCTTGCATCCACGCCGCGCGCGGTGGCGCGCTCAAGGGCGGCGAAGAACTGCTCCCCCATGGTACCGTCCTCAACGATATAGAGCTCGATCAGCAGCGACTCGCAGGCGCCGTCGATCGCCGCCATCAGCGCCGGCACGAAACACTCCGCCGACGGCAACAGGGTAAAATGGTTGCCGCTGTGCCACTGCTCTCTCATGCTCTCTCCGTCGCCACAGCGCCCGGTGGCGCATTCGCTGTACCATGACGCCCACCTGTCGCCCACCGGCACCGACATGGCACGACGCCTCGATGCCGGTTTATATCAGTGGAGCCACGATGTCGCCATCCAGATCGTCCCGGGCGCGTCTCGTCCGCCTATTTAACCGTCTGGCCGGTCGCTGGCTGCACTTTCGCGCCACGACGCCGCAGTCGCCCGACACCCTGGTCGAGAACTCCGACAGGCCGCTCGTCTACGTGCTGCCGGTCTGCGACTTTGCCGACCGGGTGGCGCTGACGCGTTTTTGCGCAATCCACCGGCTGCCGTCACCCACCGGTGAGACGACGCTGGCCGACGGCACCCGCCTGTCGAGCACCACCGCGCTGTTCGATGGCGCTCGATATCGTCGTCACCATGGTCATGTCGATTACTCGGCCGCGCTCGACACGATGATCGCAGCTCAGCAGCGCTCGGGAGAAGACGTCATGCTGATGCCGGTTACCCTTTTCTGGGGCCGCGCACCGCAGCGAGACCGCGGGCATCCACGCTACCCGCTGCTGCACCGCCTGGCCGCCGGCGTGCGGCGGCTGAGCGCTGTGGTGATGCGCGCTCGTGCGCTGGAAGTGCGCTTTGGCGAGCCGCTGTCGCTGGCGGCGCTGGTAGAGCGCGGCGACGCCGAGGCAGGCTTTGCCAGAGTGCGCGCCACCCGCTTTCTGCGCCGCTATTTTCAGCGTGTGCGGCTACAGGCAATCGGACCCGACCTCTCCCCTCGCCGCGTTCTTGTCCAGCGCGTGCTGCGCCAGCGCGCCGTCAGCGAGGCGATCAGCGCCGACGCCGAGGAGCGCGGTCACTCCCGCGAGCAGAGCCATCACCGCGCCGAGCGCTACGCCGAGGAGATCGCCGCGGCCATGTCGGCGCCGGTGATGCGACTGCTGTATCGGCTGCTGGGGCAGCTGTGGAACCGCCTCTACGATGGCGTCGAAGTACACGACAGCGACGCGATCGAGGAACTGGCCGGTACCCACGAGCTGGTCTATGTGCCCTGCCATCGCAGCCATATCGACTATCTGCTGCTCTCCTGGGTGCTCTATCGTCAGGGCCTGATGCCACCCCACATTGCTGCCGGACGCAACCTCGATATGCCGCTGATCGGGCGGCTTTTACGCGGCGCCGGCGCCTTCTTCATGCGCCGCAGCTTCCGCGACAATCGCCTCTATGCCACCGTTTTTAACGAGTATCTGCACCAGCTGCTGTCGCGCGGCCATCCGGTGGAGTATTTCATCGAGGGTGGCCGCTCCCGCACCGGGCGCATGCTGGCGCCGCGCCCCGGCATGCTGTCGATGACACTGCGTTCCCATGCCCGTGCTCCGACACAGCCAATGGCCTTTGTGCCGGTCTATATCGGTTACGAAAAGGTGCTGGAGTCGCGTGCCTACATCCGCGAACTGCGCACCGGCCACAAGCGCCGTGAAAGCCCGCTGGGGCTTTTACGTGCGCTGCGTCACCTGCGCCAGCCCTTCGGCCGGGTACAGGTCAGTTTCGGCGAGCCGCTCGAGGTTGGCGCCTGGCTGGACAGAGAGGTCAGCGGCTGGCGCGACGCCCCGAACGACAGCAACGCCGACTGGCTGCGCCGTGCAGTACCCGGGCTCGGCTTCGAGCTGGCGGCACGCATCAACCAGGCCGCCGCGCTGACACCAGTGTCGATGGTAGCGCTGGTGCTGCTGGCCACTTCCCACCGCACCATCGAAGTCGAGCTGCTCGCGCATCAGCTCGAAAGCCTCGACGCGCTGCAGCGCCACTACCCCGGCGCGCAACGGCTGCGCCTGCCGCAGGGTGACGCAGCGCAGTGGATCGAACGCAGCCTCACCCTCGGCCTGGTCTCACGGGTGGAGCACCCGCTGGGCGATCTGATCACGGTGGATAGCGAACACGCGGCGCTGCTCACCTGGTATCGCAACAACGCCCTGCATCTGTTCGCCCTGCATGCGCTGGTGGCGTTCGCCTTTCGCAACAACCGGCGCCTCGACTTCGCCACCCTCGAAGCGCTGCTGTCACCGCTGTGGCCGGCGCTGCGTGAAGAGCTCTATATCGATGACGGTGGCACGCCGTTCGAGCGCCAGCTGCACGGCGTGCTGAATGCACTGCAGGCGGCCGGACTGCTGATTGAGCATCAGCATCAGTGGCAGCGCCCGGCCGATGAACTCGAGGCGCGAGAACGCCTCTATCTGCTGGGACGGATCATTCAGCCGACCCTGGAGCGCGGTTTCATTCTGCTGTCGACGCTACTGCGCTACGCCGACGGCGGCATAAGCCGTGCCAGCCTGGTGGAGCAGAGCGGTCTGCTGGCCGAACGTCTGACGCGCCTGCAGGGGCTCAACGCTCCGGAGTTCTTTGATCGGCGTCTTTTCACCGGGCTGCTCGATACCCTCGCGCGCGATGGCTGGCTCGAGGAGCGCGACGGCGGGCTCCATGTCGATCCGCACCTGCCCGAAACCCTGGGCACAACAAGGCGGCTGTTCGATCCGGCGCTGCGTCACCGTCTCAGCGAACTGACGGCACGTCTGCCTCGGCGTGAACCGAACCGGCCGCTATAGCGCCTTCAGCGAGCGGTGGACATAGAGGTCGTAGCGGCTGTTTTTCGAACTCAGCTGATGATGCGGCGCCGGCCCCTCGATGGGCGGCGCCCCCTTCGGCCGCTTGACCACCACCCGGTGGGTCGCCACCGCCAGCGCCTGCTCGAGCAGCGCCGGCGCATCCTCGTCGTCGCCGGCCAGGGCGCGAAACAGCCGCATCTCCTTTTTGACCAGTGCCGACCCCTGGCGATGCGGATACATGGGATCAAGGTGTACCACCTGTGGCAGCACCCCGGACTCCGCCACCAGCGCCGCCAGTTCACGGCTGCTGTCGCCCGGCACCAGCGACAGCCGCTGGCGCAGCTCCGAAAGCTCGGGCTCGGCCGCCAGACGCGCCAGCGCATCGGCCAGTAGCGCCGCGATCGCCGGCTGACGCTCGATCAGCAGCACCCGCGCGCCCAGCGCCGCCAGGGTCGCAGCGTCGCGGCCCAGCCCGGCGGTGGCGTCGACGATCTCCGGCGTCACCCCCTTGCCCAGCCCGCAGGCGCGGGCGAGCAGCTGACCGCGACCGCCGCCGAAGCGGCGCCGATGACCGACGCGACCGCCCACCAGCTCGGCGCACAGCGGCTGGCCAAAGCGTGACGGATCACCGCCCAGCGCCAGCCCTGTCTCACCGTAGCGCAGCCAGAGGATATCGCCGCCCGGCACCTCGGCCCGCAGCGCTACCCCCAGCGCGTGCGCCAGCGCCGCACTGCGGGCGTCATCACCCACCACCACCGGTTCCAGCGCAGCACTCATCACAGCAACAACAGCAGCAGCAACAGACCCAGCGCCAGCCGATAGATCACGAACGGCAGCATGCCGATGCGGTCCAGCGCGGCAAGAAAGAGCCGAATGCAGATAAAGGCCGACACGAAGGAGAGCAGCACTCCGACGCCGATCGCCCTCCAGTGGGCGTCACTGCCGCTGCCGGCAAGCTCGATGCCCTTGAAAAGCCCGGCGGCGAGGATCAGCGGTATTGAAATCAAAAAGGAGAACTGCGCCGCGCTCTGACGCGTGAACCCCAGCATCAGCGCAGCGGTGATGGTGATACCCGAACGCGAGGTGCCGGGAATCAGCGCCAGCGCCTGGGCCAGGCCAATCAGCAGCGCGCTTTTCCAGCCCAGCTGCGCCATGGCAAGCCGCCGCTCGCCCCTGGCATCCGCCCACCACAGCAGCAGGCCGAAGATGATGGTAGTGGTGGCGATCACCAGACCCGAGCGCGCCCAGACGCTGATCAGATCGTCGGCGAGAAAACCGATAATACCGGCCGGCAGCGTTGCAATAATTACCGCCCAGCCAATCCGCGCCTCCTCGCTGGCGCGCCTTTTGAAAACCTGCGCCAGCCAGCCGCGGGCGATCGTCCACACCTGATGGCGAAAGGCGATCAGCACCGCCAGCAGAGTGCCGACATGCACCGCCACATCGAAGGCCAGCCCCTGGTCGGGCCAGCCCAGCAGCTGCGAAGGCAGGATCAGATGAGCAGAGGAAGATACCGGCAGAAACTCGGAGATGCCCTGAATCAGGGCGAGCACCACCACATGCAACCAGTCCATAGCGGAGTTCCTTGATCGACGACGTCAGGCGGGCTTTTGATGCGCCACCCGGTCGCGCAGATAAACCGGCACCGCCTCAAGGGGCGTGGTGGCGATCCCGGCGGCGAAGTCCGCCGCCGCCAGCCGCACCATATCGGCGGCCTGCGGCGCGCGCGCCTCATGACGCTGTGTCACCTGGCGGGCAATATCCGCGGGCAGTCGATCAAACAGCGCCACACCGCTGCCGACCATGGTGATCGACGTTTCCGCCGGCGTCAGTACCAGCGCCTCCGGCGCCGTCACGCAGGGCGCCAGCAGCGCCTCGGGGCCGTTTTCAGCGGCGCCATAGAGCGCCACATAAAGCTCACCGAGACGCGCATCCAGCGCTGCCAGCACCCGCTCGGCGCCGTCGTCGCGCAGCGCCGCCAGCGCCAGTGCACGCAGGGTAGAGATGCCCAGAAGCGGCCGGTCGCATCCCCACGCCAGCCCCTGGGCGACGCCGGCGGCGATACGCACACCGGTAAAGGAGCCGGGGCCGTGACCGTAGGCCAGCGCATCCAGCTCGGCCATTGCGACACCCGCGTGCGCCAGCACCTCATCGATCATCGGCATCAGATAGTGCGTGTGACCGCGCGGCACATGGGCGCGGCGATCGATGACCTCGCCATCGCGCCACAGCGCCACCGAGCAGTTGTCCGAGGAGGTATCCAGTGCCAGCAGGGTTGTCATTGCACAGAGATCGTCATTGCGAGAGCGCCATCGTGATTTACGTAGCGGCAGCATTATAGGACAAGCACCGCAGGCCCCAAAGCCGAATACAAAAGCGCACCGCCGCAATGGCGATGCGCATCGGGTAGTGCATATGACACGCCAGCTACTCTGACGCTTCAGCTCTCCAGTGCCTCGATGGCGCGACGGCGAATATCCTCGACGCTGCCGACACCCTCGACGCGATGGCACTGTGGTGCGCGCGTGGGTGCTTCCTCTTGCCACTGGCGGTAGTAGTGGATCAGCGGTTCGGTCTGCTCATGATAGACGTCGAGGCGGCTGCGTACCGTCTCCTCGCGGTCGTCATCGCGCTGAATCAGCGGCTCGCCGGTGTCGTCGTCGATGCCCGGTTCACGGGGCGGGTGGTGGTCGATGTGATAGACCCGGCCCGAGCCTTCATGCACGCGTCGCCCGGAGAGGCGCTTGACGATCTCCTCGTCGGCGACATGAATCTCCAGCACGTGGTCGAGCTCGACACCGGCATCGCGCAGGGCGTCGGCCTGCACGATGGTGCGCGGGAAGCCGTCGAGCAGAAAGCCGTTGACACAGTCGGGACGGGCGATACGTTCGCGTACCAGCTCGATGATGATGTCATCGGGCACCAGCTTGCCGGTCGACATGATCTCCTTGACCCGCTGACCCAGCTCGTTGCCCTCCCTGACGGCAGTGCGCAGCATGTCGCCGGTGGAGATCTGCACGATACCGAAGCGCTCACAGATAAAGCGGGCCTGAGTCCCCTTGCCCGCGCCGGGGGCTCCCAACAGGATCAAACGCATGGAAAAACCGCTCCTGGATAATGTTGTTTGCTGACGCCAGTTTTAATGGCCAGGGCAAAATGCAAACCGCAACGATACCGACAGCACCGCGCGCGGCACAAGCCGAGTGTGGCAAATTGCGACATTTTGCCAGGTATGGGCGCCACAGCGACGAAAAAGCGGCCCCGCAGGGCCGCTGGCAGTCACCAATGGCGTGCGACTTACATTGTCAGCCGCCGTATATCGCTCAGAAGTGACGCAAGGAAGGCGGTAAAACGCGCCGCGTCGGCGCCGTTGACCGCTCGGTGGTCGTAGGAGAGCGACAGCGGCATCATCAGCCGCGGCGCAAACTCGCTACCGTTCCAGACCGGCTTCATCTGCGATTTGGAGACGCCCAGAATCGCCACTTCCGGGGCGTTGACGATCGGCGTGAAAGCAGTACCGCCGATCGAGCCGAGACTCGAAATGGTAAAGCAGCCGCCCTGCATCTCGTCGCGCTTGAGCTTGCCCTCCTGAGCGCGCCCGGCCAGCTCGATCACCTCTTTCGCCAGTTCGATAATGCCTTTCTGATCCACGTCGCGGATCACCGGCACCATCAGACCGTTGGGCGTATCGACCGCCACGCCGATATGGAAGTACTTCTTCTGGATGATTTTATCGCCATCCGGGTGCAGCGAGACGTTGAACTGCGGGAAACGCTCCAGGGCACGCGCCGCGGCCTTGATCATGAAGGGCAGCGGTGTGAGTTTCGCGCCCTGCTGCTGCGCCTCATCCTTCATCGCCTTGCGGAAGTCTTCCAGCTCGGTGATGTCGGCCTCGTCGAACTGGGTCACGTGGGGCACGTTGAGCCAGCTACGATGCAGGTTGGTGGCACCCGCCTTCATCAGGCGGCCCATGGGCTTCTCCTCGACCTCGCCGAACTGGCTGAAGTCGATCGCCGGAATCGGCGGAATACCGCCACCCTGGGCAGCACCTGCAGCGGAGGCAGCGGACTGGCCGCCCTCCCTGCGCGTTTTCATCACCTGCTTGACGAAGGCATCGACGTCCTCCTTCAGCACGCGATCCTTCGGGCCGCTGGGCTTGACCTCGGTCAGGTCGACGCCCAGCTCGCGGGCCATTAGACGCACTGCGGGACCGGCATGGACGCGGCTGCCACCCTTGCCCTGGCCGGGAGCGGCTTCACCGCCGTAGGCGCCCTCGTCCTTTTTCGCCGCGTCGGGCTGATCCTTGCCGCCACTTTTCTTTGACGGCTGTTTTTTGCCCTTGTCAGCGCTTTTCTTCGCACTATCATCGCCGGACGATTTCGCATCGTCCTTTTTCGACTGCTTCGGCTTGCCGGATCCGCCGGCGCCGGCGACCTCGATATAGCCGATCAGATCGCCCTCGGAGACGCTGTCGCCCTCCTTGACGCTGATCTCGACCACCCTGCCCTTGTAGGGGCTGGGCACGTCCATCGACGCCTTGTCGGACTCCAGCGTGATCAGCGCGTCTTCCGCGTTGATCTCGTCGCCTTCACTGACCGCTACCTCGATGATCTCGACGCCTTCACTGCCGCCGATATCGGGCACACGCAGCTCCCTGCGACCGCCTTCACCCTCTTCGTCGTCGCCGTCGTCATCTTCGTCGGCTTCGTCGTCATGGTCATCCGTGGCGGCGTCAGCGCTGTCGTCTTCGTCGCTGTCATCGTCGCCGTCGTCATCCCCATCGCCGGCGATCTCCATGGTGGCGATCAGGTCGCCCTCGGAGACGCTGTCGCCCTCCTTCACTTCGAGCGACACCAGCTTGCCGCTGTACGGGCTGGGCACGTCCATCGACGCCTTGTCGGACTCCAGCGTAATCAGCGCATCCTCCTCGCTGATATCGTCACCTTCGCTGACCGGGATCTCGATGATCTCGACGCCCTCGCTGCCGCCGATATCGGGCACGCGCACCTCGACGGTACGCTTGCCGCCGCCGGAAGAGGTCTTCTTCGGCTTCTCTTTCTCGACGTCGGACTCGTCGGCCTCGGCCTGCTCCTCATCCGCGTCATTATTCTGGTCGTCGGCGTCCTCTTCGGGCTCGCCATCCTCTTCGCCTTCCGCTTCCAGCTCGAGAATGTCGTCACCCTCGGAAACCTTGTCACCTTCACTGACCAGCAGTTTCTTTACCTTGCCGGCCTTCGGTGCGGGGACGTCCATCGACGCCTTGTCGGACTCCAGCGTGATCATGGTGTCCTCGGCCTCGATGCTGTCACCGGCCTGGATCGGGATCTCGATGATCTCGACCCCTTCGCTACCCCCGATATCGGGGACCTTTATGATTTCACTACTCAAGGTCGCGCTCCTTTCATCCGGCCGTGGCCGCCGGGCGCACCCGGCGACACCGCGTATTTAACGCCTCAGCTCACCAGCGGGCTGGGTTTTTCGGGGTCGATGTCGAATTTCTTCATCGCCTCGCCCACCTTTTTGGCATCGATCTCGCCGCGGGCGGCGAGCGCGCGCAGTGCCATGACGGTGACGTAGTAGCGATCCACCTCGAAAAAGCGGCGCAGATGGGCACGGGTATCCGAGCGGCCGAAGCCGTCGGTACCCAGCACGTGGAAGTCCGTCGGTACCCAGGCGCGCACCTGATCGGCGTAAAGCTTGATATAGTCAGTGGAGGCGATGGCGGGACCGTCGCGCTCCTCGAGACAGCGGGTTACCCAGGGCTTTTCACGCTTGTCGTCGAAGTCCAGGAACTGCTGGCGATCGAACTCCAGTGCTTCACGGCGCAGCTCGTTGAAGCTGGTCACGCTCCACACATCGGCGACCACACCGTACTCTTCGGCCAGCAGTTCGGCAGCCGCTTCCACCTCGCGCAAAATGGTGCCACCGCCCATCAGCTGTACCCGCGGTGCATCCTTCTTGCCCTCGCCTTCGTGCAGCAGATACATGCCGCGCACGATGCCCTCTTCGCAGCCTTCCGGCATCTCGGGGTGGTGATAGTTCTCATTCATCACCGTCAGGTAGTAGAAGCAGCTCTCCTTGTCGTGGAACATCCGCTTCATGCCGTCCTGGATGATCACCGCCAGTTCGTGGCCGTAGCAGGGGTCATAGGCACGACAGTTGGGCACGGTGGACATCAGTATGTGACTGTGGCCGTCCTGGTGCTGCAGCCCTTCGCCATTGATGGTGGTACGCCCGGCGGTACCGCCGACCATGAAGCCGCGCGCCTGCATGTCGCCGGCGGCCCACACCAGGTCACCGATACGCTGAAAACCGAACATCGAGTAGTAGATGTAGAAAGGAATCAGCGCCAGATGGTGGTTGGCATAGGAGGTCGCAGCGGCGATCCAGGCCGACATCGAACCGGCCTCGTTGATGCCCTCCTCGAGAATCTGGCCCTTCTGGTCCTCGCGGTAGTACATGATCTGACCGGAGTCCATGGGCTCGTACTTCTGCCCCTCGGCGGCGTAGATGCCGATCTGGCGGAACATGCCCTCCATGCCGAAGGTGCGCGCTTCGTCAGGAATGATCGGTACCACCCGCTCGCCGAAGGCCTTGTTCTTCACCAGGCCGTTGAGCACGCGCACGAACGACATCGTCGTGGAGACTTCGCGATCCCCTGACCCCCTGGTCTGGGTGGCGAACGTCTTGTCGTCCAGGCCCGGAATCTCCAGCGCCTCGAAATCGCTTCTGCGCGCCGGCAGATAGCCGCCGAGCTGCTTGCGCCGCTGCTGCAGGTAGCGCATCTCGGGGCTGTCATCGTCCGGCTTGTAGTAGGGAATACCGTCGTCGATCTGCTTGTCGGAGACCGGGATGGCGAAGCGGTCGCGCATCGTCTTGAGGGCGTCGTTCTCCATCGATTTGATCTGGTGCGCTTCCATGTCGGCCTCGCCGCTGCCGCCGCCCATGCCGTAACCCTTGACAGTGTGGGCGAGGATTACGGTGGGGCGGTCACCGGCGTTATGGAAGGCTTCATGATAGGCGGCGTACATCTTCTGCGGGTCGTGGCCGCCGCGGTTGAGGCGATGGATGTCCTCATCGGAGTAGTCCTTGACCATCTCCTCGAGCTCTTCGTATTTGGCGAAGAACTTTTCGCGCGTATAGGCGCCACCGCGTGCCTTGAAGTTCTGGTACTCGCCGTCGACCGCCTCGTCCATGCGCTTTTGCATGATGCCCTTGTGGTCGCTCTCGAACAGCGGGTCCCAGAGACCGCCCCAGACCACCTTGATGACGTTCCAGCCGGCGCCGCGGAAGACGCCCTCCAGCTCGTCCATGATGCGGCCGTTACCGCGCACCGGGCCGTCGAGGCGCTGCAGGTTGCAGTTGACCACGAAAATGAGGTTGTTGAGTTTCTCGCGGCTGGCCAGGTGCAGCGAGCCCAGCGATTCCGGCTCGTCGCACTCGCCGTCGCCAAGGAAGGCCCAGACCTTGCGATCGCCCATGTCTTCAAGGCCGCGGGCGTTCATGTACTTCATGACATGCGCCTGGTAGATCGCCTGGATCGGACCCAGCCCCATGGACACGGTGGGGAACTGCCAGTACTCCGGCATCAGGTAGGGGTGCGGGTAGGAGGAAAGCCCCTCGGCGACCGCTTCCTGGCGGAAGGTGTCGAGCTGCTCCTCGGTCAGACGGCCCTCGAGATAGGAGCGCGCATAAATCCCCGGGGTCACGTGGCCCTGGATATAGATCAGATCGCCCTTCTGCTCGTCGCTGTCGGCGCGGAAGAAGTGGTTGAAACCGGTCTCGTAGAGTACCGAGCAGGAGAGGTAGCTGGCCAGGTGACCGCCCAGCCCCTTGTACTTCTTGTTGGCGCGAATGACCTGCGCCACGCTGTTCCAGCGGATCGCGGAGCGGATCTTGCGCTCCATGAACATATCCCCGGGCAGCCTGGCCTCGCGATGAGCGGGGATGGTGTTGCGATGAGGCGTGTTAACGGAGAAGGGGGGCAGCTTGCCCTCGCTGCGCAACCGATCAGCCAGTCTGCTGAGGATATACTGAGCGCGCTCCTCTCCTTCACGATCCATTACCGAATTCAGGGCATCCAGCCACTCCCCTGTTTCGATCGGATCGTGATCTTCTCTTGCCTCCAGACTCATAGACGTCTCTCCGAATGAAGATAGGTTTCAGCGGGCTCTTCTGGAGCCTCGATCGCTTTTTGGCGGGTCGGCCCTTCTGGTGGGGCCATGTGCTCTGTTAAAGAGCCTCCGGAATACGTCGTTTGATAGCCGCAGGGATCGAGCGGCCGGCACGGATCGGCGGCACTGGGGCCGTGTCGAAAACCCTGATGGGTAGCCATCAACGAAGCAGGTCAAACCCTGGAAAAGGGCGCTCTGATCGGGTAACGAAGATACCGCAAACCTGCAGTCATGCCAATTGAAGCGGCTGCAACCCCTTCAATTCGGGCCGTTTGATTGCTCTCATCGCCGGTCGCGACCCGTCTATGCAGTAAAAGGATAGTCACGACGACACCACCGAGCCAGCAGCCACCAATGGCGAATTGCCACACCCCCGCGATAGCAGTAGATGCAGATAGCACCAGTCGAAGCTCGGCCCGGGGTCGCGCTTGCGCAGCGGCGCGATCTGCTCATGCCCCACCAGCCGCGAGCGATCAATGCCTTCATAGTGGCACTCGAGCGTCGCTATCGTCCTCGCCAGGGCGCTGTACTGTGCCGCCGTAAAGGGGCGCTCGTCGCCTTCCAGCTCGATGCCGAGACTGAAATCGTTGAGCGCCCGGCGCCCCTGCCAGCGCGAGCGACCAGCGTGCCAGGCGCGACGGTCGAAGGGGACGAACTGCGTGATACTGCCGTCGCGGCGAATCAGCAGATGGGCCGAGACGCGCAGATGCGCAATGGTGGCAAAAAAGGGATGGGCACGGGGCTCGAGCCGATTGGTAAAAAGCGCCTCGATGGCGTCACCGCCGAACTCTCCCGGCGGCAGACTGATCGAATGCACCACGATCAATGACAGCTCGCCGGAGGGGCGCGCATCGCAGTTGGGTGAGTCGATATGCCGCGCTCCGACCAGCCGATGAGCGTCGATCATGGCAGCCTCCCTCAATGTCGAACGCCCCGCTCAGGAGCTCGAGGCAGAATGCGCGGTAGCGGGCAGGCGTTGCTCGAAGGCGTCGATAAAGCGCTGCCGGTCGGCACGGCTCAGCAGCCCGATTGGCAGCAGATGCCGGCGGCGTTCGCTATGCAGTCGCAGCACCATCGCGCTACCGGTACGCTTTTCGACGGCGGCAATATTGCGATAATCGATATCCACCAGCCGCGGCTTCCAGGCCGGGCCGCCAATGTAGCGCAGCCGCTGTGCTTCGAGCCGTAGTACCGGTGACAGCCGTCGTCGTGTCGACAGATTGTTGCCGATCATCAGCCCCCAGGCGAGCAGGCCCAGCGCGATCGGCACCACCGGCCAGACCCGCCCACTCTGCCAGGCATGCACCATCAGGGTGATGGCGCCGGCCATCGAAAAGGCAAAGGCGACACCCAGCAGCGTCGTGTTGAGACGCTTTTCGGTCAGCAGCAGGGGTGTCGCATCAGCGCTGTCGTCGCGGTTGTTCATGCTCTCTTTTTCCATGGTCGGAAACTGTCGGCGTAGGCAATGCATTTTGACCGCAGATCGCCGCCAATGATCCCCGATGCATCGCAGTAGCTGGCATAATGGCCGTCATGACAGATTTTACGGCCGCTCGGCTGCCTCCGCTCGACATCATCGCCACCGTTGAAAGCTGCTACCCGGACAAATTCGGCGTGCCGCGTCAGCCGGGTCTGGCGCCCTCCGCGACCGCCCGCCTGCGGCTGCTCGCCCCCTTTGATCAGGCCGAGTGCGTACGTGGGCTCGAACATTTCAGCCATCTTTGGATCAGCTTTGTGTTTCATCACAGCCCGCAGCGCTGGACGCCGCTGGTACGCCCGCCGCGGCTGGGCGGCAATCGCCGCATCGGCGTTTTCGCCTCGCGCTCGACCCACCGGCCCAACCGGCTGGGGCTGTCACTGGTCGAGTTGACCGGCATCCGCTACGAACCCGGGCCGGTGCTGGAGCTGCGCGGTCACGATCTGATCGATGCCACCCCGGTGGTGGATATCAAACCCTGGCTGCCCTGGGCCGACAGCGCTGAAAGCGCCCGCGCCGGCTTCGCCCCCGAACCGCCACCGCAGCTGCCGGTGGCACTGACACCCGCCTGCGAGGCGCAGCTTGCAGAGCGTCACGACGGTCAAGCGCTGCGCACTCTGATCAGCGAGGTGCTGGCGCAGGACCCGCGTCCCGCCTACCGCCGCCGACGCGACGACGAGCGGGTCTACGGCGTGCGTCTACATGATCTCGACGTGCGCTTTCGCATTACGTGTGACGACCAGGGCGTCGCCCGTGTCCGGGTCGAGGCGCTGGTCGAGATAGCAAGCCGGTAGGCGGCAATCGCCCTGTCAGCCAAAATCGACGCCGATACGCCGGCCGACCTCTTCATAGGCTTCGATCACACCACCCAGCCCCTGGCGGAAGCGATCCTTGTCCATCTTTTCGCGGGTGGTGGCGTCCCACAGCCGGCAGCCGTCAGGGGAAAACTCGTCGCCCAGCATCACCTCGCCATGAAACAGGCCGAACTCCAGCTTGTAGTCGACCAGCAGCAGATTCCCGTCGAGAAACAGCTTTTTGAGGATGTCGTTGATAGCGAAGGTCAGTTCGCGAGCGCGCTCGAGATGCTCGCGCCGCGCCCAGCCGAAGGTGTCGGCCAGCGATTCGTTGATCATCGGGTCGCCCTTCTCGTCATTCTTGAGAAAGAGCTCGAAGGTGGGCGGCGTCAGCTCGATGCCCTCCTCGACGCCGAGACGACGGCACAGCCCGCCGGCGGCAAGGTTACGCACCACGCACTCCACCGGCATCATGGTCAGGCGCTTGACCTCGCACTCGGTATCGGAGCGCAGCCGCTCGAAATGCACCGGAATACCGGCCTCCCGGAGTCTGGTCATGATGAAGGCGTTGAAGCGGTTGTTGACCTTGCCCTTGCGCTCGAGCTGCTCGACCCGTTTGCCATCGAAGGCGCTGGTATCGTCGCGAAACTCGAGAATCAGGCGGTCCGGGTCGTCGGTTTCGAACACCGACTTGGCCTTTCCGGCGTACAACTGTTGGCGTTTTTCCACGGTGCTCTTTCTCCACGGCGTTTGGTCACGGCCCGAGGCCATGTTATTGCAGAATCGAGGGTATCGGCGGACCCACCGCTACACCACCACCTGCCAGTCCAGCGGCTGTGTCTGGCAGGCAATGGCCAGACGGTCGTCGTCGCCATCCAGCAGCGGCCTCAGCGCATCGAAGGCCAGTTCGGGACGATTATTCTTTTCGGAAAGATGAGACGCAACCAGCCGCTGCATGCGATCGGTCCCCAGTTCGCGCAGCAGATCGAAGGCCTGAACGTTGGAGAGATGGCCCAGCCGGCCGCTCACACGACGCTTGAGAGCCATCGGATAGGGGCCGTCGGCGAGCATCCGGGCATCGTGGTTGCACTCGATGAAAAGCGCGTCGCAGCGCTGGTAGCGCTTTACCACATGGGGGGTGACGAACCCCAGATCGGTCAGCAACCCCAGTCGATGGCGATCGCTCTGCAGCAGATACTGCACCGGCTCACGAGCATCGTGGGGCACCGTCACCGGCGTCACCTCGATATCGCCGATGACCACAGGGCGCTCCGGAACCACCAGCTCGACGCGGATATCGGCATCGGGCTGCAGCGCCAGCCAACTGCCGGCGGTCATGTAGAGCGGCAGCGCGAAGCGGCGCGCCAGCGACATTACGCCACGCACGTGGTCGATATGCTCGTGCGTGATCAGAATCGCCGTCAGCGTCGCCGGGTCGACCCCCAGCGACCACAGCCGCCGGGTGGCCTCGCGAATGCCGAAGCCGCAATCGACCAGCAGCGTGGTCTCGCCCCGGCTTGCCAGGGTGGCGTTACCATGGCTGCCGCTGCCCAACGAGGCAAAACGCATCAGCGCAGGGTCGAGGCCACGCTATCCAGAATCTCGCGCGCGACGCGCGGATCGACCGGCTGATCGCTGCTGTCGGTGACCGTCACCAGCACGCCGCCACTGCTCGGCTCGACATGCAGACGATACTCGCCGGTGCGATCCGCCTCGCCCATAAAGGGCACCCAGCTCCCCTCGCCCTCGACGGTATAGTCGATGGTGAACACCCGTTCGCTGCGGTTCTGATCGATCAGACGGCGGCCGCCGGTCTCGTAGTTGTTCTCCAGCTGCCACGCCATTTCCGCCCAGGCACGGGGGAAGTCGAGCGCCAGCGCCAGCTGCCAGCGGTCGTCGCGACTCTCCAGCTGTACGCGGTCGTTACGCGACAGATTCTGTGCCACCAGCGAGACGCCGCTGTCCGGCGCGCTGGCGGAGAGATACGCACTGATCGCATCGAGACAGCCATCGACGCTTGCACTGCCCTGCTGGCAGTAAACGTCGGTGGTATTACCGCGAATGCCCTGACGCAGCGAGATCACCCCGCGATCGGTAACGATACGCCCGCGATCACCGTCGATCGACTGCACGTTGTAGCCGGACTGCTGCACGAACTGCTGCAGACGCGGCCAGATATTGCCGGGCGCAGCACCCACTACCAGCCAGCGGCTGCCGTCGGCACGACGGTTCTCGACGAAACTGCGGCGGCTGTCGCTGGTGGAAAGCGACTGCGGCCGCGGCGGCTCGAAACCGCCGCGCTCGGCAATAAAGTCGTTGCGGGTATCGGGAACCGGCATGGCGTTCCGGGAACGCATGCGGTCGCGGGTTGGCGGCAGCGTCAGGGGTTCGCTCATCTGCGCCTCGGCGTACTCGCTGTTGCGGTCGTAATAGTAACCGCTCCCGCAGCCGCTCACGGCAATCAGTAGTGGCGCGATCGCCATCCAGCGGGTTGTATACCTCATTGCTCTATCACTCCGGCCAGCTGCAGTGCTTCGGCTACAGTCGGTTGATACTTTTCGGAAAGCCAGGTCAGCGGCAGTCGAATGCCGCGGTCGATCAAGCCCATATGGTTGAGCGCCCACTTGACCGGTATGGGGTTGGCCTCGATGCCCAGCACCGAGTGCAGCGGCATCAGGCGCGTATTGATCTGGTGGGCACGATCGTGATCGCCGCCCACCGCGGCAGTACACAGCTCGTGCATGGAGCGCGGCGCCACGTTGGCGCTCACCGAAATGGCGCCGTGACCGCCGGCCAGCATGAACTCGCAGCTGGTGGGATCATCGCCCGAGTAGAGCGCGAAGTCGTAACCGCGCAGCCGCTCGATCAGGTCCTCGGCGCGCTCCAGGTTGCCGGTGGCATCCTTGAGGCCAATGATGTTGTCGACCTCGGCCAGCCGCAGGGTGGTCTCGTTGTAGAGATCGACGCCGGTACGACTCGGCACGTTGTACATGATGACCGGCAGATCACAGGCGCTGGCGACCGCACTGAAGTGCTGGTAAAGCCCTTCCTGGGTGGGGCGATTATAGTAGGGCGTTACAGAAAGACAGTAGTCGGCGCCTACCTCTCTGGCATAGCGCGCCAGCTCCACCGCCTCGGCGGTGGCGTTGGCCCCGGTACCGGCGATCACCGGCACCCGGCCGTTGACCTCCTCCACCACGGTACGAATCACGTCGAAGTGCTCGGCGAAACTCATGGTCGTGGGTTCGCCGGTGGTACCGGCCGCCACAATGGCGTCGGTACCGTGCTCGAGATGCCAGCCAACGTAGCGCCTGAGCGCTTCCCAGTCGATCGCACCATCGGTCTTCATGGGCGTCGCCAGAGCGACCATGCTGCCAGTGATCATCCCGCCAACCTCTCCTGTCATAACATTGGACCTGTCCGTGGGAAAAACGGACTCGGTGGCCGCAGGCATCCCGCAGGGGGCGCGTCGGCCGGGCTGTCGATGGTACTCGGCGCGCCGGCGCCTGTACAGCCGGCCGCGAGCGCAAAGGGGCGACGCACCCGGCATAACGTTACACTGGCAACACCGCCGGACTATCCTGGTGGACCCGCCGGTCCACTACCCGGCTCAAAGCAGAAGGAGCGACAGCATGACCCTCGAGATCGGCGACACCGCACCGGATATCACCCTCGACGCCACCAGCGGCGAGCGCTTCAACCCGACCGCCTTTGCCGGCGAGCAGCTGGTGGTCTACTTCTACCCGAAGGACGCCACTCCCGGCTGTACTACCGAGGGGCAGAACTTTCGCGATCTGAGCGATGCCTTCAGCGCCGCCAATACCCGTATTGTCGGGGTCTCCCGCGACAGCCTGCGCCAGCATGAGAACTTCAAGGCCAAACACGAATTCGGCTTCGAGCTGGTCAGCGACCCCGACGAGCAGCTGTGTCGCGCCTTCGATGTCATCAAGCTCAAAAAACTCTACGGCAAGGAGCACGAGGGCATCGAGCGCAGTACCTTTCTGATCGACCGCGACGGCAAGATTGCCGCAGCGTGGCGCAAGGTAAAGGTCGACGGCCACGCCACCGAAGTGCTGGAAGCGGCGCGGACGCTCAACGACGACTGAGCCGCTCGGCAACACTTCAGTCGAAGTGGGCGTCGGTGTGGCGCCCACTGGGCTCGCTGTGGCGCAGCTCATTGTCGCGCGTGGCGGCACCGCGCGGCCAGGCGAACATCAGCGACTTGATCAGGGTCGCCAGCGGAATGGCGAAGAAGATGCCCCAGAAGCCCCATATACCGCCGAAAAACAATACCGCGAGGATTATGGCAACGGGGTGCAGGTTGACCACCTCGGAGAAAAGCAGCGTGACCAGCACATTGCCATCCAGTGCCTGAATGATGGCGTAGGCGAGAAGCACGTAGACGAAATGCTCGCCGAAGCCGAAATGCAGCCCCGCCGAGGCGGCAACCGGCAGCGTGGCGGCGGCCGCGCCGATGTAGGGCACCAGTACCGAAAGCCCCACCACGATCCCCAGCAGCATGGCGTAGGGGAGCCCCAGCGCCCAGAAAGTAACGAAGGACACTACCCCGACGATCGTGATCTCGATGAACTTGCCGCGGATGAAGTTGGCGATCTGATCGTCCATTTCGCGCCACACGCGGGTCATCAGCATGCGCCTTCCGGGCAGCAGGGTAAGGAAGAAGCCGACCAGCTTTTCGCGATCCTTGAGCAGAAAAAAGACGAGAATCGGCACCAGCACCAGATAGATCAGTACATCCAGCAGGCCCATCAGGGAGTTGAGCGAAAAGCTCACCACCCGTCGCCCCAGTTGGGTGACCTCGTTACTGGCCGAATTGATCAGGTGCTGCGTCTGATCCGGCGTCACCAGATTGGGGTAGCGTTCGCGCAGTTCATCGAGCAGCTGCTGGGCGCGCACGAACACCGAGGGTAGCCCCTGCACCAGCCGCGCGAACTGATCCCACACCATGGGCAGTATCACCAGCGCGAAAAACAGCATCACCCCGACAAACATCAAAAGCACCAGACAGACCGACAACAGCCGCGGCAGGCCGCGTCGCTCCAGCCAGGCGACGACACCCTGCAGCAGGAAAGCGACCACCAGGGCGGTGAGAAAAGGCGCCAGCATGCGCCCGAAGAAGATAATGATGGCAAAACCCAGCACCAGCAGCGCACCCAGCATCACCGCTTCTTCATCGGAAAAATAGCGCTCGATCAAGCGGTTCCAGAGGTTTCTCAGAGTCATCATATCCGCCGCGAGGTTATCGGGTAGGCGTGGGGATTGGGTTCAATTTCAGCCGCCTTTGATCAACACATAATGATAGACGTTGTCGCTGCGTCGTCGCGCCGCCAGACGATGCGAGGCATGCGCCGCAAAGCTTTCGAAATCGCGCCACGACCCGGGGTCGGTGCAGCAGACATACAGACTCTGACCCGGCGCCAGATCAGCCAGCGCCTGGCGCGCGCGCAAAAGCGGCAGCGGGCAGGCCAGGTCTCTGGCGTCCACTCGATAATCGGCACGGGCCTCCAGCGCAAGGCCCTGCTCGTTACTCTCCGGAGGCTCGTTCAAGGGAATTCCCCGCGGTTGTAATCGCTGCGATTCAAGTGCATTTTGACGCTTTAGGCAACCGTTGCATTGCCCGCTCGAGGGTCCTGTGATCCACCGGCGCTCCGTAACCTCTCAAGACACTGGTCCGCCATGCCCATACTCCCGTCGAATCGCTTGCTGCTCGGCGCGCTGCTGCTCGGTGGCGCCCTGTTTCTCGCCACACCTCATGCCAGCGCGCCGCAGGCCTCGGCCCTGCCCGAGCTGGGCGATCCCGGCGGCAGTTACAGCCAGCAGGACGAGTACCGGCTGGGCCGTGCCTGGCTCAGGGCGTTTCGCGCTCATGCCGGGCAGTGGCGCGACCCCATCACCGCCGACTACGTCGACTCGCTGGTGCTGCGACTGCTGCCCAACGCTCAGTTGCAGGATATTCGACCCATCATCGTGCTGGTATCGAGCCGCGCACTGAATGCCTTTGCCGTGCCCGGCGGTGTTATCGGCATCAATACCGGGCTTTTCAGCTACGCCCCCGACCGTGACGCCTTCGCCTCGGTTATCGCCCACGAGATGGGCCACCTGTCGCAGCACCATTTCGCCCGCGAGATGGCGCGCAGCGAGAACGCTCAACTGCCCACCATGGCCGCCCTGCTGGCCGGCATGGTGCTGGGTGCCACCGGCGGCGGCAGTCTGGGCGTGGCGACCATCGCCGGCACCCAGGCCGCGACACTGCAGAATCAGCTGACCTATTCACGCCGCTACGAGCAGGAGGCCGATCGCGTCGGTCTGCAGGCGCTGGCGCGCTCCGGCATGGACCCCATGGCCATGCCGCGCATGTTTCGTGCCATGCAGCAGCTGGCCAGCATGCAGGGCAATACGCCACCGGAGTTTCTGCTCTCTCACCCGATGACCTCATCACGCCTTAGCGACACCACCAGCCTGGCCCAGCAGTACGCCGGCAACAACCCACAGCCCGAGGTGGGACCGGATTACGACATGATTCGCGCCCGCGCCATGCGGGCCATGAGCATGGAAGACCCACAAGCGGTGCGCACCCGGCTCGAACAGGATAATGCCGACCCGCTGGCGCTGCGCTATCTGGCAGCCCTGACGGCCAGCGTTCAGGACCGCCACGACGAGGCACTGGCGGCCTTCGATGCGCTCGCCGCGGAACTGCCCGACAACCTGATCGTTACCGCCAGTGCCGCCGATGCCGCGCTCGACGCCGGTCGGCGTGACGAGGCAGTAGCGCGCAGCGAGCGCATTCTGCGCCTCACGCCGGGCTACTATCCGGCACGCATGATCCGCGATGAGGCGCTGCTGGGCGCCGACCCGCAACAGGCCTTTCGTGATCTGCGCGAACTGGCGGCACAGCGGCCGGAGGAGCCGGATATCTGGAACCTGCTTGCCGAAGCCGCCGGGCGCAGCGGCAACGACGGCTGGGGCCATTTGGCGCTGGCCGAAAGGCTGCAGCTGGTCGGCAATATCGACGACGCCATGGCGCAGCTCGATATGGCCGAGCAGGCGTCGCAGGAGAGCGGCGACTACGCCCTCACCGCACGTATCCGCGAGCGCCGCGAGGCCTATCGCGGCTATCGCGAGACGCTCGAGAACTTCCGCTGAGCGCGCTTTACGCCAGGCGCCTGCCCACGAAAAACGCCTCGCGGCCGTGAAGCCGCGAGGCGCTCTGAAATCTGGTGGGTCGTCCAGGATTCGAACCTGGGACCAATTGGTTAAAAGCCAACTGCTCTGCCGCTGAGCTAACGACCCGTTCGCCGCTCTGCACGGAAGAGCGTCAAACCTGTCGAGATGGTGGGTCGTGTAGGATTCGAACCTACGACCAATTGGTTAAAAGCCAACTGCTCTACCACTGAGCTAACGACCCGCTCGACGGGCGCAAATAGTACTCGCAACATGGGTTGATTGCAAGCGTTCGTCAGCGAGGTGCAAGCCCAAAGCGCCAGCGCCGTCTCATTATCTGCCCCCCATGATGTCAAACCACCCGGG
Organism: Kushneria aurantia DSM 21353; assembly: GCF_000382245.1. Taxonomy (GTDB): domain Bacteria; phylum Pseudomonadota; class Gammaproteobacteria; order Pseudomonadales; family Halomonadaceae; genus Kushneria; species Kushneria aurantia. Next base: position 52,717 of record NZ_KB907873.1, read on the forward strand.
CTGCCGGGCAAGGCCTGCGTGAGCACCACACCATGGAGACGGTCAGCATTTCCAGGGGTTAATGACGTCTACGTTTGCCGCCTCAAATGGCGCCATGTCGCGGGATGCAACCTGATAGCCCTGCGACGCGGCAATGGCGGCTATGTAGCCATCCGGCACAGGAAAACCACGCCCGGCGGTTCTGGCGGACACGGCAAGCTCGGCGTACTTGCGGGCAGCGTCGGTATCAAAGGGCAATACTCGCTCCGCGAACAACTGCACAAGACCCTCCAGCGACTCGCTCAGCATGTCCTTGCGCTTTCCGTTTGACATCGCTGCGATACCAAACAGCAGCTCCGCCAGCGACACACTGGAGAGATACAGCGTTTCGGCGGACTGCTCATTAAGCCAGGCTCTCACGACGGGATCAGGTTCGGGTTTCATCGCCTCGGAAACGACATTGGTATCCAGGACGATCATTCAAACCTCATAGGCTCAGCCGGCGTCCTGTCACGCACCTGCTCGAGGGCTGCAAAGTCTTCATTGGTCAGACCCACTTTACGGCCCAGCTCTGCCAGGGCGTCGCCCATCCTGAGACGAGACTCCGGCCGTATGGCCTCCTCCAGGATGGCCCGCACCTCGGCCTCGGCACTGCGATGATGTCGCCTGGCCCGCGCTTTAAGTGCATTGTGCACTTCGTCAGGAATGCTCCTGATGGTCATCATACCCATGGTTTCAACCCCTTTCCGCATTCATTTTAATGGAATGCCCGCCAACTGCATTCATTATATAAAAATGAATGCAAAGAACAAGCATTGCCGTGAACCCTATAGAATCTCTCCGAAAAGGAGGCAGGTTGAGGTGAATGGTTCCTTCAGGCGACCACAGCTGTCGAGTCAACGCCATCTCGACAGACTCACCACCACTATTCAGCGTATCGAGTCATTGTGCATCAGCCCGGGGGACATCCCTGACGGGCTGAAAAGAAGACATTGATGATCCGGAGACAGCGCACTCAACGCCGCCCACCACCGCGACTGCCCTTGTCGCGCCCGCCACGTCCCGGCGGCGGCGTCGAACTCCACTCCTCCTTGCGCTTGCCACGACGCGACGGCTTTTCACCGCGCTCCGGGCTGCGGGCGTCGCCATCGTGGCGGCGCGAATGCTCGCTTTCACGCGCGCTTTCCGGCGATTTGACGCCGCGCACCGGGCGGCGCTTGTTGCGATCGCGATTCCAGCGGTTTTTCTCATCCGGAGTCAGCTGCGGCACCCGTCGCGGCTCCAGCTCGGCCAGCGCCGAAAGATCGTCGACCTCCTGCTGGGTCAGTTCGGTCCACTCGCCGGCGCGGGCACGCTTGTCGAGGAAGATAGAGCCGTAGCGCACCCGCTTGAGGCGGCTCACGGTCAGCCCCTGGGACTCCCACAGGCGGCGCACCTCGCGGTTGCGGCCCTCCATGAGGACGACGTGAAACCAGCTGTTGATGCCCTCGCCGCCGAACTCCTGAACGTCGCTGAAGTGCGCCGGCCCATCCTCCAGCATCACCCCTTCGACCATCGCCCGTACGTGATCCATGGTGACCTCGCCCATCACGCGCACGGCGTATTCACGCTCGACCTGCATCGAGGGGTGCATCAGGCGGTTGGCCAGCTCACCGTCGGTGGTGAACAGCAAAAGGCCGCTGGTGTTGATATCCAGCCTGCCGATAGCGATCCAGCGCTCGCCGGAAAGACGCGGCAGGCGATCGAAGACGGTGCGCCGCCCCTCCGGGTCGCGGCGGGTGCAGAGTTCGCCCTCGGGTTTGTTGTACATGATCACCCGACGCGCGCTCTGCTGGCTCGAGGTCATGTTGATCGGCCGACCGTCGAGGCTGACCTGATCCTCGCTGGAGATGCGATCGCCAAGGGTTGCGGTTTCGCCATTGACGCTGACCCGCCCGGCGGCGATCGCGGTCTCCATTTCACGGCGCGAACCCAGCCCTGAGCGGGCCAGTACTTTCTGCAGTTTTTCGGTATCCATCTGCAACACTCAATCCCGGCTGTCAATCCGCTGATTCATTGGGGGGCGTGGCCGACCCATCGCCCTCGTCAGGCGTCTGCTCGTCCCGCTCGGCGCGGCGCAGACGCTCTTCGAGACGGTCACCGATGCCGCGCAGGTCGCTATCCTGCTGTGCTGCGGGCGCCGCCTCGTCGCCATTCTCACTGTCGCCTTCGCCGGGCGCCTCGGCCTCGCTCTCCGCGCCGCTATCGGGTGGCGACGCCTGCTCCAGCCAGTCGACCGTCTCGCCCTCGCGCACCGCGCTCATCGGCGGCAGGGCATCCAGGGTGCGCAACCCGAAGTCGTCGAGGAAGCTGCGCGTGGTGGCATAGACCGCCGGCCGACCCGGCACGTCGCGATGGCCGATCACCCGAACCCAGCCGCGCTCGACCAGAGTGCGCATGATCGAAGCGCTGACCGAGACGCCGCGTACCTCCTCGATATCGGCGCGGGTCACCGGCTGGCGGTAGGCGATCAGCGCCAGCGTCTCCAGCAGCGCCCGCGAGTAGCGCTGCGGGCGCTCATCCCACAGCCGCGACACCCAGGGCGAAAGCGCGTCGCGCACCCGCAGGCGAAAGCCGGAGGCACTCTCCTCCAGCATCAGGGCACTCTCCTCCAGGCGCCGCTCGAGGCGCTCCAGCGCCTCGCGAAGCGCCCGCCGCCCGGGCCGCTCGCTCTCTTCGAAAACCGCCTCAAGGCGCTCGAGCGACATCGGCTCGCCGGCAGCCAGCAGCACTCCTTCCAGAATGTGGTCGAGCGGCGGCGTCAAGGCGCGCCCTCCACATCCGTTTCAAAGGGCTGCTCGGCGTCCTGTTCATCATCGCTGTCGCCACGCCCGCGCACGTGAATGGGCGACAGCGGCGCGTTCTGAACAATTTCGATCAGCCGCTCGCGAGAGAGTTCCAGCACCGCCATGAAAGTCACCACCACGCCGGCGCGCCCCTCGCCGGGATCGAAGAGCGCCTCGAAAGGGGTAAAATTGGCCTCATCGATAAGCGCCAGAATCGACATCATGCGTTCGCGGGTGGAGAGTACCTCGCGAGTAATCTGGTGCTCCTGACGAAAATCGGCGCGCTGCATCAGCTGTGACAGCGCCCCCAGAAGCTCCTCGAGCGCTACCGGCGGATGTTGGACCCGCGGCTCCAGCGTCGGCAGGCCGGCGGCGGCGCTGTACCAGTCGCGGCCGCGGCGCGGCAGCTCGTCAAGGCTCTCGGCCGCCGCCTTGATCCGCTCGTACTCCTGCAGCCGCCGCACCAGCGCCGCCGTGGGATCCTCTTCATCCTCCTCCTCGGAACTCTGCGGCGGCCGTGGCAACAGCGTACGCGACTTGATCTCGGCCAGCATGGCGGCCATCAGCAAGTATTCGGCGGCCAGATCGATACCGCTGGCCTGCATCAGTTCGACGTACTCAATGTACTGATGCGTCACCCTTGCGACGTTGACCGCGAGAATATCGAGGTTCTGGCGCCGGATCAGGTAGAGCAGCAGATCGAGCGGGCCTTCGAAAGTCTCCAGAAAGACACGCAGCGCCTCCGGCGGGATATAGAGATCCTCCGGCAGGTCATGCAGCGGCTCGCCGCCCACCACGGCGGCGGGAGCGGCCCGGTCGGCAGGGCTTTGCGGCTCGGCGGTGCGGGTCATGGCGTGTCATCGAAGGTAAATGGCGCGGGCGCAGCAGAGTTGTCAGTCTATCAGGCCGCCCGGCCTTGAGCACCAGCGCCGCGCTATTCGCCGCGGCGGGCGAAACGACGATACGCGAAGGCGGCGTCGCGCGCCGAGTCAGCGATCGCCAGCGTCTGAATATCGTCGTGCCAGGGCGAGAACTCGCACACCGGGTCCATCTGACGCGCATCGCCGGTGACCATCAGCGCCTGGCAGCGGCAGCCACCGAAATCGATGTCGCGACGTTCGCAGCGCTGGCAGGTATCGGGCAGAAAGTCGGTGCCGCGAAAAGCGTTGAAGGCCGGCGAGCGATACCAGACGTCGGCCAGCGTATGCTCGCGCAGACTCCAGAATTCGAGCCCCGGGATGCGCTGAGCGGCGTGGCAGGGCAGGCCGAGTCCCGAGGGCGTAACATTGAGGGTCTGGCGCCCCCAGCCGTTCATGCAGGGTTTGGGGCGGCGGGCATAGTAGTCCGGCACCACCGAGTCGATCGCCAGCCGCCCTTTCAGGCGCGCCTGCGCCTGTTCGACCTTTGCCAGCGCCGCCATCACCTCGGCGCGCGGCGGCATCAGCGCCGAGCGGTTGTGCAGCGCCCAGCCGTAGTACTGGGCGTGGGCCAGCTCCAGGCGTTCGGCACCCAGCGCCAGCGCCAGCGCGATGAAATCGTCGACCTGATCGATGTTGGCGCGATGCAGCACCACGTTGAGGGTCAGCGGCAGCTCGAGAGCACGCACCTCGGCGGCGAAGGCGCGCTTTTTGTCATGCGCGCCGCGCAGTCCCGACACCTGCTCGGTCACCTCCGGCGTCGCCCCCTGAAAGGAGAGCTGAACGTGATCGAGTCCGGCATCGGCCAGCTCGGCGAGGCGCTGCGGGCTGATGTTGACGCCGGCGGTAATCAGATTGGAGTAGAGCTGCTGCTCGGCGCAGGTCGCCACCAGCTCGGTCAGGTCACGCCGCGCCGCCGGCTCGCCGCCGGACAGATGCACCTGTAAAACGCCCAGCGCCGCCGCTTCGCAAAGTATTCGCTGCCAGTCGGCGGTGGTCAGCTCATCGCTGCGCCGCTCCAGTTCGACCGGGTTGGAACAGTAGGGACACTGCAGCGGACAGCGGTGGGTCAGCTCCGCCAGCAGCCCCATCGGCGGGTCGATACGCGGCTCGGAAGCGGGCTTGCCAGTGAGTGTCGGGTCGCTCATACCGTCTCCAGCACGCCCCGCTCGATCAGGGCACGAAACAGGGCATGCACGTCGTGGTGAATCCGGCTGCGCTCGGCATTGTAGTGTGCCGCCAGGTCGTCGACGATACGGGCCAGGCTGCGCTCGCCGTCGACGTTTTCCAGCACCGCGTGGGCGATGGCGTCGAGCTGGAAAATGCGCTCGGGCGCCAGTAGTACCCAACCCTCGCGGGCGGCATCGTGGCGCATGCGCACGCCGCGCGGCAGGCGCACTACGGTGCTGTCGGTCAGGGTATCACTCAAGGCGTGACTCCGCTGACAAGGCCACTTTCGCCGTCCCAGGCGCCGGGCGGCCGATGGCCCTCGACGTAGGCGTGCTGCAGGGCATCCAGCAGCGTCCAGAGCACATCGCACTTGAACTCGAGCGCCGCCAGTACCGCCTGCTGCTGGTCGGCGCGCAGGGCATGACGGCGCACGTAGTCGAGCGCCATCTCGGCATCGCGCGGCGCCTGATCAAGGCGCGGGCGGAAGTAGGCCAGCGTCTCCTCGGAGACGAAGTCATAGTGCGCCAGCATCCCCGACACCCGGGTGCCGATCACCTTCGGCGAAAACAGCTCGGTGAGCGAGGAGGCGATCGCCTCGAGCAGGCTGCGATCGCGCACGAAGTGCACGTAGGCCTCCACCGCAAAACGGGTCGCCGGCAGAATGGCGCGGTTCGAGCGCACCATGTCGCGCGCCAGTCCCAGACCGTCGGTGAGCTTCAGCCAGCGCTCGATACCCCCCTCGCCGGGCGCTTCGCCATCGTGATCGACCAGCCGGGTGCGCCATTCGCGGCGCCAGTCGGGGTCGTCGAGGCGCGCCATCAGGGTGGCATCCTTGATCGGAATCATCGCCTGGTAGTAATAGCGGTTGAGTGCCCAGGCACGCACCTGCGTGCGGTTCAGCTCGCCGTTCTGCAGCGCCAGCTGGAACGGGTGGCGATGATGATAGCGCTGCTCGCCGATGTCGCGCAGCCTCGCCTCCAGCGCTTCGGGATCGAGCGGCTCGGCAACCTCGCAAAGGCTCTGGTGAGATGAACTCAAGGGGTAATCTCCATGCCGTCGAAGGCGATCTCCCAGCCGGCGCTTTCGGCTTCGCACCGCTCGGCGGCGTCCTCGATCAGCACCGGATTGGTGTTATTGATATGGATGAATATGCGCCGACCGAGCCCGACGTCGGCCAGCGCCGCCATGCTGCCCTCGGCCCCGGAGATCGACATATGCCCCATCCGCCGGCCGGTTTTGTGCCCCACGCCGGCCCGGATCATCTCGTCGTCGCGCCACAGAGTACCGTCGAACAGCAGCGCCGCGGCGCCCTCCAGACGCGCCGCCAGTTGCGGCGTGACGGTGGCGCAGCCGGGGATGTAGTAAAGACGCCGGCCATCGACGTCGAACTCGACGCCCACCGTCGACTCGCCCTCGGCGCCCACCTCGACCTCATCGCCTTCAAGATAGAGGGCGGTCTTGCCGGGCACGGCAAAAACGGTCGCCGTCAGGCCGGGCAGCAGCTCGACGGGATGGTCAAGTGCCACGTCGCAGCGCTCGACGCAATCGGCGGCGAGCACGTTGAAAATCGGATTGTGGCGCAGCACGCCGTGAATCTCCGCGGTGGCGTAGAGGCGAAACGGCGAACGCTCACGCAGGCTCAAAAGACCGGCGATATGATCGACATCGCCATTGGTGACCAGAATCGACTCGATCGGCGTATGGCGGTCGCTACGCGAGGGCTGTAGTGCCGGCTCGCGCTGCAGCTGTTGCAGCACTTCGGGGGCACAGTTGATCAGTGCCCAGCGCTGACCATCGATCGAAACCGCAATCGATGACTGAGTACGGGGGATGACCCGTCCGGGATGGGTTCGCGCAAGGCGACACACCTCGCAGCGGCAGTTCCATTGAGGCAGGCCGCCACCGGCGGCCGACCCCAGCACGCGAACGCGTAGACGCCGCGTGCCCTCTTCTACCGACATAGCGCTCAGATTTCAGCGGGCAGGTAGACGCTGACTTCCATACCGGCGCTGATTTCGGTGACTTCGGGTGCAGACCAGCTCATGTCGAACTCCTTGGTTGCAGATTGAAGCGGAATTGCCCTGCAACATTCCGAGTCTAGCAAAAATGTCGCGCAACGAACGTTGTGATGACGCTTATGATCGAACGATCAAGGCGTCTCGGCGCTATCGGCGCGACGATAGCGTCCCTGATAGTCAAAGAGCCGCTCGCGTACCTGCCAGTAGCGCCCCACCTTGCGACCGATCACGAAATCCGGCGCGCGCAGGCGGTGGCGCTCGGCGAGTACCTCATCGAGGGAGCCGGGCCGCCAGCCGATCCCCGGCGCGCGCAGGTGCTGATCGAGCCAGGCGCGGTAGAAGGCGCCGCGCTGCGCCGGGGTTTCGAGCGCGTACCACTCGGCGAGCGTCGCGCCATCCTCATCGTGATAGGTCACCTTCAAACGCGCCAGGCCGCGACCGTTGAGCGTCTGCTCCAGTTGCATGCCACTGACCCGCAGCACCCGCGCGTCGCGCAGCCTGAGCGCCTCGCGCAGCCGGTCGTCGGCGTCGATCAGCCGCTCACCGCAGCCGCCACAGCGTCGCGCGGCGATATCATTGTGCGCACCGCACTGTTCGCACACCTTGTAGCGAAAGCGAAAAGTGCACTGGACTGATTCCAAAGCCTCGTTCTCCACCAGGCCCTTGCAGCGACGACCGTGGTGTTCGATCACCAGATCGCCGTCGCGCTTGCCCCAGAAGACGTTGGCGAAGCCGCACTCGGGACATTCGACCTGCACCGGCTCGCTGTCGCTGTCCGGACGCGGGTCATCAATCTCGGGGGCGTAGAGATCCCAGGGGTTGCCGGCATAGTCGAGCACCAGGCACTCCTGCTTGCCCGCTGCGGGCCGCAGTCCACGGCCGATGATCTGCTGATAGAGGCCCACCGATTCGGTGGGCCGCAGTATCGCGATCAGATCGACGTGGGGTGCATCGAAGCCGGTGGTCAGGACCGCGACGTTGACCAGGTATTTGAGCCGGCGCGCCTTGAAGTCATCGATCAGCGCCCGGCGTGTCTTCGACGCCGTAGCGCCGGTGATCAGTCCCGCCTCACCCTCGGGCAGATAGCCCATGATCTCCTCGGCGTGCTCCACCGTAGCGGCGAAGATCATCACCCCTGCGCACTCGGCAGCGTAGCCGATCACCTCCTCGATGATTACCGGCGTCGCCCGGCTGCCCTGCACCACCTGATTCAGATCGGCGTCGCTGAAGACACCACTGCGCCCGGTAGTCAGCTGCGAGAAGTCGTAGCGCGCCACCGCCGCATCGAGGCGCCGCGGTGGCGCCAGGTAGCCCTGCTTGACCATCACCCGCAGCGGCTGCTCGAAAACGCAGTCGCGAAAAAAGGCCGTTTCCGGACCGGCCACCATGCCGCGATGGTGGCGGTGATAAATAAACCCCTCGCCCAGCCGATAGGGTGTGGCAGTGAGCCCCAGCACCTTGAGATCGCCCCTGGCTGCCCGCAGATGATCGATGATGCGCTGATAGGTGGAAGGAGACTGACCGCGCTCGCCGTCGCCGATGGCCACGCGATGACACTCGTCGATCACCAGCAGGGTAAAGTCGCCGGCGTCGAAGCGATCGAGGGCGTTGATGACCGACTGCACCGAGCCGAACACCACCTGGCGTCCGCTTTCGCGGCGCCCCAGGCCGGCGCTGAAAATATCCGCGTGCAGGCCGTAGGCCTCGTATTTGGCGTGATTCTGCTCGACCAGCTCGCGCACATGGGCCAGTACCAATACCCGGCCGCGCGCCAGCCGCGCCAGCTCGGCGATCACCAGGCTCTTGCCACTGCCGGTGGGCAGCACTACCACGGCGGGGTCGCTGCTGCCGCGAAAGTGCGTCACCACCCGCTCGACCGCCTGTTGCTGATAGGGGCGCAGCGTCGGGCGCCCTGAATCGCGGCGCAGCGTCGGGCGCTCTGAATCGGACCGCAGTTCGGGAGGCCCTGAATCGGGGAGCGGCTGCGGGGGCTGCGATGAAACCCTGGACATCTCTGTATACTGTGCGGGTAGCCCGGAGAGGGCCGATAATAGTTTGACAACCAGAACCCGAACGGCGTGCCAGCCAGCGGCCGTTCGACAGCGGGGAGCGCAATGCAGGCCAACGCACAGATCGAACACTATGTGGCACAGCTCGGCGCCGACGACTTTCAGATCGAGGCGATCGATGCCCATGCAGCGCGCATCACCCTCGACAGTCTCGAATTCGTGCTGGTGGTGGCCGCAGACGAACCGTCGTTTTTCCAGCTGATGCTGCCCAGCGTCTGGCAGGCCGGCGCCACTACCGACCGCACCCTGCTGCTGGAGACCGCCAATGATGTCATGAACACCATCAAGGCTGCCAAGGTGGTGATCTACGGCGAGGCGGTGCACGTCAGCGTCGAGCAGTTCGTCGAGGGTCCACAGCAGGGCGTGGCACTGATTCCCGGCCTGATGGAGCTTTTGCGCAGCGCCGTGGCGGATTTTCACGAGCGCCTTGGCATGGGCCAGGCACCACAGGTCCATTGACCCGCAGCAGCGCGGCGACGTTTCGCCGTTCAGCGGCCGGCGCTACGCTGTCATTACCTCTTCAGTATCCGATCACACTGCAAAAGGAAGATTGATCATGGCCGATACACTGCAACAGTTCGTCGTCATCGCCGAATTCCACGTCAGGGAGGGCGAGCTCGATGCCTTTCTGGCACTGGCCCATAACGACGCCAGCGAATCGCTGGCCAACGAAAGCGGCTGCCAGCAGTTCGATGTACTGCTCGCCGACGACCAGGCCAACACCGTGATGCTTCACGAGGTCTACGACAGCCGCGAAGCCTTTGACCACCACACGCAAATGCCGCACTACAAGCCTTTCAAGGAGGGCAGCGAGCCGCTGCTGGAAAGCGAACCGAAGGTGCGCTTTTTTCATCCCACCGTGAGACCGCAGAACTGAGGCAGCGATCGGCAGAGGCCTGCACCAACGATAAGCGAAAGGAAAGGGAGCAGATCGTTTCTGCTCTCCTTGTACCTTCATTTTTCAAATTGGGAAAGCCACTGGTCTCATTGACCTGAAAACGTTCGCCCCACCCCAGGGAAGCGCTGAATAAAACGACGAGCGAGATGAAGCGCGAGGCGCATGGAACGCAGAAAAATTGAGCGATATTACGGATAGTTCTGGCGAGCGTGAACCACAGAGGTGACCTCAATGCGATCTGTCACCTGGTAAACCACGATGAAGTTCGGATGAGCCACGATCTCCCGTGTGCCGGGCTCACGGCCAACCTGATGTCGATAAGGATGCTCGGCGACCGAGGCGATGGCCGTCTCGAGGCGGGTGCGTAACCGCCGGGCAGCCTGTGGATCGCGTTCGGCAATGTAGGTGATCAACTCAAGCAGGTCGGCAATGGCACTATCATGCCAGTGGATAGGCAGGCTCAAGAACCCTCGCCGTTCTGGCGCCGCACTGCGTCGGCGATTATGGCGTCGACCCTGGCCATGACCTGATCATGGGACATCCCCTGACCCGGGTTGTCGATGCTGTGCTGGACCTTGGCACGGAACCAGCGGTCATGGTTGTCAGCCTGTTCCTGCGTCTCGAACTCAGAGACGATGGGGTCTAGCTGAGTACTCATGGGTGCGTCTCCTCGGTTAACCTTTAGTGTAAACAACTTCCACCAGTTTGACATCCTCCTCGGCACTAACTGCGAAGCCTGAAGACAGGGGCTTTCCCGCAGATCAAGGATATGGGGGACTGTCAGGATAGCTGGAGCCTCAACGATAGCTGGAGCCTCAACGGTTGTTGGAATCCAAACCCTGGAGGGCGAGATGAGGTTTCAATGCAAGACGCCGAAGAACGCCGAGACACCATTCTTGCAAACGCGCGACCAGACTGCGCCTTCAGCTATTTCCGCCGATATGGCCCTGCGCCTGGCCCAGGCATTGAACACCAGTGCCGAAATGTGGCTGGAGATGCAGCTCAAGTATGAGCTTTGGCAAGCAGCACAGCGGCCGCGCACGCCGGTGGCACCGCTGCACACCTCCCGGTAGCCTGCCGGCCCCGGGAGCTGGTGCCCCCACGAGACGTCATCCTGCGACGGCCTCACCCCAGCCACTTGCGCGCGTTGGCGAACATCCGCATCCAACCGCCGGCGTCGCGCCACTCGGGCGGGCGCCATGAGTTGGTCACCGCCCGCGCCACGCGCTCGGGGTGAGGCATCATGATGGTGACCCGGCCATCCTCGCTGGTCAGGCCGGTAATGCCCGCCGGCGAGCCGTTGGGGTTGGCCGGATAGCCGGTGGTCACTTCGCCGAAGTTGTCGACGTAACGCATGGCCACGGTGCCGCTGCCCTGCAGTCGGCGTAGATGAGCGCCCTCCTCGAACTGCGCTCGGCCTTCACCGTGAGCCACCGCGATCGGCAGCCTCGAACCCGCCATGTCGCGTAGAAACAGCGACGGACTGGATTCAATGCGCACCATCGACACCCGCGCTTCATACTGCTCCGAGAGGTTGCGCACGAAGTGCGGCCAGTGGCCCGCACCGGGGATCAGCGACTTGAGCTGCGAGAGCATCTGGCAGCCGTTACACACGCCCAGCGCGAAGGTGTCGGGGCGCGAGAAAAAGACTTCGAACTGCTCGCGGCCACGCGCACTGAACAGGATCGACTTCGCCCAGCCGCCGCCGGCGCCCAGCACGTCGCCGTAGGAGAAACCGCCACAGGCCACCGCGCCCTTGAAGTCGTCCAGTGCCACGCGCCCCTCGAGAATATCCGACATGTGCACGTCGACCGCCTCGAAGCCGGCGTTGAGGAAGTTCCACGCCATCTCCGGCGCGCCATTGACCCCCTGCTCGCGCAGGATCGCCACTCGCGGCGCGGCACCCGAGTTGATAAAGGGCGCGGCCACGTCCTCGTCGACGTCATAGGAGAGCTTTGCATGCAGGCCGGGGTTGCGGGTCTCGTTGAGGGCCTCGAACTCCTGGGCGGCGCAGTCGGGGTTGTCGCGCAGCGCCTGCATACGGTAACTGGTCTCGGCCCAGTCGCGGATAGCGTGCACCCGGGTGGTGTCGATCAAAACGGTGTCGAACAGCGATACGCTGATGCGATCCTCGCCGTTGGGCGCGCCAATGCGGTGAACGCAGGCCTCCAGCCCCAGCTCCGCAAACACCGCCATCACACTCTCCATCTCGCCGCGGTGCACCTGGATGACCGCCCCCGGCTCTTCGGCAAAAAGCGCCGCAGTGGCCTGCTGAGAGTCGCTCGCCAGCGCATCCAGTACGATGCTGACGCCGCAGTGACCGGCGAAGGCCATTTCCGCCAGGGTGACCAGCACTCCGCCATCGCTGCGGTCGTGATAGGCCAGCAGCCGGCCTTCACGGTTGAGCCGCTGTACGGCAGCGAAAAAGGCGACCAGGTCCTCGGCGGCATCGAGATCCGGCGCCTGCGAGCCGAGCTGGCCGTACACCTGGGCCAGCGCCGAACCGCCCAGCCGATTGCGGCCGCGGCCCAGGTCGATCAGCAGCAGGTCGGTATTGTCATCCGGGTCGAGCTGCGGCGTCAGCGCCGCCATGGTGTCGCTGACCGGCGCGAAGGCGGAGACGATCAGCGACAGCGGCGCGGTCACCGCGCGCTCGCGTCCGTCGTCATCCTGCCAGGCGGTGCGCATCGACATCGAATCCTTGCCCACCGGAATCGCCACGCCCAGTGCCGGGCAGAGCTGCATGCCCACCGCCCTGACGGCATCGAACAGCGCCTGGTTCTCGCCTTCGTGGTCGGCGGCGCTCATCCAGTTGGCGGAAAGTTTGATATCGCCGATGCGCTCGATCGGTGCGCCGGCGATGTTGGTGATCGCCTCGGTGACCGCCAGCCGCGCCGAGGCGGCGGGCGAAATCAGCGCAGTGGGGGTGCGCTCGCCCATCGCCATCGCCTCGCCGGCCTGGCTGTCGAAGGCGGCGGTGGTCACCGCGCAGTCGGCCACCGGCACCTGCCAGGGGCCGACCATCTGATCGCGCACGCTCATGCCGCCCACGGTGCGGTCACCGATGGTGATCAGAAAGTTCTTGGAGGCCACCGCCGGCAGGCGCATGACGCGATCAAACGCCTCCTGCAGGTCGAGATTGTCGAGCATCAAAAGCGGCTGCACCGCGGCACGGCGCTGAAACTGACGCTGCATCTTCGGCGGCTTGCCGAACAGCACGCTCATCGGCAGGTCGATCGGGGTGCTCTCGAAGTGGTCGTCGATCAGCGTAATGCGATGATCCTCCAGCGCCTCGCCGACGACCGCGAAGGGGCAGCGCTCGCGGGCGCAGAGCGCCTCGAAGCGCGCCAGATGCGCGGGCGACACCGCCAGCACGTAGCGCTCCTGGGCCTCGTTGCACCAGATCTCCAGCGGCGACATGCCCGGCTCGGCGCTGGGAATGTCACGCAGCACGAAGCGCCCGCCGCGACCGCCATCCTTGACCAGCTCCGGCAGCGCATTGGAGAGCCCACCGGCGCCGACATCGTGAATGAAGCTGATGGGGTTGTCATCGCCCAGCGCCGTGCAGCAGTCGATGACCTCCTGGGCGCGACGCTCCATCTCGGCGTTGTCGCGCTGCACCGAGGCGAAATCGAGCGCATCGCTGGTACTGCCGGAGGCCTGTGACGACGCCGCGCCACCGCCGAGGCCGATCAGCATCGCCGGGCCGCCCATCACGATCAGCTTCGCGCCGACCACCACGTCGCCCTTGTCGACATGCTGTTCGCGGATACTGCCGTAGCCGCCGGCCAGCATGATCGGCTTGTGGTAGCCGCGCCGCTCGACGCCGGCCAGACCGATGACGTCATGCTCATAGGTGCGGAAATAGCCGTTGAGCGCCGGCCGGCCGAACTCGTTGTTGAACGCCGCGGCACCCAGCGGCGCCTCGAGCATGATGTCCAGCGCGCTGCGAATGCGCGCCGGCTTGCCGTGGTCGAGCGCCTCCCAGGGCTGAACGAAATCGGGAATGTGCAGGTTGGAGACCGAAAAACCGGTCAGCCCCGCTTTCGGTTTGCCGCCGCGGCCGGTGGCGCCCTCGTCGCGAATCTCGCCGCCTGCACCGGTAGAGGCGCCCGGCCAGGGAGCAATGGCAGTGGGATGGTTATGGGTCTCCACCTTCATCAGGATATGAATCGGCTCCTGATGGGTGACGTAACGAAAGCTCTCGCCGTCGACCGATAGCCGCCCCGCCTCGTGACCGCGAATAATGGCGGCGTTGTCGCTGTAGGCCGACAGCACGTTGTCCGGCGCCTGGTGATGGGTGTTGCGGATCATGTCGAAAAGCGAGTGCGGCTGCGCCTCGCCGTCGATCTGCCAGTCGGCGTTGAAGATTTTGTGCCGGCAGTGCTCGGAGTTGGCCTGGGCGAACATCATCAGTTCGACGTCATTGGGGTTACGGCCCAGCCCGTTGAAGGCGTCGAGCAGATAGTCGATCTCGTCGTCGGCCAGCGCCAGGCCGAGACGTGCATTGGCTTCGGCCAGCGCCTCACGCCCGCCGCCCAGCACGTCGATCGTCTCCAGCGGCGCCGGCGCGTGGTGCTCGAAGAGTTTGGCGGCATCGCTCGAGTCGAGCAGCACGGTCTGGGTCATGCGGTCGGCGAGCACCGCCCGAAGTGCGTCGACCTCGTCGCGCTCGGGCAGCGACTCGGTTTCGACGAACCAGGCGATACCCGCTTCGACGCGACGCACAGCGCCAGGACCGCAGTTATGGATGATGTCCGTGGCCTTGGAGGACCAGGGCGATACGGTGCCGAAACGCGGCACGACCAGATAGAGCGCCCCGGGCGGCGTATCGCCGGCGCGTGGCGTGGCGTCGAGCAGGGTACACAGGCGCTCGAGCGCCGCCTCATCGGGATCACCGCTCAGCTCCAGAAAGTAGCGATAGCGCGCCTGAACCGCCGTGACGCCGGGCATCGCCTCGCGCAGGCGGGCCAGCATGCGGGCGTGGCGAAAGGAGGAAAGGGCGCTCTGGCCGTACAGTTCGAGCATGACGAACGAAGCCTCTACTGACTGACAGGTATGGAAGATCGCAACGTCAGGGCGACCGTGACGGGCCGCCATGCGATGAGCCCGATATCATACTGGAAAGCAGCATTGCTGGCGAAGCCGGGGCATCACGCCGGCCCTGCGGCTCGCATCGAAGAAGATGACGTAATGGCATTCACCATCGTCAATAACAATTTGTTACTCTGGCATGACCTGACCGATGAATTTGCCGAGCCCGACATATCGACAATATCGACCGTTCAACGCTTCAAGAGGCTGTGAAGTACTGCCTCGGACGGCCACGTCCGAGCGCCGTCCTGCTGCTGTCGGCACTGATCGCGCTGGCCATGCCGGCCCGCCTGCCGCTCGGCATTGCCGGCCCGCTTGTCTCCGGCGGTCAGCTGGCCGAAGTGCAGGCGCGTGACTTTCTGGAAGTGGCCACGCGTAATGCGCCGAGCACCTTTTATGAGGGACAACGCGGCCCGGGCGGCTTCGAATTCGAGCTTTTCAGCCGCTTCGCCGACAGCCTCGGCGTCAGTCTGGCGGTGGACGACGAACACCGCAGCAGCGAGGTACTCGACCGGGTCGCCTCGGGCGGCGCCGATATCGGCGCCGCCGGCCTGGTACTGGACCGCCGCCGCAGCGACCTGATCTATTCGCGCCCCATCATGTCGATGCAGCCGCTGGTGATCTATCGACGCGGCATGGCGGCGCCGAGCGAGATTGCCGACCTCGACAATCTCGACGTCGGTATAGCGACCCACAACGGCATCTCCCGCACCCTGCGCGAGCTGCAGCCGCAGCATCCAACCCTGAGCTGGCGCGAAAGTCCCGGCGTCGAGGCGACCGATCTACTCGCCATGGTGCAGCGCGGCGAGCTGGACGCGGCGGTGGTCTACGCCCATGAGTTCCGGATCAATCGGCTTTTTTTCAGGGAGGTCGAGCCCGCCTTCGAAATCGGTGAGCCGCTCAGCCTCAGTTGGGCCATTCAGGGCGATCTGGCACTGCTCGAGCGCGCCAATGACTTCATTGCCACAATGCGCACCAGCGGTGAACTAAAAGCGCTGGCGCAGCAGTATTTCGGCCAAGACGACTATCTCGAGTACGTCGGTACGCGACGCTTCCTCGAACAGATCGAGCAGCATCTGGATCGCTGGCGCGCGCCCTTCAAGCGCGCCGCGGCGGAAAACGACTTCGACTGGCAGCTACTGGCGGCGGTGGGGTATCAGGAATCGCACTGGCGCCCGGATGCGGTCTCGCCCACGGGGGTCAGGGGAATGATGATGCTGACCCGCGATACCGCTCGTTTCATGGAGATCGAGGACCGCGAGGATCCGCTGCAGAGTATCGACGGCAGCGCCCGCTATTTACGCTATCTTCATGGCCGCATTCCCGATAGCGTGACCGAGCCCGACCGTACCTGGATGACGCTGGCGGCCTATAATCTGGGTCTGGGCCATCTGCTCGATGCCCGCGAACTGGCACGCCAGCGCAACCTTGACCCTGATCAGTGGCAGGACGTGCGCAACACGCTGCCGCTGCTCCAGGAACAGCGCTGGTATCGCCGGGTAGAGCACGGTTTCGCCCGCGGCAGCGTGGCCGCCCTCTATGTGCGCAATGTCAGACGTTATGAAGAGATACTCAATTACGTACATCGTAGCCAGCGCCGCTTTCCATCGCTGGTGCGCGCCACTGCCAACAATCGCGTAACACCGGCGTTCGAGGTCATTGCGCCGGCACCCTGAGACCCGACGATAGCGTGTGGCGCGCTATTTTTCATCTGTACTGAACATTTGTCTTCGCATGCCGATCAACTTTCTGATCGGCGGGTATCTGCCGATATAGAGCACCGAACCGCAATACGCAAAAACAACACGCCTCCAGAGAGGCTGCCCCGGAATACCGAGCATCATGGCCATTGATTCATATCGTATAACTGGTGCCGCGCTGGCGATGACGACCCTGCTTGCGCCTGGAGGGGCCGCCATTGCGACCAACGCCGCCAGCTCACTGACAATGGCGCTGCTGATACTGCTGAGCGTGTCGACGCTACTGGGTTGGTGGCTCAACGGCCGCGCCGGCATGCCACTTCGGGTCATGGCCGCCATGCCCGCAGCACTGGCGCTGGCAGTCCTGGTACTGCTGACGCTGAGCTTTCTGCTCCCGGTCGAGCGCTTTGACTACGACTTCTGGTCGTCACTGTTCGCCCACTGGCCGATCGATACCCCCTTCTACATCCAGCGCCCGGCACTGCCTCTGCTGCTGGCCATGCTGCTGCTGGCGCTACTGCAGTTTCCCCCCGGACGCGGCGGTGCCAGCGGCGCGCTGCTGATCGTGCTGTCGCTGATACTGACGGTGGTTTATCTGATCAATGAAAGCAACCAGCTACTGCACGAGCACTCCTCCGCCTTCTACGCCCTGCTGCCGGCTCTTTTGCTGCTGCTGGCGATAGAGGCGCACCAGCGCCGCCAGCTGCTCCATAACAGGGCGGTGCAGCTGGCGCTGGCGCCCCCGCTGGCGGTGCTGTTGCTGGTACTGCTGCTGTGGGAAAACTTCAGCGAGCAGCATATACAGCGCCTCAGCCAGGTCGCTGCCATTGAAAGCGAGACGCTGACCACGCGCCTCCACCGGGAGGTGGCAATCTTCAACGACGCCATTCATCGTTTCGCCAACGGCTGGGACAGCACCGGGACCGAACCCGATACGCGGCAGTGGCAGCATCGTGCCGCCGCCCTGGTGGGGGATTTCTACTATCTGCGTGACATCGCCTGGATCAGCTGGCGCAGCCACCACATCGAGCGGTTCTATCCCGTAACCCGCTGGCCGAACGCGACCAATCAGCAGTGGCTGGCCGACAAGGCATTCGATGCACTGGATAACGAGAGCCCGAGCGACAGCGCCGCTACCACCCTGACCCAGCGGCTGTCGAACCGCCGACTGATGCTCTATCGCCCGGTTGTCGATCTCGATAACGGCCGTCAGCTGGGTGCTATTGCTTTCGCGGTGTCGCCGACGCTGCTGCTGGAGTCGGTCTTCCAGCCACTCTACAGCAACGATTTTCTTGTCCGGGTGACCTTCGATGATCAGCTGATCTATCGCCTTGAAACTGCCGACGGTCTCAGCTCGCTACGGCGCTGCAGCCCGCTGATGCTGGCCGACAGCCGCTTCACAATGTGCATCGAGGCGACCTATGCACGACTGTTCATAGAACGCCACAGCACCCCGAGCAATATGCTGCTGGTGGGGCTGATCATCGCCTGGCTGCTCTATATGCTGACCTGGTACTACCTGGGTCTGCGTAACCGCTTCAGCGGTGTTCAGTACCGCAATCATCAGCTGCGCAACCGGGTACGTGACGAAGACGCCAGGCGTCGCAAGGCGGAGTGGGGCGCGCACCACGACGCGCTGACCGGCCTGCTCAATCGGCGCGGCTTTGGCGAGTGGGTGGCACTCAACGGGCTCAAGCCGCCACTGACGCTGATGGTGATCGATATCGACCACTTCAAACAGGTCAATGACCGGTTGGGCCATACAGTGGGCGACGACTACCTGCGTCGCGTGACTGATACCCTCAATGCGCTCATCGTAAAGCGCGGTGGACTGCTGGCGCGCTACGGCGGTGAGGAGTTCATTGCCTGCCTGCCGGATACCGATATCGTCGAGGCGGAGACTATCGGCGAGGTGCTACGCCATCGTATCGAGGCCATGGCACTGCCTCACCACAAGCGGCGCGGCGTCGTCACCGTCAGCATCGGCATGGTGACGGCGCGCCGCGAGGGCGAGCATCTCGAAGCGCTTTTCAGCCTGGCCGACCAGGCGCTCTACCGCGCCAAGCAGCAGGGACGCAATCGAGTAGATAGATGGCATTGGCACTGAGCGATGTGAGCTTCAGACTTCGCGCCGCTGACTGAAAAACGCCTTCATTAACCGCCTGGCAGGCGTCACCAACACCCCGGCAACGACTTCCACGCGATGGTTGAACCAGGGCTGAGCGAACAGGTTGGCCCTGGACTCCGCCATACCGGCACCCGGCTCGGCGGCGGCATAAACGAGCCGCGCGATGCGGGCATGAATGATGGCACCGGTACACATCAGGCAGGGCTCGACGGTAACGAACAGCGTGCAGCCGCCGAGACGATAGTTGCCCACTGCCAGCGCCGCTGCACGCAGCGCCCGAACCTCGGCGTGCGCCGTAGGATCGCACTCGCTCACCGGCGCGTTATGGCCGCAGCCGACGATCTCTCCCTCGGCGTCGACAACCACCGCACCGACCGGCACTTCGCCGGCCTCGAAAGCGAGCCGCGCCTGCTCCAGCGCCCGGTGCATGTAGAATTCGTCGCCGCGCATGGCGCTCCCCCTGTCGCGCTATTGGTAGTCAGAGGGGCATGATATAAAAAAACCGGCGCCCAGCGGCACCGGTTGCACATCCCTGTGCGCGGCGGGCACGTCAGGCAGCCGCCGTCTCCTTGATCGAAGCCATGTCGATCACGAAGCGGTAGCGCACGTCACCCTGCTTCATGCGCTCCCAGGCCTCGTTGATATTGGCGATATCGATCATCTCGACATCACAGGTGATGCCGTTGTCGGCGCAGAAATCCAGCACCTCCTGGGTCTCCGGCATGCCGCCGATCAGAGAACCGGCCAGCACGCGACGGCGGAAAACCAGGTTGGCCCCCATGATGGCCGGATCGATCGGTTCCAGCAGACCCACCAGGATGTGGGTGCCGTCGGGCTTCAGGGCATTGAGATAGGGATTGATGTCATGCTGCACCGGCACGGTGTCGAGCATGAAGTCGAAGGTCTCGGTGACATCCGCCATCTGCTGCTCATCGGTGGAGATCACCACGTGATCGGCACCCTGGCGCTGCGCCTCGGCCTTCTTGGACTGCGAGCGTGTAAAGAGCGTGACCTCGGCGCCCAGCGCCTTCGCCAGCTTGACGCCCATGTGCCCCAGACCGCCCATGCCGATCACGCCCACCCTGTGACCCGGCTTTACACCATAGTGCTTGAGGGGTGAGTAAGTGGTAATGCCGGCGCACAGCAGCGGCGCGGCGGATTTGAGATCAATGCCCTCGGGCATACGCACCACGAAGCGCTCACTGACCACAACCGAATCGGAGTAGCCCCCCTGGGTCAGGGTGCCGTCGTGAAGATCAGGGCTGCCGTAGGTCATCACAAAGCCCTGAGCGCAATAGTTCTCCAGCCCCTCATTGCAGGCACTGCACTGACGACAGGCGTCAACCATGCAACCGACGCCAACCAGGTCGCCCTCGCTGTACTGCGTCACCTCGCTACCGACAGCGGTAACACGGCCAACGATCTCGTGGCCGGGTACTACCGGATAGGTGGCCATGCCCCAGTCATCGCGGGCGAAGTGAAGGTCGCTGTGACAAACGCCGCAGTACAGGATCTCGATTGCGACATCGTCGGCGCGGGGCGTGCGGCGCTCGAACTGCCAGAGCGCCAGATCGGATTCAGCACTTTTCGCGGCGTATCCTTTCGCGGGCGTAGACATTAACGCATCTCCTTTGAATCGAGTATCAGAAACCCGGATGGAACTCTGTCGGGATATACCACAACAGTGTGATAGTCGCGAAGGCGTGCCGCCATACAGATTTCTGTACAATACTTGCCTGATTGTCCCAGCCTGGCCATAAAAAGCCCCCACCGGGGCCGTTTTTTATGCACAATATGGCGATTCACGAGGATGCGGAGCTTTTTGATGACACTGCCACCCGAGACAGTGCTGCCCGACGCGCCCGGCAGCGACGCCGACAGCAGTACCCTCGAAGCCCATATGCGCAGGCTGATCCAGCCACTGGCGACACAGGATGGCTTTCTCCCCACCGCGCTGCCCGAAGTGCAGTTGATGGCGCTGCACGGCAGTCATCCGCGCACACCACTGGTCTATGAACCCGGGCTGATCATCATCGCCCAGGGAGAGAAGATCGGGTATCTGGAGGAGCGCACCATCCACTATGGCGCCGGCCACTATCTGGTACAGGCGATGCCGCTGCCGTTCGAGTGTGAAACCCGCGCCGATGCCGAGCACCCGCTGCTTGGCATCAATATTCGCATCGAGCTGGCAACGCTCAGCGAGCTGGTGCGCGTCACTCCTGCCGGTTTGCAACACTCACCGCCGGAGCCCATGGCAGCGGTTATCCTGGGCCGACGCATGGGGCACAGCGTGGTGCATCTGCTCGAGTGTCTGCATGACGAGGTAATGTGCCGGGCGCTGGGGCAGCAGCGGGTTCGGGAGGTGCTGTTCGAAGCGCTGCGTGGCCCCCAGGGAGAGTCTTTGCGCCAGCTTCCGCAGCAGCAGAGCCAGTACGGTCGCATCGGTCGCGCACTGGCGCAACTGCAGAGTGATTACGCCGCCCCGCTGTCGGTAGAGGCACTGGCCGAGGATGTCAGCATGAGCCCCTCCTCCTTCTATCACCACTTCAGGCGCCTGACACGGCTCTCACCGCTGCAGTATCAAAAGCGCATTCGCCTGCTGCGGGCAAGAGGCATGCTGAGCGCTCGCACCCACAGCGTCAGTGCCACGGCCAGCGCGGTCGGCTATCAGAGCGCCTCCCAGTTCAGCCGTGAATACAAGCGTTACTTCGGCTGCAGCCCCGCGGATGAGCGCCGCAGGAGGCAGCCATAGGGTCACGGACCGGCGTCAGGCGAAGTGTGCCGTCAACTCACGCGCCTTGCGATGCATGAAGGGCGCGTTGATAAAGGCACCGAAGGGAATAAAGGCGGCAAGCACCATGCGCGCCACATCAGTGGTATCCCAGCCGCCCATGGCGACGACACGAAACAGCGCCGAGAGATAGAGCAGAAAAGCGACGCCGTGGATCGGCCCCATGATCGACACCGCCAGCGGCATGCCGGCAGCATGCTTGAGCGGCACTGCGACCACCAGCAGCAGCAGCAGTGTGGTGCCTTCCAGCCAGGAGATCCATCGCAGGCGCCTCATTCGTATATGGATCAATGGCATGGTATTCAATAGACCTCCAGCGATGTTATTTATGGACGGTGTTGGATAAAACAGATTACAAATCAGCGCTGTGGCCTGTCATAGCCGACAAGAGCACTGGATACAAACACAATCAAGGCACGTCAACCACTGCCGATAGTGACATCAGACACAAGCCGGATGTGGCGGAAAACCGGGCTGCCAGGCACTTTATCACTGTCTATCGAAATGATGTCGATACCGTATCGAACTACTTGCGGCACTTCAGGGGCCCGATGACAAAAGAACCGGCGAACGATTCCCATACTCTGATCATGCAGCTCAAGGAACGCCTGAAGCGTGAACAGGATCTTCGTCGCGACGCCGAGCGCGATGCCGCGCAGGTTCGTGACCGCTTCCAGCGCGAGCGTTTGAAGCTGCAGGCGATAACCGATATCGCCGCCACTCACGAACACGAAGAGCCTTTGCGCTGGGCCAGCCATATCGCGCTTGCCACGCTGACCAGGCAGACCTGCTGGTGCCACTGCCGGGCCTATTATTTTCCTTTCGAGGCGCAGGGCCGGTCGCAAGCTTTTGCGACAACCGATGGGCATGCCTCACCGCTGGATCACGAATCGACTCTCCTTACCCCGTCGGCACTCGAATGGCTGGACAGCAACGAACCGCTGACCCTCTATCAGGACCGTCTGACGCAGAGGCCGTGCGGCACGACTGAACCCAACTGGCCCGAATCGCTGCCGCGCCGCTGCCTCTACACTATCGGTCTGGATGGTGAAGGCTTCGGCGGATTCGAACTGTTCGGCTGGCAGGAGGACGAAGACCCGGACTTCAGCAACGAATTGATGCAGTCACTGGCACGCGAGCTGGCGCACATCTATAAAAGCGAACGCGATCGCCACTCGATGGAGCAGATGGCCTATCAGGATCCTCTGACCGGGCTGGGCAATCGCGCCGCCTTTTTTCGCGACCTGGACAATCTCGCCACTCAGCAGCAGCGACTGGCGCTTGTCTATATCGATATCGATGGCTTTCGCGAAATCAACGACGAGTGCGGTCACGACATCGGCGATCTCTACCTGTGCCGGATCGCCATGCGACTTTGCGATGAACCCCATCGGCTGAGCGTGTCGCGTTTGGGCAGTGACGAATTCATGGTATTGCTGTCGCTCGAAGCTTCGCCACAACCGGCGCTCGAGCTTGCCGAGGCACTGCTTCAGCGGCTTCGCCAGCCGATAGTGATCGAGGATCACCTTATCGAGCCCGGTATCAGCGCGGGTCTGGCGATCTATCCCGACGACGCCAACACTGTCCATACCCTCTTTTATGCCGCCGATCTGGCGATCTACCGCGCCCATGAAAGCGGCGGCAACACCCTGCGCCGCTTTGATGCCGATATCGCCAACAGCACCAAAGAGCGCAAGCAGCTTGCTCAGCAGGTGCGTCAGGCGGTCAACAGCGACGAATTCGAAACCTGGTTTCAACCCATCATTGGCGCCGACCGGCGTATCGTTGGCGCCGAGGCACTGTTGCGCTGGACAGCACCGCAGGCTCCCGGCCCGGCCGAATTCGTACCGGTTCTGGAGCGCCAGGGACTGATGCGCTCAGTGGGGTATCAAACCCTTGCCCGAGTGATGGCTCGCGCCGCGCAGTGGCGACGAGAAGGACTGCACTTCGAACACATATCGGTCAACGTGTCGCCGGCCCAACTGCGTGAGCCTGTCTTTGTCGACCAGGTCGCCACCCTGCTACGGGAAACCGGCCTGCCGGCCTACTGTCTTATCCTGGAAATTACCGAGAGTCTGTTCATTTCGGCCGAAAGACCGGTACTCGGCCGGCTGGCAAACCTGCGCCGGATGGGGGTCAAACTGGCGCTGGACGACTTCGGCACCGGCTACAGCTCGCTGGGTTATCTGCAGTGGATGCCGCTGGATATTCTCAAGATCGACAAGAGTTTCGTGGCGCGGCTCGACGGTGAACCGGCCCGACGCGATATCACCATCGTGCGCGCCATCATCCGTATCGCCCGGGCCTGCGGGCTGAGCGTGGTAGCAGAAGGAATCGAAACGGAAGTGGTAGCCCGGCGGCTTGTCTCACTGGGCGCCCACTACCTGCAGGGCTACCACTTCAGCCGCCCGGTTGCCGAAACCGCCATGCGGGCGCTGCTGCGCGAGCACAAGCCGTCCGGGAAACAGCGCTAGTCCTCATCTTCAGGCGCGGCCATGCGTTCGCGGCGTGCCTGCTCCTCGCGACGCACATCGTCGATCACCGCCAGCAGCTCAGCCACGTCGGGATCGTCGCGACGCTCTTCGAAACGCCCGCTCAAAGCGGTATCCGGCGTCAGCGCACCGCGCTCGAAAAGCGACCAGATCTCGAGGCCATATTCACTCGCCAGCAGCTCGGGAGCAAAACGCCCCAGATAGCGACGCAGATTGTCCACATCACGCAGCAGCATGCGTCTTGCGCTGTTGTTGCCGGCGGCCTCGACCGCCTGCGGCAGGTCGATGATCACCGGGCCATCGGGCCCCACCAGCACGTTGAACTCGGAAAGATCGCCGTGCACCAGACCGGCATCGAGCATGCGCACCACATCGCCGATCAGCCGGCGGTGCCAGTCGAGCGCCTGCTCGTGACTCGGCGCCACATCGCCAAGCCGCGGCGCGGCACCGCCCTCGCCGTCATCAATCATCTCCATCAACAGTATGTCGTCTACAAAACCGTGCGGCCTGGGCACCCGTACACCGGCGCCATCGAGACGATAAAGGGCGTCTACCTCGGCATTTTGCCAGGCCTGTTCCTGCTCCTGGCGACCAAAGCGGCTCTTTTTCGCCATGGCCCGCTCGCGCCGGCTATTGCGCCCGCGGCGGCCCTCCTCATAGGTTTCCGCACGGCGAAAACCGCGTTTGCGGGTTTCAGTGAACATCTTGGCGCAGCGCAGCTCGTCGCCGCAGCGCACCACGAACACCTGCGCCTCCTTGCCACTGCGCAGCTGCATCACCACGTCATCGATGACGCCCTCTTCGATCAGCGGCTGCAGGCGTTGGGGTATTTTCATATAAGCGCTTTCTCGCATTGTGTACCGATTGTGCAATGATGCGACTACCGCTGCAGACGGCGCCGCGGTCAGATAAGGCTATTCGCATCCGGCGCACCTGCAGTAAAATCATTCATTCTTGAACCACCAGAGATCCGGACGACGATATGGGCAGGGCTTTCCAGAACCGTAAGGAATCCATGGCCAAAACGGCCGATGCCAAAACCAGGGTCTACAGCAAGTACGGCCGCGAAATCTACGTCTGCGCCAAAAACGGCGGCGTCGACCCTCACGCCAACCTGTCACTGCGCGGGCTTCTCGAGCGCGCCAAAAAGGACCAGGTGCCCGCTCATGTTATCGAGCGCGCGCTGGAAAAGGCGAGCGGCGGCGGCGGCGAAGACTTCGCTACGGCGCGCTACGAGGGTTTTGGCCCCGGCAGCTGCATGGTGATCATTGAGTGTCTGACCGACAACCCCAACCGCACCTTCGGCGATGTTCGCGGCTGCTTTACCAAAACCGGCGCCAAGATCGGCACGCCGGGCAGCGCCAGCCATATGTTCGACCACTGTGCCATCTTTTCCTTTGCAGGCCGGGACGATGAAGCGGTGCTCGAAGCGCTGGTAGAGGCCGATGTCGACGTCACCGATATCGAAAACGAAGACGGCCAGCTGACGATTTTCGCTCCCCACATCGAATACGCCAAGGCACGCCAGGCGCTGATCGACGCTTTTAGCGAGCTGGATTTCGACACTGATGATATCCAGTTCGTTCCTCAGACGACCACGCCAGTGGAGGGGGAAAACGCCCAGCAGCTGGAGAAATTTCTCAATATGCTCAATGATCTCGACGACGTTCAGCGCGTCTTCCACAACGCCGAGATTGAAGAGAGCGAATGAAGCCTGCGGCGCGACGACGCTTTCGCCGCGCCGCCCCGGCGCTCCGCCAGCAACCACGCCCGCTCGCCCCGCAACGTCTGCCCATCATCACCCTGTGACATCCCGCGCCACCCGGGCGACAGGTCAAAAATAAAAATGACACTGGCAGTCTGTACACTTTCTGTTATCTTCAGAAAAAATTAAGACTGCACTTCGAGCCAGCGCGCCCGAAGCAACCTTGCGCATTCACCGCGCCAATAGAGCGGAGAGATGACAGCAGTGTCACAACAGCAAAAACATTTCCCGGCGCTTTCCGCATTGGGGGCCTGCCTGCTGCCGGCCACCCTGAGCGGATGCAGCAGCGCACCCGGCTTTCTCGATCCGCAGGGTCCGATCGCTCGCGCCCAGCTTGGCCACTTCTGGTTTGTGGTGGCGATGCTGGCTATTGTCATTTTACCGGTGTTGGTTCTGACGCCGCTGATCCTGTGGCGCTACCGCTACGGCACAAGCCGAGCGGCCTATCGTCCCAAATGGGAACTGACCCTCTGGCTGGATATCCTCATCTGGGGCATCCCGATCCTCATAGTCGTCATCCTGTCGGTAGTGCTATGGCGCCAGACCCACCAGCTCGACCCCTATCGGCCGCTACACTCCGATCAGCCGCCGCTGGAGATTCAGGTGGTGGGCTACGACTGGAAGTGGCTTTTCATCTATCCCGAGCAGCATATCGCCACCCTGGGCCAGCTGATTGTGCCGGTGGGTCGCCCGGTCGCTTTCGATCTTACCTCGGCGACCGTACTGCAGACCTTTTTCATCCCGGCGCTGGGCAGCCAGATCGATGTCATGAACCGCATGCAGACGACACTGCATCTGCTGGCCGACCGCGAAGGCGAGTTCGAGGGGCGCAACATGCAGTACAACGGCGACGGCTTCCACGAGCAGCGCTTTACCGCGCGGGCGGTCAACGCGCAGGACTTCGCCCGTTTCGTCGCCGATACCCGCCACGAAGGCATACCGCTCGACCAGCACAACTACCGGATCCTGGCGCGCAAGGGCAGTACGCTCGAAGCGGCGAAGGCGCTGGGCGAAAGCGTTACCCTCCCCGACGACCCACTGGTGCGTTTCTCCGCGGTACCCGATGGCCTGTTCGACGCCATCATGCGCGACGCCCCGCTTGACTGGAGCGAACTATCGCCCACCACCGGCGGCAGCGCCACTTCGGCGCCGGCGACGCCCCACGATACCGGCGGAGAAACTTCGAATCCCTCTGCCTCGGCCGCCAGTACGACAATCACAACACAGGGGGAGTCTGCCTCATGACCGTTACCGAGATACTGTTCGGTCGCCTTGGATGGGACGCGCTGCCGTTCTGGCACATGCTGCAAAACCCCACCTTCAAAAGCGTCATCAATGATCTGATCGCCAGCGGCGCCGGCCTGATGGTGGTGCTCGGTGCGCTGGTCGTAGTGGCCGGCGTCAGTTGGCTGGGCAAATGGGGCTATCTATGGCGCGAATGGCTGACCAGCCCCGACCACAAGCGCATCGGTATCATGTTCATCGTCATCGCGCTGGTGATGCTGGCCCGTGCCATTGTCGAGGCGGTATTCATGCGCGCCCAGCAGGCGGTCGGGCTGAACGGCGGTTTTCTGACCGCCGAACACTTCGGTCAGCTGTTCACTACCCATGGCACCATCATGGTGTTTTTCATGGGCATGCCCTTTCTGACCGGCGTGATCAACTATGTCATGCCGCTGCAGATCGGTGCCCGCGACCTCTCCTTCCCGGTGCTCAACCTGGTCAGTCTGGGGCTGACCGCCGCCGGCGCGGCGCTGGTGATGGTGTCGCTGGTGCTGGAGCCCTTTTCGACCGGCGGCTGGACCGGCTATGCGCCCTTCACCGAGCTGAGCTACAACCCCGGCGCAGGGGTGGACTACTGGATCTGGGCGGTGTCGCTCTCGACCTTCTCCTCCACCCTCAGCGGCATCAACTTCGCCGTTACCATCTATAAAAAGCGCGCCCCCGGGATGACGCTGTTTCGCATGCCGCTGTTCACCTGGACGGCGCTGTGCACTGCCATTCTGATGATCTTCGGCATGCCGCCGCTGACCGTGGCAACCGGCCTGCTGGCGCTTGATCGCTATCTCGATTTCCACATGTTCACCACCGACCTGGGTGGCAACATGATGAACTACGTCAACCTGTTCTGGGCCTTCGGCCACCCCGAGGTCTATATCCTGATCCTGCCCGCCTTCGGCGTCTTCTCCGAGGTGTTCGCGACCTTCTCCGGCAAGCGCCTCTACGGCTATACGGTGCTGGTCATGGCGACCATCTGCATCGCTGTACTGTCGTTCACCGTGTGGCTGCACCACTTTTTCACCATGGGACAGAGCGCCAACGTCAATGCCGCCTTCGGTATCGCCACCATGCTGATCGGTATTCCCACCGGTGTGAAGGTCTATGACTGGATGCTGACCATGTACCGCGGCCGGGTGCGGATGTCGGTGCCGATGATCTACGCCGTGGGCTTTATTCTGCTGTTTGTTCTGGGGGGCATGTCGGGGGTAATTCTGGCCACGCCGAGCGTCGACTATCAGGTGCACAACTCGCTGTTTCTGGTCGCCCACTTCCACAACATGCTGATTCCGGGCGTGCTGTTCGGCATGCTGGCGGCGGTCAACTACTGGTTCCCCAAAGCGTTCGGTTTTCGCCTCGAGGAGCGCTGGGGGCGGCGCGCCGCCTGGCTGTGGATCCTCGGCTTCATGCTCGCTTTCTTCCCACTCTACGTGCTGGGCATGATGGGGATGCCACGCCGTTCGGTCTCCTTCACCAATCCGGCCTATCTGCCGTGGACGGTGATCGCCGGTATCGGCGCGCTGGTGGCGCTTGCCGCCCTGGCGTGCCTGCTGCTGCAACTCTGGGTGAGCGTGCGCGATCGCGATCATAACCGCGTGTTCGCCGGCGACCCCTGGGACGGCCGCAGCCTCGAATGGGCCACCTCGGCACCGCCGCCGGAGTACAACTTCCCGGTGATCCCCGAGATATACGGCCGTGATGCCTTCATGCTGGAAAAGGATGGCGGCACCCCCTTTCAGGCACCGACGCAGTACCAGGATATCGTCATGCCGGCCAACAGCGCCATGGGCGTAATCATCGGCGCCGCCGGCTTTGCTGCCGCCTTCGCCCTCACCTGGTATATGTGGTGGCTGGTGGTGCTCTCCGCGGTAGTGATGATCGGCGCCGCCATCGCCCGCGGCTTCGTGCGCACCACCCACTACGTCATCAGCGCCGACGAGGTGCGACGCACCCATGAATACTGGCTGCGCGAGGTCGAGGCGACCACGCCGATTCGCCGCTCGCAGGAGCAGAGCGGCGCCAACCGCGGCCGCGCCGTCCCTCCGGTAGAAGGAGCCGTACAGTGAGCCGCACCATAACGCGCCATCCCGGCCTCAACCTGGGGCCGGCCCACGACGACGACGCCACCGATGTGCGCGAGGAGCTGGTTTTCGGCTTCTGGGTCTTCATGATGAGCGACCTCATCATTTTCGGCATGCTGTTCGCCACCTATGTGACCATGCTGGGTGCCACCGCCGGCGGCCCGACACCCCACGACGTGCTCGATATCCGCCCCGCCTTCACCGAGACCATGCTGCTGCTGGCCAGCAGTTTCACCTTCGGCATGGCCTCGCTGGCGCTCAAGTACCGCCAGGGACGCCGACACCTGGTGGGGTGGCTGCTGGTCACCCTGGTGTTGGGCCTCGCCTTCGTCGGCCACGAACTGCACGAATTTGTGTCGATGTTTCACGCGGGCTATGTCCCGTCGCGCAGCGGCTATTTGTCGTCGTTCTTTTCACTGGTGCCACTGCACGGACTGCACGTCACCTTCGCCAGCCTGTGGCTGATCGCCATACTGTTTCAGATCGCCGTCTACGGGATAGACAGCCAGGTCAAAAACGGCCTGCTGCGGCTGGCCATTCTGTGGCACTTTCTCGACATCGTCTGGATCGGCATCTTCTCGCTGGTCTATCTGGGAGGCGCGGCATGAGCTATCGTCAACTGTCGCAGGAGGAGCGCCAGGAGCTGGGCCGCGAGCAGCGCAGCTACCTGTGGGGTCTGGGACTATCGCTGCTGCTGACGCTGCTGCCCTTCGGTCTGGCGGCGTTTACCGACATGGCTCACCTGACGCTGTGGTGGATCATCGGCGCCTGCGCGCTGGTGCAGATCGTGGTGCATCTGCGCTTTTTCCTGCACATCACCCTGGCGCGCAACAAGCGCGAGGACCTGCAGCTGATCCTTTTCACCGTACTGATCCTGACCCTGCTGTGCGGCGGCACGCTGTGGATTCTGTTCGACCTCTACCAGCGTATGATGCCGAACATGATGCCGTAGCGCCGCCACCGGCGCCTCATCGCGCCGCCATGGTGGCGTAACCAAAAGGGGCCCGAACCGCCACGATTCGGGCCCCTTGCGTTGCCGTGACAGCGACGGCTCAGCCGTAGCGGCCGGTGATGTAATCTTCCGCCTTGCGCGTCGCCGGCTTCTCGAACAGCGTGGTGGTGTCGTTGTACTCGATGATCTCGCCAAGGTGGAAAAACGACGTATAGTCCGCCACACGCGCCGCCTGCTGCATGTTGTGGGTCACCACCACGATGGTGAACTCCTCGCGCAGGCGCACCATCAGATCCTCGATGGTGGCGGTAGAGATGGGGTCGAGCGCCGAGGTCGGCTCATCCATCAAAATCACGTCGGGACGCAGCGCCACCGCGCGGGCGATACACAAACGCTGCTGCTGACCGCCGGAGAGCGAGGTACCGGGCTGGTGCAGCTTGTCCTTGACCTCGTCCCACAGGCCGGCGTCGCGCAGCGCCTTCTCGACCAGCTCCTCCTGCTCGGCGCGGCCACCGACGATGTCGTGCATGCGCGGTGCATAGGCGACGTTTTCGAAGATCGACTTGGGAAAGGGGTTGGGGTTTTGAAACACCATCCCGACCCGGCGGCGCAGCGCCACCACGTCCATATCCTTCGAGTTGACGTTACGCCCGTCCATTTCGATGTTGCCCTCGACCCGAGCACTGGGGATCAGGTCGTTCATGCGGTTGAGACAGCGCAGGAAGGTCGACTTGCCGCAGCCGGAGGGGCCGATCAGGGCGGTCACGGTATTGGCGTAGACCTTCATGCTCAGCGACTTGAGCGCCTGATGATCGCCGTACCAGAGATTCAGATCGCTGGCCGACAGGCTGATACTGTCGTGGTCAACCTTGGTGTTGCGGGTCACCGGTTCGCCGTTGGACGGCTGCTGGCGCTCCGGCTTGTTGCTGTCTGTCGCGCCCTGGCTGCCGGCTTCATCGGGACGTACCGGCGATTCGCCGGTGTTGGTAACGCCTTCCCTATCGCTGTGTTCCTGCTTGTACATGGCATCGTGCTCGCTATCTTCGACAGTGCCGGGGCTGATCGCGTCCGCCTGGCGGCTCATTGTATTCGGCTGTTTCATCGTGGAACTCCTGGACGAGTGCGTAATCACGGACGATGCGCCTACCAGCGTCGTTCAAAGCGGTTGCGCAGCAGCACCGCGGCAGCGTTCAGCGTAATCAGTACAGCCAGCAGCACCAGAATGCCACCCGCCGTTTTTTCCTGAAACGCCTGATTGGGCAGGCTCGCCCAGCTATAAACCTGCGCCGGCAGTACGGTGGCTGCCTGGGTCAGCGAAAAGCTCGGGTCGGGCATGAAGGCCACCATACCGACGATAATCAGCGGCGCCGTTTCCCCCATCGCCTGGGCGAGGCCGATAATCGACCCGGTCAGAATACCGGGAATCGACACCGGCAGCACGTGGTCGCTGACCACCTGCCAGCGGGTGCAGCCAACGCCGAAGGCGGCATGGCGGATACTGTCCGGCACCGAGCGCAGCGCAGCGCGGGTGGAGATAATGATCATCGGCAGTGTCATCAGCGACAGCGTCAGGCCGCCCACCAGCGGCGATGAGCGCGGCACGCCGAAAAAGCTGATAAAAATCGCCAGCCCCAGCAGGCCGAACAGAATCGACGGCACCGCGGCAAGGTTATTGATATTGACCTCGATCAGCCGCGTGAAGCGGTTGTCCGGCGCGAACTCCTCCAGATAGACCGCCGTCATCACGCCGATCGGGAAGCAGATCGCCATGGTGACGATGATGGTCAGCAGTGTCCCCAGCGCGGCGGAGAGAATGCCGGCCAGTTCCGCCATGCGCGAGTCGCCGGTGGTGAAAAAGGTGGTATTGAAGGCCAGCTTGGCATTGCCCTGCTCG
Organism: Kushneria aurantia DSM 21353; assembly: GCF_000382245.1. Lineage (GTDB taxonomy): Bacteria > Pseudomonadota > Gammaproteobacteria > Pseudomonadales > Halomonadaceae > Kushneria > Kushneria aurantia. Next base: position 84,768 of record NZ_KB907873.1, read on the forward strand.
ACCATCCGGTCGATCAACTGACGCTGCTGCTCGGAAAGCGAGTTCTCGCGCCCCTTGAGATACTGATCGACGCTGCTCCGGGCGATCACCCACTGCGTCCGCGTGGTGCCCAAAAGCTCCGGGTCGGCCTCCATGCGCTGTGGAATCTGGCGGAAGAAGCCGCGGCTCACCAACTGGCGATACTGCTCATCCACCGCCGTCAGCGGCATCTGCTGCGACTGCTCGGTATAGCTCACCTCGATCTGCATCCGGCCCTGCTGAAAGGCGCTCCAGCCGCGATTGACCATATCGCCCAGAAAGACCACCAGAAAGACGGCCGACAGGACCATCGCGGCCATGCAGGTCAGCTTGAGACGCCGGGTACGCCGATGGCGCTTACCCAGTTGCTTCGTAATGTCATCGAAGGACTGTGCCATGGGAATCCCCGGTCAAATGGTGTTGAGACGATACTTCTCGCGGAAGTGATTGATCATGAAAACCGACACCAGGTTGAGCAGCAGTGTGACCGCGAACAGCACCAGCCCCAGTGCAAAGGCGGAGAGCGTATGGGCGCTGCCGAACGACAGGTCACCGGTCAGCGACGACACGATGCTCACCGTCACCGTGGTCATGGTCTCCAGCGGGTTGGCGGTCAGGTTGGGGCTCATGCCCGCCGCCATGACCACGATCATGGTTTCGCCCAGCGCTCGCGACACCGCCAGCAGCGACGCCGAAATGATCCCCGGGGTGGCGCTCGGCAGCACCACATTGCGAATCATCTCACCCTTGGTAATGCCCAGCGCCAGCGCCCCCTGGCGCAGCGAATTGGGCACCGAGTGCAACACATCGTCGGACAGCGAGGAGATAAACGGAATGATCATGATGCCCATCACGATGCCGGGCGACAGGGCGTTGGTGTAGGACGCCTCGAGACCGAAAAAGCCGGCGATATCGACAATGAGCGGCGATACGGTAATCGCGGCGAAAAAGCCGTACACCACGGTGGGAATACCGGCCAGAATCTCCAGTACCGGCTTGAACGCCTGGCGCACGCCGCGCGGTGCAAACTCCACCATATAGATCGCCGAGCCAAGACCGACCGGGATGGCTACCAGCATGGCGATCAGGGTGATCATGAAGGTGCCGGCAAACAGCGGCAGGGAGCCGAACTGCGCCTGACTGGAGGCCGACGAGGAACGCCCGGCAGCCTCAAGAAAGCTGGCGCCGGGGTTCCACTGGGTACCGGTAATGAAGTCCCAGAAGCTGTACATGCTGAAAAAGCGGATCGCCTCACTGATGACCGAAACGAGGATACCCAGGGTGGTGAGGATCGAAATCAGCGCCGCGCCCGCCAGCATGAAGCGGATCACGCCCTCGATGGCGCTGCGAGCGTGAAAATCGGGGCGCACATAGCGCAGCGCCAGGCCCATGCCCAGCAGCGCCACGGCAAGGCCGATGAAATAGAGCGAATAAAGCGGTACCGGCGAGCCCGTAATCAGCAGTGCCAGCCAGCACAGAAAGATGATCGCGGTGGCGGCACCGACACTCGCCAGGCTCATGAACCAGCCGTATTGACCGGGCTGGGAGCGCATGGCGGTACCCTCGGCGCGCACGCGCGCGGCGCGCTGACGGCCCATCCAGAAGGCAATGGTGCCCAGACCGGCCATCAGCACGATGAAAGCGGGAAGCAGGTAGTCAAGCATGACCGTTCTCGGGTGGTAGTAAACGAACAAGGGAGGCCGCCTGGGCGGCCTCCCGAATCACCGCATCGGCGCTGCGGATCAACCTTCCTGCAGATCCGACAGCTCGATCGGGGTGAAGCTGGTCACTTCCTCGCGCTCCTGCTGGCGCAGGCTCTCCGGCAGCGGAATCAGGCCGATGGTGGAGAGATAGCCGTTGGGCGCGATCATCTGGTCGCTCATGAACAGCTCGACGTAGGGACGCAGAGCATCGACGCTGTCGACGTGGGCATCCTTGACGTAGAAAAACAGCGAACGCGAGACCGGATAGTCGCCGGAGCTGATCGCCTCGGGAGTCGGCGCCTCGCCGTTGATAGTGGCGGCAGTCAGCGCGTTCGGGTTCTCCTCGAGGAAGGAGTAGCCGAAGATACCGAAGGCGTTCTGGTTCTCCTGCAGGCGCTGCACGATCAGGTTGTCGTTCTCGCCGGCATCGATGTAGGGGCCGTCGCTGCGGATATCGGTGTACTCACCGCCGTACGCCGACATCTCTTCGGAAGCGGCGGCCATCACCAGCTCCTCGAAGGCGTCACGGGTACCGGAAGTGGTCGGCGGACCGTAGACCTCGATCTCGCGATCCGGCAGCGAGCTGTCGATGTCGCTCCAGCTCTGATAGGGGTTGGCGACCAGTTCACCGTCTTGCGGCACCTGGGCGGCCAGCGCCAGGAACAGCTGCTCGCGAGTCAGATTGATCGGCTCGTTGACGCTGCTCTCGGCAAAGACGATACCGTCGTAGCCGATGGTCGCTTCGGTGATCTCATTGACACCGTTGGACTGGCAACGCTCGAACTCCTCGACCTTCATGCGGCGCGAGGCGTTGGTGATGCTGGGCGTATCCATGCCGGTGCCGGCACAGAACAGCTTGATGCCGCCACCTGACCCGGTGGACTCGAGCACCGGCGTGGGGTACTGCGTGGTCGCGGCAAACTCTTCGACAACATAGCTTGCGAACGGATAGACCGTGCTGGAGCCCACGATACGCAGCTGTGAACTGTTGCTGGAGGCCTGAACGGCGCTGCTCGCCATAACAGCGGAAGCGAGAACAGCGGCTGTGCCAATCGTCTTTTTCATCAATCTTCTCCCTGCTTATAGCAGCCCCCAAAGGAGGGCAAAGTGGTCTTTCCGCGAGACTCGGATTAACACTCTGCCCTGGAGATAAATCAGTTTTATTACAGTGGGTGAAATATGACACCATCGCGCTAAATTTAAATTAAAATTAAGCTTTGGGCTCGGATAGTCGCTCGCCGAGTCGACGACCGTTGTCGAGGCAGTCGCCCACCGCAATACCGTCGCGCCAGTTGCCCACCATCGATAGACCGGAGTGCTGCGCCAGCGCCTCATCCAGTGCAGCGATACGCTGTAGATGCCCCATTTCATACTGCGGTATGGCCTGCGGCCAGCGATTGACCCGCTGCCACACCGGTTCACCCTGAAGGCCCAGCAGATCACCCAGGTCGGCGAGCACCTGTGCGACCTGCTCGTCGTCACTGCCGGCAGCGGCTTCCGGCTGGCGCCGGCCACCGATAAAGGCGTTGATCAGGCAGTGCCCCTGCGGCGCACGGCCGTCGAAGATGGATGACGAGAACAGCGCCCCCAGGGTGAGACGCTTTTCGACGCTGGGTATCAGTACGCCGAAGCCATCAAGAGCGTGGGCGACATCGTCGCGCCGAAAGCCCAGCGCCACGGCGTTGACCGGCGGGTAAACGATCGCCTCCAGCGGCGCGGCGAGCGCCTCATCCAGCGGTTTCAGCAGCGCCGCGGCAACCGGCGCCGACACTGCCAGCACCAGCTGCGGCGCACACCAGCGCTGTCCATCGGCGCCGTCCACCCACCACTGCTCGCCATCGCGACGTATCGCCGTCACCTCACAGCCGCAGCGGATTTCTCCGCCCGCCTCGCTGATCTCCTCGCCCAATCGGGCGGCAAGGCGCTGCATGCCGTCGGGGAAACCGACCAGTTTGCCGTGCCACTCGGCGGGCAGTTCGGACGGCTGGCGACGCGATTGAAAAAAACGCGCCAGGCCGCCGCGCAAGAGCGAGCCATAATCACGCTCCAGCGCTGTCAGTCGCGGCATCGCCGCCTGCGCCGAGAGACGCTGCGGGTCACCGGCATAGACCCCCGACACGAAGGGGTCGACCATGTAATCCAGCACCCGCCGCCCCAGCCGCCGCTCGACAAAGGCCGCCAGACTCTCTTCACGCCCTGTTCGCTTCACCAGCGGCTCACGCACAATGCCCGCCCAGCCGGAACGGCCTATCAGCGGATTGCCGAAGGCGCGCAGTGGATGGGTAGGCAGCGCCACCGGCTGACCGTCGAGCACAACATAACGCTTGCGCGCCTGCGGGCGGGCGGTCTGTGCCTCATCGAGCAGCCCGGTCTCCTGTAAAAGCCGATACAGCGGCGGCTTCATGATCAGGGTGTTGGGGCCGATCTCGCTTTGCCACTCGCCATCGCGCAGGGTGGCCAGGTTGCCACCCACCTGCGCACCGCGCTCCACAAGCGTCACTGCAAGGCCGCCCCGCGCCGCGCTGCGGGCCGCCGCCAGGCCACTGGCACCCGCGCCGACCACCACCACATCGCACTGTTTCACCTCTGCCCTCTCCTCGCTCATCTCGCCGCTCTCCGCGCCGCGTTATACCCCTACCATAACGGCCACCACGCCACGCAGGCGATATACCGGCCGCGTCATATCGACGCCATCATGACGGCAAAAGGCCCGACATAAAGCCGGGCCTCTGATGTGGTGTTTTTCGCCGAAATCAGTTTTTGTCGCCGATTTTATCCTGCGTTTTCAGCTCGAAGTCGCTGGCGTCGTGGCGCTCGTGAAGCTGCGTTGCGGGGTCACCGAAGGTGCGGTTGACCATGCGGCCACGCTGCACTGCCGGGCGAGCATCGATCTCGTTGGCCCAGCGCAGCACATTCTGGTAGGTGTGCACCTGCAGAAACTCGGCCGCGTCGTAGAGCCGCCCCAGCACCAGCTGACCGTACCAGGCCCAATTGGCGATATCGGCGATACTGTAGTCATCGCCGGCCAGGTAGCGACGCTGCGCCAGCTGGCGGTCAAGCACGTCGAGCTGACGCTTGGTCTCCATGGTGTAGCGGTCGATGGCGTACTCGATGCTGACCGGCGCATAGTTGTAGAAATGGCCGAAGCCGCCGCCCACGAAGGGCGCGCTGCCCATCTGCCAGAACAGCCAGTTGAGGGCTTCGGTACGCGCGCCATGATCGGCGGGGAGAAACTCACCGAACTTCTCCGCCAGATAGAGCAGGATCGAGCCCGACTCGAATACCCGTGTCGGCGGCTGCGTGCTGTGGTCCATCATGGCCGGGATTTTGGAGTTGGGATTGACCTCGACAAAGCCGCTGCCGAACTGATCGCCCTCGCCGATGTTGATCAGCCAGGCATCGTATTCAGCCCCCTCATGGCCCAGCGCCAGAAGCTCCTCGAACATCACCCCGGCCTTGACACCGTTGGGGGTGGCCAGCGAATAGAGCTGAAACGGGTGCCTGCCGACCGGCAGCGCCTTCTCATGCCGCGGCCCCGCCTCCGGACGGTTGATGCTGGCAAACTTGCCGCCGCTCTCCTTCGGCTCCCAGACTTTCGGCAGCGTATAGCCTTCGTTACTCATCTCATCACTCCTTTAAATCTTCGGTTTCGGCGCTATTGCGCCATATCGAGAGAAAAGATAGCCGGTTAACGATACTTGTTCGAACTATCCGGACGATAACTGCGACCTGTTTGACCTCACCATATCGCCCGGGCTTCAGGATCGGTACGATCCGGCGGGCGGACGAAACGCGAGAGTAGCGCTATCATGCGCACTGAAGGCGGCGGCGTCTCGATGCCGCCGACGCATCAGGAAAGTGAAAAGGAGTCGAAACGCATGAAGACCAACAGGACGTTGTGGCTGGCAATGCCGCTGGCACTGGCAGTGGGTGTTACCGGCTGCGCCTCCGGCGGGGGCGGCTATGGACAGCAGGGGCCACAGGGCCAACAGCCCTCCGGCGATCGCAACAACACCCTCACCGGCGCCGGCATCGGCGCGGCGCTGGGTATCGCCGCCGGCCTGCTGACCGGCGACAGCGCCACCAGCCGCCGCGACCGCGCCCTGATCGGTGCTGCTGCCGGCAGCGCTATCGGCGGTGGGGTCGGCGCCTACATGGACGCCCAGGAGCGCGAGCTGCGCAATCGTCTGGAAGGCACCGATATCGGCGTCGAGCGTCAGGGCGACCAGCTGATACTCAACATGCCCAGCAGCGTCACCTTCGGTTTCGACTCCAGCGAACTGCAACTGTCGGCACGCCAGGCGCTCAACCAGGTCAACGCCGTGCTGCTCAACTACCCCGATACGCGCATCAACGTGGCCGGCTATACCGACAGCACCGGCTCCGACAGCTACAACCAGCGCCTCTCCGAGCGCCGCGCCCAGGCCGTCGGCACCTACCTGCAGCAGGGCGGCGTCGAGGCCGGTCGCATCAATGCGGTGGGCTACGGCGAAGCCAATCCGGTAGCCAGCAACGACACCGAAAGCGGCCGCGCCCAGAACCGCCGCGTCGAGATTACCCTGACGCCGGTTCAGAGCTGATCCATACCGGTAAACTCACGGCGCGGCCTGATGGCCGCGCCGTCTATCCTGCCTTTCACCGAGTACCCTTTCCCGAATGATCCGGCGATACCCCTGCCCGTTCAGTCGTCATTGGCGGTCACTGGCTGACGAAAGGGCTGGTATTTTCAATGCGCCATCATCTCTTCAGCGATCTGCTCTTTGCTCAGCGACGCGGGATAATAGGTCGGCCAGTTGCCCACCTCTTCCAGCAGTGCGGCACGGTCATCGCCCATGTAAAGGTGGAAGTGACCGGCATCGGTCGGGTAGATGGCGTGGTCGCTGAACTGGATATAGCCCGGCGCCTGTTCGTCACCCCCCTCTCGTTCGAAGATGTAGCGCACCCCGCGATTGCCGGCCTCATAGGTGAGGATCCGATAGCCGTCGTAGCGGTACTCGCCGCTATGAGACGTATCGCCCTGATAGAAGGTGACGTCGTTACCCTGGATCACGATGCGCTCGACATCGGTGCGATAGCCCTTCTGGTAATACGCTTTGTATTCGGCCTGCGTCATATCGCCATGAGCGGCCTTGTGCGCCATCACCTCATCGAGCGCACCCTCCTGCAGATAGGGATAGACGGACTGCCAGTCACCCGCCCAGTCGGACAGCGAGCGGTCCTCGACCTGGTCGTCATCAAAATAGCCGTTGTAGATCGCCTCCTCGCCGTGGTCATGGCCGTGCTCGTGCTCGTGCTCGTGCTCGTGCTCGTGCTCGTGCTCGTGCTCGTGCTCGTGCTGATGAGCATGATCGTGATCGCTCTCCTGCGCCTGGGCGAGTTGGCCCCCCCAGGCCGTCAATAGCGCAATGGCCAGCAGCGAGCGGGCTGAAGGTAAGGTCATGATCAATTCTCCGTTCCTGAATGAGGGTAAATGTGCGGAGAACAAAATACGTTATAACATAACTTTTTAGCAAAAAGAGGCCATTAAGAAAGAGTCAAGCCATGCGGGCATGTCCTGCCGGGCCCGCGAAATACCTCTTCGCTCACGGCGCAGCAACGCTCAACGACGGCGTACATCGGGCGTCAGCCGTCGTCGTTCGGCAGGGCCTTTTGCCCGGCAGATGTCTGCTCCACGGCATCGTCAAACAGCATCGCCGCGGTATCCAGCAAAAGCCGCACGCCGGGAATGGCCTCGCTGCCTGTGGCGACCGCCAGCCCCAGCTGGCGATAGAGCGGTTGCTCGAGCGCTACCATCCGCCAGCCGCGACGCTCCCGCGGCAGGTGCAGCGCCGGCACCAGCGCCACCCCCAGCCCCTCGCCGACCAGCGTCAGGGCGCTACCCCAGTCGCGCACTTCCAACTGAACATGCTGCAGCGCCAGCCCCTGCGCTTCGACCAGGCTGCGCGCATTGCTCGAACAACCGCCGGTGGCGAGAATAAAGGGCTCGGCCACCAGTGCCGAAAGCGCCACGCCAGAGCGACGCTGGCGTACCCAGCGGTGGCTGGAGGGCACCACCGCGACCCACTCGTCGCGGCATAGCGCCACGCCGCCGGGCGGTAGCCCGGCGTCACACACCACGCCGATATCGACTCGACCCTCGGCCAGCCAGCCGGCAACCTCGTCATCGGTGCCTTCGATCGACACCACCTGAATACCGGGATGGCGCCGGGCGAAGGTTTTCAAAAGCGACGGTAACAGCCTGGCGGAGACCGACGGCAGGCACGCCAGCCGCAGGCGGCCATGCTCGACGCCGCGTGCCGCGTCGGTGATGCGGTGAATCGACGCCAGCCCGGCGATGATCCGCCGCGCCTCGTCGAGCACGTCATCTCCCGGTCGGGTCATGACGACCCCGCGCCGCTGGCGCGTAACCAGCTGTACACCCAGATGCGCCTCCAGCGCGGCGAGCGACTGACTGGCCCCCGACTGGGTCATCTCGAGCTGCCGAGCGGCATGTGACAGGCTGCCGGTATCGGCCAGCGCAACCAGAAGGCGGAGCTGATTCAGCGTCATGGTATTAGCTCGACTGATATCTGTTTTTTGCTGCAGTAACGAGACTTAACCTACGGCTTGCGCTCACACTGATGCAAGTCATTCTATCGATTGATGACGATCCTTTTGTCACCGCCAAAGCTTCATCGGGAGATATGCCATGAGCCGACAGTCATCACCTGCTGTCTCGACGCCCGAGGACCCAGGGGAGCATGATGCCGCACTCTGGATGCGAGGGGCACCACTGCTGTTTTTGCTGCTCTGGTCGCTGGGCTTTCCCGTAGCCAGGATCGGCATTCAGGATGTTGACCCACTGCTGTTTCTGACCCTGCGCTTTGGCCTGGTGCTGATGGTGCTGGCGCCGCTGGCGCTGTGGCTACGCCCGCCGCTGCCGTCACGGGGCATCGACTGGTGGCATCAGGTGGTGGTGGGCGTGCTGATCCAGACGCTCTACTTCGGCTTTTGCTATGTCGGCTTCGCCATTGGCGCGTCGGCGAGCACGGTGGCGCTGATTATTTCGCTACAGCCGATTGTGGTGGCACTGCTGGCGCCGCGGCTGCTCGATGAGCGCATCGGCGGGCACCGCTGGCTGGGTCTGGGGCTGGGACTGGCGGGCGCCGCGATCGTGATTGTGGCACGCGAATCGACCGGCGGCGACTCGACGGCCGGACTACTCTGTGCGCTGGGCGCCCTGCTGGGCATCAGCGCCGCGACGCTCTACGAGAAACGCTTTGGCACCCGGCTGCATCCGGTGACCAGCAACGCCATTCAATACGCCACCGGGCTGATCACCACCCTGCCGCTGGTTATCGCCTTCGGCCAGTACCGGCTGTCGTGGACGCCGGAGCTGGTCGCCTCGCTGGGTTATCTGGTGATCGGCAATTCGCTGATCGCGATCACCCTGCTGCTGGCGATGATCCGCCGCGGCGCGGCCTCGCGGGTCTCGGCGCTGTTCTATTTGGTCCCGCCCACCGCGGCGCTGCTCGCCTGGCTGATGATCGACGAGCCGATGCCGCCGCTGGGCTGGCTGGGCATGGCGGTGGCTGCACTGGGCGTGCTTTTGGCGCGTCGCGAAAAAGCAGCCTGAACGGCAACACCGCCAGCCCAATGCGGGCCATCAGCCGCCGTAGTAGATCTGCGAACCCGGCCCCAGCGGCAGCCCCAGCAGCATCCAGACGATCAGCACGAAAAGGATCAGCAGCGGAATGCCGCCAAGGCTGATGGCCTCCAGCAGATCGGCGCCGTAGACGGCCATGAAGGTGCCCAGATTGGACTGCGAAAACCACGCCACGAACTGCCCGGCAGTAAACGCGAGCATGATGAACATCCCCATGCCGGCCATGGTTTCGGAAAGCTCGTTGGCCACGTCGCGATCGCTTTTGATCGCACCGGTGACGATGCCGTAAACCAGCCCCGGCACAAAAAAGAGAATCAGCAATACGACCGCCAGGGCGTCCATGAAGGGTGACTGCACAATGGCGCCGCCCTCGCCGCGCAGTGGCGCTCCCGGCGGTACGATCAGCAGCGCCATCAGCGCCAGGGTAACCAGAAAGCCGACGCCGGCCCACTTCATGCCGCGCTTCTCGTCAGCGCTGATGGTCGTGGACTCCTCGCCCTTGTAGTCGCCTTCGTATCTGCCCAGCCGCGGCTCGACCACAAACTGGCTGACCAGAGTGCCAATGACGGCGAGGAAGAAGGTCGAGACGATAATGAAGTAGTAGTTCATCGCCAGGTTGATCGAGTCGGCGTAGTCCGGATCGATGGTGCGCGCCGCCTGAATGGTCAGCTCGCCCAGCATGACATCGGTGGCAGAGAGCAGCAGATTGGCGCTGAAGCCCGCCGATACCCCGGCGAAGGCCGCCGCCAGACCGGCGATGGGGTGACGCCCGAGAGCGGCAAAGATCATCGCCCCCAGCGGCGGCAGCACCACGTAGCCGGCGTCGGACGCGACACTCGACATGTAGAGAAGCCCTCGCCCTCGACCCACGTCCCGTTAAGCTGAAGGTCAGCTCAATATCGGGTGGCAAGCTGCCCTGTCGCCACTCACCACATTGGGCGGGAGTAACACCGCAAAGGCGCTATACTATGTTGTGTTACAGGCGCTGCTTTTCGGCGCACCGCGACCTACGAGCGGACTACCCTCCTTTCATGACCGAGCAACATCCGACAGCGCCCCGCCCCATGGCTGACCGGCATCTTTTTCGTTCACTGCGCGTTTTCAACTACCGCCTGTGGTTCTTCGGCGGACTGGTGTCCAATATCGGCACCTGGATGCAGCGCATCGCTCAGGACTGGTTGGTGCTGACCGTGCTGACGGCCAACAACGCCAGTGCGGTGGGCATTACCATGGCACTTCAGTTCGGCCCGCAGCTCATACTGCTGCCGCTGACAGGGTTCGCCGCCGACTACTTCGATCGTCGCCGGTTGATCATGGTCTCCCAGGCGCTGCAGGGGCTTTTGGCACTGGGACTGGGGCTTTTGACCCTCAGCGGCGCGATTACCCTGTGGCAGGTGTACGCCTTTGCGCTGGCGCTGGGCTGTGTCAACGCCTTCGACGCGCCGGCGCGCCAGGTATTCGTCAACGATCTGGTAGGCGAGAAACTGCTCTCCAACGCGGTGGCGCTCAACTCCACCTCCTTCAACGCCGCCCGCATGGTGGGACCGGCAGTGGCAGGACTACTGATCGCGGCCGTCGGCAGCGGCTGGGTGTTTGTGCTCAACGCCGCCACCTTCGCCGCCGTACTGGGCGCGCTTGCGCTGCTGCGGGTTGCCGATCTGACGGTGGTGGCACGCACCAAAGGCGGGCGTAGCGGCCTGACGGAGGGTTTTCGCTACGTGCTGGGCCGTCCGGATCTGACGGCGCTGATGCTGATGCTGTTTCTGATCGGCACCTTCGGTTTCAACTTCCCGGTGTTGATCTCGACCATGTCGGTCAGCGTGTTCGGCGGTGACTCGGGGCAGTACGGTTTTCTGACCTCCTGCCTTGCCGTTGGCTCGATCAGCGGCGCGCTGCTTGCCGCCCGTCGCGAGCAGCCTCGTATGCGGCTCCTGCTGCTGTCGACGCTGGCGTTCGGCGTGTGCTGCACCATGGCCGCACTGGCGCCCAACGTGATCACCTTTGCACTGACGCTGATGCTGACCGGGCTGGCGGCACTGACCTTCATGACCGCTTCCAACGCCACGCTGCAGCTCTCCACCGCAGCGGAGATGCGCGGCCGCGTAATGGCACTGCGGATCGCCGTCACGCTGGGCGGCACGCCGATCGGCGCCCCCATCGTCGGCGCGGTGGCCGATCACGCCGGGCCGCGCTGGGCGATGGGCGTTGCCGCGACGGCAGGTCTGGCAGCCGCCGCTATTGCCATGCGCGAGATGCGACGCCGCCGCCTGTCCTCGCCCCCTAAGCGTTCATGACCGACATCATCACCGCCAGCACATCGGTGCCTGGCGCGCGCGAGAAATCCGGCGCCAGCCGGGCCGCGAGGCTGACAACCGACGTGGGCGTAGCGCCGGCGGCCTCCATCTCACGAAAGGCCGCCTGTTCGCTGCGCGCAGATAGCCCGCCGATGGCATCCACCGCGTGGTAAACGCGGTAACCGGCGGCGAGCGCGTCCAGTACGCTCTGCAGCACCACCACCTCGGCAGCGAAGCCGCAGACCACCAGCACCGGCCGCTCGGCGCCCGCCAGCGCCTCACGGGTGGGGGCGTCCTGCAGCGCCCCCGGAGTGACCCGATGCAGGATATTGCCGTCGCGGCTCCAGGGCGCGAGCGCCTCAACCATGGTAGGGTCCATGCCCGCCTGGGCGGCCACACTGAACCACATCGGCATATCGAGAAGGGAGGCGATCTCGGCCAGCCCGACAGCCGAGCGGGTCATCGCCTCGGGGGCAAGCGTGACGCTGTTGCCGACCAGCGCAGGCTGCAGGTCGGCAAACACGACCTGTACCTGTGCAGGCTTTATGGCCGCACCGGCCGCTCGTGAACCGGGCCCTGCAGCCCTCGTGTCATCTGTGGCTTGCGTCATTGTCGGGCTCCTGTCTCACTGGCGTCCCATGGCAGCTATTTTTTGTCGCCACCGAGCGGCGCATTGGCACCCTCGCCCACTACCGCGCCCACGGGATGTTCGGCCCGATCGACGAAGCGCGTGCGCATCGCCTCGCCGAAGTTGCCGTAGGGGTAGCTCTTTTCCGGCACCGGACGGCTCAGCTTTTCGAGCCGCTGATGGGTCTCCTCGCCGAGATCCAGCGCTACCGCACCCAGATTGTCTTCCAGATGGGCGAGAGTGCGCACGCCGCAGATCGGCGCGGTCACCCCGGGGTGGTTCATCAGCCAGTTGAGCGCTACCTGCGAAGGCGTGGCGCCCAGCTTGCCGGCGGCGTCGCGCACCGCATCGATAACCTGCCAGGCGCGCTCGGTACCGGCAAATTCGGCGATCGTCCACTGCCACATGGGGTTGTCGGAACCGGCGCGGGTGTTGGCATCCGGCGCGTCGTTACGCTTGTACTTGCCACTCAGCAGACCGCCCGCCAACGGCGACCAGGGCAGAATGCCCATGCCGTTGTGTCGCGACGCCGGTACGATCTCCCACTCGATCTCGCGCGACAGCAGGTTGTACTGCGGCTGCAGTGACACCGGCGCCCTGACGCCCATTTCACGGGCAGTCGAGACCATGCGCTGGATCTCCCAGCCGTTGAAGTTGGAGAGCCCGAAATAGTGAATTCTGCCGGCGCGAGTGGCGTCGTCCAGAAAACCGAGCGTCTCTTCCATGGGGGTCAGCGGATCGGTGCCGTGGAGCTGATAGAGATCGACGCTGTCGACCTGCAGGCGCCTCAGGGAGGCCTCCAGCGCGCGGTGCAGATGGCGACGCGACAGCCCCTGGGCGTTGACCTCCTCGCCGGTGGGATAGCGCGCCTTGGTCGCCAGCACCACGCGGTCGGTGATGTCCTTCGGGCGGTCGGCCAGCCAGCGGCCCACCACCTCTTCGGCACCGCCATCGACATAGACATCCGCCGTATCGATCAGCGTGCCCCCCGCCTCGACGAAGCGGTCGAGAATGGCGAAAGCCTCCTTTTCCGGCGTTTCATTGCCGAAGTACATGGTGCCCAGAGCCAGTTTCGAGACGGCCATTCCGGAGTGGCCCAGCATGCGATATTCCATTGTTCGCTTCTCCTGACGATAACGATTCCTGCCCGGCGCCGGCGCGCCGAACTGTTTTTCTGTTATAGAAGACGCACCCGGTCAAGGCGAGGCGTGACGGGCGCATAGCAGTCATGAGATTTCCTTCTGAATCGTGATACACACCCCTCTACCTGTGGCGCTGCTCGAGTCACTGCGACCATGGGTCACTGGTATCACCCGGTGTGCTGGTGTATTCAGAAAAGAGGTTTATCTCCAGGAGGAAAAGCGATGAACAGCGATGCACGCAGCATGCAGGCCGCCCGCTGGTACGCCGCCCGTGATATCCGTGTCGAGACAGTCGAGGTGCCCACCCTCCACGACCCTCACCAGGTCAGGGTGCGTGTCGCCGCTTGCGGTATCTGCGGCAGCGATCTGCACGAGTATGCCGCCGGCCCGATCTTTATACCGGTGGCCCAACCCCACCCGATCAGCGGCGAGAAAGCCCCCATCATTATGGGGCACGAGTTCGCGGGTGAAGTGGTCGAGGTGGGCGAGGCGGTCACCCGGGTCAAGGTTGGCGATCGCGTGGCGATCGAGCCGATTCTGTCGCCCTACAAGGATGGCGCCTATGTCATGGAGCGCTACAACCTGTCGCCCCAGCTCGGTTTCCACGGCCTCTCCGGTGGCGGCGGCGGCTTCGCCGAATTCACCGTGGTGGGCGAGCACATGGTGCACCGGCTGCCGGAAGGCCTCTCCTACGAGCAGGGTGCCCTGGTCGAGCCCGCCGCCGTGGGCCTGCACGCCGTGCGCAAGAGTTCGCTGAAGGCCGGCGACAACGCCGTGGTGTTCGGTGCCGGCCCTATCGGGCTGATGGTGATCGAATCACTCAAGGCAGCGGGCGCTTCACACATTTATGCCGTCGAGGTCTCCGCCGCACGCAAACAGCGCGCCGCCGATCTGGGCGCGGAGGTGCTCGACCCCACCGAAGGCGACGTGGTGGAGAAGATCACGGCACTGACCGAGGGCGGCGCCGACTTCGCTTTCGAAGTCACCGGCCTGCCCGCGGTGCTCAATCAGGCGATCGACTGCACCCATCCGGGCGGCGAAACCGTGATCGTCAGCATCTGGGAGAAAGAGGCCTCGATACCCCCCAACCATCTGGTGATTCAGGAGCGCACCCTGAAAGGCATTATCGCCTATCGCCATATCTATCCGGCGGTGCTGGCGCTGATGCAGCAGGGTTACTTCCGCGTCGAGGACCTGGTGACCGAGCGCATCGCGCTGGAGGACGTGGTCGAGAAGGGCTTCGAAGCCCTGCTGGCGGATAAAAGCCAGGTCAAGATCATGGTCAGCCCCGCACGCTAAGGCGCGTCACCATGCGCGATATCACCCACGCCGTGGCGGAAGCGGCCGGGTGGCTGAAGTCGACCTCTTCCGAATGGATGCAGATACGGCGTTTCAGGGCGGTGGCGAGCCATTCCCGGATCCTGAGCAGACCGAGTGGTGCCTTCAGTTGCGCCGGGATATACGTCTCGAAGGCTGACGGACCGTAGCGCGGGTACAGCGCGGGAATGGCCGACACGCTCTCCGGCGTTATCAGACAGACCGCAGGGCTATCGCCCACCCGATAGCGACCAGGATGAATATCGTAGGTATCGCGCCCTACCGAAAGCGATGCCAGCTCGATCTCGCTCGGTTGACACAGGAAGCTGCCGAAACGTCACCGGCGAGAGCGGCATCGCCCCCTCTTCCTGACTACTATATAAAGGTGAAAACGGCGAGCATCATAGCAAACGCAATCCAGAGAGCGAGGAACGGGCATGACCGGGCAAACGGAACCGACGCGCAAGGCACTCTACGAGCAGGCCCGGCAGCGAGGCATCGAAGGGCGTTCATCGATGAGCAAGGAGGCGCTTTCGGCAGCGCTCGAACGCGACACTCACGACGACGCCAGCCCGGTCGTGGCCTCGCGTTTTGATACCTTCCGCCGGCTGGCCGAAGCGGTAGCGGCGGGCGAGTTCATCCTTCGCCCACGGGTGCTCACCGGCCATGAACGCCGCCGTCACGTGCGCCAGTGCCTGCGTGAGGATCACGAAACGCGCATCGCCGAATCCTCCGAAGGTGCAGCGATCAAGTTCAACGAGCTGTCGGACTCGATGTACTCCTTCTTTCGCGGCACGGCGCTGCTGTTTTACCGCGACATGGCCGGCGACGACGGCTGGATGCCTACCGTGCTCGCGCTCGGTGACGTCCATCCGGAAAATTTCGGCGTCATGCCCAATGCCAATAACGTGCCCATCTTCTCGGTCAACGACTTCGACGAAGCCTACTACGCCCCCTTCAGCTGGGATATCAAGCGCGGCGCAGTGGGTTTCATGATCGCGGCGGAGACCGAAGGCGAGCTCGAACGCAAGCAGCAGATCAAGGTCGTGCGCCACTTCGTCAAGGGCTATATCGAGGATATGCAGCGCCTGGCGCAGGAAGGCACCGAGCAGGACGAGGAGATGCGTTACGACAACGCGCCGAAACTGATCCGCAAGCTGTTCGAGGACGCCCACGAAGAGCGCGACGAGTGGCTGATGGATGACTACCTCAACGATACCAAAAGCGGTTTCCGCTCGACCAAAAAACTGGTGCCGATCTCCTCGCGTCGCGACGAATTTCAGAAGATCACTCACCGTCTGGTGAAGGAAAACGGCATCGACGTCCCCGGGCGCGCCAAGGGCATGCGCGTGAAGGACGTGGCGATACGGCGCGGCCAGGGCACCGCCTCGCTGGGCCTCAACCGCTACTACGTGCTGATCGAAGGGCCGCTGCGCGACGGCAGCGACGATTTGATCATCGAATACAAACAGGCCCGGCGCTCGGCGCTCTCCGGCCTTGTACCCCCTTCCGCCTACATCATGGATACCCTCGCCGAGCGCGTCAGCCACGCCCAGGCGGTACATCTGACCCGCGGCGACGTCTTTTATGGCCACATCGAGTTCGAGGGCCACAGCTACCTGTCACGCGAGCGTGCGCCCTTTCGCGACAGCATCGACCTCGACGACCTGTCCAAAAGCGATTGGAAAAAATACGCCCGTATCTGTGGCCAGGTGCTGGCGCGGGTGCATGCCATGTCGGACGAGGCCGGTAACCTCGATTACGACATCGAGCCAGCAATCGTCAACGCCATTGAGCCCGAGGCGCTGTTTACCGCCGATATGGTGGAATACGCCATCGAGGCCGCCGACCGCGTGCGCCGGGACCACGCACTGTTTCGTGAAGACCATGCGCGTGGGGCGTTTACGCAGCTGGATGTCGTGCATCGTTGAAGCGACAAACACTCATGACTGCCGGGTTTGGCCTCGAGCCCGGCAGGTTACGACATGCCTGCCATAACTTAAGTCGCTATTTATTAACGTCTGCCAGAATCCGCCATCGTCTTGACGCAGGGAATAGCCCAGGGTGTCGATAACGTGCCGGGGCCATAAAACTCCCCTGCTTTCCGGCCCTGCCACTTTTCATCGACATCTCAAGAGGTGTATCCATGCGCCACTGGCCTGCCTGGAGCGTCACGACCGTTCATCTGCTCATCGCAATGCTCGTCGGCATTGCGCTGGGCAGCATTGTCCAGACCCAGTTCAATCTGGCGGCCCTGCAGCAGATCGGCGCCGAGATTTCCATGGCGCAGCGTCTCATGACCACCCTCGAGGACCTGATAACCTTCGCACCGGTGTATGCCCTGCTTTTTTCACCGGGGTTCCTGATATCGCAGGGCGTGGCACTGGTACTGTCGCGCATGATGTTCAGCGGTCGATATCCGGTGGCGCTGTGTGGCCTGCTGGCAATGGCCGCGCTGTTCACCACCCTTGTGCTGGTGAACCACTTCGCGCCCATTCCCACGCTGATCGCGGCGACCAGAACGATACCCGGCACGCTCGCCATGGTGGTCAGTGCCGGCATCGCCGGGGTGATAATGGCCCTGTTACAACGCCACCGGCCTGCACCAGCCCACAGGGTCAACGCCAAAGCACCGCTGGCACTGCTGCTGCCGGCACTCGGCGCGTTCGGCTTTTCCCTCAACTCCGAGGCGCTGGCGCAGGCCGAGTCCGCGCCGGCATATCGAATCGAGACCGTCGCAGAGGGGCTCGAACACCCCTGGTCGCTGGCCTTTTTACCCGATGGGCGCATGCTGGTCACCGAACGCCCCGGGCGGCTCAGGCTGCTGAGCGCCGAGGGGGCAACACTTAACCCCTCATTGACAGGCGTGCCCGAGGTGTTCGCATCCGGCCAGTCAGGCCTTTTCGACGTGCTGCCCTCCCCCACCTTCGCGCAGGACCGCCAGCTCTATCTAAGCTACGCCTGCGGCACCATAGCGGCCAATCACACCTGCCTGGCCCGCGCTACCCTGGGGGAGAACGGGCTCGAGCAGGTCGAGGAGCTGTTTCGCGTGGAACCGGCCAAACAGGGCAACGCCCACTTCGGCGGGCGTTTGGCGTGGCTGGCCGACGGCACGCTGATCATGACACTGGGAGATGGTTTCAACTACCGCGAGCAGGCCCAGAACCTGAGCAACCATATCGGCAGCATCGTACGGCTCAACCCGGATGGCAGCGTACCGGACGACAACCCCTTTGTGGCGGGAGGTGAACCACAGGGATCGCTGAACCAGCTTTCCGATGCACCGCCCCGCCCGGAGATATACAGCTACGGCCATCGCAACCTGCAGGGGCTGGTCGTTGACAATAACGACCGGATCATCACCCATGAGCACGGCCCGCGAGGCGGCGACGAGATCAACATCATCACGGCGGGCAGCAACTACGGCTGGCCGGTGACCACTCATGGGCTCGATTACAGCGGCGCCCATATCACACCCTTCGAAACGTATCCCGGCATCCAGCCGCCGCTTTACCAATGGACGCCCTCGATCGCCCCCTCCGGCATGACCCGCTATGACGGCGAGCTGTTTCCCGAGTGGCGGGGCGACCTGCTAGTGGGCTCGCTGGTCAACCGCGAAGTACACCGCATACGGCTTTCCGACGACCACCGCCAGGCCGAAGATGTAGAAGGACTGTTTGGCGAGCTGGAAGCGCGTATTCGCGATGTGCGCACCGGCCCCGACGGCGCCCTTTACCTGCTGACCGATAGCCCCGAAGGGCGAGTGTTGCGGGTGACGCCTGCCCGTGGGTCGTCGGTTTTTCGATGACATCACCCTCCGCGCCAGGCGATCATGTCGGCTCGACGGTTTTCCCTGCCATCAAGGCAATCATCAGGACATGGCCATCGTGTGGCCAGCATAACTGCAAGGAAGGCCTGGAGATGCAACATTCGCAAGTGGACGTCGGTGGAGGTATCGAGCTTCACGTTGCAGAGCTTGGTGAAGGCAAGCCTGTCCTGTTCTGCCACGGCTTTCCGGATACCTGGCTCGGCTGGCGACGGCAGATGGAGGCCGTCGCGGCTGCTGGCTATCGGGCAATCGCGATCGATTGCGTCGATACTGCGACCGGTACGGAATACGACCGACAGTCCGGCACCGCCAGATGCACCGTCGCCCCAAGCCAGGACTACCACGCCTGTTCGAACGCCCACGTTATCGTGCAGCGCAATGTGATAGACCCGCCTTATTTCACGAGGGCGGGATAAAAACGAAGATGGCGAGTGGTTTTCTCCTGTAGAATCAATCTGTTCCAGTCAGAACCTGATTCAGGAGGACCACTCGCCATGGGTGAAAGCCTGTCTCCCTGGACTCCGTCCTGCAACGGGTCCATCCGCGTTGAGCTCGACGGCCAAAGCACCAACAGCGACAGCGGCGCTCTGCTGCTGCGTGAAGCCCTCGATAACAGCGGCGTGATCGAGGCGCTCGAGGACAACCTGGTCGATCCGCGCCACCCGCTGCGTATCCGCCACTCGCTGGCCGGTCAGCTGCGTACCCTGGTATTGCAGCGAGCGATGGGATGGATCGACCTCGGCGATACCGACACCCTGCGTCGTGACCCGCTCTGGCAGCTGGCCTGCAGCGATGCGCGCGGGACGACGCCATTGGCACAGGATCGACCGTCTCGGGCCACGCTGTCGCGGTTACTGACGTGCCCGGGCCGCGACGACAACATCGATGTGCTGCATGAGGGGCTGCTGCGGCTGGTGGTCTGGCGTCTGACGTCGCTGAACCATGGCGAGCGTCCCGAGCAGCTGATGCTGGACATCGACGGCCTGCCGATCGAGGTCCACGGTCACCAGGGTGGCTCGGCCTTTCATGGGCTGTATGGTGCCCGGATCGACTCGCCGCTGGTGGCCTCGCTGGCCGAGACCGGCGACATGGTGGGTGGCCTGCTGCGTGAGGGCAATGCCGGCCCGGCCGAACATGCCGATACCTGGATCCCGCCTCTGGCCCGACGGCTCAACGAGAGCACCGGAGCCTCGGTGCGGGTGCGCATCGATGCGGGCTTCACCGACAATGACACGCTGGAAGCCCTGGAAGATCGTGACATCGAGTACCTCGGCCGACTTCGCAGCCACACGGGCCTGCAGAAGCTGACGGCACTGCCTTGACCCCGGCGAAACCCGCCACTGACCAGACATCGAGCGACCGCGCCGGCGGCCGGCGGTCACGGCTGCATGGAGGGATGCCATCAATGTCTTTACGTTATAAATAGTTCATAAAAATGGCTCGCCGGGCATAAGCGACGTGTCCCTCATGCATTCAATGCTGCCGGTGGCAGGCGCAGCCGACGCCATGGGGGTATAACGGCGCGATTCGACGTCCTCGTGAATAAGGCGGGATTATGCCTTTACGCTGCTGGGCTGCTCCCTAGTCTGCCTGAACAAGCTTCAAGGTAGGTTTTGAAAGGCACTATAAGCTTTCATCCTAGAACACCAAAGAACAAGCCGATCACAATAAGCATCACCCCGCTAGCAATGTTTATTTTTTTTACAGGAAAGCTGCTTGATGAACTTTTTCGTAGGCGATCGGAAAGCAATATATAGATCATGAAAGCCAAAGCACCAGCAAGCATACCAACTAGATATAGAGTAGACACTTGAATTAATGCCGATCGGCTGGGATCGACGAACTGTGGCAATATTGCCAGATAAACCAGCAAGGCTTTAGGATTAGAAATGTTTACAGAAACCCCCTTCCAATAGCTACTCTTAATACTTGGAGCCTCTCCTTCCCCCTCTGAATCTTTACTATAGCCACTGTTTGACTGATTCTTAACACCAGCCCTAATGTCTCTTACCCCAAGCCAAATTAGATAACAGGCACCAGCATACTTTATTATCGCAAACAACTCTTGATTTTTTGCAATCACAACACCAATTCCAGCCGCTGATAGAGCAAAATAAAATGTTTCAGCGGTTAGGATGCCAGCAGTCAAAGCACATCCGGCCTTCCTACCATGCAGCAGCGCTCCAATTGAAACGACTAAAGCGGCAGGCCCAGGTATTAGGTATGCCGTAAAATCAGCAAAAAAATAAACAAGCAAGCTTATTAAATCCATTGTCTCTCAATTTTTCATGATATAGCTGTCGTTAGCTTCCGCTGTATTGTTGCACCCAGAAATGATTAGAGCAAGAACATACTCCTCATACAGCATATTCAGAACATCATACACACCCGCATCTCCATTTACAGAGAGTCCATGTCGGGCAGGGCCAGAAAAGGCGAGCGCCCGTCGACGAAGGTTCTGAGGAAATAGGTGAAGCCGAGCTCCGACACGTCATAATGGCCGTCGATCATCGCCTTGAAAATCTGCGGCACGATGCGCGCGGAGTGAAAGCGCGGCTCAGCGCCCTGAATCGGGATGGTGCCGTCCAAAAGCAGGCGCGTGCGGTCGTAATCCCAGAACGCGATATCGATCGTTCGATTGGTCATGGCCGTTCTCCGCTGTCGGACGGGGGCCGGGCCATAGCCGAGGTGCGGCGACGTCCCCAAAGAATGAAGACGAGCAACGCCAGGAAGACGAGGTTGACCGGCAGGTCTTCGGCCTCGCCACGCGAGATGTGAAAGATCATCGCGCACAGCTGGAGCAGCACGCAGCCCACGGCGGCGGCGGTCGTCAGGCGAGGTTTGATGCGGGTCAGATCGGGCAACAGGACGCCTATTCCACCCAACAGGTCGATCACACCGAGCGTTCGTACAATCGGTGGCGGCAGATCGCCGGTCCACGGCCACATGCGGGCAAGATCCACTATCGGCGACAGCAGCTTCTCCGATCCCGCCCACAGAAAGGCGAGGAAAATAAGCCCCTGTGCGACCCAGGTCGCGGCGCTCGAGAAGCGCCTGGGCGTC
Source organism: Kushneria aurantia DSM 21353 (assembly GCF_000382245.1). Classification (GTDB taxonomy): domain Bacteria; phylum Pseudomonadota; class Gammaproteobacteria; order Pseudomonadales; family Halomonadaceae; genus Kushneria; species Kushneria aurantia. Next base: position 106,407 of record NZ_KB907873.1, read on the forward strand.
CGTTTGATCGAACGCTCGACGCGCCGGTTCAGCGTCACTGCCGTAGGGCGAGAAGTTCAGGCGCACGCGCTTGCCGCCCTGGACCAGGCCGATGCCGTGGAGGCCGCAGCCGCCCGGGTCACCGCCGAGCCCCGGGGTCTGGTCCGGATCGGCTGCCCGCTCGGGGTCGAACGCCTCCTCGCCGAGCGACTGCCCGAGCTTATGCGTCGGTATCCGCGATTGCGCGTGCAGGTCATGGTCGGTAATCGGCGGCTCGACCTTATCGAAGAACGGATCGATGTGGCGCTGCGCGTGCGTGAGACGCTCGACGGGGATGCCGACGTGGTCATACGGCAACTCGCGCGCGGCCATGCCTGTCTGGTAGCCAGCCCGGCGCTGCTGGACGAACGCGATCCGCCGTCCATACCGGCCGAACTGGCAACCTGGCCCACCATCAGCCAATCCGAGCAGAGCGGATATCATCGTTGGCACCTGGTCGACGGCGAAGACCATAAGGCCAGCGTGGATCACGAGCCGCGGGTGGCGGCGACCGAGTTCGCCATTCTGCTACAAGCGGCGATCGATGGCCTCGGCGTCGCCTTCCTGGCCCACTATGCCTGCCGTGCGGCGCTGGATGATGGTCGCCTGGTGCGGATACTGCCGACCTGGCGCAGCCGCGAAGCGAACATCCATCTGGCGTTCCCATCTCGCCGCGGCATGCTGCCGGGCGTACGCGCTACGGTGGATTTTCTGGCCGAGACATTTGCCGTAGATTCTCCCGCCTGGCGCCTCCCGGTGTGACGGGGTAATCGAGCATCGTGACATCTGATCTCGACACTGCGTCTGCAGCGAGTGAGAACTCGCTATGCTTTTTCAATAATTTCAATAACAGGACTTCCAAATCGACAAGCCGACTGTGGATCGTCGTTTTTCTCGACAAGCGACGGCGAAGTCGAGATACATCCGGGCACACTCGACACACCGAATCAGTTAAAGCCAACCTACGAGCTGTGGACGATCCGTCGTGAAAACTGGCTGCCGCCGTTTCCACTCAGCGCGCGCCATAAGCGGGATCATCCCGAGTAAAACTACCGGGCCTTTCCTCGCCAGACTTGAGCGCCTCTTCGCCTATCCACTCGGCAAACGCCTCGGCGAGCGGATCGGCTTCCCGGGCGGCATAGACCACCAGACGCAGATGCCGCTCCTCGTCGACGATCAAACTGGTGTGCTCGAAGCCGACCTTGCCCAGCCCATCGAGATCGAGCGCGCGCACGCCCCGGCAGGGAGCGTCCACATCGTGACGATGCCACCAGTGGCGAAACTCGGGCGACAGCGCCACCAGCTCCTTCACCAGGTTGGCGATGGCAGGGTCGTCGTCCGCCCGCGCATAGTCGCGTCGGAAGCTGGAGAGAATGCGCGGCGCCTCATCCGACCAGTCGGCGATCAACCGGCGCAGCCCGGCGTCGGTGAACAGCATCCATAGCAGGTTACGGTACTCGGCCGGTTGCTCGGCAAAGCCAAACACTCGCGCCGCCGCATCGTTCCACGCCAAAACGTCCCAGCGCAGATTGAGTACATAGCCGGGGCGCGTCGACAGATCATCCATCAACCGCTTCACCAGCGGCGGCACCTGACACCAGGTTTTGCCCGGCTCGACCGGCGGGCGCTGGTGGCTCAGCAGAAACAGATGGCGCCGCTCCGCCGCGTCCAGTCGCAGTGCCCGCGCCAGGTTGTCGAGAAAGGTCGACGACACGCCTATCTCGCGCCCCTGCTCCAGCCACGTATACCAGGTCACCCCAACCCCGGCGAGCGCCGCGACCTCTTCGCGACGCAGTCCCGGCGTACGCCGGCGCGTGCCCGCCGGCAATCCCACCGCTTGCGGTGAGATCCGCTCGCGGCGGGTGCGCAGAAACTCGGCAAGCTCCTGGCGCGTCCGGGTGAGTTTGCGTTCCCGCGTCATCCTGTTGTTCCAGGTAATAGCATAAACACTTAAATTGTAACCCCATCACGCCGGCCACACACTAACGCGTCTCTACCCGCAATCAGGGGTTCACCGCTTCCGGAGAGCACGCATGGCACACCCATCACGCAGCACCACTTATCTCGTCGCCATTGGCGCTTTCGCGCTGGGCATGGCGTCCTATGTCACCGCCGGGTTGATCCCGCTGATCCAGACCGACTTCGCGGTCTCCGTTTCGGTGGCCGGTCAGCTGGTCACCGCCTATACGCTCGCCTACGGGCTGGGGTCGCCGCTGTGTGTCGCTCTGCTGCCGGCCAACCGTCAGCGCAGCGGGCTGCTTGTAATGCTGGGGCTGTTCGTGATTGCCAATGCGGCCAGCGCGCTGGCCACCGGCTTCACTACCCTGATGGTCTGGCGGGTACTGGCCGGCATGGCGGCGGGGACCTATCTCGCCATCGGTATCGCCGCCGCCGTGGGCGTCGCCCCGGAAGCCGCGCGCGGCAAAACGATCTCGATCATCATGGGCGGCATGGCGAGCGGCACCGTGCTCGGCGTGCCGCTTGGCCTGTTGATTGCAGAGCGTTGGGGCTGGCAGGCCGCGCTGTGGTTGATCGCGCTGATAGGGCTGGTTGCCCTTCTCGGCCTGATCCTGCGCCTGCCGCCGCTACCCGCCGCAGCGGTGGTACCACTACGCCGCAAGCTTTCCATCCTGACCGACCGCCGGGTCATCGGCCTGCTCGGTATCTCACTGCTCGCCGCCATCGCCAGCCTGGGCATGTACACCTTCCTGGCACCACTGGTCGGCGCCCACGGCCAACGCTCGGTGACGCTTTATCTTTGGGTGTGGGGTCTGGGCGGCGTGCTCGGCAGCTTTCTGATCGGTCTGCTGGTCGACCGCTTCTCCGGCCACAGACTCACCTTCGCCATCAAGCTGCTCTTGGGTATCGCGCTGATCGCTCTGCCGCTCTTGCTCGCCATCGGCCCCTGGCTGGCGCTGATTCCCATCGCGCTGTGGGGCGCTGTGGGCTGGGCGTTACAGGTACCGCAGAACAACGAGTTGATGAAAGCTCGCGAACCACAAGGCGACGGCAATCTGGCGGTGGGATTGAACGTTTCTGCCCTTTATCTGGGCGGTGCCCTTGGCGCTTCGCTCGGCGGGCTGGCGCTGGCACTACAGCTGCCGGTTGACATGCTCTCGATCGCGGCCGGGCTGGTGGCGCTATCGGGCATGGGCGTGCATGTGTGGCTGTGGAAGCGATCCCATGCACGCGGCATGGCCTGCCCCGATTCGTGAGCTCACCACACTCCGTGGTACTGAACGCCGCCGACCGGGCGGCGTTCGGTGCTGCCAAAGACGATCATCTCGCCGAGATGGCGCTCATCACGCTGCGCGGGCCAGCGGGCTTGATCCTCGCCGCCTTGTCAGCTGAGTAACTGCGCGCGTGCGGCCTCAAAGCCATCGAGTATCTTGCTATGCGCGGCGCCGAGGCCTTCAACGCAGTAGCTGTTCAGAAACTGTCGGCCGGCAAAAAGCCTGCGGTCGGTCTCGGTCAGTTTGGCTTGCTCGCAGACCCCGCCCCATTCACGGGTGATCGTAACGAGTTGGTTCTCGATGATGGCCTGGGCCTGTTGGTCATTGAGCAGGAAAGCCGGAGCGGCCGTGAGGCAGCTATGCAGCGTACTCATACGGTTTTCGCCCTTGATCAGCATCGCCTGAGTCGCCTCGTTGCCCGTTCGCCCCTGCGGGCAGATGTCATAGGCCGGGGTCAACGAGAGCATCCTGCCGTCCCAGAACGCAGCATGGTTGCGGGCATGATCGTCCGTGTTGCCGCACAGGATATTGAAGACGATCCGGGCGTAAAGCTCTCGCAGCGTTTGCTTCGGGTCGGTGAAGCGATGACGGATGACTTCGGCAAGGTCTTCGTAAGACGCATAGCGCGCCATCATTTCGTCAAGGCCGAGCATCGTCAGCGCTGACACCATCGCTTTTCGCTGCCAGCCAGCCCCTGACTTGATGCGATCAAAGCGGTCGATGAGCAGCACATCCTTGCCGGCCACCGCGGTTAACGAGACCGGAGCAACATCCAGCTCGCATGCAGATGCCAGCTTCATGGCGATGAATTCCGCCTTCACGACGCTGTAAATGTCTGTACTCGAGGAGAACTTGGCGATCATTTTGCGATCGCCATGATCGATCAGGGCCTTCGGGCGGGCGCCGCCGATCGAGGTGCCGTGGTTCAACGCCTGGTTGAGGGCTGGCGTCAGCGGGGCGCCCTGCTCGATCCGTTCAGCCGCTTCCAGCAACTCTTCATAAGACGCCTCGGCCTTGAGACGAGGCACGTATTCCGTGGCGGAATGCTGAAAGTCGAGGGCACCTATCCGGTCCGACCCCGCTTCAAGCCAATAGGTAAGCTCGGAAATGTCGTCAGCTGCGGCGCCAGCGGCCTTGCCCCCCATCAGACGATTGATGATCACCCGACGCCCCCAGGCATCGGGCGAGGCGTCACGTAGGCAACTGGCCATCGACAGGCCAGCGGTCGGTTCGATCAGGCCGCGGCGCAGTGGCAGTTCGGGGTCATGGATCGGGATCGCGCCATCGCGCGCCAGGTAGCTGGCGCCATAGTTGAAGCTGTAGCGATCGCCGTGCTGCGTGACGCGACCGGCCACCACGGGTTGTGTCTCTCCCGGCAACCAGATCCAGACATAGGCCTCTCGTGGCTGCGTCAGCCTAGAAGTCATCATCGACCTCCTGCCTGCTCGGGCGAACCCGCTTCGGCAGCAGCGTCAGTTTTTCCTCGAGATGGGCGTTATGCATCGCACCTGCCCGGTCGTCGACATCGAACAGCCGCACGCCAACGAGTGTGGCGACCTCGAAGACGATGCCGATCTCGGTGCCGGCTTCGCCATTTTCGATGTTGCGGAGGGTCTTACGCGAGATGCCGGCGCGTTCAGACAGTTCGGCAGCGGTGAGCTCCCGCTCCAGACGACCAGCCTTGATCAGCTTGCCGAGGATCGAGAGTGTCTGCCTGGTGGCGCGGGAGTAGCTGCGTGGCCGCTTCATTGCCATCTCGTCAAATTGGGCATTTAAATACTCATTAGACGTCTTGTGAGTATTAAAGTACTTACTATGATGCGGCCTGCATGAGACAGCAAGAATATGGGCATATTATTATCCATAATGCCGTGAAATGAAACTTTAAACGCTCATTACTCAGGCAGCTGGTGGTCATCACCTGAATCCATCGTGCTGTGGAGCGCCATGGGCTGAGCGTTACAGGTGCCGCAGAACAACGAGTTGATGAAAACCCGCGAGGCTCAGGGCGACGGCAATCTGGCGGTGGGATTGAATGTTTCTGCCCTTTATCTGGGCGGTGCCCTTGGCGCCTCGCTCGGCGGGTTTGCCCTTGCACTGAATATGCCCATCGACACGCTCTCGATCGCGGCCGGGCTGGTGGCGCTATCGGGCATGGGCGTACATGTGTGGCTACGCAAGCAGGGCCATTAAAGTTCCATAAAAATGGCTTGGGGATAATAAATTACCGATATTCCTGGCATCTGCCTCAAGCCACCTCATAACAAGCACTTAAAGACTCACAAGCTTTTTCATGGACCTTTAATTAGTCGCCCCTGCTAAACCCCGATTTTTTCCGGGGAGTCGAATTCGGCTCTCCTTATACTGGCCAATGAGCACAAAAAATTGAAGATCATTGACCGGACATAACGCCAAAATAGACCTGAAAAGCGGAAAAAGTAACAGACAAAAAGAAGCTCCCTGAGCTTCTTCATGACTTTCCTCAAATTCATGCCGACACCACACAGCAGCGCATGAATCCGATCGCCCTTGCGCCCTTTCAGATAACAGCGTGACAGCAATCCTTCGCTTTTCATGTGACCGATGATGGGTTCTATACTGTT
>NZ_KB907874.1 GCF_000382245.1 Kushneria aurantia DSM 21353
TGGTGTACCGGTTGTCATGCCCATGGCATCGCCGGGTAGCCAAGTGCGGACGGGATAACCGCTGAAGGCATCTAAGCGGGAAGCCCCCTTCAAGATGAGACTTCCCCGGGGCCTTGAGCCCCCTGAAGGGCCCTCGAAGACGACGAGGTCGATAGGCGCGGTGTGCAAGTGCGGTAACGCATTGAGCTGACGCGTACTAATTGCCCGTGAGGCTTGACCATATAACACCCAAGTGGTTCGCGTCGCACGACGCCGGATACGCGAGGCGTATCACAGCTGCAGCATGATCCCGTCCACGGCGGCGCTGTCTTCGCGACAGTGCCGCCAGCCGAATTGCCTGACGACCAGAGCGAGCGGGTCCCACCCGATCCCATCCCGAACTCGGCAGTGAAACCGCTCAGCGCCGATGGTAGTGTGGGGTCTCCCCATGCGAGAGTAGGTCATCGTCAGGCACCCTTTTGAAACCCCGATTACAACATGGTCGGGGTTTTGCTTTTCCGGTCCTCCCCATGGGCTTTTCAGGGGTCTCCCCATGACCCGTCTGTCGGGAACAGACGGGAACCGCTTCAGCGGGCCCGCAGGGCGAGTCCCGGGACGGGACGAGTAACAGTAGCGGAGCGCCGCCCGGGTCATCGTCAGGCACCCTTTTTGAAACCCCGATCACGATATGGTCGGGGTTTTGCTTTTTCAGGACCCCGACCGCAGCATGGTCGGGGTCCCTTTATATCGGGCACTCGCGTCGTCGGGCGGCGCATTGTCACCGGTCTGTTATTGGCAAAGCGTGTAAAATAACAGCCGCCATGCCGTTAGAGCCCCTTTTATGTCACAGGCCACGCCCAACGAATTACTGCTCTACTGTCGCGCCGGTTTCGAGGCCGATATGGCCGCCGAAGTGGGCGAAAAAGCGGCGCTCGCCGGCCACGTCGGCTACCCATTGGCCGTGGCCAATACGGGATTTGTCCGGTTTATACTGACTGACGGTTCGCCGGCCAATACGCTGCATCGTGCACTCCCCTTTGAGAGCCTGGTATTTGCGCGTCAGTCACTGGTCGCTTTCGCGCCGCTCGAGGCGCTGGATCGCAGTGATCGCATTTCGGCGATCGTGTCGCAGGTAGAAAAGAGCGGCTGGAGCTTCGAGCAGACCCTGCATGAGGTGCCGGACACCAATGAGGGAAAGTCGCTTTCTGCTCTGGGTCGCTCCCTGAACGTGCCGCTGGAGAGTGCCTGCCGCAAGCGAGGAGCGCTACGACGCAAGGCGGGCAAGCGCTGGCTGCATCTGTTCTGGAGCGCCGGCGACCGGGTGCAGCTCGCGATCAGTTTTCCCGGCAATCGCAGCGACCATCCCGGCGGTATTCATCATCTGCGCGCGCCGCGTGAAGCGCCCAGCCGTTCGACGCTCAAGCTCGAAGAGGCCTGGCATACTTTTATTCCGCGCCAGCAATGGGATGAGTTGCTGGCTGACAATCTATGGGCCGCTGATCTGGGGGCCGCCCCGGGGGGCTGGACATGGCAGCTGGTACGGCGCGGCCTGAGTGTCTACGCCATCGACAACGGTCCCATGCAGGAGGCGCTGATGGCCAGCGGTCTGGTAGAGCACCTGCGTGAGGACGCCTACGACTGGTCGCCGCCGCATCCGCTCGACTGGCTGGTGTGTGACATGGTGGATCGCCCATCGCGCGTCACCGAGCTGATGGCTCACTGGCTGGTGCGAGGCTGGAGTCAGCGGGCAATTTTCAATCTCAAACTGCCGATGAAGCAGCGCTGGCAGGAAGTTTCAAACTGTCTTGCACTGCTCGAGACGCGCCTTGGCGCAGCGGGTAGGCAGACCCACATACGCTGTCGTCACCTTTATCACGACAGGGAGGAGGTGACGGTCTATGTGGCATCGGTGGATTGAACCTCAAACGGAGCAGGTACAAAGGACATGAACGACCGACCCAACAGCGATCAGCTACTGGATACCAGCGGACTCTACTGCCCCGAGCCGGTCATGATGATGCATAACCGGGTACGCGAAATGGCGCCGGGCGAGGTGCTGGAGATCGTTGCCACCGACCCCGCCACTACCCGCGACGTGCCCAAATTCTGCACCTTTCTCGGCCACGAATTGATCGAGCAGTGTGAGGAGGAGGGCGTCTGGCGCTACCGGATCAGGATTGCTGCGCACTGAGTGTCTCCGCCGGGGCCTGAAGCTGGCGACTGGCGGTGCGTTGCAGCCGCCACCCCAGCAGCGCTGCGGCGCAGCTCAGACCCGCGATCAAACCGATCCAGTAGCCATATACGCCCAGCCCGCTGCCGCCCAGCAGATGGCCGCCGCCCAGGCCCACGATCCAGTAGGAAGCGAGAGTGATCAGCATGATGATGCGGGTATCCTTGTAGCCGCGCAGTGCCCCCGCCATGCTGACCTGCAGCGCGTCCGAAATCTGATAGATGGCCGCCATCAGTACCAGATTGGCGGCCAGCGTCCGTACCGCTGGGCTGTCCGAATAGAGCGCCACGATGGGGTGGGCACCCGCGATCAGCACGATATCGATCAGCAGGGCGGCGATCAGCGCTACCGCCACGCCGTTCCAGGCCACGAAGCGAGCGCGAACGCCGTCGCCCTGTCCCAGCGTATTACCGACCCGCACGGTGAGCGCCATGCCCAGCGACAGTGGCAGCATGAACAGCAGTGAGGTGAAGTTGAGCGCCACCTGATGCGCCGCCACCACGGTTTCCCCAAGGCTTGCAACGAACAGCGCGATCACCGCGAAGAGCGTCACCTCGGTAAAGATCGCCACGCCGATCGGCAGACCTATCCTGAGCAGCTCACCGGTCCGCTTCACCTGTGGCCGCTCGATGCGCCGCCACGGGTCGATACCGGCATAGGCCCGACTTTGTCGGATGTAGAGCGCCATGACCAGACACATCACCCACATGGCGATCGCCGTGGCGAGACCGCAACCAACGGCGCCCAGCGGCGGAATACGGTTAATCAGCGGTAGCGATACGCCGATGGCGTTGCCGCCGAAGATCAGCACATAGTTGCAGGGGATATTGACACCCAGCCCGATCAGACTGATCCACAGTGCCGGACGGGTATGGTTGATGCCGTCGGAAAAGGCGCGCAGCGCCTGGTAGAGCGCTACCGCCGGCATCCCCAGTGCCACCGCCTGCAGATAACCACTCGAGGCGCGTGCCACCTCCGTGGGTACCGACATTACCGTGAAGATCGGCGCGGCCAGCCAGCGCAGCGCCAGTAGTGCGGCAATGCCCAGCACCAGCGCCAGCCACAGTGCCTGATAGACCGAGGGGCGAATCTCGCTGCGTCGCTCGGCGCCCAGATGCTGCGCCACGATGGGGGTAACGCCCATCAGGGTGCCGGTCATGAAGAGCATCAGCGGCATCCACAGGCTGCTGCCCACCGACACGGCCGCCAACGTCGTGGCGCCGTGGTTGCCCGCCATCATGACATCCACTGTCCCCATGCCGGCCTGAGCCAGCTGAGCGCCCAGAATCGGTAGCGCCAGCCGCAGCAGGTCGGTGGTTTCAGGCAGGCGGGCACGAATGGCGAGTGGCAAGGCGGAGGTTCCGGCAGGAAAATGGATGGGCGTCGCACCGAGGGTACGGCCACGGCGTCGGCAAGGGTATCATGATCCGTCATTCATACCCGCAAATGGAGGAGAGATGAGTGAGCCGCTGCAGGAGGAGGATCGGCGGGTCGAGTGCCTGATCGTACTTTTCGATATGATCTTCGCCGACAGCTTCAATACCCGCCTGGTACGGGGCGCTGACGAGCCGCTCTATCTGCCCGCCGGCGAGGATCGCCCCTGCCATCAGGTGATCTTCGCCCACGGTTTTTTCGCCAGTGCACTACACGAGATCAGTCACTGGTGTATCGCCGGTGTCGAGCGGCGCCGGCTTGAAGACTATGGCTACTGGTACAGGCCCGACGGCCGCGACGAGGCGGCGCAGCTGGCCTTTGAAACCGCCGAGATCGCCCCTCAGGCGATCGAGAAGGCGCTGACGCAGGCCTGCGGGCGCACTTTTAATGTCAGCATCGATAATCTCGATGGTAGCGCCGAGGTTGACCGCCACGCCTTTGCTGCAAGGGTCGAGGCGCGCCGCCAGGGCTACATCGAGGCGGGTTTTCCGCCGCGTGCAGCGGCGCTGCTGCCGGCGTTGAAGGCGGTTTTCGTCGAGGCTGGAAGCGTTGAGCGCGCCGCCTGCCGGGCGCGAGCGCTGCTCGACGAGCGTACCGCCAGTGTTGCTCGCTGAGCCGGCTACTCGTCGAGCCAGCGGACGTGCAGCGTCAGCATTACCTGTAGCTCATGCTCGGCGCGGCCCGGTTCCAGCCCCAGCTCACTGAACAGCTCACCGTACTGCAGGTGCCACTCTTCACGCTCGGCGTAAAGGGAAGCGGCACCGCTCAGTTCGATGAAGGGGTTGCCGCGCACTACCTCGAAGAGCCGTTCCAGCGCCACGGCGTCGTCATCGGGATGGCTGCTGTAGAGCGTGCTGCCGTAGTAGTCCGTCTCCAGCTCGCGCAGCACATCGCTGACGCTGGCCCCCAGGCTTGAGAGCTCGTCGATGGCGTAATCGCCGAAGCTCAGCGACGCATCGTGCAGCCAGCTCTCGTCGGGCTGGATCAGGGTGTGCTTGATGCGCCCGTCCGGCAGCGACCAGCCGATCGCCACCGGCACTGATCCCTCGCCGCTCTCCAGGGCAATAAAACCGGGCAGTTCAATACCGCTCTCATCATCGAAGCTGTCATTCATTACGGCTCTCCAGTGATTCAAGGGCGAAAAAACGCTGTGCCGTGGCGGTAGTCGCGGCGGCCAGTTCGGCCTCGTCGCTATCGCGGCAGGCGGCGATCTCGCGCACGATCCAGGGCAGCAGGGCAGGCTCGTGGCGCCGCCCCTTGAGCTTTGCCGGCAGGTTGCGCGGCAGCAGATAGGGGCAGTCGGTCTCCACCATCAGGCGATCAAGGGGAATGTCACCCACCAGCTCGCGCAGATGGCGGCCGCGGCGCTCATCGCACAGCCAGCCGGTCTGGCCGATGTAAAGGTTGAGGTCGAGATAGCCGTAGAGGATGTCACGCTCGCCGGTAAAGCAGTGCACCACCGCACGGGAGATATCGTCGCGCCAGTGGCGCAGCATCTCCAGCATGTCGCGGCCCGCCTCGCGCTCGTGGAGAAAGAGCGGCGCCCCGCTGCGTGCGGCGATCTCCAGCTGGGCTTCGAAGGCGCGGCGCTGATCGGCGGGGTCTGAAAAATTGCGGTGATAATCGAGACCGCATTCGCCCACCGCCACCACCTCGGGGCGGGCCAGTGCCTCCTTCATCAGGGCGGCAAAGTCGGTGTCGAAGTCGGCGGCGTGATGGGGGTGTAGACCGGCAGTCAGATAGAGCGGCAGGGGCGAGTCGCGTTCGCAAAGGGCGAGCCCCGACTCGATACTGGTGCGGTCGGTACCGGTCAGCACCAGCGCTGCCAGATTGGCATCGGCAGCGCGTGTCAGTACGTCGTCGAGATCGTCACGAAAGCTTTCGTGGCTCAGATTGGCGCCGATATCGACCAGCGGCTCGGGGCTGCGAAAGCGCAGTGCATCGGGCAGCATGGTATCTCCTTGCGATAACAGGGGCGTATTGTAGGACAGCCGCGCCGCGGCTGTCCTGCGCTGACCCGCGCCCCTGCGGCGCAGCTGCGTTACAATAATGCCCTGTCAATTTTTCGACGCGCGGAACCTCATGACGCTTCTAAGACTGGAACAGCTTCACCTCGCCTACGGCACCCAGGTACTGCTCGACGGCGCCGATCTGACCCTCGAGAAGGGGGAGCGTCTGGCGCTGGTGGGGCGTAACGGTACCGGTAAATCCACGCTGATGTCGCTGATCGCGGGCAGTGCACTGCCCGACGACGGCACCGTCTGGCGTATGCCGGGGCTGCGCATCGGTACGCTCCTGCAGCACCTGCCCGAGGCCGAGGGGCGCACCATTTTTGACGTGGTAGCCGAAGGACTGCCGGAGGCCGGCGCGCTGCTGAGCGAATATCAGCACCAGATCGAGTCCGGCGACCCCGACATGGACCGCCTCGCGACGCTGCAGTCGCGCATCGAGGCGCTCGACGGCTGGTCTTTTCATCAGCGCATCGACACCGTGCTGACCCGCCTCGGACTGCCCGCCGATACCGCCATGTCCGGCCTTTCCGGCGGCTGGCGGCGGCGCGTGGCCCTGGCCCGGGCGCTGGTTGCCGACCCCGACGTGCTGCTGCTCGACGAGCCTACCAACCACCTCGATCTGGATACCATCGGCTGGCTCGAGGAGCAGCTCAAACAGTTCAACGGCGCGGTACTGTTCATCACCCACGACCGCGCCTTCCTGCAGCATCTCGCCACCGGCATTCTGGAGCTCGATCGCGGCCGGCTGGGGCGCTATCCCGGCGACTACGCCAAATATCAGGAGCAGAAACAGCACGAGCTGGAGGTCGAGGCGCGCGAACGCGAAGAGTTCGACAAGAAACTGGCCGCCGAGGAGCGCTGGATTCGCCAGGGTATCAAGGCGCGCCGCACCCGTAATGAAGGGCGCGTACGCGCGCTGCAGCAGATGCGTGCCGAACGCGCCCAGCGGCGAGAGCGTCAGGGTAGCGCCAACCTCAGCGTCGACAGCGGCGAGCGCAGCGGCAAGCGGGTGGTCGAGCTGGAGAACGTCAGCCACCGCTTCGGTCAGGAGTGGGTGATACGCAACCTCTCCATCGAGATTCAGCGCGGTGATCGAGTGGGGCTGATCGGCCGCAACGGCGCCGGCAAGACCACCCTTTTGAAGATTCTACTGGGCGAACTGGAACCCCAGCAGGGGCGAGTGCGCGAAGGCACCAACCTCAGCGTGGCCTACTTCGATCAACTGCGTGTCGGTCTCGACATGGAGGCCAACGTGCTCGACAACGTGGCCGGCGGTCGCGACAAGGTCACCGTGGGCGGCCGCGAGCGCCACGTAATGAGCTACCTGCAGGACTTTCTGTTCTCTCCCGAACGGGCGCGTCAGCCGGTAAGGGCGCTCTCCGGCGGTGAATCCAACCGGCTGCTGCTGGCCAAACTCTTCACCCAGTCGGCCAACGTCCTGGTACTCGACGAGCCGACCAACGATCTCGATGTCGAGACACTGGAGCTGCTCGAGGAGCTGTTGATCGACTTCGATGGCACCCTGCTGCTGGTCAGCCACGACCGTACCTTCATGGATAACGTGGTCACCGGCGTACTTGCCTTCGAGGGCGACGGCGTGGTGCGTGACTACGTCGGCGGTTACAGCGACTGGGTGCGCCAGGGTGGCACGCTGCCGCCTGCCCCCGGGGAGAGGCGCGAGCGCGGCGGCGACGCAGAAGCCGCATCGTCTCATGAGCAGCAGGCACCGCGTGACGAGAAACGCGGCAACCGACCTCGCCAACGGCGGTTGAGCTATAAACAGCAGCGCGAACTTGATGAGCTGCCGACGCGCATCGAGGCGTTGGAGGCGCAGATCGCCGAGCTGGCCGCCCGCATGAGCGCACCGGCGTTCTATCAGCAGGAGAGCGAACAGGTGAAGGCAACGCTGGCCGAGAACGAACGGGCCCAGCAGGCGCTGGAGGAGGCCATGGAGCGCTGGATGGAACTGGAAAGCGAGCGCGAGGAGGGCGAGCGCTGATCCCGCCCTGGACGGCAGGCCACAGGCCTGCCATCGGAGAATGACAGTGGCTTACTCGGTCGCTTCGCCGTCGGCGCCCACACGCACGGCCAGCACGTCGCATTTGGCACCGTGCAGCACACCGGTCGAGGTCGAACCCAACAGCAGGGCGAAACCGGTGCGGCCGTGGGAGCCCACCACGATCAGATCGACGCCGTGCTCGCCGGCAAAGCGGTGAATTTCGGCATCCGGCATGCCCACCACCACGTGTTGATCCTCGCGCGGAATACCGTAGGGGTCGGCGACCTCGGCCAGCCGCTCGCGGGCGTGGCTGTCGAGCTGATCCTGAATGCTGGTCAGGTCCATGGGAATATCGCCGCCGTAGGCGAAGCCCAGGGGTTCGAGGGTGTGAATAATCGAGACCCTGGCATCCTGATTGCGGCGCGCAATATTGATGGCGCGCTGCAGGACCAGACCGGAGTCGCGGGTGAGATCCACGGCCACCAGAACGTGGTTATAGTGCTGTTCCTGCATATCGCTGCTCCTTCCGCTATCGGTCGATAGTCGTCTCGTATAGAGAAACCCGGCAGCGCCGGCTCCGTCCTGTCACGAGCATAATTTATCCGCTCATGGTGAAAGAGAAAATAGACAGAATGTCGCGACCATCACTCACGCAGCGACAGTTCTCGCGTACCATTGCTCTCGATAAGTCCGAGCGTTTGCTCGAGCCGGTCGAGCTCTTCTTCACTGACGCCGTTCAGCATATCGCTGCGGGCAGCGTTGACCGCCTTTTCGATCTGTTCCAGCAGTGGTGTGGCGTTATCAGTGAGGAAGATGAGCTTGGTACGACGATCCTCCTTGCTGGCGCGTCTTTCGATCAGACCCTGCTGACTGAGCTGATCCAGCGTTCGTACCAACGAGGGAGCCTCGACGCCGATGGTGCGCGCAAGGTCGCACTGCGCCTGGCCATCGCCATAGCGCCAGAGGTGACAAAGGGTGACCCAGCGAGTGTGTGTCATCCCCAGCGGCGCAAGCCGCTGATCGATCACGGCTCGCCACAGGCGCGGTACCCGCGAAACCTTGAGGCAGAGAGATTCGTGCATCTAATCCGTTCTAATAGGTGGATAAGGAGCAATTTTTGCGAATTTTGCCCCTGTAATGCAAGTTTGCCGACGATATTCATTCCTGAATGTCCTCATTGCCGCGCAACCAGCCGACACCCGGCGTGGTATGGCGGCTACCATCGGCCCGCTGTGTCGGCTCACCGGATGCGGCCACCCGAAAGCGCAGGACGCCCAGCCGCTGCCCGCTGTCGGTAATGACATCGATCTGCCAGCGCCCGGCGGCGTTATCACCAAACTGCTGCTTGCGCGACCAGGCGCGATAGCCCTGGCCGCGGCCGCCGTGAATACTGAGGCCGATTCGATCGACCTCCTGACCGTTGTGACGCCAGACATGAAAAATACGCTCGTTGAGTCCCAGCGGCGCGTGAATGGCGGTGAAGGCATAGAGCCCACGCTGCTGTAGCGTTTCGACGCTGAGCGGCATACTGCCGCGGGGTGCCCGGGCGGCGCTGTCAAAACCGGGTGACAGGGCGCTGGCATCGATCCACAGCGTGGCCGGTGGTATCCAGCCGCGCAGCCCCCAGCTGCCCGCTCCCAGCGCTGCGGCGGCGAGTGGCACCAGCAGCCAGCGCGCCGGCCCCAGCCGCCGTGCAAGGAGGAAAAGCGTCGGCAGCGCCGCCAGTGCCAGTGCCACCGCACCGGCGACCAGACTCTGGCCGGTGGTCAGCCCCAGCAGCAGTGGGCCGATCACCAGCACAACCACAAATATGCATATGGCATGGTAGGCGTAATAGAGCCAGCGCCGGCGTGCCGCGAGGTTGAAGTAGAGCGGGTCGACAATCGATACCACCGCGCAGAGCACCAGCAATCCGGTAAAAAGCGCCTGGCCGCTGAACCATACGGTGGTAATCAGAAAGAAGGGTAAACAGAAAAAGAGGGTCTCCTGATGGGCCAGCTGGGCGCAGAAATTGGCCAGCAGGCGCGGCATTTCGGAGCGACCCTGGTGGCGGTACCACCAGCGCCACCCCGCCTCCAGCACCACCAGCAGCCAGCTGGCGACGAGTGCCAGCGCCAGCCATGCGCCGAGGCTCTGTTGGCGGTTGACCAGAAAGAAACTGATAACGCCGCCGCCGAAGCTGACCAGCGGCCACAGCCAGCGAAAGCGATACAGCAGGGCGGCAAGGCGCTGTAGTCGGGGGGAGGCGAGCAGGCGCTGATAGGCCGTCTTCATGCTGTTCAGGCTCGCGCTGCCGTGATGCGGTAGCTCTCCGCCATTTCGGCAAGTGGGCCGCGTGCGCCTGCCAGAGTGAACGCAAGGTCCGACAGGGCTTCCCACACCGGCAGCCTCACTGATCCCTTGATGGCCAGATCGATGCGCTGCGACAGCAGCAGCAGTTTGTGCAAACGCTTGAGTGGCAGTCGATTGAGCGACTGTTGATAAAACGGGCGTCTTTTTTCGGGAATCATCGGCCGCTGCGCCTTGCACGCCTGTTCGATACTCTGACCCTGGTCGAGGTGCTGGCGCACTGACAGCAGCGTGCGCAGCTCGCGGCTCAGCGCCCAGAGAATGACCGGCGCCTCGACCCCTTCACCGCGCAGCCCGGCCACGATGCGCACGACGCGCTCGCGCTCGCCGCGCAGGCAGGCGTCGGTCAGGGTAAAGACATCATAGCGCGCGCTCTGTTCGGTATCGGCGGCGATCCGCTCGGCATTCAGGCGGCTGCCCGGATTATGCACCAGGGCAAGACGAATCAACGCCTGGTCGGCGGCCAGCAGGTTGCCTTCGGTGCGCTCGGCGAGCAGTCGCGCCGCCTCCTGATCCATTTCCAGGCCGTGCAGGCGGGCGCGGTCACGTACCCAGAAGTGCAGCCGCTGGTGATCGATGGGCCAGACCGGTACGAACACCCCCCGGCTTTCCAGCGCCTTGAACCAGCGACTCTGTTGAGTTTTGCGGTCGAATCGCGCGGCGCTGATCAGCAGCAGGTTGTCACTGTCGCCTGCCGACTCGGCGTAAGCTTCCAGCGCCCTGCCACCCTCCTGGCCGGGTGACTGATCGCCAAGACGCAGCTCGATCAGCCGCGTGCTGGCGAACAGCGACAGGGCGTTGGCGCTCTCGGCAAGCCGCTGCCATTCGAAGTTGGGCTCGACCTGCAGAATCTCGCGCTCCTCGATACCGCGCTCGCGGGCGCGGGCGCGAATGGCATCGCAGGCTTCCATGTGCAGCAGGGGCTCGTCGCCGGCCACGACATAAATAGCGGCGAGCTTTTTGTTTAGCTGTTCATCGAGCTTGTCGGGATAGACTCTCACGGCGCGCGCCTCAGCTGGCGTCGCCGGGGTCGAGATTCTGCAGCCGGTCGATCAACCGCCGCGCCGCCTGCTGGCGCAGTTCGCGGCGTAGTTGATTGCGCGCGTCGTCGCGGGTCAGCAACTGGTCGCTGCTGGTGTAAAAGGTCCCCGACAGGCTCAGTGACTCCTGACTGACGAGGTAGGCGTTATCGTCGCGGCGCTGCAGCGACC
This sequence comes from Kushneria aurantia DSM 21353, assembly GCF_000382245.1. Classification (GTDB taxonomy): domain Bacteria; phylum Pseudomonadota; class Gammaproteobacteria; order Pseudomonadales; family Halomonadaceae; genus Kushneria; species Kushneria aurantia. The sequence continues at coordinate 11,215 of NZ_KB907874.1, forward strand.
AGGGCAGCGTCAGCGTCATCTGACGCTCCTGGATGCCCGCATCGCCATAGGTCAGTTCGCGCTCGTCAAACGACTCCGGGCCCATGTTGAGACGCCAGGGGGCGCTGTCCTCGACGACCACGCCAGCGCTGTTGAGTGCCTGCTGGACCTGACGGGTGAGTGGGTTGGTAGGGCCGTCGGCGGCGTTCAGCGCCAGCCGGGAGAAGGGCAGTTGGTGACCGCCGCCGGTGCCGCGCAGATGAAAACCGCAGCCGCTGAGCAGCAGCGCGCCGGCGCTGCCGGCGAGGCCAAACAGAAATGTGCGTCTCTCCACCTTCGACTCCTGAAGTTGTGACAAGGTGAGGCCTTTGGGCATCGGTATATCAGCCGACCACGATATTGACCAGCTTGCCCGGCACCACGATCACCTTGCGCACCGTTTTACCCTCGATGTGGCGCTGCACGTTGGCGTCGTCGCGGGCGTGGCGCTCGATATCGTCACGGTCGGCTGCCGACGGCACCTCGATGCGAGCGCGCAGCTTGCCGTTGACCTGTACCGCCAGTTCGATGCTGTCGCGAGCCAGTGCCGAGTCGTCGAGACGTGGCCAGTCGGCGTCGATCACCGGCGTCTCATGGCCCAGCGCGTGCCACAGGGCGTGCATGGCGTGGGGGGCGATGGGGGCCAGCAGCAACACGCAGGTCTCGAAGCCTTCGCGGGCCACGGCCAGCGCCTGGGGCGCGCTGCTTTCGAGCTTGCCAAGGGCGTTGGAGAGCTCCATTACTGCGGCGATGGCGGTATTGAAAGTCAACCGTCGGCCGAAGTCGTCGTCGGCCTTGGCAATGGTCTCGTGCGTCTTGCGGCGCAGCGTACGCAGTTCGTCGTCAAGCGCCCCGGGATCGAGCGCCGGCGGCGTGCCGGCCTGCAGATGTTCGGCGACCTGACGCCACAGGCGGCGCAGAAAGCGATACGAGCCCTCGAGACCGGCGTCGGACCACTCCAGCGACTGCTCCGGCGGTGCGGCGAACATGGTGAAAAGGCGCACGCTGTCGGCACCGAAGCGATCGATCATCGACTGCGGATCGACGCCGTTGTTCTTCGACTTCGACATCTTCTCGATGCCGCCGGGCGTGACCGGTTCGCCGTCGCGGTCGAGTCGCGCGGTCTGTGGCCGCCCGCGTTCGTCACGCTCGACGCTTACTTCCTGCGGATTGAACCAGTCGCGGCCGCCACCCGAGCGCTCACGGTAGTAGGTCTCGGCCACCACCATGCCCTGAGTGAGCAGGCGCTGAAAGGGCTCGTCGCTTTTCACCAGACCGAAATCGCGCATCAGCTTGTGAAAAAAGCGCGCGTAGAGCAGGTGCAGAATGGCATGTTCGATACCGCCGATATAGATGTCCACCGGCAGCCAATAGTCGGCGCGCGCATCCAGCATCGCCTGGTGGTTGTCGGCGCAGCAGAAGCGGGCGTAGTACCAGGAGGACTCCATGAAGGTGTCGAAGGTGTCGGTCTCACGGGTCCAGCCCTCGCCGAGGTCATAAAAGGCGGGCATTTTCCTGAGCGGCGAGCCGGTCGCGTCGAACTCGACCTCGCGGGGCAGCTCGACCGGCAGCTCGTCGTCGCTGAGCGCTACGGTCTCGCCCGTCGGGCCGTATTTGACCGGAATCGGCGCGCCCCAGTAGCGCTGACGCGCCACGCCCCAGTCGCGCAGGCGGAAGTTGGTTTTGACGCGGCCGCGCCCCTCGTTTTCCAGTCTTGACGAGATGGCGGCGAAGGCGGCATCGAAGTCCAGTCCGTCGAAGGTAGCGGAGTTGATCAGGGTGCCGTGTTCGGTGAAGGCGCCGGCGGAGAGATCCGGCGCGTCACCCTCGAGGTTGGCGATCACTGCCACGATCGGCAACTGATAGCGGGTAGCGAACTCCCAGTCGCGCTGGTCGTGGCCGGGTACCGCCATCACCGCACCGGTGCCGTACTCCATGAGTACGAAGTTGGCGACAAAGATCGGCAGCCGCTCGCCGCTGATGGGGTGTAGAGCAGAGAAACCGGTCGCCAGCCCGCGCTTCTCCATTACGGCAAGATCGGCCTCGGAGGTGCCGCCCTGACGGCACTCGCGGCGAAATTCGGCCATCCCCTCGACGTGGGTCTCGGCGGCGGCGGCCAACGGATGGTCGGCGGCCACGGCGAGGTAGGTCACGCCCATCAGGGTGTCCGGACGGGTGGTGAATACCGTCAGCTGCTCGCCGCCCTCGGGCAGCGCGGCGCCGTCGGCGGCTACCTCGAAGTCGAGCTCTACGCCGCGCGACTTGCCGATCCAGTTGCGCTGCATGGTCTTGACCTGCTCGGGCCAATCGACATGATCGAGATCGGCCAGCAGTTCCTCGGCATAGTCGGTGATGCGCAGAAACCAGAGCGGAATCTCGCGGCGCTCGACCCGTGCACCGGAGCGCCAGCCGCGCCCGTCGATCACCTGCTCGTTGGCCAGCACGGTGTTGTCGACCGGGTCCCAGTTGACCGTTGCGTTCTTTTTATACACCAGGCCCTTTTCTACCAGCCGTGCAAAGAACCACTGCTCCCAGCGGTAGTAGTCGGCGTCGCAGGTCGCGAACTCGCGCTCCCAGTCGTAGGCGTAACCCAGCGCCCTGAGCTGGGAGCGCATGTAGTCGATGTTCTGGTGGGTCCAGTCGGCCGGCGCCACGCGGTTATTGATGGCGGCGTTTTCGGCCGGCATGCCGAAGGCGTCCCAGCCCATCGGCTGCAGCACGTTGCGGCCCTTCATGCGCTGATAGCGCGATACCACGTCACCGATGGTGTAATTACGCACATGCCCCATGTGCAGCTTGCCGCTGGGGTAGGGAAACATGCACAGGCTGTAGAATTTTTCGCGGTCGTCGCGCTCTACCGCCCGGAAGCTGTGGTTCTGCTCCCAGAACCGCTGGGCGTCGCGTTCCGTCTCGAAAGGGTTGTATTGTGCGTCCATCTTGTCCGTCTTGAGGCCCTGGCGCCGTGGCATGACGCCGGTTGACAATAATCGTTCGCCCCTTTGGGGCAGTGCACCCGTGCGGGGCGGAAAGCGGTCTTTGCGGTCGATCTGGACAGGCTGCCCGGATACGGCGATGCTTGAGCAGATCGCCGGCCGCTGATGGTTGCAAGGATAACCGACTCGCTCGATAACCGACAGGGTCGCAACACTACGGCCGGCGCAATGAGCAAGGATGGCAGGCAAGGAGTATAGCGATGGCTCGCGATGAGAAAACCGAACAGCAGCGCCCTGAAGGTACCCCGGACGCTGAGCAGCACAGTACCACCGACAGCCAGGGGCGGTTGGGGGATGCCTACGAACGCGTGATCGCTCGTTTCAATGACCGCAGCGACCATCTCTCCCGAGAAGCCGTGGAAAGGGAGCTGGACGAGGCGGTCGGGTTCGAGTCCGAGGTCGAAGAGTTCACCCGCGATGAGCTGGCCATCCTGCGCGCTTGGGTGGAGCGTGACGTCAAGGAGTTCAGGGGCTATCTGGCACGCGGCGGCGAGAGCCTTGCCGGCTTTCTGGGTATTGATCTGGAAGGGCTCTCGGATCGTCTGCGCAACGGCCTGATGTCCGTCGCCGATCGTACCGCTGTGGACCGCATGCGCTTCGAGGAAGAGCTGGAAGTGGCCCGAGCGGATTACACCGAAGGCGAGGTGGTAGCGCCGGGCCGGATGAGCTGCGTGCACTGTGGCGAGACGGTCACGCTACGCTACCGCCAGCTGTTGGAGCCGTGCCACCACTGCGGTCACCGCTACTTCGAGCGTGCCTCGTCTGCTACCGGTCAGCCGTCATAGCGTGCTCCCGAACCGCTGGCGACGGCGCAAGCGGGCAACTGCCGCCGCCGCCAGCAGCAGTGCCGACGCTCCCAGCGTCGGCGCGCTGCCGGTGCGGGTAAAGGGCGTCAGCCCCGTCATTGCCTGTACGTTGCCGGTCAGCACGCCGGGCTCGAAACGTTCGATGCTGCCGGTGATGCGACCATCAGGAGCGACAATGGCGGTCACGCCGTTATTGGTGGCGCGCAGCAGGTAGCGGTTGTTTTCAAGCGCACGTAGCTGGGCCATCTGCATGTGCTGCAGCGGGCCGATCGAGCGGCCGAACCAGGTGTCGTTGGAGACTGTCAGCAGCACGCTGGCATTCAGAGCGCGTTGACGCACCAGATCGGGATAGACGATCTCATAGCAGATCGCCACGCCCAGCTCGAGACCGTTGGCGTATAGCGGCGGCTGATCCGGCGGGCCGGCGCCCACCGACCCCATGGGAATGTTGAAGATATCCAGCAGCGGCCCCAGCAGACCCTCCAGCGGTAGATACTCGCCGAACGGCACCAGATGCTCCTTGCGGTATTCGTCCCGCTGATCGCCGAGCGTCGTGACGGCGTTGTAGAAAGTGCCATCGGCGTCGCGCTGCATGATGCCGGTAATCAGCGTGGTGTCGGCAGGCAGCGTCGATTGCACCCGGGCCAGATAGGGCAGCGCCTGCTGCTCGAGCATCGGCAGAGCGGTTTCCGGCCAGATCACCAGTTGGCTGTCGGCGGCACGCTCGCGGGTCAGGCGAAAATAGGTATTGACCGCATTGCGCCGCCCTTCGTCGCTCCACTTGGTCTCCTGAGGCAGATCGCCCTGTACCAGCGCCACCGATACCGGTGTGCCGCCAGGGGTGGCCCACAGGGTGGGCAGCAGCGGTGGCAGCGCCCAGAGGGCGGCCAGCGGCGCCAGCAGCCACAGCCGGTGGTGGACGATAAGCCGATAGAGCAGGCCGGCCGAGAGGGCGACCGCGAATGACAGCAGATAGACCCCGCCCAGCGGTGCCAGTGGTGCCAGCGGTGAGCTGACATGAGCGCTGCCCAGAAACAGCCAGGGGAAGCCGGTAAAGGCCCAGCTGCGGAAGGCCTCGCCCAGCGTCCAGGCGGCGGCGAAGGCGAGCGGGTCGAGGCGCGATGGTGTGGCGATGCGATAGAGCAGTGCCGGCACCAGCATGAAAAGCGCCATGGTAGCGATGAACAGCAGTGTCAGCGCTGCTGCCAGCACGCCGCTGGCGTTGCCATAGGTGTGAATGGAGACGTACACCCAGGAGGCGCCGCTGCCGAACAGGCCGACGCCGAACAGCCAGCCGCGCAGCGCAGTTCGCCCCGCGCCCGCACCCTGTAGCGTGGCCAGAAAGGCCGCCAACGTCAGCGGTCCCAGCAGCCACAGATCGAAGGGAGCAAAAGTGAGGGTGGTCAGGGCGCCGGCCAGCAGCGCCATCAGATGGCCCAGCAGTGGGTGGCGCTGTCGTGAGCTTCTGCGGGACGAAAAGCCGCCCCCGTTGGTGCTGAAGATTCGTCTCATCACCGGTTGCCTGTTATTGGATTATTCGCCTGTGAAGCGCACTGCCATGCTGCGCTGGTGTCAGGGGCCACGTCCCCGGCTTCAGGAGCGACCCGTTGGTGTCTGCCCGGGAGTCTGATCGCCGCTCGTGTGGTCCTTGATACGGGTGGCCTGCAACCAGCGAATACGACGGCTGTCGGCGTTCATGACAGTGAAGCGCCACTGCTCCAGCTCGGTGGACTCGTTACGTGCCGGCAGATGGCCGAAACGCTGCATCACCAGCCCGCCGACGGTGTCGAACTCCTCGTCGGGGAAGTCGGTGTCAAAGCGGTCGTTGAACGCCTCGATGGGGGTCAGCGCCTTGACAGCAAAGCTGCCGTTGCCGAGATCGCGTATGTCATCTTCCTCGTCGATATCGTGCTCGTCCTCGATATCGCCGACGATCTGCTCGAGGATGTCCTCGATGGTGATGATCCCGGCGGTGCCGCCGTACTCATCGACCACGATGGCCATGTGGTTGCGGGTGTCGCGGAACTCGCGCAGCAGGTTGTTGAGACGTTTGGATTCCGGAATGAACAGCGGCGTGCGCAGCACGCTCCTGAGATCGAAGGCGGCGCGCTCGGCGCTGTCCTGCAGAATCAGCGGCAGCATATCCTTGACCAGCAGAATGCCCAGCACCTCATCGAGGTTGTCGTCGATGACCGGATAGCGCGAATGGGCGGTCTCGCGAATGATGGGCAGGCACTCGTCGGGAGTCTGTTCGGCGCGGATTGCGACGATTCGTGAGCGCGGCACCATCGCTTCACGCGCCTGCATGGTGCTGATATCGAAGGCGCCCTCGATGATGGTCAGGCCATCCTGGTCGAGATTGAGCCGGGAGGAGGCCTCCTTGAAGGAGGCCATCAGTTCATCACGATTGCTGGGTTCATCGCTGTCGCCGGAAAAGGCGCCAAGGATACGGTCGAGCCAGCTACGTGATGGCTGACTCGAAGATCGGTCGTCGCTCATGCGTCGGTTCTCTTGTCCTCGAATGCCCCTTCATTTTCATTATTTTCAAGCGCTTGCGGGGTGACAGGCGCCCATGCATAGGGATCGTCGATACCAAGATCGGCAAGAATGTCGCGCTCGAGCTGCTCCATGGTCTCGGCTTCGTCATCCTCGATGTGATCGAAACCCAGCAGATGCAGCGTACCATGCACGATCATGTGGACGAAGTGATCGGCGCTACGCTTGCCCTGTTCGCGTGCTTCCCGAACGACCACGTGGGGGCTGATCACCAGATCGCCGAGCAGCGCCAGCGCGAGTCCCGGGGGCGCCTCGAACGGAAAGGAGAGCACATTGGTGGCGTAGTCGCGGCCGCGCCAGGTGGCGTTGAGCTGGCGGCTTTCCCGCTCCTCGACAAAACGCACCGTTAGCTCGCGGCGCGTTTCATCCTGGAAACGGCTGAACACGGCTGCCAGCCAGCGTTCGATATCGGCTCGGGTGGGCAGGGCGTCGAAGTCGACCGCCAGCTGACGGTCGACTTCGATCGGCTGACTCATTTGTGGCGGTCCTCCTCGGACTCGTGGGCTTCGTAGGCGTCGATGATACGTGCCACCAGCGGATGGCGCACTACGTCCTTCGAGGCAAAGCGCGTCACGCTGATGCCCTGAACGTCCTGAAGCACGTTGAGCACGTGAATCAGCCCGGAGTGGGTGCCCCGCGGCAGATCGACCTGGGTGATGTCGCCGGTGATCACCGCCGTGGAGCCGAAGCCGATACGGGTCAGAAACATCTTCATCTGCTCACGGGTGGTGTTCTGGCTCTCGTCGAGAATCACGAAGGCGTTGTTGAGCGTGCGCCCGCGCATATAGGCAAGCGGGGCGATTTCGATCACCTGCTTCTCGATCAGCTTGTTGACCTGCTCGAAACCCAGCATCTCGTAGAGGGCGTCGTAGAGCGGGCGTAGATAGGGGTCGATCTTCTGCGCCAGGTCGCCGGGCAGAAAGCCGAGTTTCTCGCCCGCTTCCACCGCCGGACGCACCAGCAGAATGCGGCGCACCTCCTGCTGGTTGAGCGCCTCGACCGCGGCCGCCACCGCCAGATAGGTCTTGCCGGTACCCGCCGGGCCGATCCCGAAGTTGATATCGTGGTTGCGCACCCGCTCGACGTACTGCTGCTGGTTCTGGCCGCGTGGCTTGATCATCGCTTTGGGCGTGCGCAGTACTACACCCTCGCGCGGTTCGCCGTCGTCCTCTTCCTCCTGCACGGCCTGAAGGCCGGACTCCTGCAGAAAGAGGTGGACGGTCTCGGGGGAGAGGGTCTCGTTCTCCGCCTCGCGATAGAGGTGTTCGAGCACGTTGGCGGCCGCCTTGACGCGGCCTCCCTGACCGGCCAGCTGAAACTCGTTGCCACGGTTGCGCACGGTCACCTCGAGACGCTGCTCGATCAGGTGCAGGTGCTCATCCTGCTGGCCGCACAGGTTGGCCAGTCGCATGGGATCGTTGGGCTCCAGCGAGAGCTGAAGAATGCGGTGCGCGTTGGCGGTTTTCTGGGTCAAGATGGTGTCCGGTTATCGCTGATATTGGCAGAACGAAATGGAGGCTGACGGTCAACGGACGGTATCGAACGGGTGTGTCGTTCACTTGTCGCCGCGGTCTCTCAATACTTCTGTGGCGATGCCAGCTCACCCCGCAGAGAGTTGGGGAAAGCCTCGACGATTTCAACATCGACAAAATAGCCGATCAGCTCGATCGGATTGGCGGCGCGGAAGTTGACCACTCGATTGTTCTCGGTGCGCCCGGAGAGCTCGCCCGGGTCGCGCGGCGAAAATCCCGATACCAGAATGCGCTGGGTGGTGCCCACCATACGCCGCGAGATCTGCATGGCGTTGTGATTGATGCGCTCCTGGAGAATCTTCAGCCGCTCTTTCTTGACCGCTTCGGGAGTATCGTCGGGCAGGGCGGCGGCGGGCGTGCCGGGCCGTTTTGAATAGACGAAAGAGAAGGAGTGATCGAAGCCGATGCGCTCGATCAGGTCCATGGTATCGAGAAAATCGGCTTCGGTTTCGCCCGGGAAGCCGATAATGAAGTCCGATGAGAGGCTGATGTCGGGGCGCTTCTCACGGATGCGTTGCATCTTGTCGATGTAGGTGTCGCGAGTGTGACCGCGCTTCATGGCCGACAGAATCCGATCCGAACCGGACTGCACCGGCAGATGCAGGTGACTGACCAGTTCGGGAATTTCGCCAAAGGCCTCGATCAGGCTGTCGCTGAACTCGACCGGGTGCGAGGTAGTGAAACGGATGCGGTCGATGCCCTCGACCGCCGCCACCGCCGCGATCAGCTCGGCGAGATCGATCTCCTCGCCGTTGTCGTCGAAGCCGCGATAGGCGTTGACGTTCTGACCCAGCAGGTTGATCTCGCGCACCCCCTGGTCGGCGAGATGGACTACCTCGTCGAGAACGGGCTCGAAGGGGCGTGATATCTCTTCGCCGCGAGTGTAGGGCACCACGCAGAAGCTGCAGTACTTGGAGCAGCCCTCCATGACCGACACGAAAGCGCTGGCGCCGTCGGAGCTGGGGGCCGGCAGGCGGTCGAACTTCTCGATTTCGGGGAAGGTGACATCCACCGCGGCGATGCGGTTACCGCCGTCGCGGGCGTCCATCATGTCCGGCAGGCGGTGCAGGGTCTGCGGGCCGAACACCATATCGACGTGGGAAGCGCGCTTGCGGATATTCTCCCCCTCCTGGCTGGCGACGCAGCCGCCGACGCCGATCACCAGGTTGGGGTTGCGCTCCTTGAGCTTTTTCCAGCGCCCCAACTGATGAAATACCTTCTCCTGCGCTTTCTCGCGGATCGAGCAGGTGTTGAGCAGAATGACGTCGGCGTCCTGTTCGTTGTCGGTCAGCTCGAGCTGATGGGACTCGCCCAGCAGATCGGCCATGCGCGCCGAGTCATACTCGTTCATCTGGCAGCCGTGGGTCTTGATGAAGAGTTTCTTCGTCATGGGCCTTGCGTGCATTGGAAAAGTGGAGTTCGCGGCGGGCGAGTGCGCTGACTCGACCGGGAAGATGATATGAATGGATGTAATTATACGCGCGCCACCGGGGGCAGGCCAGCACCCTCGGGGCGCCACTGCGTGGCGTCAAAAATCGCTCCCGGTGATTTTTTGTGCCCTGCCATCCCTGGCGGGCACCCTTCGGGCCGCCTGCGGCGTCAAAAATCGTTCCTGACGATTTTTTGTGCTCTGCCATCCCTGGCGGGCACCCTTCGGGCCGCCTGCGGCGTCAAAAATCGTTCCTGACGATTTTTTGTGCCCTGCCATCCCTGGCGGGCACCCTTCGGGCCGCCTGCGGCGTCAAAAATCGTTCCCGACGATTTTTTGTTTCAGTGCGTGAGCCGGGGCGCCTGCCGGCGTTGAGCGCGGTTGCGCTGTGATAGACTGCCGCACACAGGCGCCGCGGCCCGTTGGGCGGGCGCAGCAGGAACGAAAAGGATGTAATGCCGATGGCGGCAAGGCCACTATACCGAGTCAGTTTTATACAGCAGGGCGAGATATGGGAGCTCTACGCGCGCGAGATCTACCAGAGCGAGCTGTGGGGATTCATCGAAATCGAAGGCATGGTGTTTCCCGACGAGTCGCGGCTGGTGGTCGACCCGGGTGCCGAGAAGCTCAAACGCACCTTCGATGGCGTATCGCGCAGCTATCTGCCGCTTAACGCCATTGTGCGTATCGACGAGGTCGAGCGTGAGGGCAGCCCGAGGGCGGTGAAGGCCGAGGGCAACGTGACCGCTTTTCCGGGAACCAGCCACTGGCCACCGCCGAAGGATGATTGATCAGCGGCGTCAAAAATCGCTCCCGGGGATTTTTTTGTGCCCGCCTTCCCTGGCGGGCACCCAGTGGGCCGCCACTGCGTGGCGTCAAAAATCGTTCCTGACGATTTTTTGTGCCCGCCTTCCCTGGCGGGCACCCACTCAGTGGGCCGCCTGCGGCGTCAAAAATCGTTCCTGACGATTTTTTGACCATTTCGGCGGGGCGTTGGCGTGACGGGGCTCAAATGGCAATCACCATGGTTTGTCCCGATGGTTATCCACAAAAACTGTGGATGCCGGCAGTGAAGGCGTTGCGTAATGAAGGTATCAGCCGGGCAGGATGCCCGGCTGCGAGTCTCATCAATATGATTGTACGGCCTTTTCAGGCCTTTACCGTTTTATCCATTGTTCAATGACGGCTTGTGCCATGAAAATTCTTGTAAAAATAGGCGTCGGTCTGCTTCTTGGTGCCGGCGTGAGCGCCGCCTGTGCCGAGGAGTCGCGCTGGATCAGTGACGATCTCTCCACCTGGGTGCGCAGTGGCCCCACCGATAGCTACCGTATCGTCGGTACGGTCAACGCCGGCGATCCGGTGACGCTGCTGGAGTCGCAGAATGACTACAGCCGCATCCGTACCGAGGATGGTGAGACGGTCTGGATTCCCAACGGTGATCTGCAGAGCGAGCGCAGCGTACAGGCGCGTATGCCGGCGCTGCGCACCCGGGTCGAGGAGTTGACCGGTCGTCTCGAGAATATCGACGAGGAGTGGAATCAGCGTGTCGCCGATATGCGCCAGACGCTGGAGAGCAACCGTCAGCGTGTCTCGACCCTGCAGGACAACAACGAGGCGCTCAATCAGCAACTCGGTGAGGCACAGTCGCAGCTGCGTGAGTATCAGGCGCAGCTGGATACCGAGCGCGAAGACCTGTTGATGCGCTACTTCCTTTACGGTGGTGGTGTGGCGGGGGCCGGACTGCTACTGGGGCTGATCGTGCCGCACCTGCCGCGCCGACGTAAAAAGCGCGATCGCTGGTTCTGAGGCCGGCGCCATGGCGTCTCTCGAGGGGGCGAGATGTCTGTAACCGACTGGCTGACGCGCTGGCAGCAGGGGCGCATCGGCTTTCATCGCAGTGCCGTACATGAGGCGCTGCCCGAACACTGGCACGAGCTGGCGCTGTCTGCGGGAGATCGGGTGCTGGTGCCGCTGTGCGGCAAAAGTCTCGATATGCGCTGGCTGGCCGCGCACGGCCACCCGGTGCTGGGTGTGGAGCTGTCGCCGCTGGCGCTCGAGCAGTTCGTCGCCGCCGGCAGTGAGCCGGTAGATCACGACCGTCGGGGCGGTTTTGCCCGTAGCCGACAGGGCATGATCGAGCTGCTGCAGGGTGATTTTTTCTACCTTGAGGCGGATCTCTGCGCCGATATAGCAGCCTTCTACGACCGCGCCGCGCTGATTGCCCTGCCGCCGGCAACGCGCCAGCGCTATGCCCACCATCTTGCCCAGCTGATGCTCCCGGCGAGCCGCGGCCTGCTGATTACCCTGACACACGACGGCGAAGGCGGGCCGCCTTTCAGTGTCGACCACGACGAGGTAGTGCAACTGCTGGCGCCCAATTTCGAAGTGCGCCTGTGTCATTCGGCGCCTGCCGATGACGGCCTGATCGAGAGCGTGTGGCGATTGCGGCGCAAATCGCCCTGCTGCTGAGATCAGCTGCGCTCGAAGCGGTGCAGTCGGGTGGGCCGTAGCCAGCAGTGGCTGCCGCGCTCGAGTCCCAGCCGTTCGTGCTCGTGATGCGCAAGGCTGACCTGCCAGGGGTGTCGCATCCACTCGGCACTCAGCTCCAGGCGTACGTCGCTGCCCACCGGCGAGATGGCGTCAACCCGGGCCGGCAGGTGGGCCATTTCGTCGGGCTCGGTGGTGACCACCAGTTCATGCGGGCGCATCAACACTTCATCGGCGGCGCCGGGGCGTGCATCGACGCTGATCCAGGCCTCGCCGTTGACCAGTCGGCCGTGGTGAAACTCGCCCTCGAAGCGGTTGGTTTCGCCCAGAAAGGAGAACACGAAGCGGTTGGCCGGCGAGCGATAAAGGGTTGCCGGCGCCTCCACCTGCTCGATGCGGCCGTCGCTCATTACCACCACCCGGTCGGAGAGCTCCAGCGCCTCTTCCTGGTCGTGGGTAACGAACACGCTGGTGAAGCCGAACTCCTCGTGCAGATGGCGCAGCCAGCGGCGTAGTTCGACGCGCACGCGGGTATCCAGCGCACCGAAGGGCTCGTCGAGCAGCAGCACTTCGGGCTCTACCGCCAGTGCTCGCGCCAGCGCCACGCGCTGCTGCTGGCCGCCGGAGAGCTGGGCGGGCAGCCGCTCGGCCATGCTGTCCAGCTTGACGCGTTCGAGCAGATGCCGAACGCGGCGCTTGATCTCGTCGTTGTCCGGGCGTTCGGCGGCAGGGCGGGCGCGCAGGCCGAAGGCGACGTTTTCGAAGACGCTCATATGGTGAAAAAGGGCGTAGTGCTGGAACACGAAGCCGACCCGACGCTTGCGCACGTGCACCCGGGTAACGTCGCGATCGCCGAAGTGAATGGTGCCGCTGTCGGGCGTTTCCAGCCCGGCGATGATGCGCAGCAGGGTGGTCTTGCCCGACCCCGAAGGCCCCAGCAGGCCAACCATCTCGCCCGCGGCGATATCCAGTGACAGCGGCTCGAGCGCCGTGGTGGCGCCGAAGCGCCGCGAGACGTTGTGAACGCGAATACTCATGCGTGACGCTTTCCTCGCCGTTGGGTGTGCCACTCCAGTACCCCCTTGACCACCAGCGTCACCACCGCGATCGCTGCCAGTAGAGCGGCGCTGGTAAAGGCGCCCACCGTGTTGTAATCCTGATAGAGCAGTTCGACCTGTAGCGGCAGGGTGACGGTTTCGCCGCGAATGGTGCCGGAGACCATGGCCACCGCGCCGTATTCGCCGATGGCGCGGGCATTGGTCAAAATCACGCCATAAACCAGCGCCCAGCGTATTTTCGGCAGCGTGACGCGGCGAAACAGCGTCCAGCCACCGGCGCCCAGCGTCACCGCCGCCTCTTCATCGGCGCTGCCCTGGGCCTGCATCAGCGGAATCAGTTCGCGGGCGACGAAGGGGCAGGTCACGAAGATCGTCACCAGCACCATGCCGGGCCAGGCGAACATCAGCTGTACATCGGCCTCCGAGAGCAGGCTACCCAACCAGCCGGTACGGCCGTACAGCAGCAGATAGAGCAGCCCCGCCACCACTGGTGAGACAGCGAAGGGGATATCGATAAAGGTCTGCAAAAGCCGCCGGCCGGGGAAGCTGAAGCGCGTCACCAGCCAGGCCAGAAAGACGCCGAAGACCAGGTTGACCGGCACCGTCACGAGTGCGATCAGCAGTGTCAGCATGATCGCCTGGCGAGTGTACTGGTCGCTAAGGTTGTGCCAGAAGGGAGCCAGCCCTTCGGCAAACGCCTGATAGAAGATACTGGCCAGCGGTACCACCAGAAAGAGGGTGGTGAGCAGCGTGGCCAGGGTGATCAGAATGGCGCGGGTGGCCGGCGCATCGCCAATACGTCTCATCCTGGAAAGCTCCCGCCGTGCAGGCGGCGATAGAAGCGCCCCTGCCACAGATTGATTGCCAGCAGCAGCAGCAGCGATACCAGCATCACCACCGAGGCGATGGCCGCGGCGCCGGCATAGTCGTACTCCTCCAGCCGGGTGGCAAGCATCAGCGACACCACTTCGGTTTCATAGGGCATATTGCCGGCAATGAAGATTACCGCGCCGAACTCGCCCAGCGAGCGGGCGAACGACAGCCCGGTGCCGGTGATCACCGCCGGGCGGATATGCGGCCAGATCACCCGCCGAAAGGCGTAGAAATTGCTTGCGCCCAGCGTCAGCGCTGCCTCGTCGGTGCGGGTCGGTAGATCTTCCAGCACCGGCTGCACGGTGCGCACCACAAAGGGCACGCTGGTAAAGGCCATCGCCAGCGCGATACCCAGCCAGCTATAGGCGATCTCGATGCCGTAGGGCGCCAGCAGCGCGCCTATCGCGCCGTTGCGCGAATAGAGCGTTGCCAGCGTAATGCCGGCCACCGCGGTAGGCAGCGCGAAAGGCAGGTCCATCAGCGCATCCAGCACCCGTTTGCCGGGAAACGCATAGCGTGCCAGCACCCAGGCGAGCAGCAGGCCGAACAGGGCGTTGAAAAGCGACGCCGTGGCGGCTGCCAGCAGGGTAACGCGATAGCTGGCAAGCAGCCTCGGGTCGGTGATCGCCGCCCAGTACTGGCTCCACGACAGCCCGGCGAGCTGGCCCACCAGACTGGTCATCGGCAACAGCAGGATCAGCGAGACAAAAAGCAGGGTCACCCCCAGCGAGAGGGTGAACCCCGGCAGTACCCTGGCGCGCATGGCGATCAGCGACGCTGCAGCTGATCGAGCGTGCCGCCGCTGGCGAAGTGCGTCTGCATCACGTTATCCCAGCTGCCGAAGACATCGTTGACGCGCAACATATCGGTCTGCGGGAAGCGGTCGGCGAACTCCTCGCTGACGTTTTCGTCATTCACGCGGTAGTAGTTCTCGGCCAGGGTGCGCTGGGCCGGCTCGGAGTAGAGAAATTCCAGATAGGCCTTCGCCAGCGCTCTGTCGGCGTCGCTGTCGAGGTTTTCATCGACCCAGGTGACGGGGAACTCGGCCATGATATCCACCGGCGGCACGATGACGTCATAGTCGTCTTCGCCGTACTGCTGCACGATGCCGTTGGCTTCGGATTCGAAGGTGATCAGCACATCGCCGATACCGCGCTCGACAAAGGTGTTGGTGGCGCCGCGGCCACCGGTGTCGAACACCTCGACATTGCGCAGCAGCTGGCGCATATAGTCGCGCGTGGCCTGTTCATCGCCGTCGTTGTTCTGCTGGGTGGCGGCCCAGGCGGCGAGATAGGTGTAGCGACCGTTACCCGAGGTTTTGGGGTTGGGAAAGATCAGCGACACGTCGCTGCCTACCAGGTCCGACCAGCTCTGGATATTGTGCGGATTGCCCTCGCGAACCAGAAACGCCATGGTCGAGTACCAGGGCGAGCTCTGATTGGGCAGGCGCGACTGCCAGTCCTCGGGGATCAGGCCGCCCTGCTCGGCCAGCACGTTGACATCGGTGACCTGATTGAAGGTCACTACGTCGGCATCCAGCCCCTGCAGAATGGCGCGCGCCTGGGTCGAGGAGCCGGCATGGCTCATCTGAATCTCTACCGTCTCATCGTGGTCGTTCTGCCACTGCTCGACAAACTGCGGGTTAAGGTCGGCGAACAGCTCGCGGGAGACGTCGTAGGAGGCATTGAGCAGGGTACGATCGGCAGCCTGAGCGGCACTGCCGGCGAAGGCAAGGCCAAGTGTGGCAGCCAGCGCGGCGTGGCGCAGCGGCGAGGTGGTCAGCATGATGAATTCCCGAAATGAGTGATCCGCGCTGCTCGGGGCGCGACACAGCGCAGTGAATTTCGGGCAAGGCTATAAAAAACCTCTGGATATTACAATTATTCTTTTTATATCTTTTTAGCATGAGAAGCCAACCCGGCGTGATGTCGGCCGCCGCGCAGCATGTCGCGCCCCACACGGGTCGCCAGCTCATGGCTGGTGACCACCATGCCATGCCGGGCGGTGAGCGGATGAAAGCGTTCGCCTTCGATGATCGGCATTTCGGCGCCCAGGGCGCTTGATGTCAGGCTGGCAAGCGTCAGGGCGGCAGTCACAATAAAGGCGTTGCGAGTCGCCATGAAAGGCTCCGGGGCAGGGAGTGGTGACGACAATGATGCCACGATCACTTCAAATCCGGGCGGCGGCTGGAGTAAATTGCCCTGTCATGCAGCTCGCCCAGTGCGGCACCGGGCGCCGAACGTAGAGTCCGGTGCCTCCCATCCTTTCAGGGGGTAATCCACCGTGCAGCAACCGTTTCGAATCGCGCCCTCCATTCTATCCGCCGACTTCGCCCGGCTGGGGCAGGAGGTCGACGACGTGCTCGCCAGCGGCGCCGACATGGTCCATTTCGACGTGATGGACAACCACTACGTGCCCAACCTGAGCTTCGGCGCGCCGATCTGCGAGGCGCTGCGCCGGTATGGCGTGACCGCCGATATCGATGTGCATTTGATGGTGTCACCGGTCGATGATCTGATCCGCGCCTTCCTCGATGCCGGTGCCACCCATATCACCTTCCACCCCGAGGCGACCCTGCACATCGACCGTTCGCTGCAGTTGATCCTCGACGGCGGCGCTACTGCGGGGCTTGCGCTCAACCCGGCGACGCCGCTGTCGACGCTCGATCATGTGCTCGACAAGCTGTCCATGCTGCTGGTGATGACGGTCAACCCGGGCTTTGGCGGTCAGTCGTTCATTCCCGCCATGTTCGACAAACTGCGCATGGCGCGGGCGATGATCGATGCCGGTGGCTTTGATATTCGCCTTGAGGTCGACGGTGGCATCAATCCGGACAACATCGGTGAAATTTTTGACGCCGGTGCCGACACCTTTGTTTCCGGTTCGTCGATATTTTCCAAACGCAGCGACCAGGACCCCAACCGCTACGACAGCATCATCAAGGCCTTTCGCCAGCCGCTTTTGCAGCGCAGCAGATGAGTGAAGCGGCAAAGGAGGTACCGGCGCAGTGGTGGCTGTATATCGTCGAAAACCGTTTCGGTCAGCTCTACACCGGCATTACCACCGATGTGGCACGCCGTTTCGCCGAGCATCAGGCCGGGGGCGCGCGCTGCGCTCGTGCCCTGCGCGGCAAGGGGCCGCTCAGGCTGCGCTTTCAGACCGTGATAGGCGAGCATGGCTCGGCGCTGCGCGCCGAGCGGCGGGTCAAGGCGATGGGGCGTGCGCGGCGACTGGCGTTGATCGAAAAGGGTGGCGCCGGGGCGCTCGACGCTATTGCGGGTTCAGGGTGAGATGAGCCTCAGTGCAGTTTGAGCCGCGGCCGAATAAAGGTATTGATGCGATCGACCAGCACGCCACGCGCCGAGGCGCCGCCGCCGCCGACCACTACGATACGAGGCGTTGTCATCCGTTGCGCCATCTCCGGAATAAATCGCTGCGCCGCGGCGTCATCGGGCCGGACACAGCTGCTAATATAGTCTGTCATGATCCGATACCCACAACGGAATTTCGACCATGCATCCTGCCCTCGATAACATCCGCCTGATTGCCTACGACCTCGACGGTACCCTGATCGATTCGGCGCCCGATCTGGCGCTGGCACTTGACCACACCCTGACCGAGCGGGGTTTTGCGCCGGCAGGGGTGGCCAATACCCTGGAGTGGATCGGCAACGGCACGCACAAGCTGGTCGAAAGGGCTCTGAGCCATGCCGGCGCTTTCAAAAACGGCCCCGACGAGGCGCTGCTCAACGCGGCGTTCGAGGCCTTCATGCGCTGCTATGCCGACAACCTGGTCGTGCATACCCATCTCTATCCCGGGGTGCGTGACTGCCTGACGGCCATGCGCGAACGCGGTCTGCCTCAGGTGCTGATCACCAACAAGACGAGCCGTTTTATCGATCCGCTGCTGACGCATCTGGGTATTGGTGAGTTTTTCGAACTGCGCCTGGGGGGTGACACCCTCGCTACGCAAAAGCCCGACCCGGCGCCGCTTTTGCACGCGGCACAGCACTATGGTGTGGCGCCGGTGCAGGCGCTGATGGTGGGCGACTCCGGAAGCGATATCGATGCCGCTAAAAACGCCGGTTTCCGTTCTCTGGCAGTGAGTTACGGTTATAATCACGGTCAGGGTGCCGCCGCTCTGGGCCCTGATCATGTGGTTGATTCGCTGGGGGAACTCGTTTAGGGTTTAACCTGCTTTATGCTCTGACAGTGCCCTTTATTTCGCCATCAAAGGAATCCTTCAGCTTGCGAATCGCTGCCATGTTCCCGAAAGCGCTCTCTCCCGGTCTGATGCGGGATATCAAGCGCTGGCGCTGGTGATCCTGACCTCCGCACCGCCACGCCAATTCTCCTGCTACAGGATCGCCGAACATGATGAACGACGAGCGCTTTGCCGAGCTGGCCGCTCAGGGCTATAACCGTATTCCCGTGACCCGCGAGGTGCTGGCGGATTTCGAAACGCCGCTTTCGACCTACCTCAAGCTGGCCGATGCGCCCTGGAGCTTTCTGCTCGAATCGGTCCAGGGGGGCGAGAAGTGGGGCCGCTACTCGATTATCGGCCTGCCGTGCCGCGAGCGCATCGAGATACGCGGTTTCACCGTGCGCCACTACGTTGACGGTTACCTCCAGGGGGCCACCCAGAGCGACGACCCACTGGCCTGGATCGAACAGTTCCGCAGCCGCTTTTGCGCCCCCCGGCTGGGTGAGTCGATGCGTTTCGACGGCGGCCTGGTGGGCTATTTCGGCTATGACACGATCCGCCTGATCGAGCCGCGCCTGCGCGGCGTCGAAAAGCCCGATCCCATCGACGTACCCGATATTCTGCTGATGGTTGCCGAAGAGGTCGTGGTGTTCGACAACCTCTCCGGTCGCCTGACGCTGGTGGTGCATGCCGACCCCGCCGAGGAGCAGGCGCTTGAGCGTGCCGGTGAGCGGCTTCAGGCACTGGAGACGCAGCTGCGCACCGCCACGATCGATAGTGCCAGCCCCGGCACCGGCCGCAACGGGGTGGCGGAGGACGACTTCTTCGCCAGCTTCTCGGAGCAGGGCTACAAGGATGCTGTCAGGCGTATTCGCGAATATGTCGCCGCCGGCGATCTGATGCAGTGCGTGCCGTCCCAGCGCATGACCATCGGCTACAGCGCGCCGCCGCTGGATCTCTACCGCGCACTGCGCAGTCTCAATCCTTCGCCCTATATGTTCTTTCTCAACCTCGACGACCATCATGTGGTGGGCGCCTCGCCGGAGATTCTGGCGCGGCTCGAGGATGAGGAGGTCACCCTGCGGCCGATTGCCGGCACCCGCCATCGCGGTGCCAGCGAAGAGGAGGACAGCGCGCTGGAGCAGGAGCTGCTGAGCGATCCCAAGGAGATCGCCGAGCACGTCATGCTGATCGACCTGGGCCGCAACGACGTCGGCCGCATCAGCCGTAGCGGTAGCGTAACGCTTACCGACCGCATGACCATCGAGCGCTACTCCCATGTCATGCATATCGTCTCCAACGTTACCGGGCAGCTTAAACCGGGACTGGGGCCGCTCGACGTGCTGCGCGCCACCTTTCCCGCTGGTACGCTCTCCGGGGCGCCCAAGATTCGCGCGCTGGAAGTGATCGACGAGCTGGAGCCGGTCAAGCGCGGCATCTACTCCGGCGCGGTGGGCTATCTCTCCTGGCAGGGCAATATGGATATGGCCATCGCCATCCGCACCGCCGTAATCAAGGACGGCGAACTGCACGTCCAGGCGGGTGGTGGTATCGTGGCCGACTCCGACCCCGACAGCGAATGGCAGGAGACGCTCAACAAGCGTCGCGCCATGTTCCGCGCCGTCGCCATGGCCGAACGCGGGCTGGATAATCTCGAATAGAGTCGCCGTCGTGGCGGCTTTACCGCAGGCGTGGCGTGATCGATGTCAAAACCGACGTTGCGCCCTGCCTTCCGGTCGATAAAGGAATATGATCATGAAAGTCTTGATGATCGATAACTACGATAGCTTCACCTTCAATATCG
The DNA here is from genome assembly GCF_000382245.1 of Kushneria aurantia DSM 21353. Taxonomy (GTDB): domain Bacteria; phylum Pseudomonadota; class Gammaproteobacteria; order Pseudomonadales; family Halomonadaceae; genus Kushneria; species Kushneria aurantia. Next base: position 30,974 of record NZ_KB907874.1, read on the forward strand.
TCCAGTATCTGGGCGAGCTGGGGGCCGAGGTCGATACCATCCGTAACGATACCCTCAGCCTCGAGGAGATCGAGCAGCGTGATTTCACCCATCTGGTGATCTCCCCCGGCCCCTGCAGCCCCGACGAGGCCGGTATTTCGCTGCAACTGATCCGCCACTTCGCCGGCCGGGTGCCGATCCTGGGCGTCTGCCTCGGCTTTCAGGCCATCGGCCAGGTCTGGGAAGGGCGCGTGGTGCGCGCGCCGATGGTGATGCACGGCAAGACCTCGATAATCGAACACGACGGCCGTGGCGTCTTTGCCGGGCTCGATAACCCGCTCGAAGTGACCCGTTACCACTCGCTGATACTCGAGCGTGAAAGCCTGCCCGAATGCTTCGAAATCACCGCCACCACGGTAGCCGATGATGTCACCCCCGGGGTGGTCATGGGCATTCGTCACCGCGAGCTGGCGGTCGAGGGAGTGCTGTTTCATCCCGAGTCGATTCTGTCGCGCCAGGGCCATGAGCTGTTGCAGAATTTCCTCGGCGAGAGCGTCACCGGCGATCAACAGCCGGTGGACGCCGAGGCCTGATCACTCGCGGCCCGTGACGCCACCCGGGGAGGGTGGCCGCGCGCACGGGCTGACTGCGTGGAGACCACAATATGGAACTCAAGGAAGCGATCGCCCGCTTCTGTCGGCGTGAGGACCTCAGCCTCGACGAGATGCGCAGTGTGATGCACATCATCATGGGCGGCGAGGCCGATCCCATGCAGATGAGCGGCTTTCTTATCGGCCTGGCGATGAAGGGCGAAGCGCTCGACGAGATTACCGCCGCCGTGATGGTAATGCGCGAGCTGATGCATCCGGTCACCATCGACGCCGATCATGTGGTCGATATTGTCGGCACCGGCGGTGATGGCGCCGGGCTTTTCAATGTCTCCACGGCGGCCAGCTTTGCCGCCGCGGCGTGCGGCGCGCGGGTGGCCAAACACGGCGGGCGCGGCGTGTCGTCTTCGTCGGGCAGTGCCGATCTGCTGGCCCTTGCCGGCGTCTCGCTGGAACTCGACAGTGAGCAGATTGCGCGCTGTATCGAGGAGGTCGGGGTGGGCTTCATGTTCGCTCCCAACCACCATACGGCGATGCGCCACGCGGTGGCGGTGCGCCGCGCGCTGGGCGTGCGCACCATGTTCAATATTCTCGGTCCGCTGACCAATCCTACCGGCGCTACCTGCCAGGTGATCGGCGCCTATAGCCCCGATCTGCTGGTGCCCATGGCGCAGGTGCTGCGTCGGTTGGGCAGCCGCCACGTGCTGGTGGTGCACGCCGACGATGGCCTCGACGAGCTGTCGATCGCCGGCCCCACCCGGGTCGCCGAGCTGCGTGACGGCGATATCAGTGAGTACAGCCTGACGCCGGAAGAGGTGGGGCTCGAGCGCCAGTCGCTGGAGAGTCTGCGCGCCGCCACCAGCCAGGAGAGCCTGGCGCTGGTGCAGTCCGCGCTGCGTGGCGAGGGGACCGCCGCCGATATGGTGGCGCTCAACGCCGGCGCGGCACTCTATGTCGCCGATGTCGCCGGCTCGATCGCCGAGGGAGTCGCCAGCGTGCGCGAGGCGCTGTCGCAGGGCCAGGGGCTGGCCAAAATGGACGCGCTGGCCGAGTTTTCCAGCCGCCTGGGTGGCGAACGAGCATGACGAGCTGCCGGTGCCGGCTTGTCACGTCGATGGCTATTTCAAAACATCAGATGTTACGGAGCCGAGAGCAGACTGAAGCAGGGGGCTCTTTCGCCAGGGGTGGCGAAAGTAGCGCCCATGGACGGGGTCACAGCGCCCTTGCGGAAGCCTGCTCAAGGTGCAACAACGGTTCCGGAACGCTTTCTTATCAGGGAACTACACCGCAATGAGCACTTTGCCCGGCATTCTGTCGCGCATCATCGCGCGTAAACATGAAGAGGTGGCCGAACGCTCCGCCGCGCTGAGCGAGACGACCCTGCGCGCCCGCGCCGAGCAGGCGCCAGCCACGCGCGGTTTCGCGGCGGCACTCAATCAGCGCATGACCGCCGGGGATGCGGCGGTCATCGCCGAGGTCAAGAAGGCCTCGCCGTCGAAGGGCGTGATCCGCGCCGACTTCGACCCAGTGGAGATCGCCCGGCGCTACGAGGCGGGCGGCGCCGCCTGCCTGTCGGTGCTCACCGATGTCGACTACTTCCAGGGCTGCGAGCGCTTTTTGATCGCCGCGCGCGGCGCCTGCCAGCTGCCGGTGCTGCGCAAGGACTTTATCATTGACCCGTGGCAGGTGTATGAGTCGCGCACCATGGGTGCCGATGCCATCCTGCTGATCGTGGCGGCACTGGAAGATCGTCAGATGCGCGAGCTCAACGAGCTGGCCATCAGGCTGGGCATGGATGTGCTGGTCGAGGTACACAGCGCCGAGGAGCTGGAGCGCGCGCTCAGTCTCGATCTGGCGCTGGTCGGCATCAATAACCGTGACCTGCACACCTTCGATACGCGGCTGGAGACCACCTTCGAGCTGCTGGAGAGGGTACCGGAGGGCGTGCGCGTGATAACCGAATCGGGCATCGCCACCCGCGACGACGTGGCGCGCATGCGCAGCGGCGGCGTCAACGCCTTCCTGGTCGGCGAGCGTTTCATGCGTGAGCCCGATCCGGGCGAGGCGCTGCGCCAGCTGTTCTTCTGAGCCTGTGTCAGCTGTCCCTGAATAGCGTCGGGTCGTCGCTGATCACCCCGGTCACGCCGTGCTCCCACCAGGGTTTGAAGGCCTCCGGGTCGTTGACGGTATAGGCGTACACGGCGATATCGGCGCGGCGAATTTCGATCAGGCGCTCCTGATCGAAACGGCGCCAGTCGGCGTGAACACTGAGCGGACGCAGCCGCCGGGCATCCTCCGCCCAGCGGCGCGGTATGCTGGTGTAGAGCAGGCCCAGCGGCAGCTCACTGTCGAGTTCGCGGGCACTCTCCAGTGCCTGGCGGTCGAAGCTCGATACCAGTAGCCCGTGGGGCGCCAGAAAATTCTTCAGCCGTGGCACCACTGCCTGCGCCAGCGCCACCGGATCGCGCCCGCTGCCCACCTTGAGTTCCAGATTGAGCCCCATGCCGCGCTCGGCCAGAAGCGCCAGAGCGTCGTCGAGCAGCGCAATCGGCTCGCCGGCAAAGCGTGCCCCGAACCAGCTGCCGGCATCCAGCATGGCGAGTTCGTCGCGTTCCAGTTCGACCAGTCGCGCGCGGCTGTTGCTGCAGCGCTCGAGGTTGTCGTCGTGCCAGATCACCGGGGTACCGTCGCCGAGCAGCTGCACGTCCAGTTCCACCCAGTCGCAGCCGGCATCGGAGGCGGCGCGAACTGCCGCCAGGGTATTTTCCGGGGCGTGCGCCGACAGGCCGCGGTGAGCGATCAGGCGAGGTAGTGGCATGTCAGTGCTCCCGATTGAAGACTGACTTCAGCCTGGCGTTTATGGCAGCCGCCGTCCATCACTGTCGAAAAGATGCACCGGCCCGTTGATCGCCACCCCGGTCGGCTGTTCGGCTGCGGGCAGCTCATCGCCGCTCAGGCGCACTACCAGCAGGGGATCGTGCTCGCCGAGGCGTACATGCACCAGGCTCTCCGACCCCAGCGGCTCGACCATTTCGATACGCCCCGGCAGATCGCCGCTGCCCGCCGTCACCAGCTGCAGGTGTTCGGGGCGGATGCCTGCCGTCAGGGCACCGCCCGGCGTCGAGGCGGGCAGCCAGGGCGTCTGCTCGGCATGTGCCAGGTCGATGAAGTTCATCGCCGGTGAGCCAATGAAACCGGCCACGAAACGTGTCGCCGGCTGATTGAAGAGCGTCATGGGGGTGCCGATCTGCTCGATCCGGCCGCCGTTCATTACCACCAGTCGGTCGGCCAGCGTCATCGCCTCCACCTGGTCATGGGTGACGTAGACCGAGGTCACCCCGAGGCGCTTTTGCAGCCGGCGGATCTCCTGGCGCATCTGCACCCGCAGGCTGGCATCAAGGTTGGAGAGTGGCTCATCGAATAGAAACACCTTCGGCTGGCGCACCACCGCGCGGCCCATGGCGACGCGCTGACGCTGGCCGCCGGAAAGCTGGCGCGGGCGACGTTCGAGAAGGTCGTCAATGGCCAGCAGGCGCGCGGTCTCCGTCACCCGGCGGCGTATCTCTTCTTTCGGCGTGCGGCGGTTTTTGAGGCTGTAGGCCATGTTGTCGTAAACGCTCATATGCGGATAGAGCGCGTAGTTCTGGAACACCATGGCGATATCGCGGCCGGCCGGTTCGCTATCGTTGACCCGCTGGCCGTCGATGCAAAGCTCACCGTCGCTGATCTCCTCGAGACCGGCAATCAGCCGCAAGAGTGTCGACTTGCCGCAGCCGGAGGGGCCGACCACCACGATCAGTTCGCCATCGGCGATGTCGAGATCAACGCCCCGCACGGCCTGTACATTGCCGCCATAGGTCTTGTTCAGGCGTTCGAGTGTCAGGGTGGACATGCTTATTTCTCCGAATCGACCAGGCCTTTGACGAACCAGCGCTGCATGAGGACGATCACCGCCACCGGTGGCAGCAGTGCCAGCACGGTCATGGTGGTGGCCAACTGCCAGGGGGGAACACCGTCCTGGGCGATAGTCAGTCGCCTGAGGCTCATCACCAGGGTGGCGTAGTCGGCATCGCTGGCGGCCAGCAGTGGCCACAGGTACTGGTTCCAGCCGTAGATGAACATGATCACGAAAAGCGCCGCCATATTGGTCTTCGACAGCGGCAGCAGGATGTCGCGGAAAAAGCGCCAGGGGCCGGCACCATCGAGGCGCGCCGCTTCCAGAAGTTCCGGCGGCAGGGTGAGAAAGAACTGGCGGAACAGAAAGGTGGCGGTGGCACTGGCGATCAGCGGCAGAATCAGCCCGGGGTAGCTGTTGAGCAGGCCCAGATCGGCGACCACCCCGTAGGTGGGCACGATACGCACCTCTACCGGCAGCATCAGGGTGACGAAGATCAGCCAGAAGCAGAGCATGCGAAAGCGAAAGCGGAAAAAGACGATGGCATAGGCGGCGATGATCGAGATCGTCAGTTTGCCCACCGCAATGCCCAGCGCCATGATCAGCGAATTGAGCATCAGTCGCCAGGTGGGCACCGCCACACCGCCGGCGGGCTGCGTCAGTAGCTGGATATAGTGGTCAAGCCCCTCGCTGCCGGGCAGCAGGGCCAGGCCGCCCGATAAAAGCGAGGGCAGCGTGTGGGTGGAGGCCATCAGCGCCAGCAGCACCGGCAGCATGAAGATCAGCGCGCCGATGATCAGTATGACGTGGGTAGCAACGTCCAGCCCGGGACGGCGGTAGCGCATGGTCGTGTTCTCCCGGCTCTCAGTAGTATTGAACGCGCCGCTCGACGTAGCGGAACTGAATCAGGGTGAGTAGTCCCACCAGCACCATCAGAATTACCGACTGCGCCGACGAGCCCCCCAGATCGAGTCCCACGATGCCGTCCTGATAGATCTTGTAAACCAGGGTGGTCGTGGCGTTATTCGGGCCGCCGCCGGTGGTGGTATCGATGGTGCCGAAAGTCTCGAAGAAGGCGTAGATGGTATTCATCACCAGCAGAAAGAAGGTGGTGGGCGACAGCAGCGGAAAGGTGATGGTCCAGAAACGCCGCCAGGGGCCGGCGCCGTCGATCGCCGCCGACTCCAGCAGGCTGGCGGGGATACTCTGCAGACCGGCGAGAAAAAAGATGAAGTTGTAGCTCATCTGTTGCCACACGGAGGCGATGATCACCAACAGCATGGCCTGACCACCGTTGAGCCGCTGGTTCCAGTGGATACCCAGGCTGCCCAGCGCCCTGCTGATGATTCCCAGACTCGGGTCGAACAGAAACAGCCACAGCACCCCGGCGGCGGCCGGTGCCACGGCGTAGGGCCAGATCAGCAGTGTGCGATAGCCTTTCGCGCCGCGCAGCACACGGTCGGCGAGGGTGGCCAGCAGCAGCGCGATCGACATCGCCCCCAGCGCCACGCTGGCGCTGAACAGCAGCGTATTGACGAGTGCCTGCTGCCATAGTGCGGAGGTCAGTACGGCGACGTAGTTGGAAAGCCCCACGAAGCGCTCGCCGAGGCCGAAGGCGTCCTGCACGTAGAAGGAGCGGCGTAGCGCCTGGAAGGCGGGCCAGAAAAAGAAGATCGCCACGATGGCCAGCTGCGGTAGCAGCAACAGCCAGGGAAAAGCGCGGTGACGCTGGAACGTAGCCATTGGAGAGGGTTCCGGTATGACAAAAGCAACCCCCGTGAGGCGGCGTGAGCCGCCTCACGGGGGATCGAGAGCGACGTTAATTGACGCTCTGTTCGAAACGTTCGAGCAGCTGGTTGCCGCGTGCGGCGGCATCCTGCATGGCCTGCTCGGCGCTCTTGTCACCGTTGAGCGCGGCTTCCAGTTCGCCTTCGATCGCCTCGCGGATCTGCGGCATGTTGCCCAACCGGATACCGCGTGAATATTCACCCGTTTGGCCGCCGGTCAACTGCTCGAGAGCCACATCGGTACCCGGGTTGTCGGCGTAGAAGCCCTGTTCGCGGGTCAGCTCATAGGCCGCTTCGGTGATCGGCAGGTAGCCGGTGAACTGGTGCCAGTCGGCCTGCACCTGCGGCGAGGAGAGATAGTGGAAAAAGGCCGCCACGCCGTCGTAGACCGCGTCGGAGTGGCCCTGCATGACCCACAGCGAGGCGCCGCCGATGATCGAGTTGGCGGGGGGATCGATGACCTCCGGGTAGTACGGCAGTGGGGCGACGCCGAAGTCGAAGTTTGCGCTGTTATCCCGCACCGCGGCGTAGCTGGCCGAAGAGGCCATCAGCATGGCGCAGTCCTGGGTGAAAAACTGCGGCGAGGCCTGGTCCATGCGGCCGCCGTAGTTGAAAACGCCGCTCTGCTGCCAGTCGACCAGATTCTGAATGTGCTGGATTACCGCGTCGCTCTGCTGAAACTCCAGCCGTGCCGAGGGGCCGCCAAACCCGTTGGCGTCGCTGGCGAAGGGAATGTTGTGGCGGGCGGTCAGGTTTTCCAGCTGAATCCAGCTCGGCCAGGTGGTGGTAAAGCCGCAGGCGGCGGCGCCGCTGTCGACGATCTGCTGGCCCGCTGCGGCCAGTTCCGGCCAGCTGGTAGGCGGGTTGTCGGGGTCGAGACCGGCTTCCTGAAAGATGTCGCGGTTGTAGTAGACCACCGGCGTTGAGGAGTTGAACGGCATCGACAGCATCTCGCCGTCGGGGGTGCTGTAGTAGCCGGTGACTGCCGCAATGTAGTTATTGGGGTCGAAGGGCTGGTCGCTGTCGGCCATCAGTTGATAGACCGGATAGATAGCGCCTTCGGCGTTCATCATGGTCGCCGTGCCCACCTCGTAGATCTGGCTGATCGCCGGCGGGTTGCCGGCGCGGAAGGCGGAGATGGTGGCGGTCATGTTCTCGATGTAGGTGCCCTGGTAGACCGGTTTGACCACGAAGTCGGACTGCGAGGCGTTGAAGTTGTCGGCAATTTCGTTGACCTTTTCGCCCAGGCTGCCCTCCATGGCGTGCCACCAGACCACTTCGGTGGCGGCCATTGCCGGCATGGTGGAGAGGGCAAGGCCGGAAACCATCGCCGTGGAGGCGAGCACTCTTGTGACGTTATGCATCGATCGCTCCCTGAGGTGTTGTGATCCGCAACGTCATCAACCCTGGTGTGAAAAAGTGTCAGGGATATGACCGCGCCATGCCGATACGACTTCTCGGGCAGCGTCATGGATGGCCGCTCGAGCGGCGCACGTGGCATCATGGCGGCATTCACCAGCTTCGGATGTTGCCTTGAAGATTTCCTACGTTAGCGGCGCCGAGCGCCGCGATGCCTGCCTTGCCATGCTGTGCGCGAGCGTCTTCGGTCGCGAGGCGGGACTTGCACCCCTTGTCGAATTTGCCGGCAGCAGCCGGCTATTGGAGCAGGAGTCGGCACGGGTGGTGTCGCTTTGCGACGACCACGAGCGCATCGCTTCGCTGGCGCTGCTGACCCTCGAGGTGGAGGGGCGCGGCGTCGAGCTGAGGCTTTTGGCCACCCCCGAGGCACGGCGCGGCCGAGGGTACGGGCGGCGGCTGGTCAGTCGGCTGGGGGAGTCCACCGCCATGCGGGTGGCGACCGACGATCCGCGGCTGGAAGCCTTTTTCACCACCTTTGGTTTTACCCACTGGTATCGGCGCAGCCAGGGCGGTGAGCGCCTTGGTTTCAATGCCCTGGCGGATATCGAGACGCTGGCGCAGGCGCCCGAGGTGGTCGATTTCAGCCGCGAGGCGGTGCTGCGCGCCTTCAAACGCGATGGCACGCTGTTCGAGACGTACAAGCGGCGCTTCGCCGAGGGGCTGGAGAACTTCGAAAGTCTGGTGTAGCGCCTGTCTTCATCGCGCGGCGAAAAAAGGGTGGACAGCGATTTTTGCTATCGAAGGCGTGCGTTGAAGGCACGCGCAAAAAAGCCCGACTCATTGAGCCGGGCCCTGTCAGCACTTTATGTGCTGGCCGAGGCGATCAGAAGTTGACGCCGAAGGTAGTGATGAACTGCGTATCCCACTTGTTGGCTTCTCCCGCGCCGAAGTAGCCCAGCGCGTTCTTCTGCGAGGCGAAGTCCATCCACAGGTAGTAGGGGCCGGCGGTGAACTGCACGCCGATGTCGTTGAACATCGGATTGTCGACGTTGCCGAAGCCGCCACCGTAGGGCGAGTAGTCGCCGTTGGGAGCGATATAGCTGAAGTCGTTGTAGAAGTAGACGTTCTCTACCGGGCCCCAGCTGACCGGCATGCTGTAGCCAAGGCTCGCCGAGTACATTTCGCCCTCGGCGGGGATCAGGTAGTCAAAGGCAAAGGCACCGACCTGAATGACGTTGTCGGAGATACCGGTTTGGTCTTCAGGTGCGTTCTCGGCGTCGTACTTATAGGTGGTGGCCTGGGCCATCGCCAGCCAGTTGCCGTAGCTGCCGCTGACGCCTGCCGCCGCCGACCAGTTGCTGCCGCTGTCATTGGTATTGTTGTTATAGAGCTGACCGCCCTTGGCCGAGAAGTTGACCTCGGTGGTGTAGTCGCTGCCCTGACCGAAGGTGTAGGCCACCCGCGCGGCCAGCTGGTTGACCTCTTCGTTGCCCTGAGCACTATCACCGTTGGCATTGGCACCGTAGTGCTCGTTGCCGCCCAGGTTGTCGGCCTTGAAAAAGGCCAGCGAGGTGTCCCAGGCGCCGGTGGTGTTCTCCCACATCAGGCCGGCGTTCTGGTTGTCGTTGAAACCGGCCAGATAGGGCAGGTTGCCGTACCAGCCCAGGTAGCCGTAGGGCAGGTTGCCGAACGGCGTCTGCATCAGACCCGCCTTGACGGTGTTGGCGTCGTCGATGTTATAGCCCAGCCAGCCCTTTTTCAGGAAGTTGTAGCCGTCGTAGAAGCGGTACTGCATGGAGTAGGTGAACTGATCGATGTCGCCATCCACGCCCAGAATCAGCTTGTTGAAGCCGAGATCGCCGCCCTTGTCCTTGCTGGAATCGCTCCAGTCCTGGTAGTTGTAGCCGAACTCGAACAGGCCGCTGAACTGCACCTGCTGCATCTCTTCGATGGCGGCCTGGTTCTGCTGCGCCAGCGTCTGGTCGCTGCTGGACTGCGAAACGGTCTGCTGCTGTTCGCTTTCGAGCCGCTCGAGGCGCTGCTGCATCTGCTGCAGCTCGGCGCGCAGCGCTTCGATGGTCTGCTCGCTGGCCGGATCGGCGTGGGCGGCGGTGGCGCCCATGGCGGCGGAAACGCTCAGGGCAAGCGCCAGCGCCTTCCACTGTCGGGGGGTCTGAAGTTGAGACATGATGAATTTTTTCCTTGCCGGGTTTGGTGTTGTATGCCGGTGCTGTTGTGACATTATTGTCGCGGCTGTCGTATCGACAGGGTTACGTTACCATTTGATGAAGAACGTATAAAAGTGTTTTATTGAACGACGTTTTCATTAAAACGGCAGAACATTGATCACGGGCGCCTGATCGCCTGTTGCGCTCAGACGCCGGCGTTCGGCTGGCGGCGCCTGCGCAGGCGGTCCAGATAGAGATAGACCACCGGGGTGGTATAGAGGGTCAGAAGCTGGCTGACGATCAGACCGCCGATGATGGTGACGCCCAGCGGGGCGCGCAGGGCGGCGTTCTCGTCGCTGCCGAGCACCAGCGGCAGGGCGCCCAGAATGGCCGACAGGGTGGTCATCATGATGGGCCGAAAGCGCACCAGCGCTGCCTCGCGTACCGCCGTCAGGGCGTCCAGATTGCGGCTGCGTTCGGCGTCGAGGGCGAAGTCGACCAGCATGATGGCGTTTTTCTTCACTACCCCGACCAGCATGATGATGCCGATCATGGCGATCAGCGAAAACGGCATGTCCAGCAGCATCAGCGCCAGCAGCGCACCGATACCGGCGGAGGGCAGGGTGGAGAGAATCGTCAGCGGATGAACGGTGCTCTCGTAGAGGATGCCCAGCACCAGATAGACCGTGATCAGCGCCGCCAGCACCAGTAGCGGCATGGTCGTCGCGCTGCTCTGGAAGCTGGCCGCGCTGCCCTCGAAATCCGCCTGCACGTCGACAGGCAGCGACAGTTCATCAAGGCGCTGCTCGATCGCGTCGGTCGCCTCCGAGAGTGCCACGCCGTCCATCAGGTTGAAGGAGAGCGTGGCGGCGGCGAACTGATCCTGGTGATTGACGCTGATCGGGCTGGTGCTGCGCGCGAAGTGGCTGAAGGCGGCAAGCGGTACAGGGGTGCCGTCGTCGTTGACGATATGCAGCATCTCCAGCGACTGCGCCGAGCGCCGCCAGCGCTCGGCCACTTCCATCACCACGAAGTATTGACTGGTGCCCTCGTAGAGACGGCTGACGCGGCTCTGGGCAAAGGCGTTGCCCAGCAACCGGTCGATCTCGCGCATGTCGAGTCCCAGCTGTGCGGCGCGGTCGCGATCCACCACCAGCCGCACCGCCTGGCCGCCGCTCAGGTTGTCACTGTCGACACCGGTAATCTGCGGCATGTCGCGCAGCGCCTCGGCAACCCGCGACGACCACTCATTCAGCAGCGCCAGGTCGTCGCTTTTGAGCGTCAGCTCGTACTGGCTGTTGCTCGACGAGCGCCCGCCGATCTGCACGTCCGACAGACCGCGCATGAACACCTGCGCGCCGGGAATATCGCTCAGCTGCGCAATCAGCCGATTGGCGGTGGCGTTGGTGCTCTGCTGGCGGTCGTCGCTGAGGGTAACGAACAGCGTCGCCGAGCTGATGCCGCCACCGCCCGGACCGTTGCCGCCCAGAAAGCCCAGCACGCTCTCCACGTCGTCGTCGGCCAGCAGACGGTCGCGTACTTCTTCCAGTTTGGCGGCCATGGCGTCGAAGGAGATACTGCGATCGGCCTGTAACGCGCCGATCAGGCGGCCGGTGTCCTGGGAGGGGATGAAGCCCTTGTCGATATGCACATAGAGCCAGCCGTTGAGCATGATGACCGCCAGCAGCGACACCAGCGTCAGGCGCCGGTGGCGCAGGGCGATATCCAGCGTGGTGGCGTAACCGCGCAGCACGACAGCGCCGAAGCGGGTCAGGCTGCGTTCGACGGGCCCCGGCCGGCGTATGCCGTTTTTCCGCCCCAGCCAGCGCGAGCAGAGCATCGGCGTCAGGCTCAGCGACACCAGCAGCGACATCAGTACCGCCGCCGACAGCGTCACGGCAAATTCGCGAAACATGCTGCCGGCGAAACCGCCCAGCAGCAGCATGGGAATGAACACCGCCACCAGCGACAGGCTCATCGACAGCACCGTGAAGCCTACCTCGCGGGCGCCGCTCAGCGCGGCCTCGCGCACGCTCATTCCCGCTTCGATATGGCGCGAGATGTTCTCCACCACCACGATGGCGTCGTCGACCACGAAGCCGATGGCGATGATCAGCGCCATCAGCGACAGAGTGTTAAGGGAAAAGCCCAGCGCGAACATCACCATGAAGGTGCCCAGCAGTGATACCGGGATCACCGCGGCGGGGATCAGGGTGGCACGCGGGCTGCGCAGAAAGGCGAGAATGACGAGGATCACCAGCGCTACCGCCAACAGCAATGTCAGTTGGGTCTCCGCCAGCGAGGCGCGAATGCCCGGTGAGCGGTCGAGCATCACCCGCAGCTCGGCGCTGGCCGGCAGGGCGTCGCGGATCTGCGGCAGGCGCTCGCGGATGCTCGCGATGGTGTCGATCACGTTGGCATCGACGGTGGGGCTGATGACCACCACGACCGCCGGCTGACGATTGTAAAAGCCGATGTTGTGCTGGTCCTCGACGCTTTCGTCGACTTCGGCGACATCGCCTAGATGCACCACGTGCTCGCCGCTGCGGGCGATCACCAGCTGGCGGTAAGCTGCGGCGTCAAAAAGCTGCGAAGCGCTGTCGATGCGCCAGCGGTAGTGCTCGTTTTGGGTAAAGCCGGTGGGGGTGTTGCTGTTGGTCGCGACGATCGCCCGGCGAACCTGATCGAGACCGATGCCGGCGCTCTCAAGCCGGCGCGGGTTGAGCGATACCCGCACCGCCGGCGAGGCGCTGCCGCCCACGCTGACCCGCGATACCCCCTGGGCGCGGGCGATCAGCGGCGCGACCTGCTCGTCGGCAAGGCGATAGAGACTGCCCTTGTCGAGCTCGGCGCTGGTCAGCGTCAATATCATGATCGGCGCCTCGGCAGGGTTGAGCCGGCGCAGCGTGGGCGAGTCGGTCATGGCGCTGGGTAGCAGCGCCTCGGCGCGATTGATCGCCGCCTGTACCTGGCGTGCCGCTTCGTTGATGTCCTTGCCGGGGTCGAACTGAACGGTGATACGGGTCGAGCCCTCGCTGCTGGAGGAGGTGAGCTGGCTGATACCGGCGATCTGCCCCAGTGAGCGCTCCAGCGGCGTGGCGACCGTCGAGGCCATGGTTTCCGGGTTGGCGCCGGGCAGGCTGGCGGTGACCATCAGCGTCGGGAAGGAGACCGCCGGTAGCGGTGCCACCGGCAGCCGCGCCCAGGCCAGCACGCCCCCCAGCAGCACCGCCAGAGTCAGCAGCGAGGTGGCGATCGGTCGATGGATAAAGGGCGCGGCGATATTCATGGCGCGCGCTCGGTGGCCGCGCCGTGCTCACGATGGCTATCCCGGCGGGTGGCCAGCCGTTCGAAGAAGAGATAGATGACCGGCGTGGTGAAAAGCGTCAGCAGCTGGCTGACCAGCAGTCCACCGACCATCACCAGCCCCAGCGGCTGGCGCAGCTCGGCGCCGTAACCGTTGGCGAACATCAGTGGCAGGGCGCCGAAAAGTGCCGCCAGGGTGGTCATCATGATGGGGCGAAAGCGCAACAGCGCCGCGCGGCGAATCGCGTCGAAGGGCGCAAGCCCCTGCTGGCGCTGCCCGGCCAGGGCAAAGTCGATCATCATGATGGCGTTTTTCTTGACGATACCGATCAGCAGAATAATGCCGATCACGGCCACCATGCCCAGGCTCTGGCCGCTCAGCAGTAGTGCCAGCAGTGCGCCGATGGCGGCCGAGGGCAGGGTGGAGAGAATCGTCAGCGGATGAATGACGCTCTCGTAGAGTATGCCCAGTACGATGTACATCACCACCACCGAGGCGAGAATCAGCCACAGGGTGCTGGCGCTCGAAGCGGCGAAGTACTGTGCCGCGCCCTGCCGGTCAAGCTCGGTCGCGGCGTCGAGATTGGTGTCGTGGCGGGCCTGCTCGAGGGCAGCGAAAGCCTGCTCGAGCGAATGGCCGTCGGCCACGGCCAGCGAGATGCCTGCTGCTGGCAGGCGATCGCGGCGTGACAGCGATAGCGCGGCGCGGCGCTCCGCGACGCTGACCAGCGCATCGAGCGGCACCATCTCGCCGCTGTCGCTTTGCAGATAGAGTTGCGACAGCGCCGACGGGCCGCTCTGGTCCGCTGTGGCCAGGTTCATCACCACCCGGTACTGGTTGGACTGGGTGAAAATGGTCGAGATCTGGCGCTGGCCGAAGGCGTTGTAGAGGGCGGTGTCGATGTCGCTGACGCTGATACCCAGCCGTCCGGCACGCTGCCGATCGATGGTCAGCGCCAGTGCCAGGCCGTCGCGGCTCAGGTCGCTGGCGGCGTCGGCGATCGCGGGCGCTTCGCGCAGCCGTGTCAGCAGCGCTTCGACATCGTCGTCAAGCGTCTCGCGGTCGGGGTTGGTGAGCGTCACGAGCCAGGGGTAGCGGCTCACCTCGTCATCCAGCGTCAGCTCCTGTACCGGCTGCAGATAGAGTTTTATGCCCGGCACCTCGGCGGCGCGCGCCTCGAGGCGTTCGATCACGCTGTCGATAGGGCCGCGCTCACTACGGGGCCTGAGCTGGATATCGAAGCGGCCCGTGTTGAGGGTGGGGTTGTCCTCCCCTACGCCGGCGCTGGCGGCGAGACTCTCCACCGCCGGGTCGGCCCGTAGTGCCTCGGCCAGCGCCTGCTGATGGCGCGCCATGGCCTGATACGAAACGGACTGATCGGCCTCGCTGATGCCGCGAATGGCGCCGCTGTCCTGCTGCGGGAATAGCCCCTGCGGCACCAGCAGATAGAGCACCACGGTAATGCCAAAGGTGGCCACCGCCGCCGTCAGCGTCAGCCGTTGATGGCGCAGCACGACGTCGAGAGCGCGCTCATAGCCCCTTGCCAGGTGCGTGAAAAGTCTGCCGCGGTGGCGATCGGTTGCCGCGTCATGCGCTGTGTCGCGATCTTTCAGCATTTTCGCGCACAGCATGGGCGTCAGCGTCAGCGACACGAACGCCGAGATGGCGATGGCGATGGCCAGGGTGATGGCGAATTCGCGAAACAGCCGGCCGATCACATCCTGCATGAACAGCAGCGGAATCAGCACCGCGATCAGCGATACGGTCAGCGACAGGATGGTGAAAAAGATCTCCCGTGCGCCGCTCAGTGCCGCCTGCAAGCGCGATTCGCCGGCCTCCCGATGGCGCATGATGTTCTCCAGCACCACGATGGCATCGTCGATCACGAAGCCGGTGGCGATGGTCAGTGCCATCAGCGTCAGGTTGTTGAGGCTGAAGCCGGCCAGATACATCACGCCGAAGGTGCCTATCAGCGACATGGGGATCGCCAGAGCGGGAATGAGCGTAGCGGGCAGGTTACGCAGGAACAGGAAGGTGACCATCACCACCAGCGCCATCGCCAGTATCAGCTCGAAGCGGGTGTGGTCGAGCGCCGCGCGAATGGTGCGGGTACGATCGCCCAGCACCTCGATGTCGATATTTTCCGGCAGGCTGTCACGCAGCGCCGGTAGCCGTGCGCGGATGGCGTCGACCACCCGGGTGACGTTGGCGCCGGGCTGGCGCTGTACATTGACAATCAGCGCCGGCTCGCCGTTGGCCCAGGCGCCGCGCCAGGCGTTCTCCGCCCCTTCGCTGACGTGCGCCACATCGTCCAGCCGCAGCGGTGTGCCGTTGCTGTAGGCGACGATCAGGTCGCGGTACTGATCCGCCGAGGTGAGCTGGTCGTTGGCGTCGATGGAGAGTGCCCGGTAGGGCCCCGACAGGCTTCCCCTGGGCATATTGACGTTGGCGGCGTCGATGACGCCGCGCAGCGCTTCGAGGTCGAGGCCGTGGGCGGCCAGTCGGCGCGCGTCGGGTTCGATGCGCACCGCCGGCTGGTGGCCGCCGGAGATCGATACCAGGCCCACCCCGCTGACCTGTGAAAGGCTCTGGGCGAGGCGGGTATCGACCAGGTCGTAGACGCGCGTCAGAGGCAGCGAAGCGGAGCGGATGCCCAGCGTCAGCACCGGCGCATCGGCAGGGTTGACGCGATCATAGCGTGGCGGCATGGGGAGTTCGGCGGGCAGCAGGCTGGCCGCCTGGTCAAGCGCCGCCTGCACCTCCTGCTCGGCTACGCCTGCATCGCTGTCGAGACCGAAGCGCAGGGTGATCAGGGAAGCGCCACCGCTGCTGGTCGAGCGCATCTCCTCGAGTCCGGCTATCTCGCCCAACTGCTCCTCCAGCGGCGCGGTGACGTGGGAGAGCATCACCTCCGGGCCGGCGCCGGGATAGAGCGTGGTAACCCGGATGGTGGGGTACTCCACTTCGGGCAGTGAGGCGACCGGCAGCAGTCTCAGCGCCAGCAGGCCGGCCAGCAGGATGGCCAGCATCACCAGCGAGGTGGCGACCGGGCGCAGAATAAAGGGCCGCGAAGGATTCATGATGCGCCGTCGTTGGCGACTCGCTGCTCGGCCTCGCCCGGTAGCGCGCTGCGCACCACCCGCACCTCGGTGCCGTCGCGCAGCCGGTCGACGCCGTCGACTACCACCCGCTCGCCGGACTCCAGCCCGCTGTCGACCACTGCGCGGCGATCATCCCGGGGTCCGAGTTCGACGCTGCGGCGGCTGACGATGCCGTCGTCGTTGACCACATAAACGTGGTTGCCCTCGTCACCGTGGACGATGGCCGGCAGCGGCGCCAGCACCACGTTGTCGAGGGTGCGCAGCACCACCTCGACGTTGACGAAGGTGTTGGGATAGAGCGCGCCCGCGGCGTTGGGCAGCCGGGCACGCATCGAAAGCGTCCCGGTGTCGGTATCCAGGGCGCTGTCGAGTGCCGAAAGGCGGCCGCTGGCGAGCATCTCATCGCCGTCGCCGGAGATCACCCTGACAGTTGGCGGGGA
This sequence comes from Kushneria aurantia DSM 21353, assembly GCF_000382245.1. Lineage (GTDB taxonomy): Bacteria > Pseudomonadota > Gammaproteobacteria > Pseudomonadales > Halomonadaceae > Kushneria > Kushneria aurantia. The sequence continues at coordinate 47,618 of NZ_KB907874.1, forward strand.
ATCCGGCATCAGCCGCCGCAGTTCGCGGATATGGCGCTGGGGCAGGGCGAATACCACCGAGATGGGATCGAGCGCGTCAAGAGTGGTGATGGGCGCGTCGTCGCCGCTGGAGACGATATTGCCGGGGTCGACGTTGCGCAGACCGATGATGCCGTCGGTGGGCGCGCGCAGCACGGTATAGGCAAGTCGCGCGCGAGCCTCTTCGACGCCGGCGCGAGCGGCTTCCACCGCACCCTGGTACTGACTCACCAGCTGACGCTGATTCTCCAGCTGCTGGCGCGAGATGTTGCTGGCCCGCACAAGATCTTCATAACGCTGCAGGTCCGAGCGGGCGTTGGTCAGCTGTGCCTGGCTCTGGGTCAGCTGGGCATTGGCCTGAGCCAGCTGCGCCTGTTGCGTATTGTCATCGAGGCGGGCCAGCACGTCACCGGCGCTGACGCGCTGGCCCTCCTCGAAGTTGATGGCGGTCAGGCGTCCCTGAATCTGTGGGCGAATCTCGACGCTGCCCAGTGAGCGCAGGGTGCCCAGCGCCGTGACCGTAACCGGGAAACTGCCGCGCTCGACCGTGATGGCCGATACTGCCCGGGCACTGCTGCCGGGTGGCGCTGCGGGCCCGGCGGGCGCAGCCGGGCTGTCGCGCAGTACAAACCACCACACGGCAGCGCCGGCGGTCAGCAGCAGAGCAAGCGCCAGCAGTACGCGGCCGGCGCTCGAGCGCCGGCCGGATTGCGAGTCGGGCATGGTTCCATCCGTCGTCAGGTCATGGATTGCGTCGCGCGGCTGTCGGCATCCCTAAGGGCATCGACTTGAAAATCCAGCAGGCATGATAAGCGCCACCGTCAGCCTGTGCCATCCTGAAGGGTGTCGATGGTTCTGAGAGGCGTGCCCGGGCGGGGTTGGGGCAGGAAGGGCAGGACGCCGCAATCTCGGCGCCCTGTGTGGTGCTACCCGGCGAGTTATTCGCGGGTGGCGGCGGTGTCGGCTTCGCGGGCGTTCTGGTTTTCCCCGTGGGCGGTATGGAAGGCCACTTCGGTGAGCGGGCGCAACGGTTCGCGGTCGCGCACCCGGTCGGCCAGCTTCTCGGCCATCATGATGGTCGTGGCGTTGAGGTTGCCGGTAATGATGACCGGCATCAGTGAGGCGTCGATCACCCGCAGTCCTTGCATGCCGTGCACGCGCCCCTGACCGTCGACCACGGCGTCATCGCCTTCGCCCATGCGGCAGGTACCACAGGGATGGTAGGCGGTTTCCGCCTCGTCGCGCACGAAGGCGTCGAGCTGTTCGTCGCTCTGGCAGTCGGCACCGGGGGCAATCTCGCGGCCGCGGAAGGGGTCCATGGCCGGCTGCTCGATGATTCGCCGGGTGATGCGGATGGCGTCGCGAAACTCCTCCCAGTCGCGCGCCTCGCTCATGTAGTTGAACAGGATGGCGGGCGCCTGCTCGGGGTCGGAGGATTTGATCTTCACATGGCCGCGGCTTTTCGAGCGCATCGAGCCGACGTGGGCCTGAAAGCCGTGGGCCTCGACTGCGCTCTTGCCGTTGTAGCTGATCGCGCAGGGCAGGAAGTGGTACTGCAGGTTGGGCCAGCTCTCGCCTTCTCCGGTGCGAATGAAACCGCCCGCTTCGAACTGGTTGCTGGCGCCAATGCCCTTGCCGAGAAACATCCACTCGGCGCCGATCTTCGGCTGGTTGTACCACTTGAGTGCCGAATAGAGGGTGATCGGCTGCTTGCACTCGTACTGGATGTACATCTCGAGGTGGTCCTGCAGGTTTTTGCCCACGCCGGGCAGCGCATGGACCGTCTCGACACCCACCTCGGCGAGCCATTCGGGATCGCCGACGCCGGAGCGCTGCAAAATCGCCGGGGAGGCGATGGCGCCGGCGCACAGCAGCACTTCGCGGCGCGCGCGCACTTCTTTCGCCTCGCCCTTGCGGGCGTAGGCCACGCCCACCGCGCGCTTGCCCTCGAACAGAATGCGATCGGTCATCGCATGAGTTTCGATGGTCAGGTTGTCGCGGTGGCGGACGCTGTCGAGATAGCCGCGCGCCGTCGAGGCGCGTCGACCCCTGGGCGTGGTAGTACGGTCCATGGGGCCGAAACCTTCCTGTTTGTAGCCGTTGAGATCGTCGGTCTCATCGAAGCCGGCCTGCTGGCCCGCCGCTATAAAGGCGCGATAGAGCGGATTGTTGCCCGGCTTCGGGGTGGCAACCTGCACCGGGCCATGGTCGCCGTGGTAGTCGTTACCGCCGATATCGCGTGTTTCGGCCTTTTTGTAGTAGGGAAGGCAGTTGGCATAGCCCCAGTCCTCGAGACCCGGATGCTCGGCCCAGCCCTCGAGATCCAGCGCATTGCCACGGATGTAGGCCATACCGTTGATCAGTGACGAGCCGCCCAGCCCCTTGCCGCGCCCGCACTCCATGCGGCGGTTGTTCATATGCGGTTCGGGCTCGGTTTCGAAAGCCCAGTTATAGCGCTTGCCCTGCAGCGGATAAGCCAGCGCTGCCGGCATCTGGGTACGGAAGTCAAGACGGTAGTCGGGACCGCCGGCTTCCAGCAGCAGTACCCTCACATCGTCGTCCTCGGTCAGACGTGCGGCCAGCACATTGCCGGCCGAGCCGGCGCCGATGATGATGTAGTCGTATTCGCTTGTCTGTGACATCCGTGGCTCCTGGCGATCAACGGGAAAGAGGAAAAATGAGCAGAGCAGGGGGGGCGTTGTGGCGGCGCGCCGCATGCCGAGCCGGCGCGTCGCCCGGGTGCCCCGCATCGATCAGAAGGCGGACTCGAAGGGCCCCATCTCGATCTGCACCGACTTGACGCGGGTATAGTGGGCCAGCGTCAGCAGGCCGTTTTCACGCCCCACGCCGGACTGCTTGTAGCCACCCACCGGCATTTGTGCCGGGCTGTCGCCCCAGGTGTTGACCCAGCAGATGCCCGCTTCCAGCTGATGGATCACCCGGTGGGCGCGATTGAGTCCTTCGGTGAAAACACCTGCTGCAAGACCGTAATCGGTGTCGTTGGCGCGGCGAATCACCTCCTCTTCGCTGTCAAAGTCGAGCAACGACATCACCGGGCCGAAGATCTCTTCACGGACGATGCGCATGTCGTCGCGGCAGTCGGTGAAGATAGTGGGGGCAACGAAGGCGCCGCCGGCCAGAGCGCCCTCACTCATGCGTGAACCACCCACCAGCAGGCGGGCGCCATCCCGCTTGCCGGCTTCGAGGTACTCGGTGACCTTGTCCATATGTTCGAAGCTGACCAGCGGGCCGAAGTTGGTCGTCGGATCGAGTGGGTCGCCGGCTTTTATGCGCTCGACGCGTTCCAGCAGTCTGGCCTCGAAAGCCGCCTTGACGCTGCGCTCGACGAATACCCGGGTGCCGTTGGTGCAGACCTGGCCGCTGGAGTAGAAGTTGGCCATCATGGCGCCGTCCGCGGCGCGGTCGAGATCGGCGTCGGCGAAGACGATCAGCGGCGACTTGCCGCCCAGTTCCATGGTCACCTCCTTGAGTGACGAGGAGGCGGAAGACGCCATGACCTTTTTGCCGGTACCGACCTCGCCGGTGAAGGAGAGCTTGTCGATATCGGGGTGTTCGGTGAGCATCACGCCGACGCTGCCATCGCCCTGAACGACGTTGAAAACGCCGTCCGGCAGGCCCGCTTCGGTGAGAATCTCGGCCAGCAGCAGGGTGGTCAGCGGCGTGACTTCGCTGGGTTTGAGAACCACGGCGTTACCGGTGGCCAGCGCCGGCGCCGACTTCCAGCAGGCGATCTGGATGGGGTAGTTCCAGGCGCCGATACCGGCGCATACGCCCAGCGGCTCGCGACGGGTATAGGCGAATGAGTCGGCGCGAATCGGAATCTGCTCGCCCTCCACGGCGGCGGCCAGGCCGGCGTAGTACTCCAGCTGGTCGGCGCCGGTGACGACATCCACGGCAGTGGTTTCGCTCAGCGGCTTGCCGGTATCCATCGACTCGATGCGGGCGATCTCATCGTTACGCTCGCGCAGCAGTGCCACGGCGCGGTTGAGAATGCGTCCGCGCTCGACGCCGGTCATCGCCGCCCACACCTTCTGGCCGCGACGGGCAGAGGCGACGGCGCGATCGACGTCCTCGCGGGAGGCCTGCTGTACCTCGGCCAGAACGCTGCCATCGAAGGGATTGATGGACTGAAAGGTCTCGCCCGAGGTGGCATCGACGCGCTTGCCGTCAATGAAGAGCTGCTGGGTGTCGAAAATGGCCATGGGTGCTCCTTTGAATTGGCTCGGTTCTAGCCGGTTGACGTCGACGGACCGGCATGACCGTCGAGCTGTTCGTCCACGTAGCGCCGGGCGAGAGCCACAGCGCGTGTAATATCAAAGCTTTGCGGCATCAACGCGCCTCTCAGCCACAGGCCGTCGATCAATGCCGCCAGTCCACGGGCGGCGTCGCGTGCCCGCTCCACCGGTAGTTGCTTGCGAAACTGAAAGCACAGGTTGGAGTACAGACGTCGATCATTGACCCGCTGCAGGCGGTGCAGATCGTCGCGATGCATGCTGGAGGTCCAGAAGGCCAGCCAGGTTTTCATGACTTCGGCGCTGACCTGGCTGCGATCGAAGTTACCCTCGACGATGGCATACAGATGCGAGCGGGCGTCGTGCTTTTTGAGGGCACTGCGCCGATTCGCTACCGACATGCCAAGATCCTCGAGGATGTGGCGCATGGTGGCCTCCAGTAGTCCGTCCTTGCCGCCGAAGTAGTGACTGATAATGCCTGCCGAGACGCCTGCCCGACGCGAGATCTGGATGATGGTGCTGTCCGCCAGACCCACTTCGTTGATCGATGCCATGGTGGCTTCGATAAGCTGTTTGCGCCGGATGGGTTCCATGCCGATCTTGGGCACAGTGCATTCTCCTGTCGTGGTCGGCGCCGGGCACTCCAGTAAGCCTGGCCTTTTTTGAACGACTCTTCAACAAAAAAGACCGGTGGCAGCGTGTCCGGCCGCGGTGGATTGCGTGGTGGCAGTGAAACGGCTTAATTGTTGTCTCTGCGCCCCGGTGCCTACAAGCGGATATGGTGTCGCAGCGCCGGCTTGTGTATACTGCGCCCTCGCTGACGGCTACGTAGCTCAGCTGGTTAGAGCACATCACTCATAATGATGGGGTCCCCTGTTCGAATCAGGGCGTAGCCACCAGTCAGCGCGGCACGGATGTTCCGACGGGGCCTTGACCCATAAGCTGAAGTCCGTATACTACGCCGCGTGTTCAGGCATGTTCCCCGATAGCTCAGTTGGTAGAGCAAATGACTGTTAATCATTGGGTCGCAGGTTCGAGTCCTGCTCGGGGAGCCATTTCTTTCGCCTGAACCTCACAATCCGGTTATTCCCCGATAGCTCAGTTGGTAGAGCAAATGACTGTTAATCATTGGGTCACAGGTTCGAGTCCTGTTCGGGGAGCCATATTTATCTCGGGTTGCACCTGTTTGTTCTGCTCCAGCCTTCTCTGGGCCGTCACTACTGTGTCATGACACCACTGCTGTATCAGAGTCTCTCTGCATTCCGGCAGGTCCGCTTTTGTCCACTTCTGGTCGTCGGCGTAATGTTCTGTCAGCATTGATATCCTGCGCTTTGACCCCAATATAAAGCAGTGCTATACAGTTTTGTGCGTACCGTGATCTGCCTGCCACAATAGATTGTGTATTACATTCGATTGCGTAAATCAGTGCCTGAGCAGGCGTCATTTGCCGATCTAAAATGTTTTTTTATCAAATCGGTCAAGTGTCTCTATCAATGCAGGCGCTCAAGGTTGTCGACTGCTCATGTGATGATACGTACCGTCCATGGCAACGATTCCGATATTCCCGTTTCAGGAAAACAGAATGCCCCGTCAGGATAATCTTTCCATCAAGGACAAGTGGTCGCTCGACAGTCAACTGGGTGAAATGCTCAGGGGGTTGGATCAAAAAAACAGGGCGCCTGATTTTGCCGAGCAGCTGACGAAGCTGATGCAGGATTACGGCATGAGCCGTCAGGACACGCTGCAGATCGTGCAGTGGATCGACACACTCTCCTGAAGCGCCATGGGCACTATCCCACGCTCGCCCGCGCCGATAGGCGCGGACGTGTTTGACGGCTATAACGTGTCAACGGAGTGAATCAGTTGCCGTCGCCGGCATCCGGCTGTGAAGGTGACTGTAGACGGGCGTAATCCAGCAGAATGGCGGCGCTTTCATTGAGCGCAGCCTGCTGAATGGGAGAGTCCTCGTCGGCACCCGGACCCGCTTCCATTTCCTCTTCGCGAGCCTGAGTCCAGCTTTTGATCTCCGGCAGGCCGAGGGCGCTGCGACGCTGATTCTCCAGTGCCAGTTGCTCGGCCTCACGCGCCTGCATTTCACGCTTGCGCTGTTCGAGGTTGAGACTGACGCTATTACTTTGTGCCTGCAGCTGCTGGGCCAGTTCCGCTTCGCGGGTCAGGTAGATGAAGTTGGGATTTTGCTCGGCGCGCTGATTATGCTGCGTTCTGAGCTGATCCAGGAAACGCTGCGGATGACCGTACTGTCGGTAGTTGACCGAGCGTACCGTGTCCCAGGGCAGGGCGTTGACCAGGGCGCTTTCGCCGATCTGTTCGTCGTCGATCAGGCTCGGATAGCTGATATCGGGCTCGACGCCGCGTAACTGGGTACTCTCGCCGGAGATACGGTAGAACTTGGCGCGGGTCAGCTTGATTTCACCGTGGCTGAGATCGCTGAGCGTCTGCACGGTACCCTTGCCGAAAGTCTGATTGCCCAGTATCAGGCCACGGCCGTAGTCCTGAATAGCGCCGGCAAAAATCTCGGAAGCCGATGCCGACAGCCGGTCGACCAGCACGGCCATCGGGCCATCCCAGGCCACGCCACGGTCGGTGTCACCGTAAAGATTGATGCGGCCGCGAGCGTCACGCACCTGTACAGTGGGGCCGCGGTCGATGAAAAGCCCCACCATCGAGTTGGCTTCCTGCAGCGCGCCACCGCCGTTACCGCGCATATCCAGCACGATACCCTCAACGTCCTGCTGTTTGAGTTTATCGATCAACTGGTGCACGTCGCGAGTCGAGCTGCGATAGTCCTCCTCGCCGGCCTGCCAGGCGTCGAAGTCGACATAGAAGGCGGGCACTCGAATTACGCCGATGCGCTGTGTTTCGCCATCGCGCTGTAGCTCGATCACTTCGCTGCTGGCGGCCTGATCCTCGAGGCTGACGGTGTCACGGGTGATCTCGATGGTACGGGTCTGGGTGACATCCACGGCATTGGCCGGAATGATCTCGAGGCGCACCTTCGAGCCCTTGGGGCCGCGAATACGTTCGACGACCTCATCGAGGCGCATACCGATGACGCTGGTCATCTCGCCGCTTTCGCCGTTACCCACCGCCACAATGCGGTCGGCGGGCCGCAGCTGGCCGCTGCGCTCCGCCGGGCCGCCTGAGACCAGGCTCGACACGCGCACGTATTCACCATCCTGTTGCAGCAGGGCGCCGATCCCTTCCAGAGACAGTCTCATCTGGATATCGAAGGACTCTCCGCGGCTGGGGGAGAGATATTCGGTGTGCGGGTCGACTGCGCTGGTAGCGGCGTTGAGAATGAGGCTCAGCACGTCCTCGGGGTTGCTCTGGCGCACCCGGTTGAGCTGGTTGCGGTAGCGCTCGATGAGCTGCTCACTGATCTCGTCGTCGCTCAGGCTGTCACCCTGCGCCGGCTTTTCGGTGACGTCGGGCGTGGCGGGAATGGAGGCGATTTCCGAGAGGATGCCGCTGTCCAGCTGCGGTTGCGGATCACTCTCGCCGGAGGTCAGGGAGAGTGTCAGGGCCGCATTCTTGAGTCGCTTGCGCCAAAGCTCATCCAGCTCGGCGCTGGTTTCGGCCCAGTCGGCGTCATCGAGATTGGTCGGTAGCCGGTCGTTGCCGGTGAAATCGAAGCCGGGTTTGCTTTCGAGATAGCTGATCAGCCACTCGAGGCGGCTTTCGAAGCGCTGTTGGTAGAAGTTATAGAATTCGTAGGGTCGATCGAGATCGCCATCGGCCAGCATCTCGTCGAGGCTGCTGCGCAGATCGGAGAAACGCGCCACGTCCTGTCGCGTCAGATAGGCGTGCTGCGAATCGAGCATCGTCAGCAGTCTTTCGAAGACCTCGTTGGACCAGGCGTCGTCGATCGATACGGGTTCGTAATGACCATACTGAAGCGACTGAACGGTTTCACGCGAGGCCTGGCGTCCCTCGTCCGTGGGTTCGAGCGCGTTCTGTTCGGCGGCAAGCGCCGGCAGGGCGGTCAAAAGGCACAGGGCGAACGCCATCAATTGGCGTGCTGGTGAAGAGGGGCTCATCAGGTAAGCGCTCCAGGGTCGTGTACACTTCAATGGTGACAAAATAGGCAGTAGCAGGATTCAATGCTCTGGTACAGGCAGGCTATTTATTGTAGCAGGCCAAACCATTGTCACCGATAACAATCGAGGGGTCTTCGATGTTTTCTTCCTCCTCACAGGTGGAATTGTTCGATTTCTTGAGCGCTTCGCCGACCGCCTGGCATGGCGTCGATGCCATGGCGGCGCGTCTCGATGCAGCGGGCTTTACACGGCTTGAAGAGTCAAGGGCGTGGTCGCTTGAAGCCGGTGGGCGTTACTACTGCGTGCGCGATGATGGCGCGCTGGCGGCTTTCAGATTGCCGGCTGGCCAGTTGACGTCGCTGCGCATGATTGGCGCTCACACCGACAGCCCGGCCCTGCGTCTCAAGCCGCAGCCCGTGCAGGGCGGCCATGGCGGCCATCAATTGGGCGTCGAAGTATACGGCGGTGCTTTGCTGGCGCCCTGGTTCGATCGCGACCTCGGCATAGCCGGGCGCGTCTATGTGCGCACTGAAGGCGGCCGGCTGGAGCGCCGGCTGCTGCATATCGACCGGCCGCTGGCGGTCATTCCGAGCCTTGCCATTCATCTCGATCGCGAGGCCAACTCAAGTCGCAGCTACAACGCTCAGACGCAGATGGCGCCGGTGTTTGCGCTCGGCGACGGCGATGCCCCGTCGATCGAGTCGCTGATACAGCGCTGGCTCGCCGAGCAGCACGGCCTCGAAGAGGCTGACGTCGTCGATTTCGAGCTGAACCTCTGCGATGTCCAGCCGCCGACGCGATCGGGCCTGGACGGCGAGTTGATCAGCAGTGCGCGGCTCGACAACCTGCTCTCCTGCTGGTGTGGCATGGAGGCGCTGATTGCCGCCGACGGCGAGCAGGGTGCGCTGTTGATCGCCAACGACCACGAGGAGATCGGCAGCGGCACTGCCGGCGGCGCTCAGGGCACGCTGCTCAATGATGTTGTGGCGCGGCTGGCGGAGTCGAGGGGCGAGGGCGGCGCTGCCGAGGGGCGTATTCGACTATTGCAGAGTTCGCGACTGGTCTCCTGCGACAACGCCCACGCCGTTCACCCTGGCTGGCCGGACAAGCACGACGCTCAGCACCGACCACGTCTCAACGGCGGGCCGGTGATCAAGGTCAATGCCAGCCAGCGTTACGCCACCAGTGCTGCCACCGGCGCGCTGTTTCGCGATATCTGCCGCCACGCCGACGTGCCGGTGCAGACTTTCGTCAGTCGCGCCGACATGCCCTGCGGCTCAACCATCGGCCCGCTCAGCGCGACGCGCAGCGGCGTGCCGACGCTGGATATCGGTATCGCTCAGTGGGCCATGCACTCGATCCGCGAAACTGCCGGCGCTCATGATCCCGACTACCTGAAGCGTGCGCTGACGGCCTTTTGCAATCGTGACCTGCTCGACTGAATGCACACAGAAAAACGGCACCCTGTAAAGAGGTGCCGTTTTCGTCGATCTGGTGGCTACGCCCTGATTCGAACAGGGGACCCCATCATTATGAGTGATGTGCTCTAACCAGCTGAGCTACGTAGCCATTCAACGCGGCGCATACTACCCGGGCACTTTTTCGGCGTCAAGAAAGCGTCAAACGTTGAAGCGGAAATGCACCACATCGCCGTCCTTCAGCACGTACTCCTTGCCTTCCAGGCGCCACTTGCCGGCTTCCTTCGCGCCCTGCTCGCCGCCAAGGGTAACGAAGTCGTCGTAGCCGACCACCTCGGCGCGGATGAAGCCCTTCTGAAAATCGGTATGGATCACGCCGGCGCCCTGCGGGGCGGTGGCGCCCACCGGCACGGTCCAGGCACGCACTTCCTTGACGCCGGCAGTGAAGAAGATCTGCAGGCCAAGCAGGCCGAAGCCACCGCGAATCACCCGGTCGAGGCCCGGCTCCGCCATGCCCAGCTCGTCGAGAAACATGGCGCGCTCTTCTTCTTCCAGCTCGGCGATCTCCGCCTCGATCTTGTTGCACACCGGTACCACGACCGCCTCCTCGTCGGCGGCAATGGCGCGCACTTCGTCAAGCCAGGGGTTGTTGTCGAAGCCGTCCTCGGTGACGTTGGCGATGTACATGGTGGGCTTGAGGGTGAGAAACCCGTAGCTTCTGACCAGTTTTTTCTCGTCGTCGTCGAGGTTCAGGCTGCGCAGCGGCTGGCCTTCGGCGAGATGCGGCTGGATACGCTCGAGCAGCTCCTTTGTGGCGATCGCCTCCTTGTCGCCGCTTTTGACCACGCGCGCCAGCCGTGGCAGAGCGCGTTCGACGCTGTCGAGATCGGCCAGCGCGAGCTCGATGTTGATGGTCTCGATGTCGTCGCGCGGTGACACCCGATTGGCGACGTGGATGACGTTGTCATCGTCGAAGCAGCGCACGACGTGGGCGATGGCGTCGGTCTCACGAATATTGGCCAGAAACTGGTTGCCCAGCCCTTCGCCCTTCGAGGCGCCTGCCACCAGCCCGGCGATATCGACGAACTCCATGGTGGTAGGCACCACCCTCTCGGGCTTGACGATCTCGGCGAGCCGATCGAGACGCGGGTCGGGCATGGCCACGATGCCGGTGTTGGGCTCAATGGTGCAGAAAGGAAAGTTTTCCGCATCGATGCCCGATTTGGTCAGGGCATTGAACAGCGTCGATTTGCCCACGTTGGGCAGGCCGACGATACCGCAGTTGAATCCCATGGGAGCTCCTGATCCGGGTGCGATTGCAGTGAAGGCCGTGCTACTGCGGACGTTTGTCCGTGCTGAAGCTGTGCAGCCGATTCATGGCGCGCGACCAGTCGCCGGCCAGCGCCAGTGGCAGGGTCTCGACAACGGCATCGATCGAGGCATCGATCGCCTGACGTTCGCCCTTGCCGGGTTCTCCCAGCACGTAGTTGACCACCTGAGCGGCGCTGCCCGGATGGCCGATACCGAGGCGAATGCGGTAGAAGTCGCGGTTGCCGGAGAGGGCATTGATCGTGTCGCGCAGGCCGTTGTGACCCCCATGGCCACCGCCCTGCTTGTAGCGCGCCTGGCCGGGCGGCAGGTCGAGCTCGTCGTGCACCACCAGCAGTGACTCGGGGGCCAGCTTGTAAAACGCCGCCAGTGCGCCGATCGACTGGCCGCTGTGGTTCATGAAGGTGTCGGGCGCCAGCAGGTGCACGTCGCGGCCTTCGATCACCGCGCGGGCATGCTGCCCCAGCAGCTTGCGCTCGCTGCGCAGCGGCGCCTGAAAGCGTTCGGCCAGCGCGTCGAGCAACCAGTATCCTGCATTGTGGCGAGTGCGCGCGTAGCGGCTGCCGGGATTGCCCAGTCCAATGATGGCCCTGATATCACTCATGGGTGGCACCCTGTGTCGATAACCGCGTGTCGATGGCTGACCGGCTGTGAAAAAGAGAGGCCGGCGGGACGGGGCAGTGATGCCCCGCCCGGCCGGCCCCGTCGCCGTTATCCGAAAGCGCACGCCGTAGCGGCGTTTCGCACTCCGGCGCGATGCTGCAAGGCGGTAGTGATTATACCTCTTCGCCTTCGCCGTCGTTATCCGACTCGGGGCGCTGCGCCTCACCGCTTTCCGACTCATCGCCCTCGACGCCGTCATCACCTTCTTCTTCGGTGCCGCGGTCGGGGTAGGTGACCGAGACGATGCCGGTGTCATGCTCTTCGCCGTGGCTCAGGGCGACGATAGTGACCCCTTTGGGCAGCGGAATGTCGGAGAGGTGCAGGGTGTCACCCAGCTCGAGATTGGCGACGTCGACTTCCAGATATTCGGGCAGATCGGCCGGCAGGCAGCTGATCTCGACGTCGTTGGCCATCATGTGGAGCACGCCTTCCTGCTCGCGAACGCCCTTGCACTCCTCGCTGCCGTTGAAGTGCAGCGGCACGGTGATGGTCAGCTCATGGCCGGCATCGACGCGCATGAAGTCGGCGTGGGTGATCAGCTCCTTGTAGGGATGACGCTGCAGATCGCGAATGACCACCTGTTCCTTGCGGCCGTCGACATCAATGTTGATGATCGAGGAGAAGAAGGACTCGTCTTCGAGCGCCTTGTAAAAGGACGGCTTGTCGATGGCGATCGGCTGCGGCTCGGCACTGCCGCCGTAGATGATGGCCGCGACGCGAACGTTCGCACGGCGCAGGCGGCGGCTCGCACCTTTCCCCAGCTCCGTACGAGCGACGGCGGACAGTTGATAATCGTGTTTCATGGGTTGAACCCTCGTTGCTCACAATGTGGAAAGCGACACCGCCCGCGACCAGGCCAGTATCGCTTTCATCGAAAATCCCCGTTCGGCGCCGCCTTTAAAGCGGTGCCGGACGGGGATGCGCTGTCAGCGCCCGTGCTCTCAATGGAACATGGCGCTGACGGACTCCTCGTTGCTCACTCGGCGGATCGCCTCGGCGATCAGCCCGGCCACCGACAGTTGACGGATCTTGCCGCTGCGGCGTGCGTGTTCGGCAAGCGGAATGGTATCGGCCACCACCAGCTCATCAAGCTGGGAGTGGGTAATGTTGTCCACTGCCGGTCCGGAAAGGATGGCGTGGGTGGCGTAGGCCATCACTCGCCGGGCGCCGCGCTCCTTGAGCGCTTCGGCGGCCTTGCAGAGCGTGCCTGCGGTATCCACCAGATCGTCGACCAGCACGCAGGTGCGATCGCCGATCTCGCCGATGATATGCATTACCTGCGCCTGGTTGGCGGAGGGGCGGCGCTTGTCGATGATCGCCAGATCGGCGTTGAGCTGCTTGGCGATGGCGCGGGCGCGAACCACGCCGCCAACGTCCGGCGAGACGATGGCGATATCGTCATAATTCTGCCGTTCGATATCGTCGAGCAGAATCGGCGAGCCGTAGACGTTGTCCACCGGCACATCGAAAAAGCCCTGAATCTGATCGGCGTGCAGGTCCATGGTCATGACCCGGTCGACGCCGGCCTTGACCATCATGTCGGCGACTACCTTGGCCGAGATGGGGACGCGTGCCGAGCGCACACGACGATCCTGACGGGCGTAGCCGAAATAGGGCACCACGGCGGTAATGCGGGTGGCGCTGGCACGACGCAGGGCGTCAACCATCAGGATCAGCTCCATCAGGTTGTCGTTGGTCGGTGCGCAGGTGGACTGCAGAATAAAAACGTCCTTGCCACGCACGTTCTCGTTGATCTCGACGGCGATCTCGCCGTCACTGAACTGGCCCACGGTGGCGTGGCCGAGCCGATTATCGAGGCATTCGGCTACCTTGCGGGCAAGTTCGGGGTTGGCGTTCCCCGCGAAGACCATCAATTTAGACACGCGCAGCTACCTTGTGTGGACGCTGGATAATAAATAGTGGGGTGGTCAACATCGGAGCGTGGGCCATATCAATGGGGATATGGCTGGGGTACCAGGATTCGAACCTGGGAATGCCGGTACCAGAAACCGGTGCCTTACCACTTGGCTATACCCCAATAATCCACGATGGCGATGCTCGAAACTTCATGCGGCTGCGGTAGTTTTCAGAGCCCGATGCAGCGGAGAGATGTTGCAGCCGCGTGCCCTGAAAATACGCCAACAGCCTGATTGCGAGCTGCGAGCGCTATCGTAGAGAAGTCGCTGCTCGACTTCAAGCGCGCGCTCGGCATCGTCAAACGGGCAAAACACGCAGGCGCCGGTACCGGTCAGCATCGCCGGCCCGAATTCACGCAGACAGTCGAGCGCTCGACCGATCTCCGGTTCGAGCTTTCGCACCACGGCTTCGCAGTCGTTTTTTCCACCCTGCAGTGCGCGCGACATCTTAATCGAGGGGGTGTCGCGGGTCAATTGCGGATGACCGAAGACGGCGCCGGTCGACACCTCCACACCGGGGTGGATGACCACGAACCAGGGCGTATCCAGCGGCGCCGGTATCAGCCGCTCGCCAACGCCTTCGCCCCAGGCGGCGAAGCCGCGCACGAAGACAGGAACGTCGGCGCCCAGTCGCAGGCCGAGAGCGGCCAGCCGCTCCATGCCCAGCTCCAACTGCCACAGCCGGTCGAGCGCCAGCAGGGTAGTGGCGGCGTTCGAGCTGCCGCCGCCCAGCCCGCCGCCCATCGGCAGGCGTTTGTCGAGGTTGATCGTTACGCCCGGCAGCGGTCGCCCGGCCGCGTGCTGTAGAGCGCGGGCGGCGCGCACCACCAGGTTGTCATTGAAGGCTACGCCGTCGGTCGCCGGCGTCAGTTCGAGACGCTCGTCGTCGCGCAGTGTAAAACCCAGCCGGTCGCCGTAATCGAGAAACTGAAACAGCGTCTGCAGCTCGTGATAGCCATCATTGCGACGCCCCAGGATATGCAGCATGCGGTTGAGCTTGGCCGGTGCCGGTAGCGTCAGCGTTGCGGGTGCGACGGCGCGGCTCATGGCTGCGGTGGTCCCGGCTGCCAGCGGTTGATGACCAGGGTGGTGCGAATGTCGTCATAGGTCATGATCAGCCGGCGCGGCAGCCACAGCCCGTCGGCCAGGCTCCAGTCGCGGTATTCGATATGCCAGCCGGCCTGATCGAGGGTGGCCGGAAAGCCGCGATCATCCTCGCTCACCCGATGGGGGCCGCGCGGGTCGGGCAGGCCGCGCACCCAGTAATCGAGTGATGACAGCGGCAGCGACCAGCCCATCTGCTGCGCCATCAGCGCCTCCGGCGTGGCGGCGCGAAAAGTACCGTCGCTATTGGTCAGGGTGACGCCGCTGTCGTCGCCCTCGAGGGTGTTACGGCCGGTGCCCCAGGGGCCGCTGACCGAGATACGGTACTGCCCGGGTTGTTGCACCCAGTCGAGGTTGGCGCTCTGGCTGTCATCCGGGGTGCGAATGCCGACCTTGCCCAGCGCCTGCCAGCTCTGCAGCGCCTCGAGGCGACTCTGCTGACTGCGCCAGTCGCCCAGCTGGCGGTCCGATGACGGCGCTTCGCTGACCTGGGTGGCACAGCCGCTGACAAATAGCAGGGCGGCCAGCGCCAGCAGGGGACGTAAACGAGCCGGAATGAAACTCATGGGGTGTTCTCCGAGGTAGCGGGCGTGTCGGATGAAGGGGTTGAAGGGCCGGACATCGATGGCGGCATTTCGACCGCCGTGGCGGGCGTCTGCGGTGCCAGCAGCGGGTAGCGGCCGAGCAGCTCATCCAGTGTCGGGTGTTGATCGAATCGCGTCAGTGCGTTGGCGATCAGCTGCTGTGCGGCTTCGGCATCGCCGCTGGCCCACAGCGCTTCGGCCAGGTGGGCGGCGATCTCTTCATCGGGCATATTGCGCCAGGCCTGCCGCAGCAGCTCGACGGCACGCTCCAGCTCGCCGACATGGAACAGCGCCCAGCCGAGGCTGTCGGTGACCGCTGCCGAGTCGGGCGCCAGCCGGTGGGCACGCTCCAGCAGTTCGAGTGCTTCGCGATAGCGCTCGGTGTACTGCACCAGCGTATAGCCCCAGGCGTTGAGCGCCTCAACG
This sequence comes from Kushneria aurantia DSM 21353, assembly GCF_000382245.1. Lineage (GTDB taxonomy): Bacteria > Pseudomonadota > Gammaproteobacteria > Pseudomonadales > Halomonadaceae > Kushneria > Kushneria aurantia. The sequence continues at coordinate 63,387 of NZ_KB907874.1, forward strand.
TTGTTCGGCTCACGCGCCAGCAGAGTGGTCATGTCGCGCTCCATGGCGGCGATATCCTCGCGCGCCAGCGCTCGCAGGGCGCGCATGTAGCGTAGCCGGTTATCGTCAGGATGCGCGGCGATCTGCTCATCCAGCAGGGCGGCGGCGCGCTCGCTGTGGCCGCTGCGATCCAGCAGGGAGAGCGATATGCCCAGCAGCTCGGCGTTATGGTCGCCGTGCTGCCGGCGCTGCTCCTGAAGCCAGTCGAGAGCGGCGTCCAGATCGCGCTGGCTCAGCAGTAGCCGAGCGCCGGCGGCGCGCGAGGCGATGAAAGCGTCGCTGTCGGCGGGTACGCGCTGGTAGAGCGCCATGGCACCTTCGCTGTCGCCCATGCCAGCACTGGCACGTGCTGCCAGCATCAGCGTTTCGGCATCGGCACTGTCATCCAGCGCGGGTTGCAGCAGTCGCCGGGCGGCCTCGAACTCGGCATGCTGCAGATAGAGGCGCGTCAGCGCCTGCCGCAGTTCCAGGTTCTCCGGCATGGCGTTAATCAGCGTATTGAACTGCGATTCGGCATCGTCGATATCGCCCATCGCCAGCTGCGACTGCGCCATGGCGAGGATGAAGCGTCGGTCATCGGGGGCCAGCTGGTGGCCGCGGCGCGCGTCCTCCAGCGCCTGAAGCGGGGCATCACGGTCCAGCGCCAGCTGGCTGCGTGCCAGCCACAGCGCCGGCAGTTGATTATCGACTGCCGCTGCTCGCTCCAGGTCGCGCTGAGCGGCGTCGAAATCACTCTTCACCGAGCGCAGCAGTGCTCTTGTGATCAGCGCGTGGGCGCTGTCGGGGTGAGCGTCGAGCCACTCATCGAGCACCGCGGCAAGGGCATCGAGCGAGGCGCCATCCTCCAGCGCGGTTTCGATGAAGCGCTCCAGTTGGGCATCGCCACCGGCCGCCTGCACCTCCAGCAGGGCGCTCATGGCAGCCTCCCAGTCACCGCGCTGGGCGGCGATGGCGGCCAGCAGCCGATGCGGGCCGATAGCCTCGGGACTTATGGCTCGCCAGCGCTCGGCAGCGCGGGTCAGCAGGTCGATGTCGCCTGCGGCACGCGCCGTTTGAATGGCGCGCTCGACCAGCGCCGGGTCGGGGTGGCGCTCGCTGACCTGGAGATAAAGGCGAGCGGCGAGCGCCGGCTGACCGCGGCGGGCGGCGAGTTCGGCGCTGAGCAGCTTTTGCAGAGTGTCGCCATCCAGGCCCTGCGCGATCTCCGGTGTCGACACCGGCGCCGGCATTGGCGCCCGGGAAGGCGCGGCCGCTGCGGGGGCGGCATGAGCCGGTGCGATAAATAGAGCCATCAGCAACAGTGTCGCCGGGCAGTGTCCATGTCGACGCATCCAGGCGCTCCCGGAAAGGACTGTCATGCGACAGTGCGTAAATTGGGGGCTATCGGGAGTCCATGCGCGATCCGCGCTGGTGCGGTGACGCATGCCATCTCGACAGGCCCGGTGTCATTATCATGGCGATAAAGGCGCTACATCCCACGGCGTTAGAGGCTATGTTAGAATCCCTCGCCATGGAGCGCGAGATGTGGAGGCAACAGATCGGCACGATGCATCAAGAGAGACAAGCCGACACCCTTTTACCCTCTGCTCTCGTGCAAGGACCTGACACGATCGGCCACCTGACTTCGCGGCCGGTCACGTTACGGGTGCATACCCGGACGACCACTCCAGAAACGGTAACACGATGCTTTTGACCCTGGGCATCAATCATAAAAGCGCGACGCTTGAAGTGCGCGAGCAGGTTGCCTTTTCCACCAGCCAGCTCGAACTGGCGCTGGAGAGCCTTTGCGCCCTCGATGAGGTCGAGGAGGCGGTGATTCTCTCCACCTGCAATCGCACCGAGATCTACTGTCGTCTCGAGGGTGCCGATCATCGCCGCCTGCTCGAGTGGCTGGGTGATTTTCACCGCCTGCCGGTCGAAGCGCTGTCACACGGCGCCTACTGGTATCGTGACGGCGAGGCGGCGCGCCATCTGATGCGTGTCGCCTGCGGGCTCGACTCACTGGTGCTGGGCGAGCCGCAGATTCTCGGCCAGCTCAAGAGCGCCTATCAGCAGGGGCGTGCCTGCGATAGCCTGGGCAGCGAGCTGGAGCGCCTGTTTCAGCACAGCTTCGCGGTGGCCAAGCAGGTACGCACCGAGACCGGCATCGGCGAGAACCCGGTATCTGTCGCCTACGCCGCGGTCAACCTGGCCGGCCGCATCTTTGACGATATCCGCCACTCCCGGGCGCTTTTGATCGGCGCCGGCGAAACCATCGAGCTGGTGGCGCGCCATCTGCGCGAGGTGGGGATCCAGGGCATTATCGTCGCCAACCGCACTCGCGAGCGGGCGCAGGCGCTGGCCGACGACACCGGCGGTGTCGCGATCGATCTCGACGAGCTGGAGAGCGCGCTGGTATGCGCCGATATCGTCATCTCGTCCACCGGCAGCGAGCGTCCCATTCTCGGCAAGGGCGTTGTCGAGTCGGCGCTGCGCACCCGCAAACACCGTCCGCTGTTCATGGTCGATATCGCCGTACCGCGGGATATCGAGCCTCAGGTCGGCACGCTCAACGACGTCTTTCTCTATACCATCGACGATCTCAACGAGGTGATCAGCGAAAATCGCCGCTCGCGGGAAAGCGCGGCCTCGCACGCCGAGGAGATGATCGTCGCCAACGTCACCGCCTGGCAGCATGAGCGGCGGGTGCGCGGTGCCGGTGACCTGATTCGCCGCCACCGCCATCAGGCCGAGCGGTTGCGCGCCGAGGCCGAGAGCGAGGCGCTGTCGGCACTGGCACGGGGTCAGGATCCGCACAAGGTGATCCACAAGTTGACCCAGCAGTTGACCAATCGTCTGCTGCACGGCACCACCTCGCGCATTCGTGAGGCTTCCGGCGCCGAGCGGGCGGATCTGATTCAGGCAGCGGAGGAGCTCTTGATCGATCATTCCCCATCGCAGCGTGACAGTGTCACGGACAGTTCACAGCACGACCCGCTGAACAGAGAGCCTTTATGAAGGCGTCGCTGCGCGAGCGTCTCGACGGCTTCGTCGAGCGCTTTGAAGAGCTGTCGCACCTGCTGGCCGATCCCGAGGTGATCAACGATCAGAAGCGTTTTCGCAGCTACTCGCAGGAGTATGCCGATCTCGACGAACTGGTCGGCCAGTGGTCGCGCTACCGTGAGCTGGAGGGTGACCGCGCCGGCGCCGAGCAGATGCTCCACGATGCCGACGCCGAAATGCGCGATATGGCCCGCGACGAAGTCGCCGATATCGATGAGCGCCTTGCCGCCATGCAAGCGCCGTTGATGCAGCTGTTGATTCCGAAGGATCCCGACGACCGACGCAACGTCTATCTCGAAATTCGCGCCGGCACCGGCGGCGACGAGGCGGCGCTGTTCGCCGGCGATCTGTTTCGCATGTATTCGCGCTACGCCGAAGGACGCGGCTGGCGGCTGGAGACGCTGAGCGTCAGTCACGGCGAGCAGGGCGGTTTCAAGGAGATTATCGCTCGCGTCAGCGGCGAGGAGATTTACGCCCGGCTCAAGTTCGAGTCCGGCGTGCACCGCGTACAGCGGGTGCCGGCGACCGAGTCGCAGGGACGTATCCACACCTCGGCCTGCACCGTGGCGGTAATGGCCGAGGCCGACGAGGTGGAGGAGATCGAACTCAACCCGAACGATCTGCGTGTCGACACCTTCCGCGCCAGCGGCGCCGGCGGCCAGCACGTCAACACTACCGACTCTGCCATTCGCGTCACCCACCTGCCCACCGGCACGGTGGTGGAGTGCCAGGACGAGCGCAGTCAGCACAAGAATCGCGCTCGCGCCATGTCGCTGCTGGCTGCGCGGCTCAAGCAGAGCGCGGTCAGTGAACGTCAGCAGCAGCAGTCCGAGATGCGCCGCTCGCTGGTGGGCTCGGGGGATCGCAGCGAGCGCATTCGCACCTACAACTTCCCCCAGGGGCGGGTGACCGATCACCGCATCAACCTGACCCTCTACAAGCTCAATGAAGTGATCACCGGCGGCCTCGACGACGTGATCGAACCGCTGACCCATGAGTATCAGGCCGATCAGCTGGCGGCGATGACCGGCGAAAACGCCTGACATGACAGCCGACAGCATCGATGCGGCGCTGGTCGCCGCCGCTGCCCGGCTCGGTGTCGCTTCGGAGGCCGAAACCGCCACCCCGCGGCTCGATGCCGAGCTGCTGCTGATGCAGGTGTTGGGGGTGAGCCGCAGCTGGCTCTACGCGCGGGGAGACCGTGCGCTGGAAGAGGCGCCCCGGGGGCGCTTCGAGGCGCTTGTCGCGCGCCGCGAAAAGGGCGAGCCGATCGCCTGGCTGCTGGGGCGGCGCGAGTTTTTCGGCCTTGAGCTGGCGGTCTCGCCGCACACCCTGATTCCTCGCGCCGATACCGAAACTCTCGTCGAGCAGGCGCTGGCGCGCATGACCGGCAACAGCGGCCGGGCGCTCGATCTGGGCAGCGGCAGCGGCGCCATTGCGCTGGCGCTGGCCGCTCACCGTCCCGGCTGGCAACTGCTGGGTATCGACTGCGTGGCCGAGGCCGTGGCGCTGGCGCAGCACAACGCCGCGGCGCTGGCGCTGCCCAACGCCTGTTTCGAGGTGGGCGATTTCTTCACCGCTGTCGACCCCGCCTCAGGGTTTGAGTTGATCGTCAGCAACCCGCCCTACATCGACGCCGCCGATGAGCATCTCGGTCGCGGCGACCTGCGCTTCGAGCCGCGCTCGGCGCTGGTCGCGGCGGATGGCGGTATGGCCGACCTGCTCACCATCATCGAGCGGGCAGGCTCTTTTCTGGCGCCGGGGGGCTGGCTTTTGCTGGAGCACGGCCACCGGCAGGGAGAGGCGGTGCGCACGGCGCTGGTCGCTGCCGGCTACGACGAGACCGCCACGACCCTTGATCTGGGCGGTCGCGAGCGGGTCACAGCGGGGCGCATGGCGCGATCACTTTCGACAGAGGCACCATGAACGACGACGAACTGCTGCGCTACAGCCGCCAGATCATGCTCAACGAGCTCGACTACGCGGGTCAGCAGCGGCTGCGCGACAGCCGGGCGCTGATTATCGGCCTCGGCGGGCTGGGGTCGCCGGCGGCGCTCTACCTGGCGGCCGCCGGAGTGGGCGAACTGACGCTGGCCGACGACGATCGCGTCGATCTCTCCAATCTGCAGCGCCAGATCGCCCACGGCGAGGCCGATATCGACACCTTCAAGGCCGATTCGGCGGCGCGTAGCATCGCCGCCGTCAATAGCGCCTGTCAGACCCGCGTGATCACCGAGCGCCTCGCCGAAAGGGCGCTGCATGACGCCGTGGCGAAGGCCGACGTGGTGCTCGACTGCACCGACCGCTTCGCGTCCCGCGACGCCATCAACCGCGCCTGCGTGGCGAGCGCCACGCCGCTGGTCTCCGGCGCGGCGATCCGCTTCTCCGGCCAACTGGCGGTATTCGACCTGCGCGACCCCGAGGCGCCCTGCTACGCCTGCCTCTACGGGGAAAGCGCCGATGAGGAGCAACTGACCTGCGCCGAGAGCGGCGTCATCGCGCCGCTGGTCGGTGTGATCGGCAGCTGGCAGGCGCTGGAAGCGCTCAAGCTGCTGAGCGGCTGCGGCACGCCGCAGCGAGGGCTGACCACCTTCGACGGCCTGAGTGGCCAGTGGCGACACTTTGGCCTGAGGCGCGACCCGCGCTGTGGGGTGTGTGGTGCTCGGGCGTAGCGGGCGGCGATCAGTCAGGGCTACCGTGCTGCCTCATGGTATCCAGGCTTTGCAGCAAGCGCTGTGCCGACACGCAGCGCTTCCCTTCGATAAAAGGATATATTTCTGTGCGCAGCGCTCTGTCGCTCCAGCAGGTCTTTGAGAAAGAACCGCTGGCCGAATTTCCGCTGCATGACCGGCAGATTATCGCCCGGCAGCTGTAGTATTTTCTTGCGATACATGGCTGGCATGTCTCCCCGCGACGGTGACGCTGGCATGGCGGCAGTTTCAAGTTTATCCGCTTGTCGAGCCTTGCTGTTTCAAAGGCAAATAACCTGTTGGCGGTCGGTTACAACCCTGACGTCTTTGCCCTATGCTTTGCCACGCGCTGCCATCTATTCGCTGAAGGTGATCATCGCTCATGCACAACGACGCCTGGTACGCCCATTCCCGCACGCTGAGTCTCGATGACACTACGCCCCTGGCGGGTGCGCAGCGCTTTGATGTGGCCATCATCGGCGGCGGGGTGACCGGGTGTAGCGCCGCGCTGCATCTCGCCGAGCGCGGTTATCGGGTCGCACTGCTGGAAGCCGGCGAGATCGGCGCCGGTGCTTCCGGGCGCAGCGGCGGGCAGATTCTGCCCGGCCTGGGGACCGACATCGGCGTGATCGAGCGGGCGCTGGGCCATGAGGCGGCACGCACGATCTGGGAGATGAGCCGTGAGGCGGTGGCGCTCAGCGCGGCGCTGATCGAGCGCCACGCTATCGACTGCGACTTCTCGCGGGGTTATCTGCACGCCGCGATCAAACCGCGCCATGAGCGGGCGATGAAGGTTTGGCGCGACGAGATGGCGAGCCGCTACGGCTATGAGGGACTCGAGTGGGTCGAGGGCGCGGCGCTGCAGCGCCATGTGGTCACCGATGCCTATCGTGGCGGGCTTTATGAGGCCGAGGCGGGCCATCTGCACCCGCTCAACTACACTCTCGGCCTGGCGCGCGCCGCCCAGTGCGCCGGGGCACGGCTTTTCGAGCGCAGCGCGGTCACGCAGGTGACGCCGGGCCGGGTGGTGCGCCTTGCGACCGCTGCGGGCCATATCGACTGCGACCAGCTGCTGGTGGCCGGCAACGCCTATCTGGGGGAGCTGTTGCCGCCGCTTTCGAGGCGCATCATGCCGGTGGTCAACTATGTGATCGCCACCGAGCCACTGCGCGACGAGCAGGTCGCGCGCACCCTGCCACAGGGCGATGCGGTATCGGACGCCAATTTTGTGCTGGACTACTATCGTCTTGCCCGGCAAGCATCAAACAGCGGCGAGGGCCGGCAGCGACGTCTTCTCTACGGCGGCCAGGTGAGCTACAGCGGGCGCGAGCCGCGCGGCCTGGACGCGATCATGCGGCGCAAGATGGCCGAGCTGTTCCCGGTGCTGCAAGGGGTCAATATCGACTATCGCTGGGGCGGCCGGGTGGCGATCACCCGCAACCGCGCGCCGCATTTCGGCCGCCTGGCGGACAACATTCATTTTGCCCACGGCTACTCCGGCCACGGCATGGCGCTGGCGGGGCTGGCGGGCCAGCTGATGGCCGAGGCGGTCGCCGGTCAGAACGAGCGTTTCGATCTGTTCGCGGCGGTGAAGCATCTCGATTTCCCCGGCGGACGCCGTCTGCGTATGCCGCTGCTGGTGCTGGCGACCAGTTGGTATCGGCTGCGCGATCTGATATAGTCAAAATTAATACCGCTTTAGGATTGCTGGCCTTTAAGTAGCGAGATATGTTTTATAGTAGCATTATTTTACACTAAGATAAAGCATAATTAATAATATTGTTAGTTTAATAGGAGGTATAATGAACTTGGTTGATCTTTTAAGGTCAGAAGATGAATTGTTGAAAAATAATAGTAATATTTCGGGCGAGGATGATGAGAACAATAGGAAAGCAAATATTAGCGATATAGCAGCAGCGCTTTTTGCGTCTATTTCGTTAGGGTGTGCGGCCTTTTTAATTTCAATGATGGTTTTTGTTTTTTTCTTCTTTTTGGTAAGGGTTGTTAGCGTTGGTGGCTTTTTCCAAAGCATGAGCTATGCATGGAATGGCTCACTTTTTTATGCAGCTTGCGTGAGTGTTTTTGCTTTAATTTTATCCTTTTTCTTGGGACTTCGAACTCTTAAAAAAGGAGTGGAATTCATATCATCTGGTGATGTCAATTCCAATAGGGGCAAGCTAAGGCAAGAGTTAGTGAGTCGCAATTTTGAGTGCGCCGATAGCTATGAAATGGATAGATGTAATTTTTTTATTGATAAAAATTACGAAAAGATTCTCGTTGTTTTGGGTAAGAAAAATTCCTCAAATTTTTCTTACATATTTTTAAGCGGTAGTGACCTGCTTGCATCAGAATTTTATGTTGATGATTTGATTTTGTCTAAATCCTCTTCAGGCGCAGGTGGTAGTTTGGCCGGAGCAGCTGTAGGTGGTATTTTGACAGGTGGTGTTGGCGCTATAGTGGGAGCCGTTGCAGGAAAAAAGAACAAATATGAAAGTGAGATAAGAATTTCCAAGATATCCATCAATTTAGTTCTAAAAAATTCAGACCGCCCGTATTGCGAGCTTGTTTTTTTTGAAAGTGCATATGGCTTGAAAAAGACAGATACTTCTCTAAGATGGGTCTTGGAACGAGCGAAAAACTGGGATGCTAGAATTAGAAATATGATGGCTGATTAATAGGTGTTTTGTTAGCGTATCTGCGAATGTTTTTGAAAATTCTAGTTGCTAACCTTGATTAACAAAGTTTTGAATTTTTATCTTTGCGTCAAAGTATATGAGCAGGAAATTAAAAGTATATGAGCAGGAAATTAAATGGATCATGATTTTTATGGATAATGTTAAAAGAATAGTCCGCTTTGATGCCCGATACGGCCACTGACGTTGCTGCCGCCAGGCAGCAGGGCGACACCGCGCGCCGCGCCTCCTCGATCGGGTTGAAGGGCATCCGCAAGGAGTATCCTGGCGGGGTAGTAGCGCTGGAAAGCGTCGACCTGCAGATCGGTGCCGGTGAGTTCTTTACCCTGCTGGGCCCCTCGGGATGCGGCAAGACCACGCTGCTGCGCATTCTGGCCGGGCTCGACGAGCCCAGCGCCGGTAGCCTCACCATTGGCGGCGTGGCGGTGACCGAGACGCCGCCGCACAAGCGCAGCGTCAATACCGTGTTTCAATCCTATGCGCTCTTTCCTCATCTTTCGGTGCGCGACAACATCGCCTTTGGCCTGAAGATGCGCGGCGTGGCCGGCGCCGAGCGCGACACGCGGGTAAAAAGGATCGCCGACTTCATTCAGCTCGGCGAACTGGTCGAGCGCCGCGTTGACCAACTCTCCGGCGGCCAGCGTCAGCGCATCGCGCTGGCCCGTGCGCTGGTCTGCGAGCCCGATGTACTGCTGCTCGACGAGCCGCTGTCGGCGCTCGACGCCGGGCTGCGCCGCAAGCTGCAGGTGGAACTTCTGCGTACTCAGCAGCGCCTCGGCATGACCTTCGTGTTCGTGACTCACGATCAGGAGGAGGCGATGGTGATGTCGGACCGCATTGCGGTACTCAACGACGGTGTGATTCAGCAGATCGGTACCCCCCAGCAGGTTTACGAACGCCCGGTCAATCTGTTCGTGGCGCGTTTCATGGGCCACGACAATATTTTTGCAGTCTCCGCGCGTCACGAGCGGCGTATCACCACGCCGATCGGTGAGCTGACCGGCGAGCGACCCTGCCACGGCGCCCACGTGCTGATTCGCCCGGAAACCATCGAGCTGAGCGCGCCGGAGAGTGAGGGCGTCGAGCCCGGCAAGCCGCTCAATCGGCTGTTCTGCCGGGTGGAGGAGCGCTTCTATCGTGGCAACAACGTCGAGTATCGACTGGCGCTGGAGGAGGGCGGCACGGGGGCGACGCTGATCGCCGAGATCTCCAACTGCGGCGAGCGGCTGTTCCGCGTAGGGGATCGGGTGCGCGCCGAGATCTACCCCGAGGATGTGGTAGCGCTGGGTGATGAGGGGAGCACCTCATGAGCAGTGCCGACCCCGTCTGGCGGCGCCGACGCCACCGTGAAACCCGCCACCTGCTGCTGAGCGTGCTGCCCGGCGCGCTATGGATTTTTGTCTTTCTGGTGTTGCCGAGTCTCTATCTGATGTCGGTGGCCTTCATGACCAACGGCGGCTACGGTCAGCCGCAGCTGCCGCTGACGCTGGATGCCTTTCGCAACCTGGCCGGCTTCGGTTTTCTGGGCTGGAGTCCGGGTAATCTCTACACCCTGCTGCGCTCGCTATGGCAGGCGCTGCTGTCGCTGGCGCTGGTAATTCTGGTGGCCTATCCCATCGCCTGGTATATCGCCCTGTGCCGCGCGCCGTTGCGCCCTCTGATGCTGCTGGCGGTGGTGGTGCCCTCCTGGACCAACCAGGTGATTCGCGCCTTTGGCTGGATGAATCTGCTGGCGCCGGGCACGCCGCTCTCCGAACTGGCGGTCAGGGTGGGGCTGGTGGCCCCCAATCTGGGGCTTTTTCCCTCCTCCTTCGCCGTTACCCTGGGGCTGGTCTACAACTTCCTGCCCTTCATGGTGCTGCCGCTCTACGCCGCCTTCGAGAAGCTCGATCACGCCCGCATCGAGGCGGCGCGGGATCTCTACGCCGGGCCGCTGCGCGCCTTTTTCGTTGCCGTATTGCCGCAGACCCTGGCGGGGCTACTGGCCGGTTCGGTGTTGGTGGCGATCCCCGCCTTCGGGATGTATGTGATTCCCGAGCTGCTGGGCGGCGGGCGTTCGCAGATGCTGGGCAACCTGGTGGCGCAGCAGTTCGGTCAGGCGGCCAACTGGCCGCTGGGTGCGGCGGGGGCGCTTTTAATGCTGCTGGCCACCCTGGTCGGGCTGGTGATCCTGCGCCGCCTGGGGCGGCGGTTGGGCGGCGATGACATGGTCATTTAGGGAGAGAGGCCATGACGCGACGATCATTCAAAAGAGCGCTGGGCATCTTCTGGTGGGTGACGCTGCTGTTTCTCTACGCGCCGCTGCTGGTGGTGATGTTCTACTCCTTCAACAGCATCAACTCCTCGGCGCGCTGGGGCGGTTTCTCGCTGCGCTGGTACCGCCAGCTGGCCGGCAACGAGGTGATTATCGCCGCCATCGGTAACACCCTGGTGCTGGCGATCGTGTCATCGCTGATCGCCGTCGCCATTGGCGCGCTGACCGGCTATGGTCTCTATCGCCACCGGGCGCGGCGGCTGGGGCTTTTGATCGCGCTGGTCTATCTGCCGATCGTGATGCCCGACATTGTCTTCGGCATCGCCGACATGACCTTCTTTGTGGGCATCAACCGCCTTACCGGGCTGCTGTCGCCGGGGCTGGCCACCATGGTTATCGCCCATGTGACCTTCCAGATTCCTTTCGTGGCGCTGCTGGTCTACTCACGGCTGGTGGGGCTCGACGCCACCCTGTTCGACGCGGCGAAGGATCTTTACGCCAGCCCTGCACAGCGCGCATTGCACTTTCTGCTGCCGACGTTAAGGCCGGCGCTGCTGTCGGCCTTCTTTCTCTCCTTTACGCTGTCGGTGGATGATTTTGTGATCAGCTTCTTCACCGCCGGCCCGGAGAGCGCCACCCTGCCGATCTATATCTGGGGCGCCATCCGCCGCGGCGTGTCGCCGGAGATCAATGCCATCGCCACCCTGATGATTGCCGCCGTGGCGCTGGTGGCGGTCATCAGTCTGGCGCTGGGCCGCCACCGCGGCCGCGCCTGAAAGCGGTTTCATCACGGGTTTCATCACAACAGGGGGCCTACCCCCGGAGGGAGCATCATGACCATGCGTTTTCATCGCTTCACCCTGGCGGCCGCTACCGCCGCGCTGATGCTGTCCGGCCAGGCGAGCGCCGCCGATCGGCTCTACGTGTTCAACTGGACCGACTACATGGATCCGGCCATCATCGAGGCTTTTGAGCAGCGCTACGATGTCGAGGTGGTGCAGAACTACTACGGCTCGCTGGGCGAGATGTTCGCCCGTCTGCAGGCCGGCGGTGCCTCTCAGTACGATGTGGTGATGCCCTCCAACTACTATGTGCCGCGCATGATCGAGGCGGGGCTTCTGCAGCCGCTGGACAGGTCGCAGCTGCCCAATTTTTCCAATCTGATGGCGCGCTTCAAGAACCCTGCCTTCGACCCCGGCGGCCGCTATACGGCGGCTTACCAGTGGGGCACCACCGGGCTGATCGTCAATACCGAGGTGTTTCCCGATGCCGAGCCGAGCTGGTCGCTGATCTTCGATGCATCGGTCAACCCGGATCACCCCTTTGCCATGCTGGGCGACGGCCAGGTGATGTTCGGTGCCGCCTGCGCCTTCCAGGGCAACCCCTATGACTGTACGTCGCAGGCGCAGATGGTCAGCGCTGCCCAGTTGATGCTGGCCACCAAAAGGCGTCACAACTTCACCGGCTTCAGCGACTCCACGCCGGTGCTGGGGCAGGTCAATCGCGGCGTCAACGCCCTTGGCGTGACCTACAACGGTGACTATCTGCAGTACAGTACCGATGACCCCGAGGGCTTTGCCAACACCGAGTTCGTGATCCCGAAGGAGGGCTCGGAGCTGTGGGTCGACTCGATGGTGATTCCGGCCGGTGCGCCCCATCCCGAACTGGCGCACAGGTTCATCAACTTCATTCTCGACCCGGAAGTGGGGGCGCAGTTGTCCAACTACACGTTCTATTCGACCCCCAACGAGGCGGCCCTGCCGCTGCTCGATGACGCCCTGCGCGAGCCGCCGTCGCAGCCCACCGAGGAGGAGATGGCGCGGCTGAGTTTCACCCCTACCCTGTCGGGTGAGGCGCTGTCGCGCTTTCAGCAGCTGTGGAACGAAGTGCAGTCGAGGTAAGCTCGCGGCTGGCGGAACAGCGGCAACAAGGGAGATCGCAATGAGTGCAAGGCAGGGGCCGGTCGTGCTCGATGAGTGGTTCAGTGCGCACGGCATTACCGAGGTGGAGTGTCTGGTCAGCGACATGACCGGCATTCTCAAGGGCAAGATCATGCCCGCCGGCAAATACCTCAACGGCGGCCGGCCGCGGCTGCCCGACTCGATTTTCATTCAGTCGGTGACCGGCGACTATCCCGACGATGACGCGCTGCGCTTCTGGAACGCCGCCGAACTCGACATGCAGCTGATCGCCGACCCCGCGGCGGTCTTTCTGGTGCCCTGGGCGGAGGATGCCACCGCCCAGATCATTCACGACTGCTACTACATGAACGGCGATCCGGTGGAGATCTCCCCGCGCCACGTGCTCAAGCGGGTGCTGGCGCTTTTTGAGGCGCGCGGCTGGAAGCCGGTGGTGGCCCCCGAGGTAGAGTTCTACCTGGTTAGAACCAATACCGACCCGGACTACCCGCTTGAGCCGCCGGTAGGCCGTTCGGGGCGCCAGGAAAGCGGCCGCCAGTCCTACTCGATCGATGCGGTCAACGAGTTCGATCCGCTGTTCGAGGAGATGTACGACTACTGTGAGGCGCAGCAGCTTGATATCGATACCCTGATCCATGAGGAAGGGGCGGGGCAGATGGAGGTCAACTTCCAGCACGGCGATCCGCTGTCGCTGGCCGACCAGGTGGTGATCTTCAAGCGCACCCTGCGCGAGACCGCGCTGCGCCACGGCATGTACGCCACCTTCATGGCCAAGCCGATGGCCAACGAACCGGGCAGCGCCCTGCATTTGCACCAGAGCCTGGTCGACGCCGACGGCGCCAACCTGTTCGCCGGTAGCGCTCTGGCCGATGGCGACAGCGGCCGCCCGGGGGAGCTGTTCATGCACTACATCGGTGGCCTGCAGCGCTATATGCCGGCTGCGATGTCGCTGTTCGCGCCCAATATCAACTCATGGCGGCGGCTGATGCCCAACCATTACGCCGGTTCGGCGCCCAACAATATCGAGTGGGGTTACGACAACCGCACGGTGGGGCTGCGTGTGCCGGTGGGCAGCGCGGAGAGCACCCGCATCGAGAACCGCCTGCCGGGGGCGGATGCCAACCCCTATCTGGTCATGGCCGCGTCGCTGGCCTGCGGCTATCTGGGCATTGTGGAGGGCCTGACGGCGCGCGCGCCGCTCTCCGGCAGTGCCTGGAGTGGCGGCTCCGTGCTGCCCAACGATGTGGGGCCGTCGCTGGATGCGCTGGAGGCGTGCCAGCCGCTGGCCGGGATACTGGGCGAGCGATTCGTGCGCAGCTATCTGGCGGTCAAGCGCGCCGAGCACCTGGCCTGGTACCGGGTGATCAGCTCCTGGGAGCGCGAGCATTTGCTGCTGCGGGTATAGCGGTGCGCCATCGCCCGGCAGGGCGCCAACACCACCTTCAATGACGACAACAAGATCGGAGAGAAGCGATGATATTCACCATCAGGGGCGCCGTGACCCTTGGCGCCACTGCGGCCGCCACCGCTGTGGCCGACCAGACGCCGCTCGACAGCGCCCAACTGGAGGTGCTGTCGCAAATCAACCAGGAGATGCGCAGCCGTTGAGCACGAAGATCTCATGAACAAACAGACATCCGCTGCCGGCCGCGATGGCTACCCCGCGACGCTCTACGCCGCCACCGTCAGCGAGGCGCCGGCACGGCCGGCGCTCGAGGGGCATCAGCAGTTCGACATCTGCGTGGTGGGGGCGGGCTACACGGGTATTTCGGCGGCGCTGCATCTTGCCGAGCAGGGCTTTCGCGTGGCGGTGCTGGAGAGCCGGCGAGTGGGCTTCGGGGCCAGCGGCCGCAACGGCGGCCAGATCGTCAACAGCTATAGCCGCGACATGGATCACATCGCCGCGCGCTACGGCGAGGATAGCGCTCGCGCGCTGGGATCGATGGCCTTCGAGGGTAATCGCATCATTCGAGAGCGCCTCGAGCGCTACGCGATTCGCTGCGACCTCAGGCAAGGCAATCTGTTCGCCGCCTGCAACCGCCAACAGTTTGCCGCCATGGCCGAGCAGAAGACGCTGTGGGAGCGTTTTGGCCATCGTGAGCTGACGCTGCTGGGGGAGAGCGACTACCGCCGCGAGGTCGGCAGCGCCCGCTACGTCGGCGCGCTGCTGGACCACTCCGGCGGCCATCTGCACCCGCTCAAGCTGGTGCTGGGCCAGGCGGCAGCGCTGGAGACGCTCGGCGGGGTGATCTTCGAAAACTCGCCGATGACACGGCTCGAGCAGGGCGAGCGGGTCGTGGTGCACACCGAAGGCGGGGCCATCGAGGCCGAGCGCGCGGTGATCGCCGGCAACGCCTATCTCGGCCGCGTGGTGCCGGCGCTGGCGGCGCGCGCAATGCCCTGCGCGACCCAGATCATCGCTACCGAGGTGCTGGACGACGCCACCGCCCGGCGGCTGCTGCCCACCGACCGGGCGGTGGAGGATGGCAACTATCTGCTCGACTACTACCGGCTCTGCGCCGAGCGGCGGCTGATCTACGGCGGTGGCGTCAACTATGGCGGCCGCGACCCGGCCAGCATCGAGCGCGCCATTCGCCCCAAAATGCTCACAACCTTTCCCGAGCTGGAGAAGGTGCGCATCGACTACGCCTGGAGCGGCCGGTTTCTCGCCACTCTCAACCGTCTGCCGCAGTTCGGCCGGCTCAACCATAACGTCTACTACGCCCAGGGCTACTCCGGCCATGGGGTCACCGCTTCGCACCTGGCCGGCCGACTGATCGCCGAGGTTGTTCGCGGCGAGGGCGAACGCTTCGACGCCTTCGCGGCTATTCCGCATCGCCACTTTCCCGGCGGCCAGCGCTTTTCGGTGCCGATCTCGGCGCTGGGGGCCTGGTACTATGCGCTGCGCGACCGGCTGGGGGTGTAGAGCTGCTCTTCACACCAGACGCAGATACCACTCATACTCCAGCGCGCTGACGGTGCGCTGGGCCAGCGCCCGTTCCGCCTGGCGGTTGGCATAAAAGATACGCTGAAAGTCATGCCCCAGCCGCTCCCCCAGCACCTCGTTTTCCAGCCACAGCTCCAGCGCCACGCCCCATGAGTCGGGCAGGCTCGCCTCGAGCTGATCGTAGGCGTTGCCCTCGACCGGCGCAGGGGGCTCAAGGCGGTTATCGAGGCCGTGCGCCATGGCGGCGAGCAGTACGGCGGTGAGCAGATAAACATTGACATCGGCGCCGGCCACACGGTGCTCCAGCCGGGTAGCGGCGGCCGGACCGGAGGGGATGCGCACTGCGACCGAGCGGTTGTCGAAGCCCCAGCAGGGCGTCAACGGTACGTAGAGTCCCGGCTGGAAGCGGCGAAAGGCGTTGAGGTTGGGGGCGCAGACCGCCATCGACGCCGGCATCAGTTCCAGCACCCCGGCGATGGCGTGGCGCAGCCGCTCGCTGCCCATGGGATTGCCGTCGGCGGCGGCCAGCACGTTGTGACCATCACCGTCGAGCAGGCTGATGTGCACATGGGTGCCACTACCCGCCTCATCGCCCCAGGGTTTGGCCATGAAGGTGGCATCGAAGCCGTGCTGCTGAGCGACACCCTTGATGGCACGCTTGAGCATCACGGCGTCGTCGCAGGCGCGCAGGGCGTCCTGGCGGTGACGCAGATTGATCTCGAACTGCCCCGGCGCACACTCCTTGAGGGCGGTGTCCAGCGGTAGCTCCTGTGCTTCGCAGGCGTGGTGGATGGCTTCGATGAAGTCAGCGTATTCGTCCAGTTCACCGATCGAGTAGAGCTGGCTGGAGCGTGCCCGTTCGCCGGTCAGCGGCGAGCGCGGCGGCTGCGGCTGGCCGCGATCACCGCGCTGGGTATCGAGCAGGTAGAACTCCTGCTCGATCGCCACTACCGGGGTCAGCCCCTGATGGGTAAAGCCTGCCAGCACGCCGGCCAGTACCTGGCGTGGGTCGGCGTGCCAACCGCGGCCGTCGGGTTCGACCATGGTCATCAAAAGCTGAGCGGTCGGCGCGCGCTGCTGCCAGGGAACGACCGCCAGGGTACCGGCAATCGGCATACAGGCGCGGTCGCCGTCGCCGCTGTCGAGCCCCAGCCCGGTCTCCTCGATAGTGTTACCGGTAATATCGAGGGCGAAGATGGAGGCGGGCAGATTGATGCCGTTTGCGAACGCCGCCTCAAGGCTGTCGCGGGGAATGCGTTTGCCGCGCAGTACGCCATTGAGGTCGCTGATCAGCACATCCACCCGGGCGATGTCGGTATGCGCCGCGAGGAAATCTCGCGCTTCACGGGTCGGATCCTGGCTTGCGTTCATGCGCTGTCCTCGCGGTCGATTATTGTCGTGGGCAGGATAAAGTAAAGCGCGTTACGGCGCGTTTGGTTTAAATATTTTCACAATGGCGTTTTTCCACCTTGGTCGAATAGGGGCGCGGATAACGACGGTGCAGACTGCGCTCGACCCCGCCGGTGAAGTTGACACCGCGCGGTGTCGGACGGTGTCGAGTGGCTGACCATACCCTCGCGCCCTCCGGTCAAAAAAGACCGCCGGCTATCCTCGCGAATATCTCCCGCCGCCGATAACCGACATTCTGTGACTGCCGCCGTCGGGCGGCCGATTTCCCAAGGGGAATCACCATGCAGACGCTTCAAAGACCCTTCTACAAGGTGCTTTACATCCAGGTCATCATCGCCATCGTGCTGGGCGGTCTTCTGGGTGCCTTTTACCCCGCTCTCGGTCAGCAGATGAAGCCGCTGGGCGATGGTTTTATCGCCCTGATCAAGATGGTGATCGGCCCGATCATCTTCTGCACCGTGGTCAGCGGTATCGCCGGTATGCAGAACATGAAACAGATGGGGCGGGTAGGTGGCAAGGCGCTGCTTTACTTCGAAGTCGTCTCCACCTTTGCGTTGCTGATCGGTCTGCTGTCGGGCCATCTTTTTCGTCCGGGTAGCGGTTTCAATGTCGACGTTGCGACGCTGGATACCAGCGCCATTTCCCAGTACACCACCGCTGCGGCCAGTCACGGTACGGTAGATTTCCTGCTGGGGATCATTCCGCACACTTTCATCAGTGCTTTTTCCGACGGCAACATTCTGCAGGTGCTGCTGCTGGCGATTCTGACCGGTGCCGCGGTTTCGGCGCTGGGCGACAAGGGCGCGCCGGTGATTCATGGCATCGAGCTGCTGTCGAAGGTCTTTTTCAAAATCATTGGCTTCATTACCCGCCTTGCACCGATCGGTGCCTTCGGTGCCATTGCCTTTACCATCGGTAAATATGGTCTGGGTGCACTACTGCCGATGCTCAAGCTGGTGGGCACCTTCTACTTTACCGCTATCTTCTTCGTCGTCGTGGTGTTGGGAATTGTCGCCTGGCGGGTGGGCTTCAACATCTTTCGCTTTATCGGCTACATCAAGGAGGAGCTGCTGATCGTGCTGGGTACCAGCTCCTCGGAGTCGGCGCTGCCGCAGCTGATGCAGAAACTGGAGCGTGCCGGCTGCTCGCGCTCGGTGGTTGGTCTGGTGGTACCCACCGGTTACTCCTTCAACCTTGACGGTACCAACATCTACATGACCATGGCGGTGCTGTTCATCGCTCAGGCGACCAATACCGACCTGACCCTGACCCAACAGATTACTCTGCTGCTGGTGGCGATGCTGACCTCCAAGGGTGCCAGCGGTGTCACCGGTGCCGGCTTTATCACCCTGGGCGCGACGCTTGCGGTCGTCCCCAGCCTTCCGGTGGCCGGTATGGTGCTGATTCTGGGGGTCGACCGCTTCATGAGCGAGTGCCGTGCGCTGACCAACTTCATCGGTAATGGTGTGGCCACGGTAGTGGTCTCCGCCTGGGAGCGTGAGCTGGACCGCAGCATGCTGCGCGACGTACTGAGCCGTCCGGTCGCTGCTCCCGTTGAAGTGACCAAAATGGAGCCTGCCCACGGTGATGGGCAGATCTCTGCCTGACGTCTGGCAGAGATCACAAGGCCTTCATGCACGCCCCGCCGGGCAACCGGCGGGGCGATATCCTGCTCAGAATAGATGCCGCCACTGCTTCAGCGCCGTGCTGGTCAGCGGCCACCAGGGCAGGGCGCGCATCACCGCCAGGGTGTCCCCGGGCGTGGGCACGCCGCTTAGAAAACGGATCAGTGATTCGGTGGGCGCGCGCTCGAACAGCTGGCAGTAGAACTCCGGGGCGCGTTCCGGGTAGCGCTCCAGCGTACTCATGAAAACCCGGTCAAGCCGTGCAAGCCAGGGGCCCTGGGTGTCGCTGAGCGGTGCGCTGCCGGCAAGCAGTGCTTCGGCGCAGCGCTCGGCCCAGCGCTGGATGGCGTGAAAGGCGTAGCCGGTGGCGGCGCGCATCGAGCCGCCAAAGGCGCCGGCCACTGCGATACGATGGCCGTGGTGGGGCGCTGCGGGGGCCATTGGCAGAGTACCGGTTTCGCGCCGCAGCGCCTGCCAACTGCTGCCCAGCCGTTCATCCAGCCAGCTCTGCAGACGCCTTTGCAGCACCCCGGGATCGGTCGGCGGTCGGCCGAAACGGGTCCACTCGAACAGTGCCCGATGGGAGGCATAGGGCAGCATGTAGAGGAAGTCAATGCCGCCTTCGCGGCCGTCGCCCACGCGGAAATCCATCAGTTCAGCGTGCGGCGCAATATGATGGGATTCGACGTTGATTCCGGCAAAATCCTGCCACAGCCAGGGCGCTTCGAGACGCCGCGGGCGAGGGCGGGTGTCGACGGCGAAGCGGGCGTTCAAACGTTCGCCGCTGTCGAGATGCGCCACGACGCCGCTGTCGTTCTCCTTTAGCTCGGCGATACGTGTGCCACGGCGCAGTTCGACAGGCGCGCTCTGCGCTATGGCGTCCAGCGTGCGCTGATAAAAGTGTCCCGATTCCAGCATTTCGTAGGGGTAGCGCCGACACGCCACGCGCACGCTGCGCCGTGGGCTGTGCACGCCAAGGCTCTCCCAGCGGGCGGTGACGTCGGCGCGAAAGGGGTGGTTGGTCACCGGCCAGCCGCACCAGGTGCGGTCGTCATCATACTGCCGGCGTGGTTCGACAATCAGAGTGCGCGGCGCATCGGGGCGCTGCGCCAGCCGCCAGGCGAGGCTTAGCCCGGCGCAGCCGCCGCCGACGATCAAAAGCTCAATGCCCTTATTCATGGATAGCGCTGTCGGCGGCCAGCAGGCGCGGGTCAACGCGCGAGATACCGGCAGCGTCGTGGGCACCGGGCAGATCGGCGATGGCGCGGTGCAGGCTGGCGTCATGGTCGTTGCGGCCGGCGGCGCGAATGGCGCCGCGCCCCAGCCCGCGGCGAGTGGCGAGCCACAGCTTGGTGGGCAGCGGCACCACCACGCGCCCCTGCCACCAGGCGAGGCGCTGGCGATACAGGCGCCAGCCGATGGCGCGATAGACGTCGGCGGCCACCGCAATCGCCCGGCGGTTGCGCCCCGGAATGGCGACGAAGCCGTCGGCGGCGCTGGCGTAGTAGCGTTCGGCCAGGCTCAAGAGGCGGTCGATGGCGCCGGAGACCAGCATCTGCTGGCGCTCATCGGCGGTGGCGATGTCGGCGGGCGTCATGCCCTCGACCCAGTCGGCGGGCAGGTAGCGCCGGCCCATTTCGGCGTCCTCGCGCACGTCGCGGGCGATGTTGGTCATCTGCATCGCCAGTCCCAGGTCGATGCCGTGGGGCGTGGCGCTTTGCGGCGCCCCCACGACCGGGCACATCAGCACCCCCACCGCACCCGCCACGCCGTAGCAGTAGCGCAGCAGCCGGGTCTCGTCGACGATCAGAGCGGGGCTTTCGACATCCTCGATCAGGGCGTCGATCAGCGCCACTGCGGCGCGGGTATCCAGGCCGCGCCGCCGCTGTAGATCCAGCAGCAGGCGGCTCAGAAGGTCATTGCCGCGGTCGTTGACGAGCTCCTCGCGCACCTGCGCCAGTCGCCGGTGGGCGTCGCGATTCTGCGCCTCGGTGGGCATCTCCTGGTCGGCAAGGTCGTCCAGCTCGCGACATACCCGGTAGAGCAGGGCGGCGTCGCGGGCATCGCCCGGCTCCATGAAGCGGCTGGCGAAGCGAAACGATTTGCCGTGACGGGCCAGAATCGCTTCGGCGTCGCGCGTCGTTGCGTCGTCACTCATTGGTGACCGGCGGCCGGCAGCAGGTTGTCGACCACGCGGGCGCTGGAGAGCACCCCCGGCAGACCGGCACCGGGATGAGTGCCGGCGCCGGTGAGATAGAGGTTGTTCAGCACTTCGCTCTTGTTGTGAAAGCGAAACCAGGCGGACTGGCGGAAGATGGGCGCCACCGAAAAGCCGCTACCGTGCATGGAGAGGTAGCGCTCGCTGAACTCGCGGGGCGTCATGTGAAAACGTACGCTGATCGATTCGCGCAGTCCCGGCAGCAGGCTCGCCTCCAGGGCATCGATGATGGCGTCGCCGAGGCGCTCGCCCTCCTGCGACCAGTCGATATCGCCCTGCAGATTGGGTACCGGGGCCAGAATGTAGAAGGAGTCGCAACCCTCGGGGGCAAAGGAGGGGTCGGTCGCGGTGGGGCGGTGGACGTAGAGCGAGAAGTCCTCGGCCAGCACGTGGTGCTCGAAGATATCCTCCAGCAGTTCGCGGTAGCGTGGCCCCATCCAGATGGTGTGGTGTTCGATGTCGGGAAACTGCGCGCGGGTACCGAGGTAGAGTACGTAGAGGCCCATCGAGTACTTCGCCCCGGCCAGCTTGAGACGCGCGCTGGTGGAGCGCTGCTCGACCATGTGGGTGTAAAGATGCGCCGCGTCGGCGTTACTGATCACTGCGTCGGCCGTGAGCTGCTCGCCGCTCTCCAGCGCCACGCCGGTGGCGCGGCCGTTGTCGGCGCTGATGCGCTCGACGGTGGTGGCGGTGCGGATTTCGATGCCCTGCTCGCGCATCAGTTTCTCCAGCGCCGCCACCAGCGCGCCGGTGCCGCCAATGGGGAAGTGCACGCCCCACTTGCGCTCCAGATAGGGGATCAGCGCGTAGATGCTGGTGGTATGGAAGGGATTGCCCCCCACCAGCAGCGGCGGAATCGAGAAGGCCTGACGCAGCTGTTCATCCTCGATATGAGCGCACACCATTTGCCACACCGAGCGATAGCTCTTGAGCCGCAGCAGCGCCGGAATCTGCGCCGCCATGGTGGAGAATTGATGAAAGCTGCGGTCGGCGAGCTGCTCGAAGCCCACCTCGAAAATCTGCCGCGAGGTCTCCAGCAGACGCAGGTAGCCGTCGGCGTCGGCTTCGTTGAAGCGGCGGATATCGGCCAGGGTGGCGTCGAGGTCGCTGCCGTAGTCGAAGGTGCGACCGTCCTGGAAGTAGAAGCGGTACCAGACATCGAGCGGCACCATCTCGACGTACTCATCGAGGCGACGATCGAAGAGTTCGAACAGCTCCTCGAACAGGAAGGGCGCGGTGATTACGGTGGGACCGGCATCGAAGCGAAAGCCGTCCTGCTCGAAGACCTGGGCGCGGCCGCCGAGGCGGTCGCAGCGCTCGATCAGGGTGACGTCATAGCCCTTGCGGCGCGCTCGCAGGGCGGCCGCCATGCCACCGAAACCGCCGCCGATAACGATGACCCGGCTCATTGCTCACCTCCACTGACGGCGACCAGTCGCGCCTCCAGCCGGTTGGCCTCGCCGATCAGCGCCGCGCCGCAGCGCGCCGGCAGCCGCTCGGCGGTGTGGCGGGTTTCCGCCAGCCTGAGGCGGCCATAGTCGCGTGCCGACAGCTCGGGAGCGGCGTCGCCACGCTCGATCAGCGCATGCAGCATGTTGCAGATACCGGGTCCTTCGCAGCGCATATCGTCCTCGTAGTCCTCGATGTCATCGACCAGCTGATAGACGGTGGCGAAAGCCAGTGCCGCACCGCGCGCGTTTTTGAGCGTCTCGTCGTCGTGGCCGGTCAGCGTCAGCGGCGCCTCCAGTGCCAGCGCGAACAGCGGGCCGGATTTGCCGCAGGCGGCACGGCAGTACTGGTCGAAATCGGCCTCGCCCTGTAGCGCCAGCCCGAAGCTGTCCGCCTGGCCATTGATGGTGCTGTGCACCTGGTGGTGAACCTGCAGCAGCAGCGCCGGCAGACGCGCGGCATGACTTTCCAGTCGTGCGATGACGCCATAGGCGGCGGAGATGAATAGATCGCCCAGGCAGATGGCGACGCTTTCGTTCCAGACGCGCCAGACGCTGGGCTGGCCGCGACGCTGGCTGTCGTGGTCGAGTACGTCGTCGTGGATCAGCGAGGCGTTGTGCAAGAGTTCACTGATGCAGGCGCAGTGGAGCGCATCGCGATGATCGATGCCGAGTGCCACGGCGGCCCGGTAGCCCAGACGGGCGCGCAGATAACCGCCGGCGGCGGCCAGATGATGGTCGACGGCGTCGCGGACAATGCCGTGGTGGGCACTGTCATGCAGCACACCGCTAATGGTGTCGTGCAGCTCGCGCTGCAGGCGGCTGTCGTCGATCGCCTGCCCGGGCTGGCGTTCGAGGGTCACGAACGTGGAGCCGGTCATGGGGTTCTCCTTGTCTGACGCATGCACGTTCGACGTCCATGTCGTAAGTCGCCGGGCGAGGCGCGGCATTGGATTGATCCAGAGCAACAAGGGGGTGGATGGTGCCAGGATAGCTGAAAAGCGACGCCGCTGTCATCGGCACTTCGCTTTATCCGGGCTGACGTCGATGGCGGCGCTCCGAATGCGCCAGATCGTCAACGCAAAGGGCGCCGTAGCGCCCCTGACGTCTGACGAGCCTAAAGCAGCGCGTCGAGCTTCTCTTTCAGCATGGCGTTGACCTGGGGCGGGTTGGCGGTACCGCGCGAGGCTTTCATCACCTGGCCGACGAAAAAGCCGATCATCTTGCCGCGCTTGTCCTCGCTGGCTTCGCGATACTGGGTGACCTGGGCCGGGTTGTCGGCGATCACCCGGTCGCACAGCGCCTCGATCTCGCCGCTGTCGGTGACCTGTTTGAGACCGCGCGCGGCGATGATCTCGTCGGCACTCTCGCCCTTGTAGGCCCACAGGTCAGCGAACACCTGTTTGGCGGCCTTGCCGTTGATGGTGTCGTCGGCAAGGCGCGACAGCAGTCCGCCCAGCTGCTCGGCGCTGACCGGGCTTTCGCTGATGTCGAGGCCATCCTGGTTGAGACGCGCCATCAGGTCGCCCTGTACCCAGTTGGCGGCCAGCTTGGCGTCGCCGCAAACCGCGTGAACGCGTTCGAAATACTCCGCCAGCGGCCGACTGGCGGTCAGCACGCCGGCGTCGTAGGCAGACAGCCCCAGCTCGCCGGTGAAGCGGTGGCGCTTCTCGGAGGGCAGCTCCGGCAGCAGGCTACGCTGGTGCTCCACATAGGCCTCGTCGAGCATCAGCGGCAGCAGATCCGGGCAGGGGAAGTAGCGGTAGTCGTTGGCCTCCTCCTTGGTGCGCATCGCGCGCGTCTCGTCACTGTCCGGGTCGTAGAGTCGGGTCTCCTGGACCACGATGCCGCCGTCCTCGAGCAGCTCGCTCTGACGCTCGATCTCGAAGGCGATGGCGCGCTCGACGAAGCGAAAGGAGTTGACGTTCTTGATCTCGGCGCGGGTGCCCAGCGTCTGCTGGCCGCGCGGTCGCAGCGAGATGTTGACGTCGCAGCGCATCGAGCCCTCGGCCATATTGCCGTCGGAGATGCCCAGATAGGTGACGATGGCGTGCAGCGCGCGCAGGTAGGCGGAGGCTTCCTCGGCGCTGCGCATGTCGGGTTCGGAAACGATCTCCAGCAGCGGCGTGCCGGCGCGGTTGAGGTCGATGCCGCTCATGCCGCTGTAGTCCTCGTGCAGCGACTTGCCGGCGTCCTCCTCCATATGGGCGTGGTGGATACGCACGGTCCGGGTAGTGCCGTCGGGCAGGGTGATCTCCACTTCGCCACGGCCGATGATGGGGTGCGCCATCTGGCTGGTCTGGTAGCCCTTGGGCAGGTCCGGATAGAAGTAGTTCTTGCGCTCGAAGGTCGAGTACTCGGGAATCTCGGCGTCGATCGCCAGCCCGAAGCGTACCGCCATTGCCACCGCGTTTTCGTTGAGCACCGGCAGCACGCCGGGCAGCCCCAGATCGACGGCGCAGGCCTGACGGTTGGGCTCGGCGCCGAAGGCGGTGGAGGCGCCGGAGAAGATTTTCGAGCGGGTCGAAAGCTGAACGTGGACCTCGAGCCCGATCACGACTTCCCACTGCATGTTCGCTGCTCCCTGATTCATGCCTGCCCCTCGACCGGCGGACGGCGTTGATGCCAGTCGGTGGCCTGCTGATAAACGTGGGCGACGTTGAGAAGATGCGCCTCGCCGAAGTGCGGGCCGAGAATCTGCAGGCCTACCGGACGATGATCCGTCGGGTGGTTGCCGCCTACCAGTCCCGCCGGAATGCTGATACCGGGAATGCCGGCCAGATTGACGGCGATGGTGTAGATATCCTGCAGATACATCTGCACCGGATCGGCTTTGGCGCCCAGTTTGAAGGCGGTGGTGGGCGCGGCGGGGCCCATCAGTACGTCGACCTTGTCGAAGGCGTCGAGGAAATCCTGACGAATTAGTCGGCGCACCTGCTGTGCCTTGCGATAGTAGGCGTCGAAAAAGCCTTCCGAGAGGGTATGCGTGCCGATCAGGATGCGCCTTTTGACCTCCTCGCCGAAGCCTTCGGCGCGCGAGCGCTTGTAGAGATCCTCGAGGCTGGCGGGATCGTCGCAGCGATGGCCAAAGCGCACGCCGTCAAAGCGCGACAGATTCGACGACGCCTCGGCGGGGGCGATGACGTAGTAGGCCGGAATCGCCATGCCGGTATGCGGCAGGCTGACGTCGATTACCCTGGCGCCCAGCGACTCGTAGACCTTCACCGCCTCGCGAACCGCCTTTTCGACATCGGCGTCGAGCCCTTCCCCGAAATACTCCGCCGGCAGGCCGATGCGCAGGCCGTCCAGCGGCTTGTCGAGTTCGCGGCTGTAGTCCGGCACGGCGCGCGATACGCTGGTGGAGTCGCGCGGGTCGTGGCCCGCCATGGCGTTCAGCAGCAGCGCGCAGTCCTCCGCCGAGCGCGCCATCGGGCCTGCCTGGTCGAGGCTCGAGGCGTAGGCGATCATGCCGTAGCGCGACACCCGCCCATAGGTCGGCTTGAGCCCGGTGATGCCGCAGAAGGCGGCCGGCTGGCGGATCGAGCCGCCGGTATCCGTGCCCAGCGCTGCCGGTACCAGCCCGGCAGCCACCGCAGCGGCGCTGCCGCCGGAGGAGCCGCCGGGCACCAGTTCACTGTTCCAGGGGTTTTTGACCGGGCCGTACCAGCTGTTTTCGTTGGACGAGCCCATGGCGAACTCATCCATATTGGTCTTGCCAAGGCTGACCAGACCGGCGCGTTCGAGTTTGTCCACCACGGTGGCACTGTAGGGCGCGATGAAATTGTCCAGCATGCGCGAGCCGGCGCTGGTGCGCACCCCTTCGGTGCAGAAGATATCCTTGTAGGCCAGCGGCAGGCCGGCAAGGGCACCGGCTTTGCCCTGCTGACGGGCGCTGTCGGCACGCTCGGCGGCGTTCAATGCCTGTTCACCGGTAACGCTAATGAAGCTGTTGAGCGCCGGGTCGATGCGCTCGATGCGTTCGAGCAGTGCCGCGGTCAGCTCGCGGCTGGTGAATTCACCGCCGGCGAGTCCGCGTGCCAGTTCGGCAAGAGTTCTGTCATGCATGGGGGGCTGTCGCTCCTCGGACGCCGGCGTGCCGCGCCGGCGGTCGTGTTGTCGGGTCGTCGCCTGTCGTTTGCGATGTGAGAGCGGACGTTATTCGACCACTCGCGGCACCAGGTAGAGGCCGTCGGCGGTGGCCGGTGCGATACGCTGAAAAGTGTCGCGGCGGTCCGCTTCGGTCACTTCATCGGCGCGCAGCGGCTGGGTCGCGTCCAGCGGATGCGACAGCGGCGTGACACCCTCGGTATCGACTTCGGCGAGGCGGTCGACCATCTCGAGAATGCGCGACAGATCCTCGACATAGCGCTCGGCGTCGTTATCGTCGAGGCCCAGCCGCGCCAGATGGGCGGCGCGCATTACGTCGGCGTGTTCGATTGCCATGATGCTCCGTTCCTGTAACGTTGTACCGCTTAATGTCGTGAAATCGTTTCCCACGCGCCTCGCGAGTACGCTGTGGTGTAGGGTACCAGCAGTTTCCGTGCGATAATGCGCAACGGTGAACCCGCCACGCCAAAAACCCGACGTGGCTAGAGTACGAACGGGTACATATTTTCCATGGTGTCGAGACGGTACCACAAGCGCCCTCTATATGGCAGGCGGCCAGCTTGCCGCTCTGTGGTGGCGATGGTACCGTCTGCATCCGCACAAGTTCCGGTCTGGCGCAGGTAAAGACTTTCATGTTTAAACGTTTACGGGGGTTGTTTTCCAGCGATCTCTCCATCGATCTGGGAACGGCCAACACACTGATTTATGTCCGCGGTCGCGGTATCGTTCTCGACGAGCCGTCGGTTGTTGCCATCCGCCAGTCCGGCAGCATGCGCACCGTGGCCGCAGTCGGTCTGGATGCCAAGCGCATGCTGGGCCGTACGCCGGGTAACATCACCGCCATCCGGCCCATGAAGGACGGCGTGATCGCCGACTTCACCGTTACCGAGCAGATGCTGCAGTACTTCATCCGCAAGGTACACCAGAGTACCTTTTTGACCCCCAGCCCGCGTGTACTGGTGTGCGTGCCCTGCATGTCGACCCAGGTCGAGCGCCGCGCGATCAAGGAGTCGGCCGAGGGCGCCGGCGCGCGCGAGGTTTTTCTGATCGAGGAGCCGATGGCAGCTGCCATCGGTGCCGGCCTGCCGGTCGAAGAGGCGCAGGGGTCGATGGTGGTCGACATCGGTGGCGGGACCACCGAGATCGCCATCATTTCGCTCTCCGGCGTGGTCTATTCGGAGTCGGTGCGCGTCGGCGGCGACCGCTTCGACGAGGCGATCACCTCCTACGTACGCCGCCACTACGGCAGCCTGATCGGCGAGTCGACCGCCGAGCGCATCAAGGAGGAGATCGGCTGCGCCTGGCCCGGCGGCGAGCTGCGCGAGATCGACGTGCGTGGCCGCAATCTTGCCGAGGGCGTGCCGCGCAGCTTTACGCTCAACTCCAACGAGATTCTCGATGCCCTGCAGGAGCCGCTGTCGTCGATCGTGGCGGCGGTCAAGAGCGCGCTGGAACAATCGCCGCCGGAGCTGGCTTCCGATATCGCCGATCGCGGTGTGGTGATCACCGGCGGCGGCGCGCTGCTGCGTGATATCGACAAGCTGATCGCCGAGGAGACCGGTCTGCCGGTCATCGTCGCCGAGGATCCGCTGACCTGTGTGGCGCGGGGCGGTGGCAAGGCGCTGGAGATGATCGATCAGCACAGCTTCGAGCTGCTGTCTACTGACTGATCTGTCCACCGAATGAGCCGGGCGCGGCCGGTCACGCCGGCCGCCTCGGTTCCGCGGGAGTAAGGTCTATCAAACCGCTTTTTTCGCACGGTCCCATTCCCGGTTACCGGATGATTCTGTGCGTCATACTGGCGTCCTTTCTGATGTTTGCCGACCAGCGCATGAGCTGGATGGAAGACGTGCGTGCTCAGGTGTCGTCACTGGTGGCGCCGGTGCAGTGGATCGTCAGCCTGCCGGCGCGCGGGCTGAGCCTCGCCTCGCTGGCGCTCAGTGACCAGACCCGGCTGGTCAACGAAAATCGGCGCCTTCATGAGCGGCTTGTCACCCTTTCTCAGCGCGTGCAGCGCATGGCCAGCCTGTCGGCGGAAAACGACCGTCTGCGCTCGCTTTTGCGCGCCGCACCGCGTCAGCAGATTCCGTGGATCTCGGCGGGTCTGCTGACGCTCGATAACGACCCCTTCCTGCAGCAGATGATCATTGACCGCGGCCAGCGCAGCGGCGTCTACAGCGGTCAGCCGGTTGTCGATTCGGCGGGCCTGGTAGGCCAGGTGATCTCGGTATCGCGCTACTCCAGCCGGGTGCTGCTGATTACCGATGCCAGCCACTCGGTGCCGGTGCAGGTCAACCGCAACGGCCTGCGCTTCATCGCCCGTGGCGCCGGTCAGGCCAATATGCTGACGCTGGATAACGTCCCCAACAATACCGACGTGCGGGTCGGTGACCTGCTGGTCACCTCGGGACTCGCCGGACGCTTTCCCGAAGGCTATCCGGTGGGGCGCGTGACCCGCATGGTGCGCAACGACGGTTCACCCTTCGCGACCGTCGAGGCCGCTCCCGTGGCGCAGCTCGAGCGCAGCCGCAACTTCATTTTGCTGTTTACCCACGACCAGCTGGCGCGGCGTCACGCCGAGCTGAGTCCGCAGGCGGTCAGCGTGGCGCTCGAGGTAGCACGCGCCGGCGAGTCGGGAGAGGCGCCATGAGTCGTTATCCGGTGATTATCCCGCTCTCCTTTCTGGCGGCGCTGGTACTGCAGATGATGCCCCTGCCGGAGCAGTGGCTGCTGTGGCGACCGGACTGGGCGGGTCTGGTGCTGATCTACTGGTGCACCATGAATCCGCAGCGGGTGGGGGTTTTCCACGGCTTCGCGCTGGGGTTGCTGCTCGATCTGCTGCAGGGGTCGGCGCTGGGTATGTATGCGCTGCTCTATGCGCTGATTGCCTTTCTGGTACTGCTGCTTTACCAACGTATGCGGATCTATTCGCTGTGGCGCCAGGCGCTGCTGGTAACCCTGGTGCTGGCGCTGGTGCAGCTGATTCATCAGTGGCTCAATGCGACGTTTACCGGGCGGGCGCTGCATCTCGAGTTCGTCGGGGCGGCACTGCTGGGTGGCGTGCTGTGGCCCTGGCTGTTTACTCTGATGCAGATTCTGCGTCGACGTTTCGCTGCCTTCTGATGGCGCACTGCCTGCCGCCTCGCGACGACTCATCTGCTGACAGGTTGCCGTCATGTCATCATTCGATCTGATTCTCGCCTCGGCGTCGCCGCGCCGGCTCGAACTGCTGGCCGGCATCGGTATCAGCGCCCGTGCTCTGCCCGTCGATCTCGATGAGTCAGCGCTGGCCGGTGAGTCACCGCTTGAGCAGGTGCAGCGACTGGCGCGCCACAAGGCGCAGGCCGGGTGGCATTGCCGTGACGCCGCGCTGCCGGTACTGGGCGGCGATACGGCGCTGTCACTGGAGGGGGAGTTGATCGGCAAACCCCGCGACACCGACCATGCTCTGGCGCTGCTGCGTCGGCTGTCAGGGCGTGCTCACCAGGTGATCAGCGCGGTGGCGGTGATCGGCCCGGCGGGGCTCGAGGAGGCGCTGGTGGTCAGCGAGGTTCGTTTTCGCCCGCTGGGTGAGGAAGAGATCGCCGCCTATGTGGCGAGCGGCGAGGGCGCCGACAAGGCGGGCGGCTATGCGCTGCAGGGGCTGGGCGCGATTTTCGTCGAGCGCATCGAGGGCAGCTGGTCGGCGATCGTCGGTCTGCCGC
Source organism: Kushneria aurantia DSM 21353 (assembly GCF_000382245.1). Taxonomy (GTDB): domain Bacteria; phylum Pseudomonadota; class Gammaproteobacteria; order Pseudomonadales; family Halomonadaceae; genus Kushneria; species Kushneria aurantia. The sequence goes on from NZ_KB907874.1 coordinate 93,483, forward strand.
TGTGCGAGACGGCGCAGCTGCTGGCGCGTCAGGGGGTAGCCCCCTGGCGCGACGGGGAGAGACTGCGGAAGAGCGTTTTCTCATCATGACAAGGCCTGTGCAGCGACCCGCTCATGACGTCTACAGTATTGGGCTACGGCAAAGGCAGCGGGTATTGAAGTCAAGGAGTGTAGCGCGTCGATGAGTGGCGAGATTCTGATCAACCTGACGCCCATGGAGACCCGCGTCGCGGTGGTCGAAGGGGGCGTTTTACAGGAAGCCTGGATCGAACGTCGCCGCCGTCGGGGTATCGTCAACAATGTCTATCTGGGGCGCGTGGCGCGGGTGCTGCCGGGTATGCAGGCGGCATTCGTGGATATCGGCCACGATCGCACCGCTTTCCTTCACGTTCATGAACTTACGCCGTCGGGACAGGGCGAGCCGGAGCGGCCGATCGGTGAACTGCTGCGCGAAGGCCAGCCCCTGACGGTGCAGGTGCTCAAGGATCCGATCGGCAGCAAGGGCGCGCGGCTGACCGCGCAGCTGTCGATTCCGTCGCGCTATCTGGTATTCATGCCCGGTGCTTCGCACATCGGCGTCTCCCAGCGTATCGAGGACAGCGGTGAACGCGAGCGGCTGCGTCAACTGGTGACGGCGAGTGCCGAAAGCTGTGGTTACCACGGCGGTGGGTTTATCGTACGCACTGCTGCCGAAGGCGCCGATGAGACCGCGCTGGCCGCCGACATGGCGTTCGTTCTGCGGCTGTATCAACACATCGACAACGAGCGCCGCAGCGCGCAGCCGCCCCGGTTGCTTTACGAGGATTTGTCGTTGGCGACCCGGACGCTGCGCGATGTGATGCGCGACGATATCGAGCGGGTACGTATCGACTCCCGTGACAGCTTCGAAGAGGTCCATGCCTTCGCCCGCCAGCTGATGCCCGGGGTGGCGTCGCGGCTGGAGCACTATACCGGTGAGCGACCGATTTTCGATCTTTTCTCGGTGGAAGATGAACTGGCACGGGCGCTTCAGCGGCGTGTCGACCTCAAGTCGGGCGGTTATCTGATCATCGATCAGACCGAGGCGATGAGTACGATCGACGTCAACACCGGCACTTTCGTCGGTCATCGCAATCTCGAGGAGACCATTTTCAGGACCAACCTCGAGGCGGCCGGCGCCATCGCTCGCCAGCTGCGGCTGCGTAATATTGGTGGCATTATCATTGTCGACTTTATCGACATGCTCGACAGCGAGCATCAGCGCCAGGTATTGCGGGCGCTGGAAAAGGCCCTCGAGCGCGATCACGCCCGTAATCGCCTGACCGGCGTAACCGAGCTGGGGCTGGTGCAGATGACCCGCAAGCGCACTCGCGAAAGCCTCGAACAGATTCTCTGCGAAACCTGCCCGACCTGTCAGGGGCGCGGCCGTCTGCGCAGTTCCGAGACGCTGTGCTACGACATTTTTCGCGACATCGTGCGCAGCGGGCGCACCGCTTCTGCCAGAAACTGTCTGGTAATGGCCTCGGCCGCCGTGATCGACCGCCTGCGCGATCAGGAGTCGGCGCCCCTGGCCGAGCTGGAGGGCTATATCGGCGGCACCATTCGCCTTCAGGTCGAACCGCACTATGCACAGGAGCAGTACGACATCGTACTGATGTAGCGATATGCACTGGCTGCGCATTCTTGTCCGTTGGCTCCTGACCCTGTTCGCCGTACTGCTGTCACTGCTGGCCGCGCTGGTATTGTCGCTGCGCCTCGGGGTGCTGGATCAAAGTGGCGTTCAGCAGTGGTTGCTGAGCCGTGCGCCGCTGCCACAGGCCTGGCAAATGCGCTGGCAGCATCTGAGCGTCGAGCTTGAGGGGCGCGAGCTGGTGGTGTCGGTGGACAATCTGCTGCTGGAAGATGATCGCGGCCGGCGAACGCTTGCCAGCGTCGGTCAGCTCGATGCGCGTCTCGATCTGGCGGCCAGCCTGACGCAGCGGCGCCCGGTTATCGAAGGCCTCGATGCCGATCGCGTGCGCCTCGATCTGTATCAGTTCGACGCCGGCGGATGGGGCTGGCAGCCATCGCAATCGTCCTCTGCGCAGCAAGGTCCCGACTTCAGTCCCGAGCGTCTGACCGGCTGGGTCGAGACACTGCTGGCGCAGCGTCTCGATATCAATGACGCCCGGCTGCGCTTTCATCCGCTGGCAAGCGAGACGACCCCGACACTGGTGGCCCGGCGTGCTTTCGTGGACAGCACCGGCGATGAGCGACGGCTGAGTCTGCAACTGGGCTGGGACGACAGCGACGCGCCCGGCTTTACCCTGGCGGGACGTTTCGGTGCGAGCGGCGCGCTGGCGGGGCGTTTGCAACTCGGCGTCGATGCCCGCCAGGCGCTGCGCCTGGCGACACTGCTGGCACCGTCTCTGCCGTCACGGCTCGAGCCCGGCGCTATCGAGGGCAGGCTCGATCTCTGGGGGGAGTGGCAGTCGGGCGAGCTGGCGAGCAGTCAGCTGCTCATCGATGTGCCGCGGCTGGCACTCGCCGCCGGCGAAGAGCAGGCCGAGCTGAGCGGCATGCGGCTGGCCGCCGATCTGCATCGCGATGAGAACGGCGGTTGGCGCGGCGCGCTGGAGAGCGGTGAGCTGCGTCGCGATGGCCGGGCGTTGAGGCTGCTGCCGGAGGCCGCTTCGCTCGAGGCGTCGCCCGACTTTACCCGCTTCGCTCTGTATACTACCGGTTTCGAGCTCTCGCCGCTGTCGGCCCTCGCGGATCTGCTGCCGGTGTCGGACGCCGAGTTACGGCGCATGCTGGCGCAGATGTCGCTGCAGGGCCGGGTGGGTGGACTGGCGCTGTCGCGTGACGGCGACGGCCCGCTGCATACGCGGGCATCGCTGATCGATGTCAGCGCCCGACCGGTCAAGGAAATTCCCGGCTACGGGCCGATATCGGGCTGGCTGGAGGCGGACGACCTCGACGCTCGGCTCGCGTTTGCCGGTCGCGATACGCAACTGGCGATGCCAACCGTATTTCTCGACCCCTGGCAGCTCGAAAGCGTTGCGGGCACCCTGACCTTCAGCGTGGCCGACGAGGGGCGCATTCTGTTTGCCGCCGAACGGCTCAGGGCGCAGCGGCGCGGTGCCAGCGCCGAAGGCACGTTCAAACTGGTGGTGCCGCGCAGCGGCCCGGAAAGCTTCGATCTGCAGTTGGGCTTTGGTGGTGTGGATACCGATTCGCCGCGCGACTGGCTGCCGGTACGCGCCGTTGACGATCCCGAGGTCAGGCAGTGGCTCGACGGCCGCATTCACCGGGCGACCATTCCCGAGGGGGAGCTGGCGCTGCACCTGGTGTTCAACGATGACCTGCCGCAGGCGCCGGACCGCGACCGGGTGCGGGTCTCGCTGGAGGCGCGCAATGCCGCTTTCACCTTTCTGGAGGGGTGGCCGCCGTTGACCGACGTCGACGGCCACCTGCAGCTGGCAGGCGAAAACCTTGAAGCCAATCTGACCCATGCCCGTCTGCTGGGGCTCGAGTCTCACGGTGCCCGGGCGTCGTTGCGCGATCAGCGCTTCAGGGCATCGGCGCTGGTAACCGGCAACGTTGGCGAGCTGCTCGGCGTGTTGCAAAAGGCGCCGCTGGATAACGCCTCGCTGCGGCAGACGCTCGAGCAGATGGGGGCCAACGGCAGCCTGCTGGCAGCGCTCAGCCTGTCACTGCCCACCGACAATCCCGAGGCGGTAACCTTCGACGGCGACATGCGTATCGACGATACGCGTTTCTATGCCGCCCCCATGGACCTGACCATTACCGATATCGCCGGCCGGCTGGGCTATCACTATCGCCAGCAGCAGAGTTATATCGATGGTCACCTGCAGGGGCGAGCTTTCGAGGGGCCGGTACGCGCCGAGTTCGACTTTCCGCACGGCATAGCGGTCAGCGGCGAAGGTGAAGTTGCCGGGGTCGCCGGCTGGCTGGGGCTGGAGAGCATCACGCCGCTGATATTCGGTCGTATCGACTACCGCTCCGAGGTCGATTTTGGCGAAGGCGGTACCCGCATTCACGCCACATCGCCGCTGACGGGACTCAACATGCTGCTGCCAACGCCTTTCCGCAAGGCGTCGGGCAGCGAACTGCCGCTGGATCTGGAGGTGAACGTCGACGCCGGTGCCGGCGATCTGCGCGTCGGCGATCTGGTGCGAGCGCGCTGGCGCCACGACAGTAACCAGGGCCAGGTATGGCTCGAAAACCTGCCGCCCCAGGCCGAGCCCACTGCCTGGCCCGACGAGGAGCACTGGGTCATCGACTGGCGGCCCGAACGCCTTGATGTCGAGGCCTGGCAACAGGCGATTTCGCGGCTGGCGAGCGGTTCCGGTGAGAACAGTCTGAGCCGCCGGCCCAGTGCACCGGCGCAGCAGATTGCGCCCATTGAGCGTGTCTTTGTGCGCACGCCCTGCCTCGTATTCAAGGTCGGCTGCCTGGGTCACTTCGCCGGCCTCGGCGTCGTGCGCGGCGACGACTGGCATATCGAGGCGGACAGCTCTTTCATGCGCGGCGAGGTCAACTGGCGTGACGATCCGCAGTTGCCGATCATCGCCTGGGTCGATTGGCTCGATCTGACCCCCTTCAGGCGTGAACTGGCGCGGGTTGACGACAATACACCGCGGGAAGCCAGCGAGCCCGCTGCCTGGCCGGAGGGGCTGGCGGCGTTGAGCGACGGCGAGATCGATATCGACCGTATCCTGCTTGACGGTGCCACCGTGGCCAGCCTTTCCGGACGCTGGCACACCGATGACAACGGCATGCAGATCGATCCGCTGACGCTGCGCATGCCGGACCTGGATGCCGGTGGTCGACTGGTATGGGAAAGCGCCGGCGACGAGCGCAGTCTGACGCGCCTGCGCCTTGATGCGCAGTTTGGCGATCTGGCGAGAACGCTGGCGGCGCTGGGCATCAGCGATGTGATTCACACCGACAGCGGCAGCGTCGAAACGCGCATGGCGTGGCCCGGAGGGCCCTGGCAGTTCGATCTGGAAAAGGCCAACGCCGGTATCGGGATATCGCTGGGGCCGGGACGTTTGGCTTTCATCGAGTCGCGATGGGCCAACCTGGTGTCGCTGCTCAATCTGGATAATCTGGTGCGCCGGCTGCGGCTTGATTTCAGCGACGTTACCCGCTCGGGCGTCGCCTTTCAGTCGGTCGATGGGCGCGCCACATTGCACGACGGCGTGCTGGAAACGGCCGAGCCGGTGCATGTTGACGGTACCGCCACGGCCTTTTCGGTCGCAGGCAGTGTCAATTTGCCGGCACAGCAGCTCGATCTGGATCTTGGCGTGACGGTACCGGTCAGCCAGAGTCTGCCGCTGGCGGCGGTGGCGCTGGGCGCTCCCCAGGTAGGGGGCGCGCTCTATCTGCTGCACCTGCTGTTCAAGCCCTGGATCGAGCGTGTATCACAGGTGCATTACAACATCAGCGGTGACTGGACCTCTCCGCAGGTGAAGCTGGATCGCAGCGAATAGGCGATGTTGTGCGCCTGATTTCGCCTGATCGCGGTGTCAGGCCTCGGCGTGATCGCGGATCAGCCGGAACAGTTTGCGTGCGCTGACCGGCGGCTTGCCGGCATCGCGTTCGGCGCGGGCGTTGCGCACCAGCTGGCCCAGCGCCTGGCGGTCGACGTTCGGGTAGAGAGCGACGAATTCGGTAATCACGTCGCCTTCGCCCTCGATCAGGCGGTCGCGCCACTGCTCGAACTGGTGAAAGCGCAGCTCACGCTGGCGTTTCTCCCGCGCCATCGCCTCCATTTCGGCGCGAATGGCGTCGACATCCTCGTGACGCATGACCTTGCCGACATAGTGCAGATGGCGGCGCTGCGCCTCACGCGCGGTGATGCGGTGGCTCTCGTCGATCGCCGTCAGCATGTCATCGGAAAGCGGCAGGCGTGCGCGCTGAGCCTCCGGCAGGGCGATGATCGCCTCGCCCAGCTCGCGCAGCGCCTCGGCCTGGTGTTTGAGGCGCGTCTTGTTGGGTCGGCCGTTGTCGTGATAAAGCGATTCGTCGCGCTGTTCGTCGAGCAGGCGGCGCTCTTCCTCCTGCTGGAGGCGGCGGGAAGACTTTCTTGCCATATCGAATATCCATGAAAGTGGAGCGGGCGGCCGTGGCGCCTCGCGTCAGAAATAAAAGATGGTGGCCAGGCCCAGCAGGGCGACGAAACCGACGATATCGGTAATGGTCGTCAGCAGCACGCCGCCGGAGAGCGCCGGATCGATGGCAAGTTTCTTGAGCGCTATCGGTATCAGAGTGCCGATCAGCGCGGCCACCATCAGGTTGATCACCATCGCCATGGCGATAATGCCCCCCAGCAGGTAGTCCTGAAAACGGGCTATGGCCATGACGGCCACTACCACCGCCCAGACGAGGCCGTTGAGAGTGCCGGCCATCAGCTCGCGCACCAGCAACCAGCGAACATTGGCGCCCGACACGTGGCCCAGCGAGATGCCGCGAATCAGCACCGTCAGGGTCTGCGAGCCGGCGATACCGCCCATGCTGGAGACGATCGGCATCAGCACGGCCAGCGCGGCGATCTGTTGAATGGTGTCCTCGAAAAAGCCGATGGCGATCGACACCACGGTGGCCGCCAGCAGGTTGATACCCAGCCATACGGCGCGCCGTCGGCTGGTGCGCAGCACCGGCGCAAAGGTGTCCTCTTCATCTTCCAGGCCGCCCATGTTCATCATGGTCTGAGCGGCGTTTTCGCGGATGACGTCCACCACGTCGTCGATGGTGATTCGTCCCAGCAGGCGGTTGTCGAGACTGATGACCGGTGCCGAGATCAGGTCCTGGCGTTCGAATACGCTGGCGACCTCATCTTCATGGGTGAGGGCGTTGATGGTGACGATATCGGTATCCATCACCTCGCGTACGGTAACGCTTGGATCGCTGACCAGAATGCGATTGATCGGCAGGGCACCGATCAGCTCGAAGCGGCGGCTGACCACCAGCAGATTGTCGGTGGACTCCGGCAGCCGCTTGTGGCGGCGCAGATAGCGCAGTACCACCTCGAGGCTGACATCTGCACGGATGGTCACGGTATTGGTGTCCATCAGGCCGCCGGCGGTGTCCTCCGGATAGGAGAGCACCGCTTCCAGCCGCGCGCGCCGCTCGACGGGCATGACGTCGAGCACTTCCTGCAGTCTGGCGTAGGGCAGTTGTTGCAGCAGGTCGGCGGCGTCGTCGTTGTCGAGCGGTTCGGTCGCCTCGACCACCCGCGGCGCATCCATGTGGGTCAGAAACGTGCCCTGGATGTCCTCGTTGAGGTACTGCAGCACCTCGCCCTGGGCGGCGATATCGACCTGCTCCCACAGCAGCTCGCGTTCGCGCGGCGGCGTTGACTCCAGTACTCGAGCAACATCCACCGGTGCCAGGCCGCGGTTGAGCAGGCGTCGCACCTGGTCCATGGCGCCGCTGTCGAGCGCCTCGGCAAGGCGCTCGAGGCGAGTTTGAAACTTGTCCGGATGGTGACTCATCGCCGCTCGTTCCGAGAGAGTAGGGGCCCTGAAAGGCGCTCATTCCAGCAGAGGGCGGAATGAAAACCGTGGAGAAGTCGCGAAGATGACGCCGTTGGCGAAACCTGCTCAGTGGTCTTCGTAAAAGCGTGCCTCGAACAGCTCGACGATCGCCTGCATGGTCTGTTCGGCGTCGTCGCCCTCCACCGTGACGGTCAGTACGCTGGTGCAGGGGGCGGCAAGCATCAAAAGCGACATGATGTTGGCGGCGTCGGCGCTGCGCTCGCCGTGATAAACCGTGACGCGGGCATTCCAGGGTTGGCAGCACTGGACCAGCCGGGTAGCGGCACGGGCGTGCAGGCCGCGTCGGTTGGTCAGCGTCAGCTCACGTTGCAGCATCGCGGCGTTCTTCGACAGGGCTCTGCACGGTCAATTCGCGATGACGCACGCGTACGGTGGGGAAGCGCTCGGCAAAATGGTCGCCCAGCCGCTCGACCAGATAGACCGAGCGGTGCTGTCCGCCGGTGCACCCCACCGCCACGGTAAGGTAACTGCGGTGGCTGTCGCGGTAGGCGGGCAGCCAGCGCTCCAGCCAGCCGCGGATGTCGTCGAACATGGCCTTGACCTCCTCGTGGGACTCCAGAAAGGCCACGACGTCGGCATCGCGTCCGGTGCTGGCACGCAGCCGTGGATCCCAGTAGGGGTTGGGCAGGCAGCGGGCGTCGAAAACCAGATCGGCGTCCGGCGGTACACCGCGCTTGAAACCGAAGGATTCCAGCGTCAGGGTCAGTTCGTTGGCTTCGTGGCGCGCGACCTGTTCGCTGATTCGGCGACGCAGATCATGCACCGACTGCTGTGAGGTGTCGATGATCAGGTCGGCGGTATGACGGATGGGCGACAGAAACTGATGCTCTGATTCGATCGCCTCGGCGAGAGTCATCTGCGTGCCGCGGGTCAACGGATGGCGGCGCCGGGTGGCGGCGTAGCGCTCCAGCAGAACGCGAGAATCGGCGGTCAAGTAGACCACCTGGCAATGAATGCCGCGCCCGGTGATGTTATCCAGATGCTGCGGGAAACGTTCCAGCGCGTCGGGCAGATTGCGTGCGTCGATGCTGACCGCAACCCGGCTGCGATGAGGACTGCCGGCCTGCAGTTCGTCGATGAGCGGCGACAGCAGCATGGCCGGCAGATTATCGATGGCGTAAAAGCCCTGATCCTCCAGCGCCTGCAGGGCGATCGACTTGCCCGAACCGGAACGGCCGCTGATGATCACCAGTTCCATGGTGCTCAACCCCTGCCCGAGAGCTGATGGATGGCGTTGGTCAGGGTGTCATGCAGCGACGGCTGGTCGCTGGCGGCACGCAGCGCATGGCGGGTATCGGCGTTGTTCATCACCTCGGCGATCTGCGCCAGCAGTGACAGATGGGAATCCTCGGCGGCTTCGGGAACGAGCAGCACGAACAGCATATCGACCGGCTCGCCGTCGATGGCGTCGAAGTCGACCGGGTTTTTAAGGCGCATGAAACTCGCCAGCGGCTGGCGGCAGTGGGCGTTGCGGGCGTGGGGAATGGCGACGCCATTGCCCACGCCGGTACTCCCCAGACGCTCCCGGCTGATCAGGCGGGAAAAAATCTCCTGGCCGTCGAGGCTGGGGGTGTTCTGCGCGATAAAACTGCTGAAGAACTCCAGCACGCGCTTTTTGCTGCCCCCCTCGACGTTATAGAGCGTACGCTCGAGCGGCAGTATCTGGTCGAGATTCATGAGCGGAAGTGAGATCCCTGGACTAGAGGTATTTACCGTTACCCTGGGCGCGTGCCTGGGTTTTCTCCTTGTGCTTGACCAGCTGACGGTCAAGCTTCTCGGTGAGGGCGTCGATGGCGACGTATAGATCGTCCTGCTCGGCCTGGGCATGCAGCTCGGCGCCAGCGGCGTGCAGGGTGGCGGCGGCCTGCTGACGCTCCTTTTCGACCGACAGGGTCACCTGCACGTTGGTGATGTTGTCGTAGTGCCGCTCCAGCTTGGTGAACTTCTGATTGACATGAGCGCGCAGTGCATCCGTCAGTTCGATGTGGTGTCCGGTGATATTGACCTGCATGGCTGGCTCCCCTCAGTCGGAAATTATCCGGCGACGCGAGACCGCGCTGCCGAATCAGCAAGCCCGATGGCTGCTCTGTGATTGTAACGCTTTTCGCGGTGGCGCAAACCCCGCTTTTGGTGTCAGGCCAACCGCTTGCGTTCACTTGAAGATGGAATGCCCATCGCCTCACGGTATTTGGCCACGGTGCGACGCGCGACCACGATGCCATTGTCGGCCAGCAACTGCACCAGACGCGCGTCGGAGAGGGGCCGTCGCGGCGTTTCATCGCCGATCAGCTTGCGGATGCGCGCGCGAATGGCGGTGCTGGCATGGGTGTCGCCCTGCTGGCCGACCTGGCTCGAGAAGAAGTACTTGAGTTCGACCACGCCGCGCGGGGTATGGATGTATTTGCGGGTCGTCACTCGCGAGATGGTGGATTCGTGCATCTCCACGGCGCGGGCGATATCGGCGAGGATCATGGGCTTGAGCGCTTCCTCGCCGCCTTCGATGAAGTCGGCCTGGCGCGCCATGATTTCGCTGCCCACCCGCAACAGGGTTTCGTTGCGGCTCGACAAACTCTTGAGCAGCCAGCGCGCCTCCTGCAGGTGCTGTTTGAGAAAGGTGTTGTCGTCGCTTTTATCGGCGCGGCGGATCAGTGCGGCATAGTCGGGCTGGATGCGCAGCCGCGGCAGGGCATGGTGATTGAGTTCGACCTGCCAGCCCAGTTCGCGATGGTAGTGCAGCACCAGATCGGGTACGACATGATGCTGGTCGACGTTCTCGAAGGCGTGGCCAGGATGTGGCGATAGAGCACGAATGGTGGCGATGACGTCATCGAGGGCGTTGTCATCCAGCCCCAGCCGGCGCTTCAGCATACGGCGGTCGTTGCTGCCCAGCGCTTCCAGAAACTGGCGCACCAGACGGCGCGTCTGGGCAAGCCAGGGCGTGTCGGCGGGCAGCTGGTCGAGCTGTATCAGCAGGCACTCGCGCAGATCGCGCGCAAACACCCCGGCCGGCTCGCACTGCTGCAGGGTGATCAGCACCCGTTCTGTCTCGGCGACGCGCAGGCCGCTCATGCCCTGCTGGCGCAGTCCCTCCGTGATGTCATCGAGTGTGCTGTCGAGATAGCCGCTGACGTTAACGGCATCGAGCAGGGCCGCGGCAACGCGGCGTTCGCGCTCATCGAGCGACAGCAGCGCGATCTGCTGGCGCAGATGGTCACACAGGTTGGCATCGGCGGCATTATGCTCTACGCCGGAGAGCCCTTCGGGCGCTGCCGAGCCGCCGCCGGCATCGGCGTAGATGTCGTCCCAGCGTGCGTCGAGCGGGTAGTCGTCGGGAATGTCCTGCGACCACTCCGCTTCGCTTTCCGCCTGCACCTCTTCGAAGCCGGCGTCGTCTTCGAGCTCCAGCATCGGATTGCTCTCCAGCGCTGTCTGGATCTCCTGCTGCAGATCCAGCGTCGACAGCTGCAGCAGGTGAATCGCCTGCTGCAACTGGGGCGTCATGGTGAGCTGAGTTCCGACGCGAAGCTGTAGCGAGGTTTTCATCATGGGCGCGTCAATCCGATGGTTACCTTTCGGTAACACGCTAGCCAGTCAGACGCCGCCATGCAATAGGCAAAAGTGAAACGTGAAGCAATTTTTATGCCAGCGGGCAGGAGGATGCTATTGGCCGGACGCTGTAGCCAACTGGCATTTGCCGGTAACGCCGCGCGCCTATCGCCTTATGTTGACTGCCAGCTTCTCGACCAGACTGGCCCGACGGGAGTCCAGCTTGTGGTAGCTGCAGTGCGGACACTGGCGGAAATAGTCCACGCCATGAACCACTGCATCGCTGGCGGGTCTGGTGGTCTTGTGCCAGCCACAGGCGGGACAGGAGAAGTGTAGCGGGATAGGCGAGGTAGGCATAAGGGCGCTCCTTTGGAATGGGACACTGAGTGCATTATGCCGGTGCAGGCGACAATTCGTGTCGCGGGGCGGTATTGGCAGGGTATAAACATCAGATGTCCCTGATGTGGATGGATACGCGCGGCAGGAGTGAACTCAGTGCGCTCTCGCCCTATCGTTGGCGTAATCATCATCGCATCAAAAAACTGAATCAGATCCTCCAGCGCTTTGGGTGCACGTCGGTAGCCGCTCGGCCTGGCGGATGACATGACGCCAGGGGCACGCGAAATACCGGTATTGCCGTCTACTTCTGTGACCTGCAAAGCCCGTGGCAGACAGGCACCATGCGGCTCTCCCCCGAGGTGGTGCAACACTTCAAGGATCAGGGGCCCGGATGGCAGACCCGCATCGACCCGGCACGCAAACAGTACATGCACGAGCATGAGTCGCCGGGTTCACCAGTGGTAGAAATTGCGCTGGAACAGCGCCAGAAGGTTAGCTCAACGGTATGAGGTGGTAGGCTTGCCGAATGAAAAACCCAACTCCGACACCCCATGACGCCGCTTTCAGGGCTGTCATGTCGCACCCCGAGAGCGCACGGGACTTTCTCGCTATCCACCTGCCGGTGGTACTGCGCGAGGTGTGCGATCTGGCGACGCTACAGCTGGCTCCCGGCTCCTTTCTGGAGGATGACCTGCGCCCCTACTGTTCCGATGTGCTCTATTCGCTCGACACCGCGGCCGGTGACGGTTATGTCTACTGCCTCATCGAGCATCAGAGCACGGCGGACCGGCATATGGCCTTCCGCCTGATGCGCTACGCCATTGCAGCCATGCAGCAGCACCTGGCCGCAGGGCACGAGCAACTGCCGCTGGCCATTCCCCTGCTGTTTTATCATGGCGAACGCAGTCCCTATCCGTACGCCATGAACTGGCTGCAGGGGTTTGACGATCCAGCGCTGGCTGGACAGCTCTACGGCAATGCTTTTCCATTGATCGACATCACCGTGACGCCGGATGACGAGATCCTGCAGCACCGCCGGGTGGCCCTGCTCGAACTGCTGCAGAAACACATTCGCAACCGCGACCTGGCCGAACTGGTCGAGCAGATAGTCACGCTGTTAATGGCGGGATACACTGATGGCAGTCAACTGCAGGCGTTGCTCAACTACATGCTGCAGGCAGGCGAGACCCGCGCTCCTGCCGAACTGTTGGCCACACTGGCGTCGCGGGTGCCGGCACAGGGAGACACACTCATGACCATTGCAGAACAGCTGAAGGCTGAAGGCGAGCAGCACGGCATCCTGAAGGGCCGCCAGGAAGGCCGTCAGGAAGGTGCTTTGCAGGTGGCGCGTAACCTTGTTGCTCAGACCTCGATGGATGACACGACGATTGCCGGCGTCGCCGGCCTCGACATCGAACAGGTCCGGCAGATTCGGCGTGAGGCCGGGCAGTAACTCTGGCGAACTGTTGGTCACACTGGTGTCGCGGGTGCTGGCACAGGGAGACACACTCATGGCCTGTTGCAGAACGGCTGGCGGTGTCGCATTCCAGGCGCTTTGGCCACTGTGAACCGCTCGCGCTCCAGGCGCTTGTACCAGACCACGAAGCCGTTGCGCTCCCAATGGAGCAGCTTCACCTTGTCGCGCTGGCGATTCCGCGGCCTCGAAGGGATCAAGCTCCATCGCTTCCTGCACCAGAAGGGCCCGATCATCGATTTGCTTGCGCATGTCGACCGCCCCGCACGGGTTGTAGAGCGCATTTCAAAACACTGCCATGTACCAGTAGCCGAGGAGAGGTTGAAACAAGGGTCTATCGCTATGGCCGGAAAAAACTCCCTGATTTTCCGCCGTTCCCGCCATCCATAGCGGTCAGATAGCGATAGTAGCGCCCATGGAGGGGTTCATAGCGCCCTTGTGGCAACCTGCTCCCGGTGGCAGAAGCCGGTTCCGGAACGCACTCTTAGTATACTTTTCAAGCTAGCAGCCTGTCGGACTTTCCACGCCGGGCATGAGATAATACCGACATCCATCTGATCCCGGATCCGCCATGAGCCACTTCCGCCCTGTCGATCGCCACACGCCCTATCTGCTTCCGCCATCCGTTGATGAGTGGTTGCCTCAGGATCATCTGGCGCGCTTCATCGTCGAGGTCGTCGACGGCCTCGATCTGCGCGCGATGGT
>NZ_KB907875.1:0-11669 GCF_000382245.1 Kushneria aurantia DSM 21353
TGGTGGCCTGATGGTGTTCATAACTGGCGCTTCGATGTCGTAACCGATCCTGCCGGATTCGTCGGAGAGGGCGTGCTATGGTCGGTTGACGGTGAACTCACTCGAACAAGGCCGGCATGAGCCCGCCTTATTCACGAGGACGTCGAATCGCGCCGTTATACCCCCATGGCGTCGGCTGCGCCTGCCACCGGCAGCATTGAATGCATGAGGGACACGTCGCTTATGCCCGGCGAGCCATTTTTATGAACTATTTATAACGTAAAGGCATTGATGGCATTCCTCCGGGCAGCCGTGAACGCCGGCCGCCGGCGCGGTCGCTCGATGCCTGGTCAGTGGCGGGTTTCGCCGGGGTCAAGGCAGTGCCATCAGCTTCGGCAACCCTTTCAGCAACGTCGGCCACCACCTGTCGGCGGCATCGCCGAGGTGCACGGTGATCCGCCGGGCGTGCAGCGACAGCGTGGCGGCAACCTTCAGCACCTGTTCACGCACCCGACGCAGACTCCAGCCCCGGCCAGTCTGCCGCTCCATCAGGCTGCGCAGCCCGTGCAGCACCTGGTAGGCGTAGAGGCTCAGCAGCAGGCTCACCTCGTTGCGCGCCATGACGTCCTGAACGATAGAGGCGCCACGATCGGTCGACGAGAGATGCACATTCAGCGCCGACTTCACCTCACCCATGTGCGCTTCGGCGCTGCCGCGCTTGCGGTAGAGGGCCAGCACCCTTTCCGGCGGCCACTCGAACCGGCCGAGATTGGTAACCAGAAAGAAGGCGTGCAGCAGCAGATCGTCGGGGTGTTCCTGTACCACCAGCACCACGCGGCGCGGTGCCGGCCACGACCGCGCCTGGTACGCCAGGTCGTGGTACCACTCCCGGGGCTGCTCGGGGGGACGGCCCCGCGGCCGCTTCAGGCAGGGCGCCGCCAGCTTCTGCAGGCCCGTGTGGCTGCGAAGTCGGCCGAGGTACTCGATGTCACGATCTTCCAGGGCTTCCAGCGTGTCATTGTCGGTGAAGCCCGCATCGATGCGCACCCGAACCGAGGCGCCGGTGCTCTCGTTGAGCCGTCGGGCCAGAGGCGGGATCCAGGTATCGGCATGTTCGGCCGGGCCGGCATTGCCCTCACGCAGCAGGCCACCCACCATGTCGCCGGTCTCGGCCAGCGAGGCCACCAGCGGCGAGTAGATCCGGGCACCATACAGCCCATGAAAGGCCGAGCCGCCCTGGTGACCGTGGACCTCGATCGGCAGGCCGTCGATGTCCAGCGTCAGCTGCTCGGGACGCTCGCCATGGTTCAGCGACGTCAGACGCCAGACCACCAGCCGCAGCAGACCCTCATGCAGCACATCGATGTTGTCGTCGCGGCCCGGGCACGTCAGTAACCGCGACAGCGTGGCCCGAGACGGTCGATCCTGTGCCAATGGCGTCGTCCCGCGCGCATCGCTGCAGGCCAGCTGCCAGAGCGGGTCACGACGCAGGGTGTCGGTATCGCCGAGGTCGATCCATCCCATCGCTCGCTGCAATACCAGGGTGCGCAGCTGACCGGCCAGCGAGTGGCGGATACGCAGCGGGTGGCGCGGGTCGACCAGGTTGTCCTCGAGCGCCTCGATCACGCCGCTGTTATCGAGGGCTTCACGCAGCAGCAGGGCGCCGCTGTCGCCGGTGGTGCGTTGGCCGTCGAGCTCAACGCGGATGGACCCGTTGCAGGACGGAATCCAGGGAGACAGGCTTTCACCCATGGCGAGTGGTCCTCCTGAATCAGGTTCTGACTGAAACAGATTGATTCTAAAGGAGAAAACTACTCGCCATCTTCGTTTTTATCCCGCCCTCGTGAATAAGGCGGGCTCAGAACCGTTTTTGAGAACCCGAGAAATCTGTACGGCTTCATGAAGATGGCAAACCATAATGAGGGCTTCGCGGGAAGCTCACCGCTGGAGCGGATCGCCAACGGCGACATCCTGACGCTGATGTCGGTCGCCTCACGTATCGATGCAATGAGAGGTTCACATTGGTAAGTGTCGATGAATTACCGGCACTGCCCTCGGGTGAGAAGCAAGGGTATCGTTTGCTCCCTTCGAAATTTCCACCGATCGCCCTTTTTGAAGATGTCGCCAGCGGTGATGAGTTCGAGATCCTCCATGAGCTGCAGGCGCTGACGAATCCGTGTCTGCAAACCAAAATCGGCAATCTGACGTTGATCGACACTAACGAGATCCCTTTCGGCATTCAGGGCTGCTTTTACGCAACCGCGCCGTTCACCCACGTCAATCCGGTCTGCTCGCGTTTCAGCCGTGGGCAATTGGGTATGCTCAAGCTGTTCCGATTTGTTGGGTGTACAGTATTTACGAAGCCGTATTATTGGGGGCACAATAAAACCAATAAGGAGAATCCCCCATGACCGACAACTGCGAGATCGAATATGACGTAAACAAGCGTATGGCCACCCTCGAAAACCGAGGGCTGGATTTTGAGGACGCCCCGCAGGTATTCGCCGGTACGCACCTGAGCCAAGCGGATGACCGGCAGGACTACGGAGAGAAGCGCATCATCACTGTTGGCAAGCTGGATGGCCGGATGGTGGTAATGGTGTGGACATGGCGGGGCGGCAAGCGGCGCATCATCTCAATGAGGTATGCCAATGATCGAGAAAAGAGGCGATTTCAACAGCACCTGGATTGACCCGGACGAGGCCCTGGAGCTTGACGACGAATGGCTGGAAGGGGCGCACAAGTACCGAGGCGACCAACTGGTGAAGCGAGGCCGTGGCCGCCCTCCTTTGGAGAAGCCAAAGGAAGCGGTCAAGATCCGCTATGACCAGGACGTGCTAGAGGCGTTCCGCGAGTCTGGCAAAGGCTGGCAGACCCGAATAAACAAGGCGCTTCGCCAGTTCCTCGCCGAGCACGACGTGAACGAGCTAGACCAGCAATAGAGCCCGCTGGAGCCACCAAAACCCCGCCATGGCGTAATGCCGGTCAGTTAACGCTGACTGGCTTTTTTCCTGGTAGGGTATTTCTGCGGTCGTCGCCTGACCGATCGAGAATAAGACCGCTCGCGCCGTTCTGGTAAAACGAAGGACGGCGCCATGTCCATCATTGACTGAATCACGCCGGGCACACGTCCCGGCGCAACCCAGGGCAGGATCGTCAGCTCCTTGATGATCCAGCAAGCCGCCTGGTGGAAGCTGAGCTGGTTCGGGTGTACCGCCTCCAGGCTATAGGCCATGCGAGCCATCTGAAAGCGGATCAGGATAGGCGCCCAGAGTTTCTGACAGACCATCTCCGGCGTCCGGCTACGCAGTATCAGGCGGTTACCCAACAGGGATTGCTTCATTTCGGGATTTCCCGATAGCCCAGTTCGATTTCCCAGCGATGGCTGTAAAGATCGACGATATCCGCCACAGGAAAACGCAGCGCCTCGATCGGCACGAACCGCCCGCTGCTATCGAAGCTGACGCGGAATGCGCCGTGAACGCCATCGCTCTGAATAATGCGGCGCAGGCATGATGAACACTCATGAGATGGATTTTATGGAATTGCGGAAGATTCCAAAGCACTCCTCCGACACTGTAGTGCGCATACCGTTATGCCCAGGGTAATATTTCATCGCTTCTCCTCGCGCTCCAAAAGTTTCTGCTTTATTTCAACACCCCATCTATATCCAGAAATATCACCATTGCTTTTCACAACACGATGGCACGGTATAGCTATGGCCAAGCGGTTTGATGCGCAGGCCTTTGCTACCGCCCTTACAGCTTTAGGTGAGCCGATACGCTTGGCAATCTCTGAGTAACTCACTTTCTCTCCATAAGGAATTTCTCGAAGCGCTTGCCATACTTTCTCCTGGAACACCGTACCCTGTATATCTAATGGCAAATTGAAGCCTGTCGATGGAGACTCTACAAATCCAACTACATTGGCCACGATTTTTTCAAAATTCTCGTCACCACCAACCAATTCAGCTTTAGAAAAGCTATCTTGAAATTCCAATATTAATTTCTGCGGATCAGGTCCAAGGAGAATAGAACAGATACCTTTACAGCTTTGGGCCACCAGTATTGCACCGAGCGAGCATTGTCCAACAGCAAATTTTATAGTTTGCCCTTTCCCTCCCGACCGGAACTCCTTGGGTTTCATACCCAAAGTATTATATGACGCCTCATAAAACCTACTGTTAGAATTAAAGCCTGAATCATAAATGGCATCAGTTATTGAATTGTCGCCACTTGTCAACTGTTGGCGAATCTTTAAAGACCTTGTTGCAGCTATATATGCTCTTGGCGTTATTCCTGTTTCGCGCTTAAAAACTCTGTGGAAATGAAACGGGCTCATTTCAGCCCATTCAGCCAGTTTTTCTAAAGACGGCACCTGCTCTGCCTCATGTATTTCCCTACATACTTTTGTTATTCTTTCCGCATTCTTTTTCGCAATACTTTTTCGATCAGGTGAAGCTCTACGGCTAGGGCGATAACCTGCATTTTCGGCTTCCTGAGAAGTATCGAAAAATCTTACATTTTCACGCCTGGGTAATTTTGTAACAGCGCTAGGTGGCCCATAAACACCAGTAGTTATTACAGCATATACAAAATGCTCATCAGCACATACATCACGACCAAGAATGGCTTCCCATCGCTCATCCTCATTTGCATACCGCGAATTTGAAACCTTCATAGCCTTTACCCTCCAACCTTTAACATCAGCAATAAATACTGGGGCCATCAATATCAAACTGGGCCTATTTTTTATAAAAATCAAGCAAATTTTTACTTCACTCAGCACGCCAACATTAAAAGGCCAAAGCTTTTCACTTCGTTATCGCAACAATGTTTTTTTCCCACATTCTAATCTTCGCTTCATCTGCAACAATCGAGGAAAGATCATCACCACTCAAAACCACGAAACCCAAAATACTATACAAATCGGAGGTTTCATGCACACAATCGCCAGGATTTTTAAGCAACTTGATCTCTTTAGCATTCTTTAGAAACTCAAGCTTTTGCATAAAAAAATTTTCATTCAAAACACCAGCGCTTTCAGCAACTATAAAAATGATATTGACATGCTTCATGTAGTCATAATCGCCAAATTGTGCCTCATCTTCCGTATAGGCATGGATAAGATCTGTAAGCTGACTCTGCCCAGTACACATCTCAGCATAAATCGGATGACCTCCACCGTGTAGCCTCGCTCCAGTTTCAACAAGCACTGGCCCCTTATCATCGATAATTACTTCCGAGTGCGCAGCACCATAGCTGATGCCTAATGCATCCAACACGTTGTAAATATACTCTCTCAATATTTTATATTGTGGAATGCTTTTATCAAGGAACTCTAGAGACGAATAAACTGCTTCGTGGGCGCCATTCCTTATTTTTTTATATCGACATACATTTTTTATATAATGCTTGCCATGCCAGCTAAAGCTATCAACCACATACTCTACACCTTGAATATATTCTTGAAATAAAAGGGCATAATTGACATGGCCGAGCTTGTCTTTAGTGCCCAGTATATTTTTAGCATGATTTCTCCAATCTTCATCTATTTTGAAAATACCTACACTATCTGTGCCTGCGCTTTCAAGCGGCTTGACAACAAGCCTTGATATATTAGGGTTTTCTGACAGCCATTGTTCAACGATCTTGAGGTTGTCAGTTTTAATCGATTTTATTGCACGCAAACTGTGGGATTGCAATGCGTCAACCATCTCCATTTTATCCCTTCTCGCGTGAGTGCAATTATAAGCATTCGAAATTTCTGGTGAAAAAATATTCGACAGCGTGTCGGCCAATGTAACACCTGATTCAGCGCCGGGAATAATTTTCTTGACGCCCAGGAATGACATTTCGTCGCTCAAGAAATTTATATTCCCGTCAAAGTAGTAAATTTTTGAAAAATCGCTTCCAACAAAGGAGTCGCCAAATGTGGCTAGTGTATCTGAATTACTGATGATGGCTATTGTACCAAAGCCCTGCTCATGCAATCTAGAGGCTATCAACTTACCCGATGAAAATGGATCTACGATCGCAACAATATTTTTCATGCCCCAACCCTTTTCTGCCTAAAATCATTTAGTATCTTATACACAACACAAACAGTCGTCATTATCACCCCTGCTAACGCCCAGTTTGATGAATGTGAGTTTGGTGAAAAGAACTGTAGACAATAGGTTAAGGCTGGACCTGTTGATACAATTACTGCAACAGACAGAGGTGATATTAATTTTATGCCATACTGTAGAATAAATAGGGGAAAACATACCAATGCCAAAGATATAAACAAGACAGGCCCAAAGCTGGAGGCCAAGCTATTCAACTCTATTGAGCTGTTTGAAATAGAATAGATTCCAGAAACTAAAATTAACAAATAAAACCTATGCGACATTACTTGAGATGGCGTCCATCCTTCATCATAAAGTCTTTTTGTGTAAACTGTATTAGTAGCTATACCCACTCCTGATATAACGGCGCCGGTTATAGCCCCTGCTAAAGTTACATTTGAAACATTAGCGATATTTTCTCCTGTGCTACCGACTACGACACCGGCTATCATGAAAAATTGGGCTGCACCAATTGCTACCCCTATCGCTAGCGAACCGGGATTATAGTTGCTATTCGAACGCAAAATTTTATCGATAATGATAGTGCTTAGCGGCCCTATAGAAGTTACTAAACATGCCACAATTGATGGTTCGATATATTTCAATGCCTGGTAAAAAAAGAGCCATGAAAGCATGGTGGTGAAGTTTAATGCCAAAATATTAACCAGTATATGATACGAACCAATTCTCTTATAATTTTTCGTAACCAAACAGTGTACCTGGAAGTAAATGGCAGAGATTATAAAGGTGAGGCATACAAGATAGATGGGATCGATGCTTTGAACATAGCTTGAAACATAAACGGCCTTCAACGCACTCAAAAATATAAATACAAAAACTGCTGCACTCCCAATGAATACAGTCGACTCTACATTAACGCTAAAAAAATTAAATTTTTTTCTCATATTAATTTTCTCGCCAGCTGGACAACGTCTATTTTACATGCACCTTTGAGACATGGAATTTAACACTATTTTCAGCCAAAATTAGAAACTGTTTCTGAGTTACACTCTAAAGAACTTTTTTTATATTTCTCTCCGTTTTTTGCTTTTTAATTTTTTTGAGCACGCTCATTGCGGTTATCGTACTAACATTATAATTTCGTTAGAAAAAATCCCCGCAAGACTTATCCAGGTTCTGTCTGAAAAGTCATGACTGCTACGCTGCCCCTGTTCACCGAACAGGAGACTGGCATGGCAGGCCGCTACGAGCTTTCCGATCAGCGCTGGCACATGATCGAGGACATCGTTTCTCCCCCGCAGACCATGGGGCGCCCGCGCAGGGATGATCGACAGATGCTTAATCGTGGCGGACAAGGGCTACGACAGCGATGCGCTGCGACACTACTGCACTCGTTATGGGATGCCCTGGTCATCGCCTGCGACCATGCCATTTATGCCCTTGATGACTACACAGCATCGCGCAGGCTGGGCGATGAGATGCAGGCCCGCCAACTTCCCGGCATTCGCTATCGATCGGTTCGCGCGCCAGGCGATACTTGTTGGGGATTGCTGACACCCCGGCCGGTCGAGGATGTGATCCAGACAGAACACTACGAGATGATCTGGAATGGCGCCGTGACCAGTGTTAACCGAATCTCCGCCGTTTGATGGCGCCTGCCTTCCGCGCCCTGACGGCATCCAACCAGGCATCCATAAAAGCGCCCGACACCACCTCAGCGTTCCACCTGGCCCCAAGACAACGCCTCGATCGACACGAACCGCCCGCTGCTATCAAAGCTGACGCGGAACACGCCGTGAACGCCATCGCTCTGAATGATGCGGCTAAGGGCGCGTGAGGGGAGCAGCACGCTGCGGCCGTCGAGGGTGCGGGTACGGATGCTGTCGGCACTGCCGGCGTAGTGGGCGCGGCACTGTTCGGCGCTGAGGTGAAGGACGATATCGACGCTGGGCATGGCGCGTTCCCGAAGGGCTGGCGCAGGCAGCTTGCCGCAAGCATCGGCGGCGGGCAATAGCGCCCGCCGCGCCCTGTCGCTCAGGGGCGCATGATGCGATCGAACACGCCACCATTGGCAAAGTGGGTCTGCTGCGCCTCGCCCCAGCCACCAAAGACGTCATTGATGTTGTAGAGCCTGACGTCGGGGAACTGCTCGAGCAGGGCCGGCTCGATGCCTTCGTCGTTGATCGGCCGATAGTAGTGCTCGGCGGCGATGCGCTGGCCCTGCGGCGAGTAAAGGTGTTCCAGATAGGCGCGCGCCGCCTTTTGCGTCGCTTCGTCCTTCTCCGCCAGGTTACCGCTGACCAGCGCCACCGGCGGCTGCGCCAGGATGCTGGCCGAGGGCACCACGATGTCGAACTCGTCGCTGCCCAGCTCGTTGATCGCCAGCAGCGCCTCGTTTTCCCAGGCCAGCAGTACATCGCCCAGACCGCGCTGGGTAAAGGTGTTGGTGGCACCACGCGCGCCGGTGTCGAGTACCGGCACGTGCTCGTAGAGCTCATCGACATAGGCCTCGGCGGCAGCCTGCGCATCGGCCACTTCGGCCTCGGCCGCCGGGTCGTGCAGCTTGTTCAGATCGCCCAGTTCGCGCTGCAGCGCCCAGGTCCAGGCGGCCAGATAGTTCCAGCGTGCACCGCCGGAGGTCTTGGGGTTGGGGGTAATCACCTCGACGCCATCGCGTACCAGATCGTCCCAGTCGTGGATGTTTTTGGGGTTACCCTTGCGCACCAGGAAGACGATGGTGGAGGTGTAGGGCGTGCTGTCGTGAGGAAGCTGCTGCTGCCAGTCGGCATCCACCAGGCCACTGTGCTCGGCGATGGCGTCGATATCGGCGGCCAGTGCCAGCGTCACGACATCCGCCGGGTTGCCCTCGATCACCGAGCGCGCCTGGCTGCCGGAGCCACCGTGGCTCTGGCGCACGCTGACCCGGTCGCCGCTCTGGGCCTCGTACCAGTCGCTGAAGGCAGCGTTGTAATCGGCGTAGAGTTCGCGGGTGGGGTCGTAGGAGACGTTGAGCAGGCTGATCTCCTCGGCCTGCGCCAGCGGCGCGACCAGTGTCAGTATCAGGCCGAGCGGCAGCAGGGCGCGGAAGCCGAAGGGGCGGGCGGTCATGAAACTCTCCATCAGATGATTGTTGGGGAGAGCCTATGCCGCTTTTTAATAACCATAAAATAGTTAATTTTCAGTTTTTAATTCAATTTTGCGATAAGCGGCCAGCGCCAGCGTCGGCATCTCCGTATCATGGCCGCTATCTTCTCTCCCTGATCTGCCCATGGGCGCCCCGGCCATCGCCACAACACCTCGCGACACCGTAAGATAGACCGTCGATTCAGGGAGGGGGCATGAGCAACACGCGCGAACAGAGCGTGGGCGTCGCCACAGCACTGGGCTGTTTTCTGCTGTGGGGGTTTCTGCCGCTCTATTTCAATCTGCTGAACGCTACCTCGGCGTGGGAGATTCTCGCTCAGCGGGTGGTGTGGGCCGCCGCGCTGCTGGTGCTGTTCGCCCTGCTGACCGGACGCGGCGCCAGGGTCATGTCGATTGCACGCGATCGCCGGTTGCTGGGAGCGCTGTGCCTGTCGGCGCTGCTTATCAGCACCAACTGGGGCGTGTTTATCTGGGCGGTGTCCAACCACCATGTGCTGCAGTCGAGCCTGGGTTACTACATCAACCCGCTGTTCAACGTGGTGCTGGGGCTACTCTTTTTCAGCGAGCGGCTGCGGCCGCTGCAGCTCCTGGCGGTCGGGCTCGCCGTGGCGGGGGTGACGATCATGGTGGTCGGCTTCGGCCGCGTGCCGTGGATTTCGCTGACTCTGGCGACCAGCTTCGGCCTCTACGGCGCGCTGCGCAAGCGCATTGCGGTCAACAGCATCGATGGTCTGCTGATCGAGACGGTACTGCTGCTGCCCTTTGCTCTGCTGTGGCTGGGCTGGCTGGCGCAGCAGGAGCAGCTCGCCTTTCTGCATCGCGATGTGCTCAACGACCTGCTGCTGGTCGGCTGCGGGCTGGTGACGCTGCTGCCGCTGATCCTTTTTGCCATGGCCGCACGGCGGCTGAAGCTGGCCACCCTTGGCCTGGTGCAGTACATCACTCCTACTCTGCACCTGCTGACCGGCGTGCTGATTCTCGGCGAACCCTTCAACCGCGCCAGCCTGATCACCTTCGCCTTCATCTGGGCAGGGCTGGCGCTCTACAGTCTCGATGCACTGCGCGCCCAGCGGCGCGTGACGAGCGCTCGCCGCCCCGCAGGAGAATAACCCATGGCGCAGACCACATCGCTGCCCGAGGCACCGCGCTTCTCCACCCCGGCCGGAGAGATTATCGGCTGGCGTGACGGTGGGGTGATCCGCGCGACCGGCATTCCCTATGCCCATACGCGCCGTTTCGCGCCGCCCGAGCCGCTGCCGCCCGCCGCGCGGCCGATCGAGGCCACCGAGTGGGCGCCCGCCTGTCCGCAGCGTCCGCCGCCGGCCTTCGAGTATCTGCTGGGCACCTCGCTCGACGAGCTCGAGCAGCATGAGGCCTGCACCGCCCTGTCGATCTGTCTGCCGGCGCTGGAAGCCAGTAAACCGCGAGCGGTGATGGTGTGGATTCACGGCGGTTCCTACACCATGGGCGCCGGCGATCTCGGCGCTCACGACCCTCGGCCATTGGCCGAGGAGCAGGGAGTGATCGTCGTCAATCTGACCTATCGACTCGGGATTTTCGGCTTCGTCGGCGGCAGCCGCGAACGACCGGCCAACCTCGGGCTGCTGGATATTATCGCAGGGCTGCGCTGGGTAAAGGCCAATATCGCCGCCTTCGGTGGCGACGCCGACAACATCACCCTGTTCGGCGAATCCGCCGGCGGCGACGCCATCGCCCATCTGATGGTGGCCGAAGGCACCGAGACGCTGTTTCAGCGCGCCATCATTCAGAGCGCGCCACTGGGGCTGACGCCCGGCAGGCCGCGCATGCACGCTGCCATGGCGAAGCAGGGCGAGGCGGTCGATGACAGCAGCAGCGTCAGGGCGTGCCTGGATGCCCAGTTGGCCGCCGAGAAAGCCGGCCAGCGCTACCTGCCGGGCGGCCTGATGCCGTTCGGCGTGCAGTACGGCCGGCCACCGCTGCCGGCGCTCAAGGCGCGCGACAGCATATTGCAACAGCGTGAATATGACCTGCTGATCGGCTACAACCGCGATGAAGCAGCGCTTTTCATGAACGCCTCGCCGCGGCTCAAGCGCTTTTTCAGTCTGCCGCTGATCGGTGCGCCTGTGAAGCGGGCGCTGAGCGAGCGCATCACCGCCGGTCTCTACGCCCGCGCCAGCGAGCGTTTTGCCCGCCGCCACGCTGCCAGCGGTGGCCGCAGCTATCTCTACCGTTTGCACTGGTGCAGCGGCCGCACCCTGCGCGGCGCCTGCCACACTATCGACCTGCCGCTGCTGTTCGCCGGCTGGGCACAGTGGCGCCGTGCGGCGATTATCCAGGGTATTGGCGAAGCGGAACTCAATGACTGCGGCCGTCGCACCCGCGCCCTGTGGGCACGCTTTGCCCGCGAAGGCGCTCTGGAGGCGCGCGGCAGCCTCGAGGGCGTACTGCAGTGGGAGCGGATTACGGGGCAAAAGCCCTCGGCACCCGCCGCTGA
>NZ_KB907875.1:11769-101765 GCF_000382245.1 Kushneria aurantia DSM 21353
GGCCCGGGCACGTCAGTAACCGCGACAGCGTGGCCCGAGACGGTCGATCCTGTGCCAATGGCGTCGTCCCGCGCGCATCGCTGCAGGCCAGCTGCCAGAGCGGGTCACGACGCAGGGTGTCGGTATCGCCGAGGTCGATCCATCCCATCGCTCGCTGCAATACCAGGGGGCGCAGCTGACCGGCCAGCGAGTGGCGGATACGCAGCGGGTGGCGCGGGTCGACCAGGTTGTCCTCGAGCGCCTCGATCACGCCGCTGTTATCGAGGGCTTCACGCAGCAGCAGGGCGCCGCTGTCGCTGGTGGTGCGTTGGCCGTCGAGCTCAACGCGGATGGACCCGTTGCAGGACGGAGTCCAGGGAGATAGGCTTTCACCCATGGCGAGTGGTCCTCCTGAATCTTGTTCTGGCTGGAACAGATTGATTCTACAGGAGAAAACCACTCGTCATCTTCGTTTTTATCCCGCCCTCGTGAATAAGGCGGGATCAGGACTGCGATGTGCTCAGGTGGGGCGTAGTCGTCTGGTGGTGTCTGCATTGCGCTCCCCTCCCATGCCAGCGGACATGGAGTCAACTCTACCAGTAATCAGGCTTGTCGGCTGGTTTCTTGCGCGTGTGCACGCGCTCAGGGAACTGGTGCGCTTCGAGCTCTTCGCTGGAGATGCGGCGACGCATCCAGTCGGCGTTGTTCCGCAGAGAGCCTGGCAGGGTCCGCTCGCCCCCCTTACGGTGAGGCACGATGATACCGACGCGTAGGTGTGGGAAGTCTGCCCGGATCGCCTCCAGGGCCGGCGCCTGGTCCGTATCCCCCGACACCAGGACGATCTGCTGGATCCGATCTTCTGGAGCGTCTCCCCAGCACTGCTTCGCCGCGAGGCGGTACATCGCGATGGCGATCCGGACGTCCGTCTCCTTTTCTTCGAGGTTCCAGATATCGACCTGGTTTTGTCGAGAGGCCGGCACTTTCCTGGAGACAAAGCGCGGAGCCTTCCGGTGGTCCAGGCGATGGCGGCCCCAGTGGACCTTTACACCACACGGGCCTTGAGTGCCCGGACATAGATATCCTGGGCTTGCTTGGACTGCAGGCCGCGTGTGGCTAAAGCAGATTGCACGGGAGAGGTGAAGTAGTGGATCTCTGCCACTTGGCCGCGGGGATCGTGCTCGTGAATGATGGCACCAAGCAAGGACGGGAGATCGAGCCACTTGTACGACGTGCCTGCCAGTAGCCCATAGAACACGTTGTACCCGTCGATGAAGAAGGCAGTCCGCAAGATCTGCAAGAGATAAGCCCCCTGGAAACGAAGAAACCGGCACGGTGGCCGGTTTCTTCACCCCGACTGCCAGCGAACTGAATCGCTGCGTACAGGGTTGAGTCGTGAAACTAGTCTCACTCATCTTGACGGCCCCGTCAACAAGGGAGCAGTCCAGGCAAGGTGGGCGGCCCTGGCGTTTGTTCTGCCCTCTCAACGACTACCAATAACAGCAGCAGCTATTTCCACGGCGCACATTCCCTCACATTAGCCAGTTGCTCACTCCGCCACCTGCTGCCTGAGCAGTATCTCGACGCGCCGGTTGGCAGCGCGACCCTCGGGGGTGTCATTACTTTCCACCGGCCGGGTGTCGGCATAGCCCACCGCACGCATGCGGGAGGGGGCGATCCCCATGCTCTGCAGGTAGCGCACAACGGCAATCGCACGGGCTGACGAAAGCGCCCAGTTGGAGGGGAAACGGAGCGTATCGATGGGGACGTTATCGGTATGCCCTTCTACCGAAATCTGACCGTCAAAACTCGCCAGCTGATCGGTCAGACTGGCGATCACTTCCTGCCCCCGCGTCGTCAGGCTGGCCTCACCGCTGCCGAACAGCAGGCTATTGTCGATACGCAGCGTGATGCCTTCGCGCCCCGTCAGTACGCTGACGCCCTGCATCTTCAATCCGCTGAAGCGGGGATGCAGCCCCTGATGGGCAGGTTGAAGGCCGCTGGCGCGCTGGGCCAGCGACGAGGCGTCGCTGGCCAGCCCGACGCGCCTGTTGTCATCGGCTTCGCCGCTGCCCTGCGGAATCAGGGTCAGCAGCAGCACAAAGAAAGTGATCAGCAGCGTCAGCATATCGAGATAGCTGGTCAGCCAGCCCTCTTCGGCCTCGCCTGCATCGGTGGAAGGCTCCAGCACCCGCTCTGTTTCGTGATCGAGCATGATGTCACTCCTCTACCGGACGCTGCTTCACATTGGGATCGCGAATCTCGTCACGGTAGCTGGCCACGAAGGTGTTGAGGGTGTCCTCGATAAAGGAGGGCTGACGCCTTTTGGTGATCAGGGAGATACCTTCCAGCACCATATTCATGGTAATCAGGCGCTCTTCGGTGCGACGTTCGAGTTTCACGGCAACCGGCTTGAAGAGCAGGTTGGCCAGCAGAATACCGTAGAAGGTCGTCAGCAGTGCCACTGCCATCTGCGGCCCGATGGACGACAGGTCGCTGGCCTCCATGACCGCCATCATGTTGACCAGCCCCACCAGGGTACCGATCATGCCGAAGGCCGGAGAGTAATTTGCCATGGTGCGAAAAATCTGCGCTTCGGCATGCTCGCGCGCCTTGAGCCGGGCGATGCGCCAACGCAATACGGCAAAGATTTCGTCTGTCTTGACGTTGGCGATCAACATCTGAATACCGGAGCGAAGAAAGGGGTTCTGGGTATACTGAAGCTCCTCCTCGACCGCATGAATATCACTCTGAAACCAGAGCCGTGACATCTTGACCAGTTCGTTGATGTCATCCTGTACATAGGTATTTTCACGCCGGAACACCACACCCACAAGGCGTACCACACGCACTACCTCTTTCAGGGGATAGCTGATAAAGGTGGCCGCCAGGGTACCGGTCAGCACGATCGCCAGCCCCGGTAAATTGATAAAAAGCTCGGCGGATTCCGCTGTCAGGAAGACGACAGTCACCAGCAGCAATACACTGGCGACGATGCCGATCAGCGTCGATGGATTCATGCAAGTCTCTCCCACATCAGCCTGAAAAATAAACCGGATGCCCGCTGCCGGCCGGGACGATACGCTGCCCAGGCGGCGTATCGCCCCGGCCTCCAGGCGAGACAGGTCCACGAATGAAGGTGAATGCCGGGCCGAAGGACACCGCCATCCATGGACCTTTCAATTGATTTCAAACTCGATGCTTATCGGCCTCTATAGCGAAAAATTGACCCTGAAAGATGTCGCTATTTACATCGCCCGTTAAATATTCACGCTCGCATGATTAGCTGTAAAAGGAAGATTTTTAAAATCTTACCTCATATTTTCAGCAAAAATGAACGTGGCAAGATGCGACGTTATGACGCGCCGCCGCCGACAACTTGCCTGGCCCTGACGCTTCGCTATAGACTCAGAACATATTTCCCGTCATGAGGTATTCGTCCAATGCGCCATTGATGCCGCCGTCGTTCTGACGGCCAGTCTCCACCTGCCCCCAGCCGGGGGAGCTACTGGCATTAATGGAGTTTTCCATGACGAACCCCTTCATTACCCTCGAAGAGATCGCCTGCGTGCTACCGGATGGCAGGACACTCTTTCGTGAACTCGGTGAACACTTCGATACTCGGGCAACCGGGCTGGTGGGCCGCAACGGTATGGGAAAGACCGTACTGGCGCGCATCATGGCCGGGCAGATCGCTCCGACCTCCGGTCACTGCCGACGCTCAGGCGAAGTACACTATCTCGCTCAACAGGTCGCCCGCCCTGCCCATGGCAGCCTGGCCCGGCTGATCGGCGTGGACACCACACTTGACGCCCTGACCCGCATCGAAGCAGGCAGCACTGCATCGCATGATTTCGATCTCGCAGGCGATAACTGGGACCTTCGTCAGCGCCTGCAACACGCTCTGGAACGTCACGGGCTGGGCCACCTCGATCCCGATCGGCCCATCGCAGCGCTCAGTGGCGGCGAGGCAATGCGTGCCGCCCTGATTGGCGCCGAGCTTTCCCGCGCCGATTTCCTGATTCTGGATGAACCCACCAATCATCTGGACAGGGAGAGCCGCCAGGCGCTGATCGAGTGGCTCGGCCGCTGGCCGTATGGACTGGTCGTGGTCAGCCATGACCGCCGGCTGCTGGACAGCATGACAAACATCGTGGAACTCTCTTCAAGCGGCCTGCAGCGTTACGGCGGCCATCATGGCTTCTATGCGGCATGCCGCCAGCAGGAGCGACATAACGCCCTTAAGCGCCCCGAAAACGCCAAACGAGAACGCGCAAAGACGGAAAAATCTCTTCAGCAGCAGCGCGAACGTCAGCAGCGGCGGCAGGCACGCGGCCAGCGGCAGGGAAAGCATGCCAACCAGGCCAAAATCCTGCTGGATGGCCAGAAAGAGAGAAGCGGCGCTACGGCGGGCAGACTGCAGCAGCGACAACAGGAGGCTCGCCAGAAGGCGGCTGACGATGTCGATCAGGCACGCCAACAGATCAAAAGCGAAGCCGGCATCCGGGTACATGACAGCGGGATGTCGCCGCCAGCTCGAAGCGTCATAGTGTCACTGGAGGCCGTCACATTACCTTTCCCCGAGGATGCCGAGAATAGTCTCGACCTGCGCCTGGCAGGCCAACAGCGGCTGGGCGTGGTCGGCCCCAACGGCTGTGGTAAATCCACTCTGCTGAGGGTACTGGCCGGCGAACTTCAACCTGCTTCCGGCCAGTGCCGACTACCTGCGCATAGCGCCTATCTCGACCAGTCCCTGCGCCAGCTGGATGCCACCCGTTCGGTTCTGGATCAGCTACGGGAAGTCAGCCCTGAAGCGGCCGCCGGTGAACTGCGGATGCGGCTGGCACAGCTCGACCTCGACGCCGACCGGATTACCAGACCCGGTGGCCTGCTCAGCGGCGGCGAGCGGCTGAAAGCAGCGCTCGCCTGCGTGCTCTATGCACAGCCGCCGGCACCGCTGCTTCTGCTGGACGAGCCCGGCAACCATCTCGATCTGGCGTCGCTGGAAGCGCTGGAAACCATGCTGCGCGGCTATCGCGGCGCACTGGTGGTGGTCTCTCACGACGACGCCTTTCTCGACAACCTTGAACTGACGGACAGGCTCAGCGCCACCGGACAGGGGTGGCGTCTGGAGCCCTGGTGAGATGGCGACGAATTTCTTGAGCGCTTTAGCGTAAACTTCAAGCTACTTGCGCCAGCCCAGTGTCTGGCGCGGTCATTCGCCTGGAGCCTCCGCTGCCATAAGTTGTGCGGATCGGCAAAGTAGATCGCTATCACCGTTTTCAAAGCGATTTCGGCATGCTCCACCAATTCGCCAGCCGCAATGTAAAGTCAAGCCACGAAGCGCACACCAAAACAAGCTGGATTTCATGAGAGCGCCGAGGCCCGCCCGGCTTACTGAAACGTACACCCCGATGCCTCGAGCGCACGATCTACCCACGAGCGGTCCACCCTGCCCTCCTTGATCGCGGCCATCTGTTTCTCTTCTGCGGCCTGCTTGGCACGAGCCGCTTCGAGTATTTCCCGAAGGCCGTCGAAGGGTACAGTGAGAACACCGTCACTGTCGCCGACTACCAGATCACCGGGCTCGACCACCATGCCGCCGAGGTTGATTGGCGTGTTGATCTCTCCCGGGCCGTGCTTATAAGGGCCGCGGTGCGTCACGCCGGCGGCATAGGTCGGCAGGTTAACTTCAAGAAAGCCGTCGATGTCGCGAATCGCGCCGTAAAGCACGAAACCCGCGACACCGCGTTTGACCGCATGAGCCAGCATCAGCTCGCCCATCAGGGCATTGGTGATATCGCCACCGGCGTCGCAGACAATCACGTCGCCCGGCTCAGCCATATCGATAGCCTTGTGCAGCATCAGGTTGTCACCGGGGCGGCTGCGCACGGTGAGCGCCGGGCCGGCCAGCACGCCGTCACGATGCATTGGCCGCAGGTTGGCGCCACCGGCGAAAACTCGCGACATGCTGTCGCTGATAACGGCCACCGGCAGCGCCGCAAAAGCGGCAACGGTTTCTGCATCCACGCAGCGCTGGCGGCTCAGTACTCTGTTTCCGATCGTCATTTCAATACCCTCCCATTCAAGACTTGCAAATCGGCGCTTTTGACGTCGTCCGGCGTTCAGGCGCTCTGCTGCGCTTGAAGCGAGACGTCGTTGATCAAACGGTTCGCGGCCAACGTTCTGCCGGCGAGCAGATCGACTATACCCTCCACCGCAAGAATGCCGACTCGAGTGCCGGCTTCGGCAGTGACACCGGCTACGTGCGGGCTGAGAATCACGCGGTCGGAACGCATCAGCGGGCTCACCTCGGCGGGAGGCTCCTGCTCGAAGGTGTCGAGGCCGGCACCGGCAATATGGCCGCTGTCCAGCGCCTCCAACAGGGCCTGCTCATCGATCAGTCCACCGCGCGAGGTGTTGACCACATAGCTGCCGGATGGCATCAGGCGCAGGGTTTCGGCGTTAAGCAGATGCCGGCTGGCATCGGTCAGTGGACAGTGAAGGCTGACGACATCCGAACACTCAAGCAGTGTTTCCAGCTCATCTATACGCTCAACGCCCAGCGCTTCGATGGCCTGCGCCGAGGCGTAGGGGTCGTAAACGGCGATTTTAAAACCCAGCCCGTGCGCCAGTCTGACCACTACGCCGGCAATGGCACCGGCGCCGATCAGACCCAGCCGCATGCCGGCAAGCTCGCGACCGACGAAACCGGCCTTCTCCCAGCGCCCCTGGCGCATGCCCTTGTCGAGCGGTGCCAACTGTTTGACCCTTGCCATGATCATGGCAAGGGTATGCTCTGCCACCGAAACGGCATTACCGCCGGCGGCACGAATGACCTGGATATTGTTGGCGGTAGCAGCTACCACATCGATATTGTCGACCCCGGCTCCGTGCTTGGAGATTACCTTCAATGATCTGGCAGCTTTGATCGCTCCGGCGCCGAAATTACCCATTCTTGACACCACACCGACCGGATCATGTCGCTCGATGTAATTGACCAGAGTCTGTTCAGAGGGGTAAGCAGGCATATGCACGATACAGTAGCCCGCTTTTTCAGCAATGCTACGTGCCTCACTGGCGAGATGAGGGCCTGTTACCAGGATGGTATTTGGCATGATCAACTCTTTTGTCTCCCTTCTTCAATATCGACTTTTGTCAAATGCGATATCCCTCTTAAAGGATGTCTATCGCGCTCTCTTTAGAGACAGAATACAGATAGATTTTTTGTACTAAAGCGAATAATATTATCTGTCCAGTGAAGAAATTCTTAACCAGGCGGTGGGCGATATGGACACTCGACAACTGCGCACTCTGATTGCCATTTCAGAGCAGGGAACCTTTGCCAAGGCGGCTTCAGAAGTCAATCTGACGCCGTCGGCAGTAAGCCAGCAGATCCATGCGCTTGAGCAGGAGCTGGACACTCCCCTTTTTAATCGCGAAACGCGCCCGCCCAGCCTGAATCTACATGGCCTTCAACTGCTGGAGATGGCCAAAAATATTCTTAAAACGGTGGAGGAAACGCGCAATCAATTAAAAGGCAATAGCGTTTCCAGTACGCTTGCTGTCGGCTCTGTACGTACTAGCACAATCGGTCTTTTACCACGCGCTATCGTGGCGTTGCGGCAAACCTACCCGGAGCTGCACGTTAATCTTCGCGTGGGTATGTCGACGACGCTTTTAAATGATGTCAACGCCGGCCGTCTCGATATGGCCATCGTCGCTGAACATGCCGGCGTTTCACGTGATCTGCTCTGGTCGCCCTTCCTGCGCGAGCCGTTGGTAGTAATTGCGCCGCCGGATACGCCCGTCATGTCGGTCAGAAATCTTCTGGAAACCATGCCGCTGGTACGTTTTGCCAGCAACGTTCCGCTGGCTATTTTGATCGATAACGAACTGGCACGGCAGGATATCAGAACCCATGACATCGCCGAGATCGATACCGTCCCGGCAATCGTAGAATGTGTATCGGCAGGTCTGGGCGTCGGCATCGTGCCGGATATCGCGGTACGCGAAAATGGCCGCGACATGCTGAAAATGCCGTTCGGAAATCCTCAGATTTATCGCCAGATCGGTACGGTCCAGCGCACCAGCTCGGCAAAATCCGAGCTCTTGATCGCCATGCACAATCAGTTGGCAGAAATGGCAGGCGAATTCGGCGTTTTCAGGTAAAGCAAAACGCATTATTGTGCTTTGAATAGCGTGACGTTTTCTTTAAACACAACCCAAAAGCGGTGGCATTATGAATGTCACCGCTTTTTTTATCCTTTATCAGGCGGGGGTACTTTTACGCGAACGCAGCCAGCGCGATATCAGTGGATAGACCACCACGAAAAGCGTCAGCGCAATGATGATCTTCGCCGTAACACTGGTTGCCAGAATCGACCAGTCACCGCCGCCGATGCGCAGTGCCAGGCGCAGATTCTGCTCGGCGAAACCACCGAGTATCAGACCGAGAACCACTGGCGGCAATGGGAACTTAAGCTTGTCCATGAAGTAACCGATGGCGCCAAAACCGAGCATTAGATAAACATCAAACATGCGGTTATTGATCGAATAGACACCAATGAATACCAGCGCGATAATCAGCGCTCCCAGCAGCGGCCGTGGCAGGCGCAGCACTCTGGCGAAGGTGTTGGTCGCCAGCGCCCCGCCCAGCGCGATCAGCAAAATGGCAGCAAAAAGGAACTGCCACATGAAGCCGAAAACGATCTGCGGATTGTCACGAAACAGCATCGGCCCCGGCTGCAGGCCGTGAATCAGCAGGCCACCCAGCATTACCGCCGCCACCGCGGTACCCGGAATGCCCAGCGTCAACGCCGGAATCAGCGCCGAGGCGGTATCGGCATTATTGGAGGTTTCGGAAGCCGCTACCCCTTCAGGTTCACCCTTGCCCCACTCATCGGGATTGCTGGAAGCGCGGCGCGCTTCGTTGTAGCTGAGAAAGGCGGCCATTGACCCGCCGGCGCCCGGCAGGATGCCGACGAAAACACCGATTACCGAGGAGCGCAGCCAGGTTTTCCAGTACTTCAGCATGCCGGGAATAGCCTTCCAGATGCTGACGGTATTGAGTCGGCCGGTGTTGCTGGTGTCGAAGTCCTGCACTTCTTCCAGCAGTGCGATGGCCGGCGGCAGCGCGTAGAGCCCTACCAACAGTACCACGATATTGATGCCGTCGAGCAGCTCCAGATGGCCGAAGGTGTAGCGGTCGTAGCCGGTGATGCTATCGATACCGATAATCGATACGAAAACCCCGAAGGTAGCGCTGATCAAACCCTTGATAACATCGCCGCCAAGCAGGAAAACGATTGCCGACATGCCGAATACGGCAACCCAGAAAATCTCCGCCGGGCCGAACAGCAGTGTCACCTGTGCCAGCGGTGGCGCCAGTAGCATCAACACCAGTGCCGACACGATACCGCCGATGGCCGAGGAGACTACTGCCACTTGCAGGGCATAGCCGCCCCGCCCCTGCTGCGCCATCGGGTAACCATCAAAACTGGTAGCCACCGCTGCCGGGGTGCCGGGAATGCGCAGCAGCACGGCGGGAATCGAGCCGCCGTACATGGCACCGTTGTAGATGCCCGCCATCATACCCAGCGCCACCAGCGGGTCCATGCCAAATGTAAAGGGAATCAGCACCGAGATTGCCATGGTAGCGCTCAGTCCCGGCAGCGCGCCGATGCAGATGCCGGACAACACGCCGATGACTACTGCTGCGAGGTTGCCAAAGGAGAGCACTGCTGGGAGTGCATCAAGCAGATTGCCATACATAACGTTTCTCCCTCAGCGTATGAAGAATTCAGCGGGCAGTTCCTGCCCCATGAGAAACACGAAGATCATCGCGATACCGCCAACAAAGATGACATCGGCGAGCAGTAGTCCCTTGAGGCTTCGATAACCGAAGCACCATGCGACGATCGGAATCATGATTGCCGTGGTGGTATAGAAACCGACCAGCGCCACGCCGGCAATGTAGGCCACGATCGAGACAACGACGCCCAGAAAACGCCGGAGATTGGTAAACATTTGATATTTGGGCACAGGACCCAACGCGCTGTGCCGGCGCAGGAAAACGCGTGCCATCAGCACAGTGCCCAGAACCAGCAGCAGAACCAGCATGGTGACAGGCAATAGTGCACTCATTGCCGGCATGCTGCTGGTTCGGGTTAGCAGTAACGCCGAGGCGATGACGATCACGACACCAGCAATAATATCGGGATGGATACCGCCATTCCGACCGTCGTTCGAAAGTTCGCCGCCGCTCTGGTCGTCAGGACGAACACGCGAGTTTGTCTCGCTATGGGAAGTGTTGGACATGTCGATTCCTGTCGAGAGGCATCAGGCCGACTTGCGCCGAGCCAGGGGTCGAGGTAGGGATACTTCCGGCCCCGGCCCGCCTGCGCCGTGGCCGGCAGGCGGACACAGGGGAGGCATTTTACTTCCAGGGGTCGTTTGCCCACACCCGCTCGGCGAGCTCGAGTTGTTCAGCGTTGAGCTGACGGAAATCGTCTCCAAGAGCGAGTTCGGTGGGATTGCCCGAACGGCGCATCGCCTGCTGAAATTCGGAATCCTCAAAAGTCTGCTCAAAGGCCGAAAGCAGGCTGTCGCGCACGTCATCTGGCAGATCGGCGGGCGCCACAAAGCCGCGCAGCGCACCACTGACGAGGTCGTATCCCTGCTCGACGAAGGTGGGAATATCGTCCGCCATATCGGCGCGCTCGCGAGTGGCAATGCCCAGCACATTCAGTTCGTCACGGAAGTTGACCACTTCAGAAAGGTTGATGATACCCATGGTGACATGGCCACCCATCAGCGCGCTGCGTGCCGGCGCCGAACCTGAAAAGGGAACAATGGTGTACTCCGCATCGGTGACTTCGGAAACGCGCTGCAGAAAGAAATGATCGTCGCCACCAAGACTCGACATTGCCACGGTGACGCCGCCGTCCCGCTGCTTTGCGGCTGCGACCAGCTTATCCATGGTGTCGATATCGCTGCTGCGTGGTGTAACGATGACGTTGGGGTCATTCACGATATTGGCCAGATACGTAAAACTGTCGGCGCTGTAATCGGCATCGCGGTCCTGGGTGCGCGCCATCATGCCGGGCAGGTTGTAGGTGCCGATGGTGTAGCCGTCAGGAGCGGCCTCGGCCACTGCGGTTACGCCAATCTGTCCACTGGCGCCGGGCATGTTTCTGACCACTACGGTGGCGTCATCGCCCAGGTATTTTTCGATGAAGGGCGCCGTGGTACGTGCCATGACATCAGTGCCACCCCCGGCGGCAAAACCGACGATCAGATTAATCCTTTTTTCGGGATAATCCGCCAGCGCAGCAGATGCCGCGAAACAGGAAAAGCAGAGCGCTGCCGCGATACCAAGAGCCTTGAGTTTCATGAAATCTATCTCCTTTGAGCGAGCTGACGCCAGTAAAAGGTATAAAAAAACTGAATTAAAGCGAATAATTCTTTACAGTTAAAACAGAAATTTTTAATCATTAAAAAAGAAAAAATTTAGACCAAGGTCGTATATCCGAGATTGACTGAAAGTGATCAATGAATTACTCCACATCCTTAAAAATCAACAACATGTAAAAATAACGGTTTGACTCAGCGATGACCTGTTTTCTTCATAAAACGCATCAGTAACAAAAAACGGCTGTCAATATGTTTAGCAAGATCTGGATTTATACCTTGGTCGATATTGTGCTTTGGTCGAGGAATCATTTCTCGCAAAGCATAAAGGAATGGTTAAGGTCATTATTGAATCGCGGACCATATCGTCACATCTGTATATGGTAGTGCTTCGCTGGCTGACACAAATAACACGAATGTGTCATCTTGACAGGGCCAGCCCGGACATTGATCAAAGTACTTTTCAGCGGCCGCTGAAACCCCATGCACCCGACGTCACACCCTTCAGAAAATCCCAACCTTTCACTTCTGCAAGCTTCGCTGCGATAGCCCACACAACTTTGGTCGCGCATTCTTCTTTGGCCGTTGACGCCCGCCATGCCGGCTCTATAGCTTCACTCACGAATGAAAAAAACCGTTTGGTTACAAAACTAATGGGGAGTTCAAAATGAAAAAGACACTGTCTCTGCTTGTTGTCATGGCCGGCGTCGCGGCACTGCCGCTCGGCGCCCAGGCGTCCGATGGCTATCAGCCCTCCGGCAAGGTGGAGTGTATCGCCCCGTCCGACCCGGGCGGCGGCTGGGATTTCACCTGCCGCAGCGTCGGCAACGTGCTGGAAGAGCTCGACCTGGTGCCGGGTAACGTGCAGACCATCAACATGGCGGGCGCCGGCGGCGGCGTCGCCTTCGCTCACACGGTCAGCAAACGCGCCGGTGACGACCATCTGATTGTCGCCGCTTCGACCGCCACCACCACACGACTCGCGCAGGGCCAGTTTCAGGGCATGGACGCCGACATGGTCAACTGGATCGGTGCGCTGGGTGCCGACTACGGCGTAATCGCAGTCGCCGATGACTCCGAGTACCAGAACCTCAACGAGTTGATGAATGCGCTCAAGGAGAACCCGCGCAGCGTCAAGTTTGCCGGCGGCAGCGCCAAGGGCGGCTGGGATCATCTCAAGGTGCTGATCGCGGCCAAGGCGGCCGGCGTCGATAATCTACCTCGCATCCCCTATCTCTATTACAACAACGGCGGCGAGGCGCTGACGCAGGTCGTCGGCGGCCATGTGGATGCCTTCAGCGGCGATATCACCGAAGCCCAGGGCTTCATGGAGTCCGGAGACCTGCGTGTGCTGGCCGTGCTCTCCGAAGAACGCCTGCCCGGTGAATTCAGCGATATCCCCACCGCTCGTGAGCAGGGTATTGATGCCGTTGGCCCCAACTGGCGCGGCTTCTACATGCCGGCGGATATCTCCGAAGAGGCGAAGCAGTACTGGATCAACGCCATGGATACCGTCTATGAAAGCGATGAATGGAAGCAGGTCATGCAGAACAACGGCCTGATGCCCTTCCACGCTACCGGCGCGGAGTTCGAAACCTTCGTTCATGACCAGATCGAAGATATTCGCTCCCTGTCGCAGGAAATCGGGCTGATTCAGTAATGACCATCAATGATCGCATCTTTGGCATTCTGATTCTGGTCGTGGCCGTCGCCTACGGGTGGACGGCCACCCAGTTTCCCGAGCCCTTCGGCGGCTCGGAGGCAGTGGACTCGGGTACCTTTCCGATCGTGATCGCGGTGGTCATGGCGCTCTCCAGTCTCTACCTGATCGTGCGACCGGACCCGGACAACCACTGGCCGGCCACGCGCACCGCACTGGAGCTGTTGCTGGCGGTAGTGGTACTGATCGCCTACACCCTGCTGCTGCAACCGCTGGGGTTCATTCTCGCCACCCTGCTGGCGATCGGCACGTTGTGCTGGCGTATGGGCGCGCCGCCGCTGCGCGCCTATATCGTTGGCGCGGTATCCGGTGTCGTGGTCTATCTGCTGTTTACCCTTGCACTCGGTCTGGCGCTGCCGACCGGCGTGCTTGATGTGCTGGAGGGGCTCTGATGGAGACGCTCGGTTTTTTGATGGACGGCTTCGCCGTCGCGCTGGCGCCGCAGAACCTGCTGTTCGCCCTGATCGGTGCCTTCCTGGGTACCCTGATCGGTGCACTGCCGGGGCTGGGG
The DNA here is from genome assembly GCF_000382245.1 of Kushneria aurantia DSM 21353. Taxonomy (GTDB): domain Bacteria; phylum Pseudomonadota; class Gammaproteobacteria; order Pseudomonadales; family Halomonadaceae; genus Kushneria; species Kushneria aurantia. Next base: position 25,389 of record NZ_KB907875.1, read on the forward strand.
CCAGCCAACGGGGTCGCCATCCTGATCCCGCTCGCCTTTACCCTCGGTCTGCCACCGGAAACCGCACTGATCATGCTCACCTCGGTCTATGCCGGGGCGATGTACGGCGGGCGTATCTCGTCGATTCTGCTCAATATTCCCGGCGACGAGCCGGCGATGATGACCTGTCTCGACGGCTACCCGATGGCACAGCAGGGCAAGGCCTCGGAAGCGCTGGCCATTTCGGCGATCGCTTCCTTTATCGGCAGTCTGATCGCCACCATTGGCCTGATCATCCTGGCACCGATTCTGGCGCGCTTTGCACTGACCTTCGGCCCGGCAGAGTATTTCGCGCTGTTCGTGCTGGCCTTTGCCACCCTGGGCGGGATTACCGGCAAGAATCCGGTCAAGACGATACTGGCTGCCGCCATCGGGCTGGCAATCGCCACCGTGGGAATCGACTCCACCGGCACCCAGCGCTACACCTTCGGCATACTGGAGCTCTATGAAGGGGTCGACTTCATCATCGCCATTGTCGGTCTGTTCGCCATCTCGGAGCTGCTGTTCTTCATCGAGGAGCATGCCGGCGGCGGCAAGGCGCAGATGGCGGTCAACCGGCTGAAGATGTCGTGGAAGGACATTCGCATGATCCTGCCGTCCAGCATTCGCGGCGGTATTCTCGGTTTTATCTCCGGCGTGCTGCCGGGCGCCGGCGCCTCGCTGGGCAGCTTTGTCGGCTACACCATCGAGAAGAAGATCGTCGGTAGCAGGGGCTACTTCGGCAAGGGCGACCCGCGCGGCGTGGCCGGCCCGGAGGCGGGCAACAACGGCGCCTCCTCGGGTGCGCTGGTACCGATGCTGACCCTGGGCGTACCGGGTAGCGGCACCACTGCGGTACTGCTGGCGCTGCTGATCTCGATGAACATCACGCCCGGGCCGCTGATGTTCACTCAGCACGCCGATATCGTGTGGGGCGTCATCGCGGCGCTCCTGGTCGGTAACTTCCTGCTGCTGGTGCTCAACATTCCGCTGGTGGGTATCTTCGTCAAGCTGCTGTCGGTACCGCCGATGTATCTGCTGCCGATCGTCACCATGGTGGCCTTCGTGGGCATCTACTCGATCAGCAACTCGGCGTTCGATCTCTACTTCATGGTCGCCTTCGGGGTGTTCGGCTACTTCCTGCGCAAGCTGGAGATTCCCATGGTGCCGATCATTCTCGGCCTGCTGCTGGGGCCGGAGATGGAGAGCAACCTGCGCCATACCCTGGATATCTCCGACGGCGACTGGACGGCGCTGTGGAGCAGCGGCCTGTCGATCGGTCTGTGGATCGTGGCGATCATCGGCCTGATACTGCCCTACATCGTCGGCCCAATACTGCGTCGACGGATGGGAGAGGCAAAGGAGAGCAGCCGGCCGGTAGACTGAAGCCAGCGTCTGTTAAACACATCGCCCCGCTCAAATGAGTGGGGCGATGTATTTTTGGCAGGGCCGTCAACATCGGCCCGGGAACATGCCCGGGCTCCTGCCGGATATGCCATCATCCCGTCAGCTTAATCGCTGCATATAATCCACATAGCCAAAGGTTCTGATCGTACGCACTTCTCGGCTCTGCTCGCTGACCCGGCAGATGGCGGGCAGGCGAATGCCGTTGAAGGTGGTGGTCTTGACCATGGTGTAGTGCGCCATGTCGGTAAACACCAGCCGATCACCGATCGCCAGCGGCGCGTCAAATGACCAGTCCCCGATCACATCCCCCGCCAGGCAGGTCGTACCGCCCAATCGGTAGGTGTGCGCTTTTTCACCGGGCATGGCGCCGCCGATGATCTCCGGACGATAGGGCATTTCCAGCACGTCCGGCATGTGCGCAGTGGCCGATGTATCCAGAATGGCGGTCGGCACGTCGGTAGCGACGATATCCAGTACGCTGGCGACCAGATAACCGGTATTGAGCGCGATCGCCTCACCGGGCTCCAGATAGACCTCGAGATGTGGATAGCGCGCGCGAAAATCGCCGATCACTCGCAGCAGTCGCGCGATATCGTAGTCATCGCGGGTAATGTGGTGACCGCCGCCAAAATTGACCCAGCGCATGGCGCCGAGATGCTCGCCGAATTTCGCCTCGAAGGCTGCAAGCGTCGCCTCCAGAGCGTCGCTGTTCTGCTCGCAGAGGGTGTGAAAATGTAGCCCCTCGAGGCCGTCGAGACCCCCGGGCTCAAGGTTCGCCGCCCGGGTACCAAGCCGCGAGCCCGGCGCGCAGGGATCGTAGAGTGGCACCGCGCCGGTGGAGTGCTCGGGATTGACCCGCAGGCCACAGGAGACACGCCGCGGCGCCGCGGCGACGGTGTCGCGAAAGCGCCGCCACTGACCGGGCGAGTTGAAGCTCAGATGATCGGCGTAGCGCAGCACCACCGCCATCTCCGTCTCGGTGAAGGCCGGCGAGTAGACGTGCACCTCGCCGCCGAAGGTCTCGGCACCGAGGCGCGCCTCGTCCTGGCCGCTGGCGGTGGTGCCCACCAGGTAGCGGCTGATCAATGGAAAGCAGTCCCACAGGGCGAACCCTTTCAGCGCCAGCAGAATCTTCGCCCCGCTGTCGCGCTGCACCCGGGCCAACAGCTCAAGATTGCGCCTGAGCAGGGCATCATCCACCACCCAGGCGGGTGACGGGCAGGCGTGGATATCGAAGCCGGTAACCTCGTAAGTGCTTACTGTCACGCCAGCGGATCCTGCTCGGGGTCGAGTTCGACCACCTGCCAGGGCAGCCCCATCTCGCCGATGCGCGCCATGAAGGGGTCGGGGTCGAGCTGCTCGACATTAAAGACGCCCTCGCCCCGCCACAGGCCTTCCAGCATCAGCATTGCGCCGGTTACCGCCGGCACCCCGGTGGTATAGGAGATCGCCTGCGACTGCACCTCGCGGTAGCAGGCCTGGTGATCGCAGATGTTATAGATATGCACCTTGCGCCGCTTGCCATCCTTCACGCCGTCGACGATCACACCGATGTTGGTTTTGCCATGAGTGCGCGGCCCCAGCGAGCCGGGATCGGGCAGCACCGATTTCAGAAACTGCAGCGGTGATACTTCGCAGCCGTTGACGCTGATCGGCTCGATGGAGGTCATGCCGACGTTTTCCAGCACCCGCAGATGAGTCAGATATTTCTCCGAGAAGGTCATCCAGAAGCGGATACGCTGCAGTCCCTTGATGTTCTGCGACAGCGATTCCAGCTCCTCGTGATAAAGCAGATAAAGATCTTTCTTACCGATGCCGTCGAAATCGAAGGTGCGCTTCTCGGCCAGTGGCGCCGTCTCCTTCCACTCACCGCGCTCCCAGTAGCGCCCGTTGGCGGTAATCTCGCGGATGTTGATCTCGGGATTGAAGTTGGTCGCGAACGGATAGCCGTGGTCGCCGCCATTGGCATCGAGAATATCGATGGTATGAATCTCGTCGAAGAGATTCTTCTGCGCGTAAGCGCAGTAGATGTTGGTCATGCCGGGGTCGAAGCCGCAGCCCAGGGTGGCCATGTTGCCGGCCTTGCGGTAGCGCTCCTGAAAGGCCCACTGCTCCTTGTACTCGAACTTCGCCTCGTCGGGGTGCTCGTAGTTGGCGGTGTCCAGATAGGGCACCCCGGTGCGCAGGCAGGCCGCCATGATGGTCAGGTCCTGATACGGCAGTGCCACGTGAATCAGTATGTCCGGCCTGAAGCTCTCGATCAGCGCTACCAGCGCCTCGACGTCGTCGGCGTCCACCTGCGCCGTTTCGATGGCGCGCGGCAGCTGATCGGCGATCGCCCGGCACTTTGCCTCGTTACGGCTGGCCAGGCAGATGTTGCTGAAGATATCGGGATGCTGGGCGCACTTGTGGGTTACCACGCCGCCGACGCCACCGGCGCCGATAATCAGAACTTTGCTCATGGGTCAGATGTTCCGGATCGGTCATGAATTTAATTCGCAGGCTCGGCAGCAGGCCATGATAACGCCTGCAAACCATAGTCACTCCGGTCATTGTGCCGCCCGCCTCGCGGCGCTGCGGCAAGGCTGTCAATGATGGCCGCGCCGCGTCGGGGGTGCAACGGTTTTGCGCGCACAAACTTCCGGGATGTTCTGCCCTGCCGAGGCGGAAAAGCACCCCGGGTTGGATCCCCGCGTCTCAAGATTGTCTGACACACAGCCGATAAAAGACCTGCTCTCCGGCACGCCCCCTGGTTTTCGAAGGCCAGTACGCGGCGCGGCCCGGAATCAGGGAGATTTGCAGCGCATTCGTTACAGCCAGAATATAACCTGTCAGGGGACACAGCATCGGCCATGAAAAATATCAATATCAGCAAAAAACTCTATCTGGGCTTCGGCGCCATCGTCGCCATCATGATCGCCCTGGTGGCCACCATCATGATCAACATCCAGGCGCTGCAGCGCGCTTCCGATTGGGTGAGCCACAGTAACGATGTACTCCAAAAGATGCAGGTACTCACCACGTCACTGATCAATATGGAGACCGGTGAGCGCGGCTTTCTGCTGACCGGTCGCGACGCCTCGCTGGAACCCTATAACCAGGGGCAAAAGGATTTTGAAAGCAGTCATACGCAACTGGTCGACATGACCAGCGACAATCCGGCTCAGCAGCAGCGCCTGGCACGCCTCGGCGAACTCGAGCAGCAGTGGCAGCAGGTCGAAGTGACGCCGGCGCTTGAAGCCCGCCGACAGGTGGTAAATGGCACTACCAGCATGAACGACGTCGTCAACTTCCAGCAGCGTGAAGTGGGCAAGGAGATGATGGACGGCATGCGCGCCGTGCTTGACGAGATGATCAGCGCAGAAGATGCCCTCAGCGACCAGCGTGTTCAGGCCGCCAGCGGCAGACGCCAGATGCTGCTGTGGGTCAGCATTGGCGGTGGCGCCATTGCCGTGCTGCTGGCAGCGCTGCTGGGCTATCTGCTGTCTCGCAGCATCGTCAACCCGCTGCGCAGCGTCGAGGAAGCCGCCAATGCCATGGCAGAGGGGCGCCTCAGCGTGGTACCGGAAACCCGTCGAGGCGACGAGATCGGTCGTCTGTTGACCGCCTTCCGGCGTATGGATGAGCGTCTCACCGGTATCGTCACCGAGGTGCGCCAGGGCGCCGATTCAGTCAGCGTCGCCGCCGGCCAGATCGCTTCGGGCAACAACGATCTGTCGCGACGCAGCCAGGATCAGGCCGCCAGTCTCGAGGAGACTGCCGCTTCGATGGAGGAGATGAACTCCACGGTGCGCCAGAACGCCGACAATGCCGGTCACGCCAGCCAACTGGCCAACGAAGTGAGCGACCAGGCGACCAGCGGTGGTGAAGTAGCCGACCGGGCGATGGCCGCCATGGAGGAGATCAACGCTTCCAGCCGGCGTATCGCCGATATCGTCGGGCTGATCGACGATATCGCCTTCCAGACCAATCTGCTGGCGCTCAACGCCTCGGTGGAAGCGGCACGCGCCGGCGAGCAGGGGCGCGGATTCGCCGTGGTGGCCGGCGAAGTGCGCAACCTCGCCTCGCGCAGCTCGACCGCCGCACGCGATATCAAGCAGCTGGTTGAGGAGAGTGTGGTACGGGTAGAAGGTGGCTCCAAACTGGTCCATCAGTCGGGTGATACGCTCAAGGAGATCGTCGAGAGCGTCAAACGCGTCAGCGGCATCGTCTCCGAGATCGCCGCGGCCAGCAAGGAGCAGTCCTCCGGTATCGAGCAGGCCAATGTCGCCATCGCTCAGATGGACAACACCACCCAGCAGAACGCTGCCATGGTCGAGGAAGCCGCCGCCGCCAGCCACTCTCTGCAGCAGCAGGCCGAAACGCTCAAACAGCTGATGCTCTTTTTCAACATTGAAAACGGCGGACAGTCACAGTACACCCCCGCTATCGCTCATGGTGGTAGTGCCACGACGCCGCGTCATGCTGTCAGCGACCAGCGCCCGTCCGGCAGCGGTCGTTCATCCGGGAATCACGGCAACCAATCTTCGCACCGCGGCAGCTACCAGGCGGAGCACAAGAGCGGTCGCCAGTCCGATCATCACGGCGAACACGCTTCACAGCACCAGAGCCAGCGCAGTGCCCAGACCCATCAGTCGGAGAGCTACCGGAGCCGCTCGACAAAACAGAGCGACTCGGCAAAGCACAACGACGATGAGTGGGCGACCTTCTGAGCTCGGAAACCCGGCCTCGGAAAACCCATCGACCGCGCCTTCAGGGGCGCGGTCGAACTTTTCGATCAGGCGAAGATGGCATGACGGCGAAAACGCCTGTCGCCTACAATAACGCTTCACTTCAACTCGACTCCCTCTCGTCATGCAGGAACTGCTTACCGCGCTGTGGCCCATTTTCGCCCTGATCGTCGCCGGCTACGGTTTGATGAGACGCGGCCTGCCCGACCCACACTTCTGGCCGGGTGCCGAGCGACTCAACTATTTCGTGCTGTTTCCTGCGCTGCTCTTTTCAAGCCTCGCCGACGCCCCTTTCGACGACTCCGCCCTACCCCGTTTACTGACGGCCATAGGGTTGATACTGGCACTGTGTTCACTGACGCTCTGGAGCCTGCGCCGTCACTGGCGCTGGCCTGCGGCACGCTTTGGTGTCATGGTTCAGGGGACGTTGCGTTTCAATACCTATCTGGGTCTGGCGGTAGTGACCAGCCTGTTCGGTGGCGAGGGGCTCAAGCTGGCGGCGGTGGTACTGGCGCTGCTGGTACCGATGGTCAATGTACTGTCGGTGGTGGCACTGACCGGCGACGAGACAACCTCGGCGAAGCGTTTGCTGCGACCGATCGTCAAAAACCCACTGATTCTCGCCTGCGCGGCCGGCGCGCTGTTCAATCTGGCAGGCGGTGAGCTGGGAGGCGGCGTCGACAGGTTGCTGTCGCTGACCGCCGCGGCCAGCCTGCCGCTGGGGCTTTTGTGCGTGGGGGCGGCACTGCGGCCCCAACAGCTCGGCGGCGAAATCGCCACTTTGGCCATTACCAGCACGATCCGACTGCTGCTGATTCCCTGTCTGGCAGCGGCGGTGGCGATGCTGCTCCAGCTGCCGTCGATGGAGCGTACGCTCGTCGTGCTGTTCTTTTCGCTGCCCACGGCACCGGCAGCTTATGTGCTGACCCGCCAGCTGGGCGGCGACAGTCAGCTGATGGCGGGTGTGATCACGCTGCAGACGCTGTTGGCGGCGCTGTCGTTGATGCTGATCGTGACTCTGATAACCGCCATACCGGGATAAAAAACGCTGCAGGCACACTCAGCGGTGACTGCCATCGCGCAGCAGACGCTCGATCTCCTCGGCGCGACGGCGGTCGGTAATATCGCGCTGCACTGCGACCCAGTGAGTAAAAAAGCCGCTGTCATTGGCCACCGGCACGATACTCACCTCGACCCAGAACTCGCTGCCGTCGCGACGCTGATTGAGCAGCTCGGCCTCGACCGGCTGCCACACCGACAGCGATTGACGAATCCGGTCCAGAGTTTCACGGCAGGTGTTGGCGTTTTGCAATATGCGCGGCGTCCGTCCGATGATCTCCTCGGGCTGAAAGCCGGTGGTATGGGTAAAGGCGGCATTGCAGTAGACCACCCGCGGGCCGGGGGCATCGATGGGCTCGGCCTCGGTGATCACGATGGCGTCGTTGGCGTTGACCATTACCGACTCAAGCAGACGCAGGCGCGGAGATCTTCGGGCGCCGACCTGCCGAAGTGACACACCACCTGACCGTCAAGGCGATAGAAAACGCTGCGCCGGCAACCCGTCGCATGCGCTACGCCGCGCAATAGCTGATCAAGTGACGGTCGACTGGCAGGGTCGTGGCGAAAAAGTGTCATGGACAACCACCATGCTGATAATTAGTGCCCACGATACTAGCGGCCAAATGAATCGTGGCTTTAATTTCGACACCTTGATTTCTCTGTTGCAAGGCCTGTGCAGGCGCCTGACGAACAAAGCAGCGTAGTCCGAACTCATAAAGATTTCGACAATGTCGCCGATAGCCCTACTACGAACTGTAAAGACCCTGAGCCATCGCGGTTTGTAACCTCGACCGTGGCAACCAGAGAGAGTGGGCTATCGATGAAGTTCATTAATAACCTGACCGTGCGCAGCAGCTGGATGCTGGTAATCGCCTTCTTTGTCGCCGTGGTCATCGGCGTTGGGGGTCTCGGTCTCTACAGCCTGAGCGCTGCCCAGCAGCATATTCAGCTATTGGCTGCGGCAGAAAGCGAAGCGCCGGCCAGCTTTGCGGCGACGGCCGCCCTGCTGCGCAGCCTGATGATCGCCGCTATCGTCGCCACCCTGCTGATGTCGGCTGTGGTGATGCGAGGTGTAACGGTCAACGTGATCCGCCCGCTGGAACGTCTGGTAAGCTGTTTTGAGCGCATGACAGGCGGCGATCTTTCCACTATCCCACCGCACGGTGCCGATAACGACATCGGCCGCCTTTTCGAAGCCCTGGGCGCCATGCAGCAGAGTCTGGTGGCAACCGTCAGCACGGTGCGCACCAGTAGCGCTCATATCGAGAAGGATGCCCACGGCATCGCCAGTGACAACACCGACCTGTCATCGCGAACCGAGCAGCAGGCGGCCTCGCTGGAGCAGACCGCCGCCAGCATGGAGCAGCTCACCTCCACCGTCACCCAGAACGCCGACAACTCCCGCCAGGCCAGCAGCCTGGCGCGAGAGGCCACCGAAACGGCGCGCCGCGGCGATGAGTCGATCGGTGAGGTACGCCAGACCATGGCAGGAATCAACGACAGCGCCCGGCAGATGGGCGAGATCGTCGGCCTGATCGACTCCATCGCCTTTCAGACCAATATCCTCGCGCTCAACGCCTCGGTGGAGGCGGCCCGCGCCGGCGAGCAGGGCAAGGGCTTCGCCGTGGTCGCCAGCGAGGTACGTGCGCTGGCCGGACGCTCGGCCAGCGCCGCGGCCGATATTCGCGAGCTGATCGACACCTCGATACAGCGTGTCGACACCGGCTCGACCCGTGTCGAGCAGGCCAGTGACACTATGAAAAACGTGGTCGAATCGATTGAGCGTGTCAGCGAACTGATCAGCGAGATCGCCTCGGCCTCTCAGGAACAGAGCAGCGGTATCAGCCAGGTCAACCAGGCGGTGTCGCAGATCGACAAGGTCACCCAGCAAAACGGGGAGCTGGTGCAAAGTGCGGCTCGAGCCGCCGGCGAGCTGGAGCGCCAGGCCGCCAATCTGCGTAACGCCGTGGTGACCTTCAGCCTGCCGCCGGGCAGCGAGCAGCAAAGCGGTGCCCCTCGACAATCGGTTACCCATGGCACCACCGACCAGCACGACGCCGCAAGCGCCGCCCTCCCCGCTGCGCAGCGCACCGGCCAGCAGCAGAGCAGCGGCGATGAACGCACGTATGCCACGCAAAGCAGCCGCCAGCACAGCAGCGAGAACCGCAGCACCGCCTCCGGGCATCAGCCAAAACCGCAGAGCCGATCAACGCAGCAGGACGATGAGTGGGAGACCTTCTAGCAGCCTGTCGGGCTTCGTCTTCTGACGCTCGGTCAGCCCGTGGTATGACGACGGCCCTCGAGCGCCAGCAATGCCTCCTCGACAGCAAAAACGTGAGCGTCGTTGTGGCCCATTTCCCGCAGCGATTGTGCCAGCAACAGCAGATAGTCGCGATTGGGACCGCTGGGTCCCACCGCAGCGGAGATATGCGCGGCGATCTCCGGTGCACTGGCCTCTCCCAGCCACGCCTCGTTGCCTTCGGTGGCGATATAGACCAGCGCCTCGTCGTCACCCTCATCTTTTGAAGTAGTCCCCCGGCTGTCGCCGTCGTCAAACCACAGCGGCGTCATGAAGCGCCGATAACCGTTTTTTTCGCGGATATCGAGCCCGGCCAGCACCTCCGGGCCGATACGATACGCCATGCCGTGACACACTGCGCCCTCCTCGGCTACAAGGGTGGCCACCCTGCCGGGATTTGACAGGGTGCCGCGGTGGTCGTGAGAGCCCTGCCAGAAGCGCCGCCGCCAGCCGCGAATGTGGGCCGGGCGGCGCTGTTGAAAATCAAAACCGGCCTTGTAGATCAGTGAGCCGTAGCCAAACAGCCAGAGCGATGAGCGCTCGGCCAGCGGCGCCCCTTGTCCAGTGGCGTCCCGGGAATGGTGAGACATTGATGATACGCACTCCAGGAGGGTTACATTGGTCGGCAAGGCTCGCGCAAAAGCCGGCGGCTGACAACCGCCTGCATGAAGAGAAAAGCACGGACGGGAAGAGAGCGGGACGACGATCGCTGACATGTTTTAACGCAGCCGGCATCCTGCCGGCCCCATCCGGCCGGCCTTCAAGCCCTGACGGCTCAGCCACTGCGAGCGTCAGCGCTCTCCGCTGGCCCGCTGCGACTGCCGCGATCATCCTGACCGCTGCTGACCCGCGCGAAGCGGTGCAGGGTAATGTCCAATCGGTTGATCATACCCTCGATCAGATCGATCTGCTCATCCGGCATCTCGCCGTGATGGCGCAGTCGCTCCATCAGCGTCCGGCTGGCATGGCTGAAGCGCTCATCGAAATCTCCCCAGGCGCAGGCCTGGTATGCCAGAGCCAGCGCTCGCTGCCACTGCCGCAGCAATCCGAGCGTTTCGTCACTCTTGTCGAAGCTCGTAATACGACGGTAGCTGGCCAATATTACATGACCCAGGTTAAGCCCGGTCATGCCCAGATCGAGCAGAAAACGGCTATTTTCCGGGAGCTGGCTGTCGATGTTGGCAAGGCGCTGGACGCGCTCGATCATGCGGCCGTTGAACCAGTTGCCGGCCTCTTCTCGAGAGTGGCGCCGCGTGCGCTGCCACAGCGCGCAGAGATCCTCGGTGGTGGCACGAATCACTCGGCGGCGCATGACCAGGCTATTGGCCGAGGGTACGATCCGAAACACCGTGTAGAGCACCAGCAGACCCAGCCCGATCGCCAGTGCACGATTGGCAAAACCGGCAATATCGAAGCTCATATTGTTGCTGGGCATGGTCAGGATGGTGTAAACGATGCAGAAGCCAAGACCCTGCGCCAGTATCGGCGGGTTGGCCATCGCCATCAGGCCCAGAAAAAACGGCGGACCGAACACCAGCATCAGCATTTCGAAGTCGCGAGGCGCCTGCGCCAGCAGTATATTGCCGAACACCAGCGACACCGCCATGCCAACCGTGGCGCCCTTGATAACGTTTTTGAGCATCGCGGTAGGGGATGGAAAGGAGGCAAACATGACACCGAAGATGACCGGCAGCACCATCATCAGCACACCGGAACTCCACTGGGTCGCCACATAGATCACCGCACCGACGGCAAACAGCAGACCGGCGCGCATGCCCACCACAAGTGCCGGCATGTAATCGCGGTGGCGCGCCAGGCGAGTAGCGCGCAGGCGCGTATTGTCGACGTTGCGGATGGCATGATGCGCCTCGATCATCACGTAGGCGTAGTTGAGCAGCACCAGCAGGCCCTGCGCCAGCCGCCGCTCCAGCGGCGATCCTTCGTGATGCAGCGATGACTGCTGAAGGCGTTGACGCAGTCCCTGAATTTCTCGGCGCCGCTCGCTCCATGTCTCCCGCCAGCGCACACGCTCCATGGTGTTACGGATATCGTCCAGAGCGGCATCAAAGCGGTCATTGACCAGCGATGATTGCTCGCGCACCAGCCGCCCATAGGTCTGCATTTCAGCCATCATCGACAGCGCCCGCTGAGTCAGCAGCCAGGCGGCTCTGGCCCTGCCGGGCCCGTGAGGGCCTTCATAAATCACCGCGCTACTGTCGTTGTTGAGCGTCAGCGCCGCCCCCAGCGCGGAGACGATTTTTTCGCGTGCCTCGCGCATCGGCACGTCGCGATCCAGGTTCATGATCAGCGCTTCGAAGGTCTGGTCGATTACGCGCCCGGCATGGCCGTCGATCACGTTGCGAACACGCGCCGGCCACAGCAGCATGCTGACCAGAGTGGCACAACTGGCACCCAATACGATCTCGCTGACGCGCGCCACCGCGATATCGAAAACGCCGCTGCTGGAGTTGCTGCCGACAACGGTCAGCACCACTACCAGAATGGCGGTGGCCGCGCTGATCGCAAAGCCGTAGGTCAAATTGAAGTTACGCGTCAGCGCCGAGGCGGTGGCACACAGCATGACCCATACCATCAACAACATCAGCGCTATCGCCGGCATCTGCATGGCCAGCGCCATGACCGTAATGCCTACCAGGCCACCGATCAGCGTGCCGCCGATCTGACACACACCCTTCTCGATCACCAGCCCGCTCTGCGGCCTGATCTGTAGAAAAACCGCCGAGATCAGCGCCCAGTAGGGACGATCGAGCTGCATCTGCATGGCCAGAAAGAGTGCCAGTGCCATGGCCACCACGCCGCGAGCGGCAAACTTGAGCGTGTCCGCATTCGGCGTGAGATAGACCCGGCCCCAGGTGCCCAACGCCACGCTCAGCCGTCCTGCCGTTCACCGGGCGTCCGGCCCGGATGCAAACGAGGCTGACCGGCCTGCTCACTGCCTGTCCCCATGCCACCGGGCTGATTCTCGGCATTGCCGTCCTGGCCATCAGCGTCCTCGATACGCACGCTGGCCGTCATACCGGCACTCAGGAAAACATCATCGGGAACGTGATCGAGGACGATATCCACCGGGATGCGCTGCGACAGGCGTACCCAGGTAAAGGTCTGCTGCACCTGGGGCAGCATCTCACCATTGGGAGTGGTGTTATTGTTGGCAATACCACGGCCGATACCGGCTACGTGACCGTGCATCTCTTCGTTATTGCCCATCAACCAGACGCTCGCCTCGTCACCGATATCGATGGCAGGGATTTTGGTCTCCTCGAAGTAGGCCGTAATGTAGAACGAGCCCTGACGCACGATCGACAGCTGGGCCTGCCCCTGGCTGACATAATTGCCCTCGCGCAGCTGTAGATTGACGATCGCGCCATCCACCGGTGCCTTCACTTCACTGCGCTGCAAATCGATGCGCGCACTTTCGAGCTGCGCCCGGGCAAGATCACGCTGAGCCTTCGCAATCTGCGCATTGAGCCTTGCCGTCTCCAGCGCTTCATCGCTGATGGCATTGGCACCGAGATGCTGACGGCGCTGGTAATCGTTGAGATTAAGCTCGTAGTTGTACTGCTGGTTATCGAGCCGCGCCTGCGCCTGATCGAACGAGGCCTGGTAGCGCTCCCGGTTGATAGTGAAAAGCACGTCACCGGCATTGACGAACTGGTTGTCGTGTACGCTCAATCCGCTGACCCAGCCGGAGATATCGGGGGCAACGGTGACGACGTCCGCTCTGACCCGCGCATCTCGCGTCCAGGGGGTGGTCATATAGTAGTTCCAGAGCCATACCCCCAGTGCGATGGCGACGGCCGCCAGCACCAGAGTCATCAGGACGCGAATGAAGGTACGCATTCAGAATTTCACTTCTACGACACGAGGGTTGAAAAGCGGACGACCAGCGCCAGCACGATGACAAATAGACTCACGTCGAACCAGGCCTCCTGCCATATCCAGCGCGTCAGCCCCGTCCGATGCAGGGCCGTACGCAGGACGGCCGCAATCAGCAGCGATGCCAGCACAAAGACCAGCATCGGGCTGACGAGAATACCGCCAAAGGAGAGTTCACGCAGTAACACGACGGCTCCTTGTTGCTGGTGTCATGGCATCCTGCCAGGAAACGTACCTACCGGACGGCGGGGACCGGATAGATCGATAGCTTGATAAGCAACCGATAGTCTAGCGCATAACGTCCTGTTCGGCTCATGGCGCATTCACCCCGCCTGACGCAGGGCGTGAAGCGGCCGACAACGGTTGCGCACGCTACACTATAGCGACTGAAGAAAGGGACCAACGTAGAAAAACCGGCCCCCTCGGGAGCCGGTCTGTTCGAATCGCGAGGATTCGGGTGTCGAGCATACAGCTTAGAAGCTGTAGGTCACGCCGGTAGCAACACCGTCGTTGTAGTCTTCTGTCAGATCGTAGACGCCACCTTCCAGCCAAACGTACATCTGGCTGCTGAGGTTGTAAGTGCCGCCCAGCACGAACTGGTTGTAGCTCTCGTCACCATTGGTGGTGACCAGGGTATCGCTGGTCAGGATGACCGCATTTTCTTCGGCGTCGACGTACTGGTAGGCGCCGTAAACATCGCCGTAGCCGTAGCCGATGCGGGTACCGATGCCGTAGTAGTCGACGTTATCGTTGCTGGCGAAATCACCGTCGAAACGCTCCCACTTGGCGGAGACACGCACGTTGTCGGTGGCTTCCCAGTTGGCGTTGACACCGTACTGCTTGCCGAAGTCACTTTCGTCGCCGGTGCTATCGACATACTTGTAGTTCTTCAGGTTGTCGTAGACCGCAGCGAAGGTCCAGCCGCCGACCATATAGCGCAGACCACCGAAGAACGAAGCGTTGCTGTCGCTCGGGGTAGTGACACTACCGGCGCCTCCCAGAGAATCAATTACGGTGATTTGGTCTTCACCGTCGCCATAGTACTGAGTACCCACCGAGAACTGCAGGCCGTTCAGGATCGGCGAGGTATAGGCAACCTTGTTGCCTTCCTTGAAGTTGGAGTCGCTGGCCTGGCCACCGGCGTCGTTCAGGTCGAAATATTCGTTGTTGGAGACGGGATCCTCGATCCAGTCGTCGAGCAGCGGGTCCCAGGAACCGACACGGGCATCACCGAAGTCGCCGGTCAGACCGAGGAAAGCCTGGTCACCGTTACCCAGACCATTGCTGTTCTTGGCTTCATCAGCGTCATATTCGAACTCGGCGCGGAAATAGCCGGTCAGGCTGGGGCTGATAACGTGCTCACCGCGAAAACCAACGGTCGAACCGTTATCAAAAATATCGCTTTCGCTGTCGACACTGCCATCATCCTGGATGTCGGTCTTGAAGCTACCAACGCCAATCTGGACGTTACCGTAAACGTCAAGCTTGGTGCCGTCCTGGTTGTAAACGGTGGCCGCCTGAGCACCCATTGCCACGGTGCCGAGCGCGCCGGCGATTGCAGTTGCAAGAATCGTCTTTTTCATCGTGATTTTCCTTTGACTGGCTAACTGTTCGATCATCTGTCCGGTTGGACAGCGGCTCGACGCCGGCGGCGTTCGAGCGGCTTTGGTTATTATGTGTTGCTCGCCGGGCTACCATATACCGGCTTTTTGGCGAACGCAACAAGAAAAAAACAGTGTTTTCATTCTTTGCGTGCTACTCGCCGAACGAGGTCGAGAAGGCATCCTGCAATAAAAAAATGAAAGGCCAATGACAGCGGGAAGACCAACAGGTGATGAAGGAGGATTGGCGCACAGGAAGCGTCAGCCAAAGGTCGTATTGTCAGTGAGTTGGCGACATCTGCGGCGACATTCATTTCATTTTTGAGCTGAGCAAAAGGCGGGCCATTTCATTTGTCTGTTAACAGAAACGGTAACGCTTTTTACTCATGTCTGTTCGCCAGCTGCGACATCTTGTGCGCCATGCGGCGCTGCCGCTGTGCCGTCTCACGCGCTTCCTGACGCGCCTTTAGAGTATTGAGCTGTTCGCGCGCATGGCGAGCGTCGTCATCGCCCACAACGCCGGCGTCACTGCCATCCAGATCGACTCGCGCTACGCCACTGCGCACCGCCTTGAGGTAACGCGGCAAGTTGACATAGCCCGCCAGCGCACGCCGAATCAGCTTTTCATCAAAGGGTTCGCGCGCTGCCAGCGTCTCGTGGATGCCGACCGCCAGGGGCCGGGTATGACGCTCGAAGAAGGTTTCCGGATAGCGGCGGTACCACTGCTTCAAAAGCGCCTGGGGGGAAGGCGCCTCGCCCTGAGCTATAGAACTACCAGCACCTTCGGGTGGCGTAGCTTCAGCATCGAGCGCCATGCCGCTGCCCTCGGCGGCAGCCTGAACAGTCTTGTGGCGAAGCTCCTCGCCCTCCTCCGGTACACTGGCTCCGTTCTCGCTTTCGCTGCGGCCGGCACTGGCCAGCTGCGCCTCAAGCTCACGATTGCGCGTCTCCAGCTCACTGGCACGCGCTTCCAGCTCCGCGATGCGGGCGCGTGCCTGCGCCAGGCGCTCGTTGACTCCCTGCGCCTCACACTCCAGCGCCGCCAGCATGTCGCTTACCTGATCGCTCACAGCTTTATCCCCCGATCCCGGACGGCCGCCCGGGGATTTTAAACACGCGCCAATCTATCGACAGCTCACAATGTCAGCTACCCATCCTGTGGGTCCACCTCGGCACCGCGCTCGTAGCGTACGAAATCATAGGCCGGCTGTCCTTCGGCCGGCGAGCCTGCGACACGCTCGACTTCTCGCCAGTCGCTGCCGAGAGCCGGAAAAAAGGTATCGCCCTCGGCCTCGAGCGCGATCTCGGTAAGGTAAATCCGGCTGGCTCGCTCCAGCGCCTGACGATAAATCTCGCCGCCGCCCATGATGATAATCTCATCGACGCCATCGAGCAGCGCCCGATCGTCCGCCAGTGCAAGCGCACTGTCGAGGTCGTGGCAAATCTCCACGCCCTCGGCGATGAAGCCGCGATCGCGACTGACCACGATATTGAGCCGCTGCGGCAGCGCCCGACCGATCGAGGCGAAAGTAGCGCGCCCCATGATGACCGGCTTGTGCAGCGTGGCCGCCTTGAAGAACTTCAGGTCTTCGGGCAAATGCCAGGGCATGGCGCCGTCGGCGCCAATGACACGGTTGCGCGCCATCGCCGCGATCATGGCGACAGGAACCAGCGTCTCGCCGTGACTGCCGCTGTGCTGCGTCATACGGCCACCTGGGCGCGAATATGGGGATGGGGAGCATAGCCCTCGATAGCGATATCCTCGAAACGGAAGGCGAACAGATCGTCGACCTTCGGATTGAGTACCAGCCGCGGCCGTGGCAGCGGCGCTCGCTCAAGCTGCAGGCGCGCCTGGTCGAAGTGGTTGTAGTAGAGATGGGCGTCGCCCAGGGTGTGGATGAACTCTCCCGCGGCGAGATTGCACACCTGCGCCACCATATGGGTCAAAAGCGCGTAGCTGGCGATATTGAAGGGCACGCCCAGAAAGATATCACCGCTGCGCTGATAGAGCTGGCAGGAGAGCCGCCCTTCGGCGACGAAAAACTGAAACAGCGCATGACAGGGCGGCAGCTTCATCTCCTCGATCTGCGCCGGGTTCCACGCCGATACAATAAGCCGACGTGACTCGGGATGGGTTCTGATCTGCTCCAGCACGCGGCTGATCTGATCGACATGCCCTCCCTGGGGTGCCGGCCAACTGCGCCACTGATAGCCGTAGACCGGCCCCAGCTCGCCGTTTTCATCCGCCCAGGCGTCCCAGATGGAGACGCCGTTGTCGCGCAGGTACTGCACGTTGGTGTCGCCGCTCAGAAACCACAAGAGCTCATGGATGATGGAGCGCAGATGCAGTTTCTTGGTGGTCAGCAGCGGAAAGCCGTCGGCCAGATCAAAGCGCATCTGATGGCCGAAGACCGCGCGGGTACCCACGCCGGTGCGGTCGTTGCGATCCACGCCCTGTTCGAGCACCTGGCGCATGAGGTCCAGATAGGGCTGCATGGCGATCAGGCTCCTGCGGTCGAGTCGGCGGCCGGGCGGTCGACATCCTGTCGGCGCGACCAGAGGATCAGCACCACGCCGCCAATCATCATCGGCAGGCAGAGCAACTGCCCCATGGTCAGCCAGTCGAAGGCGATGAAGCCGAGCTGCGGATCGGGACGGCGATAGAACTCGACGAAAAAGCGAAAGATACCATAGAGCAGCAGAAAGAGCCCCGAGATCAACCCCCGCCGACGCGGCTGACGGGACACCGTCCATAGAATGGCAAACAGCACTACGCCCTCGAGGGCGAACTCATAAAGCTCCGAGGGGTGGCGCGGTTCAGGGCCATAGAGCGGATAGATCATGCCCCAGGCGACATCGGTAACCCGTCCCGGCAGCTCCTGGTTGATGAAGTTACCCAACCGCCCGGCGCCCAGCCCGATCGGCACCAGTGGCGCAACGAAATCGGTGAGCTGAAAAAAGGCCAGCCGATGACGACGAGCAAACAGCAGCGCGGCGATCAGCACCCCGATCAGCCCGCCATGAAAGCTCATGCCGCCTTCCCAGATGCGCACGATCCAGAGCGGATCGGCGGCGATCTGATCCCAGCCATAGAACAGCGCATAGCCCAGCCGGCCGCCCAGCACGACGCCAATAGCGCCGTAGAATATCATGTCGCCGACCTGGTCCTTCGTGATCCCCAACCTGTGGGCGCGTCGGCGCGCCAGCCACCAGGCGCCGGCGAAGCCGATGACGTACATCAGCCCATACCAGTGAATCGCCAGCGGACCCAGCGAAATCGCGACAGGATCGAATTGAGGATGATGCAGCATGAACGCTTCCTTGCAGCGGTTACCTGCCGGGCATTCAACCCGGTGCTCTGAAAGGCGGCGAGTCTAGCACGAAGGCACCCTGTCTGCGGACATTCAAAATCCTTTGGCCCAAAGGGCCGCAAGAGCAGATTTCAGTCGCGGTGCGGCAACAGGTGCGCCAGCTCCCATGCCTCCATGCGTTCGAAGATCAGCGCCCGCGTCTGCACCAGCGACTCCTGTGACAACGCCTCGTCGACCAGCTCGCGAACGCCGGACAGTGATGCCCGGCGGATGGCAGCGCGTACGCGGGAGAGGTTGGGCGCGTTCATCGACAGTACCCGGTAGCCCATGCCGACCAGCAGCAGCGCACCGACCGGGTCTCCCGCCAGCTCGCCACATACCGATACCGGCACGCCGAGGCGCCGACTGTCGCGGGCGATCTGTGCCAGCGCCCGGAGAACGGCCGGCTGAAAGGCGTCGTAGAGCGCCGATACCCGGGCATTGCCGCGGTCGACGGCGAGCAAATATTGGGTCAGGTCGTTGCTGCCCACCGAAAAGAAATCGACACAGCCGGCAAAAGCTTCCAGTTGATAAATCACTGCCGGCACCTCGATCATGATCCCCAGCAGCGGTCGCTGTACCTTCAGGCCCTCCTCGCGCAGCTCCTCGAGAGCGCGGTCGAGCAGTCGACTGACCGTTTCGACCTCCTCGAAGGTAGTGACCATCGGCAGCAGAATGCGCAGATTGTCGAGGCCCTCGGCGGCGCGCAGCATGGCACGCAGCTGCACCATCAACACCTCGGGGTGATCGAGCGTCACCCTCAGCCCGCGCCAGCCGAGAAAGGCATTGTCCTCTTCGATGGGAAAATAGGGCAGCGACTTGTCGCCACCGATATCGAGTGTGCGCATCACCACCGGCAGCGGCGCAAAACCGGCGAGCTGCTCACGATAGAGACGCGCCTGCTCCTGCTCGCCGGGAAAGCGCTGGTGCATCATGAAGGGCACCTCGGTGCGATAGAGCCCGACACCGTCGATGCGCGCCACCGGTGAACCGCTCATCTCTACGGCCAGGCCGGTATTGATCATCAACCGGATGCGCTGGCCGTCGCTGGTCTCGCTGGGCAGCGACTGCTCGCTCTCCAGCATCGAGATCAGCGAGCGCTCCTCCTCGATCATGCTCTCGTAGCGGCCCTGTAGCTCCGGCTCGGGGCGCAGAATCAGACGCCCCCGATAGCCATCCACGATCATCGGCGTGCCCGCAATGCGCGACAGCGGCAGATCGCTCATGCCCATCACCGCCGGGATGTTCATCGCCCGCGCCAGTATCGCCACATGGGAAGTACTGGAACCGCGCAGCGCAACCAGCCCGGCCAGCTTTTCGCGAGGAATTTCGCCGAGCTGGGCGGCGCTGATCTCATCGCCTACCAGCACGGTGTGGTCAGGATAGACCGGGCTGCGCTCCTCGCTCTCGGTCTGAAGATGCGACAGCACCCGTCGGCCCAGATCGCGGACATCGGCGGCGCGCTCGCGCAGGTAGTTGTCGTCGACCTTCTCCAGATACTGAACATGGCGCTGCACGACCCGGGCCAGCGCCCAGGGCGCCCAGTGCCCCTCGCGAATGCGCTTTTCGACCTCCTGGCCCAGCGCCGCATCCCCCAGCATCTGCTGATAGACATCGAACAGCGCCTGTTCCTGAGCCGAGATGCGGCTGGCGAGCCGCTCGGCAGCGCGGCGAATATCGCTGCGCACACAGTCGATCGCCTCGCGCAGGCGCAGCACCTCCGCCTCGACATCCTCGGGGACACGCTCGGGCACCGCATCGAGATTGGCCGGCGGTACCACCACGAAGGCCTCGCCAATGGTCATGCCGGGGGCGGCGGCGATGCCGCTGAGCATCACCTGGCTTTCGGCGTCGTTGAGACGCGCCAGCTCACCGGTCGACAGGGCATGCACCAGCACGCCGGCCAGCTGCGCCGCCATGGTGATCAGAAAGGCCTCTTCACCCTCGTCGAACAGGCGCTTGTCGCGCTGCTGCACCACCAGCACGCCGAGTACGCGGCGCTGGTGAATGATCGGCACGCCCAGGAAACTCGAATAGCGCTCCTCACCGGTCTCGGCAAAGTAGCGAAAGTGGCTGTGGCTGGGCGCCTCCTCGATATTCAGGGGCTCCTCACGCTGGCCCACCAGCCCCACCAAGCCCTCACCCGGGCGCATGGTCACCTGACCGATGGCGGCGGTATTGAGCCCGATGGTATCCATCAGAATGAAATGGTCACGCTGCCCGTCGCGAAGATAGACCGAACAGACATCAGTCTGCATCGCCTTGCGGATACGGCGCACGATGATCGACAGGGCCGCATCCAGCGTGCGAGCCCCGTTGACCTCCTGAACGATGCGGCGAAGAATCTCGAGCATGGCGGTGCGTTTTCATCCCTGGTCATCGAATCGATGGCAATGACCGGCAGCGCTCTCCATGCTGCCGGTCCGGCCCTGTTGCGGCACAGGGCACACGGCTTTTGAAGGCACGCGCCGGTTCAGCCGCGTCTTTCCAGCTGTTCGTCGGGCATGCGGGGCGCCAGTTCACGCAGCGCGCGCCGATAGACATCGCGCTTGAACGACACCACCTGCCCCAGCGGATACCAGTAACTCACCCAGCGCCAGCCATCGAACTCCGGCGTGGGCGTGGTATCCACCCGAATACTCGACTCCTGACAGCGCATGCGCAGCAGGAACCACTTCTGCTTCTGGCCGATGCAGAGAGGGCGCGAGTGGGTACGGATCAGTCCTCGTGGCAGTCGATAGCGCAGCCAGCCGCGGGTGCAGGCCAGTATATCAACGTCTCCGGGGTGCAGGCCGATCTCCTCTTTCAGCTCTCGATACAGGGCGTCATGAGGCGACTCGTTCTCCTTGATACCGCCCTGGGGAAACTGCCATGCATTCTGTCCTACCCGTCGTGCCCACAGCACCTGACCGCCGCAGTTGGCTATGATGATGCCAACGTTGGGTCGGAAACCGTCGGGGTCGATCACGACTTTCACCTTTAAAAGATTGATTACCAGCATTCTTCCACAAAGCGCAAAACCGCATCAATACGCGCCTTGACCCGTCACGCAATACTGTGGTGCGTAGCCGAGGCAGGTCGTTTTTGACATAATCGGGAAATAACGATTGACCTCCTCGACCAGCAGGGAGAACAGCTTGACACTGGCCATCTTCGATCTCGACAACACACTGCTGGCAGGCGACAGCGATCACGCCTGGAACGATTTTCTGGTGGAGCTCGGCGTCGTCGATCGCGAATACTTTCAGCGCGAGAACGAGCGTTTTCATCGCGACTACGAGACCGGCCGGCTGGATATCAACGCCTACCTGGCCTTCGCCCTGCAGCCGCTGGCCGCGCACAGCATGGAACAGCTCAACTGCTGGCACCGCCAGTTCATGGCCAACCGCATCGAACCCATGGTGCAGCCGCGCGCCGAGGCACTGCTGGCGCGCCATCGCCAGCGCGGCCACCGACTTTTGATCATTACCGCCACCAACCGCTTCGTTACCGAACCGATCGCCCGGCGCCTGAACATCGACGAGCTGATCGCCGTCGAGCCGGAGCTTGAGGATGGCCGCTACACCGGCCGCGTCAGCGGCGTACCCAGTTTCCGGGAAGGCAAGATCACTCGTCTCGAACAGTGGCTGGACGAGCAGGGTGAAAACCTTGATGAGGCCTGGTTCTACAGCGATTCGCAAAACGATCTGCCGCTGCTGGAGCGCGTCGACAACCCGGTCGCCGTCGACCCCGACGAGGCGCTGGCGGCCACTGCTCGCGAGCGCGGCTGGCGAATCATCAGCCTGCGGGATCGCGAGGCGTAGTCAGATTCCCTATAATCATTTCATCGACCCTGAAGTGTCCCCGTCAGCGAGCGGCGGACCGGGGCCTCCATCTCGCATCAAATCGAGCGTGAGAAGCCATGTCTGAAACGACTTATGATGTTCTTATCGTAGGGGGCGGTGTATCCGGTACTGCCCTGCTCCATGAACTGGCCCGCTACACCGATCTGAACGCCATCGGTCTGGTCGAGAAGTATGACAGGGTGGCCATCGTCAACTCCCATGGCCGCAATAACAGTCAGACCATCCACTGCGGCGACATCGAGACCAACTACAGCCTCGACAAGGCGCGCACCACCAAGCGCACCGCCGGCATGGTGATCAACTTCGGCACCAAGCTGCCGGCCGAGGAGCGCGACCGCATCATCTACCGCTACCCCAAGATGGTGCTCGGCGTCGGTCAGAAGCAGTGCGATTTCCTGCGCCAGCGCTATGAATCCTTCCGGGAGCTCTTCCCGAAGATGCGCCTGATGGAGCGCGACGATATCGCCGAGCAGGAGCCGAAGGTGGTCGAGGGGCGCGACCCCAACGAGCCGATTCTGGCGCTGGGCTCCTCCGATGAGTACACCGCGGTCGACTACACCACCCTGTCGGAAGCCTTCGTCAAGTGCGCCGAGGAAGACGCCGCAAAGAAAGGCATGGCCTGCGACATGCACCTCTCGACGCCGGTTCACGGGATCGAGAAGAAGGACGATCTGTTTCACATCACCACCCCCAACAAGGGCACGCTCAAGGCACGCTACGTGGTCGTTGCGGCCGGCGGCCACTCGCTGCTGTTCGCTCACCAGATGGGTTACGGGCTCGACAAGTCCTGCCTGCCGATGGCCGGCTCCTTCTACTTCACGCCGAAGGTGCTCAACGGCAAGGTCTACACCATCCAGAACGAGAATCTTCCCTTTGCTGCGGTCCACGGCGACCCCGACGTGCTGGTCGAAAACAAGACCCGCTTCGGCCCCACGGCGCTGATGCTGCCGCTGCTGGAGCGTTACAACAGCAAGACCTTCACCGAGTTTCTGCGCGTCTTTCGCTTCGACTCGAGCGTCGCGAAGGTCTTCTGGGATCTGCTCAAGGTGCGCGACATTCGCAACTACGTGTTCAAGAACTTCCTCTACGAAGTGCCGGTGCTGCGCGAAAAGCTCTTTTATCAGAGCATCAGGACCATCGTACCGAGCCTGCGCGCCGAGCAGGTGGCGTTCGCCAAGGGGTTTGGCGGCGTCCGCCCGCAGTTGATCGACAAGACGGCCAGAAAACTGATGATGGGCGAAGCCAAGATCGACCCGGGCACCGGAATCGTCTTCAACATGACGCCCTCGCCCGGCGGCACCAGCTGTCTGGGCAACGCCGAAAAGGACATGTATCTGGCCCAGCAGTATCTCGGCTTCAACATCGACAAGGAGGCCTTCGAACGTGACCTGCTGATGGGCGAAGTCGAGCTTCGCAGTCTTGATCAGGACCCGCAGATGGCGCCGGAAAAGTCCTCGCACGGTGAGAACCTCGACGAGGAGAAGCGCAAGGAAGCGCAGCAGGATGGTGCCGACTAGTCCCGCACGACCGCACTGAAAAACCAGAAGGCCCGCCCCTGCAAGGGGCGGGCCTTTTTGATACTGGCCGGCGGTACACGCTGACTACGGCTTTAACGGCGTCGAGCGCCGCGCCGCCAGGAGGTTACGATCAACGCGAGCGTCATCAACGACAACACCACGAAGCCCACCAGCGTCCAACCCGGCAGCGAAATGCCCAACCAGCTGGCATCGATCTCGGCGCACTCCCCGGAACCCGACAGTACCGTCGCCAACACCTGCTGAAGCGGCAGCGCCTCGAGCATGTAGTCAAGCCCCGGGCCGCAGCTGGGCACCTGATCCGCCGGCAGCCCCTGCAACCACAGATGGCGGCCGGCAATAAAAGCACCCACTACCGACCCCGCCAGCGCCAGCACGCCATAGACAACACCGCCGACACCCTTCGGATTGTGCAGTGCGCCCACTATCAGCGGCACCAGCGCGGCCAGCACCGCCACGCGCTGAAAGATACAGAGCGGACAGGGGGCCAGATCGAAGGCGTATTGCAGAAAAAGCGCAAACGCCAGCATAAAAACGCAAAAGGCCGATCCGATGATGCACCAGCCCCGTGCGGATAGATTTGAAAATGACGACATGCCTGCTTTCCTTGACGCCTGGTGACGCTCTCAAGCCGTTTCACTGACCTTCATGCGGCGCGCGTGTTCAAAATAGCGTGACAGGAAGGTGGCAAAATCGACATCGTCTGCCGCTTCGGTGTCACGTTGCTGCTGATGCGAGGTTTCCACCATCTCATCGAGCAACGCCCTGCGCGCCGGGTCCATCTCCGTTTCACGGAACCAGCGCGCGTGCTCATTGGCGCGGGCCAGCGACCAGTCCACGAAATCGCTGCCGGACGCCTTCATCTCACGATACATCTGACCTGCCGGCGTCAGTTCGGGATCATCGATCAGCGGCCGCAGTGCTTCCAGCGCGTCGCAGTGCGAAGACGTTTCGAGCCCGCTGTCCATCAGCTCGGCCACCGGCTCGAGACTGTCGAAGAGCTCACGCAGCCTGTCGGATAGCAGCGTCGTACCCTCTTCGCTCTCCAGTCGCAGCGCCGGGTCGCGCCCCTGGCGCACTACCCGCGCTCGATTGTCATCGAGACGATCACACTCGTCGTCGGGAATCCAGGGACTGGACGACAGCAGGCACCAGACCAGAAAGGTATCGAGGAAATGGATCTGCGTTTCGTCGATGCCCAACGGCTTGCGCGGGTCGAGATCGAGACAGCGGACTTCAATGTACTCGACGCCACGCGCCTCCATCGCCTGGGTGGGGGTCTCGTCGTGGCAGGCCACACGCTTGGGGCGAATGTCGCTGTAGTATTCGTTTTCGATCTGCAGCATGTTGGCGTTGAGCTGCCGCCAGCGGCCGTCAACCTCGACACCGATGCGCTCATAGCCCGGCCAGGGCGTCACGATGGCATGGCGCAGGGTGCCGATATAGTTCTCCAGCGAGTTGAAACAGATCCGCAGCTGCGACTGCACGCGGTTCTGATAGCCCAGATCGCTCATGCGCAGCGTGGCGGCACAGGGCGACAGCAGCGTGCGCTCGCCGTGGGCGTCGAGGCCGGCATCGCGACCCTCGAGAAAGCTGCGGTCAAGGCCGGGCGAGGCACCAAACAGATACATCAGCACCCAGCTGTGGCGACGAAAATTGCGGATCAGCTCGAACCAGCTACGCGAGCGAAAAGCCTGCGGCGACACCGCCTGCTGGCCATCGATCTCCTGCAGATAGCGCCACATCTCGTCGGGCAGAGAAAAATTGTAGTGAATGCCGGCAATCGACTGCATGATGCGCCCATAGCGCACGTCGAGCCCGTGACGATAGACACGCTTCATGGTGCCGACATTGGAGCTGCCGTAGTCGGCGATCGGTACGCTGTCGTTGCCATCGAGCCGGGCGGGCATGCTGGCCGGCCAGATCAGCTCATCGCCGAGCTTCTGATAGCTGTAGCGGTGCAGGTCGGCAAGGAACTCGAGCGCATCCGCGGGGCGCGAGAACACCGGCGTGATGTACTCCAGCAGCGATTCGGAGTAGTCGGTGGTAATGTAGGGATGCGTCAGCTTGGAGCCCAGCGCATGGGGATGCGCCGTCGCCGCGATACGCCCGAAAGCGTCCACACGAAGACCTTCCTTTTCAATACCACGGCGAATGCGGGCAAACAGCCCTTCGCCGGCCGGCGCCTTCAATCCATTGATACGGCGTGTGAATTGCTCGGACAAGGTAAACACCTATTCTTTCGGGAGCGACAGCCGACGGGGGAATCCGGGGCATCTTGCCCGGTCAACCTGGCGACCGGCTCCGTCACGGTTTGCGTCGCAGATGGCCGCGCCCGACCATCAGAACCTGCTGGTGCATTATGAAACGGTGCGAAGAAGTTCGCCAGCAACTCAATGGCGCTGCTTCGAACCGGCCCCCGCCTTCAAAAGCGCGGCACCCAGCGAGCCGACCTCTGATTCCGGCTCGCGACGCTTGCCACCGCCCTTTTTGTGACCATCGTCCTTTTGGCCTTTCTGCTTGCGGTTTTCCCCCTCTCGTCGCGAGCGGCGAGCGTCGCTGGCCGTCCCGCCCTCTTCACCCGGCGTCGGCGGCGTGTCGTCCAGTCGCATCGACAGGCCAATGCGATTACGCGCCTGATCCACGCTCATCACCTTGACCCGCACGATATCGCCTGCCCGGACCACCGAGCGCGGATCATCGACAAACTGATGCGACAGCGCCGAAATATGCACCAGGCCGTCCTGGTGAACGCCCACATCGACGAAGGCGCCGAAGTGGGTCACATTGGTGATCACGCCCTCGAGAATCATGCCGGGAGCCAGGTCGCTGACCTTTTCGACCCCCTCCTCGAAGCGGGCGGCGCGGAACTCGGGGCGTGGATCGCGGCCGGGTTTTTGCAGCTCCTTGAAAATATCGCTGACCGTTGGCAGGCCAAAGCGCTCATCGACGAAGTCGCCGGCATTCAGGCCGTGCAGAAAGGCACCATCGCCGATCAGATCGCCGAGCGCACGATGGTGTCTTTCGGCAATGCGCTCGACCAGCGGATAGGCCTCGGGGTGTACCGCCGAAGCGTCCAGCGGATTGTCGCCGCCGGTAATGCGCAGGAAACCGGCGCACTGCTCGAAGGTTTTGGGCCCCAGCCGCGCCACCTCGAGCATCTGGCGGCGATTGGCAAAGGCGCCGTGGCTGTCGCGCCAGGCGACGATGTTATCGGCGAGCCCCGCGCTGAGCCCCGAAATACGGGTCAGCAGCGCACTGGAGGCGGTATTGAGGTCGACCCCCACGGCGTTGACGCAGTCTTCGACCACCGCATCCAGCGAGCGCGCCAGCCTGAGCTGCGAGACATCGTGCTGATACTGCCCCACGCCGATCGATTTGGGTTCGATCTTGACCAGCTCGGCAAGCGGGTCCTGCAGGCGGCGGGCAATGGAGACCGCACCGCGAATGGTGACATCCAGCGCCGGCAGCTCACGGGCGGCGGCCTCCGAGGCGGAGTACACCGACGCCCCCGCCTCGCTGACCGTCACCCGCACCAGGGCGGGATCGCCAATACGCTCGAGCAGCTCGGCGGCCAGCCGGTCGGTTTCGCGGCTGGCGGTGCCGTTGCCGATCGCCACCAGCCCCACGCCGTGGCGTCGGCACAGTTCGGCAAGGGTATCGAGCGCCTCGCGCCAGCGTTTGGCCGGCGCATGCGGGTAGATGGTGGTGTGATCGACCACCCGACCGGTGGCATCGACCACCGCCACCTTGACGCCGGTGCGCAGCCCCGGGTCGAGCCCCAGAGTGGCGCGCGCGCCCGCCGGCGCCGCCAGCAGCAGGTCGCGCAAATTGGCGGCAAAGACGCCGATAGCGGTCTCCTCGGCCTGCTCGCGCAGTTGGCCGAACAGATCGCTCTCCAGGTGGGTGTAGAGCTTGACCCGCCAGCTCCAGCGCACCACCTCACGCAGCCAGCGATCCGCCGCTCGGCCACGGTCACTGATCCCCATATGCCGGGCGATCATCACTTCGCAGGGATGAATCGCCGCGTCCTCTTCGTCGGGCAGCTTCAGCGCCAGCCCCAGCACACCTTCCTGGCGGCCGCGAAACATCGCCAGCGCCCGGTGCGAGGGGGTTTTCGCCAGCTTCTCGCGGTGGTCGAAGTAGTCAGCGAAGCGCGCCCCGTCACTTTCGTGGCCGGCCAGCACGGTAGAGACCAGCTCGGCCTCCTGCCACAGCCGCTCGCGCAGCGCCGTCACCAGCTCCGGCGTCTCGGCGAAGCGCTCCATCAGAATCTGTTTGGCGCCGTCCAGCGCCGCCTTCGTATCGGCGACACTTTTTTCGCTATCCACATAGCCCGCCGCGGTCGTCTCCGGGTCGAGAGCGGGATCGCTCAGCAGCGCATCAGCCAGCGGCTCCAGCCCCGCCTCACGGGCGATCTGCGCCTTGGTGCGACGCTTCTTGCGCCACGGCAGGTAGAGATCCTCGAGCGCCTGTTTGGTCTCGGCAGCCTCGATCTTCGCCTTCAGGGTCGCATCCAGCCCACCCTGCTCGTCGATCGAGGCCATCACCGTGGCACGGCGTTCATCGAGCTCGCGCAGGTAGTGCAGGCGGCTCTCCAGCTGGCGCAGCTGACCGTCATCGAGCCCACCGGTGGCCTCCTTGCGGTAGCGCGAGATAAAGGGAACGGTGGCGCCGTCGTCGAGCATCGCCACCGTCGCCGCAACCTGGTCGGTACTCACGGTGCTGCCGGCCTGAGTGGAGAGCTCAGCGGCAAGACGTGCCGCAATCGAAGATGTAAGCGTCATGCAACCCTGTCCATGGCCCAAAAGTGGCGCCAGGGTACCACAGTGCGGGACTGAACATCTAAAGCATGTGGCGGGCGGGCTCCATACGCTGGTGCAGAATACGAATAATCGCGATGCCGTATGCTGTTGGGCGAAAATAGAGACTGTGCTGCTCAATCCTCCACTGCCGGTAACCAGGGCAAATCGTGGCGCAGTCGCGCGCTTCGAGAGGTGTTCGAGCCAGCCGGCTACAGGCCGCTTCTATCCGATCGATGTAGTGTAAGGCCTGCGCCAACCCCCATTCGCTGAGGCTGTAGTGAAAATCTCATCCAGATCACGCTGCGCTTCCGGAGTGAGCCGGTATTCAGCCATGCTGTTCGATCTGGCGCTGTTTAAAAGCCGCAAAATCGAACGACTCCGGCTCGCCGCTCTGTTCACCCTCGTAAAGGGCAAGGCGGAGAGCTTCGCGTCTGGCGTCGTGCTCCTGCTCGTGTCGAATAAGATCGCGGATCGCTTCGCTATCGTTGGTATAGCGCCCCGTTTCGATCTGCGCCGTAATCCAGGCATCCTGCTGCTCTGTAAGCGTAATGGTCTTGCGTATCGTTGCCATCATCTCGCCCTCTTTGACATCAATCTTCATACTATTGATGCAAAATCTTTCGCGCAACCGACTGTAGAAAGTGCTCCCGGGGGCTTTCACCCCACGGGCATCCGGCCAGCACCACCTGTGCCGGAACAGTGCCGGGTATAACGCTGCGCGCCATGCCTGGCGCACCATGAAAAAGGCGGCGCCTCCGGGGGCGCCGCCTTGCGCTCAGGTGAGCGAGCGTTCAGAGCGGGCTCGGCCCGGCCCTGGTAATGGCGCTGTCGACACCTTCGAAACGCTCGAAATTGTCAACGAACTTTTTGATCAGCGACTGCGCCTGCGCCTGCCAGGCCTGCTCGTCGCCCCATGCCTTGCGCGGATCGAGCAGTTGCGACTCGACGCCGTCAACGGCGGTCGGCACGGTGAGATTGAGCCCGGCAATGGTGGTGGTCTCCACGCCCTTGAGGGCACCGCTCTGAATGGCGCGAATGACCGCCCGAGTGGTGGAAAGACTGAAGCGCTCGCCGCCTTCGCCGCTGGTGCCACCGGTCCAGCCGGTATTGACCAGATAGACGCGCGCCCCGAAAGCCTCGACGCGCTTGATCAGCAGATCGGCATACTCCCGCGCCGGACGCGGAAAGAAAGGCGCCCCGAAGCAGGTCGAAAAGGTCGCCTCCAGCGCGCTGCTGCCGCCCATTTCGGTCGATCCCACCCGCGCGGTGTAGCCGGAAAGAAAGTGATAGGCCGCCGCCTCGTTGGAGAGGATCGACACCGGCGGCAGCACACCGCTCATATCGCAGGTCAAAAAGATGATCGAGGCGGGTTCGCCGGCGCGGTTGTCCTCGACACGCCGCTCGACATGCTCCAGTGGATAGGCGGCACGACCGTTCTGAGTCAGGCTGTCATCGTCATAGCGCGGCTGATGCTGCTCATCGAGCACCACGTTTTCCAGCACGGTGGGAAAACGGATGGCGCGGTAGATGATCGGCTCGTTCCTTTCGGTAAGATCGATGGTCTTGGCATAGCAGCCACCCTCGAAATTGAATACCGTGCCCTCGCCCCAGCCGTGTTCGTCATCGCCGATCAGATAACGTTCAGGGTCGGCGGAAAGCGTGGTCTTGCCGGTCCCGGAGAGGCCGAAAAAGAGCGAGGTCTCACCGTTTTCACCGACGTTGGCGCTGCAGTGCATGGGCAGCACGTCCTTCTCCGGCAGCAGAAAGTTCTGCACCGTGAACATCGCCTTTTTCATCTCACCGGCATAGTGCATACCGGCGATCAGCACCCGGCGGCGCGCAAAGTTGATGATCACGCAGCCGTCCGATGCGGTGTGATCGCGCTGTGGCTCACAGACAAACCCGGGCGCGCTGAGAATCTGCCACTCACGCTTGTCGCGCGGATTGAACTGCTCGGGCCGCACGAAGAGATTACGCGCAAAAAGGCCGTGCCAGGCATACTGGGTAGTGACCCGAATGGGCAGGTAGTGCTCCGGGTCGGCACCGACGTGCAGCTCGGACTCGAAGGCCTGCTTGTCGGCCAGATAGTCCTCAATACGCTCCCACAGCGCATCGAAATGACCGGTGTCGAAAGGAAGGTTGATGCTGCCCCAGTCGATCTCGTCGCTGGTGGAAGGCTCATCGACGATGAAGCGATCGCGCGGCGAACGGCCGGTACGTTTGCCGGTCTCGGCGACCAACGCACCGTTATCGGCCAGCCGCGCCTCGCCGCGATTGATGGCGTGTTCGATCAGTTCGGCAGCGCAGGCGTTGCGCACCGGACCGTCATCGGCGTTCTGCGAACGCGTCGTTTTGGTCGTCATAAAATGTCTCGGGCTGTGCCCTTTTCTCTCTCGTTGAGCCTTGAGGCCGTTGTTATCCGTCACCGTGGTCGAGCGTCAACCGATAACCCGGCCATATCGCTCGCAACTGTCATAGCACCACTGTCATAGCACCACGGTCGGTTGCGTTCGGGCATGAAGGCACGCTCTGCTTCGCCATGCATTGGACCCAAGGCGCACCTCATGTAGTCCCGATGGAGTGTATTATTACAAAAACGGCCAGTGGGTAAAATGCACGGCCATCACGAGACTGACATGGACCTGATGTAAAACGCACAGAAGCTGTCAAACCTCGGCCTGGCGCGCCTTCAATGCAGCGTCGGCGGCGGCGAATCGGGCGACTCGATCAGGGTTTCGACCTCGGCCGCCGAGAAAGCGTAACGGGTATTGCAGAAATGGCAGGTTGCCGATAGCTCACCCTGCTCGGCAACCACGCTGCGCAGCTCATCGGCGCCAATCTGATGCAGGGCAGCGGCAAAACGCTCGCGCGTGCAGGTACAACCGAAACCGATGCTATCGGGCTCGAATACCCGCACCTGCTCCTCGTGGAAGAGACGTACCAGCAACTCCTGCGGCGCCAGCCCGAGCAACTCGTCATCCTTGAGGGTATCGGCCAGCATGCCGAGCCGCGGCCAGGCATCGGGGTCCTCGTTGCGTGTGTCCTCGGGCATCACCTGCAGCATCAGCCCGGCCGCTCGGCCGTCACCGGAGGCCAGCCAGAGCCGGCTGGGCAGCTGCTCGGAGCGCTCGAAATAACGCTCCAGACACCCCGCCAGATAATCCGCTTCCAGATCCACGACGCCCTGATAGCGCTGTCCTTCGCGCGGGTCGAGCGTCATCACGATATGACCATCACCAACCAGATCGCGCAGCGATGCGCCCTCGGCAGGTAGCGCCTGCCCCTCATCGAAGCGCGCAATCGCGCGCAGCCGCTGGCCCCCCTCGGCATGGCCCGGGTTGGACTCCACCATCAGCAGATTGACCGGACCGCCGCCCTTGACCTCCAGCGTCATCGTACCGTCGAGCTTGACGGTTGCGGTAAGCAGTGACACCGCCGCCAGCATCTCGCCCAGCTGGCGGTTGACCACGTCCGGGTAGCCGTGACGCTCGATCACTTCGATAGTGGTGTCGTCTGCGCGGCTTATCTCACCGCGCACGTTGGTGTGGTCAAAAAGAAAGCGCTGTATGTGATCCATGATACCGTTCGTCCCGTGCAGGACATGATGTGAAAAATGCGGGAATGATGGTGACCTGCGGTCTGGTGCGGTGCGCAGCAATCAGTTGCCCTGTTCGTCGTGCATGTGGCGCTGAAAGTGCTGGATGGAGCGACGCTCACGCTTGTCGGGCCGCCCTTTGGGGGGCTGCATGCTGCGATCCATGCGGCGCAGCTCGGCCTCGCGGGCACGGCGCGCGCAGCTTGCCTCGGTTTCACGATAGAGCCCCTGTGCCTCGGGAGCACTACGGCGCCGATCGTCGAGCGCCACCACTTCGACCTCGGCGCGGTCCCACCCCTGTGGAATGGTCAACAGCGCCCCTACCTCGACAAGCTTGCTGGTCTTGCTGCGCGCGCCGTTGTAGTGCACCTTGCCGCCCTCGATTGCCTTCTGGGCCAGACCACGGGTCTTGAAAAAGCGCGCCGCCCAGAGCCACTTGTCGAGTCGAACCTGTTCGCTCATAACACCTCGCGTCGTTACCTGCAGTGCAATATGGGGGCAGCGTCGCCGGCCTCAAGCCCAGAACGCCGCCACAGTCGGGCAACACTGTCCGGCAAATACTTTCAAAGCCATGACGATACGATAAGCTGTCATCATGAATATCGAGCGTTTCGAGCGTCGATACCTGCCACCTGCGGAGATGATGCCATGCCATTAATGGGCACCCCCGATATCGGGCAACGTCGCTGCCTCGCCAAAAGCCGGCTGTTTGCCATCGAGTCGCTGGAACTTACATTCTCCAACGGTGCAGAGCGCACCTTCGAGCGTGTCACCAGTAACGGCCAGGGGGCCGGCGCGGTCATGATGGTGGCGATGCCCGACCCGGATCACGTTTTGCTGATAAGAGAGTATGCCGCCGGTATCGAGGAGTACACTCTGACACTGCCCAAGGGCGTGGTCGATCCCGGCGAAGACATTATTACCGCCGCCAATCGTGAGCTGCGCGAGGAGTGCGGCTACGGCGCCCACGTCATCGAGCCACTTATGGAGCTGACGCTGGCGCCCAACTACATGACCCATCGCATTCAGGTGCTGATGGCCACGCGGCTCTATGAAGAGAGTCTGCCGGGTGATGAGCCCGAACCGCTGCAGGTCGAGCGCTATCCAATCGAGGATATTGGCGCCCTGCTGGCCCGCGGCGACTTTCATGAAGGGCGGGCGATCGCCGCCCTTTTTATCGCCCGCGAGCGGCTCAGAGAGCGCCAGGAGTCTCCCGACCCCATGTTCTGGTAATACGGCCGCGGATGACAGTACCCCAGACGCAAAAGACCGGCAGCGTGAGCTGCCGGTCCTGCCTTTGCACCAGTTTAGCTGCCGGTTCGAACGGCGATAGCGTTACTGCTGGTTGGCACTGTCCTCGTCCATTGGCTCGGTGGATTCCATCTGAGCGGAGTGTCCCTGGCGACCGGTATCGGTCTCATCCATGGTGGTTGACGTGCCGGCGCTGCCGTCGGGATTGGTGGACTCCATCTGAGCCGATTCACCCTGACGTCCGGTCGGCGTCTCTTCCATGTTGGTAGTGGTGCCGCTACTGGCATTGGGGTTGGTCGACTCCATCTGTGCCGACTGGCCCTGACGGCTGGTTGGCGTTTCATCCGTGTTGGCTTCGGTGCTGCTCATGCTGGAAGCCATTACGGGAAGCGTAAACGCGGCGCAAAATACGGTTGCAAGCAGCTTTTTCATGGTTCCTTCCTTAGTTCGAATGCCTGATTAGCGGTGCCTACCTTCCTGGCGACACCTCTCCATTGCCTTACTCAGCGGCAGCACCGGGCTACCGACCGTCTTCCCTGACGAAATCTGACGACGGTGGGCACTGACCCGTAACCGTCATGTCATACGATTGCAATCATGGTGCAAGGCTCACTGCTTGTCAAACAATTGTACAGCTAATCAGCCACGCACAAGATTCTCTCTCGGCCTCTGCATCTCACTTCATCGATAAAAACAAAAGGCCGGCAGCTGGCAATGCCGGACCGGGACGACTGGCAAAGTGCCTTTGGCACTACCACCGGATCGGAAAAGCCTTCCACGAGGGCGCTATAAACCCGTCCATGGACGCTAAATTCGCCATCCCTGGCGAATAACCCTCGTTTCAGGCTGTTTCCGATCCTCTCCTGCAGGTTTTCACAAAACTTTTGCGGGGTTTGTCATCGATCCGGGGCCGGCAGCGGGCGCTGTCGGCCTCTCATCGGCATGGATCGGAACCGCCGCCGATATAGCATGCCAACAGGATTACAGGTCGGCATCATCCTGCATGGGCTCGGTGGATGCCATCTGATCGGAGTTGCCCTGACGACCGGTCTCGATTACGTGAAAGGCTTCACCCGAAGCGCCATTGGTCGACATGCGGGTCGTCTCCATCTGCGCCGAATGGCTCTGGCGACCGGTCTCGGTCACGCTCGCTCGAGTTTTTGCGGCATCCGTTTGCACATGAGTGGATTCCATCTGTGCCGAATGGCCCTGACGACCGGTATCCAGACTGCCCTGCTGCCCTTCATGGCCATCCAGACTGGCAGCCATGGCGGGCAGCGACAATGCAGCGAAGGTGACAGCAGCGATAACTTTTTTCATCGGTATTCTCCTGATTTATGGCGATACCCCGCCACCCTGGCAGGGGTCTTGCTCTTGCTGTGCTGACGCATGGCATCAAGTCCGGGTTCGGGAGAGCGCATCAGCAGCGGCCCAGTAGTTTTCAGACTTAATGTTAGTCAGCTAACGAAGATAAAGTTATTCTTCTGTATCGCTTCTGTCAAATAATTGGCGAAATAGTAGGTGGCTATCAAAAAGTGGCGCGCGATATAAATGACGGCGCTTTTATAGCGCCGCCATTCAAGCTGCGGCGGCAACGCCAAAACCGCTACGAGCAGTGCAGGGCCGGGATGCTTTGCGGCAAGCAACCGGGCCATCAGCGACGCATGACAGCTCGCGGCGATGCTGTTAACCTGGCCGCCTGCCGTTGTCGGACAGGACTTCTTCAAGCGTGACGAACATTCTTTCCGCGCGAAAAAAGCGCAAGCTGCTCACCCGAATACTGTCGCCGCGGATGGCGATCCGCAATCGTCTGGCACGGCGTGGTCTCGAGACCAATCGCCGACTGGTGGTGTCAATGACCACTCACCCGCCCAGAATTCACGAAGTGTACATCGCGCTTGAGTCGATCATGGCGCAGGAGATCAATGACTTCACGCTGCGACTTTATATCTCCGCAAGCGACATGACACGTATCGGCCAACTGCCTGCCACGCTACATCGACTGGTCAGGCGCGGGCTCGAAATCGTGATCACAGCGCAGGACTATCGTTCCTACGACAAGCTGGTTCACGCTCTCGCCGACTCACCCGAGGCCACTATCGTTACCGCCGATGACGATGTCATCTACCCTCGCCGATGGCTGTCCGAACTACTGGCAGGCGCTCGGCGCCACCCCGGCTGCATCATCTGCCATCGCGGCCATCTGCTCAGCGAATCACCGCCCGGATCGGGTCGTATCAGCTATGGTGCCTCACGTGCAGCGGGCGCCGATGCCGCTCAAGAGCCGGCTCTTGCCCTGATGCCCACCGGCAACAGTGGGGTTCTCTACCCGCCCGGCAGTCTTGACCCCATGGCACAGGACAGCGACAGCTTCCTGCGTCTGGCCCCCAGTGCCGATGACATCTGGTTCAAGCTCGCCTCGCTGAAACGCGGCACACGCTGCTATCGTCTCGGCGAGCGCAACGCCGAGTTTCCGCCCACTCGCTCAGCGCGACTGGCGCCCCTGCACCGTGAAAACGTCGCCGGCGGCGGCAACGACCGGCAGCTGGCTGACTGCCTGGCGCACTTCCCGGAACTCGCCAGGAAGCTGTTCGACGAGCTGACAGCCGACCGCTCGACACTGCTGCAGGAGGAGAAGCCATGACACAGCGCATCCTGCTGGTCGTCAGAAGACTCAACATTGGCGGCATTCAGCGCGTCACCATCAATCTGGCCAATGTGCTCAATCGTGCAGGGCACGATGTTCATGTACTGGTGCTCAAGGGCGGCGACGAAGAGCTGCTGCCCGACCCGGGCGTGACCCTGCATCGCGTCGATTTCGACAAGCGCTTTCGCCATACCGGCATCGGGCTGATTCATGATCTGCTGACACGCGCCCTGCTCAAGCCGCTGCTGCCCGGCTCCGGTTTCATGTGGCGAGGCGCCTACGGGGGCTACTATCTCAGGCGGTTCGTCGAGCAGCTGGAGCGCCAGCATGGCCCGGTCGATCGCATCATCATGCGCGGCCAGGGCGCTTTTGAAACCGTCTGGTCGTGGCACGACCCCAGACTCTGGCAGGTCACGGTGTCATGGCCGGGAGACTACGGCGGTCGCCTCAAGGGCATTTATCTGCGCCGCCTGTACCAGCACAAACAGGTGGTTTGTAATACCCCCAATGTGCGCCAGCAGCTGGAAAAACAGCTCGCCTTTCATGACATCGAACCGCGGCGCTGGGCGACGATCGGCAACCCCTGCGATATCGAAGCGATCCGGTCACTGGCCGATGAAAGCGTCGAGCTGCCGAAGCGGCCCTACGTCGTTCACGTGTCGCGCCTGTCGCAGGTCAAGCGTCAGGACCTGCTGATCCGCGCTTATCTGGCCGCCGACATCGAGGAAGACCTGGTGATCGTCGGCGACGGGCCAATGCGGGAAAGCATCGAGCAGTTGATCGATGCGTTGGGCGTGGGTGATCGCGTCCACCTGATAGGCAGCCGCGCCAATCCCTACCCCTGGATGAAACAGGCTCGACTGTTCGTACTCAGTTCGAAAAGCGAGGCCTTCGGCATCGTACTGGCGGAAAGCATGATCTGCGGCACGCCCTGCGTGGCGGTCGATGCGCCGGGCGGCATCCGTAATGTGCTGATCAACGATCAGGCACGCCTGGTGGTCGACAACAGCATCGAGGGGCTGGCTGCCGGTATACGTGAGGGACTGGCCCATCCTCCGGACATAAATGCCGATCCGGAACTGATCGAGCGCTTTCGCGATACCCGTATCATGCGGGCCTTTCTCGAATTGCCGGTCAGTGGAGACTGATACTCAGAAGACATAATATTTTTTTAATTTTTCTATGGCGATCGTTAGCACACTAACGCTAAACTTGACCTTGATTTATTACTGTCATGTTTCACTTTAGTGGACGCCATGTTGCACGGTTTTCAACCTCCTGCCGGAGGGCCGCTCGAAGGCCACCGCCGTCTGGCGACAGCTACTTTCCGAGTGCGCCTGCGCGAGAGCGTCAAGCTGCGCGTTCAGCGCACCCTTGGCCAGGCAATAGAGAAGCGCTGGTTCGAGCGCTGGCTCGACCATCGCCCCGGCGGGGCGAGGCTGGAGCGCATGGGCCTGCCGCGCCGCGAACTTGAACGGCGGCTGGAAGATGCGCTGACGGTCTGGGTCGACCCGCGCGAATTGATCCGCAACGTCGACTTCAAGGGCGTGGGCAATGTGCGCCCCTCCTCTTCCGCCTTTATCTGGGACGGCGACTGGGATCTCAGCCGCGGCGATCTGCGCCGCGGCTCGCGCTATCGCTTTATCAGCGAGCTGGATGAGCATCGCAACGATCTGCGCCACACCCACCGTTTTGCCGAGCTGCACGCCCGGCTGGAGGCCGGTCACCCCCATCTTGTCCCGCTCGAGGGGCTACGACTCGACAGCGACGACAAGATCGTCGACTGGCTGCAGCGCTATGTTGGCTATATGGACCATATGGCCCGCAACGGTTTCGACAGCCGGCTGGGCAAGGACGAACTGGGCGTGGCGGTCACTCGCGACGGCCGTCTGGTCAAGATCAACCGCGGCCTTCATCGTCTCGCCATGGCCCAGCACCTGGGACTTTCGCGCATACCGGTCAGGGTCAGGGCGGTGCATCGTCAGTGGTGGCAGCGGATAACGGCGGACGCCAGCGGCATGGCGGCAATCGACAGACTGACACAGGCCCTGCCCCACTGCCCGCCGGAGACCCGCCCCGGCCCCCTCGACCCAACCCCGGATCGCGGTGCCTTCGAGTGGCCCGTGGCGCGCCTGATTTATCACCATGGCGTATTGGCAACGCCGCTATAAAAGCTAAGCTGGCAGCATCGCCCATTTCTATGCGGAGTTGCCATGGACCGCTTCTACAACCAGCCGCGCCAGCTTGTCGATCAGATGCTGGAAGGCCTTGCGCTTTTTAACCCCGTTACGCTATGCAACGACCCGTCCGCGCGCATCGTGATGCGTCGCGACTGGCAGCCCCGACGCGAGGGATGTCAGCAGGTCGCCCTCATCTCCGGCGGCGGCTCCGGGCATGAACCCGCTCATGGCGGTTTCGTGGGTGAGGGTATGCTCACCGCCGCGGTAGCCGGCGATCTGTTCGCCTCCCCGGGCGTCGAGGCGGTGCTGGCTGCCATCCGCGCCTGCTGCGGCGAAGCCGGCTGCCTGTTGATTATCAAGAACTACACCGGTGACCGGCTCAACTTCGGGCTGGCCGCCGAGCGTGCCCGTGAAGAGGGCTACCGGATCGAGACGGTGATCGTTGCCGACGATGTCGCCCTGCCCGATGCCGAACAGCCGCGCGGTCTGGCCGGCACCCTGCTGGTACACAAGATAGCGGGCTTCCACGCCGGCCGCGGCGACAGCCTTGAAACGGTACTGGCAGCCGCCCGCGACACCGCCACCGCACTGCGCTCTTTGGGCATGGCACTCTCCAGCGCCACCCTGCCCGGCAACGCCCGTGAAAAACGTCGCTCTCCGGAGCTGGGGCTGGGCATTCACAACGAGCCCGGCGCACGCCACATCGATCCACACGATGCCCACGAGGCGGTCCAGCAGCTGCTGGCAACGCTCGACAGCGGCGACGACGGCCCCTTTGTTCTGCTGCTCAACAATCTGGGCGGTTGCTCGCCGCAGGAGATGCAGCTTCTGGCCCGGGAGTGCCTGCAGCAGTGGGGCATCGAACGGGTCGCGCTGCTGATCGGCCCGGCCGCGATGATGTCATCGCTGGATATGCATGGCTTTTCGCTGACCGCCCTGCCCCTTAGCGACGCACGTCGCGAAGCCCTCGAAGCGCAGACGACCGCCGTCGGCTGGGCGGCGCCGCGTCCGGTGGCACAGGCCACTACTTTCACGCCACGCTTCAGCGAAGCCGAAGCCAGCGGTGGCGGTCGCCGCGACGCCGAGCGCGCGGCGCTGATAAAGCGGCTGGCGCAGGTACTGCGCGACAGCGAGGAGGCGCTTGATCGACTGGATGCGAAGGTGGGCGACGGCGATGCCGGCGCCACCTTTGCCGCCGGCGCAGGAGCGGTATTGACAGCGCTCGACGAAGATCGTCTCTCCACCGGCGAGGATGCCCGCCTCGCCAGCGAACTGGGGCAGCTGTTCGCCGCCTCGATGGGCGGCTCCAGCGGCGTGCTGGTATCGATTCTGATGAGCGCCGCTTGCAGCGCGCTGGAAGCGCAAAGAGGCTGGCCCGCCGCGCTGGCCGAGGGCGTGGCGCGCATGCAGCACTATGGCGGCGCCGAACGCGGCGATCGCACCCTGCTCGACGCCCTGATACCCGCCGTCGAGGCGCTCGAGGCGGACGCCAGCCTGCAGGACGCAGCCCGGGCGGCTCGCGAAGGGGCCAGGGCGACAGCCGCCATGACCCGCGCCGGCGCCGGGCGCGCCAGCCAGGTGCCGGGTGACGCCCTGGAAGGCGTGACCGACCCCGGCGCCGAAGCCATGGCGCGACTTTTCGAGGCGCTGGCAGCGCGCTGACAGCCTTTGCCGCCTCGCTGCAGCGAGGCGTAAAAAAAGCGCCGCCCCTCGCAGAGCGCCGCTTTTTCATCACCTGACAACCGTCTTCAGCCGAACACCACCTTCGAAACGTCCTGGTAGGTTTTGGCGAAGTGCACCGTCATGCCCTCCCTGAGGAAGTCGGGCAGCTCCTCGAAGTCGCGGCGATTGGCATCGGGCAGCACCAGCTCGAAGATGGCGCTGCGACGTGCGGCGATCACCTTCTCGCGAATCCCGCCCACCGGCAGCACCTGGCCGGTGAGCGTGATCTCGCCGGTCATCGCCAGCGGCCGACCGATCTCCTGACCGCGCGCCAGCGACAGCAGCGCCGTGGTCATGGTGACGCCCGCCGAGGGGCCATCCTTGGGGGTGGCGCCCTCCGGTACGTGCATGTGAATGAAGGCGGAGTCGAAGAAACCGGGCTGCGCCCCGTACTCCTGAAGATGTCCCAGCGCGAAGCTGTAGGCCAGGTTGGCCGACTCCTGCATCACCTCGCCCAGCTTGCCGGTCAGCTTCATGCCGCGCTGCAGACCGTGCACGCGGGTCGCCTCCACCGGCAGAGTGGCGCCGCCCATCGAGGTCCAGGCAAGGCCCGTGACCACGCCCGTGCCCTTGAGCACCTTCTCCTTGCGAAACAGCGGCGCACCGAGGAAATCTTCCAGATTGTTGACCGAGACCTTGACCGTCTCCTGGTCCTCCTCCAGCAGTTTGACCGCCGATTTGCGCACGATGCGGTGCAGCTGCTTCTCCAGCTGGCGCACGCCGGACTCGCGGGCGTAGCCCTCGATAACGTGCTTGAGCGCCGCATCGGTCAGGTTGATACGCTTTTTGGGAATACGGTCGCGCTCCAGCAGCCGCGGCCAGAGGTGGTGTTTGGCGATCGCCATCTTCTCCTCGGCGATATAGCCGGACAGGCGTATCTGCTCCATGCGGTCGAGCAGCGCGCTCGGGATGGTGTCGAGCT
The DNA here is from genome assembly GCF_000382245.1 of Kushneria aurantia DSM 21353. Classification (GTDB taxonomy): domain Bacteria; phylum Pseudomonadota; class Gammaproteobacteria; order Pseudomonadales; family Halomonadaceae; genus Kushneria; species Kushneria aurantia. Next base: position 66,252 of record NZ_KB907875.1, read on the forward strand.
GGTTGGCGGTGCAGACGAACAGCACCTTCGACAGGTCCATGCGCACGTCGAGATAGTGATCGAGAAAATCGACGTTCTGCTCCGGATCGAGCACCTCCAGCAGCGCCGAAGCCGGGTCACCCTGAAAGGACTGGCCGAGCTTGTCGATCTCATCGAGCATGATCACCGGGTTCTCGACCTCGACCTCCTTCATCGCCTGCACCAGCTTGCCCGGCATGGCACCGATGTAGGTGCGCCGGTGGCCCTTGATCTCCGCCTCGTCGCGCATGCCGCCGACCGAGAAGCGGTAGAATTTACGCCCCAGCGCCTCGGCAATCGAGCGCCCCACCGAGGTCTTGCCGACGCCCGGCGGGCCCACCAGCAGCAGGATCGAACCGCCCACATCGCCCTTGAAGGCGCCCTCGGCGAGAAACTCGACGATGCGGCTCTTGACGTCCTGCAGGCCGTCGTGGTCGCGGTCGAGCACGTGGCGGGCGTGGGCCAGGTCGAGCTGATCGTCCGAAGTGATGCCCCACGGTAGCGACGTCAGCCAGTCGAGGTAGTTGCGGGTGGTACCGTACTCCGGCGAGCCGGTCTCCAGCACCGACAGCTTGCCCAGCTCGTCGTCGATGCGCGACTGCACCCGCTCCGGCACCATCTTGTCCTCGAGGCGCTCGCGGAAGGTATCGACATCGTTTTCGCGATCATCCTTGGAGATGCCCAGCTCCTTCTGGATGATCTTGAGCTGCTCGCGCAGAAAGAACTCGCGCTGGCGCTCCTGCATCTGGGCGTTGACCTGCTCGGAAATCTCGCTCTGCAGCTGGGCTACCTCGATCTCCTTGCGCAGCAGCGGCAGCACCACCTGCATGCGCTCCAGCACCGCCAGTGTTTCCAGCACCGACTGCAGCTCGGGACCGCGCGCCGAAGTGATGGCCGCGGCAAAATCGGTCAGCGGCCCCGGCTCGTTGGGGCTGAAACGGTTGAGATAGTGCTTGAGCTCCTCGCCATAGAGCGGGTTGATCGGCAACAGCTCCTTGATGCCGTTGATGATCGCCATGGCGTAGGCGCGGGTCTCGTCGCCCTGCTTCTCGACCGGCTCGTGGGGATACTGCACCTCCACCAGATAGGGCGGCTGGTCGGAGAGCCACTTCTTGATACGAAAACGGCGCAGCCCCTGGGCGATGAATTGTAGCTGCTCGTCATTGCTTTCAGAGCGGTGCACGCGCACCGCCGTGCCGGTAACGGGAAACTCACCCGGCGCCGGATCGGCCCCGGTATCGCCGATAAACGCCAGCCCGACGATATGATGCGAGGTCTCGCCGACCTTCTCGAGCGTCTCGTTCCAGCGCTTGCGATTGAGTACCAGCGGCTGCACCTGGGCCGGAAAGAAGGGCCGATTGTGGATCGGCAGCAGATAGAGCCGCTCGGGCAGATATTCACTGGCGGGCACCATCGCCTGCGCCTTTGCATTACCCTGTTCATCCTCGGATTCGATCACGTAATCCGACTGATTTTCTTCACTCATGGAGCGTCCTGATAGCTGTTTTGGCAGGCGTTCGAAGAGGAGGAGTTCGGCAACATCCGGTCACCTCGAATACCCGGTCGATAACCGGGCAATGCGGGCGGGAGATGGCTTTATCAAGACCGGCCGGGTCGATTGCCTGCACAGAGCATGGCAGGCAACCGATGTATTGCGCGCTCGACCCGGCAGTACGGGCGGCCACAGGAAGGCCATAACCGGCGTCAGAAACCCTGATCGAGCAGCAGCCAGGGCTCACCGTTGATCAACAGGGCGCCTTCGCGGATGCTCAGCTCCAGCGTTTCCTGTCCCGGCTGCTGGCCCGCTACCAGCGCCAGCAGCGGCGGTGCGTTGTGCACGACGAAGTCACCGTTGAGCCGACGGCGAAACGCCGAGCGTCCCCAGGAGGTCTGCAGCTGCGCGAAGCTCAGGCGCTGCACATCGTCGCCCTCCAGCGTCAGTGCACCCTCGAGCCGCAGCGGATGTCCCAGCATGCCGCTATCGACCGTCAGCGCGTCGACACGCAACTGCGGTGAATCGGACAGCAGCGCAAAGACCTTGTCCTGCCAGGGGCGAATCAGTGACAGCACGCCTCCCTCGAGCAGCGCCCCGGACTGCCATCGCGCGGCCAGCTCGCCCCCTGCCAGCGCAACCAACTCACGCGCGGCCTGCTCGTCGATACGAGCCAGTTCGGCCTCGAGCGTCGCGCTGCCGACCTGCTGCTGTGACACGGCAGCGTTGTCCAGTGCCATGCTGAACGGATAGCGCAGCTGCTGACCGTCATGCAGGGTGTGCCCCTCGAAGTGCAGTTCCTCGGCCGACAGCGGCAGACCACCGCTGCGGGTGATGTGCAGGTTGGCGACGTCGAGCCGGTCCTCGCGACCGATCTCACCCTTGTTGTCGGGGGCCGCACTATCGGCGGCGTGCAAGCGGGTCGACCAGTGTAGCGCCCCGAGGCTCAGTTGACGCACCGGGCTGCGATAGTCAAGGGCGGAAAAATCGACCGCAAGCCGGCTGCCCTGACCATCGCTTTCGAACGACACGGCAGCATTATCAAGCGTCAGGGCGGTATCACGCTGCTGCCAGGCCAGCGTCGCGGGTGCCTCGACGGTCAGCCGAGCACTCCGCTCGAGATGCTGAAAGCGCGCATTGAAGCTCACACGCTCGCCGGGAGAGAGTTCATCGGCAAAGAGTGCTCGGCCGCCCGCCTCGACCAGATCAGCTCTGCCCGACAGGGCGGTGCGCAGCACGCCATAGCGCAGCTGCCAGTCCAGCACCAGCGCCGGACTCTCCTCGCTGGTCCTGTCACTGCGTGTCAGCCGCAGCTGGCCATCAGCGGAGAAAAAACCATCGCGCTTGATGACGTTATTGGCGCTGATGCCATCCAGCGCATCGAGCCGCGCGACGGTCTCGGCCATTTGTGCCCTGACTTCATGACGGCTGTAGCCCAGCGCCCCCAGCCACAGCACCAGCGCCAGCAGCAACACGACGCCGCCCCCTGTTACTACCCGACGCTTCCAGCGTCCCTGCTTCCGTGCCTTCATCGGTGTCGTCTACTCAAGTCCTGCCGCCCATGGCAGATCAGTTAAGCCACAGCCAGACGTGCATCACACTCCAGGCATAGATGCCCGCCAGCACGTCGTCCAGCATGATGCCAAAGCCGCCGGTAACGCGACGATCCACGGTGCGCACCGGCCAGGGTTTGATGACATCGAAAACGCGAAAAATGATGAAACCCCATAGCGCCGTCTGCCATGAAAAGGGCACCGCCGCCATGGTCAACCAGTAGCCGACGAACTCGTCCCAGACGATGCCGGAGTGATCGTGCACGCCCAGATCGCGCGAGGTGCGATCGCACAGGTAGATGCCGATCAGTCCCGCCACGCCCAGCACCATCAGGTAGACCCCGAGCGGCAGGGTCGACATCAGCCAGTAGAAGGGAATCGCCGCCAGAGTGCCGAAGGTGCCGGGCGCGAAGGGCGCTGCACCGCTGCCCAGCCCGAAGGCCAGAAAGTGCACCGGACGGCGCCAGACGGAAGGTGGAGCGCGATTCATGGATGCTCTCCGTGGCCGTTCGGCGCGGCGCCGCTCCCGGACGCACTGTTATAGAAGTGTTGCCAACCCGGACTCTTCAGGCTGACACCCTGAATGCCCGGTTCGGAGGTCACATGACCGATCACGTGCAACGCCCCGCCCAGCGCCCGGCGTGCCGCCGCCTCGTTCTGCGGGGGAAGCGCGACCAACAGCTGGTAGTCGTCGCCGCCGCCCAGCGCCGCCTGCAGCGCCTGGTCGGCGCCCAGTGCCGCGACCAGCCCGGGCGCCAGCGGAATGGCCTCGGCATCGAGCCGGGCGCCGGTGCCGGCGCCGTCACAGAGATGACGCAGATCGGCCAGCAGACCATCGGAGATATCCAGCCCGGCGCTGACCAGGTCGCGCAGCGCGATACCGGCATCAACCCGCGGCCGGGGACGAAGGTAGGCGTCAAGCAGGGGATTGTCTGCCGAGCGCTCGCCATCGAACCAGGCACGCAGACCGCCGTGGGCACCGCCCAGCGCTCCGGTGACCGCCAGCAGGTCGCCGGGTCTTGCCCCGCAGCGGGTAATGCCCGCCTCTGCGGGCAGTTCGCCGTGCACGGTGATGGTCATGGAGAGCTCGCGTCCGCGGGTGATATCGCCGCCCACCAGGGCGATATCGTGCTGCCGGGCCAGGCTGTAGAGGCCGTGGGCGAAGTCGGCCAGCCAGCTTTCGTCGACCTCCGCCAGCGTCAAGGCCAGCACGAACCAGCGCGGCCGGGCGCCCATGGCGGCCAGATCGCTCAAGTTGACCGCCAGCGCCCGGTGGCCGATCGCCTCCGCCGGCGCCTCGAGCGGGAAATGCACATCGGCCAGCGAGGTATCGACGCTCACCGCCAGCCGGCAGCCGGGCGTCGGCGACAGCAGCGCGCAGTCATCACCCTGCCCCAGCACGATACCGGCGTCGTCGCGCTGACGCTGCATGAAGTAGCGTCTGATGATCTCGAACTCGCCGGGGAGGCACGGGTCACTCATTGGCCTCGGGTCTCCATGGGATGACGAACGGCGCCGACGTCACCTTCAGTCACGCTCACGGCGCTGTCGGCGGGCCTGCACTTCCACCTGGCGTAGCTCACCCGCCAGCCGGTCCAGAATGGAGTTGACGTACTTGTGCCCGTCGGTAGCGCCAAAGATGCGCGCCAGCTCGACGCCTTCATTGATAACCGAGATATAGGGCACCTCCGGGCGGTGGGCCAGCTCGTAGGCACCCAGCCGCAGAATCGCCAGTTCGACACCGTCAAGGTCATCAAGCCGGCGGTCAAGCGTCGGTGCGATGGTGCTGTCGAGTTCGCCACAGCAGCTCGTCACGCCATGCAGCAGCTGGTGAAAGAGTGCCAGATCGGCGATCTTCATGACCTGAACCCAGTTCTCGTGCGGTTCGAGGTCGTCATCGGCGCTCTGGGCGCGAAACTCGGTTTCCAGCCGGGTGACCGCCGTACCGGTCATCTGCCACTGGTAAAGCGCCTGCACGGTCAGCTCGCGAGCCGCCCGGCGTGCCTGCTGCTGCTTCGAAGGGACACGGGGGGCGTCCTTCACGCCTCACCCCCATAGCTGTCAGCAGGCATGTCGCCTCCCATCTGACGCAGCAGCGACACCATCTCCATTGCCGCCATGGCGGCCTCGAAGCCCTTGTTGCCGGCCTTGGTGCCGGCACGCTCGATCGCCTGCTCGATGGAGTTGACGGTCAACACGCCGTTGGCGATGGGCGTGTCGTAGTCGAGCTGCAGGCGATTGAGGGCGGCGTTGCACTGCCCGGCAATGTGCTCGAAGTGCGGCGTGCCGCCGCGAATCACCGCGCCCAGCGCCACCACCGCGTCCGGCGCCAGCCGATTGAGGGCACGCTGCACGGCCAGCGGCAGCTCCCAGCCGCCGGGCACGTGAACGAGGTCGATATTGGCCTCGTCGACGCCGTGGCGCACCAGCGCATCCACGGCGCCTTCGACCAGCGAGTCGACCACATGGTGATTGAAGCGTCCCACCACGATGACGTAGCGGCCATCGACGTCGTCGAAGCGCCCTTCCAGCTGTGCAATCGGTTGCATAGTTTTCCTTTCAATTCGTCGCTATCGCTGCATGCTGCCATAGCGGTTCGGCAGCATATGGTTATATGGCGCCATGATTGGCGTTCCCGGGGTCAGCGATCCGCGGCCGGCTGGCTACGGCTCTCATCCCGGCTGCCGACCTGCTCGACCACTTCGAGACCGTACCCGGCCAGCGCCGAAAAGCGCCACGGCGAACTGAGCAGGCGCATCTGCCCGACCCCGAGGCAGCGCAGAATCTGCGCCCCGGTACCCACGGTGACATAGTGGCCGGTACCATCGGCGTTCACTTCGCGTGCGCGCGGTCGGCGCTGCAGATAAAGATCGAGCTGCTCGCGGAAATCGACCATGCCATGCTGGTCGGCCAACAGCACCAGCACCCCCGCCTCGCTGTCGGCAATCTCGGCCAGCGCCTCCTGCGACGACCAGCTCTGACTGCCCTCGCGGCGCAGGCCGAGCAGATCGCGCAGCGCATCGGCGACGTGCACCCTGACTGTAGTGGGCCGTTCGCTCTCCGGCGAGCCCTTGACCAGCGCCAGATGGTGGCAGCCCTGGATGCGGTCGCGGAAGCAGTGCAGCTGAAAGCTGCCGGCCTCGGTCTCGACCGGGTGCGACTCGAGGTGCTCGACGGTCTGCTCGTTGTGAATACGGTAGTGGATCAGCTCCGAGATGGTACCGATTTTAATCCCGTGCTCGGCGGCGAAGCGCTCCAGTTCCGGGCGCCGCGCCATGGTGCCGTCATCGTTCATCACTTCGCAGATCACTGCAGTGGGCTCGAAGCCGGCCATCTCGGCCAGGTCGCAGGCCGCCTCGGTGTGGCCGGCGCGGCGCAGCACGCCACCCGCCTCGGCCATCAGCGGAAAGATATGGCCGGGCTGCACGATATCCGCGGCGCGAGCGTTGCGCGCCGCCGCCGCCTGCACGGTGCGCGCCCGGTCGGCGGCGGAGATGCCGGTGGTCACTCCGCTGGCCGCTTCGATCGATACCGTAAAACGGGTACCAAAGCCGGAGCCGTTGTCGTTGACCATCAACGCCAGCCCCAGCTGCTCACAGCGCTCGCGCAGCATCGGCTGGCAGATCAGACCACAGGCGTAACGGGCCATGAAGTTGATGTGAGCGGGCTCGACGCACTCGGCGGCCATGATCAGGTCGCCTTCGTTCTCGCGATCCTCGTCATCCATCAGAATGACCATGCGCCCCTGACGAATCTCTTCGACCAGCGCCTCGACGCTGGCCAGTCGGCTGGCTGTCTGTTCACTCATTGCGGCTATCGGCCGGCGGCCGCTCCTCTGTATTGGCCCAGCTGTATGGCTTCAACTGAAGTCGCGATGACGAGGCCATCGCGATGCTTGTAACGCTCACGGCGCCTGCGAATCGCCAACCGGGCGCGCGATAATACGCCAGTCGGGGCCGAAAGCGCGAACATCGTCGATACTCAGCCGACGGCGCTGCGACAGCGTCTCGAGCCCCGTCAGGGTCAGCAGACCGCGGGCCCGATCGCCCATCAGCACAGGCGCCATATAGATCACCAGCTCGTCGACCAGGCCGGCGTCGAGCATCGCCCCGCCAAGTCGCGAACCACTCTCCAGCAGCACCTCGTTGCACTGCTCGGTATCGGCCAGATAGCGCATCAGCGCCTCCAGATCGACCTGTCCCGTGGCAGCCGCCGGCAGCGTTACCACCTCGGCACCGGCCGCCACCAGCGCCTCGCGGCGGCGAAAATGATCGCGCTGCTCCAGCGCCCCGGGGCCGCCCGGCGACACCGTCGCCACCAGGCTACGACCGGGCTCGCTCAGACAGCGCGAGGCGGTGGGCAGCGACAGGGTGGAGTCGACGATCACCCGCAGTGGCTGACGCAGGCCGCGCTCGTGACTCACCCGAGTAGCGCTGCAACGAAGCCGGATGTCGAGCTGCTCGGCGCGCACCGTCAGGCGGCTGTCGTCGCGCATCACCGAAGCAACGCCGCTGAGTATGGCACTGGAGCGCGCGCGCAGGTGCTGTACGTCGCGCCGCGCGCGCTCGCCGGTGATCCATTTGGACTCGCCGCTGGCCATGGCGGTGCGGCCGTCAAGGCTCATTGCCATTTTCAGCCGCACCCAGGGCAGCGAGCGCGACATACGCGAGATAAAACCGACGTTGAGGGCGCGGGCGTCCTCTTCCAGCATGCCCACTCGGGTAGCGACCCCGGCCGCCTCCAGCATGGCGATACCGCGCCCGGAGACCTGCGGGTTGGGATCGCGCATGGCGGCCACCACCTCGGCGACGCCCGCCTCGGCCAGCGCCTTGGCACAGGGGCCGGTGCGGCCATAGTGGGAACAGGGTTCGAGGGTGACGTAGGCCGTGGCACCGCGCGCCGCCTCACCGGCAGCGCGCAGGGCGTGTATCTCGGCGTGGGCCTCGCCGGTCAGTTCGTGCCAGCCCTCGCCGACGACCTGCCCACCGCGCACCAGCACGCAGCCCACCCGCGGGTTGGGGTCGGTAGTATAGAGACCACGCCGCGCCAGATGCAGGGCGCGCGCCATATAGTCCTCGCCGCGCCGCATATCGCGATGCGACTGCCCTCCCTGCGACAGATCGCAGTTGCCCGCCTGCTCCTCAACGCTCATCGGACGGCGAGCCTCCCGTCTCGTCACGGGCTACCGAGGCCTCCGACGACAGATCGCCGGACAGACGTTCGATCTCGGCGCGAAACTCGTCGATATCCTGAAAGCGGCGATAGACCGAGGCAAAGCGGATGAAGGCGATCTGATCGAGCCCGCGCAGTTGGGTCATCACCTCTTCACCGATGGCACGCGCGTTGATTTCGCGCTCCCCGCGGGCACGCAGGCGCTGACGAATACGCTCGATGGCGGCCTCGATATCCTCGCTGGCGACCGGACGCTTTTCGAGCGCCCGCAGCATACCGGCGCGCAGCTTGGCAGGCTCGAAGCTCTCCCGCGAGCCGTCGGCCTTGACCACTCGCGGCATGACCAGCTCGGCGGCCTCGTGCGTCGTGAAGCGCTCGCCGCAGGCCAGGCACTGACGACGGCGGCGTACCTGATCGCCATCGGCGACCAGCCGCGAGTCGGTCACTCTGGTGTCCTGCTCACCGCAAAAGGGGCAATGCATGAGTCGTGTCTTTAATCCTGCCGCAGGGCGTCGGCTCATCAGGGCAAATGGCCGCCTGCCCCGTCGGCGTGGCGTTCGAAGAAAAAGCCGTCATGCTGTGGCAGCGCAGGATGGGGCAGGAATGCTCCGCACAGCGATGCCTGTAGGCAAATATTGTAACGTTTTCCCTGCTGTTCGGAAACGAAGGCGGGCGGCCTCGCCATCTCACCCTTCGCAAGCAGGCGCCTTCATTGACGAATAATCGACGAAGCCTTCCCCAACCCGGGTTGTAGGCCCGGCACAGCAGCACTACCCTAAAAAGCAGCCTATCGGCTCAAGGGCTGTCCCTCGGGCCAGGCTCGCAGGCACCGGGCACCGGCTTTTTCACTTTGGCAAACGAGAACGTCATGAATCTGATCTCATGGATATTCACCAGCATCGCGGTGGGAATGCTGGCCAATACCGTCATTCCACGACGGCTGAGCGTCGGCTATCTGGGCAGTGCCGGCATGGCCACCCTCGGGGGTGTCGTTTTCGGCTTCACCACCACCCTCCTGGGACTGGCCGCCGAGCTGCATTTCGATCTGCACAGCATGACGGCTGCGGCTATCGGCGCACTGGGTGCGGTGGCGCTGCTGACCATCTGGATGGTGTTTCATCCGCAGCATCGCCTGCGCTGAACCCACTGCACTCTGCTATTTTATCAATGCGCCCTGCTCGCCTTCCGCGGGCAGGGCGTTAATGATCGGGCGGGTGGTTAGCCACCGATCGCAAGCAAGGCCGATACGGCCGGCCAACACGACAGCTGGGAGCAGCCTTCAATGGGCATTATCGCGTGGATCATCTTCGGTCTGATCGCTGGCGCCATCGCCAAACTGCTGATGCCGGGCAAGGACCCGGGCGGCTTCATTGTCACCATCGTGCTGGGTATTCTGGGCGCGGTAGTCGGTGGCTGGATCGGTACCGCGCTGGGCTTTGGCAGCGTCAGCGGCTTCAACTTCGGCAGTTTCGTGATCGCCATTCTGGGTGCGCTGATTCTGCTGTTTGCCTACCGGATGATCAAAAGATAAGACAGCACAGGGTCACAGCCCGCCCCCTGATTGTGGGGCGGCGGGTTCTCGCCGCCTGCCGATGAAACCCCTTCCTCGTCCCGGCATGTCCTGCCAACGTAAAAAGACGTCCTTTTGAATCAATAGTGCCCGGCACCGGTTTTCTATGGTGGCTGGAGTTTCCAGCCATTGAGAGTTCAACCGATGTCCTCCAACGCAACGCCACTGCCCGCCACCCCGGATTTCGACAGCTGGCCGATCGAACACACCATCACCGACGTTCATCATGCGTCGCGTACCCTGACACTCGTCTGGAGCGACGGCCGGCGCAGCCATTATCACAGCATCTGGCTACGCGAAAACGCCGCGGATGACAGTACGATCAACCCCGCCACCCGTGAGCGCATCCTCGATCTTTCACGCCTTTCGGAGTGGCCCGTGATCGACAGCGCTCACCTCGACGACGCCGGTGCGCTCAGCGTCACCTTTGCTCCCGAGCAGATCGAGCTGCGCTTTCACCCCGGCTGGCTGCGCGCCCACGACTACTCCCATGAACAGAGCAACGACACTCCCTTTGCCAGCGCGGTGCCCTGGCGCGGTGCCGATCACGGTGAACCGTTCAGCCTTGACGCCAGCGGCTGGCTGGAGCGCGAAAGCGATCCGCAGGAGGTCGATCCACTGCTCGAAGAGGCCCTCGGTGCGGTGATGCGCGACGGTATCGTGCGGCTGCGCGGGCTGCCAACCCGCGAGCAGAGCCTTGACACCATCGCACACCGCATCGGCATACCGCGCCCGACCAACTTCGGTGCCCTGTTCGACGTGCGCTCCAAACCCGACCCGGACTCCAACGCCTATACGGCCATCGCCCTGCCGCCCCATGTTGACCTGCCGACACGCGAATATCAGCCCGGCCTGCAGCTTTTGCACTGCCTGAAAAACGACACCAGCGGCGGCAGCGCGGTGATGCTGGACGGCTTCGCCGTCGCCGAAAGAATGCGCCAGGACTATCCCACCCAGTTCGAAACACTCACCCGGGTGAAGTGGTGCTTCGCCAATACCGCGCGCAGCAGCGATTACGTCTGGCACGCCCCGCTGATCGCCCTCGACGACGCCGGCAACTGCAGCGAAATCCGCACCGCCGACTTTCTCAGAGGCCCGCTGATGGTGCCCTTTGACGAGGTGGAGGCGGCCTATGCGGCGCTGATGGTGTTTCAACGTCTGCTCGGCGAGCCCGAATTCGCCATGCGCTTCAACTACCTGCCCGGCGACCTGGTCATCTTTGACAACCGCCGACTGCTGCACGGCCGCGACGCCTTCGACCCCGGTCAGGAGGGGGGCAGCCGCTGGCTCAGGGGCTGCTACCTGGAGCGCGACGAAGTGCGCTCGCGGCTGCGCATGCTGGCACGCGCCCGGCGGCGCGCGCGGGTCGAAGCCGAATAACCCGACGAGCGTGGCAATGCAGCAGGCTGGATGCGGTTTCAGGTGTCGCTGCGCGACCTGCCCGCCGTAACGCTGGGCGGCTCACCGAAGCGCTGACGGTAGGCGCGGCTGAAATGGGCGACATGCTCGAAACCGGTCGCCAGCGCCGCCTGGGTCACGCTGATGCGGCTGTCGATCAGGATGCGCCGTGCGCGATCAAGGCGCAGTACCAGATAGCACTGACGCGGCGCCATATGCAGATACTGATCATAGAGGCGCGCCAGCTGACGTGGCGAGCGCCCTACCCGCTGGCCCAGCTCGGCGATGCTCAGGGGGCTGGCGGTGGTCGCTTCCATGATTGCCAACGCTTTCGCCAGAGGCGTCGGCATGCGCTCCAGCGTATAGCCTTCCCCCACCAGCGCCTGGCCGGGGCTCTCCTCCGAGGTCTGGCGCTGGTGCAACAGCTGACGCGCGATGGCATCGGCCAGCGCCTGGCCCCAGCCCTGCTCGATCCAGCTCAGCATCATGTCGATGCCGGCCGCACCCCCCGCGCCGGTGAGCCGCTTGCCATCGATGATATAGCGCGCCGCACCGGCGTTGAGGTGGGCAAAATCCTCCAGAAAGGCCGGCAGGCTCTCCCAGTGCACCGCTACCCGATACCCCTCCAGTACGCCGGCGCGGGCCAGGATGAAGGGCGCCGTATCCAGTGCGGCGATCGGCATGTTACGCCCCGCGGTGCGTCGCAGCAGGGCGTGATGACGGGCCGAAACCGCGGCTTCGGCCTCGAAGGAGGCGACCACCACCAGCATGTCACCGCGCGGCACGTCGTCGAAGGCAGCGTCGGCATCGATTCCCACCCCGTTGCTGGCCACCACCGGCTCACCGTCGCTGGAGAGCAGCCGCCAGGCAAAGAGCGGCCGTCCCAGCCGATTGGCAACGCGCAGCGGCTCCAGCAGGCAGAACAGCGTCAGCATCGAGAACTTCGGCAATAGCCAGACATCGAGCGTAATGGCCGCCTCGCGAGGCGACAGCAGCGGGGGCAGATCGGTTTTGGTCAGCATGGCGCTCCGGTAATCACTTCAGATCGATGACGTCAATCATCAAAAAAACGACCGATAAATTCAAATCGGCGGTGAGCATCAGTGTGAAGCTGGCGGCAGATTCCCCCTGATCGCTTCACCGCGGGACATTACCGACAGCGAGGAGAGCAGCATGGATACGGCACGCACGACAGCAGTGCAGATAGCGTCACTCGACGACGGACGACGGCTGCAACTGGGCGAAGGCAAACGGCAGCAGATATTTTCCGCCCTGTGGCTGCGTGAAAACGCGCCCGACAGCGAGACCCTCGACCCCACCACCGGACAGCGTCTGATCGAAGCCGCTGAGTTACCGCTCGATCTGCGCATCGAACGGCTCAGCATCAACAACCGCACCCTGCAGCTGGCCTTCAGCGACCGGCACACCACCGAAATGCCGATTGCCGACCTGCTGGCGACGCCACGCGCCGCGCACCGCGAACAGCAGCGCTGGAGCGGCGATCTGCAGCCGCCGGCGGCGACCGCCTTCGACGCCGCCGTCGATGACGACCGGTCGCTGAGCACCCTGCTCGAACAGCTCAGCGTCTACGGCTTCGCCCGGGTCAGCGGCGTGCCCGTCGAGGAGGACGGCATGCAGCCGCTGCTCGACCGGATCGGCCCGATTCGCCGCACCAACTGGGGCGGCATCGCCGACGTCAAATCGACCGCCAACGCCTACGATCTGACCATGACCCGGCGCGGACTGGAGCCCCATACCGACAACCCCTACCGCGAACCGATCCCCGGCTACATCTGGCTGCACTGCCTGCGCAACGCCGCCGCAGGCGGCGACAGTACCCTGGTGGACGGCTTTCGCGCCGCCGAGCTGTTACGCGAACGCTACCCCGAAGCGTACCGCTGCCTGACCCGCACGCCAGTGCGCTTTCGTTATCGCGACGCCAGCAGCTGGCTCGAAAACGAGGGCTTTTTGATCGAGGAGAATGCCCATGGCCAGGTCTGGCGCGTGCGCTACAACAATCGCACCGAGCACCTGCCGGCGCTGGAGCCGGAGGTGCTGGAGCGCTATTACGCCGCCCGCCAGCGTTTTCACGCCCTGATCACCTCTACTGAACTCACCCTGCATCTGCGCCTCGAGCCGGGTGAGCTGCTGATCATGGACAACTACCGACTGCTGCACGGTCGCACGGCCTTCATTCTGGAAGGTGGCGAACGCCATCTGCGTCAGGGCTATGTCGACCGCGACACCACCCTGAGCCGCTACCATCTACTCAAGCAGGCGCAATCGACAGCAGCGGCCGTCACGGGAGCGATATCATGAAACAGGCCACCTTCACCCGTTTCGATCACAGCAGCGCGCAGGACTGGTCCATCATTGACCACCACTTCAAACAGTACCGCAGCGGTGCGGCGGATCGCGTGCTGATGCACCTGTTGCGCCTCAAGGGCGACAACCACGGCTACCCGGTCGACCGCTATACCCACTGCCTGCAAACCGCGACGCGGGCACTGCGTGACGGCGCCGACGAAGAGACGGTAGTCTGTGCACTGCTGCACGACATCGGTGACGATCTCGCCCCCGACAACCATGCCGAGATCGCCGCCGGTATTCTCGAGCCCTTCGTCGACCCACTCAATGTGTGGATGGTGCGCCATCACGAACTCTTTCAGGGCTATCACTACCGCCACTTCTACGGCCAGGATCCCCACGCTCGCGAGGCCTATCGCGAGCATCCGGCCTATGCACGCACAGTACGCTTCTGCGACGAATGGGATCAGTGCGCCTTCGACCCCGATTACGACACCCTGTCACTGGAATATTTTCGCCCCATGGTAGAAAGAGTATTGTCACGCCCGCCCTTCGACAACGAACCACAGCACAACGCCTGAAGCCGTTGCGAGCAGGGTATCCATCCCCACGCAAGCAGAAGAAAGGAAGACGCGAACGACCATTCTGCGAAAACGAAAACCGACAAAGCAAAGGAGAAAGAATGAAGTTCAATAAACTCATCTACCCACTGGCAATGAGCATCATGAGCGCCGCACTGCCACTGTCGGCAGCGGCCTCCGATCAGGCCGACGAGGTGCGTTTTATCGTGCCGCCCTGGCCCGGCGTCACGGTCAAGACCGAGATCGTCTCGCAGCTGCTGAAACCGCTCGGTTACGCCAGCGAACGGCTGGATATGAGCAGCACTGTCGGCTATCGCGCCCTCGGCACCGGCGACGCCGACGCCTTTCTCGGCGGCTGGCTGCCGGCCCAGCAGGAGAGCTATGACGCTGCCATGGCGGACAATCAGATCGTCGATCTGGGCAACAACGTCGACGGCGCGAGAATGGGCTTCGCGGTACCCGGCTACGTTTACGACGCCGGCGTGACCAGCGCCACACAGATTGACGACCCGGAAAACCGCGAGCGTTTCGGCGCCAACTTCTACGCCATCGAGAGCGGCTCCACGACCAGCGACTTCATTCGCAATGCGATCGCCAACGACACCTACGGACTGGGCGACTGGAATCTGATCGAATCCTCGACGCCCGGCATGCTGTCGGCGGTCGACGCCGCCTGGAACCGCGAGGAGTGGGTGGTGTTCTACGGCTGGACGCCGCACTGGATGGCGTTGAAATACGACATGCATATCCTCGCCGATCCCGAAGAGGTCTACGGCCCCAACCAGGGGCGCAGCGACGTGCGCACCATCCTCGCGCGCACCTTCAGCGACGCCAATCCCAACCTGACCCACTTCCTCGACCAGGTCACCTTCAGCGCCGACGAACAGAGCGCCTTCATTCGCGACTACGGCCTCAAGGAGCAGGCGGTCGAGGTCGTCGCCCACAACTGGATCGAGGCCAATCCCGAACGGGTCGCCGAATTTCTGCAGGGCGTCGAGACCCGCGACGGCCAGCCCGGCCTGCCGGCCGTCGAGGAAGCGTTGCAATGACAGCGGAGAGCGATAGCCACAGAGCCGCCGGCGAAGCCGAACTGCGCATGCTGCGCCGCATCGCGGCGGATTTCGAGCAGTAACGCGCATCCGCGGCTTCCACTTCGGCAGCTTCACGACCGCCATGCCGGGCGCGCTCACCCTGCTGGTGATCAGAGAACCCGCCGATACGACCGTCCCCTCTGCGGGGCGGTTTACAGGACACCATCATGCCCATCCCTGATCCGGCAGAGCGACATATTACCTTCCTGCTCATCGAACGCTTCTCGATGATGGCTTTTTTCTCCGCCGTCGAACCCCTGCGTATCGCCAATCGTATCGCCGCTGCTTCCCTCTATGGGTGGACGCTTGCCAGCATCGACGGCACGCCGGTGACCGCCTCGAACCAGATGCGCCTGATGGTGGATGCTGCGGCCGGTAGCGGCGAGACACCGACAGCGCTGGCGCTTTGTGCCGGCTTCGCGCCATTGCCGACGCTCCCGCATCGCCTGGTACGCTGGCTGTATCGGCTCGACCGTGCCGGTTGCCGGCTGGGCGGTATCGATACCGGCGCTTTCCTGCTTGCCGAAGCCGGGCTGATCAGCGCCGATGATCACGTCACCCTGCACTGGGAAAGCCTGCCCGCCTTCCGCGAGCGCTGGCCGCACCTGCAGGCTGGTGAAGCGCTCTACGAACTGGGCGAACGGCGCTTTTTCTGTGCCGGTGGCGCAGCAGCCATGGACATGAGCCTGGCCGCTATTGCCCGCCATCATGGCGAAGCGCTTGCTCACGCAGTAGCGGAGCAGTTGATTCACGACCGACTGCGCAGTCAGGACGATCAGCAGCGCCTGTCGATTGCACGACGTCTCAACCTGCACGACCGCCCCCTGGTCGACACAATCGCTCTGATGGAGCGTCACATCGAACAGCCCCTGCCACTGGACACACTGGCGCAGCGGGCCAGCATTTCACGGCGCCAGCAGCAACGCCTGTTTGCCGAGCGGCTGAATAGCACGCCGGGCGCCTGGTATCTGGCGCTGCGGCTGGCCCACGCACGCGGCCTGCTCGCGGAGGGCACCATGAACATCACCGATATTGCACTGGCCTGTGGCTTCACCTCGACGGCGGCCTTTTCACACGCTTTTCGGCGTCAACACGACATATCGCCCAGGGACTTTCGGCGCCAACAACACCCGGACACGTCAAAAGCCCCTCGATAACACCGCGCCGCATCAATCTACATGGCCAATACGTCATCTGGCGTCAATTGCACGTCGCCCT
The DNA here is from genome assembly GCF_000382245.1 of Kushneria aurantia DSM 21353. Classification (GTDB taxonomy): domain Bacteria; phylum Pseudomonadota; class Gammaproteobacteria; order Pseudomonadales; family Halomonadaceae; genus Kushneria; species Kushneria aurantia. The sequence continues at coordinate 82,652 of NZ_KB907875.1, forward strand.
GCGTCAGGCCCTCTCTCGGCAAAGCGCTAGCCTGAATACCCTCAACCCTTGCAACCCATCGGTGCAAGCCAACAACACCCAACATCAATGAGGGAACCCCTGACATGACTCGATACTCGCGCATCCGGCAACTACTGAGCGCGCTTGCGCTTTTTTTCGTTGCTATAGCCCCGGCAAAAGCCGATATCGATACCCTGCGTTTCGGGGTATCGCCCTGGCCGGGGGTCACGGTCAAGACCGAGATCGCCTCTCAACTGCTGCAGGCCCTGGGCTATCGGACACAGAAAAACGAACTGGCAGTCAGCGTGATTATCAATGCCCTATCCAACGATCAGCTGGATGTCTATCTGGGTAACTGGTATCCGGTTCAGGAAGAGATGACCCGGCCACATCTTGACGAGGGAACACTGGTCCAGGTGGCCAAAAACATCAGCGATGCCGAATCGGGACTGGTAGTACCGCAGTATGTCCATGAGGCCGGCGTCGACAGTGTCGCCGACCTGAACCGCTATCGTGACCGCTTCAACGCCGAGATTCAGGGTATCGAAGCCGGCACCGGTATTAACGATGCCATTCTCGCCGCCATCGACAACAACAGGGCGGGGCTGGGCGACTGGCAGCTGAACGAAAGCTCTACAGCCGCCATGCTCGCGCTGGCTCAACAGAAAATAAGCAACCGGGAGTGGATCACCTTCGTGGGCTGGGAACCTCACTGGATGAACGTCAGCTACGATCTCTACTACCTGAAGGACGCCGACGACAGCGGTATTGCCAGCATCACCAGCACCGTCTGGACACTGGCACGCCGTGGTCTGGAAGCCGAAGCGCCCAACCTCTATCGCTTTCTGTCGCAGTACAGGGTTGCCATCGAGGATCAAAATGACTGGGTCTACGAATACAACTACAGGGAGCGCCCCGCAGACGAGGTCGCCAGCGAGTGGATTCGCAACCATCCCGACACCGTTGCCCAGTGGCTGGATGGGGTGACAAGCCGCAGCGGCGAAGCCGCGATCGATGTCGTCAGAGAAAAGATGATGGACTGACCGCCGCGGGCTCCCTGACTTCGCCGGGGAGCCTTTATCGATTCATTTATCGCCCAGACGACGGCCAAGGGAGTGGCAGAAGTCCTGCCAGGCCGCGTTCATTTCCGCCAGTTCAGCGTGGGCATGCAGAGATGAATGCACCATGTTCGGCGCGCAGCGGTAGCCAACGGCTGCAGAGGCACAACGCCACAGCGCTACCGCACGCTCGATCGAAGGTGTCAGCGGGTCGTGCTCGACGGCCAGCACCTCGATAGCCTCGGCCGGCGGCCGTTCGGCGGGGAAGGCAGGTACTTCGTCGCACACGGTCTCCCACAGCGTCAGCACCTCGCGGCGCGTCAATAGCGGCGCATCATCTCCCAGTGTCGTGGTTGAAGGCGTTCCCACCAGCGGATAGACCAGCCCCAGCACGCCCCGCCAGAAGCCGGTACAGGCCACATCGATCGCCAATCGGCCCCCGGCGCTGTCCCCTGCAATGGCAAGCGGGTCAAGATCGGACACCACACGACGGCAGTCCTGCAGCGCCGTCGCATAGCCCACCTCGGGGAGGCGTCGATAATCGACACTGACCACCTCCCGATTCAATCGCACGGCCAGATCCAGCGTAATGCCATGGTGACTCTCCACCGAGCCGAGATTCCAGCCGCCGCCGTGCAGATAGACCACACCCCCGGCCGGGCAACCGACCGGACAAAAGCGGCGCACCGCAACGCCGGCCACCCGGCTATCGACCACCTCAACCGCGGATGGCCCGGACGGACGAAAGCGCCGATGCAGTTGCTCATAGCGCTCACGACGCAGCGCAAGGGAGTTATCCACCGCATCGGCGGGGTCGCAGAGGTGCTCGATAAAGGTTTCAACGTCCATTAAAAACGTCCATCCAGGGAGACACCTCGGGTTCACCAGGCGCTATCGCACAGACTGCCGACACGCCAACGCATCGAGAAGCCACTCGGCCCCGGGCGGCGTAGCGGCTCCTCTACCCCGTCAGCGACGTATGCCGATACGTCGCCCGGCCTGCTTCGGCCACTCCTCCACCGCGCAGCGCGGCAGCCGCTCGATGGCCGCGGCCACCGCGTCGGGAAAGGGCGCCGGGCGGCCACTGGCGGTATCGATTCCCATCAGCATCTGCTCGCTGGTGGCCAGAACCTCACCCTCGCTATCATGCAGGGTGAAAAAGGGCTGCAGCCGCCTGGCATCAAGGTCCAGAAGCGTCATCCCGATCGTCACCTGCTGGCCTTCATACGCCTCCTTCAGGTAGCACAGATGGGTCTCCAGCGTGTAGAGGGTGTAGAGGGTGTAGCCGTGCTGCGCGCGGCCGCTGTCATCGAGGCCAATTTCCGTCATCAGTGCCTCGACGCCATACGAGAACAGCAGCGCGTAGGCGGCATCGTTCATGTGGCCGTTGTAGTCGACCCAGGCCGGCAGAACCGGCCGGCTCATGAGCGTTATCGCCATCAGATACGCCCCTCCAGCCCTTCGGCTTCCGGCCAGTAGCGCTCGACCACCGCCAGCAGCTCGGTGAGAAAGCGGTCGCGACGCGCCTCCAGTTCGGCGACCGGGCGACCTGCGGCCTGAAACTCGCAGCCCTCGGCGACCCGCTCGATCAGCTCGGGGGTCAGCTCGGGCGCCTGCAGTCGCGTCCAGGGCAGCTGCAGCGCCGGACCGAACTGTTCGAGCATATGGCGCATGCCCCCCTCGCCGCCGGCCAGGTGAAAGGTCAGAAAGGTGCCCATCAGCGACCAGCGCAACCCGGCACCGTAGACCACGGCGGCATCGACCTCCTCGGTGGTCGCCACACCGTCGTTGACCAGGTGCAGCGCCTCGCGCCACAGCGCCTCCATCAGGCGGTCGGCGATATGCCCCTCGATCTCGCGACGCACCCGCAGCGGACGCATACCCAGCTGCCGATAGCAGGTCTCGGCTTTCTGCAGCGCTGCGTCGGCACCCTGCTCACCGCCGACCAGCTCGACCAGTGGCAGCAGATAGACCGGATTGAAAGGATGCGCCACCAGTACGCGCTGTGGTGCGCGCTGGCATTTCGCACGCAGCTCGCCGGGTTTGATACCCGAAGTCGAGGAGCCGATCGGCACCGATGTCGGCAGTTCGGCATCAAGGCGCGCCAGCAGCGTCTGCTTGAGTTCGAGACGCTCGGGGGCGTTCTCCTGCACCAGATCGGCGCCTTCCAGCGCCTGTTCGAGGTCGGTCGTGAAATGGAGCCGATCGCGGCTGGCGCCTTCGGCCAGTCCGCGCCGCTGGAGCGCCGGCCAGGCGGTATCGATGGCAGCATACAGCCGCTCACCCGCTGCCGGATCGGGATCCCACGCACGCACATCGAGACCCGCCGCCAGCGCACGCGCCGCCCAGCCGTTACCGATCACCCCACAGCCCACCACGGCCAGGGTCTTCAGGGCCTTCTCCTGCCCGCTCATAACTTACCTCCCGGGGTGCGCAGCCCCAGCCGAGCACGGGTTTCGGCAGGCGTCATGACCCTCGCGCCGAGCGCCTCGACGATACCGGCAGCCTTCTCTACCAGCCCGGCGTTGTCCGCCTTCACTCCCTTCGAGAGATAGAGATTGTCCTCCAGCCCGACCCGTACATGGCCGCCCAGCAACACCGCCTGGGCCACCATCGGCATCTGCATGCGGCCGATACCGAAGGCCGCCCAGTGGGCGTTGGCCGGCAGCCGATCGCGCATGGTGAGCATGGTCTGAGTGTCCGCCTCGGCGCCCCAGGGAATACCGAGACAGAGCTGAAACAGCGGCTCGTCGTCGATCAGCCCCTCCTCGATCAGCTGACGGGCGAAGCGAACATGGCCGGTATCGAAGCACTCCAGCTCCGGCTTGACGCCGGCATCACGCACCAGCGCCGCCTGCTCGCGCAGCCAGTCGGCGCTGTTGAGATAGACCATATCGCCGAAGTTGAGACTGCCGCAGTCCAGCGTACAGATCTCCGGCAGCAGCTCGCCCACCGGCGCATGGCGCTCGGCGGGGGTCTGCAGATCGCTGCCGGGCCCGGCACGCAGCTCACCGCCGGTCAGTTGGGGGAAAAGATCGCCGCCACCGCCGGCGGTCAGGTTGAGCACGATATCCGTATCGGCGGCGCGCACCCGCTCGACCACCTCGCGAAAATGGGCGCTGTCATGGCTGACGCCGCCGGTATCGGGATCACGCACGTGAATATGGGCGATACTGGCGCCCGCCTTTGCCGCCTCGATGGCGCTGCGGGCGATCTGCTCGGGCGTGACGGGCACCGCACTGTTGCGCTGCGGCGTATCGCCGGCGCCGGTCACCGCACAGGTGAGAATAACGTTGGGGTTCAAGGCGCACCTCCGGGCTGTGGTAAACACCCAGTATCGGCGCGCGCCGCCGCCGCTATTTGACGTCAGTCGACGGCTTTTTGACGTGGCACGACAGACCCACGCTACGACTTTTCAGTCGGTGCTGCCTTGCCACGCCGGCTCCTGATCAGGCTGGCCAGTGTGGTCACCACCAGGATGGCGACGATCACCGACAGCGAGAAGACGATCGACACGTGCGGCACCCACTCCAGCGGCTGACCGCCGTTGATGAACGCCAGGTTGTTCTCGACCATAGCGTGCATCACCAGTTTGACGCCGATAAAGCCCAGCACCAGCGACAGCCCGATACCCAGATAGACCAGCCGATCAAGCAGTCCGCCGAGCAGGAAGTAGAGCTGGAGCAGGCCCAATAGCGCAAAGGCGTTGGCGGTAAAGACGATATAGGGCTCCTGCGTCAGGCCATAGATCGCGGGGATGGAGTCGAGCGCAAACAGCAGGTCGGTCATCCCCAACGTCAATACCACCAGAAAGAGCGGCGTCACTACCCTCTTGCCGTTCTCGCGGGCGAAAAGCTTCTGCTCGTGGAACTGCTGGGTTACCGGCAGATGACGCTCGGCGAACTTCACCAGTGCGTTGGGCTCGAACTCATCCTCGTTGGGGCCATGGCCGCGCAGGCTCTCCACGCCCAGCTTGAAGGCGGTATAGAGCAGAAAGAGGCCAAAGATATAGAATACCCAACTGAACTCATTGATCGCCGCCGCACCCACGGCGATGAAGATGCCGCGCATGATCAGCGCCATCACAATGCCGATCAGCAGCGCTTTCTGCTGATAGATACTGGGCACTGAAAACTTCGCCATGATGATGGCGAAAACGAAGAGATTATCCACCGACAGGCTCTTCTCGGTGATGAAGCCGGCGAAATACTCCACGCCGTGCTGATGGCCCCAGACGAGCCACAGGCCGCCGCCGAAAAGAAGCGCCAGGGTGATATAGAACACCGACCACAGCGCCGACTCCTTCATGGAGGGCGCGTGCGGCTTGCGCACATGCGAGAAAAAATCGAAAACGAAGATGGCGGCGAAGGCCGCGATCGTGACACCCCAGACCCAGAAGGGCACACTCATGATAAGCGCTCCGGCAAGGGCCAGCAGCGGTCGAGCTGGCTTCACCGGAGTGAAACTGCCTGCGCTGGCCGTAGATTTACCGGAGGTCTCTTCCGCCCCGGCCTTCGCTGCCGCAGAAAAAAGCGGCAGGGCAAAGGCGAGGCCCGCGGCACCGGGTGCTGCACGCGCAGACACCGTGATGACGACACCGCTGCGGGGGAATACTCCCCTCCTGTTGTCGGCCAGAAGTGTCGTTCACGGGATGTCGCGGCGCAATTTATTTTTGCCCGGCGCTGGGCAAAACCGATTATTTTACCGCCATGCGTTGCAATTCATTTCGCGCCGCGCTTCGCTTGTGTTATGCCAACCGCATCGTGACAACAACAAGCCGGAGCCCGCCATGTCATCGGATCATCACCCCGTCACCGCGCTGACCAGGGAGCAATTTGCCGAACGCGCCGCCAGCGAGCTCGAGTTCGTCTACGGCGAGCGCAGCCGCGAAATTCTGCGTCGCCTGCAGACGCTGATCGACAACCAGCGCGAGGCGCTTGCGAGCGCCCCGAAACCGCTATGGAGCGAGCGCACACAGCTGCTGATCACCTACGGCGACAGCGTGGTGCAGGAAGATGGCACCGAACCGCTGGATGCGCTGGACGACTTCATGCGCACCCACCTGGGCGACACCTTCAGCGCCATTCATATCCTGCCCTTCTACCCCTGGAGCAGCGACGACGGTTTCGCTGTCATTCACTACCGCGAGGTCAGCCCGGGGCTGGGCGACTGGCCGCAGATTCGCCACCTCGGCGAGCGCTACAACCTGATGTTTGATCTGGTGATCAACCACGTCTCGCGCGAATCGCTGTGGTTTACCGACTACCTCGCCGGCAGCCAGCCCGGGCGCGACTACTTCATCGAGATGGACCCCAATACCGATGTCAGCGCGGTTACCCGGCCGCGCAATACGCCGCTGCTGGTCCCGGTCAACACCCGCCGCGGCCAGCGCCACGTGTGGGCCACCTTCTCCGACGACCAGATCGACCTCAACTACGCCAACCCCGACGTGTTGATCGAGATGCTCGGCGTGCTGCTGTTCTACATTCGCCAGGGAGCGCGGCTGATCCGCCTTGATGCCATCGCCTACTTGTGGAAGGAGCTGGGCACCCGCTGCATTCACCTGCCGCAGACCCATGCCATCGTGCGTCTGATCCGCGCGCTGATCGACCACGTCGCCCCCGGCGCCCTGCTGCTGACCGAAACCAACGTGCCGCATCACGAAAACCTGAGCTACTTCGGCGACGGCGACGAGGCGCACATGGTGTATCAGTTCACCCTGCCGCCACTGGTGCTGCACACCCTGACCACCGGCAACGCCGAGCAGCTCACCGAGTGGGCCGCGACGCTGCCGCCGCTGCCCGACGGCTGCACCTACTTCAACTTCACCGCCAGCCACGACGGCGTTGGCGTGCGCGCTCTGGAGGGGCTGCTGCCGCAGCACGATGTCGAGGCGCTGCTGGAGCTGATGCAGCGCTTCGGCGGTTTCGTGAGCATGAAAACCGGTGCCGACGGCAAGGACTCGCCCTACGAGATCAACATCACCTATTACGATGCGCTCAAGGGCACCCGCAAGGGCCCCGACCCCTGGCAGAGCGCCCGCTTCATCTGCTCGCAGACCATCATGCTGGGGCTTCAGGGTGTACCGGCGGTCTACATCCACAGCCTGCTGGGCACTCTCAACGACCACGAAAACGTCACCCGCACCGGTCATCTGCGCGCCATCAACCGCAAGCACTGGCAGCGCGAGCCGCTGGAACTGCAGCTTGAGGCCTACAGCACGCCCACCCATATCGTTTTCGAAGCGCTCACCGGTCGTCTGCGCGTGCGCCGCGAGGAGCCCTGCTTCCACCCCGACACCGCACAGAAAATTCTCCATCTCGGCCCGCAGTTTTTCGCCTTCATGCGCGGGCCGCTGGCCGATGGCCGCCGCCTGTTGGCGATTCATAACGTCACCGACAAGCCGCAGCGCCTCGAACTGCCGGACGGCTACGCCAGCGAAGAGTGGCGCGACCTGCTGGGACGCTTCGAACCCTACGGCGAAAATCCGGTGCTCAAACCCTACCGCAGCTGCTGGCTGGTCAACGACGCCCAGCCGCGCTGAAAGGCGGGGCAAAACCCGGCTGCTGTGATCGGCGTGTCTCCGCGACTACATTACGCCGGGTTCGATAACCGATGCGGCTCGCAGACTCGAACCGGCGGGCCGCATCAGCTGCATGGAAAGTGACAGCAGGACGCAGGGAGCAATTATGGATCTTCCCCCGGTGGCGTTGATCTCCACCCTTCAGGGCAGCGGTATGCAGAGCGCCATGGTCGGTGAACGGGTCAGCGTCGAGGCGATCGTCACGCTGGACGCGCGCGCCGGCCTCGACGGCTTCTTCCTGCAGGAGGAGGACACCGACAGCGACGGCGACGCCACCACCTCGGAGGGCCTCTTCGTCTACCTGCCCGATGACACCGACTTCGCCGACGTCACCACGGGCGATCGCGTGCGGCTCTCCGGCAGCGTCGAAGAGTTCCGCGGCAAGACGCAGCTGGGCGATATCGAGGCACTGGCGGTTACCGGCCGCCGCCAGCCGCTGCCCACCGCTGCCGGGATCAGCCTGCCGATCGACGACAAATCACACCTCGCCGCCTTCGAGAGCATGCGCGTGCAGGTGGGTGGTATGGACGGCATGCCCCTGAGCGTTACCGACACCTTCGAGCTGGCACGCTACGGCAGCGTCACCCTCTCCACCGGCGGGCGTCTTGCGCCGTTCACCCAGCAGCACGCCCCACACCGGGCGCGCTATCAGCGTTGGCTCGACCGCCTCGCGAGCCGCTCGATCATCCTCGACGACGCCAGCAGCGCGCGCTACCCGCAACAGATTCAGTACGGCCGCGGCGGCGACGCGCTCGCCGCCGACAATACCCTGCGCGGCGGCGACACCCTCGAAATCGCCACCGGCGTACTCGACTTCGCCTTTCAGCAGTGGCGCATCCAGAACGACGGCGGGCTCGATTTCCAACCCGCCAACCCGCGACCGGCGCAGCCCGACGCCGAGGCGCTGGGCGATGCCGACCTGCGGATCGCCTCCTTCAACCTGCTCAACTACTTCACCACCCTCGACCGCGCCGGCAACGAGATCACCACCCCGAGCGGCTATCAGCACACGCCGCGCGGCGCCAACAGCGCCCGGGAGCTGGCGCGCCAGCAGCGCAAACTGGTAGCGGCGATCAACGCCAGCGGCGCCGATATCGTCGGCCTCAACGAGATCGCCAACGACGGCTACGGTGACAGCAGCGCGATCGCCACCCTGGTGGCAGCGCTCAATGGCGCCGCCCCTGAAGCCGACTGGCGCTACATCACCCCGCGCGACGCCGAGGGCGCGGTTATCTCCCCCGGCAACGACGCCATCGCCGTCGGACTGATCTATCGCGCGGCAAGCGTTACGCCGGTGGGCAGCGCCGCCGTCAACAGCAGCGGCGCCTTCGCCACTGCCAACCGCGCCCCGCTGGTACAGAGCTTTCGTTACAACGATCCCACGGGCAGTGGCGAGGTCTTCTCGGTAGCGGTCAATCACTTCAAATCGAAGGGCAGCGTGGTCAACGGCGAGACGGCCATCGGCGACGGCCAGGGCAACAACAATCCCACCCGGGTCGAGGCCGCGCAGCAGTTGGCCGACTGGCTGGCCAGCGACCCCACCCACAGCGGCGACAGCGACGTCCTGATCATCGGCGATCTCAACAGCTACGCCATGGAAGATCCCATCACCACCCTGCAGGCCGAGGGCTACACCCTCCTCGATGATGGCTACTCCTGGCGCTATAACGGCCAGTGGGGCTCACTCGATCATGCGCTGGCCAGCCCCTCGCTGCTCGGGCAGGTGACCGGTGCCACCATCTGGCACATTAATGCCGACGAACCGGTGGCGCTCGACTACAACACCGAGAACAAAAGCGACCGACAGATCAAGGCGCTCTACGACGACAGCCCCTACCGCGCCTCGGATCACGATCCTGTGGTGGTGGGGCTTGGGTGGGACGCAAAACCGACGCTCGCGCCCGAAGGCAGCGCCGAGGAGTCAGGAATATCCGGCGCCAAATGTATATTTCCATAATATACAACGCACCACGCATGCTTTCAGCCCTTCCTGTCTACACATCCCCGTTGTTATCGGCCTCGACAGCGTCGTAAAGGCGCTCCAGCATCCGCGGGAAGGCGGATTGCACGCGGCTCCAGCTGGGAATGAAGGGCTTGTCGCGCGGGCTTTCGAGGAAGGTCGTGCCCGCCTCCATGATGCTCTGGGCGAACAACTCGACCGCCTGCTCCTCGCTGTGCCGGTCAAGCTGCAGGCCGTTCATGGTAGCGTCGTGGTAGTAGTTCTCGATGATATCCAGCGCGGTACGGTAGTAGGTCGCCTTGAGCGTGCGGAAGTGCGCCTCGCTCATCGTCACGCCCAGCGTTGCCAGCTTGCGATAAAGCGCCTTGGCGATATCGGTGCTCATGCGATAGAGCCCGTTGGAGGCGTCCTCCGCTGACAGCGGCTGATGCTTATGGTCGTAATTGTCGGCGATATCCACCTGACACAGGCGCTTGGTGGAGTAGTTGCGGTGCACTTCGGAGAGCACGCCGATCTCCAGGCCCCAGTCGCTGGGAATGCGAATGTCGTTGAGCACGTCGGAGCGCATGGCGAACTCACCCGACAGCGGATAGCGGTAGCTGTCGAGGTATTTAAGGTAATCGAGCGGCCCGTGAATCTTTTTCAGCGCGCGCAAAAGCGGCGTCACCATCAGCCGCCCGACCCTTCCGTTGAGCTTGCCGTCGGCAATACGGGCGTAATAGCCCTTGCAGAACTCGTAGTTGAAGTTCGGATTGGCGACCGGATACAGCAGCCGTGCCAGCATCGAACGGTCATAGGTGAGAATATCGCAGTCGTGCAGCGCAATCGCCTCGGCGCTTCCCGAGGCCAGCGCGTAGCCCGAGCAGAACCACACATTGCGGCCCTTACCGGGCTCCTGGGGAGCCAGCTCTTCGGAAGCCAGCTCGGCATCCAGTTCCCGCAGGCGCGGTCCGTCGTTCCACAGAATACGGTGGCGCTGCGGCAGGCGCGAGAAAAAGTCGCGAGCGTAGAGAAACTGATCGCGGCTGGCGCGATCAAGGCCGATGATAATCTCGCCGAGATACGCCACCTTCGACAGCTCATCGACGATACGACTCAGCGCCGGCCCCTCCAGCTCGGAAAACAGCGACGGCAGGATCAGCCCCATCGGCCGACGCTTCGAGAAGCCGAGCAGCTCCCCCTCCATATCCTCCAGCGGACGGCGCGTCAGATTGTGAAAATTGGTGATAATACCGTTCTGATAGAAATCACTCATGGCGCATCTCCCTGCCAGGCCGCCAGCCAGTGGTCCAGCCCTTCCGACCAGCCTTCAGGCCCCTTCGTCTTTGTTGTATAGAGCGAACCGATACCCTCAACGTCAATCTCGATATCATGCTCCCCCCGGATCAGAACAGCTTCGTCCACTGCCTGCAACATGGGCAGGTCGTTGGGGCCATCGCCAAGCCCGATCGTGCGCGGTCGCACGCCGTAAAGCTGTTGATAGCGCGCCACCAGCCAGTCGATCGCCTGCCCCTTGCCGCTGCCTTCCCCCATGACATGATAAAAGCGCCCGCCGCGGGTCAGTGCCAACCCGGCCTCACCCAGCAGCGTCGTAAAACGCTTTAGCGCCTCGTCGCTATCTTCCCACACCAGTGGTTCGGTGGCCTCGCGCCGGCGCGCCAGGCTGGCGCCCTGCTCACCCAGCCCGGTCAGCGACATCACCTCCTCGAGCGCCATGTCATTGAAACCGCGAAAGGCAAGCCCCTCACTGGCCCGCAGTTGCTCCAGCACCTCGCCAATACGCTGATATGAAGCACCGGTCAGCTCCAGCCCCCAGCCGTGGCGGTCAACGCGCTGACCGTCATCTCCGTCGTTGCGCCAGTGAGGCGGCAGATGGATCGACCCGCCGTTTTCGGCGATAAAGGGCCCCGTCAGCGCCAGCTCGAGCTGCAGCGGCGCGATTTCGGCGGCGGTCTTGCTGCTGTTGATGATGACCGGCACCTGCGCGCGGGAAAGCCGCGCCAGCCAGCCGTCGGCCGGCGCGTGGTCATAGCTGGCGTGGTCGAGCAGAGAGCCGTCAAGGTCGGTGAAAATCAAAAGCGGCGAGCGGGTATCTGACATGGTCGAACTCATGGCCGGGTAAACCTCCAGAATAGCCTGAAATGACGCCCAGCAGCCTGTCGGACTTAACGCTGACCGGCTGCTGGAAAAGTCTCTCATGGCTGTCATGCAGACTTCACGCAGCGGACATCCCCTGTTCATCCGGCGCCCCCATCATGGCGGCATTGCCCACCGAGGAGAACGCCAATGTTGTCCATGCTGACACTGATTGCCATCGCGACCATCATGCTGCTGAGCGTCGTGCTGCTGAGCTTCAGGGTGTTCGACAGCCGCCCCGAGGTGAGTGACGACGAACACCAGCTGGTGACGCTGGGCGCCGCCAGGCCGCGCGAGCCCGGGGTAGAGATTCGTTAGCACATCACAACAAACGCCACATCGCCACATCCTCGTGTGTAATAACAAGACCCGCCTTGAGCGGGCTTTTTTACTTCAAGTGTGTTTTTTTATTAAAAAAAGTATCGCTACCTATTTTTATATTTAACTGCACAGACCCTCTCTCTGCCGCTGCGCTAAAATGTCGCAGCCAAACAGCTTTCGGGACAACGTGGCACGCCCCGCTTTCCCGACATAACATCGAACAGCAAGCCGAGAGAGACATGAGAAAACAGCTCACCGCAGCCCTGGGGCTGCATCTCTGCATGCTGCCGGGCTTCGCGCTCGCCGGCGAGCAGAACACGTCCAGCGACGACGATGTCGTCGACGTCGTACTGATCGGTGGCGGCACCATGAGTGTCACCCTGGGCACCTGGCTCAACGAACTCGAGCCGGGCTGGAACATCCATCTCTACGAGCGGCTGGACAGCATCGCCCAGGAGAGCTCCGACGGCTGGAACAATGCCGGCACCGGGCACTCCGCCTTCTGCGAAATGAACTATACCCCGCCTACCGATGACGGCGGCGTGGACATTTCACGCGCCATCGGCGTCACCGAGCAGTTCGAAATCTCGCGTCAGTTCTGGGCCCACCAGGTCGAGCGCGGCATTCTGCCCGACCCCAACGACTTTATCTCCAACGTGCCGCACGTCAGCGTGGTGTGGGGGCAGGACAATATCGACTTCCTGCGCGAGCGCTACAGCCGCATGTCGGAGAACCCGCTCTACGCCGGCATGGAGTACACCGAAGACAACGCCACCATGGCCGAGTGGATGCCGCTGGTAATGGATGGCCGCGAGGATGGCACGCCGATGGCCGCCACCCGCATGCAGCTCGGCACCGAGGTCAACTGGGGCGCCATGACCCGTCAGATGGCCGATAACCTAGCCCGGCAGAACAACGTCTCGCTGACCATGAACAGTGAAGTGCGCGGGCTGGACCGCAACGACGACGGCACCTGGCGCGTCACCATCGCCGACCTGGAGAGCGGTGATACCCACACCGTCAACAGCCGCTACGTCTTCAACGGCGCCGGCGGTGCGGCGCTGCTGCTGCTGCAGGAGTCCGGCATTCCCGAGGCCGAGCAGTACGCCGGCTTCCCGGTGGGCGGCTCCTTCCTCTACACCACCAACCAGGACGTGGTGTCGCGTCACGACGTCAAGGCCTACGGTCTGGCCGCCGAGGGCTCGCCGCCGATGTCGGTACCGCACCTCGACCGCCGCTTCCTCGACGGCCAGCCAGCGCTGTTCTTCGGCCCCTTCGCGACCTTCTCGACGAAGTTTCTGAAAAACGGCTCCTGGACCGACCTGTTCTCGTCGATGACTTTCAGCAACACCCTGCCGATGATGAAGGTGGGCCTGAACAACTTCAATCTGGTGCGCTACCTGGTCGGCCAGGTCCTGCAGGACCGCGAGGACCGCCTGGCAGCACTGCGCCAGTATTACCCCGACCTCAACCCGGACGATTGGCAGCTGTGGAATGCCGGTCAGCGCGTACAGATCATCAAGAAAACCGAAGATGGCAGCCGCCTGCAGTTCGGTACCGAAGTGGTGGTCTCCGAGGATGGCACCATGTCGGCACTGCTGGGTGCCTCACCGGGTGCCTCCACCGCACCGCCGATCATGCTCAACCTGATGACCCGCGTCTTCCCCGACCGCTTCGAGAGCGACGCGTGGCAGTCGACCCTGCGCGACATCATTCCCTCACTGGGCATGCAGCTTGCCGACAACCCGGAAATGCTGCGCCAGGTTCGCATCGATACCGCCAACATGCTGCAGCTTGAAGGCCAGGCGGAATTCATCCGCGCCAACCTGCCCGGCGGTGACGACAGCGCGCCGAGCGACAGCAGCAGCGCCAACGTGGGTGAAGCAACCAACCCGACAGACGAAGCCGTCGATGTCGACGGCCCCGTGGATGGTCCGGTAGGTGATGTCGAAAACGCCGACGTCAGCGAGCGTCAGGAGAGCGCCAACCCCTGAAGCCGGGACAGGAGCCCGAATCTTTCGGGCCCATGCCACGCAAAACGGCGCCCCGCGGGGCGCCGTTTTTGTGTAAAAAAGCGTTTTGTGTAAAAAGCGCGCGGCTCATGAGTCGCGTCGGTAGCGATCCTCGAAACGCACGATATCGTCCTCTTCCAGATAGCGCCCGGTCTGCACCTCGATCAGGCGCAGCGCGATGCGGCCGGGATTTTCCAGCCGATGAACGGTACCCAGCGGCAGATAGATCGACTCGTCCTCGGCGACCATAGTGGTCGTCAACGACGTCATGGAGTGATCATCGCGGTCGCCTCGGGTCACTCTGGCCGTGCCCTGCACCACCACCCAGTGCTCGGCGCGATGATGATGTTTCTGCAGCGACAGCGCCTCGCCCGGCTGCACCATGATCTCCTTGACCTGAAAGCCCTCACCGCGAACCATCGAACGGTACCAGCCCCAGGGCCGATAGACGCGCGAGTGCGTGCGGCTCTCCGGGCGCTCTGCCTGCTCCAGGCGCGCCACGATCTGCTTCAGGTCCTGCATGCGGTCGCGAGACGCCAGCAGCACGGCGTCCTCGGTCTCCACCGCAATCACACTGGCAAGCCCCAGCGTCGCCACCAGCCGCGACTGACTGATGACCAGACTATCGCGCGTGCCTTCCAGCAGCACATCGCCCTCGGTGACATTGCCCGCCGCATCGCGCTGGCCGCTTCTGGCCTCGAATACGGCGTCCCAGGCGCCGATATCGCTCCAGCCACAGCTCAATGGCAGCACGGCGGCACGCTCGGTGTGCTCCATGACGGCGTAGTCGAGAGAGATCGACGGCCCACTTTCGAAGGCCGTCGCATCGGGGCGAATAAAATCGAGATCCCGGCAACCACCCTGCCAGGCCAGCGTCGCCGCTTCCAGCACGGCGGCAGCGTGCTGCGCCAGCGCATCGAGCAGCGCGCGGGCATCGACAAGGAACATGCCGCTGTTCCAGAAATAGCCACCGGCCTGCAGATAGCCCTCGGCGGTCGCGGCATCCGGTTTCTCGACGAATTCGCTCACCGCCATACCGTGAGTGAGCGCTTGCCCCGAACGGATGTAACCATAACCGGTATGAGCCGAGCGCGGCGTAATACCGAAGGTGACCAGATACCCCTCATCGAGCAGCGCCCTGCCCTGCTCGACGGCCATCGCCAGTGCCGCTTCGTCTTCCAGCAGGTGATCCGCCGGCATTATCAGCAACCGGGCGCTGTCGTATCGGGAAAGCGCCTGCAGCGCCGCCAGCGCAATTGCCGGCGCAGTATTGCGCGGCGCCGACTCCAGCACGATATCGGCGCCCTCGATGCCGGCCTGGCGCAGTTGCTCGGCGACCAGAAAACGATGCACCTCGTTGCAGACCACAATCGGCGCCTCGGGCCGATCGAATCCAGTCAGCCGCCCCAGCGTCTGCTGTAACAGCGAACGCTGCGGGTCCAGAAGCGGCAGAAACTGCTTGGGGTAGTGGCTACGCGACGCCGGCCATAGGCGGGTACCGGCGCCGCCGGAGAGAATAACGGGAACAAGTGGTGCACGCATTGATTCACTCCGGCGTTATCGGTCAGCCATGCTCAAGCGCTCTCATACACTGGCGCAGCGCGTCGCGCCAGTGCGGCATGCGAAGTTCGAAACGCTGCTCCAGCGGCGCGATATCCAGCCGCGAATTGGCCGGACGCGGCGCCGGCTGTGGGTATTCGCCGGAAGGAATCGCGACCACCTGCGGCACCTCGTCGGCGCCCATGATCCCGAGCGCCACCGCTTCCTCGAAAATCGCTACCGCAAAGCCGTGCCAGCTTACCGCGCCGGCGGCAGTCAGGTGCCAGCTACCGGCGCGGTCGTCGGCCCAGCCGCTGCGGCGCCAGTCGTGCAGTGCCAGCGCCGTGGTGTCGGCGATGGTGGCCGCCCAGGTAGGCGCACCGATCTGGTCATCGATCACCTTCAGCTGATCGCGCTCGCGCCCGACCCGCAGCATGGTGCGCACGAAGTTGTGGCCATGGGCGGCGTATACCCAGCTGGTGCGCAGCACCATCGCTTTGGCAGCGGCGGCGGCGATCGCCCGCTCACCCTCCAGCTTGGTACGGCCATACACCGAGCGCGGCGCCAGCGGCGCGTCGATGCCGTGCGGCGTCTCGCCGCTGCCCTCGAACACGTAATCGGTCGAGTAGTGCACCAGTGCGGCGCCGCTTTCGGCACAGGCGCCGGCCAGCTCCGCCACCGCGCCGGCGTTGAGGCGGTGCGCCCGGTCGGGCTCCTCTTCGGCGCGGTCCACCGCCGTCCAGGCGGCGGCATTGACCACCACCTTCGGCTTCAGCCGGTGCACCGTCTCGGCCACTGCCCCGGGGTGTGCCAGGTCGCACTCGGCGCGGCCCAGCGCGCGGCCGTGGCCGAAGGGCTGCAGTGCCCGGCTCAGCTCGCGCCCCACCTGGCCGTTGGCGCCCAGAATCAGATAGTCGAGAGGTTCACCGGTTTCCATGCCATTGCTCATTCGAATACCTCGGCATCGGCCAGCAGCGGTGCGGCGCGATCCTTGTCGGAAAGGGCCATCTCAGCGGCCTGCGCCTCGGGCCATACAATGCCGATCTGCGGGTCGTCAAAGCGAATCGAGCGCTCCGAGGCGGGATGATAGAAATCGGTCGCCTTGTAGAGAAAATCGGCCTGCTCGGAGAGCACCAGAAAGGCGTGGCCGAAGCCTTCCGGTACCCACAGCTGGCGGTGGTTGTCGCCGCTAAGCTCGACTCCGGTCCACTGCCCGAAACGGGGCGAGGCGCGGCGCAGATCGACCGCCACGTCGAACACCCGGCCGTGGGTCACCCGCACCAGCTTGCCCTGGGTCTGTTCCAGCTGGTAGTGAATGCCGCGCAGCACGCCACCGCGCGAGCGCGAGTGGTTGTCCTGCACGAACTCGCGCCGACAGCCGGTGGCCGCCTCGAAGGCGCGGCGGTTGAAGCTCTCCATGAAAAAGCCGCGCTCGTCGCCGAACACCTTCGGCGCCAGAATCACGACTTCCGGCAGTTCGGTCTCGATAGCCTGCATATCAGCGTCGCTCCGCCTTGACGGTTTGTTGCAGATACCGGCCGTAGCCGCTCTTGGCCAGCGGCGCGGCGAGCGCCAGCAGCGCCTCGGTATCGATCCAGCCCCGGCGCCAGGCGATCTCTTCCGGGCAGCAGAGCTTGAGCCCCTGGCGATGTTCGAGGGTGGCGACGAAGTGCGAGGCCTCCAGCAGCGAATCGTGGGTGCCGGTATCCAGCCAGGCAAAGCCGCGCCCCATCATCTCGACCTGCAGATCGCCGCGCGCCATATAGAGCCGGTTGATGTCGGTGATCTCCAGCTCGCCGCGGTCGGAGGGTTCGAGATTTTTCGCCATCTCGACCACGTCGCTGTCGTAGAAGTAGAGCCCGGTGACCGCATAGGACGATTTCGGCACCGCCGGTTTCTCTTCCAGCGACGTAGCGCGGCCGTTCTCATCGAAATCGACCACGCCGTAGCGCTCCGGATCGTTAACATGATAGGCGAACACGCTGGCACCGCTTTCCTGCGCCATGGCGCGCTCCAGCAGCGGCTGGAAGTCGTGGCCGTAAAAAACGTTGTCGCCCAGCACCAGGCAGCTCGGCGCGCCGGCGAGGAAATCCTCGGCAATAATGAACGCCTGCGCCAGACCATCAGGCGAGGGCTGCACGGCGTACTCGATGCGAATGCCCCACTGGCGGCCGTCGCCCAGCAGCTCCTCGAAGCGCGGCGTGTCGCGGGGGGTGGAGATAATCAGAATCTCGTCAATGCCCGCCAGCATCAGGGTGGAGAGCGGATAGTAGATCATCGGCTTGTCATACACCGGCAGCAGCTGCTTGGAGGTTGCCAGGGTTACCGGATGCAGCCGGGTGCCGGAGCCGCCGGCCAGAATAATGCCTTTTCGTTTCATATCGGAAGATCCGTCCTTTTGGATGCCTGCTGCCCTTATGGTGTACCGCTGCCCGGCGGCGCCCCATATTGGCGCTCGGTCCATTCGCGGTAGGCGCCGCTGGTCACACCGGCAATCCAGTCGTCGTTGTTTAGATACCAGGCAACCGTTTTGCGCAGGCCGGAGTCGAAGGACTCCTGCGGGCGCCAGCCCAGCTCACGCTCGATCTTTTCCGCGTCGATGGCGTAGCGTCTGTCATGGCCGGGCCGGTCGGTGACGTAGGTGATCAGGTCAGCGTAGCGCGCCACGCCCTCGGGGTGAGTGGGCGCCAACTCCTCCAGCAGCGCGCAGATGCGCTCGACCACCTCGAGATTACGGTGCTCGTTGTGGCCGCCGATGTTATAGGTCTCCCCCACCTCGCCGGCTTCCAGCACGCGCACCAGCGCCCGGGCATGGTCCTCCACATAGAGCCAGTCGCGCACCTGGCCACCGTCGCCATATACCGGCAATGGCCGGCCGGCGCGGGCGTTGAGGATGATCAGCGGGATCAGCTTTTCGGGGAAATGGAAGGGGCCGTAATTATTGGAGCAGTTGGTGACCAGCACCGGCAGCCCATAGGTGCGGTGCCAGGCGCGCACCAGGTGGTCGGAGCCCGCCTTGCTGGCCGAATAGGGCGAGCTGGGCGCATAGGGGGTCTCTTCGGTGAAAAGCCCCTCGGGGCCGTCGAGATCGCCGTAGACCTCATCGGTGGACACATGATGGAAGCGAAACGCCGCGCGGCGCGCGGCGGGCAGCGCCTCGAAGTAGCGCCGCGCCGCCTCCAGCAGCACGCCGGTGCCGACCAGGTTGGTATGAATGAAATCGGCGGGGCCGTGAATCGAGCGGTCCACGTGGCTCTCCGCGGCCAGATGCATGACCGCATCGGGCCGATGGCGCTCGAAAGTCGCATTGAGGCCATCGGCATCGGCGATATCGAGCCGCTCGAAGGCGTAGCGCGGGCTCTCGGCCGACTGACCCAATGAGGCCAGGTTGCCGGCGTAGGTCAGCTTGTCGACGTTGACCACGCTGTGTTCGGTCTCATTGATCAGATAGCGAATGACCGCCGAACCGATAAAGCCGGCACCGCCGGTTACAAGAATTTTCATC
>NZ_KB907876.1 GCF_000382245.1 Kushneria aurantia DSM 21353
CGGGTGAGCGGCGAATGGACGCTGGTGTGCCTGGCGTGGAATCTGAAACGCATGGCCGTATTGCGCCCGACATCCGCCCGAAAGGCCTGAAAAGCGAGCGGCAGGGCGCGTTTTCAGGATATTGGGCGTAAAAAGACGTCATTATGCGCCGCTGCGCACCATGGTGGTGCAAAAATCTGCCGGGGGTAAGGCGCGCGACCTTCCCGCTTATGCCTGTCGGATTTACGTCATGGCGTTCCGTGCAAGTATTGGGCTTTAGTGATTCGTGCCACCTCACCCCGCCATAACGCCTCATATCCGCTTCCTGTTCGGCTAGGCGCCCCGTCGAGCCAGCGTTTTGCCTCAGGCTGCCTTCAGATTCCCCCTCGCGGGAGACACCCTTGCCGTCGGCCAGCACTTCCCCTTGCCGGGCGTGCAGGGGACTTTAACCCCCAGGTCATCCTGGAGCACCACCCCCAGGAACAGCGCCAGTCACGGCGCTGCGCGCCATGCCTGGCGCACACGAAAAAACGGGCCGGCATTGGTGAACCGGGCCCGCTAGTGTCGGAGGTATCCTAGTACTGAAGATGCGTTGGCGCTGATGATCTCTGAATCAGATCGCCGTGATCAGGAGAGTGCTGCACATGCTTCGGTAATCTGTCCCATGGCGCGCTCGATGTCCTCACGGGAGAGGCCATAGGCGAGCCGTAGATAGGGCGCGAGGCCGAAAGCGGTGCCCGGTACCACCCCAACCCCGGCCTCGCTGGCTAGATAGGCGGCTAGATCGACATCGCTTTCGAGCGCGTCACCGGCCGGCGTTCGACGGCCCATCAATCCTCGGCAATCGACATAGACATAAAACGCACCTCCTGGTGTGTCACAGTCGAGCCCATCGATTGCCTTGATCGCGGCAACAACCAGATCGCGACGCTCGCGAAGTTCGGTCAGGCGCGGTTCTAGAAAGTCGAGCGAGTTCTCAAGTGCCACGCCGGCGGCGACCTGACACATGCTCGCTGCGCTGGTGGTGCTCTGCGACTGCAGCGTCGTCATCGCCTTGATCAGCCACTCGGGCCCCGCGGCATAACCGATGCGCCAGCCAGTCATGGCATAGAGCTTGGAGACACCGTTGACGGTCAGGATGCGCTCGGCCAGATCGGGCCGGCAGGCGACGGGTGAGATACCCGGCATCTCGTAAGTCAGGTGCTCGTAGATGTCGTCGGCAAGTACCAATATGTTGGGAAAATCGTCGAGCACATCGAGCAGTGCCGAGAGTTCGTCCCGAGAATAGACCGCGCCAGTCGGATTGTTCGGCGAGTTGAGGATCAGCCAGCGCGTGTTGGTGTTGAGCGCCTCCCGAAGCCCCCAAGGCGTCAGCTTGAATCCTTGGTCGCGATCACACTCGACGATCACCGGCGTGGCCCCGGTCAAGCGTACGATGTCCGGATACGACACCCAGTAGGGCGCCGGAATCACGACCTCGTCGTCGGCATCGAGTGTGGCCAGCATGGCATTGAAGATGATCTGCTTGCCGCCGGAAGCGGCGATGATCTGCTCCTTGGCGTAATCGACGCCGCTATCGCGGGAGAGCTTGAAGGCGATGGCGGACTTCAGTTCATCGATGCCGGTGACTTCGGTGTATTTGGTGAAGTCGTTCTCGATCGCCTCGATGCCTGACCGCTTGACGTAATCCGGAGTCGAGAAGTCGAGTTCGCCCTCGCCCAGATTGATCACCTTCCGACCCTGCTCTGCCAGTTCGCGCATCAAGCTGGAAACAGCGGCGGTAGGGGAGGGTTTGACGGCAGACATGCGTGGTGCAAGGTGCGTGGAAGTAACCAAGATGACAACGACTCCTGTTCCTGTGTTTATTTTGTACTTTATAAATCATATCGTACAAAATGGACGATGCCTATGGCGTCAGCACCAACGCTGCGGGTCCGCGGATATTCAATCAACGGCTGGTAGTCCGCCTTCAGAACGTCCGAGGGGCGAGCGGAGAGAGTCATATGCTCACTGATATCCTGTGAACCAGAGCACCAGCCCGATCCGTCTTCGCCAACTTTTGCCTGACCTAGCGCTATGTCCCATTTATAAATTTGCATATTTTTTTGATCTTGCTGATGATCGAATCAGCAGTAGCCGTCCATGCAAAAGGCTGGGCGGTAAGATTGTAATGCTCGGTGTACTGCTTGATACGCCCCACCAGGTCTGGAACGCTCTTGAACCCGCCTTATTCATGAGGGCGGCCTGAAAACGAAGATAGCGGATGGTATTCTCTAGAGAAATCAGTACGTTCCAACAAGAACCTGACTCCAGAGGACCATCCGCCATGGGTGAAAGCCTATCTCCCTGGATTCCGTCCTGCAACGGGTCCATCCGCGTTGAGCTCGACGGCCATCGCACCACCAGCGACAATGCCTGCGCCAGCGATCATGCCTGCTCGACGGTCAGCTCACCGAAAAGGCCCAGCGCTATGCCGATGAGAGCTCCATGATCCAGCTTGAAATCCCTCGACCGTATGGTCGTGCCGGTTCGATTCCGGCTCCGGGCACCAGTTTCACTCCCTCTGTCTTTTTCACCGGGACTTGCCATTCAGGGCATCAGCCGGCCTGATGGACGCTATAATCCAGCACTCAAACCTCTTACTCTCCGTTTTCGCAAGGCCATGCTGCCATGGACGAGAAGTATCCTCTTGGCCGACTACAAGGCCCGCTGGCCCTCTGCGCACCGGCCAGCGCACTGCGTGAAGGCGACCCACAGGCGACCTGCGAGGCCCTGCGTGCGCTGGGCTACCAGCCGCTGGTGACCGATAATGCCAGCGCCCGCCACCGCTACCTGGCCGGCACGGTGGCACAGCGTGTCGATGATCTCTATCAGGCGTTCAATATCGATGAGGTGGCGGCGGTGTGGTGTTTGCGCGGTGGCTATGGTGCGGCGCAGTTGATCGAGGCGGTCGACTGGTCGCGCCTTCCCGAGGCACCGCTGCTGGGCTACTCCGATATCAGCGTGCTGCTCAGCGCCTTTCACCGCCGTGGCCGCGACGCGATTCACGCACCGGTCGCCAGCGAGCTTTTGAAAATCGAACACGCCAGCAATGCCGAGGAGATGCGGCTGCGCCAACAGAGCATGAACGCCATCGCTGACGTATTGAACGGCAGAAGCGGCGAGATGGCGGCACAGTATTTCAGTGGCCCGCAAAAAGTCGTCGAAGGAGAAATGATCGGCGGCAATTTGACCACCCTGGCCAGCCTAGCCGGCACGAGCGCAGCACTGTATGTGCCCGAACGCAGCCTGCTGCTGCTGGAAGACGTCGGCGAGGCGCCCTATCGGCTCGAACGCAGCCTGTGTCAGTTGCTGGGGAGTCTGCCTACCGAGCGTCTCACAGCCGTGTGTCTTGGCAGCTTTATCGGCTGCGGCGAACAGGGCGAAGCGGTTATCGCCGAGGTGGCCGCCGAGTGGCTGGCGCCACGACAGATACCGCTCTATCACCGGCTACCCTTCGGCCATGGCGCACTCAACATGCCATGGCCAGTGGGTCGCTGGGCCCGAGTGGGCGAAGAACGGCTGACGTGGGCACGGCGTCCTGCCGGCCCGTGTGGCGCCCTGCGCTGACGGCTTCAAGAGACTGCGCCGTTGTCAGGGCTGGTTTGCGCTTTGCGGTGCGCCATCAATGCCATACGCAGTTGGCGAAAGTCGTCTTCGCCCAGCGCATCGAACCAGATCGCATGACGCTGACCGTCGAGGCGCAGCTCGACGAGCCACGGCCCCAGCCGATCAAGATGCAGTGTAATCGGCTGCCACTGCCCGTGGCGCCGGCACTCCCAGCGCCCCTCCCCCATACAGCGCAGAGGTGGCGGCAGGCGCTTTCTGTCATGAAAGATGAAAGCTGTCATCAGCGACACTACCGCCAGCCCCCACCAGAGATTCAACCAGCGCATACAGGCCAGCGCGATTGCCACGACCAGCGCTGTCTGCACCAGGGTTGCAGTGCGCGACGCCGAGAAGCTCGCTTCAAAAGCCGGCCGCTGGCTAGAGAGGGCGGACATCGCCGGTATGGGTCTGTTCGGCGAAACGAATGATCTCGAGGACGATCGGCCCGAGCGTGTCGTCGGCGGGAATGTCGCGACGCATCAACCAGCTGAAAAGGTCTTGATCCTCCTGAGCCAGCAATTGGCGATAAGCCTCTTTCATGGGCGCCTCGAGCGCATCGAAGCGGTTCTCGAAAAAGGGCACCAGCATTAGATCCAGCTCCCACATACCGCGCCTGGAATGCCAATAGAGCCGACGACGATTGACATCATCAATGCTCTGGCGGTGATCGATAGCGTTGTCCATGGTGCCCTCCGCAAGGTTGTGCCACGCATGATAACAGGCGCTGCCGTGAAGCGTATGGCAACACATTGCGACCGATATCATAAGCTTTGTTGTAGCGCGTTGTTTTATCTCGAATTGGCCGCTATTCTGGATTCAACAACAAGACCTGATCGCTCTTGCCCGAGGTGGAGAAAGCAGATGACGAAGTCCGAATTGATCGAACAGATTGCCATGCGCCACTCCGAACTCTCTCTCAAGGAGGTCGAGTCGGCAGTACGCCAGATTCTTGACGACATCACCGACACGCTGGCCGATGGGGGGCGCGTCGAGATCCGCGGATTTGGCAGTTTTTCCCTGCACTATCGCGAGCCCCGCACCGGTCGCAACCCCAAGACCGGCGAGTCGGTCAGCCTCAGCGGCAAGCATGTCCCGCATTTCAAGCCGGGCAAGGAGTTGCGCGAGCAGGTCGATGCCAGCCGCGAACAGGGCTATTGACGCGAGATCACTCCCGCCAGCGGGTCCGGCGTCTCTGTCGCTGCCCCTGCGGGCGAGTGATACACTGAATGCCATAAACACGGGATGAAGGATCTGCCATCATGCGCTGGCTCAAGGGTGTCGTAGTCGCTGTACTCACACTGATCATGCTGATACTGGGCATGCTGTTTGCCGTGCGTAATCAGCAGACCGTTCCGCTGGATATCATCTGGGCTCAGCTGCCTCCCGCCTCTCTCTCGCTGTGGCTTTTGACGACCCTGGTAGTCGGTGTGCTGCTGGGCATGATCGCCATGTCAGGGCTTTACCTGCGCCTGCGCACGGCGCTGATGCGTACTCGCCACGACAACCAGCAGCAGCGCAAGGAGCTTGATCGGCTGCGCGTTCAGGAGCTCAAGGAATCCCCCTGAATGCCTGATCCCGGGCTGCTTCTCATTTTAGTGGCAGCCATCGGCATCGGCTGGTGGCTGGGTCGCATGGAGCGCCGGCACTACCGCTACCACGGGCGCCGGCTGCACCGTGCCGATCAGCTCTCGCGCGACTATTTCGTGGGCCTCAACTTTCTGCTCAACGAGCAGCACGACCGCGCCATCGAAACTTTCGTACAGGCGCTTGAAGTCAACGGCGATACCATCGATACCCACATTGCGCTGGGCAATCTTTTCCGCATGCGCGGCGAAGCCGACCGGGCCGTGCGCATCCACCAGAATCTGCTCGCCCGACCGGCGCTCAGCATCGAACAGAGTGAGCAGGTACAGCTGGAACTGGCGCAGGATTTCATGCACCTGGGCGTTCTCGATCGGGCCGAGCGATTGCTGGCATCGCTGAGCGCTGACTGCGAAAACGATCAGACGCGCAATGCTGCGCGCCGGCTGATGGTCGATCTTTTCGAACGCGAAAAGGAGTGGCAGGCGGCGCTCAACGTCGCCCTGCCTCACCTGATTCGCCATCACAGTACGCTACGCAGTGCCGCCGCGCACTGGCTGTGTGAGCTGGCCGAGCAGGATATCGAACAGGGCAGCCCCGGCGGCGCCCGCAAACGCCTCAAACAGGCCATGTCCATCGATGCCGGTTGTGTCAGAGCCAACTGGCTCAATGCCGACATCGAGCACCGCGCCGGCCACTATCGCGCCGAAATCCGCTTTCTGGGTCGCATACGCGAGCAGGACAGTGACATGGTGCCGATTACGCTGGCACCCATCGAACGCGCCTTCGACCTGCTCGAGGATGAACAGGGGTTGATCGACTTTCTTCGCGAGCAGCTGGCGCACGCCCCCTATGTTTCCTTTGTTCTGCTGCTGGCTGAGCGACTGCGCCAGCGTGAGGGGGCTGCCAGCGCCACAGCGCTGGTCAGCGAGCAGCTTCAACGCCACCCCAGCCTGCGCGGCATTGATTACCTGATGGACCTTTACCTGCAGCAGGCCGTCGATGACGAAGTGGCCCATCTGAGTTTGCTCAAGCGCCACACCGAGCAGTTGATGGCGCAACGCTCGCGCTTTCGCTGCAAAAGCTGCGGTTTTCAGGGCGATCGGCTCCACTGGCACTGCCCCAGCTGCCGCCGCTGGGGCACGATCAAGCCAATTACCGGGCTCGAGGGCGAATAACCGCTTCACGCCCCGACGCTACAAGCGAGCTCAGCCGCTACTCGCCTGACAGCTCCTGTTCAATCCGTTCCAGCGCCACCATGGGATCATCGGCACGGGTAATCGGCCGACCGATCACCAGGTGAGTGCTACCCGCCGCCATCGCGCTGGCGGGCGTCATGATGCGACGCTGGTCATCCTGAACAGCGAAGGCGGGACGAATGCCGGGCGTCACGCGCAGGAAATCGTCGCCGCAGTGAGAGGCCACCTCGCTCGCTTCCTGCGCCGAGCAGACCACGCCGTCCATACCGCTGTCAGCGGCCAGCTGCGCCAGCGACAACGCCTGCACTGCCGCCGCAAGCGTCACGCCCACCTCTTCAAGCGCGGCATCGTCCATGCTGGTCAGCACGGTCACCGCGATCAGCCGCGTCGTCAGATTGTGACGCGCCAGCACATCGCGCGCCGCACTCATCATCTGCCGACCGCCAGCGGCATGCACGTTGACCATCCAGACGCCCTGATCGGCAGCCGCATGTACTGCAGCCGCCACCGTGTTGGGAATGTCGTGAAACTTGAGGTCAAGAAATATCTCGAAGCCGCGCTGCTGCAGTGCCGCTACCGCCTGGGGTCCCTCGCGTACAAACAGCTCCTTGCCCACCTTGAGTCGACAGCGCTGTGGATCAAGCTGATCGACCAGCGGCAGTGCCGTCGCAAGGCTTGCGTGGTCGAGAGCAATAATCAGGGGAGTAGACATGGGCGCTCCTGTAGTGAACCGGCGCCATTATAAGGAAATGTGGCATGACATGGTGTGGCAAGAGCGAATCGTGAGAGGCAGGGCGATCTAAAGGCCGCTTCGACATGGCCGATGAGATCAGTGCAGGTTCCGCATATAAATCACAACAGGACGGGAAAAATGAAAAAAATTCTGGCTACAACACTGCTGTTAACCGCCATGTCGCTTGCTTCACCGCTGATGGCAGAAGAGGCGCCGATCAATATCAACACCGCTTCAGCGGCGGAGCTTACCGAGCTGACCGGCATCGGTGAAAGCAGAGCAGCGGACATCGTCGCCGATCGCGAGGCCAACGGTCTCTACGAACAGCTCGACGACCTGACCCGCATCAATGGCATCGGTGAGGCTACCGTCGAATCGCTGCGCGACCAGGCAACCCTCTGACCGCAACCTTACGGCGCCACCAACCGGTGGCGTCGTGGCAAGCCACGCGCCTGCCTTTCACCCGCCCACCCTCGAATCGGCAGACGTATACGTCACCGTGCCGACATGCCATGATTTGTGCCGACTATACTAAGGAAGCGCTGAATAGATCGACGAGCGAGATGAAGCGCAAGGCGCGTGGAACGCAGAAAACGAGACATAACATGAGATCAGGTGAGTTTTCGACCGAGCTGGCGCACCACTACCACGCACCGCAGCGATTCACTCGCGCCGGCATTGACGCAGCGTTTCCCTGAAGCGAATGCGCCTGACGGGCGCTACGCCATGCCTTTACAACAACCGGTACCGTGGAGAAATCATGCCCATTTTGCTGCCCATCGGCTTCTTTTTGTTGCTGGATCTGATTTCGATCTTTGTGCTGGGCCAACTGATTGGCGCCTGGGTGCTGCTGGTGATCGTGATCGCGGCCTTCATCGGCATTAACCTGGTACGCCGTCAGGGGCTGGACGCCTTTCGCAAGGCGCAGGCCAAAATGACCAGCGGCGAGTTCGCCAGTGACGACCTGCGCCGCGGTGCCGCGATCATGCTGGCCGGTGTCCTGCTGTTGATGCCCGGCATACTGACCGACATCCTTGCCATATTCTGCCTGCTGCCCGTCTCCCGCAGCGCCCTGCTGGCACGTTTCGTAAAGGGCAACGAGCACGTTCAGCGCTATCGCCCGGGGCGTCATCAGCGTGGCGAAACCTTCGACCAGACGACTTCGTCGACCCGCGAAGAGAGAAGCGATGGCGAAACCCTGGAAGGCGACTACATCGAACACCGCGACGATCGTCGCCAATAATCTCCCCGCAACCCTCATCCACCCTTCCTGCCACGACATTGCCCACCCCGGATGGCGGGTGTACAACATCGTCGGGAACGATTTTGAACGCCGCGCAGCGGCGGCCCGGAGGGCACCCGCCAGGGATGGCGGGTGTACAACATCGTCGGGAACGATTTTGAACGCCGCGCAGCGGCGGCCCGTAGGGCACCCGCCAGGGATGGCGGGTGTACAACATCGTCGGGAACGATTTTGAACGCCGCGCAGCGGCGGCCCGTAGGGCACCCGCCAGGGATGGCGGGTGTACAACATCGTCAGGAACGATTTTGAACGCCGCGCAGCGGCGGCCCGTAGGGCACCCGCCAGGGATGGCGGGTGTAAAATTTTCCCTCTCCCCCCTTGAAACAGCGCATTGAGCCCGCATTAATTCGCCACGTCGTGATATCGACCCTGACAGGCCGGCACAGCCGGAACCGGGTCCGCCCAATCCGGGTGGCGGGTGCCTCCGGCCCGTTCATGTAACCATTTAGGGAGAACGTGAAAATGAACATTCGTCCTTTGCACGATCGTGTCGTCGTTCGTCGCGTGGAAGAAGAACAAAAGACCGCTGGCGGTATCGTGCTGCCGGGCAATGCGCAGGAAAAACCGACTCGTGGTGAAGTCATCGCCGTCGGCAAGGGCCGTATCCTTGAAAGTGGCGAAACCCGTCCGCTGGATGTGCAGGTCGGCGACAAGGTGATCTTCAAGGAAGGCTTCGGCGTCGAGAAGCAGAAGGTCAACGGTGAAGAAGTGCTGATCATGAGCGAGTCCGACATCCTCGGCGTGCTCGAAGGCTGATATTTCCTCTCATCTTTCTCACTAAAGAAACCGGAATCGAGGTATTACCGTAATGTCCGCCAAGAACATCAGATTCTCCGACGATGCCCGCAAGCGTATGGCGCGAGGCGTCAACACCCTGGCCGACGCCGTCAAGACCACGCTCGGCCCCAAGGGTCGTAACGTCGTGCTCGAGAAGTCCTTCGGCGCCCCGACCGTTACCAAGGACGGTGTTTCGGTCGCCAAGGAGATCGAGCTCAAGGACAAGTTCGAAAACATGGGCGCGCAGATGGTCAAGGAAGTCGCTTCCAAGACGTCCGACGCCGCAGGTGACGGTACCACTACAGCAACCGTGCTGGCTCAGTCCATCGTCAATGAGGGCCTCAAGGGCGTCACTGCGGGTATGAACCCGATGGACCTCAAGCGCGGTATCGACATGGCGATCCAGAAGGCGGTCGAAGAGATCCGCACCATGTCGGTTCCCTGCACCGACTCCAAGGCCATCGCCCAGGTCGGTACCATCTCCGCCAACGGCGATGCCACCATCGGCCAGATCATCGCCGATGCGATGCAGAAGGTCGGCAAGGAAGGCGTCATCACGGTTGATGAAGGTCGTGGTTTCGAGGACGAGCTGGAAGTGGTCGAAGGCATGCAGTTCGATCGCGGCTATCTCTCGCCCTACTTTGTCACCAACCAGGAAACCATGGCGGTCGAGCAGGAAGACCCCTACATCCTGCTGGTCGACAAGAAGATCTCCAACATCCGCGAACTGCTGCCGGTGCTCGAGAGCGTTGCCAAGGCAGGCAAGCCGCTGATGATCATCGCCGAAGACATCGAAGGCGAAGCGCTGGCCACGCTGGTGGTCAACAACATGCGCGGTATCGTCAAGGTCGCAGCCGCCAAGGCGCCCGGCTTCGGTGACCGTCGCAAGGCCATGCTGCAGGATATCGCCATCCTGACCGGCGGTACCGTGATCTCCGAAGAGGTCGGTCTGACGCTTGAGCAGGCGACGCTGGATCATCTGGGCAGCGCACGCCGCGTGACCATGTCGAAAGAGAACACCACCGTCATCGACGGCAACGGTGTTGAAGCCGACATTGAAGCGCGCGTCAGCCAGATCCGCGCTCAGATCGAGGAGACCTCCTCCGACTACGACCGCGAAAAGCTGCAGGAGCGCGTTGCCAAGCTGGCCGGCGGTGTTGCCGTGATCCGCGTGGGTGCCGCGACCGAAGTGGAGATGAAAGAGAAGAAGGCCCGCGTCGAGGACGCCCTTCACTCCACTCGCGCCGCTGTCGAAGAGGGCGTGGTGCCCGGCGGCGGTACGGCACTGGTACGTGCTGCAGCGCGCCTTCACGATATGCGCGGCAACAACGAAGACCAGACCCACGGCATTCAGCTCACCATCCGCGCGCTGGAGTCGCCGCTGCGTCAGATCGTCACCAACGCCGGTGAGGAAGCCTCGGTCATCCTCAACCGTGTGCGTGACGGCGAAGGCAACTTCGGCTACAACGCCCAGACCGGCGAGTACGGCGACCTGTTCGACATGGGCGTGCTCGATCCGGCCAAGGTGGCACGCACCGCGCTGCAGTCGGCAGGCTCCGTGGGCGGTCTGATGATCACCACCGAAGCCATGATCGCCGAAGATCCGGACGAGAAAGAGTCCTCCGGTGGCGGCGACATGGGTGGCATGGGCGGAATGGGAGGCATGGGCGGCATGATGTAAGCCCCCTTCCCGCGTCCACCATGACCTCGCCACAAGGCGAAGGGCTCATGGGATAGACTGAGAGGCCCCGCTACGGCGGGGCCTTTTCACGTTCAAAACAGGCTTCATTACCCAACAACAGGGACCCACGCATGAGAATTACCGTACGCCCAGCCATGCCCGCCGATACCGCCACCATCCTGCGCTTCATTAACGAATTGGCGAGCTTTGAAAAGGCCGCCGATCAGGTGGTTGCCACCGAGGCCCGGCTTGCCAAATCCCTGTTCGGTGACGACGCCGTGGGCCATGCGCTGATCGCCGAGCGCGGCGGCGAAGCTATCGGTCATGCCATCTACTTCTTCAGCTACTCCACCTGGCTGGCCGGTCCTCAGCTGTGGCTGGAGGATCTTTACGTCACTCCGGCGGCGCGCGGCCAGGGCGCGGGACTGGTATTGATGCGCGAGGCTGCCGGCATTGCAGCAAAGCGCGGCTGTCTGAGGATGGACTGGCAAGTACTCGACTGGAACACGGCAGCCATCGATTTCTACCGGGCAATTGGCGCGCAGGAGCGTAGCGAGTGGCTCGACTACCGACTGGAGGGCGAGGCGCTCAAGCGATTCGCTGAAGGCGTACACCGTGACTGAAGCGCATGATGCTCTCGACAACATCCGCATCGTGCTGGTGCAGACCTGGCACCCCGGCAACATCGGCGCCGCCGCCCGCGCGATGCGCACCATGGGGCTGTCCGGACTGACGCTGGTCGCGCCGCGACAGTTCCCCGATGCCGAGGCGACGCGCATGGCAGCCGGCGGTGAAATACTGCTGGAACGGGCCCGAGTGGTCGCAGGGCTCGACGAGGCGGTCGCCGACTGCGGCGCGGTGGTGGGGCTTTCGGCACGGCTGCGCGGGCTGGCACTACCCTGCTTCGAGGAGTCCGACGAGATGGCCCGCGAGCTAATCGCGCTGGCGCGCGAGATGCCGGTGGCGCTGGTGTTCGGCCGCGAACGCTCGGGACTGACCAACGACGAGATCGCCTGCTGCACGCATCAGCTGAGCCTGCCGGCCAACCCGGACTATCCGGTACTCAACCTCGCCCAGGCGGTGCAGGTGTGCGCCCATGAACTGTTTCGCGCTCATCGGCGTCAGCACGATACGACCGCTACCTTGCCGGGCAGCACGAACTCAAAAGCGCTACCGCCCAGCCGTGAACAGATGCAGCATTTTCAACAGGCGCTGGCGGAGGCGCTCGGCGAGGCCGGCTTT
Source organism: Kushneria aurantia DSM 21353 (assembly GCF_000382245.1). Classification (GTDB taxonomy): domain Bacteria; phylum Pseudomonadota; class Gammaproteobacteria; order Pseudomonadales; family Halomonadaceae; genus Kushneria; species Kushneria aurantia. The sequence continues at coordinate 12,144 of NZ_KB907876.1, forward strand.
CTCAACCAGCCTCACGCCCGCACCCTCGAACGGCTGCAGCACTTCTATCAGCGCGCCGCGCCGAGCCGCAAGGAGCTGTCGCTGCTGACCGGCGCCCTGAAGGCACTGCGCAATGGAAAATCATCCTGAAGCTCAGCCGCTCACCCGCGGCGCGTTACGCGCCATGCCATCGAACAGGTCGAGCATGCGCTCATGCCAGCCGTGCGCCGCGTCGCCCTCCTCGAGTAGCGGCTGCGGGCGTACCACACGCGGCAGCATGAACATGCCGAAGGCGAGGTAGTCGGCGCCGCCCGGACGCTCGCCGTCGATGAAGGGCGCATCTTCCAGCTGAGCGCGCAGCGGCTTGAGCGCCGCGTCGAGCAGTCGCGCCCCCTCCTGCGCGTCCTGAAAATCCTCCAGCCGGCTACCGAGGCGTTGCTCGCGGCTTTCGCGGAAATAGTCGCGGTCCTTCGGATCGATGGCGGCGAACACATCGAGAATGGCGATCTTCATGATGGCTGGCGCCAGCGCACCCTCCGCCCAGTGTTTGATAAAACGGGCGCGACGCTGTGCTTCACCCTCTCCCAAAAGGCTCACAACGGGGTACTTGTCATCCAGCCACGCCATGATATCGAAACTGTCGACGATCACCTCGTCATCCTCGTCGACCAGCACCGGCACCTTCTGCTGGCCGGAAAAGGCGATCGCCTGCTTGTCGGTGAAATGCCAGGCGCGGGTCTCGGCCTCGAGCCCCTTATGGGCCAGCGCCAGACGCACGCGCCAGCAAAAGGGAGAAAAGCGCAGGCGCTGATCCGCCCCGCACAGGTCAAACATGGTGCGTGTCATTGCAGCTCCTGATATCGGTTCGAACGGCACAGGGCAACGACCCTGCCGATGCCACCACTATAGCAGCCGGCCTGCGCTTTCACCGCCCTCTTCAGCGCCGCCCCGACGGTGAAAAATGCCTTGTCGTGCTAGACTTTGCTCCTTTCGTGACCGACCCGTGGGAGCCACCAGCAACATGTCGATCGATGATCTCCATCTCAACCTTCGCAACCTCGAGCCGGAGGATTATCCCAGGCTCAAGGCCCTGATGGACGCTGTGTACAACGACATCGGCGGGGCGTGGGAGAAACACACCATCGATCGCCTGATCGCCGAGTTTCCCGACGGCCAGATCCTGATCGAAGATGACGACCGCATCGTCGGCATCGCGCTTACCGTGCTGGTGGATTACGAAACCTTCTCCAATCCGCACAAGTACGACGACCTGATCGGCAACCGCGAGATCATTCTCAATAACGCCGAGGGCGATGCACTCTACGGTCTGGATGTGCTGATCGATCCGGCCTACCGCGGCTATCGGCTGGGCCGGCGCCTCTACGAGGCGCGCAAGGATCTGTGTCGCTCGATGAATCTGCGCGCCATTCTCGCCGGCGGCCGCATCCCCAACTACTACGAGCACGCCGACGAGCTGTCGCCCACCGAATACATCGAGCAGGTGTCGCGCAAGGAGATCCACGACCCGATTCTCTCCTTTCAGTTGGCCAACGACTTTCTCGTCAAACGCCTTTTGAAGAAGTACCTGCCCGAAGACGAGCGCTCCCAGGGCTATGCCACCCTGCTGGAGTGGAACAACATCCTCTATGAGCCGGTCGAGCGGGTGCTTCACTCGCGCAAGACCCAGGTGCGCGTCGGCGCCGTGCAGTGGCAGATGCGCGAGTTCGCCTCGGTCGAGCAGGTGCTGCAGCAGGTGGAGTTCTACGTCGATGCCATGGCCGACTATCAGAGCGACTTCGCCGTCTTTCCCGAGCTTTTCAATACGCCGCTGATGGCGCTCACCGACCAGTCGGATCAGCGAAAGGCGATCCACTTTCTGGCCGGCTTCACCGAGCGTTTTCGTGCCGAAATCTCGCGCATGGCGGTCTCCTACAACATCAACATCATCGCCGGCTCGATGGTCGAGGAGGATGACGAAGAGCGCCTCTACAACGTCTCTTATCTGTGCCACCGCGACGGCAGCGTCGAGCGTCAGGCCAAGCTGCATATCACCCCCCAGGAGCGGCGCGACTGGATCGTCGAGGGCGGCGACGAACTGCAGGTGTTCGAGACCGACGCCGGGCGGATCGGCATCCTGATCTGCTACGACGTCGAATTTCCCGAACTGCCGCGGCTGCTCGCCGAGCAGGACATGGATATTCTGTTCGTGCCCTTCTGGACCGACACCAAGAACAGCTATCTGCGGGTGCGTCACTGCAGCCAGGCGCGCGCCATCGAGAACGAGTGCTACGTGGTGGCCTGCGGTAGCGTCGGCAACGTGCCGTCGATCGAGAACCTCGACATTCAATACGCCCAGTCATCGGTGTTTTCACCCTCCGACTTCGCCTTCCCCCACGACGCCGTGATGTCGGAGACGACCCCCAACACCGAGATGGTGATGTTCTCCGATCTCGACCTGACCCGGCTGCGGATCGTGCGCAGCGAAGGCTCGGTCACCAATCTCAAGGACCGGCGCAAGGACCTGTTCGATCTGCGCTGGCGCGACTGGTCGTGGAAGTCCGGCGCCTCCAGCCAGGATAGTGTCTGAAACCGATAGCGAAGGCAGGAGCTGATGGGCTGGTGGCAGGAGCAAAAATGGCAGCGCTGGCGCAAGCGCCATCCGCTGCCTCTCGAGGCCTGGCAGCGTGCGCAGGTGCGACTGCCGATCATCGACGGGCTGAGCGATGCGCAGCTCGAGCGGCTGGGCGAGCGCAGCTGGCGACTGGTTCATGCGTTGCGCATCGTGCTGCCCGAGGGGGTCGAGTGGTCGGACGAGAACCGGCTGGTACTGATGGCGCAGATCGCCCTGATGACGCTGGCCTGGCCGGAGCAGCGCGCACGCCGGGCGCTGCTCGACGTGCGCGAGATTATCCTGGTGCCCGGCGCCTTTCGCCGCCACGTAGAGGAGATGGACGACGCCGGCGTGATGCACGAGTTCGAGGATGAGCGTGCCGGCGAGACCTCCTGGCACGGCCCGGTGGCACTGTCGCTCGAGGAGCTGGAAGCCAATGGTGACTGGCACGGCACCAATGTCGTGATTCACGAATTCGCTCACAAGCTCGACATGACCGGCGACATGACGGTCAACGGCATGCCCGGCCTGCACGGCGACATCACATCAAGAGAGTGGTACGACACCTTCATGCAATGCTGGCAGGCGCTGCAGGAGAGTCTCGAACGCGGTGAAGAGCCGCCCATCGACGACTATGCGGCGACCCATCCGGCGGAGTTTTTCGCCGTGATCTGCGAGTACTTTTTTACCGCGCCGGATATCCTCGATAACGTCTGGCCCGATCTCTACACCCTGCTGGTGCGCTATTTCGATCAGGACCCGCTGAGACGACTGCCCAGGGCTTGTTGAACAGCCGGCTCATCCGCCTCGGCAACCAGCCACTGCCACAGGGTTGACGCCGACGCCGACAGTGCGCGCCCGCGCGGATGCACCAGCCAGAACGCCTCAGAGGCGGCGATCGAACCTTCAAAGGGGGCCACCAGCGCCTGGCTATCTTCGGTCAGCCGACGCTGCGCCAGTGCCACACCACAGCCGCTGGCCGCCAACCGCAGCGTCATGATGCGGGTATCGCACACCAGCCGGCGAGCGCGATGTTCGACCCCGTCGGCACCGAAAGCGCGCAGCCACGCCGGCCAGCCGGTGGTAAAACCGGTGGCGTGCAGCAGCGTCTCGCCGGCCAGATCGTCGATATGTTTCAAACGTCGGGCCAGTGCCGGAGCGCACAGCGGCGACAGCTCCTCCCGGCCCAGCGAATGGCCTTCAACCTCCGGCCAGTCGCCGACGCCATAGCGAATCTCCAGGTCGGCATCGACACCGCCGAACTGCTGCGACCAGATGGCAGTGACGATGTGAACCTCGATATCCGGATAGCGCTGATGGAAACGACACAGCCGTTGCGCCAGCCAGTACTGCTGGACGCCGGGCGTGGCGCGCAGCGTCACCGAGGCACGCCCGTCCGGCCCGAACACCTCGGCGGTGCCCTGAGCCAGCCGCATGAAAGCCTCCTGCACGCTGGGCAGCCAGGCACGTCCGGCATCGCTCAACGACAGACTGCGGGGGTGGCGAATAAACAGCGACTGACCGACGCGCGCCTCCAGCAGCCGAATGCGCTGGCTGATCGCCGCCTGCGACACCCCCAGCTCCTCGCCGGCGGCGGTAAAATTGAGATGGCGGGCGGAGGCTTCAAAGGCCTGCATCCAGGCCAGCGGCGGCAGTGTGCTCACTCGGCTCTCCAGAGATGGATGAATCACAATTCGGTACAGAACACGGCGGTAACGACGTTGAGGCTACAAAAATTCGACATTTTGATGACAGGCGCTGTTGAAGCCCCTTGATGGCCTCTCTAGACTCAAGGACCCTCGAATCTGTTGTCTCTGCTATGGAAAGCGCTCGATGAATCGCCGTCTCTGGCTTGTCATTATCGTCATCACCCTCATGGCGGCACTGGGTGGCTTCTGGCAGTGGCTGGTTATGGGCGACAGCCTCAACGCCGAAAAGCTGGAGCAACTGCTGAGCGAAACCATCAGTCTGCGCCACACCTGGTGGGCACCGCCGCTGCTGATGGTCATCTACCCGGTCGGTAGTCTAGTGCTCTTCCCACTAACGATTCTGGTGGGCGCCACCGGCCTGATCTTCGGGCCCTGGTGGGGGCTTTTTTACGCCGTAGCGGGCACCATGGTTGCCTCCAGCGCCACCTGGCTGCTGGGACGAATGCTGGGCCGCGACCTGCTGGAGAAATATGGCGGCGAGCGCATTCGCAAGCTTGCCGACAGCATCTCGCGTTACGGCATTCGCACCATGATCCTTTTCAACCTTTTACCCCTGGCGCCCTTTACCTTCACCAACATGATCGCCGGCGCCGCGCGCATGCCCTACGCCACCTACATGATCGGCTCGCTGATCGGCATTCTGCCGGGACTGGCAGCGGTCACCATCGCCGGCAGCCGTCTCGGCGAGCTGCTGCGCAGCCGCAGCATGGGCGATCTGCTGTGGCTGGGAGTGGCGATAGCGGCGGTTATCGGCCTTGCAGCGCTGACGCGCTGGATCATGTCGCGCCGTCAGCGCCTTTAGACCAGAGTGCCTGCACTCGACCGGGCAGAGCGTTCAGCGCGCCTCGGGCTCCTGGTCGGTATCATTTTCAGTCGGCTTCGGCATCGTCAACGCCTGATCGTCAGCCACCAGCCGTGGTCGGGCCAGCGCGGTCAGCGACAGAATGCGTGGAGACTCGCCGGGCGTCGCCTGGCCGCTTTTCAGCGGCGTCGACTGTAGACGCGGCTCGGCGCGGCTGGAACCGCCGAATACCCGGCGCAGCACCGTACCGCGATGACAGAGCAGATTCCACTCCGCCTCCAGCCGCGCACGGGCCAGCTCCCAGCCGCTGCGGTGGTTGTCTTCACTGTGTGAAAGCCGCGCACGATGCTCATCGAGCAGCTGCTGATAGACCGCCAGACAGCGGTCGGCGCATTCACAGCTGTCGAAATGGCGTGCCGTCTCCAGCGCCCCCTCACGCAGCGTGTCACAGCGCTGCGGCTCGGCGATACGCTGCAGCGCCGCGGCGAACGCCTGTTCATCCTCATCCTGCAGCAGCAGGCCATTGCGTTCATGCGCCAGCACCTCGCGCACGCCGCTGGCATCCAGCGCCACCACCGGCAGACCGGCGGCCATCGCCTCGACCACGACCATTCCCTGGGTCTCGCTGTGCGAGGCAAAGGCGAAGCTGTCCATGCCGTGATAGGCATCGATCAGCGCCTGATCCTTCTGTACTCCGGTGAGATGGACCCGCTCGGCAACGCCGGTGCGCTCTGCCTCATCGAGGATGGTCTGACGCTCGTCGCCGTCGCCGACCACCATGAAGTGCAGATGCGAGTTCTGCGACAGCGCCCGGCACACGGCGCGGGCCAGAAAAGCGAGGTTCTTCTCCTGCGCCAGTCGTCCGACATGGCCGATCACATGGGCGTCATCGGCGATATCGAAATGTCCACGCCAGCGGCGGCGCTCGCCGTGGGCAAAGTGCTCGGTATCGACGCCGCTGGGCACCACCCGCAATTCGGTCTCGACACCGCGCTCGCGCAGCGTGTCGCGAATGCTCTCGCTGGGAGCAATCACGACGTCGCAGAGATCGGCATAGCCGTTGGAGAGCGCCAGTGCAAAGCGACGCATCACCGGCGAGTCGCCCGGCACATAGTGAGTGTAGTGCTCGTAGAGGGTATGGTGGGTAAAGACCAGCGGCAGCCCGCGCCACTGGGCCACCCGCACCGCGGTATCGCCGAGCAGAAAGGGGTGGTTGGAGTGGACGATATCGGGATCGAAATCGCGAATCGCATCGTCCAGCGAGCCGGGCACGGTGACCGGCAGTGAGAAGTCGCTGCCGTTGAAGCGCTGCATCGCCGGTACGCGAATCACATCCTTTTCATCTTCCGGCTGCCCCTTGAGCGTGGGGGCGACGACCAGCACGCGATGCCCCGAGCGCCGGAAACACTCGACGAACCGCTGCACTGACTCACTGACCCCGCCCACGATGGGGCTGTAGGTATTAGTGAACATCAGGATGTTCAAACCCTGCCTCCCGGCGCCGCCCTGTGAGGCTTGCCTGCGCCCTGTACGAATATCGAAGTCCGTTTTCAACAGAACCGTTATAGATGGCAATAGACGAATCGAGGTCAAAAACCGCATCGCATATGGCAGGGATTCTAACAGAAGGCGCTGTTTGCGGGCATATTCAGGGAAATCCACAAGGACCACGAGACACAGCGCCTCGGCCGCGATTACCGCAGCGAAATGGAGCGCCTCGACAGTTAATATTCGTGAGGTTTCACAGTGCAGGAGACTCAGAGGGTTGTCGTGTATGCCAGCCCGCCATCGAAAATCGCAGATTTTTGATCATTGTCGCGTGTTATGGTCAAGCTTTCTACGCAAATGGCATTTTCAGGGAGTAGCGCCATGACCTACAAAATCGCCGTCATTCCAGGCGACGGCATCGGCAACGAGGTGGTCCCCCAGGGCGTGCGGGCGCTGGAGGCCGCCGCCCGCCGTTTCGATCTATCGCTCGATTTCATCGACTGCGACTTTGCCAGCTGTGACTACTACGAGCGCCACGGCCGGATGCTGCCCGACGACTGGCGCGAGCAGCTCGGCACCATGGACGCGCTCTTTTTCGGCGCCGTCGGCATGCCCGAACGGGTGCCGGACCACATCACCCTGTGGGGCTCGCTGTTGCAGTTTCGCCGCGTCTTCGATCAGTACATCAATCTGCGCCCCTGTCGCCTCATGCCCGGCATCAAAAGCCCGCTGGCCGGGCGCAAGCCGGGCGATATCGACTTCTACGTGGTGCGCGAAAACACCGAGGGCGAGTATTCGAGCGTAGGCGGCAAAATGTTCGAGGGCACCGAGCGCGAGGTCGTCATCCAGGAGACGGTGATGAGCCGCACAGGCGTCGACCGGGTGCTGAAGTTCGCCTTCGAGCTGGCCATGACGCGGCCGCGCCGCAAGCTCACCTCGGCGACCAAATCCAATGGTATCTCCATCACCATGCCGTGGTGGGATGAGCGGGTAGCCGAGATGGCCGGCCACTACCCCGAGATCAGTCTCGACAAATTCCATATCGATATTCTTGCCGCCAATTTCGTGCTGCATCCGGACTGGTTCGACGTGGTGGTGGCAAGCAACCTGTTCGGCGATATTCTCTCCGACCTGGGGCCGGCCTGCACCGGCACGATTGGCGTGGCGCCATCGGCCAATATCAACCCGGAAAAGACCTTCCCCAGCCTGTTCGAGCCGGTACACGGCAGCGCACCGGATATCTTCGGCAAGGGCATCGCCAACCCGATCGGTCAGATCTGGTCGGCGGCAATGATGCTGGAGCATCTGGGCCACCAGGACGCCGCAGACGCCGTGGTCAGGGCGATCGAGAAGGTGCTGGCCGCCGGCCCCGACGAAGCACCGCTGACGCCGGACCTGGGCGGTCGCGGCATCACCGATGAGCTGGGCAATGCTATCGCCAACGCCATCAAGGCGTCATGAACGCAAAAAACCCCGGGGCCTGAAACGACACCGGGGCTCACCATTCGCTACGACCAATGACGCTCAGATCGAAAAGCGCGACACCGACTGATAGAGACGGCTCGCCTGATCCTCCAGCGAAGAGGCCGCTGCGGCAGCCTCTTCCACCAGCGCCGCGTTCTGCTGGGTCACCTGATCCATCTGGGTTACCGCCTGATTGACCTGCTCGATACCGTTGCTCTGCTCCTTCGAGGCGGCGGCGATCTCGCTCATCAGATCGTTGACCCGGCGGGCACTCTCGGCGATGCGGTTGATGCTGCTGTCGGCCTCTGTCACCAGCTCGCTGCCACTTTCCACCTGAGAGACCGAGCGGCCAATCAGTTCGCGGATCTCGCTGGCCGCACTGGCGCTGCGGCTGGCCAGATTGCGCACCTCGCCGGCCACCACCGCGAAGCCGCGGCCGTGCTCGCCGGCGCGCGCCGCCTCCACCGAGGCGTTGAGCGCCAGCAGATTGGTCTGAAAGGCGATGCTGTCGATCATGGTAATGATCTCGTTGATCCTGCCCGAGCTTTCGCGGATATCCCCCATGGTCGTCACCACCCGACCGATCACCTCGCGACCGCTTTCCATCTCCTCCAGCGCCTGGCCGGAGAGCTGCGTGGCCTGGCCGGCATTGTCGGCGTTCTGACGCACCGTAGAGGTCAACTCTTCCATGCTGGAGGCGGTCTCCTCCAGTGAGGCGGCCTGCTGTTCGGTGCGCGAGGAGAGATCATTGTTGCCGGCAGCAATCTCCCGCGAACCGGTATCGATCGACTCGCTGGCGCTGCGGATATCGGCAATGGTGGCCGCCAGTTGGGCACGCATGCTTTCGATATGGAACAGCAGGCTACTGCGATCATTGCCGCGCAGTGTCATCTTCCGGTCGAAATGACCCTCGGCGATTTCCCGCACACGCTCGACGGCGTAGTTTGGCTCACCGCCCAGGCTGCGGCTGATACTGCGATAGAGCAGCACGAAAGCGAGCGTCACGAAACCACCGATGATCACCATAAGTGTCAGATAGAGCATCAGAGTGTTCCGGAAAGCATTACGAATATCGTTGACCTTTACGGAGGCGGCGAGGTTGACCTGCCAGGGCGCGAAGCGCTCGACATAAGCCAGCTTATAAACCGTGTCACCGGTTTCCGGGTCAGGGGTATCATCGGCATAGTTGACAAAGCCGCTACCGCTGGCCATTGCCTTTTCGCCGAGCACGCTATAGATATTGCCGACAGCACCGTCGCCGGTAGACGACATGTCTTGACCAACCTCACGACGCGGGTGGTAAAGAATCTTAAGCTCGTCGTCGAAAGCGAAAATATAGTTCTGCAGATCATTACCAAAGCGCATCACCGACAGCGCATCCAGCGCTCGGGTCAATCCCGACTCCTGACTGAACGGATCGTCCGCCGCGCGCTCATGAAAGCCGGCAAACAGGGTTTCGGCCATCGCAACGGTGGCCCGCAGCTGCTTCTCACGCTCCTCGAATATCGTGTTACGAGCATTCCACGCCATCATGGCGGTCAGCAGCAGCATACCCGCCCAGATCAGTGCCAATAGAAGATACATACGTCGCTTCAGACTCCAGTCACCGAATCTGAAACGCCGCCTGTTCTCTGCCCCCTTTTCTCTTTCGTCATGGGAGGTTCCATGCTCCAAACCACTGGCTTGTAAAGTCATCCCCATTTCTCCCCAATAAGAGTTATCCAAATAAAACTTTGCTATTTTAGGAAGTTTGCATAGCATTTCTTTATATCGGCGCTTCTGATCACAAACTTAAAAAGCGCCACCACCCTGAACGGATGATGGCGCCTCTGAAGTGGCCGGGCTACCGCTGCCTTGACTAGATCGAAAAGCGCGACACCGACTGATAGAGACGGCTCGCCTGGTCCTCCAGCGAAGAGGCCGCTGCGGCAGCCTCTTCCACCAGCGCCGCGTTCTGCTGGGTCACCTGGTCCATCTGGGTTACCGCCTGATTGACCTGCTCGATACCGTTGCTCTGCTCCTTCGAGGCGGCGGCGATCTCGCTCATCAGGTCGTTGACCCGGCGGGCACTCTCGGCGATGCGGTTGATGCTGCTGTCGGCCTCGAGAACCAGCTCGCTGCCACTTTCCACCTGAGAGACCGAGCGGCCAATCAGTTCGCGGATCTCGCTGGCCGCACTGGCGCTGCGGCTGGCCAGATTGCGCACCTCGCCGGCCACTACCGCGAAGCCGCGACCGTGCTCGCCGGCACGCGCCGCCTCCACCGAAGCGTTGAGCGCCAGCAGATTGGTCTGAAAGGCGATACTGTCGATCATGGTGATGATCTCATTGATTCTGCCCGAGCTTTCGTGGATCTCGCCCATGGTCGTCACCACCCGGCCGATCACCTCACGACCGCTTTCCATCTCCTCGAGCGCCTGGCCGGAGAGCTGCGTGGCCTGGCCGGCATTGTCGGCGTTCTGACGCACGGTAGCGGTCAGCTCCTCCATACTGGAGGCGGTCTCCTCCAGCGAGGCAGCCTGCTGTTCGGTGCGCGAGGAGAGATCATTGTTGCCGGCAGCAATTTCCCGCGAACCGTTATCGATCGACTCGCTGGCACTGCGGATATCAGCAATGGTGGCCGCCAGTTCGGCACGCATGCTTTCGATATGGAACAGCAGGCTACTGCGATCATTGCCGCGCAGGGCCAGCGGCCGGTCGAAATGACCCTCGGCGATTTCCCGAACCCGCTCGATGGCGTACTTCGGCTCCCCTCCGAGGTCGCGGTAGATATTGCGGTAGAGCAGCACGAAGGCGAGTGTCAGAACAGCGCCGATGACCAACAGTATCAGTCCGAACGTGATCAGCTTCTCGAGAAAGGCCTCGCGAATATCGTTGGTGTAAACGCCAGCGGCCAGGTTGACGCCCCAGGGCGCGAAGCGTTCGACATAGGCCAGCTTGGGCAGCAATGGGCCACCCTCCGCACCACGGGCGGCACGGTAATCGAGAAACCCGCTGCCACTGGTACGAGTGATGTCGACAAGTTCGCTGTAGATCGCCAACCCATCGGGATCGGTAAAGCCCGACATGTCCTGGCCACGTTCACGCCGCGGGTGATACAGGACGCGCGACTGGTCATCGAAAGCGAAAATATAATTGTCGCCATCAAAACGCATACCGCTCAGCGCGCCCAGTGCCCGATCGAGCCCCTCCTCGCGGCTGAACTCGCCGGCCTCGACGCGTTCGGCATAACGCTGAAACAGGCTGCTCGCCATGCTGACGATATCGCGCAGCGACGCCTCGCGCTCTTCATAAAGCGTCGCGCGAGCGCTCAACGACATAATTACCACCAGCGCGATCATCCCCAGCCACATCAGTGCGAGGATGGCGTACATCCGGCGTCTCAGACTCCAGCTACCCAGCGCGAAGCGGCTGCGTCCGGCGGGCTTGGCCAAAACGGCGCCTGATTCACCGTAAGAGGATTCTGCTGGGGCAATACCGCCGGTCCTTGAGGTCATCTGCGACTCCTTGCGACACTCGAAACACTACCTCGGCACTTCGTTTATGAAGCACCTCTAATTCATTAACGGCATCAAAAGAAAAGACTTTATAAGGGCAAAACTGCCCGCCGGGTCTACTCTTCTCGAGCATTCTTTTTCTGGGTCGCTCGATGCGGCATCTTCAAGCGCACAGACCCGCCCACAGCACACGCCACACGCCGGCCAGCCGCCGATCGAACTCATCTCGCGAGTAGAGAAAGCTCTCGCTGAAAAGGCCGTCGATCACACAGTAGAGAGCGCTTATAAAATCTCGTTCGCCGAGATCGGCGCGCAGCTCACCGCACTCGATGCCACGCCGCCAGCAGTCGCGCAGCGGTGCATCGATGGCCGTCTCGCTCTGTCGGTTGATGCGCTGCAGCTCATCCCGCAGAGCGGGCGGCGGAAAAAGCAGAAAGCGCTTATAGAACACCCCCTTGCCGGAATCGAATATAAAGTCGCTCATTGCCGCCAGCAGGCGCTCGAGCTGCTGCTTGACGCTGTCGCCGTGTCGGGCATCGAGGCTCTGGTGAATAAGCGCCAGCACTTCCTGCTCCACTTCGCTGACCAGCGCCAGAAACAGCGCCTCCTTGCTGGCGAAGTGGTTATAGAGAGACGGCGTGCGGATGCCGACTTCGGCCGCGATGGCGGAGAGCGGCGTGGCCTCGTAGCCCTGGCGGGCGAAGAGGCGCAGCCCCGCTTCGCGGATGCGACGGGAGGTGCTCATAACATCACTCTTGCTGTTCTGATCATGGTTGCCCTGCGCTTCCGGATTGCCACCGCCCAATTTCATCATTAGAATAGCTAACTAACAATCGTTAGTCTTGCAGTTTCAGGAGGCCTTATGATGTCACGCTGGTGGTTGATGGTCCCTGCCGCCCTGCTGGAGATCGGCTGGGCGCTGGGCGCCAAATACGCCCAGGGGGCACTGGAGTGGCTGGCAACGCTTGCGATGGTGTTCGCCAGTCTCGCGCTGGCCACCCACATGGCGAAGACGCTGCCAACCAGCACGGTCTACACCGTCTTCGTGGGGCTGGGCGCGGTCGGCACGCTGACGGTCGATATTCTCTTTCTGGGGGCCGCCTTCAACCTGCTGACGATTGTATTGGTGGCCACGCTACTTATCGGCGTCGCCGGGCTCAAACTGCACAGCGAGGAAAGGGAGGTATAGCCATGTACTGGCTGGCACTGATCGCCTCGGGGCTGATGGAGGTCGTGGGCGTCACCGGCATCGAGAAGATCAACCGTGGCTCGCGGCCGCTGGGACTGGCGTTGCTGGTCGTGGGTTTCGGAATGTCGCTGGCGCTGATCGCCTTTGCCATGCGCGATATCCCGCTGGGCATCGCCTACGCCGTGTTCACCGCCATTGGCACCGTCGCCAGCGCCACCCTGGGCATGCTGTGCTGGGGCGAGCCGCGTTCGCCGGCACGGCTGGGCTATATCGCCCTGATTATCGCCTCGGTGGTAGGGCTCAAGCTGGTTTCCGCCTGAGCATCAGGCCACCCCGTCCCGCGCCCGAGCCAGCAGCGGCCGGGTTCGCGCGTGCATGTCGAGCCGCGCCCCCAGTCGCACCATGTTCCAGTAGTGGCCGTTAAGGGTACGCGACAGCAGCATGGTATCCGCCGGCGGCTGCAGGCGATCCATTGCCGACCACACCTTCGGGCTGATTTCGCGCAGCCGATAGTGAATGCGGGTATCGGCAAAATCCTGCTCGCCGGGAGCGAACAGCGGCCGGATCGCCGCTGCCGATTCGCTATAAAGCGCCAGCGGCGCGCCCTCGCCCTGACGCCCGCCCATCGAGCGCAGCGCCGCGTCCATACCCATCGGGTCGTCGTCCAACGCCGCGCCCAGCAGTTGCATCATGGCACGCAGGCGAGCTTCCGGCACCGCGATGACGGCCCCCAGATCGTAGACGATCAACCGCCCCTCGTCGTCGGCGGCGAAGTTGCCGGCGTGGGGGTCGGCGTGCAGTTCATGGTGGGTAAACAGCTCTTCGGTGAGCCAGTCGGCGAGGTTGGCCGCCAGCCGCTGTCGCAGGGCCTCTTCGGCCTGTTCCATATCGCGCATCGGCGTGCCGGGCAGGTAGCGCATCGCCAGCACCCGCTCGCCGGACCACTCGGCCAGCGGCTCGGGAAAACGCACGCCGTCAAAACCGGCATAGCGGGCGCGATAACGCGCCAGCGCCTCGAACTCGGCGCGGTAGTCGAGCTCGCCGCGCAGGCTGTCGGCAAACTCCTCGAACATCGCATCCAGCCGCGCCTGTGGCACTTTCATCCAGCGCATCAGACGCATCATGCGGCGCACCTGTACCAGGTCCTGCTCCAGCACCTGCTCGAGCCCCGGATACTGCACCTTGAGCACCAGCGTCTCGCCGTCCGGCGTCACCGCGCGGTGCACCTGGCCCATGGAGGCGCTGGCAAAGGGCTCGGTTTCGATGCTCTCGAAGGCGGCGTCGAGATCGCCGAAGCGCGCCACCAGGGTGCGCCGGATCTGCGACCAGGGCATGGGGCGCGCCTGACGCTGCAGGCGGGCGAGCTGCTCGGCCAGCGCCGGCGGCAGCAGATCGTCCCACTGCGCCATGATCTGCGCCAGCTTCATCGCCGGCCCCTTGAGTTCGGAGAGCTCATCGAAAAGCTGCTCGCCGAGACGCTCCCAGCCGGCGTCGCGGCCCATCCGCGAGCGCAACATGGCACCGCCGGTACGCGCCCCCATCCCCAGCATCCTGCGGGTTCTGCCTTTTTCACGCATTCCTGTACTCCTGCCTCGACCGCCGCCCTCTCAGTCCTGAAATAAAAGACAATGCAGGGGTAATGCCCACCAGGATAAGGTAGATCATCACAACACCAGCGAGGGACACTGCGTGTCACTAAGCGACTATTTCGCCGATTTCATCGCCCCCGAAGGGCCTCATCAGGTGGTGGCGCTGCGCCTGCCCGGGGTGCGGGTCAGCGAGTACGCCCCCGGCGTGGTGGCGCTCGAACCGGCCGCAGCGATCGAAGCCGGCGCCCCTACTATCATCTCGGCCGGCATCCACGGCGACGAGACCGCGCCCATCGAACTTTTCGGCGAACTGCTGGCGGCGCTCGACGCCGGTCAGCTGCGCGTCGGCGCGCCGGTTCTGCTGATTCTCGGTAACCGCCGGGCGATCGTCGCCGGCCGACGCTATATCGACACCAACCTCAACCGGCTGTTTCAACGCGACAGTCTGACGCTCGATGACGACCGCTTCGAGGCCGGCCGGGCGCGCGAACTGATGAGCGCGGTGGATCGCTTCCTTGCCGAGCACGGCGCGCAGGCGCTGCACCTCGATATGCACACCGCCATCCGCGACAGCCGCTATCCGCGCTTCGCCGTCGAACCCTTCAGCGACACCCCCACGCCGGCCCGGCTGTGGCGCCAGCTGAGCGCCGCCGGCCTGCAGGCGGGGCTCAGCCAGCACTGCCACAGCTGGACCTTTTCGCACTACAGCCGCCACTACCACGGCGCGCTGGGCTTTACCCTCGAACTGGGCCGGGTCGCCCCCTTTGGCGCCAACGATCTCGAGCCGCTGGCGCCGATGTTCGATCTGCTGCGCAGCCGGGTGGCCGGGGTAGCGCCGCAGGAAACCAGCGATAGCGGCCTGATACGCTTTACCGTGGTCGAAGAGATTCGCCGCCAGGGCGATGATTTCAGTCTCGCCTTCAGTGACGATATCGCCAACTTCACCCGCTTCGAGCCCGGCGAACTGCTGGCGCGCGATAGCGAACAGGGCGAGCATCGGGTCGGCGACGAGGCGGTACATATCGTCTTTCCCAACGCCGCCGTGGAGCGCGGCGCGCGCGCGTTGCTGCTGGCAAGGCCACTGGCGACGGCGTAAGGTAGCAGGCGTCAGACGCGCAGACGACGCTCTCTCCTGCTATCATGCGCCGCCATCGAAGGTCGGGAGAGCATCCGCTGCAGGTCGTATACGACCTCTCCTGTCACCAACAACAACAGGCCAGTGCCTTGTCCCTCGGGACAACGGCGGCCGGATTCAGGAGTTTTCCCTTGACCGATGAGCCCATCCCGCTGCATGTCAGCGGCATCCACAAGAAATTCGGCGATACCGAAGTGCTCAGAGGTATTTCGCTGGAAGCGCACAAGGGTGACGTCATCACCCTGATCGGCGCTTCCGGCTCCGGCAAGAGCACTTTCCTGCGCTGTCTCAATCTGCTTGAGCGCCCCGACAGCGGCGAAATCAGCGTGCACGGCGAGTCGATCCGCTTTCGCATGACCCGCCGCGGCCGCGAGCCGGCCGACCGCAGCCAGCTGGAGCGCATCCGCACCCGGCTGGCGATGGTGTTTCAGAACTTCAATTTATGGGCCCACATGACGCTGCTCGATAATGTCATCGAGGCACCGATCTACGTGCGTGGGGTGCCGCGCAAGGCAGCTCGCGAACAGGGTATGGCGCTGCTCGAGCGGGTCGGACTGACCGAGCGCGCCCACGCCTATCCCGCCCAGCTTTCCGGCGGCCAGCAGCAGCGCGGTGCCATCGCCCGCGCCCTGGCCATGGACCCGGAGGTGATGCTGTTCGACGAGCCCACCTCGGCACTCGACCCCGAGCTGGTCGGCGATGTGCTGGAGGTGATGCGCGAGCTGGCCGCCGAGGGTCGCACCATGGTGGTGGTCACCCACGAGATGGACTTCGCCCGCGACGTCTCCAATCACGTCATGTATCTGCACAAGGGTCAGGTCGAGGAGCAGGGCAACCCCGCCGAGGTGCTCTCACACCCCGAGTCGGAGCGACTGCGTCAGTTTCTCGCACCGCGCGGACGCTGAAGGGGCTCGACATCATGATCGATTTCATGGGATACGGCCCGCGGCTGCTGGAGGGGGCACTGCTTACCGCCCAGCTCGCCGTACTGTCGCTGCTGCTGGCACTGGTGCTGGGGCTGGCCACCGCCAGCGCGCGGCTATCGCAAAACCCGCCGCTGCGCGCCATCGCTGTCGTCTACACCGTGGCCATCCGCAGCGTACCGGACCTGGTGCTGATGATGCTGTTGTTCTACGGCGCCCAGATCGGCCTCAACCAGATCACCGATGCCATCTATAACCACTGGGGCTACGATATCTTTATTACCATCGACCCCTTCGCCGCCGGCGTGGCAACCATCGGTCTGATCTTCGGCGCCTACATGGCCGAAACCTTTCGCGGCGCCTTTCTGGCCGTCGACCGCGGCCAGATCGAGGCCGGCGCCGCCTACGGCATGAGCCGCTGGCTGGTGTTTCGCCATATCCGCTTTCCGCTGATGATGCGCCACGCCCTGCCCGGGCTGGGCAACAACTGGATGGTGCTTTTGAAAACCACCGCGCTGGTGTCGATCATCGGCCTTTCCGACATGGTGCGGATCGCCGCCGAGGCCACCCGCGCTACTCATCAGACCTTTCTGTTCATGATTCCCGTCGCGCTGGGCTATCTGGTCATGACCTCCGTCTCCGAGGTGATCTTCGGCTGGCTGAGCCGACGCTACAACGCCGGTTTCGAGGAGCAGCACTGATGCAGGAACTGCTGCAGTCGATCGCCCCCTGGCTTGCCGACAACGCCATCTTCACTCCGCAGACGCTTGCCCAGTACTGGGAGGGCTTCGTCAACACTGTCCAACTGGTTTTCATCTCGCTGGTGCTGGGACTGATACTCGCTCTGCCGCTGTCGATCGGTCGCGCCAGTCGGCTGAAACCGCTCAGTCTCGCGATCTGGGTGTATACCTGGGTCTTTCGCGGCACGCCGCTGCTGGTGCAGCTCTACATTGCCTACTATGGGCTGGCCTTCATTCCCGGCATCCAACAGAGCATTGTCTGGCCGCTGATTCGCGACCCGCTCTATCCGGCACTGCTGGCCTTCATGCTCAATACCGCCGCCTATACCACCGAGATCTTCTACGGCGCCATCAAGGCCACGCCGCGCGGTGAGGTAGAAGCCGCACGCGCCTACGGCATGTCATCGCTGATGGCCTACCGCCGCATCATTCTGCCCAGCGCCCTGCGCCGCGCGCTGCCGGCCTACGGCAACGAGGTCATCTTCATGCTCCATGCCAGCGCCATCGCCAGCGTGGTAACCATTACCGACCTGACCGGGGTGGCCTATAATGTCTATGCGCGTTTCTACGCGCCCTTCTCGGCTTTCATCTTCGTGGCGCTGTGCTACATGGTATTGAGCTTCGCCATCCAGGGCGCTTTCAAGCTGCTCGAGAAACGTATGCTGGTGCACCTGCAGCCCGCCTGAAGGACGACAAACTTGCATTGCGTTACCCTCTCGTGTTCATAATCGGCTGCACGCTATGGCGTAACCCTCTGTTACCGACGATTTCCATCAACACCAACAAGAGAGACAACCATGAAAAAACTGCTGACGATCTCCCTGCTGAGCGCCGCCGTGGCCGCCGGCTCGGCGCAGGCCAGCGACGACAATACGGTGCGCATCGGTGTCGACGTGCCCTACGTACCCATGGAGTATCGCACTCCGGACGGCGAACTGACCGGCTTTGACATCGAACTGGGCAACGCCCTCTGCGAGCAGGCCAAACTCCAGTGCAGCTGGGTCGAGCAGGGCTGGGACGGCATCATCCCCGGGCTGCTGGCGCGCCGCTATGACGCCATCATGTCGTCCATGACCATCAACGACGAACGTCGCCAGCAGGTGCTGTTCTCCGACCCCTACATCGTGCCGCCGTCTGCCTGGTTCGTGCCCGACGACAGCAGCATCACCGGTACCTCGCAGCAGGACATGGAAGGGGCCAACATCGGCGTGCAGCGCGGTACCGTGCAGGACAGTTACGTCACCGACAACTATGGCGATGTTGCCAACATCCAGCGCTACGCCAGCGCCGACGACGTGGCCGTCGATATGGATACCGGCCGTCTCGATGCCGCCTTCCTCGACTATCCCACCGGCGAAGCGGCACTGGTCGATGAGGGCAACTACAAGACCATTGGTGAAATGCTCACCGAGCCGAAGGAGTACTTCGGCGAAGGTTTTGGCATCGCCTTCCGCCAACGCGACGAAGCCCTGGCCGACAAGTTCAACCAGGCGCTCGAAACACTGCGCGACAACGGCACCTACGATCAGCTGCACGACAAGTACTTCGGCGGCGGCGGCGGCGCCCCGGAACCCGCTTCCGGCAGCTGATAACAGCGCCACGCCCCGAACGCCAGGGTACTGGTACTCGACAAAACAACGCCCCGCTGATGCGGGGCGTTGTTTTGTCGGGGGTATCGTGGTTATAAACCTTGAAAGGGCCCCGCAGTGCAAGGCCCTTTGGTTTTCAGCAGGCGCGCTGCCCTCAGGTCATGGCCGCATTGGCCAGCGAGGCGTCGCGCGAAGCCGGTTCTGCCGGCTCGTCGACTGCAAAGAGGCCACCGGAGAGCCGCCGCACCCGCTTGATGAACAGCGCCAGCGCCACCGCCGTACCCAGCGCCGCGACCACATAGGCAATATTCAGCGGCAGGCCGAAGCCGATCGGCGCCCAGGCGATATAGGTGAACGTCGCCATGGTCATGAACAGCGCCGGCAGCAGCGTCATCCAGTACGCTTTTTTGGCCAGAATCAGGTACATGGTGGCCACCCACAGGGCGATGACCGCAGTGGTCTGGTTGGCCCACGAGAAGTAGCGCCACAGCAGACTGAAGTCCATGTGGGTCAGCCCCCAGGAGATCACGAACAGCGGCGCCGCCACCATGACGCGCTTGACCAGCTCGACCTGATTGACGCCCAGATAGTCGGCAATGATCATGCGCGCGCTGCGAAAGGCGGTATCGCCCGAGGTGATCGGCAGCACGATCACCCCCAGCACCGCCAGGGTGCCGCCCACTGCGCCCAGCAGCGTCGTCGATACGCTCTGCACCACGGCCGCCGGGCCGCCGTTGGCCAAAACCCGAGAGAGCGAACTGTCGCCGTGGAACAGGCTCATCGCCGCCGCGGCCCAGATCATGGCGATCACACCCTCGGTGATCATCATGCCGTAAAAGATCCTGCGGCCGTTGTTTTCGTTACCCGTGGTGCGCGAGATGATCGGCGTCTGGGTAGCGTGAAAGCCCGACAGCGCACCGCAGGAGATAGTCAGAAACAGCAGCGGGAAGATCGGCGCGCTGTCCGGATGCATGTTAGCAAGGCTCAGCTCCGGAATCGGCGCGCCGCGCACGATCAGCATGATGCCGATACCGGCGGCGCTGAACAGCAGCAGCGCGCCGAACCAGGGGTAGATACGGCCGATCACCTTGTCGATCGGCAACAGCGTGGCCAGCAGGTAGTAGACGAAAATCGCCAGCGTGATCACGGTCACCGACAGCGGCAGGATATTGGCCAGAAGCGCCGCCGGTGCGGTGACGAACACCGTGGCTACCAGCAGCAGCAACAAAATGGCGAAGACGTTGACCACGTGTTTCATCACCCTGCCGAGAAACTTGCCGGCCAGCTGCGGCAGATGGGCGCCGTGGTTGCGAATCGAGATCATGCCGGTGAGGTAGTCATGCACCGCGCCGGCGAAAATGCAGCCGGCGACGATCCACAAAAAGGCCACCGGGCCGTAGAGCGCCCCCAGAATGGGGCCGAAGATAGGCCCGACGCCCGCGATATTGAGCAACTGAATCAGCGAGTTGCGCTTGGTACCCATGGGCAGGTAATCGACATCGTCGCGCAGCGTATAGGCCGGCGTGGGGCGGCGCTGATGGGTCTCGAAAACGCGCTCGACGAACTTGCCGTAGGTGAAATAGCCCACGACGAGCAGCACGATGCCCGCGATAAAGGTCATCATGATTCAGGCACTCCCGGCTTGTGGCCACGGTCGGTTTTATAACGTACGGCTGGAGCGTGCAGCGTACGCAACCGATTGATGCACTAACAGATCGACCTTGGTATTAGCCCGCAGAACCGCTGCCTGGTGAAAGCGCCGTTCGCAGCCAGGCGCCGCACTCCTCGATCGCCTGATCCGCCTGGCGGTGCTGGCCCAGCCGCCGCACGAAAGCGTGAATCATGCCGAAGTAGCGGCTGTGGCGCACCGTGACGCCCTGCGCCGCCAGTCGCTCGGCATAACGCACGCCTTCATCGCCCACCGGATCGTACTCGGCGGTCAGCACCAGCGCCGGCGCCACGCCGGCCAGATCGTGACGCGACAACAGCGTATTGAAGGGGTGATCGCGCGCCTCGTCGTCGACAAGATACTGCGACAGATACCAGTCGCGCATGGCGCGGGTATAGCCGTGGCCCTCGGCGAAGCGCTCAAGCGATGCCAGCCCCTGCGGGCTGGCATCGAGCTGCGGATAGAGCAGACACTGCCCCATCACTGCCGGCCCGCCCTCGTCGCGGGCGCGCAGCGCGGTCAGCGCCGCCAGTTGCCCTCCGGCGCTATCCCCGGCCAGCGCAATGCGCGTGGCGTCGCCGCCGAACGAGCCGGCGTTGTCGCCCACAAAGCGCAGCGCCGCCAGCGCATCCTCGGCGGCAGCGGGAAAGGGGTGCTCCGGTGCCAGCCGGTAATCCACCGATACCAGAATACTTTTCGAGGCGCGACACAGCGCCCGGCAGATCACGTCATAGGTCTCGACGGAGCCGGTGACAAAGCCGCCACCGTGGTAGAAAACCGTCACCGGCCGCGTACTGCGGGTCCCGTGCACCGTGGGATGATAAATCCGCACGCCGATCTCGTGGCCATCGCATTTGAAACGCCGCTCCTCCACGTCGGCGACCGAGTATTCAGCCGGGTCGGTCTGAAGCGCGAGATTGCCGCGATCGGCGATCCTGCGCCGCTCCTGTACGCTCAAACCGCTGACATCGGGGGCATTGGCGGCGGCCTCTTCAAGCCAGTGGGCGAACTGCGGATCCAGTGTCATGCGGCAACTCCTGATCAGTGTCGTGAACAATAATTTTCAGCCTGGGCCGTGGCAGCAGGACTGGCAAGCCGGGACACCGGGCGGGCACAATAACGTTTCTGTTTTCAGCAGGCCGACACCTCCATGCTTCGCACGCTCACTCTGCTGCTGGTGCTACCGCTGGCGATCGCCGGCTGCGACCGCAGCCCCGAAAGGGTCACGATAGAAGGCCAGGCCCAGGGCACCAGCTATCACATCAGCTGGTGGCGCGACGGCGGCAATCAGCTGCCGGCGGTGCGCGCCGACGTCAGCCGGACGCTGACCGCCATCGACCGCGAACTCTCCACCTACCGCGACGACTCCTGGATATCGCAGTTCAACGCCAGCCGCAGCACCGACTGGCAGCCGGCCCCCGAATCGGCGCTTCACCTGCTCGCCATCGCCAGGCAGATCAACGCCCGCTCCGACGGCTGCTATGACCCCACCATTTCGCCACTGTTCCGGCTGTGGGGCTTTCAGGAGCACGACTTCCGCGTGCCGACGCAGGCCGAGATCACCACCGCGCTGGCCGATATCGGTCTTCAACATCTCGATATCGACCCCGAAACCGGGCGCATCCGCAAGGAGATCGCCACGCTGTCGCTGGATCTCTCCTCGATGGGCGAGGGCTACAGCGTCGACCGCCTCGCCGCTGATCTCGAGGCGCGCGGTATTCACAACTACCTGGTGGAGCTGGGCGGCGATATGCGCATTCGCGGCAGCAAGCCCGATGGCACCCGCTGGCGGGTCGGCATCGAAGCACCCACCAGCGGCGAGCGCCGCCCGGGCACCATCGCCACCATCGAGGATGTCGAGGGCATATCGATCAACACCTCCGGTACCTATCGGCGCTACTTCGACGACAACGGTCAGGTGTATAGCCATATTCTCGATCCGCGCAGCGGCCGCCCCGCCGAACACAATCTGGTGTCCTCCACCGTATTCGGCCATGAGGCAGCGCGCAGCGACGGTTGGGCCACCGCCCTGCTCTGCCTGGGGCCGGCGGAGGGCATGGCGACCGCCGAGCGCGAGGGGCTTGCCGCCCTGCTGATCCAGCGCCCGGGCGAGGATCAATTCGAAAGCGATGAAAGCCCGGCACTGGAAAGCAGCGAGCGGCTGAGGCTTCAACGCCAGGGGGATCAACATCAGGATACATGACGGCGGCACGACGACCGAACTGATGCCGGCCTGAAAAGTGCCCCTGGTGACGAGAAAATTTTCCCTGCCGTCGGGATACTGCATGTTGAGACAGTCGCCTTCGCGCGGCGCCACAACATTGCACAGGGAGAAATGGCCGTGATGGAGACCATTACCATCGGCGGGCTGACGCTCGATTTCTATCAGAGTCGTCACACCACCCATGAGCAGCTCGATCTTTTTCGCATGACCGTCATGCCCGGCGCTCGTATGCCGGTGGCCCACTACCATGACAGCTGGGACGAGACAGTGCTGGGGCTGGCGGGGCGACTCGACTTTCGCGTGGACGGCGAAAGCGTCGCTATTACCCCCGAGTCGTCGCTTTTCATTCCGCGTGGCGCAGTACACGGCTTCGACAACACCTCAGATGCGCCGGCCAGCTGTCTGTGCATGCTGACGCCGGGCGCACTGGGTCCGGACTACTTCCGCGAACTGGCGGCACTCGTCGCCGAAGGCCCGCCCGACCCGGAGCGCATGAAGACGATCATGTCGCGCTACGGGCTGATCCCCGCGCCCGAAGGTAATCGACAGCACTGACTCCGGAGCCAATAACGCCTGTGGCGCCTAACGCGCCATGCCGATGCCTTCACGCATGAAGTTGACGATCCAGCGTGCCATGACGTGATCGTCCACCGGCGCCGACAGCGTCGCCATGCCTTCACGGCGGCGGCGATCCGGCATCTGCCCGCTCCTGCCGGCCATCAGGTCGGCGCTGCACGCTTTGGTGAACTCCGGGTGACCCTGCACGCTCATGGCGGCGTTACCGTAGTCCA
This sequence comes from Kushneria aurantia DSM 21353, assembly GCF_000382245.1. GTDB lineage: Bacteria > Pseudomonadota > Gammaproteobacteria > Pseudomonadales > Halomonadaceae > Kushneria > Kushneria aurantia. Next base: position 35,542 of record NZ_KB907876.1, read on the forward strand.
GCATGTAGTAGGGACAGAAGGTGCTTTCAGCCAGCACTGCGGCGCCTTCGGGCGGTTCGATAACCTGATCCTGATGGCTGACGATCAGATCCAGCCCCTCCTGCCAGGGCATCATCCAGCTGCGGCGCTCGTTGACCGTATTGAAGGAGACACCCACTCCCCAGCCGCGATCACTTTTGGCAGCGCGCCCGCCCAGCGCCTGGGCGATCGCCTGATGGCCAAAACAGATGCCCACCAGCGGCCGCTGCTCGGCGTGCAGACGTCGAATCAGCGCCAGCAGCTCGGCAATCCAGCCGTGGGCCTCGTAAACGCCGGCCTTGCTGCCCGAGATCAGCCAGCCGTCGACATCGTCGAGGCTGCCCGGCAGCTCGCCGTCATGAACCCGCCAGGTCACGAACTCGAGCGTGGGGTCCACGGCCTGCAGAAGCCGCGCGTAGAGTTCAGGGTAGTTGCCGTGCACCTCGGCCAGGTGCGGCGCCAGATCATCACACTGCAGCAGCCCGATCTTCATCTCTTCCCTCTTGCCCGGGGTTAATCACAACGTGCCACCCGGTGGCTCAACCGAGCTCCGACTCGGCGCTCTCGATGGCATCGAATTCCTCCTCCGGCGCCTGCGCCACCAGGTGGTGACGGCTGTAGAAGCCGAACCAGGCCAGCATGATGGCATAGAACACGCCCGCCCACAGCGCCGCCACAAGGCTCACCACGAAGGTGGAGAGAAAGGCGATTACCGCCAGCCCCAGCGCCAGCGCGGAGGTGAAACGCCCGCCGGGAGTGCGAAACGGCCGCGCCAGGGCGGGCTCACGCGTGCGCAGCAGCAGATGCGAGAGCATCATCATGGCGTAGGAGATGGTGGCGCCGAACACCGCCATGGTAATCATCAGATCCCCCTGGCCGGTCAGCGACAGCAGAAAGCCGATCACACCCGGCACCACCAGCGCCAGCGTCGGCGCCCGGCGACGGTTGGTAACCGATAGGGTGCGCGGCAGGTAGCCCGCCCGCGACAGCGCGAATACCTGCCGCGAATAGCCGAAGATGATCGAGAAAAACGACGCAATCAGGCCGAAAAGGCCCACCACGTTGACGAATGCCGCCGCCGCACTGCCCTCGCCATAGACCGCCTGCAGGGCGTCCACCAGCGGCGCCGCCGAGGTACTCATCGCCTGCGCGCCGGCACCGCCGGGAGCGAGCAGCAGCATGCAGATGGCAAACAGCAGCAGCAGCGCCATGGCAGCGATGATGCCGCGCGGCATGTCGCGCCCCGGTTCGCGACTCTCCTCCGCCGCCAGCGGCACCCCTTCGATGGCGAGAAACAGCCACATGGCGAAGGGGATGGCACTCCAGATGCCCAGATAGCCCTCGGGCAGGAAGCTCGATGCCCCCACGGCGTCGCTGACCGGCATATCGAACAACCTGGCGGCGTCGAAGTGCGGCAGCATAGCGAGGATAAACACCACGAGTGCAATCACCGCCAGTGCCGTAATCCCCATCATGATGCGCAGCGCCTCGCCGGCGCCCCATAGATGAATACCCACGAAAACGATATAGAAGGCGGCGTACACCAGCGGGCCGTCGAGCCCCACCAGCGAGTCGACATAGCCGCCGATGAAGATGGCGATCGCCGCCGGTGCAATGGCGTACTCGAGCAGGATGGCCGTGCCGGTAATGTAGCCGCCCCAGGGACCCAGCGCCCGCCGCGCGAAGCTGTAGCCGCCGCCGGCGGTGGGCAGCGACGAGGAGAGTTCGGCCAGCGACAGCACCATCGCCGAGTACATCACCGCCATCAGTACGGTAGCGATCAACATGCCACCGAAACCGCCGGTGCCGATACCCAGATTCCAGCCGGCGAAGTCGCCGGAGATCACGTAGGAGACCCCCAGGCTGGCGAGCAGTATCCAGCCCGCCGCGCCCTGTTTGAGCTGGCGTTTCTGCAGATATTCGCTGTTGGCGGCACGCGATCCGGCGCCGCCCGGGGAGGATTCGCGGGTCATGGCAGAGCCTTTTATTGTTGTTGAAAGAGCAGTGTAGCGATTGTCTCGAGTGGATATCGCCGCAACGCTACGGTTTCATCATGCGCGCAGTGTCTGCATGATGCGAACACTTATTGCCGCCGCGCATTACCTCGTCGCCCGACTCAGCTCATCGCGGCGCGGCAGATCCGGCCCGCGCCTTGTGCAGGTGCGCCCGGCCGCGCTCATCGCAAAGCGCACCATGGCCTCGCGCTGTGCGCCATCCAGCCGTGCCGGGCCGTCGGGTGTCGCCAGCCCCTGCTCATCGAGCCAGCACAGCAGCGCCGCCATGAAACTGTCGCCGGCGCCCACCGTATCGACCACCTCGACGCGCTCCGGCATGAAGGCGTCACTGTCGTCCTGATAGTGATAGAGCGTCACCCCTTCGCCGCCCCGCGTCATGATTACCAGCGCACAGCGCTCACTCAACCAGCGCCTCACTATCCTTTCGGGATCATCTTCGGGATAGAGCAGCGCGAGGTCTTCGTCACTGACCTTGATCAGATGGGCATGGGTCGCGAAGGCGTCCACGCGCTCGCGCCAGCGCGCCACGTCGGGTTCGACCATCAGCCGCACGTTGGGATCGAGGGTGATCAGGCAGCGCTCGCGCTCACGTTTGACCAGCTGCTCCAGCGTCTCGCCGGTGGGCGATACCACCAGCGCATAGGAGCCGACATGTACCGCCGTCAGCGCATCATCGGGCGCCGGCAGGTGGTGCGGCGCCAGCATGCGGTCCGCGCCGCGCTGGTTGTAGAACATGTAGCGCGGCGAGCCGTTGTCATCCAGCGTCACCATCGCAAGGGTAGTAGCGCCATCGTCGATATCCGCCACCCGCTCGATATCCACGCCCTCGCTGCGCAGCACCGCGCGCAGCCGCTCACCGAGGGCGTCACGCGCCAGACCGGTAAAAAAGGCGCTACGCCTTTCAAGCCGCGCCAGACCGATCGCCACGTTCATCGGCGAGCCGCCGGCCACGGCATGAAAATCGATGGCGCTGGCGTCGGGCGCCACCCGGCTCTCGTCGCCGAAAAAATCAAACAGCGCCTCGCCACAGACCAGAAACATAACCTGCCCTCCAAATGATCCCGAAGGTGGCAAGCCTGCCACAGTTCGCTCATCGGGTGGGAGACAAGGGTAAAGAAAGCGCCTTCAGACGGCGCGCGAACGGCCGATACAGTGTTTTAACCTCCCCCTCCCTGCTCAGGCACTCCAAAAGCAACAAGGAGAAATCCCATGCTACCGCGCCCTACCGTCAGGCTGAGACTGATCGCCACACTGAGTGCCTGTGTGCTGACCGCCGTTATCCTCGGCGTTTTCGCGTTTCAGGCGCTGAGCAATGCCAATAACGCCCTTCGCGACGTCTATCAGCGCAACGTGGTACCCATGCAGGCAGTGCTGGAGATGCGCGACGTGATTCTCGATATGCGCGGACGAATGCTACTGCCGGCGCTGCTGGCCAGCGAGGAAGAAACAGCCGAACTGCAGCAGGAGTATGCCGGCTTTGTGCAGATGATCGACAGTGACTGGACGCTGTTTCGCGTCGAGTCCCACCAATCCGAGGCAGCCGCTGCCCGGAACGCCGTACAGAAAGCGCACGAGGAGCACAGCAGCGGCGCGGCATTGATCGGTGCTTCACCGGCATAGCGGGACGATACCCTTCGGGCAGCGAGCAGCAGGCGACGAACCGTCGCCTGCCGGATGCGGCTCAGGCCGACGCCATCCGAATCTGCAGCTTGATGTCGTTCGGACGCGCCTCGGCGGCACGCTCGAAGGCCTCGACACTCTGGTCGAACTCGAAGGTGTGGGCGATCAGCGGATTGAGGTCGACCTTGCCGGCGGCAATGATCTCCAGCGCACGATCGAAGACGTGGGCGTAGCGAAAGATGCTCTCGACGCGCACCTCCTTGACCTGGGCGGCAACCACGTCAAACGCTACCTTCTCCGGTGGCATGCCCACCAGCACCAGTACGCCACCGGGGCGCACGCAGGCCAGCGCATCGTCGAACACCTTCGTGCTGCCGCTCGCCTCGAACACCGCATCGGCGCCCCATGTCTCGCCAACATGGTTATCCAGCACTTCGCGCAGCGACTCGCGCGCCACGTTAACCGGCACCAGACCTTCATAGCCGCGCGCGACCGCCAGTTTTTCATCGACCACGTCGGAGATCAGAATACGGCTGGCGCCCGATGCCCGCGCCGCCAGCGCCACCATCAGGCCGATAGTGCCACCGCCGGTCACCACGCAGGTACTACCGGGCTCGAGCCGGGCCTTTGCTACCGCGTGAACGCCCACCGCAAAGGGCTCGATCATTGCGCCTTCGGCGTACGATACCGCATCCGGCAGGCGAAAGGTGAAAGCGGCGGGATGCACGACCTGCGGCGTCAGGCAGCCGTGTATGGGCGGCGTCGCCCAGAAGCGCACCGCCGGATCGACGTTGTAGATGCCCATCCGCGCGGCGCGCGAGTCAGGATCGGGAATGCCCGGCTCCATGCAGACGCGGTCGCCGGGTTTGAGATGGGTGACATTATCGCCCACCTCGCGCACCGTGCCGGAGGCCTCGTGGCCCAGCACCATCGGCTCGCGCACCACAAAATCACCAATGCGCCCGTGCGTATAGAAGTGGATATCGCTGCCGCAGATGCCGACGGTGTGGATATCGATGCGCACGTCATCGTCGCCCATTTCGCCGGGCAGGTCGATCTCGCGCAGGTTCAGTTCATGAGGCTTTTCCAATACCAGAGCTCGGGCTTTCATCGGATCTCTCCCAGGGGCAAAAAGAGCGGCGCGATGGCCGCTCGAGTTACTCCTATCGCGCCCTTAATGCTGCCAAAAGCCAATGCGACATTAGGCGTAGGCGCGCTGCTCAATCATCGAGCTGGAAAGGATAGATCGATCCCAGCTGCATGATCCCGGTCAGTTCATCGAGGGCCACCAGCGACTCATGCGCCAGCTGCGGGTCGGCAAGATCAGCGAGGTCGAGGCGATCGCGGTAGTGACGCTCGACCCAGCCGGTCAGTTCGCCATAGAGGGCGTCGTCGAGCATCACGCGGGCGCCCAGTGCGGCCCGCTCGGCCTCGCTGAGTACGACTCTCAGGCGCAGGCAGGCGGGGCCGCCGCCGTTGCGCATGCTCTGCTTGACGTCGCGCACCACCACCTCGCTGATGGGGTTATGACCGGCCAGCAGCAGATTCTGGATCGCCTGCCACACCTGCGCGTCGCTTTCGCACTCTCCCGGCACCACCAGCACCATGCTGCCGTCATCGCGCAGCAACAGCTGGGAGTTGAACAGATAACTCGCCACCGCCGCGTTCAGGGACACCGCTTCCTCGGGCACCCGTACCGGGATCAAGGGCTGACCGTCGGCGCGCACCGCCAGTCGCTCACGCAGACCGTCGAGTACCGCCTGCTCATCGGCAAAGGCGTATTCGTGATAGAGCAGCACCGCACCGCTGCCAACGCAGATGACGTCGTTATGAAACACGCCGGCGTCGATCGCCGCCGGATGCTGCTGAGCGAACAGCGCCTGAGCGGACGTCAGGCCGTGCTGACGCGACAGCGCGCGGCTGGCGCGCAGAGTCTGGCGCGGCGTATAGCGCTGCGGCCGCGGCGCCCCTTCACAAGCCCCATCGCCGTGCACGAACAGATGAACGCCGGGGCCGCCATGATGGGCACACAGGCGGGTGTGATTGGCCGCCCCCTCGTCGGCGAACCAGGGGGTGGCGGGCAGCGCCGGGTGGTGAGCGAAGTATTCGTCATCGCGGAAGATCGCCGCCAGCGTGCGACCGGTCTGCGCCGCCTCGATCGCGCGGTGCAGCGCCGACTGCATGTTGGCGGGGGTAAAGTGCACCCGGGCGTCGAGGCTGTCGGTCGAGGGCGTCACCGTCGCGGCGTTGGCAGTCCACATCGCCGCCGCCGAACAGGCGGCATGCAGCAGTTCGGGCGCTTCATCGGCGACCCGCGGCAGCACCTCTTCCGGCGTACCGCGAAAGCCCAGCCGGTGCAGCAGCGCCATATCGGGGCGCTGCTGGGGCGGCAGTACCGCCTGGGGGAAGCCGGCATCGCGCGACGCCTTCATTTTGGCCAACCCCTGTAGCGCCGCCTCTCTGGGGTTGGAGACCAGTCCGGCGTGGTGCGCCGAGGCCAGATTGCCCTGCGCCAGTCCGGCGTAGTTGTGAGTCGGCCCCGGCAGACCGTCGAAGTTGATCTCCTGCGCAAGGCGTGTCTCGCTCATCGCGTCTCTCCACTACCCGGCAGTGAGATACCGGGCGGCAGCGTATCGGGCAACTGCGGCCGTTCGCTCTCCATCGAGGCAACCGGCCAGGCGCAGTAGTCCGCCGCGTAGTAAGCGCTGGGGCGATGATTGCCGCTGGCGCCGACGCCGCCGAAGGGGGCGTCGCTGGCGGCGCCGGTGGTCGGCCGGTTCCAGTTGACGATACCGGCGCGCACGCGCAGCACGAAGTCGTCCCAGTTGGCACGGCTGCCGCCCAGCAGCCCGGCCGCGAGGCCAAAGCGCGTGTTATTGGCAATCGTCAGCGCCTCTTCACGATCGGCGTAGCGATAGAGCTGCAGCAGCGGACCGAAGTACTCCTCGTCGGCCACCTCGATACCGGTGACATCGATCAAGCCGGGGGACAGCAGCGACGTGCCCTCACCGAGCGACGCCATGCGGCACAGCACCTGTCCACCGGCGGCTTCCAGATGGCGCTGCGCGGCCAGCAGCGACTCGGCGGCGGCCAGCGAGGCGAGCCCGCTGTAAAAGGGCGCCGGCGCGGCATCGATACCGCTACCGTCGGCATGCGTACCCCTGAACTGTGGTCCTACCGTCAACGCCTCCATGGCACGGATCAGCGCCGCGACCAGGCGGTCACCGGCGCTGCCGCGGGGAACCAGCAGGCGGCGCGCACAGGTGCAGCGCTGACCGCCGGAGATAAAGGCCGACTGCAGGATGGTGAGCACCGCGGCGTCGATATCCTGCGGCACCTCGCTGTCCACCACCAGCGCATTGTTGCCCCCCAGCTCCAGCGCCAGCATCTTTTCCGGGTGGCCGGCGAAGCCCTCGTGCAGCAGCCGCCCGGTGCGCTCGCTGCCGGTGAACAGCAGGCCGTCGATGCCGGCGTGAGTGGCCAGCGCGCGGCCGGTATCGGCACTGCCCTGCACCAGGTTGATAACGCCGGCGGGCAGCCCCGCCTGCCGCCAGATGGCAAGCGTCAGGTCGGCGGTCGCCGGGGTCAGCTCGCTGGGCTTGAAGACCACCGTGTTGCCCGCCAGAAGCGCCGGCACGATATGGCCGTTGGGCAGATGACCGGGGAAGTTGTAGGGACCGAACACCGCCATCACGCCGTGGGGGCGGTGACGCACCACGGCGCGCACGCCGTTGTTGTCGCGCTCGCGGGTGGGGGTACGCTCGCGCCAGGCGGCGATCGAAATGGCAATCTTGCCGATCATCGCCTGCACTTCGGTGGCCGCCTCCCAGCGCGGCTTGCCGGTTTCGTGGCTGATGGTATCGGCGAGCTGATCGCGATGCTGCGCAAGGCCTTCGCCAAAGGCTTCCAGCAGCGCGATGCGCGCCTCGGCCGGGCGCGCTGCCCAGTCGCCAAAGGCGCGGCGTGCGGCGTTCACCGCCAGACCGACCTGGTCGGCACTGGCCGCACCGCCCTGCCATATCCGTTCACCACCAACCGGATCGTGGCGGGAGAAAAAGTCACCGGCGCCGGGTTGCCACTGGCCGTCGATCAAAAGTTGCTGGGTGATTTCAAGAGGCATGATGGTCTCCTTGGTAGCCGCTCAGGTCTCCAGCAGCCGCAGGCTGTCGCCTTCGGCCACCTGTAGACGCTGCGCCTCTTCAGGGGTCAGGCGAATGTCGTCGCCCTCCGGGCCGCGCCCCAGCCAGGCGGCGCGAAACGCCGTCGGCGAGCTGGCGGTAGCGGCCAGCCAGGCGGGGCGCGCGGCGCGCTCGACGCTGTCGTCGAGGCGCACCCGGGCGCTGCGGGTATGGCGTATCGAGTGTACGTCATCGATATAGGCCTCGACGGTCGGGCCGCCGTCGAAGAGATCGATATAACCTTCGAAGCGCAGGCCATCGCGGTTGAGCATCGCCAGCGCCGGCCGGGTCTGATGGTGCACCTGGCCGATACAGTCGCGGGCGCTCTGCGGCAGAAAGGAGGTGCAGATGGGGTGGCGCGGCATCATCTCGCCGATGAAGCTCTTCTCGCCCATACCGGTGAGGTGATCGGCACGCTGAAACTCGATGGGCAGGAACTTCTGCCCCAGCGCCTCCCAGAAGGGGCTTTTGCCGTCGTCATCGAAGCGCCCGCGCATCTCCGCCAGTACCCGCTCGGGGAAGCGACTGCGAAAAGCGGCCATGAACAGCCAGCGCGCCCGCGACAGCAGGGTGCCGTTGCGGCTGTTGCGATGTGCTGCGCCGCGCCAGGGCTCACGCAGATAAAGCGAGCAGACCTCCGCGCTGCCGGTATGATCGGAGCAGAGAAACAGCGTATCCAGCGTCCGGTGCAGCCCCAGTCGGCTGGAGGAGTGCGCCAGCTGACCGATGCGGTAGTGGTAGAAGGGAGCGTCGAGCCCCACCCGCGCCTCGATGGCACAGCAGCCGGCCAGCCGCTCGGCGCGCTCACCGGGCTGCTGGTCGTCTTCCAGCACGAAAAAATAGAGCGCATCCTCGGCCTCGCCGGCAAGGCTTTGACGCGCGTGGTCGATCTTGTCAGCGAGAAAATCACGGTTGTCAGGCAGCGAAGTGAAGCCGGGGCCGGTCTCCACGGCAATCTCGCGCAGGGCGTCGATATCCGCCGTTTCAACGGGTCGAATCAGCATGCGCACTCCCTCCTTTCCAGCACCAGCAGCGGCGTATCGTTGTCGACGCCAAGGCGCTGCGCCCGGCCGGCATCGACCACGCAGCGCCCCTGTTCATCCAGCGTCGCGCCGGTACTCAGCAGGGCGCGAAAACCGCCGTCGCGTTGACTGGCGAGCAGCATCTCGCCCTCGCCACGCTCGGCCGGCTGGTCACGCAGGCGCGCCGGACAGCGCCGTGGGCGCGGCAGATGATCCCGCCCGGCCTCCAGAAGCGGTCCACCATCAAGCAGATCGACGTGGCGCGAGGGGGTAAAGCCCTCGCGCTGCCAGCCCTCGAGCGCCTCGCTGTGCAGCGGATGTACGCGGCCGATCGCGTCGCGAGCGGCGTCATCGAGCAGCGGCTGATACAGCGGGAAGGGGGGCATCACCTCACCGATGAAGCTTTTCGAGCCAAGACTGGCGGCGCGATGCACCTCCTCGAACTCGCGGGAGAAGAAATGGCGCCCGACACCTTCCCAGAAGGGGCTGCGCCCGCCGCTCTGATAACCCGGCAGGGCCACGAACAGCAGCGGCGCGAAACGCTCCGGAACAGCCGCCACCAACGCCAGCCGGGCGGCGCGCAGCAACCGCTTGATCTCGCCGCGAGCGGGATGATCGCGGCGGGTGGCCAGCGCACACAGCAGCGTGGCGTGGGACATCTCGTGGGAGATCGACAGGATATCCACTTCGCGGCGCACGTCGAGCTGCTGCGAAGCGTGAATCAGGGTTTCGCGACGGTAGGTGTAGTAGACCTCGCGACCGCCGGCGAGGGGCTTGAGAGTCGCCGTTCCCAGCACCTCACCGTCATCGTCTTCCACCACCAGCGTCAGCGCCACATCCTCGGGGGCGGTGGCCTCGCTCTGAAAGGCACGACTGCTGGACTCGAGCCGCGCCGCCAGTCGCTCGCGATCCGGCGGCAGATTGGTCAGCGCCGGCGACGCGTCCTGCGCCAGCGCCAGCAGGGCATCGAGATCGTCCAGCGTCGCGCTGCGGGCAAGCAGTGTCATGGGCTTACCCGGTCAGCGTCGACAGAGCGCGGTCGAGGCGCGCCATGCCCTCGTCGATCTCCTCCGGCGAGATGACCAGCGAGGGAGCAAAACGCAGTACGTTGGGACCGGCCACCAGCAGCATCAACCCCTCATCGATCGAAGCGGCCAGCACGTCGCGCCCACGCTCGCCGAAGGACGCATTGAATTCAGCACCCAGCAGCAGCCCCATACCGCGAATCTCGCGAAAGCAGCCGTACGTCTCATTGAGCGCTTCGAGGTGCTGTCGAAAACGCGCCGAGCGTTCGGCAACGCCGGCCAGCACCTCGGGGCGGCTGATCTCTTCCACCGCCGCCAGCGCCACCGCCGAACCCAGCGGGTTACCGCCGTAGGTGGAACCGTGGGTGCCGACCACAAATACCCGCGCGATCTCCTCGGTGGTCATCATGGCGCCGATCGGAAAACCGCCGCCGAGCGCCTTGGCGGAGGTGAGGATGTCGGGCACCACGCCATAACGCATGTAGGCGTAGAGCTCACCCGTACGACCCACCCCGCACTGCACTTCGTCGAAGATCAGCAGCGCAGCGTGGTCGTCGCAGAGCTGGCGCAGCCCCTCCAGAAACTCGGGGGTAGCGGGGGTCACGCCGCCCTCGCCCTGCATCGGCTCGACGATCACCGCACAGGTGTCGTCGTTGATCAGCTCACGGGCAGTGGCGAGGTCGTTGTATTCCCCGTGGACGATGCCTCCGGGGACCGGCCCGAAGCCCTGCGAATATTTGGGCTGACCGCCGACGCTGACGGTAAAGAAGGTACGGCCGTGAAACGACTGGCGAAAGGAGACGATGCGATCCTTGTGCGCGCCTGCGGTGTCATGAGCGTAGCGCCGCGCCAGTTTGAGCGCGGCCTCGTTGGCCTCGCCTCCCGAGGAGCAGAGGAAAACGCGGTCGGCGAAGGTTTTCTCCACCAGGCTTTTGGCCAGCCGCAGCGCCGGCTCGTTGGTGTAGACGTTGGCCAGATGCCACACCTTCTCGCTCTGCTCGCGCAGTGCCTCGACCAGCTTCGGATGGCAGTGGCCCAGGCCGTTGACCGCAATACCGCCGGCGAAGTCGATGTACTCACGCCCCTGCTGGTCCCACAGGCGGCTGCCTTCACCGCGCACCGGGATCACTCGCTGAGGCGAGTAGTTGGGCAGCATGTAGCGGTCGAAGTCTTCGCGCGAGGGGGTCCAGCTCATGGGGCTCTCCATTTTCGAAGGGTCGTGTCGTTGTTGGAAGAATCGGGTTGGAAAGATCAAACGGCGCCAGCCGCCTGAAACCATTATAAGCCTTCAGCCAGGCGAAAGCAGGGCCCTTGCGACACTTGAGCCCTGCGACAGGATGGTTCGCGGGTGATCAATGCACGTATCAGGTCAGATCAACGACATCGAAATCGACCTTCGGATTGACGTCGACGTCGTAGTCCACATCGTCGCGGTCAAAGCCGAACAGTTTGAGAAATTCGTGCTTGTAGCCGGCGTAGTCGGTCAGCTCATGGACGTTGTCGCTGGTCACCTGCGGCCACAGCTGCTTGCAGGCGCTCTGTACATCGTCCTGCAGCTCGAGGTCATCAAAGCGCAGGCGGCCGGCCTCATCGGTCTCGGGCGTCGAGTCGTCGGACAGATAGTCGTGAAAGAGGCGGTTGAGCTGTTCGATAGTGCCTTCGTGAAGCCCTTTCTCCTTCATGATGCGATAGACGATGGAGATGTACAGCGGCATGACGGGAATCGCCGCACTGGCCTGGGTAACCACCGACTTGAGCACCGCGACACGAGCATGGCCGCCGCGGGCCGAGAGGCGCTGGTGAATGGCCACGGCCGCACGGTCGAGATCCTCCTTGGCACGGCCGAGGGTACCGTGCCAGTAGATCGGCCAGGTGATGTCGGTGCCGATGTAGCTGAAAGCCACGGTTGCGGCGCCTTCAGCCAGCACGTCGGCACGCTCCAGCGCCTCCATCCACAGCTCCCAGTCTTCGCCACCCATCACCTTCACGGTGTTGGCGATCTCCTCGTCGCTGGCCGGCTCGACCACGGCCTCGGTGATACGGTCGCGGTTGGTATCCAGCGCGGTGGCACGGTACGTCTCACCAATCGGCTTGAGCGCAGATTTGACCACTTCGCCGCTGTCGGGAAGCTTGCGTACCGGCGAGGCAAGCGAATAGATCACCAGATCGATCTTGCCGCCCATTTCGTTTTTGATCATCTCGATCGCCCTGTCACGGGTTTCGTGGGCGAAGGCATCGCCGTTGATCGAGCGGCTGTAGAGACCCTCCTCACTGGCGAAGCGGTCGAAGGCGGCGGCGTTATACCAGCCCGCCGAACCGGGGCGGGTTTCGGTGCCGGGCTTTTCGAAAAACACGCCCAGGGTATCGGCACCGCTGCCGAAGGCAGCACTGATGCGCGCCGCCAGTCCGTAGCCGGTCGAAGCGCCGATCACCAGCACCTTTTTGGGACCGTTGTCGATGCGGCCACGTCGGCGCGTCACATCGATCTGTTCGCGCACGTTGCGGGCGCAGCCGACCGGATGGGTGGTGGTACAGATGAAACCGCGAACCTTGGGATGGATGACCACACTGACCTCGCTGAAACCTTGTGAATGACGACCCGCCGCCAGCGGCAGGCGTTTATGGCGACCGTTGCGCCACCGACGATCACTGCATTTTAGCTGCTGGCTGCGACGCTGTCCGCCCACGGCTACACTGAGGGCTTCACTTGCCCTGACGTAGACGACACCTTGTCCGAGCACGACACCGACTCCCACCCCCAGCAGCTACTCGATCATCGCCGCGAGCTATGGCTGGTGCTGGCGCCGCTGTGGCTCGACCGCGAGCCGGGCGAACGCGACTATGCCCACATGGCGGCAGTGATCGAGCGCTACGATTTCAGCGACGCCGAGCTCGAACGGCTCTACCGTGTGGAAATGTCACCGGTGCTGGCACGCCATCAGCTATCACTGGCGGGTGAGTGGCGCCAGTTCGACGAAGACCGCCTGCTGCGCCAGCTGACCTGGCATGTCTGGCGGCTGACCCCCAACCGGCGGCGCTGGTGGATGCTGATTTCGGGACTCACCACCATGATGACCCGTCACCGCTTCAATATGCTGATGGACGTGGTGCTGACGCGGCGCGGCGACGGCATCAGCTGAGCGGGTATTGACAAAAAGGGCGCCATGCACGGCGCCCCTGAAAACTTCACCAGCTGACGACATCAGCGTGGCGCATCGCCGCCATCGCCGGCGTCGTCATTGTCGGCATCGGGTTTTTTCTCGTGCTCGCTGAGGCGGCGCTCGTCGCTGCGGCGGCGGGCGTCACTCGCGTTATCGTCCCGGCTGGCATCGTCGCTGGCGCGCTGCTCCTGCTCGCCCTCGATAACGCTGTCATCGAACATGCGAACCCGCGCCGGCGGCGCACTGCCGTCCTTCTCCTGGCCGAAGAAGAGCGTGGTGTGCGGGAAGGGAATCTCGATGCCGGCGGCATCAAAATGCTTCTTGACCAGCCGGTTGAAGGCGCGTCCCACGCCCCACTGGGTGCCGGGCTTGACCTTGATCATGATACGGATATTGACCGAGCTGTCGGCCAGCGCGATCACGCCCGGTACCGTCATCTCCTCCAGCACGTTGTCCTTCTGCTCCTCGTCCTCCAGCAGTTCGGCGAAGGCCTGGTGCAGATGGTGAATGGCGTCGTCGACATTTTCACGGTAGGCGATGCCGTACTCACCCACGTGGTAGGCGAAATCACGCATGTAGTTGGAGACGGTATCCACCGACGAGAAGGGAATGACGTGGTAGGTGCCATTCAGCGCGCGCAGCCCCACCGAACGGATGGTGATCTTCTCGGCGGTACCGGTCAGCCCCGCCACGCCCACGACATCGCCGGTGTTCATGGCATTTTCAAGCTGAATGAAGACACCGGTAATGATGTCCTGCACCAGCTTCTGGGCACCGAAGCCGATCGCCAGGCCGATGACACCGGCACCGGCAATCAGCGGCCCGATATTGATGCCGATCTGCGACAGCACGATCAGAAGCGTCATGGTCACGATCAGTATCAGCACCGCATTGCGAAACAGCGACAGCAGGGTCTGCTCCCGCGCGCTGGGTGCCGAGGCAGCGCTCAGGCGGTGCTCGATGAAGCTCGCCACCACTGTCCAGATCAGGGTAGCGATGCCGAGGATGATCGCCACGTGCACGATCATACTGATGACAAGCGCACCGCTGTCGGAGGCCAGCCAGCCCGGCAGATCGAAGACGCTCCAGGCGTCCAGCACCACCAGCACCACGAAAATGCTGAGCAGGATGCGCAGCCCCTTGAGAGCCTTGGGCACATAGGAGTTGACACGATTTTCCAGCATCGGCAGGCGCTCGCTCAGGCTCGACGAGAGCCGGATACGCCGGGCCAGCGCAATGGTCAAAAGCGACGACAGCAGAATGCCGATACCGATCGCCAGCAGCGTCTGCAGGGTGGCATGGGCCATAAAGGGCAGCGCCTCGGCGGGCTGCAGCTGGCTGACCAGCAGCAGCACGGTAAAGTAGGCGATCGCCAGCACATGCCAGATGCGGCCCAGCAGACGCAGCAGTGTGCCCAGGAAGGCAAAATTGGTGCGATCGGCACGGGCGTCCAGAGCGTCGCGCAGCACGGTGCGGTGTTTGATGATAAAGCGCACGGCGTAGATATAGACCACCAGCATGACCACCAGGCTGAGCAGTTGTCCCGCCGCCGGCGACAGCATGGCGTTGACCATGGGCACCGCCACCAGCAGGCCGTAGCCGGTCACACCCACCACGATCGCCAGCCAGCGGTTCCAGCGCGCCGCCGTGCTACGGCTCATCTCGAAAAGACGCAGCGAGTCATAGCGGGTAGAGAACACCATCCTGATCAACGCCTTGACCACCTCGACCATCACGAAGGCGTTGATAAAAAGGGATTCGGTGCGCCCCACCTCGCCCGCCTGCCCGGAGAAGAACAGGCTCACCATATAGCCCACTGCGCCGGCCAGCAGCACCAGGGCGACATCGATAATCAGCGCCCCGATAACAACCGCGCAGCGCTTGAACAGCGCCCCGGCCGCCGTGGCATTGCGCTTTCTCTCACGCTCTTCGAGCTGTTCGCTGTCGTCGCCGCCGGCCATCGGCCGTACGCTGTCCTCCAGAGCAGGATCATTATCATGCGCGGCGGCACCGACGCTTTCGCCGGTCGCGGTATCCAGCGGCGCCGGTTTGGCCGCGGTCCAGCGGTCAAAGCGGCTGTAGATCGGCGACACCATCGCGCGCAGAAGCAAAAAGGCCACGACCGTGGAGATCGCGGCAAAGGCAAAAGCGATCAGAATACGGCTCCACTCGGCCCACGGCAGGCCGGCACCCTGGCCACTACCGGCGCTGCGAAAGGCTGCGACAGCGTTGCTGACGGTGTCTCCCACTTCGCCGGCAAAGCTCTGGGTAATCTCGGCGATCTGGCCGCCCAGCGAGGCCGGCGGTTCACTCTCCTGCGCCGGCTCCGAACTGCCTTCAGCCGAGGGCGCCTCGCCCTGGGCGATGGCGCGCAGCTGTTCGATCAGTTGATTGCGCGTCTGTTCGTTCGACAGCATGTCGGCCAGCGCCGCCGAAGAGACCTGCGGCGACGCCTGGCCACTGCCCTCCCCCGACTGCGACTCGGCAAGCGCCATCGCCGGCAGAGCGGTGATCAGTAGAATCAAAAGCGGTAGACGACACCATCCTGCGAGCCTGAGCAAAGCCACGGGCACACTCCATGTTGTGTTGGATGAGGTTTGATAGGCGAAGCGCAACCCTGTCGCGCGCCATGGACAGTCATCAAGCGACAATATGCCCATTATGGATGCCAGCCAATATAGCCTGGCGTTTCGGTCTCGACCTGAAAAAAGCCGGGGACGGTACGACGACCGTTGTCGGCGCCGATTTTGCCTGCACCAAAACCGTGATGCCAGCCCTGTGACGTCCTGCTTCAGGCCGAGAAGTGGGTATCCAGCGCCCTGCGAATGGGCGCTTCCAGCGCGCTGGCACCGGCTGAGGGGCCGTAGCGGGCGATCACCTGGCCGTCGCGACCGACGAGGAACTTGGTAAAATTCCACTTGATCGGCGTTGAGCCCAGCACGCCGGGCGCCTGCCGGCGAAGCAGACGGAACAGCGGATCGGCGTCGCTGCCGTTGACCCGCACGCGCGCCATCAGCGGAAAGGAGACGCTGTATTCACGCCGGCACCAGGCCTCGATATCGCGGGCCGGAGCGGGCGCCTGACGAGCAAACTGGTTGCAGGGAAAGCCCAGTACGGTGAAGCCCTGATCGCGATGGGCACGGTAGAGCTTTTCGAGCCCGGCCAGCTGTGGCGTGAAGCGACACTCGGTGGCGATATTGACCACCAGCAACACCTGCCCGCGCAGAGCGCGCAGATTGAAGGGTTCACCGTTGCAGTCCCGACAGTCCTGTTGATAGATATGCATGGCTTTGGACCGAATGGTGCGATTGGCAATGTTTTAACATAGTCGATAACCCGGTCGTCACATCAAACCCGGCGCTGGGCAGCGATATAACGATTGGGCACCATGGTCACCCGACTGCCGTGGAAAGTGTCATGAAACTGCGTCACATCGAAGTGTTTCACGCCCTGATGCGCTGCGGCAGCGTCAGCGCCGCCGCACGCCATCTCAACGTTTCGCAGCCCAGCGTGACCCGCGTACTGGCACATGCCGAGGCAAGCCTTGGCGTGCGCCTTTTCGACCGCCATGCGCGCGGCATGACGCCGACACCGGAAGCACAGCGACTGTGGCCGAACATCGAATCGATGGTCGGCCAGCTCGATGCGCTGGAGCAGCTCGGCCAGCAGCTGCGCCACGGCGTCGACCGCCACCTGCGCCTTGGCGCCTCCCATACGCTGGGCCTGTCGATACTGCCGCAGGCGGTCATCGATCTGCAGCGCGAAATGCCGGCGCTGCACATCGAACTGGCCACCTCGCACTTCTCGACCCTGTGCGAAGAGCTCGTGACCCATCGCCTCGATCTGGCCCTGGCCTTCGAGCAGCCGCTACCCACCGGCATTGCCGGAGAGCCGCTGGCACAGGCGCCGATGCAGGCCCTGGTACCGCGGGAGATGACCGCACCGGCGAGCGTCAGCCTCGCCTGGCTGCACCGCCGCGGCCTGATCGCCATGCCCGGCGACGATCCGCTGGGGCGGCGGCTCGACGAGGCGCTGACGGCTGCCGGTCTGGATGATACCGCGCCCCGGCTGCGGGTCAGAACCTATAGCCTGATCGCCGAACTGGTGATTGCCGGCGGCGGTACCGGGGTCGTCGACCCACTCACCGCCGAGCGCTACCGGGAGCAGGTACAGATTGTACCGCTCGACCCACCGCTGGAGATGAGTGTCACCCTGCTACACGCCGAGCACACGCCGCTCTCCCATCCCGGTCAGCGGTTGCGCGAGCTGCTGTATCAGCGCCTGAGCGTTCGCGACGAGGTATAGCCTCGGGCTATACCCTCTGGACGAATCGGCATTCGAAAGCATGAGGGTTTTGTCGGAGACTGAATGGATATCCTGCTCACTTTGGCATTCGGAGCCTCCATGACGACCCCTGACTACCGTCCCGCCGAGATTCATGCCCCCTATCTGCTCTTTCTGGGCGATATCGAGGACAGCGTGTCGGCCAAGATGGCCCGCGCCGTGGTGACCTGGCGCCCCGACAAGGCAGTTGGCCAACTGCGCATGACCGGATCGACCGTCAGCGTCGGTATCGAGGATCTGAGCATTGCAGAGGCAGTCGCGCGCGGCGCCCGCACCCTGGTGATCGGCGTGGCCAACTCCGGCGGCAAGCTGCCGGGCCACTGGCGCGACGTCATCGTCGAGGCGATCCGCCACGGCATGGATGTCGCCAGCGGCATGCACCAGCGCCTGACCGCCATCGAAGGCGTTAACGAACTGGCCCGCGACAAGGGGGTGACGCTGCACGATATCCGCCACAGCCACCCGCCGCTCGAGGTGGGCAACGGCGAACGGCGCCAGGGCACCCGGGTGCTGACCGTGGGCACCGACTGCTCGCTGGGCAAGATGTTCAGCTCGCTGGCGATCCAGCGTGGCCTTGAAGAGGCCGGCGTGCGTGCGCGCTTTCGCGCCACCGGCCAGTGCGGCGTACTGGTCGCCGGTGAAGGGGTAGCGATCGACGCCGTAATCGCCGACTTCATCGCCGGTGCGGTAGAGTGGCTGAGTCCCGCCGGCGATGACGACCAGTGGGATATCATCGAAGGCCAGGGATCGCTCTTTCACCCCGCCTATGCCGGTGTCAGTCTCGGCCTTCTGCACGGCGCCCAGCCCGACTGGCTGGTGATGTGCCACGAGCTGGGACGCCCCCATATGCGCCACCTGCCCGGCCGGCCAATGCCGGAGATGAGCGCCTGTATCGAGGCCAACCTGTGGGCAGCAAGGGTCACCAATCCCGACGTGCGACTGGCGGGCTTCTCGGTCAACACCTCGAACGTCGACGAAGAGACCGCCAGGCGTGAATTGAAGACGCTGGAGGAGCGCTTCGGCGTACCCGCCACCGACCCCATTCGCTTTGGCATCGCGCCCATTGTCCATGCTCTGACCGGAGGCCGCACCTGATGCGCACCCTCAAACGCTACAGCCGTAGCTGGCTGCTCGACCGCCCCTTCGTCATCGCCCGCAGCCGCAGTACCGAAATCGAAGTCGTCCGCGTCGAACTGCATCAGGACGGCATGGTGGGCGTCGGCGAGAGCAAGCCGACATCGCGCTACGGTCACTCGATCGAATCGATTCTGGCCGAGATCGACGACATTACTGCCGAGATCGAGGGCGGACTCGACCGTCAGCAGCTGCTCGAGGCCCTGCCGGCCGGGCCTGCGCGCAACGCGCTCGACTGCGCCCTGTGGTCGCTGGAGTGCGCTCTGGAAGGCACAACGCCCACCGCACGGCTGGGACCAGTGCCGGGTAGCGCCATCGTCACCGCCCATACCATCTCGATTGCCACCCCCGAGGAGATGGCCGACGCGACGCGACGCGAACTGGCCGGCGGCGCACGACTGCTCAAGATCAAGCTCGACGACGACCGGGTCATCGAACGTATGCAGGCAGTGCGCGCGGCGGCGCCCGAGGCAAGGCTGATTATCGACGCCAACGAGGCCTGGCCGGCATCGCAACTCGAGGCCTGGTGTCACGCCCTGGCCGAGCTGGGCGTGGAGATGATCGAACAACCGCTGCCCGCCGGCGAGGATGCAGCGCTTGCGACCTTTGCTCACCCGGTACCGATCTGCGCCGACGAGAGCTGCCACACGCGCGACGATATCGAAGCGCTCGGGGATCGCTACGACATGGTCAATATCAAGCTCGACAAGAGCGGTGGGCTGACCGAGGCGCTGGCCATGGCAGCGCTGGCCGCCGAGTGCGACATGGCCATCATGGTGGGCTGTATGCTGGGCACCTCGATGGCGATGCGCGCCGCTCTGCCGGTAGCCGCGTACGCCTCGATCGTCGACCTGGACGGCCCTATCTGGCTGGCCGAGGATGACGAGCCGGCGCTCGACTACAGCGACGGCACCGTTCGCGAGACGACCTGACCGACGCTGCGCTATGCCGCAATCCACCCCCGCTCGATCAGCAGGGCGAGCGCCTGGCGCGAGTCGGGGGTGGCGTCCTCGACGGCCAGCGCCGCCTGCGGCGCCAGCCACTCGACGCTCTCCACTTCGCTGGCCTGCAGGTGCAGCGATTGCCCCTCGTAATGGGCCAGATAGACACTACCGAAGGCGTTCATGCCGTCAGCGAAACGCTGCTCGCCGCAGTACGTGAGCGGCAGCTTCAGCCCCAGCTCCTCGGCCAGTTCCCGCGCCGCCGCCTGATGAAAGCTCTCGCCGGCATCCACCACGCCGCCGGCGCACAGATCGCGATAGCCGGGAAAGATGTCCTTGATGGTCGTGCGCCGCTGCACGCAGAGCGCGCCCTCCGAATTCAGCACGAAGATATAGACGGCGCGGTGCCACATGCGTAGCCGCCGCATCTCGCAGCGTCGTGCAGTTCCGACCGGTTGGTTGCGGGTATTCACCAGCTGAACGCGCACATTGGCAGGCATCATGACACTCTCCCTGTCGTGGAAAATACAGCCCGGGAGGTGAGCCACCCGGTGCCCATCGATAATCACGGCTACTGCCGATATTCGCTCAAGGTTTCGAGCGTCAGCGGATTCTCTCGCAGCGGCCTCGGGATAGCCGCCTGCAAAGCGGTAGAAGGCGCCACATTCATCGTACCAGACGGAGACCACCGGAAGGCTGTGCAACATTCATGGTCGCAATGGCAGGTCGACAGACGTATCGCGTCGATTATCGACAATATCCTTTTGGGTATACCATGACCGCCTGGCGCCGCGTTTTGCCTGTTTCGGCGTTCAGGATGTATTTCCTTTACCACCCGATCATTACGACAAGGCACAAGTCGGATAGATATGGCGCATAACTTTGGACGTACCTGGTGGGGCCAGCAGTGGCTGGCGGCTTTTGATGGCATCGACCACAGCAATCGGTTGCCACGGGGACGGCGTTACGCCAATAACGGCTCGGTACGCTCGATCCATATCGACAATGGCGCGACAAGCGCCCGCGTCAAGGGTTCGAGGTCCGCACCCTACAAGGTCCATATTGCCCTGCCGGCCTTTTCCGATGCCGAGCAGCGGACCGTGCTGGACACGGTAAAAGCCGACCCGGTGCTATTATCGCGACTGCTCAACCGCCAGTTGCCGCCACAAGTATCAAGCCGGCTCGAAACGCAGCGGATTTGGCTGTTTCCGCGTTCGTGGCGCGATCTGAAGGCGAAATGCTCCTGTCCCGACGGCGCACTCCCCTGCAAACATATCGCGGCGGTGATCTATCTGATTGCCAATGAAATCGACAAGGATCCGTTTCTGGTCTTCACCCTCCATGGTCTGGATCTGGTCGACAGACTGACGGCCCAAATGGCGCTGGCGCCCGCAACACTGTCGACGCTGCCGGTATTGTCGCAGGGTTGGTCGACAACACCGTCCAACACTGACAACCAGCCGCCATCGATCGAAGCCCTTGGCGCTATCGACTGGTCTCATATCCCGCCGCTCGAATCGCGGATTTTTACGATCCTCTCGGCAGAGCCGCTGTTTCACGACAAGGACTTTCGCCAGATTCTGGCGGCCCAATACCAGCGCACGCGCCGCGCCGCTCGACGTTTCAACCAGGCGACCACGACTGTCTGGCAGAAGTTCGAGAAGCTGACGGATCTGACGGCCATTATCGACGATAGTGGCCAACTGATCGAGATGCGTGCCAGCAATCGCCAGGGCGGCGAGGTCGTCCGCCACAGCCACCCGCCGAGTGCGCTGCAGGACCTGCTGGCCGGGCTGCACCTGCTGCCTGCCGAGCGCGAGCCACGACTCAGCCCCGGCGTGGCACTGTGGCGCATATTGCTGCGTTGCGCGCTCGGGTTGATCGAGCAGGGGGCATTCATACCGATGGTGGCGACCAATGTCCGGGAAGAGACGATCATTGTCTGGCAGCCGGCACGTCTGGCCGAACCGGTCGAGACCCTGTTCGAGCAGCTGTGCGCACTGTGTCCGTCGGCATTGGTGCAGCAGCGCGCCAACCCGCAGGGAGGCGGCAAAAACGATGCCTGTGCCGAAGCAGCAACACAGATCACCGCCGCACTGAACCTGCTGCTCGGCCTCTTTATCCGCATCGGCTTCCATAGCAATGCCGAATCGCGCCGCGACGATCCGGTCCAACAGCTGTTTTTCAACGCCCGCCCGCTACGTTTCGAGACTTTCGAGACGCGCCGAACGCCGCAGTTGATCGCTCATTGGCTACGCCGCCTGACGCTGGGCGAGCGCGCCCATCGGCTGAGCCTGATGGTCGAGGAAGCCGACGATGACCGCCTGGCCGTGACCCTGGCGGTCGAGCATCAGGGCGGCTACCAACCCATCGCGAGCTGGCTTGCGGCTGATGAAAATCGCCTGGCCAGGGCCGATGTGCTGGCCGATCTGGCGGTGCTGGCGGACTATTTCCCGGATGTCGAAGAGCTGTATGCCGGCCAGCATGGTGCGGCAGCCGGCAACCGCGAGTTACGCTTCACGCTGGCAACCTTCACGCCCATCATCCGTGATGTGCTGCCGGCGCTGCGCATGCTGGGCATCAATGTCATGTTGCCCAGAGCGCTGCAGCAGTTGGCCCGCCCACGGGCGAGCCTGTCGCTGTCGGCTTCGGACAGTGACAGCGCAGTAAGTTATCTCAATCTCGAACAACTGCTGGCGTTCGACTGGCAGGTAGCCATCGGTGACCAGCATGTCTCGATCGACGAATTCCGCCAACTCGTCGACAACGCCACAGGTCTGGTGCGGATCAGGGATCGCTACGTGATGATTGACGCGGGCGAGGTCCGCCAGTTGCTCGACAGACTGGAGACGCCGCCGGCCCAACTGTCGCGCGTCGAACTGCTGCAAGCCGGTCTGAGCGGCGAACTCGACGACGCTGAAGTCACCACGAACAGGGACGCCAGAGCGCTGTTCGATCAACTCATTCGGCCTCAATCGCCACCGCCGCTACCGACGACCCTCACCGCTCGCCTGCGGCCCTATCAGCAGCGTGGCTTCGAATGGCTGGCTGACAATGCCCGGCTGGGCTTTGGCGCCCTGCTGGCCGACGACATGGGGCTGGGCAAGACCCTGCAACTGATCGCACTGCTGGCCCATCTCAAGGCGACGCAGCGTCTCGCCTCGGGCGCCCTGATCGTCGTGCCCACGCCGCTGTTGACCAACTGGCGCCACGAGTTCGAACGCTTCGCAGCGGACCTGACAGTGCAGGTTTATCACGGGCCCGAGCGCCAACTGGCACGCCACGATCACGACGTTATCCTGACCAGCTACGGACTGGCGCGCACGGACGCCGGCAAGCTGGCCAAACCGGTCTGGACACTGGTCGCCATCGACGAGGCACAGAATATCAAAAACCCGGCGTCGGCCCAGGCCAAAGCGGTCAAACGTCTCAAGGCCTATACCCGCATCGCGCTCTCCGGCACACCGGTGGAAAACCGCCTGCGCGAATACTGGTCGGTGTTCGATTTTATCAATCCCGGGTATCTCGGTACCCAAAAGCGGTTTGCCAGGACGTTCGCCACGCCCATAGAGCGCGATCGCGATCAGGCCACGCTGGACAGGTTTCGCGCCATTACCGCGCCCTTCATCCTGCGCCGACTCAAGAGCGACACCTCGATCATCGCCGACCTGCCCGACAAGATCGAAGCCAACCGCTACTGCACGCTGAGCGCCGAACAGGCGTCGCTGTACCAGAGCAGCGTGGAGACGATCATGGCCAGCCTGGCCAGCAGCGAAGACGGCATCGAACGGCGCGGTATCATCTTTAAACTGCTCAACGCCCTCAAACAGATCTGCAACAGCCCGGCCCAGTTTGCCGGTCGCAAGACGGCGGATGTCGAGGGTTCCGGCAAGCTGGCGGCGCTCATCGGTATCATGCGCGAGGTCGACGCCGCCGACGAAAAGGCACTGATTTTCACTCAGTACACCACCATGGGCGAGTTGCTCGGCACAGCACTACGCGATGAACTCGATCTCGAAGCCCCTTTCCTGCACGGCGGCCTCACCCGCAAGCAGCGCGACGACATGGTCGAGGCCTTCCAGGGCGACGCCGGCCCACGCGCCCTGATCGTCTCTCTCAAGGCCGGCGGTACCGGCCTCAATCTCACCGCCGCCAGCCAGGTGATCCATTACGACCTATGGTGGAATCCGGCGGTCGAAGCCCAGGCCACCGATCGCGCCTACCGGATTGGCCAGCGTCGCAATGTCACTGTCCACCGCCTGATTACCGAAAACACCTTTGAAGAGAAGATCGACGCCATGATCCGTTCCAAAAGAGAGCTGGCCGATCTGACTGTGGCCAGCGGTGAACAGTGGATTAGCGAGCTGTCCGACAGCGAACTGCGGGATCTGGTGGCGTATCAGCCGTGAACCGAAACACCGCCAGACTCAGGCCTTTTTGACGAATTCGGACTTGAGTTTCATGGCGCCAATGCCCTCGATTTTGCAGTCGCTATCATGATCGCCTTCGACGAGGCGGATGCTCCTGACCCTGGTGCCTATCTTGACGACCCGAGTCTAGGTGTATGGTGAACCGCATTGCGGACAGAGGGGAAGCTGGCTCATATCGGTTTCCACGGTAAATAAAGGCGCAGGGTGACAAAATCCGCAGCATGATAATCGCAAACGGCACGCCATCCCGGCTCCAGCCTGTCCGGGGCAGGTGCGGAACATCATCTTGTGGAAGGACGCAGTAGTGGGACAGAGCAGCTTACCGGCATTACCACCCTTGTATAAAAAAAGGCTTCGCAAGCGAAGCCCGAAAGAAAGCCATCACGATGAAATGAAAGGAACAGCCGGACGGCTCGGCAAGCGACGAGCCCAACGTCCTGCTGTCTATCCATATTCTGCCAGCTGTAAAAGAATTGTCCAGTTTTCAGGGGCTATCGTGCTGATTTATTTTACAATCACCCTGATAGAAATCGGGTCGTGCACAGCACCTGCTTTACTGTACATTAGGGAAGCGCTGAATAAATCGCCGAACAAGATGAAGGGCAAGGCGCACGGAACGCAGAAGACGAGACATAACATGGGGTTAGGCGAGTCTTCGACCGGGCTGGCGCACCAGTACCGCGCAACGTAGTCATTCGCTCGTGCAGGCATTTATGCAGTGGTTCCTTAGCTGTACTCCTGACAGCGTTATGGTCACAAACCCATCAGCCCCTCGAAAAGCACAGGCTGGCTGACTACGCTTTCAGATTGATATGACCCGATTCGACATCGGCCGATGCCGCTGTCGCTGCGCTACCCACGTCAACGGAGGACCATCCATGGGTATATTTTCTTCTTCCAACGAACAAAAAGTGCGGCGCCGACTCAAGGACTACGAGTCGGAGCTGAACCGTCGCGGAGCGCAGGCACTGGCACGCTATGAGGACGAACTGGAGAGCAGCGGTCGACGTATGCGCGACCGCGTGCGCAGCGCCGGCGACGACGTCAGTAAACACTGGAACCGTACCCGCGACCGCCTCGGCGACGAAGGTCAGCGCGCCTGGGCGATGACGGAAGAGAGCGCACGCGATATTGATCGCCATGTGCATGAAAACGCCTGGGCCTACATCGGTGCCGGTGTGGCTGTCGGCGTGGTTGCCGGTGTGCTGCTGGGACGCGGCAAATTCTGACCTCCCCCGCACCAACCACTCATCCGCCGCCCCCGGGCGGCGGATAGCGCTCTGCCGCTATACAGGCACACTCGCAGCGACATCATGACTCTCCCACTCGGGCCACGGCCGAAGCTCGATGTTTTATACTGTTAGTGCAGGATACGAATACCTTTCAATCTGCCCGACAGAGAAGAGGAGACGTCTCATGTATCGTTCAATGCTCGTTGCCATCGATGGTTCGGGTAACGCCAACAAGGCGCTGGAAGTCGCCCTGCAGCTGGCGCGTGGTTCCGGCGCAAAACTCTATCTGATACATGTGCCCTCGCATCTGCCCGCCGAGGATGCACTGGGGCGCCAGACCGGGGCCAGCAGTATCAACGAGACGCCGGAGAGCTTTCGCGAAGCCGGCCTGCAGATCGTCAACACCGCTATTGGGACACTTGATCTTGCCGGCATCGTCACCGAAACACTGATCGTCGACGGTAAACCCGCCGAGGCCATCCTGGATCAGGCCAGGCGACATGATGTCGACGCTATCGTCATGGGCCACCGCGGCCTCGGCCATGTGGCGGAAATGATGGGTGGCAGCGTATCGCGATATGTTAATCATCACGCCGCCTGTCGCGTCATTACGGTGAGCTGATCAACGTGGCCTCGAAAGGGGTCTGACTCAATGGCGCTGGTGGCGTTCCTTCTGCCAGCGCCGGAAGGTCTTCCAGCCGATCATCACAATCAGCGGGAAGAACAGTAGCGTCAGAATGGCGCCGGAAGTGATAAAGAAAAACTGCAGCACACCCTCGCTCATGAATGACTCCACTTGATGAATCAGGAATGAATAACGGCCGGCCGGGCTACATGCGCAGATAACTGCCGTCGAAGTCGGCAAAACCGATCAGCCGGTCGAGATCGGGAATGGAGACCTGGTGGCGATCACGATAGACCAGCCCCTTCTCTCGCAGCTGGGTGAAGACCCGACTGACGTGTACCGGGGTCAACCCCATGGTGTCCGCCAGCATTTGCTGTGAAAGGGGCAGACGGAAGTCCTTCTCGAGATCGGGGTTGGTGCGGGAGAGCCGGCTTCGCATTTCGCAGATGAAGTGGCTCAACCGTGTCTGGGCGCTGCGTCGACCGAGGTTGATCATGCGCTCGACCAGCATCGACTGCTGTGTTGCGGCAATGGAGAAAAAAGTGTGGGTCAGACGCGGCGAGTTTTCGAAGATGTCATCGAGATGGCGCAGCGGAAAGCGACACAGGGTGCATTCGGTGACGGTTTCGACATTGGCCTGATGCGTTCTGGCCGAGAACTCGCGTAGACCGATCACATCGCCGGGCAGAAAGATATCAAGAATCATGCGACTGCCATCTTCCAGCGTGTAGCTGCTGAATGCCCAGCCCTTGCTGAGTACCGCCATCTCCTCGGAGGGATCGCCCTCCTTCCACATCAACTTGCCGGCCGCCACCTTTTCGGGCGATTTTTCCAGCGCTGACAGTAAATCGACCTCGAGCTGACCGAGCCTGGTGAAATACTGAAAATGCCGAACCATGCAGCTCTTATGCGCCATTGGGACTGCCCCCGGAAATTTATATCAGTTATCAGGTCATATTATGCTGGCACCCTGATAGCCGGGGTCACAATCGCTGGCAACGAGCAGGAAAGCAAGCAGGACGTCAGTAGCGGGAACCGACGCTTTTCGAAGCGCTGGTGCCGGTGGTCGGACTCGAACCGACACGGAGTATTAGTCCGGCGGATTTTGAATCCGCTGCGTCTACCAATTTCGCCACACCGGCCGGCGCCTGATGCGCCACGTATTATACGAGGCGCCATCGACACGTCAATGACGCCGCCAAACGTCCCGGGTATCATGCGCCCTTCTTTAACTTCATCTCGCTTCGGACTTTCATGCAGCGCGCCGATTTTCACTTCGACCTGCCCGATGAACTGATCGCCCGCTACCCCACCGAGCAGCGCAGCGACTGCCGCCTGCTGTGCGTCGACGGCACCAGCGGTGCTCTGGCCCACCAACGCTTTACCGATCTGCTCAACCATCTCGCGCCGGGCGACCTGGTGGTGTTCAACGATACCCGCGTCATTCCCGCCCGCCTGTTCGGCCACAAGGCAAGCGGCGGGCGCGTCGAGATGCTGCTCGAACGCCCACTCGATCCCCATCGTGGACTGGCCCACCTGCGTGCCAGCCGCGCGCCGGCGGTCGGCACACGGCTGGCCTTCGAGGGCGGCATCGTCGCGGTGGTCGAGGGCCGCCGCGAGGCGCTCTTCGAGCTGCGCTTCGAGGGCGACACGCCGCTGATTGCGCTGCTGGAAGCACACGGCCACATGCCGCTGCCGCCCTACATCGAGCGCGCCGACGAGGCCTCGGATCGCGAACGCTACCAGACGGTCTACGCCCGTCGCGACGGTGCGGTGGCGGCGCCCACTGCGGGGCTGCATTTCGACGATGCAATGATGGCGGAGATGTCTCGCCGCGGCATCGAACAGGCCTTCGTCACCCTCCATGTGGGTGCGGGTACCTTCCAGCCGGTGCGGGTCGACGATATCACCGAACACGCCATGCACAGTGAGTGGATCGAGGTGAGTGAAACCGTCGCCGAACAGGTACGTACTACCAGGCAACGGGGCAATCGCGTCATCGCCGTGGGCACCACCAGCGTGCGCTGCCTTGAAACGGCCGCCAGCACTGGCGACATTGGCGCCTTCAGCGGCGATACCGATATTTTCATCTACCCGGGCTATCGCTGGCGCTGCGTCGATGCACTGGTGACCAACTTCCACCTGCCGGAATCGACACTGCTGATGCTGGTCGCGTCTTTTGCCGGCCACGACAGCGTGATGCGCGCCTATCGTGAGGCCGTCGCCGACGGCTACGCCTTTTTCAGCTACGGCGATGCCATGTATCTGACCCGCGCCGATCAATGAGCCCGCACACCATTCCGGCAGAATCGCAAGCAGAGCTTTGATGAGAAACGAATGCTTCATGCGCTTTACGCGCATCGCTGAAGACGGCCGCGCCCGCCGTGGTCGCCTCACCTTCCCGCGCGGCACGGTGGAGACGCCGGCCTTCATGCCGGTAGGCACCTACGGCACGGTCAAGGGCATGACACCGCCGGAGGTCGAAAATACCGGCGCCGATATCATCCTTGGCAACACCTTTCACCTCTGGCTACGCCCGGGCACCGAAGTGATCGAGGCGCACGGTGACCTGCACGACTTTTCGCAGTGGCAGCGGCCAATCCTGACCGACTCCGGCGGTTTTCAGGTCTTCTCGCTGGGTGAGATGCGCAAAATTACCGAGGCCGGCGTGCACTTCCGCTCGCCGGTAGACGGCGCGAAGGTTTTCATGGGACCCGAAGAGTCAATGGCGGTGCAGCGCGCGCTGGGTTCGGACGTCGTGATGATCTTCGACGAGTGCACGCCCTGGCCGGCCAGCTTCGAAGAAGCCGAGCGCTCGATGGCCATGTCGCTGCGCTGGGCAAAGCGCTCCTTCGACGCCCACGGTGACTCCCCGGCGGCGCTGTTCGGCATCATTCAGGGCGGCATGTACCGCGAGCTGCGCGAGAAGTCGCTGGCCGGACTCGAGGAGATCGGCTTTGACGGCATGGCGATCGGCGGGCTGTCGGTGGGCGAGCCGAAGGAGGAGATGATCGCCATGCTCGACTATCTGCCCGGCCTGATGCCGGCGCACAAGCCGCGCTATCTGATGGGCGTGGGGCGCCCGGAGGACCTGGTCGAAGGCGTACGTCGCGGCATCGACATGTTCGACTGCGTGATGCCCACCCGCAATGCGCGCAACGGCCATCTGTTTACCTTCGATGGCGTGGTTCGCATCCGTAATGCGACACATCGTCACGATACCGGGCCACTGGAGCCGGGCTGCGACTGCTACACCTGTCGGCACTTCTCCCGCAGCTATCTACACCATCTCGATCGCTGCGGCGAGATGCTCGGCGCCCAGCTCAATACCATCCACAACCTGCGACATTATCAGCGTCTGATGAGCGGTTTGCGCAGGGCTATCGAAGCGGGTACATTGGCGGACTTCGTGGCGGCGTTCTACGCCCGCCGGGGGCTCGACACCCCGGCGCTGGCCGATTGAAGGAGCGTCGACGCCGCGTCGGATGCCCTATCCGACATGATTGAACAAGAGCTATTCCGAGGACATTTCATGCTCGAATTTCTGATTCCGGCCGCCATGGCCGAGGGCGGCGCCGGTGCCGCCGGTGGTGGTGGCGCCATCGCCCAGATCGTCATGCTGGTCGGTTTTGTGCTGATCTTCTACTTCCTGCTGTGGCGCCCGCAGTCCAAACGCGCCAAGGCGCACAAGAAGCTGATGTCGGAACTTTCCAGGGGCGACGAGGTCACCATCAGCGGTGGCCTGATGGGCCGCCTGACCCAGGTGGGCGACGAGTTCATCAGCATGGAGATCGCCGAGGGCACCGAAGTCAACGTGCAGAAAAGCTCTGTCGTCAACGTGCTCCCCAAGGGTACGCTGAAGTCGATCTGAGACTTTTCAGCAGCAGCTGAATGGCCGCCGGAAATCGCCATTCACAGCGCCCGGGCGACACATCTCCGGGGCGCAGCGGGGCTCGACAGATGGCGCCGGTCATCGGTCGAGCCCCGTGGCTATCGACGGTAACGTCGCGTCCTGAAGGGCTTTCCAGCCCCGCTCGCCGCCAACCGCCGATCTTCCCACGAGCTCTTTCGAGTACACCGCCAATCAGGACAGGGCCCCGATGCTCAACCGCTATCCATTATGGAAGTATCTGCTGATACTTCTCGTGATCATTGTGGGCGTGCTTTACGCGCTGCCGAATCTATACCCCAAGGACCCCGCCATCCAGATCAGCGGCGCCAACGCCAGCGCCACGGTGAGCGGCGACGAGATGAACCGCGTCGCCCGGGCCCTGGAGGATGCCGGCATCAACGTCGCGTCGCGCAGTATCGATAACGGCACCGGTCTGTTCAGGCTCGCCAGTGACAATCAGCAGACCAGAGCCCGCGATATCGCCGGCGAGCTGCTGGGCCAGCAGTACACGGTAGCGCTCAACCTTGCCGACTCCACGCCGCAGTGGCTGCGTGCCATCGGCGCCAAGCCGATGAATCTCGGCCTCGATCTGCGCGGCGGTGTGCACTTCCTGCTGGAAGTGGATATGGACGCTGCCATCGAACAGCGCCTTGAGCTCAACGCCAGCGCCATGCGCGACACCCTGCGCAGCGAGGGCATTCGCTATCGCGACAGCGAAGCGAGCGATCAGACCCTGTCGTTCAGCTTCGCCAGTGAAGCGGACCGCGACCGGGCGCGTTCGCTGCTCGCCTCGCAGTATCAGAACTACAGCTTCAGCAATACCGACGAGGGACGTCCGGGCCTGACGCTGTCGCTCAACCCGCAGGCGGTCAGCGAAATTCAGGACTACGCCATCAACCAGAACCTCACTACCCTGCGCAATCGCGTCAACGAGCTGGGGGTTTCCGAGCCGCTGGTACAGCGCCAGGGGCCCAATCGCATCGTGGTCGAGCTGCCGGGGGTGCAGGATACCGCCGAGGCCAAGCGTATCGTCGGCGCCACCGCCAACCTCGAGTTCCGCCTCGAAGCGACCGACAGCACGCCGGAAGATCAGCGCCAGACGTTCTCCTTCCGCAATGATGACAGCCGCCGCGCCGCACTGGAGCGTGACGTCATCATCACCGGTGACCGCGTCTCCAACGCCAGTACCTCCTTCGATGAGAGCGGCCGGCCGCAGGTCAACATCAACCTCGACGGCCAGGGCGGCAGCCAGATGAACCGCGCCAGCCGCGCCAATATCGGCCGTAATATGGCGGTGCTCTATATCGAGCACCGTACCCGTGACCGCACAGTGATGAAAAATGGCGAGCAGGTCACCGAGCGGGTGCCCTACACCGAGCGCGGCATCATCAGTCTGGCCACCATCCAGAGCGCACTGGGCAACCAGTTCCGCATCACCGGGCTGGACTCCCCCGCCGAGGCGCGCGAACTGTCGCTGCTGCTGCGCTCCGGCTCGCTGGCGGCACCGATCTACTTCGCCCAGGAGCGTACCATCGGCCCCAGCCTCGGCCAGCAGAACATCGAGCGCGGCGTCATTTCCGTCATTGTCGGCCTGCTGCTGGTAGTCGCCTTCATGATCGCCCGCTACAAGGCCTTCGGGGTAATCGCCAACCTGTCGCTGGCGGTCAATCTGGTATTGCTGATCGCCGCCATGTCGGTGCTCGGCGCTACTCTGACGCTACCCGGCATCGCCGGTATCGTGCTTACGCTGGGCATGGCGGTGGACGCCAACGTGCTGATCTTCGAGCGCATTCGCGAAGAGCTGCGCGCGCGACCGATACAGCAGGCGATCCACGCCGGCTACGAGCGCGCCTTCACCTCCATCGTCGACGCCAACATCACCACCCTGCTGGTGGCGGTCATTCTGTTCTCGATCGGCACCGGACCGGTGCGCGGCTTCGCCGTCACCCTGTCGCTGGGTATTATCACCTCGGTGTTCACCGCTGTGATGGTCAGTCGCGCCATTACCAACCTGAGCGTGGGTGGCAAGTCGATCAAGAAGCTCTGGATCTGAGGAGAGCGCGAAGATGACGCAGATAGATTTCATGGGCAAACGCCGCATCGCCTACGCGGTATCGATCATCCTGGCGGTGGTCGCCCTCGGCGCGCTGACCTTCAAGGGGCTCAATCTGGGGCTCGACTTCACCGGCGGCACTCAGGTCGAGGTGCGTTACCAGAACGCCCCGCAGCTCGACCAGGTGCGCGAGCGTCTCGAAGAAGGCGATTTCGGCAACTTCTCGGTGCAGACCTTCGGCGCCAACACCGACATTCTGGTGCGCCTGCAGCAGAGCTTCGACGAGGGCGTCGGCACCCAGGTCGTCGATGCCCTGCGCAGTGCCGGTAACTCGGTCGAGCTGGTGCGCGCCGAGTATGTCGGCGCTCAGGTCGGCGATCAGCTGCGCGATCAGAGCGGGCTGGGCATGCTGATTGCGCTGGGCGTGGTGGCGCTCTATGTCGCCTTCCGCTTCCAGTACAAGTTCGCTCTCGGCGCGCTGATCTCGCTGGGCCACGACGTGGTGATCCTGCTGGGCTTTTTCGCCCTGCTGGGGCTGGATTTCGATCTCACCGTGCTGGCCGCGGTGCTGGCAGTGATCGGCTATTCGCTCAACGACACCATCATCGTCTATGACCGCATCCGCGAAAACATCCGCCGCTCCCAGTCCAATGACCTGGTGAAAATCTTCAACGAGGCCATCAACCAGACCCTGTCGCGCACCCTCTCCACCTCGGGGACCACCCTGCTGGTGCTGCTGGCGCTGTTCTTTCTCGGCGGCGACATGATCCACAACTTCTCGCTGGCGCTGATCGTCGGCGTGGTGCTGGGCACCTTCTCGTCGATCTACGTCGCTGCCGCCATGCTGCTGTTGGTACACCTGGAGCGCGAGGATCTGATTCCGGCGCAGAAGGAGAACGCGGTCGACGACGAGGCGCCCTGAACGGCGTCTTCGCGCAGGCGCCAGCCGTGCTGCGCAACGCAAAAGCAAAAGGGCCCGCCCGGCAGTGCCGGACGGGCCCTTTCGATTTACGCCAGCTGGCGGGAATTCAGGCGGGCCCCGGATCCAGCGTCGCAGTCAGGCTGCCCAGCGTCTGCACCAGCTGCTTGAAAAGACGCGGCGAGGCGGCCATCAGCGCGCCCTCCTCGACGATCTGCGGTGAGCCGTTCGGCGTTCCGGAGAGCGCTCCGCACTCCTTGAGCGCCAGCGATGTGATATTCAGGTCCTGCTCGTCGAGCCCCAACACGAAGGCGGCATCGAGACGGCCATCGCACAGCTCCAGCATATCGATCAGCGGACAGCCGGAAGCGCGCAGCGCCTCGACCCGTTTGCCCAGCTGAGCGGTCAGGGTTTGCCAGGTGGTGAACCAGCGTTCGCGCATCCAGCTCTCCGGCAGCCCCAGCGCCACACGTGTGCCGTCGATCGCGTGGCGCGACGGCACCCGCATGCGGCGATCGTTGTGATGCGCGCCGCGGCCGCGGCTGATCAGATATTCATCGTCAGTGAAGGGCGAGATCACCACCGCGTGCTCCGGACGCCCCTTGTAGAGGCACACCACCGACAGCGCGCAGCCCGAGGTGCCGGCAGCGAGATTGGTGTAGCCGTGAAAGAGCTCGACCTTCCAGTGGTAGTCACGCCCTTCGCCGCGCCCCTCCTGCCAGCCGATATAGCGACCGGAAAGACCGTGTTCGGGGTAGCCACGGGCAAACTGACCGGCGATATGGCGCTCGGCGCGGCTTGCCGCATCGGCCAGCAGGGCGTCAAGGGTGTTGTCCTCGCGAGCGATATCGAGGCGGTCGCGAACGCGAACGAACTGCTCCTGGGCGCCGCGCAGCGCGCGCAGGGCAAACTGGACCATCGGATGCATGGAAAGTCCTCGGGTGATGAGAGCTTTTAAAGAGCGATCGAGAAAAGTGTGGTGCGCCGTTCTTCCATTGCCGGCGCACGCCGATAAAATGGGCCGCTGATCCTATCAGAGCCCGCACCGGGCAGCCAGCCCTGCGCCTTTTACAGGCGCGTGACGGCTTTCAACAACCTCATTCAGGACAGGCAAGGCAGGTCAATGCTCGAGCGCATCAAGATCGTTTTGATCGGCACCAGTCACCCCGGCAATATTGGCGCCGCTGCCCGGGCGATGAAAACCATGGGGCTGTCGCGGCTGGTGCTGGTGGCACCACGCTGTGAAGGGATAACCCCTGAGTCGGTGTCGCGCGCTTCCGGCGCCGACGATATTCTGGACACCACACCGACGCTGGAGACCCTTGAAGCGGCAGTGGCCGACTGCCACTGGGTGGTAGGCGCCAGCGCCCGCTCACGCCACCTGCCCTGGCCACTGTGCTCGCCGCGCCAGCTCGCCGACCGCCTGCCGGGCGAGATGCAGGCCGGCACGGACAGCGTGGCGCTGGTCTTCGGTCGCGAGGATAGCGGGCTTTCCAACGAGGAACTGCAGCGCTGCCACAGCCACGTACATATTCCCACCTCGGAAACCTACAGCTCGCTGAACCTGGCCGCCGCCGTTCAGGTGCTCGCCTACGAATGCCGCCAGGCCTGGCTGAGCACACAGCAGCCCGCGTCTGATCGGCACCCGGCGCCGTTCGGCGTCGAGTGGGACAACCCGCTTGCCGGCCATGACGATACCGAACGCTTTTTCACGCATCTCGAGCGTACCCTGATCGACATCGGCTTCCACGACCCGCGCAACCCGCGCCAATTGATGGCACGACTGCGCCGACTCTTTCTGCGCAGCCGCCCGGACGCCATGGAGATCAACATCCTGCGCGGCATTCTGGGTCGCGTCGACCGCCTGGCTCGGCGCTCGGAAGCCACCGCCACCGGCGACAGCAGCCGGCGCCATTGTTGACCGCATCGCTCGGGAATACGCATAATTGTGCTTTGATATAGCCAGTGGATCCCGACCATGCGCTTGACGACCCGGGGCCGCTACGCCGTCACCGCCATGCTCGATCTGGCGCTGCACGGCAACGGCTCGCCCATCAGCCTCGCCGATATTTCGACGCGCCAGCAGATCTCGCTTTCGTATCTGGAGCAGCTGTTTGCCCGTCTGCGGCGCCAGGGGCTGGTGAGCAGCGTGCGCGGTCCCGGCGGCGGCTATCTGCTGGCCCATCCGCCGGCACAGATTTCGGTGGCGCGGGTGATCGACGCGGTCAACGAGTCGGTCGATGCGACCCGCTGTCAGGGCGCCGGCGACTGCCAGCAGGGCGATACCTGCCTGACGCACTATCTATGGAGTGACCTGTCGGACGCCATTCACGACTTTCTCGATGCGATCACCCTCGATGAGCTGATGGCGCGACGCGACGTACGCGCTATCGCGGGTCGACAGACCGGCCACGAGGAAGAGGCCATACGACTGGTGCCGACGGCTGAAACCTGATCTTGCCGGCGCCCGCTGCGGCCCGCCATTTCGCCAGGACAACTGCTCATGAACGCACAGCCCGTCTATCTCGATTACGCCGCCACCACACCGGTCGATCCGCGCGTGGCGGAAGTGATGGCGCGCCATCTCACCCTCGACGGCACCTTCGCCAACCCCGCCTCCCGCAGCCACATGGCGGGCTGGCTGGCGGAGCAGGCGGTGGAGAGCGCACGTCGCCGGGTCAGCGATCTGATCGGCGCCGACCCGCGCGAGATCGTCTGGACCTCGGGGGCTACCGAGGCCGACAACCTGGCGCTGATCGGCTACATGCGCGCCAACCGCGCCCGCGGCACGCACCTGATCACCTCGGCGATCGAACACAAGGCGGTGCTCGACAGCGCCACCGCGCTGGAGCGTGAGGGTTTCGAAGTAACCCGTCTGACGCCGCGAAGCGACGGCAGCATCGACCCGCGGCACCTTGCCGACGCCCTGCGCGAGGATACCGTGCTGGTGTCGCTGATGGCGGTCAACAACGAGCTGGGCAGCATCAACGATCTCGCAGCGCTGGGCGCTATCTGCGCCGAACACGGCGTTGCCTTTCACGTCGATGCCGCCCAGGCCGCCGGGCGAGTATCGCTCGATGTCGGCACACTGCCCATCGACCTGCTGTCACTGTCGGCGCACAAGGCCTACGGACCCAAGGGCATCGGCGCGCTTTTCGTGCGCCGCGGCGTGCGGCTCGAGGCCCTGATCCACGGCGGTGGTCATGAGCGCGGTATGCGCTCGGGCACCCTGGCGACCCATCAGATCGTCGGCATGGGCGAGGCGATCTCGCTGATCGAGCAGCAGTGCGACAGCGATATGCGCCATGTGAGGGCACTGAGCGAACGCTTCTGCCACGGCTTGAACGCACTCGATGGGGTGTGGATCAACGCCGCACAGGGTGAACGGGTACCGCATATTCTCAACATCGGCTGCGAGGGCGTCGACGGCGAATCACTGCTGATGGCGCTGCGCGGCCTGGCGGTATCGACCGGCTCGGCCTGTAATTCGGCCAGCGTCGACCCCTCCTACGTGCTGACCGGCATCGGCGTGCCGCGCGACCGCGCGCTGGCCTCGATCCGCTTCAGCTTCGGGCGCTTCACCACTGAAAATGATATCGACCGGGCACTCAACGAACTCGGTCAGGCACTGGGGTCGCTGAGACAGCGCGAGAGCGCATAGGCCGCCACGACCATTTTTAACGCAACCACTACCGCCACTTTTTACGATCTACCGGGAGGAGACCAGCATGGCCCGGATCACCATTTCCGAAGCCGCCGCCCATCAAATTCGCCACGTGCTCGACGAGCGCGGCAGCGGCGAGGGGCTGCGCGTCGCGGTCAAACCCAGCGGCTGCTCCGGCTACAGCTACGTGCTCGATTTCGCCGACCGCGTCGAAACCGGCGACGAAGTTTTCGAGGAGCACGGCGTGCGCGTTATCGTCGACCACGAGGCGCTCAACGTGCTCGACGGCACCGAGGTGGACTACGTCAGTGAAGGTCTGAACCGCTTCTTTCGCTTCAACAATCCCAACGTGCGCGACGAGTGCGGCTGCGGCGAGAGCTTCAGCGTCTGACACCCGTCGATCAGGGCGCGGCGGATGCATGTCAGCGCACAGCCGGCTATAATGGCGCGCTTTTCGCCGCGGCCGAGCGTCTGATGCGCTCGTTCGATATCGGCGTCACGAGATACCGCACCCGACGCAACGGCGACGCTTTCGGGTAGCCCCATTCAGTACTGGCAAGGAGCCTTTCATGGCACAGCAACGCACCCTCTCCATCATCAAGCCGGACGCAGTGGGCAAAAACGCCATCGGCGACATCATCGCCCGCTTCGAGAAGGCCGGCCTGGCCGTGGTGGCCTGCAAGATGCTGCACCTCTCGCAGGAGAAGGCCGAAGGTTTCTATGCCGAGCACCGCGAGCGCCCCTTCTTCAATGACCTGGTGGGCTTCATGACCTCCGGCCCGGTGGTCGTGCAGGTGCTCGAGGGCGACAACGCCATCGCCAAAAACCGCGATCTGATGGGCGCCACCGACCCCAAAAAGGCCGAAGCGGGCACCATTCGTGCCGACTTCGCCAGCTCCATCGACGCCAATGCGGTGCATGGCTCCGACTCTCCCGAGTCCGCAGAGCGCGAAATCGACTACTTCTTCGCCGCCGACGAGATCTGCCCGCGCGGCTGAACCGCCACAGGGACTATCCGCGCCCGTCGCGGATAGCCCTCGTTGTCGTTTGCAAGAGCACTGCGTCAACCGCTGAAGCCCGGTGCTTCAGTCGTTTACTCAGTGCTTTGTACTTTTACCCTCAGCGGAGGGAATTGCTGTCATGACACAGACCACCTCGCAAGCCCGCGTCAATCTGCTGGGCCTCTCTCGCCATCAGATGGAGCAGTTTTTCATCGAGCACGGCGAGAAAAAATTCCGCGCCGCTCAGGTGATGAAATGGATCCATCACGAAGGCGTGGACGATTTCGCACAGATGACCAACCTGTCGAAGGCGCTGCGCGACAAGCTCGCCACCATTGCTGAAATCCGCGGCCCGCAAGTGGTCTATGAAGGCCGCTCGGAGGATGGCACACAGAAGTGGGTGCTGGAGGTCGAGGACGGCAGCTTCGTCGAGACGGTGCTGATCCCCACCGACAACGGCCACCGCCGCACCCTGTGCGTCTCCTCCCAGGTGGGCTGCTCGCTCGACTGCAGCTTCTGCTCCACCGGCAAGCAGGGCTTTCAGCGCAACCTAAGCGCCGCCGAGATCATCGGCCAGCTGTGGATCGCCCAGGCCAGCGCCGGCGGCCGCATGGGGCACGACGACGGCCGCCGCGCGGTGACCAATGTGGTAATGATGGGCATGGGCGAGCCGCTTCTGAACTACTCGAACGTACTGCCGGCGATGCAGCTGATGCTCGACGACAGCGGCTACGGTCTCTCCAAGCGCCGCGTCACCCTCTCCACTTCCGGGGTGGTACCGATGATCGACCGGATGGGCGACGAGATCGACGTGGCGCTGGCCATCTCGCTGCACGCTGCCAACGACGAGCTGCGCAACGAACTGGTACCGCTCAACCGCAAGTACAACATCGCTACCCTGCTCGACGCCTGCCGCCGCTACCTCGACAAGTGCGAAGCGACGCGCCGCATTACCATCGAGTACACCCTGATCAAGGGGGTCAACGATCAGCAGCATCACGCCGAGGAGCTGGCCGCAGTGCTGGGCGATCTGCCCTGCAAGATCAATCTGATTCCCTTCAACCCCTTTCCCCACTCCGGCTACGAAAAGCCCTCGCGCAACCAGGTGATGCGCTTTCAGCAGTGGCTCTACGAACTGGGCCATACGGCGCCGGTGCGCACCACCAGGGGTGATGATATCGACGCCGCCTGTGGTCAACTGGTGGGCCGAGTGAAGGACCGTACCCGGCGTGCCGAGCGCTACATCAAGGCCGTTCAGCTCGACGCTTCCTGATGCCCGGGTCGTTGCGCCACAGCCTCCGGCTTGACTTGAGCAGAGTGCGGCGCTTTGATGGTCGACGCCGGCACGATGGCGTGCCACCTGTTTTCCTTTTTCCCGTGTGCGAAAAGCGATGAACGCCCTGTTTCGCCCCAGCATCTACAGACTTGTCGCCGGCCTGCTGTTTCTGACAGCACTTGTCGGC
Organism: Kushneria aurantia DSM 21353; assembly: GCF_000382245.1. GTDB lineage: Bacteria > Pseudomonadota > Gammaproteobacteria > Pseudomonadales > Halomonadaceae > Kushneria > Kushneria aurantia. The sequence goes on from NZ_KB907876.1 coordinate 74,279, forward strand.
TGCGCCGGTCCGGGCGGAACGACGCGCGACGCCGCCGACTCCCCCGCCTCGGCCTGGAGCCGGCTGGGACTGGCCTATCTGCAGCGCGACGATATCGAGCGTGCCCAGCAGGCGCTGGAGCGCGCCATCGCCCTCTCCCCCGCTGACCCCGACGCGCTGCAGGGACTGGCGCTGATTTATCAGCGCCAGGGCGAGGAGCAGGTTGCCGACCGCTATTTCCGCCGCGCGCTCGACCAGCGTCCCGGCTTTACCCGGGCGCGCAACAACTACGCCACCTTCCTGTTCGCCGAAGGACATATCGCCGAGGCGTGTGACCAGCTGGAGCGGGCCAGCAACGACCTCGAATACGAGCGCCGCGCTCAGCTTTTTGCCAATCTGGGGCAGTGCCGAACGCAACTTGATCAGACCCGGGCGGCACGCGACGCCTGGCAGCGCGCGGTGCAGATCGACCCCGGCCAGACTCGCGGCTGGCTGGGACTGGCCGCAAGCGAATTTCAGCTACAAAATCCCGATGCCTCACGCATCGCTCTGCGCCGCTATACACAGCTTGGCGGTGACAGCGAACAGAGCCGACAGCTGGCACGTCGCCTCGCCATGATGGAGACCGCACCATGAGCGTCTCTCCGCGGCCGGCAAACACGACAGCACTGCGCGTCGGGCCAATATCGAACAAGGACTATCCATGAGCGAACCCAACGTCTCCACCCAGCAGGATTCCAGCCCGGGCGCCATGCTGAGCGAGGAGCGCGAACGGCAGCGTATGTCGCTGGAAGACGCCGCCGAACAGCTCAATCTGCGCCCCTCGCTGGTCGCCGATCTGGAGCGCGACAACTATGAACAGGTGCCGGTGCCCACCTACCGGCGCGGCTACCTGCGGGCCTACGCCCGAATGCTGGGCATCGACGATCGCGCCGTGGTGGCCGCCTACGATCGGGTGCACGGTCGCAGCGACCTCGACGAGCGCCGTGTCGAGCCGGTCAACACCATCAAGCCGCCCACGCGCTGGGGCGCCATCCTGTTCCGCGTCTTCAGCCTCATCGTGGTGGTCGTGCTGATCGGCATGACGCTGCTATGGTGGGAAGGGCGCGAGAGTGCCCCGGGCTACGGTGACGAGGAGAGCGTTGGCGTCGAACAGGGCAGCAACCCGAGCGTCACGAGCGACAGCGATCTGCCACCGCTGCCCGAATCCGGCAACATCGCAAACAATGCGACCTCGAACGACACCACCGACATGTCGACGCAGACGCCGGCAGCATCGCCGGGTGAGCAGACCTTCATCGTCAATACCGGCCCCGCCGAGCAGGTAGTGAGCGACGCCGCTGAACCGGCTCCCGGCCAACTGCAGGTGGACACCCCCGAGGGACGCAACGGCGCCACCGGTGGGCTTGTCGATGACGGCAGCGGTGACGGCGATCAGCAAGGCGATGGCGAGGCCGCCAACGTGCCGGCGCTGGCCATGACCTTCAACGGTCAATCCTGGGTCGATGTGCGCGACGCCAACGGCACTACCGTGCTGCGCGGTTTGCAGCAGGGCGGTACGTCAGCCACCATCGAAGGGACACCGCCGTTCACGCTGACGGTCGGCAACGCCAGCCAGGTGGCACTCGAATACAGAGGCGAAAGCGTTGATCTGTCACAGTATACTGGTGGCAATAACGTCGCCCGCTTTACCCTTGGGGAGTGATTTATCATGTTCAGCCAGTCCCCGATCAATCGGCGCCGCTCGCGTCTGATTCACGTCGGTAACGTTCCGGTGGGTGGTGATGCCCCCATCTCGGTACAGAGCATGACCAACACCGATACCCTCGATGTCGACGCCACCGTCGATCAGATCGAGCGTATCGCTGCCGCCGGTGGCGACATCGTGCGCGTCTCGGTGCCGGATATGGACGCCGCCGAGGCGTTCGGCAAAATCAAGCAGCGCACCTCGGTGCCGCTGGTCACCGATATCCACTTCGACTATCGCATCGCCCTGCGGGTTGCCGAACTGGGCGCCGACTGCCTGCGCATCAACCCCGGCAACATCGGCCGCGAGGATCGCGTTCACGCCGTGGTACAGGCCGCTCGCGACAACGGCATTCCGATCCGCATCGGCGTCAACGCCGGTTCGCTGGAAAAGGACCTGCAAAAGAAGTACGGCGAGCCGACCGCCGAAGCACTGGTCGAGTCGGCGCTGCGCCACATCGACTATCTCGATCGCCTCGACTTTCATGACTTCAAGGTGTCGCTCAAGGCCAGCGACGTCTTCATGGCAGTCGCCGCCTATCGCGGCATTGCCGATCGCATCGAGCAGCCGCTGCATCTGGGTATCACCGAAGCCGGTGGCCTGCGCAGCGGTACGGTCAAATCCTCGATCGGCCTTGGCGCGCTGCTGATGGACGGTATCGGCGATACCCTGCGCATCTCGCTGGCCGCCGATCCGGTGGAAGAGATCAAGGTCGGCTACGATATCCTCAAGAGCCTGCGGCTGCGCTCCAGAGGCATCAACTTCATCGCCTGCCCCAGCTGTTCGCGGCAGAATTTCGACGTCATCGGCACCATGAACCAGCTCGAGGAGCGCCTCGACGACCTCATGACGCCGCTCGACGTGGCGGTGATCGGCTGCGTGGTCAACGGCCCCGGCGAGGCGAAGGAGTCCGACCTGGGACTGACCGGCGGCAGCCCCAACAACCTCATCTATATCGACGGCAAGCCGGCGCAGAAGCTGCGCAACGACACCCTCGTCGACGACCTCGAACGGCTGATCCGCGAGCGGGCAGCGCGCAAGGAAGCCGAAGACAAGGACGTCATTACCCGCAGCTGAGTGCCGAGCGCTCCCCCGCCCGACAGGGGCAACAGAGAAGATAAATCAGCGTAATGTCCAGCAAGCTACAGGCCATCCGAGGCATGAACGACCTGCTGCCGGAGCGCTCGCCGCTCTGGCAGTATTTCGAAGGGCAGATCCGTACCCTGATGCAGCAGTACGGCTATCTCGAAATCCGTACCCCGATGCTCGAGCAGACCGCTCTGTTCAGCCGTTCGATCGGTGAAGTGACCGATATCGTCGAAAAGGAGATGTACACCTTCGACGACCGTAACGGCGACAGCCTGTCGCTGCGCCCGGAAGGTACCGCCGCTATCGTACGCGCGGCGATCGAGAACGGGCTTTTACACCACCAGACGCAGCGACTGTGGTACGCCGGGCCCATGTTCCGCCACGAGCGACCGCAAAAGGGACGCTATCGCCAGTTCCATCAGGTCGGAGTCGAGACCTTCGGCCTCGAGGGGCCGGATATCGACGCCGAAGTGATCGCCCTTTCGGCGCGGCTGTGGCAGGCGCTGGGGCTTCGCGAGCACGTACGGCTGGAGATCAACTCGCTGGGGTCGCTGGAGGCGCGCCACGCCTATCGCGCGAAGCTGGTGGCGTATTTCAACCACCACCTCGACGAGCTCGACGACGACGCCCGCCGGCGGCTGGACAGCAACCCGCTGCGCATCCTCGACAGCAAAAACCCCGACATGCAGGGACTGATCGAGGCGGCGCCGAGGCTGATCGACCACCTCGACGACGACTCGGTGGCCCACTTCGAAGGGCTCAAACGGCGCCTCGAAGCACTGGGCATCGACTACGTCGTCAATCCCCGCCTGGTGCGCGGGCTCGACTACTACTCGCGCACCGTCTTCGAGTGGACCACCACCGCACTGGGCAGCCAGGGCACGGTCTGTGCCGGTGGCCGCTACGACGGCCTGGTCGAACAGCTGGGCGGCCGCCCGACGCCCGCGGTAGGCTTTGCCATGGGCGTCGAACGGCTGATATTGCTGCTGGAAACCCTCGACCTGATGCCCGCCGCCGCCGAGGACGTGCTGGATGTCTATTTGATGGGTCAGGGCGAAGACATCGACCTGCATCTGCTGAAGATGGCCGAAACCCTGCGCAGCCGCTTGCCCTCGCTTCGCGTACAGGTACACTGCGGCGGCGGCAGCCTCAAGAGCCAGTTCAAGCGCGCCGACCGCAGCCACGCTCGTTTTGCCGCCGTTGTCGGCGAACAGGAGCTGGCCGATGGCGTGGTGGCGCTCAAGGATCTGCGCGGTGACGACCCCCAGCAGCTTCTTGACAGCGATGCGCTGGTGGCGCGCCTGGCGCAGTGGATCGAAGCGCGCCCGGCTGCGCTATAAGCGCTGCAACAGCGATGTTCTGACCTGGCATCAGGACTCACCGACGCAGCGATAACGAAATCGACAGGAGTGCCCCGGTGGCGGATCAGCAATTGCACCTACAGGATGACGAAGACGATCAGCTGGCGGCAGCCAGGCGGTTCTGGCACAACTACGCCAAACCGATTCTGGGCGGTATCGCCATCGCCGCGGTGGGACTCTACGCCTGGCACTGGTGGCAGGACCGCCAGCTGGCACAGAGTGAAGCCGCCTCGGTACAGTACCAGCAGCTGACTCAGCTGACCGCCCAGGCGAATCTCGATGACGGCGCACGGCAGAATGCCCTGACGCTGGCCGAGACGCTGCGCGATCAACACGGCGGCACCCTCTATGCCGATATGGCAGGCCTGATCGAGGCGCGCCTGGCAGCGCAGGGCGGCGACTTCGACGCCGCGGTTACGGCGCTCACACAGCTGCGCGACAGCACCGACCGCGGTTTGATCACCGCCCTGGCGGGCATTGATCTTGCCCGCGTGCAGCTGGCGGCCGGCAACCCGGATCAGGCTCTCGCCACGCTCGAGGGGCTGACGCTGCCGGCCACCATGGCCCCCCGTGGCGCCGACCTGCGCGGCGATATCCTGCTTGCCCGGGGCCAGCCGGAACAGGCCCGCGAGGCGTGGCAGCAGGCCCTGACGCTGGCCAGCGAGCAGCAGCAGTCGCTGGCCGGCACCCAACTCAAACTCGATGACCTGGCACCCGCGGAGGCTTCATGATCACGCCCGCCATTCGCTCGACACTGTCCGCGGGCCGCCGCCCGCTGAGCGCACTGCTGTGCGCCGGCGCGCTGGTAGCGCTGGCCGGCTGCTCCGGCAACGTTCAGACCGGCGTTCAGCCGCGTGAGCTGACCACCATTGACCAGCGTGTGACGCTCGACCGCCAGTGGTCGGAGGGCATCGGCAGCCTGACCCGGGCACGCTACCCGATCACGCCGGCAATCGACGGCGACACGCTCTACGCCAGCGATGCCGCGGGCAACGTACAGGCGATCGATCGCGCCAGCGGCGAGGTGCTCTGGCGTCACAATCTCGATGCCGATATCTCCAGTGGCCTTACCGTAGGCGGCGGTGAAGTGTTCGCCGGTACGCAGAACGGTGAAGTGATCGCCTTCAACGCCGATAGCGGTGACATCGACTGGCGCACCCGAGTCGCCAGCGTGGTGCTCGCGCCGCCCCAGCTCAACAGCGCGCTGGTCGTGGTACAGAGCGTCGATGGCACGCTTACTGCCCTGGATCGCGCCAGCGGCGAGCAACGCTGGCTCTACAACGCCTCGCAGCCGGCGCTGACCCTGCGTGGTACCGGAACACCGCGCACCATCGATCCGGTCTCCTTCGTCGGATTCGCCAACGGCCGGCTGGCGGCATTCGACAACCGCAACGGCCAGCAGCTGTGGGACATGCGCGTCGCCATTCCCCAGGGGCGCACTGAAGTCGAACAGATGGTCGATCTGGACGGCCAGCCGGTACTGACCCGCGACGGGCGACTGTTCGTGACCAGCTACAACGGCCGCGTGATGGCGCTCGATGCGCGCAGCGGCGAGACGATCTGGGAGCGCGAAGAGTCCAGCTATCTCACCCCGGTGCTGGCCGGCGACTACCTGTTCACCGTCACCGCCGACAGCCATATCATGGCGCTCGACGCCAGCAGTGGCCGGGTGATCTGGAACCAGGAAGATCTGGAAGGTCGCTCATTGAGCGCCCCCGCCATGGTGGGGAACTATCTGGCGGTGGGTGACTATCAGGGGTATATCCACCTGCTCGACGCCACCAGCGGTGAACTGGTGGGCCGCGCCCATCCCGGCGGCGACGGCATCAGCATTGCACCGCTGAGCGACGGTGACAGCCTTTATGTGCTCACCAACAGCGGTGACGTTATCGCCTGGAATCTGCGCCAGCAGGGTGGCGACGGCAACTGAGACCACTCCCCGGCCCGGTGTCCTCCACCGGGCCGGCAGCCGTTTTCGAATCCCGGCCGCTTTCGGGTTACACTGCAGCCATCCTCGCCGGCAACGCCGACACCCCTTCTCCCGCGTGAATCCTGACCCATGAATCCCGTCATCGCCCTTGTCGGCCGACCCAACGTCGGCAAATCCACGCTGTTCAACCGACTGACGCGCTCACGCGACGCCATCGTGGCCGACTTCCCGGGCCTGACCCGCGATCGCCACTACGGCAACGGCCGGCTGGGCAACAAGCCCTTTACTGTCATCGACACCGGCGGCATCAGCGGCGACGAGCTGGGTATCGACGCCGCCATGGCCGAGCAGTCGCTGCTGGCCATCGACGAGGCGGATATCGTGCTCTTCATGGTCGACGCCCGCGCCGGCGTCATGCCCGCCGACGAGGCGATCGCCAACCACCTGCGGGTCAATCGCAAAAAGACCTGGCTGGTGGTCAACAAAAGCGACGGCCAGCAGGAAGAGATCGCCATCGCCGACTTCTGGGCGCTGGGCCTGGGTGACCCCCACGCCATCGCTGCCGAACACGGCCGCAACGTTACTGCACTGATCGAGCACGTACTGGAACCCTTCCCGGAGGAGTCCGAGGAGACCCACCCGGACCTGATTGCCAGCGGCGTACGCATCGGCATCGTCGGGCGTCCCAACGTCGGCAAATCGACGCTGGTCAACCGCCTGCTGGGCGAGGAGCGTGTGGTGGTGTTCGACGAGGCGGGCACCACCCGCGACGCCATCGAGATCCCCTTCGAGCGCCGCGGCCGACCCTATGTGCTGATCGATACCGCCGGCATCCGGCGGCGCAAGAACGTCAGCCTGACGGCAGAGAAATTCTCGATCATCAAGACGCTGGACGCCATTCGCGAGTGCAACGTCGCAGTGGTGGTGCTCGACGCCCGCAGCGGGCTGGTGGAGCAGGACCTGCACCTGCTCGACTATGTTCTCACCAGCGGTCGCGCGCTGGTACTGGCAGTCAACAAGTGGGACGGCCTCGAGCAGGAGGCGAAGGAGAAGATGCGCGCCGACATCAAGCGGCGCCTTGGTTTTGCCGACTATGCCGACCTGCACTTCATCTCGGCGCTGCACGGTACCGCGGTGGGTGATCTCTACCCGTCCATCGAACGCGCTTTCGCTTCCGCCACCGCGCACTGGTCGACCAATCGCCTCACCACGCTGTTGCAGGATGCGGTCAGCGAGCACCAGCCGCCGATGGTGCACGGCCGGCGTATCAAGCTGCGCATGGCCCATCAGGGTGGCAGCAACCCACCGCTGATCGTGGTCCACGGCAACCAGACCGACGCCCTGCCGGATGCCTACAAGCGCTTTCTGACCAACACCTTCCGCAAGGTGCTGAAAGTGCGCGGTACGCCGATTCGCTTCGAATTCCGCTCCGGGAAAAACCCCTACGACAACAATGCCGATGCCAGCGATCGGGAGAAGGCCAGGGGGCGCCAGCTCTCGCGCACCCGCGAGTCGCGGCGCAACCGGCGCCGGGGTTGAAAGGAGAAAGCGGGCAGGAAGGTATGGGTAGCGCTTATTTTATAACAGTTGATAAATAGGCTAGCCTGGCCGCATAGTCAGGTATAGCCGGATGGGAGAACAAACGATGATCAATGCAGAGTTGGGCACACAGCTGGAAGCCTACGTACAGCAGCTTGTGGACGCCGGGCGCTACGGCTCCAAAAGCGAGGTGCTGAGCGAAGGCATCCGCCTGGTTCAGGATCGGGAAACGCGCCTTGCCGTGCTCGATGCCTCAATCGCGCGTGGCCTCGCAGATATTGAGGCTGGCCGCACGATGCCAGCGGGTGATGTGTTCAAACGGCTGGAAGAAAAATACAGGGCGATGGCAGAGAAGTCCGTGTGATCGTCCACCTCACGGCCGAAGCGGAAGGCGATCTAGAGCAAATCGGTGATTACATCGCGCGTCATTTCCTCGATCTTCTCGCCCCCCTTCGGATACCCAGGCCGGAGGCGATATGGGCCACCGTCTTGACGATCCGACCCAGGGCTACTGCTGCGGAAGACACTCATGCCACCTGCGCTGCGCTTTAACGCCATACCTCGCTTTTTACTCACCACGCCGCTGCTGGCCGCCACGCTGCTGACAGGCTGCCTTGCCCTGCCGCAGGCCGGGCTGATGCTGGGGCGGGTAGCGCTGGAGTCGATGGGGGTCGAAAACGTGCGCATCGGCCGCTGGGACGTGCCCACCAATGCCCTGACACTCGACCCCATGTCGCTGGCGCGCGCCGGCCTGAACATGAATGATGAACCACCGGTGCAGTTCGATCTGCCACTGGCGCTGGTCCCGCCGAGTGCCGCGCCGGTCATCGAGCTGGCCGGTTACGCCTGGCAGCTGGCGGTGCCCGGCGCTGAACCCGTCAGCGGCGAGGTGGCCGAGCCGGTAACGCTGGAACCGGGTGAGCGCAATGAGGTAACGCTGCCGGTGGCGTTGAAACCGGCGATCAGCCCCGGCGAAAAGAGCGGTTATACCGCACAACTGCTGGGCCTGGCGCAGCAGCTGGCGGGCCGCAACCAGCTACCGGCAGGGTCGATGCTGTCGCTGACGCCCAGGCTGGCCGGCGAAATGGCACGACTGGTGCCGGCCCCCACCATTACCCTTGAGGTCGGTGGTGAACAGGGTTCAGGGAATGCGCCTCGAGTCACGTCCCCGGTAACGACAACGGCGGCTCCATAGTGAGCCGCCGCGGATGTTGTCTTTCAATAGTGACCGTCAGGAATAACGGGATTACTCGATGGCGCTGATGGTGCCGTGGCCCACCACTTCACCGTCAGAGAGCCATTCGATCTGGTTGTCACCGACCATGCGCACCTGGTAGCAGGTGTTGCCATCGCCGTAGTCGAAGCACATCTGATTGCCCTCGATGCTGGCCTCGCCGGTATAGCCTTCGCCCTCGATGGTGCCATCGACGCGATACACCTCATTGTACTGGCTGCCACCGGCCATGGCGCCGGTCACCCTGTGGCCCAGCACCCGCTCCTGAATCTGACTGCCGCTGAGGCGCTCGCCCTGCATCTGACCGCTGTCGGCGCTTGTCTGCTGGTCAGGGCTGTGCTGCTCGCTGCTCTGATCGGCCAGTGCCGGGGCGGCCAGCAGGGCGCTCAACATAACGGCACCGCTAAAAGAGATCCATTCGGTCTTCATATCCACTCCTTTTGAAAACTCACGCTTTCAAAATAGAGGGCTTTCAGCGAAAAAGGCGAACTGCCTTCAGACTGGCGACAGCACGACGCTCACTGCCGCCCCACCCAGCTGATGGCGAACTGCCAGGCGGCGCGACCGCTGCGCACGCCGCGCTCCAGCGCGAAGCGGCGGGCGGCGGCCTCGGCATCGGTGTCAAAGCGGCCGCCGAGATGGGCCACCCAGTGACGGCAGGCGGCCAGATAGGTGGACTGATCGAACGGGTAGAAGGAGAGCCACAGGCCAAAGCGGTCGGAGAGCGAGATTTTCTCCTCCACCGCGTCGCCGTGATGAATCTCGCCGCCTTCGATACGGGTATCGCTGTTGTCCGCCATGCGCTCCGGCAGCAGGTGACGGCGGTTGGAGGTGGCATAAAGCAGTACATTGTCCGGCGGGCCGGTCAGGGTGCCATCAAGCACGCTCTTGAGCGCCTTGTAGGCGTCGTCGCTGCCCTCGAAGGAGAGATCATCGCAGTAGACCACGAAGCGGTAGTCGCTACCGCGCAGCGACTGCACCAGGGTGGGCAGGCCCACCAGGTCGTGGCGGTCGACCTGAATCAGACGCAGCCCCTCGTCACCGAGGTCGTTGAGCAGAGCGCGTATCAGCGACGATTTGCCGGTGCCGCGGGCGCCCCACAGCAGGGCGTGGTTGGCCGGCCGACCGCGCAGAAAGGCGCGGGTGTTGTCGAGTAGCGCCTGCTTCTGATGGTCGATACCCACCAGCTCCTCGACGCGCACGCCATCGCGCGGCGCCACAGCCGTCAGCCGGCCGCCGAGGGCGTGACGCTGCCAGATCGCCGCCACATCGCGGGACCAGTCAATGGGCGCCTGTTCGGGCGGCAGCAGCGGCTCGATGCGCGCCAGAAGCTCAAGCAGGCGGGCGTTCAACTCTTCATTCATGCAGGACTCCACCGCTGTGGTTTATGCTGTCGAAATTCATCAATCCTGACGCCGGCTTGAACGTGCGTCCAGCCGCAACGGTGGCCGGGTCGCCAGCCGGCGTCCATTACGGGAGTTTGTGTCTTGCTCAAGCGCCATACCGCCTTTCTCGGTGCCCTTTCCGCCAGCCTCGTCCTGAGTGCCTGTGCCACGTCGCCGCTGGGGCGCTCCCAGCTATCGCTGTTCGGCAACGATCAGCTCGCCCAGCAGGGCCAGCAGGCCTTCGAGCAGTATCGTCAGGAGCATCGCCAGGCGACCGGCGCACGCGGCCAGTATGTCAGCTGTATTGCCAACGACATCATCGACACGCTGCCGCAGGATAGCGGGCCGCAGGCGTGGACGGTGGGCGTCTACGAAGACCCGGAGCCCAACGCCTTCGCCCTGCCGGGCGGCTATGTAGTGATCAACACCGGACTTCTGAACATCGCCCGCGATCAGGATCAGGTTGCCACTGTGGTGGGCCACGAGATCGCCCACGTACTGGCCAACCATGCCAACGAACGCGCCTCCACCCAGGCGGTTACCAGCTCCGGGCTGGGCATAGTCAATGCGGTAACCGGCAACCAGGGGCTGACCCAACTGCTGGGCGCCGGTGCCCAGTACGGCGTGCTGCTGCCCTATTCGCGTCGCCATGAAAGCGAGGCCGATCTGCTGGGGCTGGATCTGATGGCGCGCGCCGGTTTCGACCCGCGCGCCAGCCTGCAGCTGTGGCAGAACATGCAGGCAGCCGGCGGCAACTCGCCGCCGGAGTGGGCTTCCACTCACCCCAGCAGCGGCGACCGCAGCCAGGCACTCAATAACCGCATGGAGAGCGCCATGCAGCGCTATGAACAGGCCCGGCAGCAGGGTCGCAGGCCCGACTGTGAGCGCCTGCGGAGCGCCTGAAGAGGCTCACCAGAGCTCGGCGCGCAGCCGCGCCAGCACCGGCTCGGGGTCGGGGCGGCTGCCGCGCCACTGAAACCAGGACTCGGCGGCCTGGCCTACCAGCATGCCCAGACCATCGTGGCAGCGCGCGCCACGGGCGTCGGCCCACTGCATGAACACGGTCGGCTCGGCGCCGTACATCATGTCGTAGGCGACACCCTCCTCGGCAATCAGCCGTTCGGGCAGCGGCGGCAGCTCGCCGGCGAGGCTGGCGCTGGTGGCGTTGATCACCAGATCGAAGCCCTCACCCAGCGCTTCGAAACCGCCTCCCTCGATCGCCCCGTGCGCCTTGAAAAGCGCCGCCAGCTCGTGCGCTTTTGCGGCGGTGCGGTTGGCGATCACCAGCCGCTGCGGCGCCACGGCCAGCAGCGGTCCCAGCACGCCGCGTACCGCTCCGCCGGCCCCCAGCACCGCAATACGGGCGCCGGCCAGCGGCGCACCAAGGCGCTGCAGATCGTGTAAAAGCCCCACGCCATCGGTGTTGTCGCCCAGCAGTTCGCCGTCACCCGGGATCAGCGTATTGACCGCTGCCGCCAGCGCTGCCCGCTCGCTCAGGCGGTCGGCCAGCGTCGCCGCCTGCTGCTTGAACGGCAGGGTCACGTTGGCACCGCGCCCGCCTTCGCCGACAAACCGCTGCCAGGCGGCTTCAAAGCCGTCGGTTTCGGCCTCGCGCGCCTCGTAGCGCACCCTCTCCCCCAGCTGCGCGGCGAAGGCGGCGTGAATCTGCGGCGATTTCGAGTGCGCCACGGGGTTGCCGAAAACCGCATAGAGATCGCTCATTCGCCCACCTCACCGAGCCAGTCGCGGGCGTGCAGATAGTGGGCGTAAAGATCCGCTTCGCGGCTGCCCTGCTCGGGCTGATACTGATAGACCCAGTGCGCCACCGGCGGCATCGACATCAGAATCGACTCGGTGCGCCCGCCGCTCTGCAGGCCGAACAGGGTGCCGCGGTCGTAGACCAGGTTGAACTCTACGTAGCGCCCGCGGCGGTAGTTCTGAAAGGTGCGCTCGCGCTCGCCGAAGGCGTCATCGCGGCGCGCCGCGACAATCGGCAGCCAGGCCGGCAGAAAGGCTTCCGCCACCGCCTGCTGGAAAGCGAAGCAGGTCTCGAAGTCCCACTCGTTGAGGTCATCGAAGAAGAGCCCGCCGACGCCGCGGGTCTCGCCGCGGTGGCGAAGATAAAAGTAGTCGTCACACCACCGCTTGAAACGCGGATAGACCTCGTCGCCAAAGGGCGCGCAGGCATCGCGCACGGTGCGGTGCCAGTGCAGCACGTCGGCGTGCACCGGGTAATAGGGGGTCAGGTCGATGCCGCCGCCGAACCACCACACCGGCGCCTCGCCCTCTTTCTCGGCGATGAAAAAGCGTACGTTGCCGTGGGTAGTGGGAAGGTGCGGACTGTGCGGATGCAGCACCCAGGAGACGCCCACGGCGTGGAAGCTGCGCCCGGCCAGTTCGGGGCGCGCGGCGGACGCCGAGGGCGGCAGACTGGCGCCGAACACATGGGAGAAGTTGACGCCCCCCTTTTCGAACACCCGGCCGTCGCTGATCACGCGGGAACGGCCGTCACCGCCCTCCTCCCGCGTCCAGGCGTCCTCGGAGAACTCGGCGCCGCCATCGGTGCGGACCAGCTCGCGGCAGAGGCGATCCTGAAAATCGAGCAGGTACAGGCGCACCTTCTCAAGATAAGCGTGTGACATGATGACTCTCCAGCGCGACACCGGCGCAATGCCGGCGTCGCGTCAAAACGGCGCTCAGCGGCGGATCACCCGGCCGCTGAGCAGGTCGCGAATTTCACTGGGGCGTTCGAAGCCCCCCAGCGGGCCGTCGAGCAGGGCCAGATCAGCGCCGAATCGCTCACGAATCTCGTCGGCGCTCATGCACGGGGATTCGGCGGCGATATTGGCGGAGCTGGAGACCAGCGGACCGCCGAAGGCATGACACAGGGCGGCCACCAGAGGGTGCTGGCTGATACGCAGGGCGACGCTTGTATGCTCGCCGCGTACCAGCGGATGGGCACGGCCGTTGTCGGGTACCAGCCAGCTCACCGGTGCCGGCCGGGATTCGCCCAGCCGCGCCCGCAGCCCGGCATCCAGCCCGGTCAGATAGTCATCGAACTGCGCAAGCGTTGCCCCCACCAGTATCAGTCCCTTGTGAGCGGCGCGCTGCTTGAGCGCGATCAGCCGCCTCAGCGCGCGATCACTGTCGGGGTCGCAGCCCAGCCCCCATACGGCCTCGGTGGGATAGGCAAGTACGCCCTCGGCGCGCAACGCGGCGACGGCCGCCTGCAGTGCCGGTTCGTCAGGTGACGGCGATGAAGGGAAGCAGGATGGGGATAATCGCGTTGACGACATGGCGGTGACCGCTGATCGAATCGGTCCTGCATTCTATCTCATGGCCGGCGCCGTACCCATCCCCCCGCCACCTGGCAGGCCCAGCCCTCCAGCTCCAGCATCAAAAGCCGATTCGAAACCTCATTGATGCCAAAGCCGCTGCGCTCGACCAGTAAATCCACAGCCCGCGGCGCATCGTCGAGCAGCGCCCACAGCGGGTCGTCGGGCGCTGACGGACTGCTGCCGGCAGGCGAAGAAGGGGCATCATGCAGCGGCGCGGGAGCGCCGTGTCCGGGGGGCAGGGCAACCAGCAGCTGCTCGGCGTCGGTAACCAGCTGGGCGCCTTCGCGAATCAGCCACAGACAGCCCTGCGCCTGCGGGTTGTGCAGCGAGCCGGGCAGCGCGAACACCTCGCGGTTCTGCTCCAGCGCCAGCCGCGCACTGATCAGTGAACCGCTGGCTTTTGCCGCCTCGACCACCAGCACGCCCAGCGAGAGACCGGTGACGATACGGTTGCGGCGCGGAAAAAAGGCCGGGCGCGCCGGCGTACCGGGCGGATGTTCGGAGAGCAGCAGCCCACCCTCGGCCAGCAGACTACGGCGCAGGGCGGCATGGCCGCGGGGGTAGAGCACATCGACCCCACAGCCCAGTACCGCGACGCTGCGGCCTCCGGCGTCCAGCGCGCCGCGGTGGGCACAGCCGTCGATGCCCAGCGCCATGCCGCTGGTGACCGTGTAGCCGGCGGCGGCGATATCGCGAGCGAAACGGTGGGCGTTGTCCTGCCCCTCGCGGCTCGGCTTGCGGGTACCGACCACCGCCAGCGCCGGCGGCATCAGGGCGTCGCAGTCGCCGTGGGCCCATAACAGCGGCGGCGGATCGTCGATCTCGTCAAGCAGCAGCGGCCAGCGCGGATCGCCGGGATGCAGCAGGTGACGGTCGCTGCCGCCATCGCGCCACTCAAGGGCGGCCTCGACGGCATCGTTCAGCGCACTGCTGGTCGGGCTCTGCAGCCAGCCCAGCAGCGCCCGCCGCGGCTTGTCCTCCAGCCGCACCAGCCAGCCGTCAGGCCAGTCGGGCGCCTGCCGGCGCAGCTCCCTGAAACGGCGCGGCCCCAGCCCGGGCAACAGTGCCAGCGCCAGCCAACAGCGCGCATCGAGCGCCGCCTCAGGGTGCCCCATCGGCGGGCGCCCCCAGCCGGTCGCCCACTGCCATTGGCCGCGACATGCGGGTCACCAGCGCCAGACTCACCTCGCCGAAGGTGCGCAGCACCATCAGCTGACCCAGCAGCTCTCCGGGAACCCGATAGCGCTGACCGGTGGCGGCATCGGTCACCGGCTCGGGCTCGTCGAGCACGCTATAGAGTGTGCCCGGCTCGGCCGCGCCGCGCCCGGTGGTAATCATCACCAGGTCACGATTGCCGATCACCAGCCCGTCACCGGGGCGATCGACGATGCTTCCGCTGGCGCCGGACGGCGCGGGTCGCGGCGAGAGCTGCGCCGGCAGCGGCGGCGCCATCGCCGGCAGCAGTCGCGCCCCCTCGCCGATTTCACGGCGGCTGCGGGTAATCCTCAACACCGACAGCGGCTCACCGCGGCGCACCAGCTGCGCCTCACCCAGCGGCAGCATCACCCGCCCCAGAAAGCGGCCGTCTTCATCCTGCAGTACCCGGCCCGGCTGATAGATGCCATAACGCTGGCCGCTCTCCCCTGCAACGCCCAGCGCCACTACCTCGTCGCCGGCACCGCTGATCACCTCACCGCCGCGACCGGCAACAATGCGCCCCTGGCTGTCATCGAGGGGCTGCTCGACCACCCGATAATCTTCGAGCAGCGTCGCGATATCGGTGGTATCGATCGGCGTCACCGCCGCCTCAGGTGAAAGAAAGCGAATCTGCGGTGAAAGACGAACAACCTCACTCTCGGCCAGCGCCGCAGCGCCCGGCGCTGCGGCCAGTAACAGCAGCGCAGCGGCGTACCCTCGTCGTGCCTGCATACCGCCCATGGCGCCCTCCTCCGCGCTTGTCGCCCGTTCGTCGGTTCCGTTGCCTGCCCCCGCACACTACAATAGCGGCAAGGGAACGGGCATCAGGCCCTGTCCCTACATTTACGGCACTGCCGCGTCGCCTCTTGAGAGCGCGACGCGGCCGAACGGCAGAACCGGACCCCATGTCACTACTCACGATTCTCGAATACCCCGACGAGCGCCTGCGCACCCGGGCGCAGCCCGTAGAGACGGTCGACGACGACCTGCGCCGGCTGATCAATGACATGTTCGACACCATGTATGATGCGCCGGGCATCGGCCTTGCCGCCACCCAGGTGGATGTGCACAAAAGGGTGATCGTGATGGACGTCAGCGAAGAGAAAAACCACCCGCTGGTCCTGATCAACCCCGAGGTGACGCCGCTCGGCGAGGAGCGCGAACCCCTGCAGGAAGGCTGTCTTTCGATCCCGGAGTATTACGCCGAGGTGCCGCGCGCGCTGCGCGTGCATCTGAAGGCGCAGGATCGCAACGGCAAGGCCTATGAGCTCGAGGCGGACGGGCTGCTGGCGCACTGCATTCAACATGAAGTGGACCATCTCGAAGGCGTGCTGTTCGTCGACTATCTGTCGCCGCTCAAGCGTGATCGAGTGAAAAAGAAAATGCTCAAGCGCCAGAAAACCGCTTCCTGACCGATTGACTGACTGCCGGAATCGCGCCATGTCCCAGCCGCTTCGTCTCGCCTTTGCCGGTACGCCGGATTTTGCTGCCCATCACCTGCGCGCCCTGCTTGACAGCCCTCACCAGGTGGTGTGCGTCTACACCCAGCCCGACCGCCCCGCGGGGCGCGGGCGCAAGCTGACGCCCTCGCCGGTCAAGGCACTGGCGCTGGAACACGGGCTGGCCGTACATCAGCCCACGACGCTGAAGGATGAAGAGGGCCGCGCGGCGCTGCGCGAGGCCGGCATCGACCTGCTGGTGGTGGTCGCCTACGGCCTGATTCTGCCGCGCGCGGTGCTTGATATCCCGCCGCTGGGGGCGCTCAACGTACACGCTTCGCTGCTGCCACGCTGGCGCGGTGCGGCGCCGATTCAGCGCGCCATCGAGGCCGGCGACCGGGAAAGCGGCGTCACCATCATGGCGATGGACGAAGGGCTCGACAGCGGCGACATGCTGCTCGCCGCCAGCACGCCGATCGATGAGCAGACCACCGCCGCCGAGCTGCACGACCGCCTCGCCACGCTGGGCGCGCGCACCCTGATCGAGGCGCTCGAGCGGCTGAGCGACGGCCAGCTGATCGCCACCCCGCAGCCCGCCGAGGGCATCAGCTGGGCGCCCAAACTGAGCAAGGCGGAAGCCGAACTGGACTTCACCGACAGTGCCGTCGAGCTCGCCTGCAGGGTGCGCGCCTTCAACCCCTTCCCGGTGGCCTGGACGCGGCTGGGCGACGACAACCTGCGGCTCTGGCACGCCTCGGCGCGCGCCGCACGTGGCAGCGAAACCCGGGCACTACCGGGCACCCTGCTGGACGCCGAACCGGACGCCCTCTGCGTGGCCTGCGGTGACGGCGTGCTGCGCATCACCCGCGCCCAACTGCCGGGCGGCAGGGTGCTGGATGCCCATGAGCTGCTGAGCAGTCGCCGCGAGCGCTTTGCTCCCGGCGTGCGGCTGGGCGGCGCCGAATGAGCGCTCGCCGACGCAAACCGCAGGTCAGCAGCGTACGCGCCCTGGCAGCGCTGGCGCTGGCGCCGGTGCTCGACGGCCGTGCGGCGCTCTCCGCAGAGCTGCCCGTCAGCCTGGCCGAGCGCGACCGCAGTCTCTACCGCGCGCTCTGTTTCGGCGTCTGCCGTACCCTGCCACAGCTCGAAGCCCTTGCCGGGCAGTTGCTGCGTTCGCCGTTCAAAAAACGTGACAGCGACGTCCAGGCGCTGTTGCTGCTCGGTCTCTATCAGCTCTACCACATGCGCATTCCGGCCCACGCCGCCGTGGGCGAAACCGCCGGCGCCGCCCGCGAGCTGGGCAAGAGCTGGGCCACGCGAGTACTCAACGGCTGCCTGCGCCGCTTTGATCGTGAAGGCGATGCCCTGCTGAACGCCGTCGCCGCCCAGCCGGCAGTGGCCCACTGGCACCCGGACTGGCTGCTGCAGCGCCTTGAACGCGCCTGGCCCGAGCAGTGGCGGGACATCGTCACTGCCAATAACCAGCCCGGCCCCATGACACTGCGGGTCAACGCCCGCCGCGGCGACCGCGCGCGCTACCTTGCGCGCCTGCAGGCGGCCGATCTGGCCGCCAGCCCCTGCCCTTACAGCGCCGATGGCATCACGCTGGCAACGCCCTGCGACGTGGCCGAACTTCCCGGCTTCGCCGAGGGCGAGGTGAGCGTTCAGGACGAGGCCGCCCAGCTCGCCGCGCCGCTGCTGCTGGGCGCGCTGGACGAACGCGCCGGTACCTCCCCGCGGATTCTGGACGCCTGCAGCGCCCCCGGCGGCAAGAGCGCTCACCTGCTGGAGCAACGCCCCGAAGCACGACTGACCGCGCTCGACAGCGACGCCGCGCGCCTGGAGCGTGTCAGGGCGACACTGGCGCGGCTCTCACTGGCGGGCGACACGCACTGCGCCGACGCCACCGAGGACGACTGGTGGAGCGGCGAGGCGTTCGACGCCATCCTGCTCGACGCCCCCTGCTCGGGCTGCGGCGTGATCCGCCGCCATCCGGATATCAAGCGCCTGCGCCGCAGTGCCGATATTGCGCCACTGGCCGCTTTGCAGGCACGTTTGCTTGACGCCCTGTGGACGAAACTCGCTCCCGGTGGCGCCCTGCTCTACGCCACCTGCTCGGTGCTGCCGGAGGAGAACGCCGAACAGATCGACGCCTTTGTGGCCCGCACCCCGGATGCCCGGGCGCGTCCGCTGGATACCACCTGGGGAGTCAGCGCCGGCCGAGGGCGACAGCTCTTTCCCGAGGCACAGGGCCACGACGGCTTTTTTTATGCGCTGATGATGAAGTCACAAGCGTCCGAAAGGGAGTAAACAGTGCCCATTCGGGCATTGATCCGCCCCCCTGCCACGACCGCAGCGATACGCCGGTCGGGCTGCTCCAACCCTGGAACCCGCGACATGGCCACATCACAGCCCCACTTTTCCGATATCGACCTGCTCAAACTGGTCAGATCGACGCCGCTGGCCATCTGCATCACCAATGCCGAAGGCCGCTTTACCATGGTCAACAACGCCTACTGCAGGCTTTATGACTATGACGAGAGCGAGCTGCTGGGCAGGGACTTCACCATGGTGCTGGCGCCGCAGTACCGCGATGTGATGCGCACAATGCATCAGGAGTTCATCAACAGCGGCAGCGAAACCGACGCGCTCAACAGCCGCGACCAGCTGCAGGCGGAGTGGGAAGTCATCAACCGCCACGGCCAGCCGATCACCATTCTGGCCGATGCGGTGCGCATCCAGGATGCAGAGGGCAACGACTACAAGGCCACCTTCGTGATCGACATCAGCGCCCGCAAGGCACTGGAGCGTCGCCTGCAGGAGGCCAACGAGCAGCTCACCCGGCTTGCCATGTACGACGAACTGACCGCTCTTCTGAACCGCCGCGCCGGCCTCGAACGTCTGTCCGAGGCGATGCATGAATATCAGCGCTACGGCCACGCGCTGAGCATTGCCATGATGGACCTCGATCATTTCAAGCGGATCAACGACACCCACGGCCACGGCGCCGGCGACGCCGTACTGGTGGCGGTCGCCGACACGCTGCGCCGCGAGCTGCGCGAAAGCGATACCGGCGTGCGTCTCGGGGGCGAGGAACTACTGCTGATCCTGCCGGGTATCGGCGTCGACGCCGCCCGCCTTGCCGTCGACCGCATCCGCCAGGCCCTCGAAGCCGAACCGCTGGGCGAGCAGCGTCTCAGGGTCACTTTTTCGGCCGGCGTGGCGGAGTATCGCGGTGAATCCCGGGACCACCTGCTGGAAAGCGCCGACCGGGCGCTCTATGAGGCCAAGGCGCAGGGCCGCAACCGGGTACTGGAAGCCTCTCGCGACGACACGGCATAAAGCCTGTCGGCGGGTTGGCAGCATATCGCGGTATTGCGCGATGCCGGACTGATTCTGGCGACCCGCGAAGGGCGTCAGGTGCGCTATCGCATCGCCCCCGAAGGCATGCAGCCGCTGGTCGACTGGCTGGCACGTTACCGCGACTTCTGGCCCGAACGTCTCGACAATCTGAAAACGCTGCTCAAGGAGATGGCGCAATGAACCACTCACGAAGTGATGAGATCGTCCATGAGTGTCAACTCGATCATCCTCGCGACAGGGTCTGGCACGCCGTAACGACGCCCGGCCTGCTGGCGCAGTGGATCGGCTTTGCTCCGGGGGCCGTCAGTGACGGCGACGATACTTCCGGCTACCCCCTGCGAGCTTTGTCGAGCTGGTCAGGCGATTGCGGAGCTGGAACGGGATCGGGTTGCGTGCCATGACGTTGCCTCCTCTGCTGTATATAAAACCAATAAAGAACAGATTGGCGGGGGATGGCTGATCAACGTGCGTAAGCTATCGATCCTCGTGCAAGCGACCTTCCACATATTTATGAAGGATGCTGGCAACCAGTGTTTGGTAGGGGATGCCTTCCGCCAGGGCTTTCTTCTGGAGCCCCCTAAGATCCCTGGAGGAGAGTCTGATGTTGATACGCGCATCTTTCTTGAACATGGCCTCTGCGTACTGTTGATGGCGCACTTTTCTGTCTTCACTGTCTGGCGACCGCTGCAGCTCTCCGGCATCGAATGCATCCAGAATTTCCCGCTCTTCTTTATCCAGCCTACTCATTTTGGACCTCCCAAATAGGGGCGGATGCAGCTTCTGAATGCAACACCGTTAATGCGTCGGTCCTGAAAAACCAAAAATCACCGTGAAATCATGATTATGCGCCTGGATGATGCTCCCTTTTCGGCGTAAAATCTGGTCTATCCTCGCCAAAATCGTGAGAAATCGACATGACTCCCCGCGATCAGCGCCAGAATCCACAGCGTGACCTGCTCAACATCTACCTTGATGACGTCATCAACATGCGCCACGAGTTGGTGCAAATGAGTCAGAGAATCGACTGGTCCGATTGCGAGAACATTTTTGCATCAG